>JBCBOS010000031.1:0-104096 GCA_039821145.1 Bacteroidota bacterium | reverse complement strand
AAGTATTGACAGAAATGGTTTGTGAATTGTCTCCCGTAGACCAGTCATAGTTGCTTGCCACTCCTGCATCTAGTACGATGGAGTTCCCTTGACAAAAAGCAGTATCATTCCCCAGCTCAATGATCGGCAGATTATGAACAGTGATGTTGATGTCGTCTGAGTTTTGGCAACCATTTGCATCTGTGATGGTAACTGAATAGTTGCCAGAAGCATTGACAGCAATGGTTTGTGAGTTATCTCCCGTCGACCAGTCATAGCTACTTGCCAGCCCTGCATCAAGAGTGATGGAATTTCCTTGACAAAAGGCAGTATCATTCCCCAGTTCAATGATTGGCAGATCATTGACCGTAATGTTGATGTCATCCAAGTTTTGGCAGCCATTCGCATCCGTTATGGTAACGGTATAGTTGCCAGAAGCATTGACAGCAATGGTCTGTGAGTTATCTCCAGTGGACCAGTCATAACTGCTTGCCAATCCTGCATTGAGAGTAACAGAATTTCCTTGACAAAGAACAGTATCATTCCCCAGTTCAACGATTGGCAGATTGTTGACCGTAATGTTGATGTCATCCGAGTTTTGACAGCCATTTGCATCTGTGATGGTAACCGAATAATTACCGGAAGCATTGACAGAAATGGTCTGTGAGTTATCTCCTGTAGACCAGTCATAGCTACTTGCTAGTCCTGCATCTAGGGTAATAGCGTTTCCTGGACAAAGAACAGTATCATTCCCCAGCTCTATAACCGGCAGATCATTAACCGTAATATTGACATCATCCGAATTTTGACAACCATTTGCATCCGTGATGGTGACGGTATAATTACCCGAAACATTGACAAAAATGGTCTGCGAATTTTCTCCCGTTGACCAATCATAACTGCTTGCCGTCCCCGCATCCAACAAAAGAGAATCTCCCAAACAAAAGCCCCTGTCACTGCCCAATGATATTGTCGGTATGCCGTGTACAAGGACCTGAAGGGTGTCACTGACTTGGCAACTATTTGCATCCGTAATGGTGACCGCATAACTGCCCGGAGTACTGACCGAAATGCTCTGACTTGTTGCCCCCGTCGACCAATCGTACGAACTGGCAATGCCCGCATCCAAGACCAAGCTTTGGCCATCGCAAATGCTGGTGTCCATTCCCAAATCGAGAGAAGGAGAAGGAATGATGTTGACCTGAATGCTGTCTGTACTTGTGCAGCCGTGAATGTCTGTCACGGTGACTTTGTACATGCTGGTATCCAATGGACTGAGTGAGCGAGAAGCCATCGTACTGCCATCTTCCCATAGATATGCACAAGGCATCCGACTGAAGATGGATAGATTGAGCTGTAAAGGTGTGCCAGCACAAATGGATGTATCCTGTGGAAGGTCGATTTGTGGGTCACAACTCAGCTTGACAATCCATTGGTCATTGGCTCCGTTGTTGTTTTGCGTTTTGTCCCCGGAAGCATTGGAATCAGAATGACCCGCCAGCAAGTAGCCATTGTCGTTGGTGCGGATGAAGTCGTAACAGACATTGTTGCCACTGCCGCCAAATCCCTGGTCGTACAACTGATTGCCATTGGCATCGATGTAGACGGTCCAGTAGTCCAAACTTCCTTTGAGGGGAGCCGTTTTGTCACCGCCGAGTGGAGATTGAGAATAGCCAGCTGCGATGTAAATTCCCTTGTCTGTTTGATAGATGGAATTGAGGTCTTCTGCTGCAGAACCACCAAAGGTGCTGTCCCATTCTTTGAAACCGGAGGCATTGGTTTTGATGATCCAAAAATCCAAGCTTCCTCGGTTGACACCCGTTTTGTCGCCGTTGTTGTCCGAGTCGGAAAAACCTCCGAGAATGTAGCCGCCATCTGAAGTTTGTTGCAAACTCCTGAGTTGATCGTTGCCCAAACCGCCGTAGGTTCTGTCCCATTGAATGACACCCGTTGCATTGGTTTTGACCAACCAAAAATCGAGAGAACCAACCACAGGTTGTGATTTGTCAGTGGAAACGCCAGAGCCGGAGAGGCCTCCCAAGATGTATCCACCGTCAGTGGTTGGCTGCAGGGTGAGCAACATGTCGGTTCCGATGCCACCATATGTTTTGTCCCATACTTTGTTGCCACTGGCATCTGTTTTGACCAACCAGTAATCAAAGCCTCCCCGGCTGGCCTCCGTCTTGTCGCCATTGATGCCAGAAGTAGACCATCCCCCCATGATATAACCGCCGTCTGCCGTCTGGTGAACTTCCCAAAGCTGTTCGTTTTGATCGCCACCAAAGGACTTGTCCCACTGCTGATTGCCATTGGCATCTATCTTGACAATCCAGAAATCTGTGGTCCAAAAAGGACCGTTGTTGGCTTCCGTTTTGTCGCCCACTGCGTCGGAAGAAGACCAGCCACCGAGGATGAATCCTCCGTCAGAAGTTTCTTCTACGTATTGAAGAATCTCGCCATTGTTGCCCCCATATCGGGCATCCCACAACTTGTTGCCATTGGCATCGGTGCGCACGACCCAGTAGTCGGCACCTCCTCGGCTGGCTTGGCTGACATCGCCACTCATACCAGAGGAAGAGGAGCCTCCAAGTAGATAGCCACCGTCCGAAGTTTGAATGGCTTTGGTCAGTTCTTCAAATTGATCTCCACCAAATGTTCGATCCCATTCGATGGTCGTTTGGGCAAGGCCACAATGAACGATGAATAAACAGATCAGCAGGCAGATGATCCAGTGTGATAAGCGCCGAGAGCGCCTGAAAATTCCAATAGAATTTTCAATGTTCATTGTGTGTCGAGATTTGTAAGTTTTGGATTTTCGCAGGAGGGATGCGAGCGGGGGGAGTTGTATGATTCGTACTACAAAATTAGCCAATAACCAACTTTGATTCAACGTCTTGGTACAGGGCGTTTTTTTGTACTGCGTAAGTAGCTTGCAGAGGGTGACTTACGCTTGGCGATTTGTCAGATGTGGGCGAAATTGGGATACCCGGAAAAGGGTATTTTTCTGTTCCTAGCTTCATGTAGTGGTCGATGTCAATGCGTAGAATGGTGTATTTTGGTCTGTTACACTTGCTGCTTTTTTTTATGTGAATCCCTCAATTGGATGTGCTGTCCGATGGTTCAAAACTGATGTATGGCAGAATTTTTTGCCAGGTTGCTTTGCGAATGACACCAATTTTTTTGAGGTCATTGACATCTTTGTACGGACCGTGTTGTGTTCGATAATTGACGATGAGCTGGGCTTCTTTCCCGTCTAGATAAGGATGAGAGTACAAGTCTTTTTTGGTCGATTGGTTGACTGCCAATTTTCGGAAAATGGGTGAAACCCTGAGCTGGGGCTGAATGTTTTGAAAGGTGCTATCGGGCAAATAATACGTCTCACCGACTTGCTCAACGGAGTGGAATCCACCCAGCTTTTCCCTGAAGTTGACAATGCGGCGGGCATAGGCCGGACCGATTCCGCGAAGCTGTTGCCAAGTAGATTCGTCTGCTCGGTTGATGTCGATTACCACAGATGGTCGAGGAGAAGGAATGGCAAGATTGGGTGCTTGTTTTTCTGTTGGTTCTGGGAGATGAATGAAAGGGGCAAGCCGTTCAAAGTCTGCAGGGGACAAGCCATAGATTTTTTTCAATTGCTCTTTTCTGCGAAATTTTCCTCCCTTTTCTCTGTATCGAACGATGTTTTGAACCACTCTTTGGGGAAGGCCCAGGCGTTGCAAATTGGCCTCGCTTGCCGTGTTGGGGTCGAAGGCAAAAAGGCTGTCTGGTTTCGACTCTTGGACAGTAGATTTTTTGGCAAGCTTGTACGCATCCTTGGAAGAATTGGGAAAGCGCAGGAAATCTTTGAGCTGTTCAAAAAGTTGGTCGGTCATTCCGTAAATTTTCCGAAGGTCTTCTGCCTTGCGAAAGCGCCCACCTTTTGATCTGTATTTCACCAAATTGCCAACCCACCGCTTCGGCAGTTGCATGGCCAATAGCTTTTCTTTCGAAATGGCATTGGGGTCAAAGGGTTGTAACATCTCTGCTGAAAATGTTGCTTCCAATGATGGGGCTCTTCGTTTTTTCGATTTGCCATTGAATTTCTGATCGACCTTTTTCTCAGGCTCTAGTGCCGCCCATTCTTGGTGAAAATCGTCAAAGTGTTGAGCGGGTTTTGGAAACAGTCGATGATACAGATTGGGGCCATAAAATCCCAACAGGCAAAGGGTGATCAGTACGAAAATTCCGTTTCGTTCACTTTTGCTGAAATGCAGTCCGTCTTTGAAAAATTCTGATGCCATGTCTCAATTGTTGAGTGGAATGTATAGGGCACCGCTTTGGCTGACGTCCTTGAATTGGATGCCGTTTTGAAAACAGTACTCTTTCCATTTTTTTCGCTGGCGAAAACCAACAGAACTGTCGACGATCAAGTAGTCAAAGGTCAAACAGTCCGATAGCTCAGCCAAATTCATTCGGGCCTTGTTGCGCAAATACAAAGCTTTCAATGGGGGAAAACGGTTTTGCGGACATCGGAGCGGCTGTTCCAAGATCAACCAGTTTGTTCCACCAAAGTGAATGGCGTTTTGATGCACTGCCAATTGGGCCCAATTCGTTGTCCCACCCAAGGAGATGGAGCTGCGACGGGTAAGCCCACGTGCCATGCGATGATTGGCTGCCGCAAATTCTTGCTGCCGTTCAGACAAGCCCGCACTTTGCCAAGTATACACCGTTCTGCCGTCGTAAAAATCAACCAGACCATTTTTGCCTACCGCATACACGAGCACACCATTTTGTTGGTGCTGGCCCATCCGTTTGCTGAATTGGCAAGCAGAAATGACCAGCAGAGTAGCCAAAGACGCCAGATGCCAACGGCTGTTCCTTCGTTCCATACCAATGGCAAACAAAATGATGACCACATAACAAAGGACGAGTGGCAGGCCATCGATCCAGAGATCGGAAATGCGCCCGCCCGGGATTTGCTGGATGAGAAAAATGCAGGCATTGGTCAGCCAAATCATGCCATACAACAACTTGCCGATGGCCACCGCCAAAATGGGAACCAACTGGCTGCACAAAAACAAGGCAATGCCCACCGCCAAAATGCCCACCGCTGCCGGAACGACCACCAAACCAGAGAGCCAAAAGAAGAGCGGAAACTGATGAAAGTAATACAAACTGATCGGGAACGTGGTCAACTGCGCCGCAAGGGAGACACTCAGTAATTTCCAAATGGCATCTCCCCATCTGTTTTCAATTGACCAAAGCCGATGGATGCGTCCTTGAAAATATACAATGCCAATGACCGCCAAGTAGGACAACTGAAATCCCACATCCAGCAGCAAATAGGGGTTGACATACAACAGGCAAAAGGCCGATGTGGCCAGGGTATTGTAAATGTTGGTGTGTCGCCAAAACTGCTTGCCCACAATCACAAAACTAATCATGGTAGCAGCGCGCATGACCGATGCAGATGCCCCCGTCAGCAATGCAAAGCCCCACACCCCAGCCAACAGGAGGAGTACCTTAATGAGTATCCACCGCTTTTTGTGAACATGCCACCGCTGCAAAACAAAATGAAGCAGCAGGTAAATCAGACCGACATGCAGACCAGATACTGCCAACACATGCATGGCCCCCGTGCCACTGTAGGCCTGCCGGATGTCTGCCCCCAGTGCCTGTTTGTACCCCAACAAAAGAGCAGCCCCAACGGCATATTCATTGGGTGTTGTGAGATGCTTTTGCAGGATGTCGAGAAGTTCTTGTCGAAATTGCAAGGCCATCCCAAACACAGACCATTCCTTGCCTCCACCCAACAATTGCCACGCGCTGGAATCGACAAATAGTTGATGGTGGACATTGCGCAAAGCCAGATATTTCCTGTAGTCAAAGGCATTTGGATTGTTGACTGCTGCAATGGCCTGGGCCTTGCCTCGGACCAGTAGGCGATCCCCAAGCTGCAGACGCCGACTGGATGAATCGACTGGCAAGTGAACCAATAGCTGGCCACGGCAGGAAATGATGCTCTTTTTGCCTCCATCCAACAGCTGATCCACCTCCATTGTCAGTCGAATTCTTTTCCCTTCTTCTGGCAGTTGACTGACGGCACCGATCCATCCATTGTCCTTGGTCATGTGGTGGTGAAAATGATCAGAATGGGCTAACTCATTGTTTTTCAGGCACATTTGATGTCCCAATACACCAAAAAATAAGCTGTACAACAAACCAGGCCACCACCGCATGCCGAAGGGGACGGGCTTCCAGCGAGCGTAGATGGCCAGTGAAAGACTCAGCCAGAGCAGAACATCGAGGGCGGGAAAAGAAAACGGATGAGACCAGGCGATGCCAATGCCCACAAGGAAGGGGATCAGTAGGCGAACAAAGGGTAGCTCCCGGACTTGACTCATCGATTTCCAAAGTATGTTTGCTGAAAAGTACACACTTTTGCCCAAAGGGAAGAAAGATCGATTCAGAAAATGGGGCAGCCCCTCTGTTTATTGCCAACACAATCTTGCGAAGGCACTCATTTCTCGATGTAGGTGTTGTACACCGCCAGCAGTCCGTAGGCAGCACCGTTGAAGAGGGCCAAGCCTGTCAACCAAGGACTTCTTTTGGGATACAAATAGAGGATCAGGGGGAGGGTCAGCAAAAATACGATGGTCAGCCCGAGGGTGAAGGCCCGATAGCGGGAGGCCTGACTTGGGTACACAAACTTGATGGGAATGAAGTGGAGAGCTGCAAAAAAGAAGACGGCGGCTACATGTCCCATGGGAGGGATCTGCACCACAAAGACTTGGTAAAACACCACCATGTTCCACATCACGGGAAAGCCCACAAAGTACATGTCATCGGAGACCATTCCCTCTTTGCCGTAGTAGAGGGCGGAAGACAACAAAATGGCAAAAGTACAGGGCAATCGCCAATCGTCGGGCACCAATTGGGCCTGGTAAAAAAAGTAGGCGGGGATGATGGCGTAGGTCGCAAAGTCGATCACATAGTCAATGGTTTTGCCATTCATGTAGGGAAGAACCTCTTGCACCCGGAACAGGCGGGCAAAGGTGCCGTCAATGCCATCGATCACCAAACTGGCCAGCAGCCACCACATGGCCTCCGCCCAATCGGAGCGATTGATGGCCAATATGGCCATGAAACCACAGAGCAGGCCAGAGGAAGTAAACATATGTACACTCCAAGCCAGTGATTTTTCCAGTAGGGTAGGGGCTTTTTGCATCTCGTTGATTTGGTGTGAGCAGTGATCCATCCGTCCAGCGTGATTGGCTGCTGAAGTCCAAAAATATGGATATTTTGTGGGGATTAAACACTTTTAGTACAAAACAGATGAAGATACGCAAAGGGCTTTGGCCCAGCTTGATGGCTTTTGCCGCCTTGATCATCGGTGGGGCCTATTTATACTGGGCAGGTGCCAACGTCTTTTGGCCGGGCTTTTTTGCCATGCTCCTCTTCTATGGCATCATCTTTTTGTTGGGGGCTTGGATTGCAGGACAGCGCAACGACGGCAAGAGCGAAGACATGATGCTGGCCGGCCGATCCATCCCGCTTTTTGTGGCCGTTTTTACCATGAGCGCCACCTGGGTTGGGGGTGGCTACATCAACGGAACGGCAGAATATACCGCCTCCTTTGGGCTGATGTGGGTACAGGCCCCCTGGGGCTATGCCATGAGTCTGATCATCGGCGGGTTGTTTTTTGCGGGAAAAATGAGAGCGCGTTCCTACCACACCATGCTCGACCCCTTGCAGGAGCGATTTGGCAAACGAACCACCGCTTTGTTTTTCCTGCCTGCCCTGGCGGGAGAATTGTTTTGGACCGCCGCCATCCTTACCGCTTTGGGAACCACCTTTGGAACCGTGCTGGGCCTGGATACGACACCTGCCATTCTCTTGTCCGCCGTCATTGCCATTGCTTACACCGCAGTCGGAGGTCTATGGGCGGTGGCGCTGACCGATGTGGTGCAGATGATTTTGCTGATGCTGGGGCTGTTGATCGTGCTGCCATCGGCCATGGGCAATTTGGGAGGGATGGAAAAAGTATGGGAACTCTATCAGGCGCAACACGGCGATTTGGCGTCTTTTTGGCCCACCAAGGCCGCTTTGGGCAATTATTACTGGAATTGGTGGGACAATTCGCTGTTGTTGATCTTCGGAGGGATTGCTTGGCAGGTGTATTTTCAGCGGGTGTTGTCGGCCAAAAATGCGAAAACGGCGGTCTGGCTGTCCATCGTGGCAGGATTTGTCTGTCTACTCGCCGCCATTCCGGCCGTACTCATCGGCATGATCGGAGGGGTCACAGATTGGACGGCCATGGGCTTGCCCAGCCCGCCCGACTCTGCTTCTACCTTGCCCTATGTCGTCCGCTACTTGACCAATCCCTGGGTGGCCACCATTGGCTTGGGGGCCGTAGCAGCGGCAGTCATGTCGTCGGTGGATTCTTCCATTTTGTCGGCTTCTTCCCTGGCCAGCTGGAATGTCTACAAACCCCTGCTTCGCCCCAACATTTCTTCCGACGAGCTGGGCCGGGTCATACAAAAGTGCATTTGGATCATTGGGATTGCAGCGACCTTGCTGGCACTGCAAATCAAGAGTGTCTACGAACTGTGGTACTTGTGCAGCGACTTTGTCTATTGCTTGCTGTTTCCCGCCTTGGTGTGTGCCCTTTTCGATCCCAAGGCCAATCGCTGGGGGGCCTTGGCAGGCTTTGCGGTCGCTTCTGTCTTGCGATTTGGCGGAGGAGATGCCATTTTGGGCATTCCAATCTTGCTGCCTTATCCAATGATAGAAGATGGTGTTGTCCTCTTTCCATTCCGGACCTTGGCCATGTTGGCAGGGCTGGTCAGCATCATTTTGGTCTCCCGCTTGACCGTCTCGAAGGCCCAGCATCTGTCATCGGACGAAATGTCGGTCAAAGGATAAATGCCTCAATTCTCAGGCGTTTTTGCACTGTAGGACACCCGTTTTTTTGTAAAATGCTCGTTCGAAAGGGAAATTACGGGTATCAGCGCGGCATTTTCTCCTTTTGTATAAGCGCAAATCCGATAAGTTGTTACCTTCGTTTGTCAAACAGCTCAATATCTTAACATCACAATTTTTGGTTGCTATGAAGTACGCAAATTTTCATTTGTTGTCAATCACCTTGCTGAGCATTCTTTTTTTTACGGCTTGCAACAACGACAAGACGGAGGCGCCAGATGTGCCGCCAGTAATGCAAATCACGGTTTGGTCGGGGCCAACTGTCACCTTTGAAAAACCAGATGATACGGACCACACCCTGGAGGCCAACCAAGATCGAATCACCAACTTGGTATGGATCACTCGCGCTGAGGGTGGGGGACAAATTTTCAACGCTGTGACAGAAGATGATGCCAGCAAGGATACCAGTCCAGCAGGCACCCTCTGGGCAGAAGGAACGACAGCCGATTTGGACAATTTGACATTTGGAAATTTCAGAACTGTCGTAGACATGCCTCGCAACATCGTTGGAACCGACTACGTCATGCTGTTGGTGGAGGAAAACATTGCCATCGACATCAAGTTTACCAGTTGGTCTCGAAACAAGAAAGGAGGGTTCGCCTACGAAAGATCTTCCAACTAGAAGCCTTTTCCTTTGGTCAATCTTCTGACCACCTATCATTTAGCCATATGAGTTCTGTACCCATATGGCTAAATTTACACTCACCCCAATGAGTATGTGTCCGCTGACAAGGAGTGTTTAGCGGACGATTTTGAAGGTTTTGAACTGCTGATCCAGCTGTACGCGCAGCAAATACACGCCGGCAGGCCAATTGGACAAGTCGACCTTGTGCAGTTCGTTTTGCATTTGCTCTGTCAACAACATCTTTCCACTCAAATCATAGAGCGCAATGCGCCATTCAGACGGCTGGGCAACTCCTTGGACTGCCTCAACTTGTATGTGCAGCCAATCTTGTACCGGAGATGGGAAAATCTCCAACTTGTAGCCGTCAATTACCTCAGCTAGACTGGACAGGTCTCTGACCGTGATCGACACCTCATCCGATGCGCTGCAGCCTTCCTCATCCGTCACCGTGACAGCATACAAAAAAGTGCCTTGTCCCAGCTGGGAGGCATCCAAAGAGATGGATGATCCAGTCGTGCCATCGGACCAAAGGTAGGAGCTGAATGTTCCTGGACTCAAGACGACAGATCCATCGATGTTGATCGTGGTGTCATTGCCCAGAGCAGGTTCTGGCGCGGGAAGGATCACAATGCTTTGGCTGCTGCTGTCTACGTCCGTTCGATTGGATGCGATGAGTGTGATCTTGTATTCACCGGGCTGTTGGTAGCTGTGGGTCGGACTGGGGTTGGTAGAGGTATTGTTGTCTCCAAAGTTCCACAAATACCTGCTGGCATTGTCAGAGTTGTTTTGAAAAACCACAGGATTGCCTTGGCAGCCTTCTGCTGGAGCGGTAAAGAGTGCGTCGATCGGACCGCTGGCTGTGGTGTCTTGTATGGTCAAGGGCAACTGCAAGGTATCGCAAATGGGCGGCGTGCAGTTTTGTTGGGTATTGCAAGCAATGAGCTGAACGATGTAGGTATTTTCTCCTCCGCTGTACGTATGGACGGGACTTTCTTCTGTACTTGTCTGGCCGTCGCCAAAATCCCAAACGAGGCTGTCTGCATTGAGGCTTTGGTTGGTAAAGGTCACCTCCACATTTCCGTTGATGTCGACAATGGGCTGCAGAGGGGTTGACAAGTACAAGGCCAATGGCTCCAGGCAGCGGGCCGTATCGATGAACTGAATATTGGTTACCAGCTCAAAATTTCCAATTTGAGTGGCTGTGACAGACAGTACAGGGACCCCATATTCCAAGTCGAACCATTCATAGGTGACAGTGGTATTTGGGGGAATGGCCGTTCTTATGGTATCCAAAATGAGGGTGTCTGTATTGAGAACGGTGGATTTTAGCTTGAGGGTCTGACCATAAGATCGGTAGGGGGTGACAAGGCTGCCGTATCCTTCCACGACACTGTTGCGGACGGTATTGGTGGCCAAGCCAAGGTCTCCCGTCGGACCGTCTTGAATCCCCACAATCACCCGTCCGGTTGAACGATGCTGGTTTTGGTACTCCATCGGGAAGCGATAGAGGGTATCGATGTCGGTGTAGACATTGGTGAGGGGCAAGCTGAAGCCTCCCTGTTCTACGGTGAGGCCCACCATCGTATTGGCCAAGGCCGCGTTGGATTTATTGGTCAGGCGGGCAATGTCCGTGATGGGGATGTTGGGCAGGTTGATGTCCAATTCTCCTTTGATGCCGAGGTTGACCAGTTCTGTCCACAATTGGTTGCACTGAAAGATATTGCCACCACTGGCCACACAGGTAAAGATGAATCCTTGCTGATAGCCGGAATTGTCTGCAGAGGTAAAGTAGATGGAATCTTGTGTGAGAATGGCGAGATCGGAAAAGTCCCAACTGACATCGGCCCCTGCCTGGGCAAAGTCTGGTAGATTGAGGGAGTCGATCGAGGCGGTGCTGAGCAAAAACTCATCGCCGGGCTCGGCATAATCAGCAGCGGTATAGGTGATTTGCCCGTAGGCATTGCCAAAACAAAAGGCCAGTAGAAAGAAGATAAGATTTAGTCTCATAAGTCTTGCGCTTGATTTTATGAGACAATTTACAAGATTTCCTCTGCGAAAGATAGTTGCAGATCGTTAAAAGTGGCATTTGTGGCCCAATTCATGGGTTCCCAAGCTGCTCTCAAGGCTTGACCGCTGTGAGGATGGCATAAAACCAAAGATCGTGTTCCAAGGCTTCGTACTGTCGAATGGACCCCAGCATGTTGGCGTGTTGTACTTTGGAGCGCAGGCCTGTCCAGCGGAGCAAGTGACTCAGCCACAGCCAGTTGCTGGCATTGCGGTGTAGATTGCGCAAGGAGGTGCGGGTAAATGGCGTGACGTTTTCCATCTCGACCTTGGCAAAGCCCGCCTGTTGGGCATGGGAAAGGTGCTCGTCTTGGCTGTCGATGTCTTGGATGGCCCAGCGGTTGAGCCAGGCGGCGAGCAGTTGTTCTTCTCGGGCAGCCAATGGGCGTTTTTGTCGAATGTACTCTGCGATGATCAGGCGGCCACCGGGGCGCAGCAGGCGGAATGCTTCCCTGTAAAAGTCTCCTTTTTGCTGGGCATGACAAAGGCTTTCGCAGGCCCAGACAATGTCAAAACTGGCATCGGCAAAATCTGTCTGGCAGTAATCGGCTTGGACAAAGTTGACTTGTTCCTGCAAGCCCAACTTCTGGGCCTGTTCCTGACAATCTTTGATCTGACTGGCCACGGGAGTGATGCCCGTCGGACGAACTTGCCTGTTTTTTGCCAACCAAAAACAACTGCCACCACGCCCACATCCAGCGTCGAGCAGACGCTCTCCGGCCTGTGCATTCACCCGGTCGGCCAGTACCCGGTTGGTATTCATCAAGGCATCTTTGTGGTTGCTGGCCTGTTCGTCATAAAAGCCAAAATGGACTGCTGGATGTTCAGAATCGTCCCAGGCGACCCGGTAGTCGAAGCGGGTTCGGTCGTAATATTCTATGACGTCTTCCAAGTGGTTGCGAGCGGTTTTAGACATAGGCAGAAAGGTACAAAAAAATGCTCTTTCTGCTCCCTTCTTTCTATATTGCCCACAAAAGTTGCGCTTTGAAAAAATTACTCGTCACTGGCATTTCTGGATTTTTGGGCCAGCACTTGGCTCGCCTTTATTCGCCCCACTGGCAGTTGCTGGGCACCTACCACAAGCACCAGCCGTCTTCCTCGGCGATGGACTGCTTCCAGCTCGACATCAGCGATCCCACAGCCAGCAGAGCCCTCCTGGACAAGCTTCATCCCGATGCCATCCTGCACCTGGCCGCCTGCGCCCAACCCAATTTTTGTGAAGAACATCCCGACTTGTCAGAGAAGGTCAATGTGCAGGCGAGTGTACACCTGGCGAAGCTGGCAGCAGAGCGGGACATCCCCTTCGTCTTTACCTCCACTGACTTGGTTTTTGACGGGGCTTCAGCTCCTTATGCAGAGGAAGATGCCACAGGGCCTGTCAACTTATACGGCCAGCAAAAGGCCCGGGCCGAGCAACAAATCCTTGGAGTTCATTCCCGTGCCACGGTTGCCCGCATGCCGCTAATGTACAGCACAGACGAATCCATCCCTTCCTTTCTCATCCATTGGTTGAAAGCCTTGAGGGAAGGGCGGGAAGTCTATGCCTTTACCGACGAAATCAGAACGGCGCTTCACGCCCGAGATGCTGTTGAGGGTTTGTTGGCCTTGTTGGAATTGGGAGCATCAGGCATTTGGCACTTGGGAGGAGATCAGCCAATGTCTCGCTACGATTTCATTGTCCACCATGCCCAAGAGGAGAGCCTGCCTACGGAACTGATTCGACCGAGTTTGCAAAAGGACGTATCAATGCCCGCCGCCCGTCCGGCCAATGTTTCGCTCGACAGCCAAAAGGCGCGCAATGCATTTGGCTGGCTGGCCAAGGAATAGTGTCAATCGGTGGATTGGATCAGTAGATGTCTGTGGTATTGAGAGGCGCCAATCTGTATCAGGAGAAAGTATTGGCAACCTGGTCGCAGATCAAAATCCCGCCTCCAACTGTCGAGTTCTGTCATAATCCCTGACTGCCAAGCCATTCGGCCAAAGCCATCGTACAGCTGAAGGGACATTTTCTCTTTGTTGGGATTGCGCAATCGTACCTCCACTGGGCCCTGACTGGGGTTGGGAAAGACCTGTATGATCGGCTGTTCTTTCTGATGGGATGCTTGCACAATTTTGGAAAAGGAATGGCTTCCGTCGTGGTCGATTTGCTTGAGTCGGTACAGGTTGTCTCCAGTTTGTGGAAAGTCGTCTTGGAAACGGTAGCGCGTAGCTTCATTGGTACTTCCCTGGCCATCCACCCAACCGATGATTTGCCAATTGAGGTCGCCATCCAGCCGCTGGACTTCAAAACCCTCATTTTCGATTTCCGAAGCAGTTTCCCATTCCAGTTGGATGTCATCGTCTTGGGCTTTGGCTTCAAACCGAATCAACTCTACTGGAAGCACTTGCAACAAACTGCCGCTGATGTTGATGGCCCCGAATCTCGTCTGGTTTTGGTTGGCTCGAAAGTGGACAAGTCGCAAGCGGATTCGCCCTGCCGTATTAATGCTGATGGGAAAGGTTCTACTTCTGGCCCCCAACAAGCAGATGTCATCTCTGCCGACCCCCTGCATGCTGCTGGAATAACTGCTTTCCAACCAGGTACCAGGAGCACTTTCTGTTTCGTGGTACCATTGGCCGGCCACCCGGCTGTAGGTGGTGTCACTGGCTCTGCTGACCACTTCTATGGAGCTGATGTTGAGTTCATAGCCTTGGGCAACATCGATGTAAAACTCCCAGTATTGGCCATTCTGCAGGGCGTCAGAGGCAAACAAATAATTCCAACCAGTTGCGGAGAGCCAAGGTGGGCAGTTGACCACTGTAATGCCTGGCCCTGGACTCAGATTGGATACGAAGGAGATGCCTGGATCGCTGTGGGTGGGGCTGGTGCTGCCAATGGGAAAGGTGATGATGTTTTGGCCATGGCTTGCATGGGCAAAGCAAAGGAGGGCCAGCAGGCAAAGAACGAAAACGGGTTTTGGGAAATTAGCCTGATGTGTCGCAGTTAATTTCATAAGAAAAGACTTTACGGAAAAGAAAGGGGCAAGCGTTGTCTTGCCATTTGTTGTATCACTTCCTGTAAAAGTCCCTTTCGCCTACAAAAGGAGAAATGACAATTTTTGCGGTTTGTTATGAGCGTTTTGTGATCAGACTGTCAAGTAAATCACACAAGTGACTGAGAATGAGTAAAACAGCTTCATGTGCAAATGTAAGTTGTTATGGAATTAGTATGCTGTTTGCGAAAAAAATAAAATGGGTATTGGACGTCAATGAAGTGGAATCAGGCAATTTCGCCCCCGCAACTGGAACCAGCACCAGCTGTACAACCATAACAGTGTTGGTTGATGACGATGTTGCGATTTTGCAGTTGTGTGGCATCGAAATCGTTGATGTGCTGAATGGGGCTGGCGACCTTCAAATCGAGCATCTGGTTGAAATCACAGTCGTATAGGTAGCCATCCCAGCTGACCGAAATGGTATTGCGGCACATCAAACCATTGACTGTTGCCGGGTTGAAGGCATCGATGAGGGCTTGCATGTAGGCGGTGTAGTTGTTGCTCTGGATGAGGTAGTCCAAAAATCTTGCAATGGGCAGGTTGGTAATTGCAAAGAGGTGATGAAAGTGGATGTCGTAGCGTCGGAGCAATTGGCGTTTGAATTCTGCTTCCAACGTCTCTTGGTTGCCAGGCAAAAAGGCTCCAGAAGGATTGTAGACCAAGTGCAGTTCCAGCTTGCTGTCGTGCATACCATACCCCACTGCATTCAACTTTTTCAATGCCTCTATGGATGCCTCGAATACGCCGTCGCCCCTTTGTCCGTCAGTGCGTCGTTTGCTGAAATAGGGGAGGGAAGAGACGACTTGTACATTGTGGCGGGCAAAAAATGCTGGCAGATCGTGGAACTTCGGATTGGCCATGATGATGGTCAGATTGCAACGGTCGATGACCCGCTTGCCCAGTCGGGTGCATTCTTCGACAAACCAGCGGAAGTGCGGATTCATCTCCGGTGCGCCACCTGTGATGTCCACGGTGTGAATGCTGGGCGTTTGGGCGATGATTTCCAGACAGCGATCGAGCGTGGCTTTGTCCATGTTTTCCTCCTTGCGATCTGGCCCGGCATCCACATGGCAGTGGGCACAGGACAGATTGCAGAGCTTGCCGATGTTGATTTGGAAGATCTCTACCGGGACGGGTGTCAGCTGATGATGACCCGACGAAGCCAGATTTTGGGCAAAAAGAGGAAATTGGGCATCGGCCATGTCCTTGCCACTCAAGACGTTGAGCTGGACGAAAGTATCTGACAATTCACTGGCTCTTGCCTTGAGTGATTTGGTGCGTTGTTTGACTCCCATGAGTAATTTTTTTAAAACCTGGTTTCTAGACAAAGATTTGACTGCACAACAGTTGGCAAACGCAAAAGGTTACCATCGTCGAATCATTGGGTGCACTTTGGACAATGGCAAAAGCACAGTTGACGATTGGGATGCGCCGATGTTACATGGACACTTTTTTCACATGTTCCATCATTTGAACCCCATACACCAGGGTCGTCCCTCCGCGTATGGCAGCCGCTACGTGAACTGCTTCCATCATCTGCTCTTCGTCCGCTCCCTTGGTCAGGCAATCCTTGGAATAGGCATCGATGCAATAGGGGCACTGCAGGGCATGGGCAACGGCCAGCGCAATCAAAGATTTTTCGCGAGTGGTCAGGGCCCCTTCTTCAAAAACGGATCCGTACCACTGGAAGAATTTTTTGCCGTATTCTTCTTGGAATTCGGTGATGTTGCCAAATTTTTTCAAATCGTTTGGGTCGAAATAATTGTTCTCTGTCATGGTTCTGTTGTGATTGATTCAATAAAGATTTGCTCCACTTGTGTACATACAGTGGCAGTGTTCTGAAAGCGATGATGTATAGATGGGACCACAAGAAAAGTATTTTTTTTCAATGATTGTGTTTTCAGATGGACAATTGCCTCACTTTCGTACCTCTGTCGATGCCAAAAGTCCAAAAAAGGGGGCAGAACCGGGATTGGTCCATTTTTTCACTACCTTTGTCCGCATCCACAACCGCACTGGAAACCGCTTGCTTATGTCTGCCCACCGCCTTTTTGTTCTCTTCAGTTGTTGCTTGATTGGCCTTTTGACAGCTTGTGGCCCCTCAGATTCTGCTGTCGACTACAAACAACTGCCTGCATTCACAGAGAAAGGATTCCACGCTGTCATCGAAATCCCAGCCGGGACCAACCACAAAATAGAGTACAACGAAAGCAAAGCTGTTTTTGAAAACGACACTGAGAAAGGGCAGATTCGCATCATAGATTTTTTGCCTTATCCCGGCAATTATGGCTTCATCCCCTCCACTTACATGGACCCTGCCCGTGGTGGTGATGGCGACGCCTTGGATGTACTGGTCATTGCAGAAAGTGTTCCCACAGGCACCGTACTCGAAGTCAAACCCATTGCCACGCTCTTGCTCGAAGACGATGGAGAAACCGATACCAAGATCATTGCCGTACCCGTAGACTCCAGCCTGCAGGTCATCGATGCCCAGCAGTTCGAGCCATTTATGATTCAATACAATCCGGCCATGACCATCGTCCGCGATTGGTTTTTGAACTACAAGGGCATGGGAGAAACCCAGTTCATCGGCTGGCGCAACGACCAATACGCCCAAAGGGAGATTCGCAAATGGGAAAAAAAGTAATTTACCCCACCCAACCTTCCGCCCTTTGATCCTGTCTTTATAGGTAAAGAGAATCCTACAAAATTTACCTATATGAAATCCCTGAAACAAATTCCATTTCTATGTCTGGCACTTTTGCTGTGCCTGGCGACTGCTTGCGACAAAGACGATGACGACATGGGCAATTCTGACCTTTGCGAAGGAGGAAGGCTCGTCATGCTGGACAAAGAACAATTTGACAATGGCCCTAGTGATCCCTTTACCATCGAAGACGTCAGCATCGATGGGGATTGCCTCAGCATAAGGGCCAACTACAGTGGCGGTTGCGGCGGTGTGATTTTTGAGCTGTTCGACTCTGAAGGCATCGGAGAGTCCGATCCCATCACGCGACAGTTGCGCTTGAGCCTGGACGACAACGACCCCTGTGAGGGGGCACTCGTCCTCGATCTGCTTTTCGATCTGACCCCTCTCCAAGTGGACAATGAATCTTCTATGTCTTTGAGCATCGACGGATGGGACAAAAGACAATTGTACGAGTATTGATCGACTTGGTCAGGACACAAACTGACTTGATGAAATGCAAAAGGGCTTTCATCCGCATGGATCAAAGCCCTTTTGTGTGGGTTCCTTGTGTTCTGACTAGCCGTATTGTTGTTCGTAGTATTTCTGGTAATCTCCGGAGGTGATGTTTTCCATCCAGTCCATGTTGGCGAGGTACCATTCCACAGTGCGTTGCATGCCTTCCTCGGCCGTCACACTGGGAGACCATCCCAATTCATTCATCAATTTGCTCGCGTCGATGGCGTAGCGGCGGTCGTGCCCCGGTCTGTCTCTCACAAAAGTGATCAACTCCTTGGAGCTGCCTTCTGGCCGTCCCAATTGCGCATCGACAAGGCGAATCAGCAGGTGGATCAAATCGATGTTTTTCCATTCGTTGTTGCCACCGATGTTGTAGGTCTCCCCATTTTTGCCTTGGTGGTAAATCTGATCAATGGCCATGGCGTGATCGATGACGTACAACCAGTCGCGGGTGTACTTTCCATCGCCATAAACAGGCAGTGATTTGTTGTTCTTGATGTTGTTGATGAAAAGGGGAATGAGCTTTTCCGGAAACTGGTTGGGCCCGTAGTTGTTCGAGCAGTTGGACAACACGATCGGCATGCCATAGGTATGGTGGTAGGCACGAACCAGGTGATCGGAGCTGGCCTTAGAAGCCGAGTAGGGCGAACGAGGATCGTAGGCTGTTTCTTCTGTAAACAAACCAGTTTCTCCCAACGTACCGTAGACCTCGTCGGTGGAGACGTGGTAAAAACGCTTGCCTTCCCAGGAGTCCCCCCAACTTTGGCGGGCCGCATTGAGCAAGTTGACCGTCCCGACGATGTTGGTGTTGATGAAACTCATCGGGTCGCTGATCGACCGATCGACATGAGACTCTGCCGCCAAGTGGATGATGCCGTCAAAAGAAAAGTCGGAAAAGAGCTTTTGCAAAAAATCTGCATCGACGATGTCGCCCTTTACGAAGGTGTAGTTGGGACTTTCCTCAATGTCAGAGAGGTTGCCCAAATTGCCTGCATAGGTGAGCTTGTCGAGATTGACGATTCGGTAGTCAGGGTATTTTTGAACGAGGAGCCGAACGACATGCGAGCCGATGAATCCAGCCCCTCCGGTGACCAATATGCAATGATGGTTTGTCATGAGATGAATGTTGTTATTGGTTGACCTCCACAGGGGTAACCACTTTTTTGAAGTATTCAAAAGTCTTGCGCAAGCCCTCTGAACGATCGACACGAGGCTCCCAGCCGAGTACTTCTTTGGCCTTTTCGATGTTGGGCCGACGTTTTTTCGGATCGTCCTGCGGCAGCGGCTTGTAAATGATCTTGGCATCTGGATTGCCCACCAGTTCGAGAATTTCTTCCGCAAACTCCTTGATGGTGATTTCGGCGGGGTTTCCGATGTTGACAGGCTCTGTGCAGTTGCTCATCAGCAAGCGGTAGATGCCTTCCACCAGATCGTCGACATAACAGAAAGATCGGGTTTGAGATCCATCGCCAAAAACTGTCAGGCCCTCGCCTCGGATGGCTTGGGAAAAGAAGGCAGGCAGTACCCGTCCGTCATTGACCCGCATTCTGGGACCATAGGTGTTGAAAATGCGAATGATGCGCGTTTCCAAACCGTGGTAGGTGTGGTAGGCCATGGTGATGGCTTCCAAAAACCGCTTGGCCTCATCGTATACACCACGAGGACCGATGGGGTTCACATTGCCCCAGTAAGATTCTACTTGTGGGTGGATCAGGGGATCGCCATAGACCTCAGAGGTAGAGGCCACCAGGATGCGCGCCTTTTTCTCCTTGGCGAGACCCAGCAGGTTGTGGGTGCCCAATGCACCGACCTTCATGGTCTGTATCGGCATTTGAAGATAGTCGATGGGGCTGGCCGGAGAGGCGAAGTGCAGGATGTAATCCAACTCACCTGGGACGTGAACGAATTTGGTGACGTCGTGGAAGTAGAACTCGAATTCGCTCAGCGGAAACAAGTGCTCAATATTTCCCAGATTGCCCGTCAGCAAATTGTCCATACCGATGACGTGAAATCCTTCCTTGATGAACCGGTCGCAGAGGTGGGAACCCAGGAATCCGGCTGCGCCTGTGATGAGTATTCTTTTCATTGCTTGGTCAGATGATTTGTGAATTTGTATGTTTTACGGATCATTTTCGGTCAATGTTCCACCCACTGCAGATACAATTTGGGGGGAATGTCCTTCGGAAACCTGATTTTTGATCAGATTCGGCCCGCTTGGCTGGCCATTCTTTCCTACCTTTACCAGCCGGGCAATTGGACAGAAACCTTCTACTAGATGAACATTTGGTTGGTTGGCGGCTATTTGCTCGTTTGAATCGTTACAAATACAGACAG
The DNA here is from genome assembly GCA_039821145.1 of Bacteroidota bacterium. Lineage (GTDB taxonomy): Bacteria > Bacteroidota > Bacteroidia > Chitinophagales > Saprospiraceae > JBCCSZ01. The sequence continues at coordinate 83,893 of JBCBOS010000031.1, read as the reverse complement.
GTTCTTTCTGACTTGTAGGAAGTGACATTGTTTCTGAGCACAAAATAAAAAGATTGTGGTGAAATCGCTTGATCGCTTGTTTTTTTTGGTGGTTTTTTGTCTGGGGCTGTCCTGCTGGTGTACTGCCCAGGAACAAAGAGTTTACGACAATGACCATCCCGTACTCTTGGCAACCATTACTGGCGGGGTGTCATGGCCCGGTGCAGATATGGCCAAGCGCTTCGACAGAAACCTCAGCGTGGGGCTGGCACCGGAGTGGATTACCAAAAACAATTGGATTTTTGGCGTGGATTATCAATTTCACTTCGGTCGCTTTGTGCGGGAGGATGTCATTGCCAATTTGCGAACGCCGGATGGGCTCATCGTGGGCAATACCCGTTCTTTTGCCGCCATCGTCCTTCGCCAACGAGGGTTTTACGCCGGAGCCCACGTCGCCAAGCTGATCAATCTCGATCCCAATAGCAATCGGTCCGGTCTTCGCCTCGGTGTGGGCATGGGCTTGTTGCAGCACAAGATTCGCATCCAGGACGACCCGGAGTCCTTTGTCCCATCTCTCGATGAGACCTACAAAAAGGGCTACGATCGGCTCACCAATGGGTTGGCCTTCCAGCAGTTTGTCGGCTACCAATTGCTCAGCAGCAACCGACTGATCAACTTTTACCTCGGCTTTGAATTCACCCAAGGATTCACCCAAAATCGGCGCAGTTTCAATTTTGATACTCGAACAGCGGATACCGCCAAACGCCTCGATTTGCTCTACGCCATCAAGATCGGGTGGAGCTTGCCTTTCTACATCGGCGAAAGTGGCGAAGAGATTTTTTACTAATACATGCTCCTCTACCGAATTGGCATCTGGCTGTACCACGCCTTGTTGTTGCTGGCATCGCCCTTCCACGCCAAGGCTCGCCTCTGGGTACGAGGGCGAAAGGGACAGTTGGATCGCATCAGGCCCCAGATTGTGTCGTCCAAGCCCCGCCTGTGGATGCATTGTGCATCGGTAGGAGAGTTTGAGCAGGGGAGGCCTCTTTTGGAAAGATGGCGGCAACAACATCCCGACTGGCAACTCGTCCTTTCCTTCTTTTCTCCTTCTGGCTATGAATTGCGGAAAAGTCATTCGCAGGTCGATGTCGTTTGCTACCTTCCCCTGGATACGCCCCGCCGCGCCCGTGCCTTCCTCAATTGCATTCAGCCCACGATCGCCCTGATGGTCAAAAACGAATTTTGGTTTTGCCACCTTCGCGAATTGCAGACTCGACGGATTCCCATCGTCTTACTGTCGGCGGTCTTTCGTCCCGACCAACTTTTTTTCCGCTGGTATGGCCGATCATTTTTGCCTGATTTGGCGGCCTACCGCCTGCTGTTTGTACAAGACGAGGCCTCGCGCAAGCTCTTGCGCCAGCACGGCATCGAACATGCCAAGGTCGTTGGAGACAGCAGAGTGGATCGAGTATTGGAGATTGCCAGAGAGGCTCCTCGGCTCCCCCTTGTGGAAGGCTTTGTCAAGAGACATCCCACCTTGGTGATTGGCAGTTCTTGGCCACCAGACGAACACTTGCTGGAACCATTGATCTCCACTCATCCCGATTGGAAATTCATCTTTGCACCCCATGAAATCAGCGAAGGGCAGTTGCAGCGATTGGAACAACAAGTTCGTCTGCCATCCATCCGTTACAGCAAGCTTCAGGTGGGGGTGGAGAGTGATGCATCTGTGTTGATCATCGACAACATCGGCATGCTTGCGGGACTGTATCGCTATGGGAGTATGGCCTATGTTGGAGGGGGCTTTGGCCAGGGCATTCACAATTTGCTGGAGCCTGCGGCGCATGGCTTGGCGGTAATTTTCGGTCCGCGACATCACAAATTTCGGGAAGCGACTTTGTTGTTGGAGCGAGGGGCAGGGTTTTGCGTGACAGATGCGGCTTCTTTGGGCCGAGTTTTTCAAGAGCTACAGGATGTGGAAAAGCGGCAGGAAGCGGGCTTGCGTGCCTTGGGCTTGATGCAGGAGCAGGCTGGAGCCAGCCAGATCATTTACGAAGACTTGCTTTCACTACTTTCAAAGAAATGAGAATCTTGGCTCAGGCAATGTTGGAAACCTGGGCCAAGATCGTGCTGTTTGCTTGAACAGCCTTGGTGTGAACTGTTGGGGATTCAGACAGAAGCTGATCAGCGGGAGCGGCGAGACGATATGGAAAAGCCTGCCATTTGGCGCTGAGATTTGTGTTCTGTGAAGGAACCAACACGACCATTTCTGCGGAAAGGAGAACGGCCCATGTCATCTCTGCCCCAATCAAACAATCCACCCTTTGCGGTCTTTTGTTCTGTTTCATTCAACTGGACGACAAAACTTTTTACTTTCAGATCAGCAAGTTGTACTTTTTTAGCCATGATGTTTGATTTTGATCTGGCTGCAGAATTTGTCAGGACATCCAAAAACGTTTTGGGCACGATGCCAAAAGTTGCTTTGGGGCCTTCTCACAGCCTAGGTTTTAGACGGAAACTCTTTAAATGTAAGTGATCAATAAGTGCTTTTCAATACAATTTAATGCCTAAAGTCAGTTTTTCAATTCCTATGTACTACAACAAATCGAGCTGATTGTTTAGGGATCGGCCAGATATTGCAGTGTGGATTGTCAGTCTTTTGGTAGAATGTTTGGACAAGGTGATCTACCACTTGTTTTCAATTTCTGTCCTTTAAAATACGACAAACGGCCCAAATCTACAATGATTTGGACCGTTTGTTCCCATTCTATGACTGTTGAGCGACGGATCTACCCGCCCTTCAGCTTTTCGAGTTCTTCGGTCAGCGCCTTGATGCGGGCCATGCCATCTGCCTGCTTTTTGCGCTCTTTTTCAACGACGGCCGCTGGTGCCCCGTCGACAAATCGCTGGTTGTTCAACTTGGCATTGACCCCCTTCATGAATCCCTCTGCCTTTTTCAAATACCCCTCCAATCGGCTGATCTCTGCCGCTACGTCGATGGTCTTGTTCAGCACCAAAAAGTATTTGCCGGGCCCGGCCAGGAAGGAGATGCTATTGGGAACATCTTCCTCGGCAAAGGTCAGCTTGGACAAATAGGCCATTTTGCAGATCATTTCCTGCAAGCCCTCCAATTCAAACAGTTCGCTGGTCTGTGGCGTTTTGCGGATGAACAACTCCAACGGCTCTTTTTGCTTGATGCCATTCTTGTTGCGGGCATCCCGAACCTTGGAAACAATCTCGATGGCCGTGTCCACCTTGGTGATCAGGGCTGCGTCAAACTCTTCTTCTGCAGGCAACTGGCTGATGATGCAATCCTCGCCGCTCTTTCTGTCCCGTAATAGGTGCCAAATTTCCTCTGTAACAAATGGCATGAAGGGGTGCAACAGGCTCATTTGCGTTTCAAAGAATTCCAGGCTCCGTTCATAGGTCGGACGATCGATGGCCTGCTCATACGGTGGCTTGATCATTTCGAGATACCAAGAGCAAAAGTCTCCCCAGATAAAGGTGTACAAGTTCATGATGGCTTCGGACAAGCGATAGCTCTTGAACTGATCCTTGAGCTTGCGATTGGTCTGCCGCAGCTTGTTGGAAAACCATGTTGTGGCCAGTGCATTGATGGCTGCTGACTCTTCGTTTAAGGCCTCCTCCTGTTGGGGCAGTCCGTTGAGCAGGCGCAGGGCATTCCACATTTTGTTGCAGAAGTTGAGTCCTTGCTCACACCGCTTGCTTTCGCTCAAGACTTTTTTTGACTTGGGATCAAAGGGGGCATCAAACACGATGTCATTGCCAGCCGCTGCGCTGGACAGCATCCCGAAGCGGACACCATCAGCGCCATATTTGTCCATCAGCGCCATGGCATCAGGAGAGTTTCCAAGCGATTTGCTCATCTTGCGTCGCTGCTCGTCGCGAACCATGCCAGTGAAAAAGACATCCTTGAAGGGCATGATGCCTTTCTTTTGGGCAACAGCTTCTCCCAGCAAGTCACCACTCCATTCGTAGCCCGCCATGACCATACGCGCCACCCAGAAAAAGATGATGTCCCAACCAGTAACGAGTACATTGGTGGGGTAGTAGTAGCGCAGTTCTTCCGGGCTCTCAAAGCCGTCAAATACGGTGATGGGCCACAGCCAGCTGGAAAACCAGGTGTCCAATACATCTTCGTCTTGCCTCAGGTCTTCCAGTTGCAGCTCGGCATTGCCCGTTTGCCGTCTGGCCAATTCGAGGGCTTCCGCAGCGGTTTCGGCAACAAAGGTATGCTCGCCGTAGTACCAGGCCGGAATGCGCTGTCCCCACCACAGTTGGCGGGAGATGCACCAATCCCGGATGTTGTCTTCATTGAGCCAGTTGTAGTACATGTTCCAGAAGTGCTCTGGAAAGAACTGAACCTCTTTTTTGTCGACCGCATCCAAGGCAGTTTTGGCAAATTCTTTCATGTCCAGGTACCATTGCAAGGACAGGCGTGGTTCGATGATGGCGTCCGTCCGCTCGGACCGACCTACGGTATTGCGATAGTCTTCGATTTTGACGATCTGCCCGGCTGCTTCCAAATCCTTGGCAACGAGCTTGCGCACCTTGAAACGATCCTCTCCGATGTAGAGTTGTGCCGCCTCACTCATGGTTCCATTGTCGTTGAAGATGTCGATGATCTCCAGAGAGTGGCGCTCTCCGATCTCGTAATCGTTCATGTCGTGGGCGGGGGTAACTTTCAATGCCCCCGTTCCAAACTCCATGTCTACATAATTGTCGAAGATGATGGGAACCGATCGATTCACCAGTGGTACGATGGCCCTTTTGCCCTGCAGGTGGGCATAGCGTTCGTCTTTGGGATTGACAGCGACGGCCGTATCCCCCATGATGGTTTCGGGTCGGGTGGTGGCGATGATGATCCACTCGTCAGTCCCTTCGATTTGGTAGCGAACGTGAAAGAGGCGGGAATTTTCTTCTTTGTAGATGACCTCTTCGTTGGACAGTACGGTCAGTGCTTCGGGGTCCCAGTTGGTCATGCGCTTTCCTCTGTAGATCTTGCCTTTTTTGTACAGATCAACAAAGATTCGGAAAACGGCCTTGGTCAGGGACTCCTCCATGGTGAAGCGGGTCCGGCTCCAGTCGCAGGAGGCACCGAGCTTTTGAAGCTGTTTCAGGATGATGCCACCATATTTTTCCTTCCATTCCCAGGCGTATTTGAGAAACTCTTCTCGTCCGATGTCCGACTTTTTGATTCCTCTTTCGCGTAGCATTTTTACCACCTTGGCTTCTGTAGCGATGGAAGCGTGATCGGTCCCGGGTACCCAGCAGGCATTTTTGCCTTCCAGTCGCGCCTGGCGAATCAGGATGTCCTGAATGGTGTTGTTCAACATGTGTCCCATGTGGAGGACACCGGTGACATTGGGAGGGGGGATGACGATGGAAAAAGCTTCTCGATGATCGGGTTTCGATTCAAAATATCGCTGATCCAGCCAGTGCTGGTACCACTTGTGCTCAACATCCGCCGGGTTGTAGCGAGTGGACTGTGTGGTGCTGGGTTGGGCCATGGAGACAAATGATTTTGTGAATGATAGGATGTTGTGTTTACCGGCTGCGAATGTACGGCCTTTTTGGCTTCTAGCCGTTGGGACTTGTTCCTTTTTGGCCTGCAGTCGGCAAGATTGTTTATTATACAGAGAATTCAGGCGATAAGTTCCACTTTTTGCGGTACTTATCGCCTGGCTTGTTGTCCGTTGAGAGAGGGGCTCTGGATGCCTTCTTAGGCATTGACTTTGGCTTGGTGGAAGACCTGGCAGTCGATTTGATTTCTGTAGATGTCCTCCATGGTTTCCCTTTTCCGGATCAGGTAATCCTTGCCTTCGTGGATGAGCACTTCTGCCGGCCGGTAGCGCGAGTTGTAGTTGGACGCCATCGTAAAGCAGTAGGCTCCGGCATTGCGGAAGACGAGGATGTCTCCTTCGTTGATTTCTTGTATGCGCCGATTGACCCCAAAGGTATCGGTTTCGCAGATGTAGCCCACCACGGTGTAGATGCGCATCTTTCCAGTGGGTTTGCTGACATTTTCGATCCGGTGGTGAGCGTCGTAAAACATGGGGCGAATCAGGTGGTTGAGTCCCGAATCCAGGCCTGCAAAAACGGTGGAGGTAGTTTGCTTGATAACGTTGACCTTGGCAAAGAAATAACCAGCTTCGCTGACGAGGAACTTGCCGGGTTCAAATTTCAGGGTGAGTTCACGGCCGTATTCGCTGCAGAACTCATTGAAGCGGGCCGACAATTTTTCTCCCAACTCCTCTATGTCTGTGGAAATGTCATTGGGCTTGTAAGGCACTTTGAATCCGCTTCCAAAGTCGATGTATTGCAAATCCTTGAATTCGCTGGCCACCCCAAAGAGAATTTCAGAACCTTGGAGGAAAACCCCTGCATCCAAAATGTCCGATCCCGTGTGCATGTGGATGCCTTCTACGGTGAGTCCGGTGGCTTCCACGACCCGATGGACCAAGGGCATTTGGTGGATGGAGATGCCAAACTTCGAGTCGATGTGACCCGTCGAAATTTTGTAGCTCCCGCCCGCCATGATGTGTGGATTGATGCGGATGCAAACGGGTACGTCGGGATACTTTTGGCCAAATTGTTCGAGAATGGAGATGTTGTCGATGTTGATTTTCACCCCATGCTCGACAGCCTCACTGATTTCCTCTATGGAGACACAATTGGGCGTATACAGAATGTCCTCGGGCGCAAATCCCGCCATCAGGCCTTGCTCTACTTCCTGAACAGAGACGGTATCGAGGCCCGCCCCAATGGAGCGAAAAAACTGCAAGACATTGATGTTGGTCAGCGCCTTGCAGGCGTAGTTGATTTTCAGAGAGGGTACCTGAAAGGCCTTTGTGATCCGCTCGTATTGTTGTTTCATGATGGCCGTATCGTATACGTAGAGAGGACAGTTGTATTTCTCGCAGATGTCCCCAACGGGCACATTTCCGGAAAAGTGGTATTGATCATTTTGTAGAATCATGGCAATCGGCGCGTTGAATTGATTGGAGATAAGGCCCCAAACGGGCGTTTTCAAACCACCAAATATATTAAGAAGCCAGGAAAAATGTAGGCCTCCACCAGCTATTGGCCGGAAATTGCCGATCTGACACACCAAATCGCCTGCGCGAAGCATCTTTGAGATTAGTACTTTTGTGTTTTGGCGTTATTATTGGAAAAATAATATCTTGAGCTGGTGGAAACTGAGGAGGCCCCTGCCTGTGTCCAATCAAGCATTTGGGTGCCAGTTTGTAGCGGCGAGTTTGCACCGTCTCATTCATCGAAAACTACCTTGAGTGTCAGAAAAGGAACTCATAGAAGCTTGTCAAAAAGGAGTTAGGAAAGCACAGCAATTGCTCTACGACCGCTATTCTCCAAAGATGTTTGGTCTTTGTCGACGGTACCTGCGCAAGCGCGAGGATGCGGAAGATGTGCTCATCGACGGCTTCTACAAAGTGCTGACCCACATCCAACAGTATCAAGGGAATGGTAGTTTCGAAGGCTGGATCAGAAGGATCATGGTAAACGAAGCCTTGATGTTTTTGCGCAAAAGACAGCCCTTTCAATGGACCGACGAATTGCATCCCAACATGGATATGCAGTACCGGGCCAGCATAGAGGACGAGTTGGCTGCCCAAGACATCCTGCGTTTGTTGAACGACTTGCCTCCGGGCTATCGGACCATTTTCAACCTCTACGTCATCGAGGGCTACAAGCATCGGGAAATTGCCGACATGCTTGGCATCAGCATCAACACCTCAAAGTCGCAGCTGATTCTGGCCAAAAAGCGCCTGAGAGCCATGGTGATCAAAAATGAGGGAGGCCGGGTCGGAAGCGAGTGATGACCAAAAGCAAAAGAACTGATTTTTAAATAAAAATTACCGAATACAATGAGAAAAACCTTTTTATTCATACCGCTTTTACTAGGGCTGCTGTTGACTGCCTGCGGAGATGATGCCAACAATGGTACGACTGGTGGTACGACCATCAAAAAAGCCAGTGAACTCATTCAGGGGCAAGAGGTATCGACCAGCATCGAGCTGAGCAAAGAGACCAACATCCCCGTGCCACAATGGGTAGCGGATGTACTCAAAAAAGATCCGGACAAGACGCGGGCTTTGCGTTGTGTATTTGAGGGAAGAAACCTCTACATGATCAACACCTGTGTCACCTGCCCGAGCTTGGAACAGATCACAGAAGTATTCAACGACAACAGAGAAGTGATCTGCTACATCGGAGGTCCGGAAAGTAAGATTACCTGCGACAAGGCCGGATTTGGGGCGCCTGGAAAACGACAGTGCGATCCCGTAGAATTGGTTGTCAATTGATGCCATTGCATCGATTCGCCCATTTCATTTGCATGACAATAAACTGATTTACCTATGAAATCCTGGGATGATTTATCAGACCTGTTTCGCGAAAACGAACACAAACTGCACGAGGCACCTCCGGCAAACAGTTGGAAGCGCCTGGAAAGTCGCTTGGATGCCCGCCGAAATCGAAGCCAACGCCCCGTTGTGCGGATGTATCGCCTGGCGGCAGCCATCGCCGCTCTTTTTGTCTTGCTGACAGCCATTGGGCTTTGGTTGCCAAGTACCCAAAAGACCGATTTGGCCGTTGCAGAACAGGTGCCACAGTCGTGGGAATATCTTTCTCAGGATGTAGATGAAAATCAGCAGATGTATCGCATTGTGCAGATTTCACAACGGCATCACCAACAACTGGATGATCCCATTCGGGAGGGAAGAGCATCCCAGCGGTTTCGCTTGCAACACGCTGTCTCTGAAAAGCTCAACCACACCCGCACTGGCAATCGCTCTGAAGTCCGGCCCGATGTGAAAAACCAAAGCCAGTCTGGTGCGACAGACAGCCTCGAAAAAGATCGCAATACAAGAGAACGAAGTTTGTAAATCAACGCAAAAACAAGCCATCAAAAAAGGCCGAAATCAACAACTGATTTCGGCCTTTTTATGTTGGCGATCTCAAACTCTTACTTCACCAGGGTGACACTTCCTTTGAACTGCTTGGTGTTGCCATCCTTGAATTCTATCAAGGCGTAGTAGACATACACGCCGGGATTCATCGTCTGACCCTTGTAAGAACCATCCCAGCCATATTGTGGATCATTGGGCAGGAAGTCCTGAACTTCGAAGAGCTGACTGCCCCAGCGAGAGTAAATCCGCAGCTCGTGGACCTTGGCCACCGACTCATCACTGAAAATCATAAAGACATCATTGACGTTGTTGCCATCCGGGCTGAAGGCATTGGGAATGTATACTTTGAAATCGTTGCGAACCACGACATTGATCTCGTCCTCGGCAATGCAATCGTTTTCGTCGATGATGGTGAGCTTGTACAGGGTCGTTTGCAGTGGCGCCGCCAACGGATCGGGACAGTCGGAGCAATCCAGGTCTGTCTCTGGTGTCCACTCATAGGTCAAGTTGCCCTGGCCATTGGTATTGGTGTACAAAATCAAATCATTGCCGAGTGTGATCAAGGTATCTTTGGGCAAACTGACAATCAGCAGAGCAGGCTGGTCAATGACAAAGCGTTCTTGGTACAAGCAGTTGTTTTCGTCTTGGATGAATACCTGATAGGTGCCAGCCGATAAGCCTCCCAGGCTACCCGGTGGGCCGAAGTTGGTTCCGTCCAGGCTGAACAGCCAATTGGGGTCGGCATTGGGGAAGTCCACCAGTCCGTCACTGAATCCAAAGCAACTCACATCCTGTGGCAAGGTCTCCAAGTCGATGCTGTAGTCGTCGATGGTGATGTCCTGAATGTTTTCACAACCGAGATTGTCCGTCACCGTCAGGCGATAGCTGCCGGATGGGATGTTGGAAAGACTCGCCTCCGTTTGCCCATTGTCCCACAAATATCTGTATGGCATTTCGCCTCCGCGCACGCTGGCAATGACACTGCCACTGGCCTCGTTGGCACAACTGTTTTCTCCATCCAAACTCAACACCAATTCGGGCAATACCTCCAAAAGGATGGTGTGCGTAGAATCGCAACCTGCAGCATTGAGGAAGGTACCAGAATAGGTACCAGGCTGGCGCACGTAGGAGCCAAAAGCCAACAGAGAGTCCCCAAAGCAAATCGTAACAGATTCTTCGGAGGTAGACAGAGGAATGACATCGGTGACAAATACTGTCACGACTGAATCGCAGCCATTCCGGGCAGTCAGGGTGAAATCCGTGATGGAGAAAGGCTCCAAACTGGTATTGTTGTAGAAGGCAGGCTCATCGGCACAGGTTTGCAATTGCAGGGTCGAACTGAAGGTCGGCAATTCCTCTACAGTCACAGTGACCACAGAGTCACAGCCACCAATAGATGTCAGGGTAAAAGGAGTGACCGAGCCAGGTTGCAGGACGGAGCCATTGTAGGTTGCCGTCGTGCCGTCGCAGGTCTGTAGCAATTCGTCAGTCGCAAACTCGGGCAAGCTCTCCACAAAAACCGTGACAACCGAGTCGCAACCGTTGCGGGCCGTCAAGTTAAAGGACGTGGTAGAGCCGGGTTGCAATACGGAGCCATTGTAGACTGCCGTGCTGCTGGCACAAGCTTGCAATTGAAGGTTTGAACTGAAGATGCTCAACTCATCCACGATGACCGTTACGACCGAATCGCAGCCATTGATCGCCGTGTAGTTGAAAGGTGTTCTGGAATTGGGCTGCAGCGTCTGACCGTCGAATTCGATGGTGGTTCCTGTACAGGTAGACAACATCACCTCTTCGTCAAAAGTGGGCAATTCATCCACGCTGACATTGACCGTCGAGTCACAGCCGTTTTGCGCTACGAAAGAGAAGGGCATCATCGCTCCGGCTTGCAGGACCATGCCGTCGTAGGTGATGGTGCTGCCCTGGCAAACTTCGAGAGCCAAGTCGGAGGTAAAGTTGGTCAATTCTTCTACCACCACTGTGACGATGGAATCGCAGCCATTGGAAGCGACCAAGGTAAAGGGCGTAGAAGAGCCAGCGTTCAGATTTTGGCCTCTGTATGTGACACTGTTGCCGGTACAAGCTTGCAGGTCGAGGATGGAGGTAAAGGTTGCCACCTCTTCGACTTCTACCAGTATGGTGGAATCACAGCCGTTGATGGTTGTGAATGAGAAAACCGTGGAGCTGCCGGGCTGCAGTGTTTGGCCATTGAAGGTGACCGTACTTCCCCGACAGGTCTGCAAATCGACTTGTTCATCGAAGACAGGCAATTCATCAACTGTTACTGTCACCACGGAGTCGCAGCCATTGCTCGCCACGAAAGTGAAATCGGTGGTGGTGTTGGGTTGTAGTGTTTGGCCATTGTAATCAGCCGTCGTACCGCTGCAAATTTCAAAATCCACCCCAAATTGGGAGGGGAACAACTCAGTGACGTTGACCGTGACATTTGAGTCACAACCATTGGTGGCGGAGAAGGTAAAACGAGCTGTTTCTCCAGGTAGCAAGGTCTGGCCATTGTAATCGATGGTGGTCCCGCTACAGGCCTCAAATTCCAAGGTTTCAGAAATCTCTGCCACCTCATTGACGGTGACAGTGACCGTAGAATCGCAACCGTTGCGCGCCACAAAGGTGACGTCTGTTACGCTGTTGGGTTGCAGGGACTGACCATCGTAGTCGATTGGCGTATTGGGACAGGTACGCAATGTCAAAGTAGAGGCAAATACATCCAACTCATCTACGATGACAGTCAGGGTCGAGTCACAACCATTGGCCGCTGTGAAGTTGAAGTCAGTACTAGAGGCCGGAGCCAGTGTTTGTCCGTTGAAGTCGACGGTGGTTCCTGTGCAGGCTTCCAGTGTGAGGCTGGCCGTTTGGTCAAACAACTCATCGACTTGTACGGTGACAACAGAATCACAGCCATTGATGGCTCTCAGCGTAAAGTTCGTACTGCTACCAGGTTGCAAGGGCTGGCCATCGTAATCGACGGTTGTTCCTTCGCAGGCTTCCAGTACCACATCAGAGCTGAATACAGGCAACTCTGCTACATTGACCGTCACGACAGAATCGCAGCCATTGATGGCAGAGAGGTTGAAATCAGTGGAGCTATTGGGCTGTAGGCTCTGGCCATTGTAGTCGATGGTCGTTCCAGCGCAAGTCTCCAAATCGAGGGTTGAGCTAAAGGTGCTGATCTCCTCCACAAAGACCGTGACGATGGAATCGCAACCGTTGACTGCCCGGAAAGTGAAAGGCGTTGTCGTATTTGGATCGAGCGATTGGCCATTGTAACTGACAGGAGTATTGGGGCAGGTCTGCAATTGCAAATCAGAGGCAAAGATCATCAGTTCATCGACGATCACCGTGAGGGTGGAATCACAGCCGTTGGCCGCCACAAAGGCAAAATCTGTACTGCTTCCCGGATTGAGGTCTTGTCCGTTGAAAGCGATGGTGGTGCCAGTACAAGTTTCCAGCGTGAGGCTGGCCGTTACATCCAACAGCTCATCGACAATCACAGTTACCACCGAATCACAACCGTTGCGCGCCGCAAAAGTGAATGGCGTCGTGCTGTTGGGAAGCAATGTCTGTCCGTTGTAATCGATCGTTGTACCCTCACAGGCTTCGAGCATCAAGTCGGAGGTGAAAGTGGGCAGTTCATCCACGGTCACAGAGACGATGGAGTCACAGCCATTGGTGGCAGTAAAGGTAAAGGGCGTTGTGGTATTTGGATTGAGGTCTTGGCCGTTGTAGGTTGCCGATTCTCCGGCGCAAGCTTCCAGCGTCAGGCTAGAAGTAAAGTTTTGAATCTCGTCTACTGTGACTGTCACGATGGAATCGCAACCACTGCGCGCTGTGAAGGTGAAGGGCGTCACGGTATTGACATTGAGGTCTTGGCCATTGTAGGAGGCAGTTCCTCCTGGGCAAGTCTCCAAAGTCAGAGAAGTATTGATGGTCCCCACTTCGTCTACTCGAACCGTTACTGTGGAGTCACAGCCGTTGGCTGCTGTGAGGAGGAATGGCGTCGTTGTATTTGGGTTGAGGTCTTGGCCATTGTAGGCCACAGTGCCGTTTTCGCAAGCTTGTAGTGTCAGGTCAGAAGTAAAGGTAAGTGCCTCATTGACGATGACCGTGACGACGGAATCACAACCATTGGCAGCCCGCAGGGTAAAGGGCGTACTGGTATTGGGTGACAAAGATTGACCATTGTAGTCGACAGTCTCATTGGAGCAAGCTACCAGGTTCAAATCGGAAGCAAAGGTGGGCAACTCATCGACGACGACTGTGACGATGGAATCACAACCAGTCCGAGCCTGCAGCGTAAAGTCTGTGCTGGTATTTGGGTTGAGGTCTTGGCCGTTGTAACTCACGGTGGTCCCCGGGCAGGTTGCCAGTGACAGGGAAGACGTCAGTGTTGGAATTTCTGTTACCATCACCGTCACCACTGAATCACAGCCGTTGCGGGCTTGGAAGGTGAAGTCTGTACTGGTATTTGGATTGAGGTCTTGGCCATTGTAAGCCACGGTTCCTCCTTCGCAGGCATTGAGCTGCAGATCGACTGCAAAAGTCGGCAACTCATCGACGTTGACCGTGACGATGGAGTCACAGCCGTTGCTCGCCAAAAACTGGAAATCTTGGCTGGTATTGACCGATAGATCTTGGTTGTTGTAGGGAACCGTCTCCCCTGGGCAAGCAGCCAGATCGAGGGTGGAGGTAAAGGTGGCTACCTCATCGACCGTTACGGTGATCACAGAGTCACAGCCGTTGAAGGCTTGGAAGGTGAAGGTGGTGACGGTATTGGGCTGCAGCGGTCGGCCATCGTAGGTAACTGAGCTGCCCCGGCAAGCCTGCAGGGTGATGCTTTCCGAAAAGTCTGGCAATTCATCGACAACGACCGTGATGATGGAATCGCAACCGGCCCGGCTGGTAAAAGAAAAGTCTGTGCTGGTATTGGGATTGAGGTCTTGGCCGTTGAAAGAGGCCGTGGCACCAGGACAGGCTTCCAGATTGATGGTCTCCAATATGTCTGGCAAGATGTTGACCGTGACGTCTGCTGTATCTTGTCCGCAGTCATTGGTGGCAATCAGCGAATAGGTGGTCGTATCAGTGGGGGTGACGGTGGTTGTGCTATCGGTGCTGCCACCCGGCGTCCAGATGTAAGTGTTGGCATTGGTGGCAGTGGCGGCGAGGTCAACTGTTTGTCCAGGACAGATGTCGATGTCTGGATTGATGGAGGTGATTTCTGGCAGGGAGTCTACCAGTACCTCAAAATCAGCGGAATCGACTCCACAGGAATTGCCAACAAAAATGGTATAAGTAGTCGAAGAAGTTGGGGTAACGACATTGTTTTCGGTATTGCTTCCTCCGTTGGACCAAAAAATGATGTCCCCAAAGTCCACCAAGGCATCCAAAGAGACCGACTCACCAATGCACAATTGGGTTAGTGGGTTGATGGGGATGACGGTCGGATCGGGGAGGACATTTACCATGATGTCCACCGATTCTTGTCCACAATCATTGCTTCCGATCATGGTGTAAAGGGTAGAAGTCGTGGGGCTGACCTGTACAATTGGGCTGTTGCCGATGGGAGGGCTCCAGTTGATATTATCCACAAAGTCTGTGATTACCTCCAACACAACCGTATCGCCTGGGCAAATGTCCAGCATATCGAAAGTTGGAAAGAGAGAGGGCCGTGGGTTGATGTTGATGGTCACTGATTCGTCCACTGATCCACACTCATTGGTGGCCGTCACTGTATAGGTGGTTGTCATGGTGGGAGAAACGGCAATGGATGTCCCAGTTTCACCTGTGGACCAGATGACGTTTTGTGCTCCTTGTGCATCGACGGAGAGGACAACGATTTCTCCCTCGCAAATGAATTGGTCGCCCTGCAGCAATGTCAAGGTTGGCAATGGGCAGGGAAAGTTGCCTGTATACACACAATTGTTTTCCTCCTGTCCGCCTCCCGTCCAGGTCGTTGGGCGGCCGCTGACGACGACGTTGAAGGTAAACGATTGGGTGTTGTCCATGGGGCCGACGAAGAAGGGGCCACCTCCTGGATTTCCCCAGTTGATGTTGTTGCCTCCCACAACAGCTGGCAGGGTGGTGCCATTGGCGCTGGTAAAGCTGGGAGGGGTTACGCTGACGACGGGTCGATCAGTATTGAAATAAAAGCCTCTTGAACCTCCAAAAGTACCACCTACCCAGTCGACTCCGGCAAGGGTAACGGTGACTGTGAGGGTGTAGGTTCCATCTCCATTGTCCACAATGGCATCGACGGTAAAGCCAGAACCATCGCAGGCTGCAGCCTCAAAGGAGACCAGCAGCCCTAGGAAGAGGGGCAGCAGATAGAGAGCGATTTTTCGAATCAGTTTGGGAGGGTAGAAATAGGACATTAACATAGTTTTTAGTTTGAACCTTTAGAACCATTGCAGCGCCCAAGCCAGGTAGATCGGCTCAGATCGTCATCGTATCAATAGCTTTTGACTGAATTGAAAATTTTTTGTGGATATGTTACAGACATAGATTCCCGGACTCAGAGAACGGGTGTCGATGTTGATGGGCTTATGCGTAGGATGGAGATTTTGGAGAGAAAGGGTCTTTTGACCAATGGAGTTGATCAAAGATATGGTAATATTTTCAAGCTCGCCTGATTTCAGCTCGATTTTTATCCAATCGTCTGCCGGATTGGGGTAGATGATTGCAAAGGCTGTGGCATCAGTGGCCGTTTGCTGACTGGACAAACTGATGTCTTGGGAGTAGATGTTCAGACCTCCTCTTTCGTTGCCCAAAAGAAGTTCCAGCTGACCATCTGCATTGAGATCGGCCAGATGAGGGGTTGGAGCTGTTCCCACTTGGATGCCTCCGTATTGTGGAGTTGCCAGTTGGTAGGCCACGCCCGCTTGGGTATGAAACTCTGGATAGTAGTCGATGCTTCCATCTTTGGTCCCTACCAATAGACTTTGGCCTTGGCCGGAAGGATTGGCAAAAACAAACGGACAACTTTCTATTCCAAAAGTACCTTGGTAGAGCTCGCCCAAATTTTCCTGTTTCAAAGAAAAGGAAGGCGATCCTGGAATGGATTCGTTTTTCAGCCAGCTGATCGGACCGTTGGACGAACCGAGAAGGACATCCTTTTTGCCGTCCCCATCCAGGTCCACCAATTGTGGGCGACTGTAAAAGCTGGTTTTGAAATCGTCGAGCAAGGATGGTATAAAGCGATAGATGGGCGCCCTGTTGCTGGCCGCTACATTTTCAAAATAGTGGAGGTCTCCCAAATAAGTGCCAATCAGCAGGTCGTCATCTCCATCCTGGTCTACATCTCCGAAAGTGGGATGGATGGCTTTGAAATTGAATTGATCCAGGCGCCCAAAGTCCGTATCTACCAATCGGTAGGCAGGAGAGCTGGGCGTACCGATGTTTTCGTACAATACCAGGCTCGATTTGTAGGTGTAAAATGGATTGCCATAATTGCCTGCAATGACAATATCGGTGAGGCCATCGTGGTTGTAATCCAGCGTAGCAATACTCGACCGGAAGCCTTCGTCCAGGCTTTGTCTGACTAAAAAGGACTCATCCTGCAACTCAAAACTCGGTTGTTGAGCGGTTCCTGTATTGACAAAATAGAGAAAGCGATCTTCGGTAGAACCAGACAAAACTTCTGCTTGGCGATTGGAGGAGACACAAAGATCGGGCAACTCATCCTCATTGATGTTGACCAGAAAGGCCGCCGGAAAGTAGGGCAATTCTCCCATATCGTCTACGATGAATTCTCTATCAGTCTCGTACACCCTGGCTTGGTCTTGCAGGAGGAGAGACAGATAGGTATCAGTCAGGGCGCTGAAAAGAACATCCTTGTCGCCATCGCCATCTTTGTCGATGGCCAACAGCAAAGAACCGAGGCAGACCCCAGTCCGGGAAGAAGCGCCACCTGAGCGTATGCTGTCTTCGCAAACGTCGAGTTCGATGTTGTTGAGGCCATATGCGATGCGGCCCCAGCAGTTGTCCGTCAATTGGTAGATGATGCTGTCGAGGCCGTAGCCCATTTCGATGGACTGGTTCTCGTAATAGTAAATGTGGAGACCAACGGTGGGGAAAAACATGAGGTCGAGGTCTCCATCGCCATTGATGTCCTCAAAGGCTGGGATGTCGAAGGCATGACATTCGAGAATGGGCTCTTCCGGATCACCACTGTTGTATTCAAAATTTTCGAACCATCGCCGTCCATCTTCTTCATATCCTTTGTAAACCAGTATGGAGGCCTGTGCGCCCAGTTCGCTGTAGCTGGTGAAAATGTCGCGTATCCCATCGCCGTCAAAGTCCTTGAGCAGGGCAAAGTTGGTGAGTTTGGGAAAGATGGATTCGTATTGGGGGGCGTATTTGTATTCGCCTGTAGTTGGATTTTTGAGAAAGGGGAGCCACTTGGTTCCAATTCGATCAAAGACAAGCAGATCATCCATGCCGTCCCTATCGAGGTCGTAATTGCTGAACTGCGGCATGGCCAGTCCTCCCGTCAAGGGGTTGGCAAGCGTTTGGCTGCTGTCTATATAAAAAGGAATGTCATCCAGTGGTTGGAGACTTGGTGATTGAGCAAAGGAGCGGGGTGAGAAAGCCAAGCTCCACAGCATAACAACAACAAGGGTAGTCCAGACAATGCTGGATTGTTTTTTTTGGCAGTACATAACCTCTCTCTCTTCTTTGGCTAAAAAATGCAAAAAGGTTATAGTCTACATGCTTTATCTTTTGCGGTTTTACTCCGTTTCCCTATATGTTATATGGTGTTGCACCTATTTGGACAACGAAACCTAAGGTTTTGTTAAAGATAACAATAAAAACAATAAGTGAGATAACGAATTCTCAGCATATATATGATACAAGACAATTCGGGGGGTAGAAAGACCAAAATTTTATTTGAAAGGATGGCGAGGGTGCCAGTCGGTATCTGGGCGTAGATAGTCCAACAAGGGTTGTAGGAGGTTGTTGGAGATGGCATTGCGGTGGCGCATATAGCAGTACATCTCGTGGGCAATGGCTCCTACAGAGCTTTTGATTTCCAGGGCGGTTCGGGCAAAAATGACCCGCTCCGCTCCTCGTTGGATGCCGTGTTGGACCAGGTCGTAGAGGATGTTGAGGTAGATTTGGTGGGAGCGGTTGTAGGAGCGTTCGAATCCCAAAAAATGGGCTTCCATCTCTTGGCCCGTCATCAGGATGGTGTAAAAAGCGACGATTTTTCCCTCATCCAAATAGGCGTGAACGGAAAATTCCTGGGGCAGATGCTTTTTCAGGCTCAGCAAATACTGTTCACTTAGATTGATGACGTTGAAGCCCGAATTGCCAACCACGGATTGGTAGAGTCCGTAGAGGTGGGGGAGATGTTCGGCAATGTCCTCGGCACTCAGCTCCTTGCGTTCAATGGCTTGAAACTTTTTGCGGGCCCGTTTGGTGCGCACCCGGTACTTGGACAACAGATCGCCCATGTAGTCTTCGAAGCTTTCCCAATGGTCGCGGATGTCGAGGATCATGTTGGGCTGGATGGTAAATTCCTTGTAAGAATCCTGCTTTAGGCCCGCAAAGGAAGTGCGGCTTTGGTCATAGAATTCCTTATAGAGTACCACAGAGACGGGAAGGGAATCCTTTTGCAATTGCTCCTGTAGATTTTCCAGTGCGCAATTGACCACCCGGATTTGTTCTTCCTCCTTCAGGGTATTGGCCTTGAAGTAAAAGCCATGTTCTCCTGTAAAGAGCAAATTGCCGCAAACCAAGGTGTTGAATTCAAACTTGCTGGCAACCAATCGCTGCAGATAGCGGCCAACCGATTCCAAAAGCCCTGGTGTTTGACCTTTCTCATCGTAGCGAATGCTCTTCTCTGCACTGAAGCGCTGGATTTGACAGTAGGCAAGGCCGATGACCACATTCTCCTTGTCGTGAAAGAGCAAGTAGGCAAACTTCATCCCCGCGGGAGGAGCTGCTTCCAATGCCCGGAGGTAGTCCGATTGGAGCAGTCGCTTTTTCGCCGGCAAGAGGGCATCCCAGCTGGGAGGAATGTCTGAAGCTGACCGGTAGACGGAAACAGTAGGAAGGCCGTCTTCCGTTGTGGTTTTGCTTTTGCCAAGACAATGTTTTTTGCGCAAGGATAATGTCATGTGTACGAGTGAGTAAAGAAAGTCCGTAAAATCGACAAGATCGGCCTGTTGCATTCATTCAGCACAAACGGCATACCTTCCTGGCCTTGCTTTGGTCCGTTTGTTTTGGCCAAACGATCTGTTTTATGGGCAAATCTGTCCAATCATTTGTCAGGCAATTGTCGATTCCAAAGGTAAACGCTTTTGGTTCCTCTTTGTTTGCAAGCGCTGCTAATTTAAGAAAATGCCTTCAAATAGATGAACATCCCCAGCCCAAAGTGGTCCAAAGGGGCTGAAGACGACAGATGGAGGAAAACTTGTGTATTTGGTAACTGTCAGCCGATGGCCTTGATGCCCGGCAATTCTTTTCCTTCCAGAAATTCCAGCATGGCGCCTCCACCAGTGGAGACATAGCTCACTTCATCGGCCAGTCCCATTTGATTGACAGCAGCCACAGAGTCGCCACCACCTACCAGGCTAAAGGCTCCTTTTTTGGTGGCCTGTGCCACTGCTTTGGCAATGGCTTTGGTGCCCTTGGCGAATGGCTTCATTTCGAATACACCCATGGGGCCATTCCAAAGGATGGTTTTGGAAGACTTGATAACTTTGGCAAATTCTTTTTGGGCGTCGGGACCGATGTCGAGTCCCATCCACTTTTGTTTGATGCGCTTGCTGGGTTTGGTTTCCCGCTTGGCTTTGGCATCAAATTGATCGGCAATGATGGAGTCTTTGGGCAGGTGAATGCTGACGCCTTTGGCCTTGGCCTTTTCCAAAAGCTGGCCAGCCAATTCGATCTTGTCTTCTTCTACGAGGGATGCACCTGTCTTGCCGCCCTGCGCCCGCAAGAAGGTGTAGGCCATTCCTCCTCCGACGATGAGTTGGTCAACAAAATCAATCAGGCGGTCGAGCAGAAGAATTTTGTCAGATACCTTGGCGCCGCCGACGATGGCTGTCAAGGGGCGTTCCGGATTGTTGAGCACCCGGTTGGCATTTTCAATTTCGGCTTGCATGAGAAAGCCAAAAGACTTGTTGGCCTTTTTGAAAGATTTGGCCACCGTAGTGGTCGAAGCGTGGGCGCGGTGAGCGGTCCCGAAGGCATCGTTGACATAGATGTCGGCCAGCTTGGCCAGTTGGCGGGCAAATTTTGGATCGCCCTTGGATTCTCCCTCGTTGAAGCGGGTGTTTTCCAACAGCAGCACTTGGCCTGCCTCCAGATCGCCAGCCATTTGTGTGGCCACTTTCCCAACGGTTTCCGGACAAAAGATCACCTTGCGGCGCAGCTTGCGAGACAGATGTGCGCGCAGGTGTTGCAGGGTGAATTTTTCCACATCGATGCTTCCATCTTCTCTCCGCTTTTTTTGAGGTCGTCCCAGGTGAGACATCAAGATGACTGCCGCTCCATTTTTGAGTGCGTAGCGGATGGTGGGCAGTGCCGCGCGGATGCGTGTGTCGTCGGTGATTTTGTGATTGGCATCGAGGGGGACGTTGAAGTCTACCCGGATCAAAACTTTTTTGCCTTCGAGAGCTAGGTTCTTCATGATGAGTGAGAGGGGATTTAGGAAAGAGAGGAGATCGAAAAAAGCTCACTGCCCGAGCAGTCGGGCAGTGAGCAGAGGTACAGTATATATCTTAGGCCTTGACGGTGCCGTTGGCAGCAGCCTTGGTCGTGTCCTTCTTGGCAGCTACGCGCTTGGGAGCAGCTTTCTTTGGAGTGGCCTTTTTAGGAGCAGCTTTTTTGGCTGTTGTCGCTTTTGCGGCTGTGGTCTTGGCAGGAGTTGTTTTGCGAGCAGTTGTCTTGCGGGTAGTCGTTTTACGAGTCGTTGTCTTACCAGCGCTGGCAGCTGCTTTTTTGGTTGTGGTGGTCGCCTTCTTGGCAGCAGTTGTCGTCTTCGCTTTCGCTGTAGTGGCAGCTTTGCGAGTCGTCGTCTTCTTGGCTGCAGCAGGAGTGGCGGCTTTCTTGGCTGTGGTCTTGCGAGTGGTCGCTTTGCGAGTGGTGGTTTTGGCAGCCGCTTTTCTGCGGGTGGTTCTCGCAGGAGCACTTGCCAGGCGGACAGTCAGGTCGGCCAAACGAGCAGAGTAGCCTGCTTCATTGTCGTACCAGCTCACCACTTTCAACATCTTGCCACTGACTTGAGTCAACTTGGAGTCGAAGATGGAAGAGTGAGGATTTCCAACGATGTCGCTGGAGACAATGGGATCTTCCTGGTATTCGAGAACGCCCTTCATGGCACCTCTTGCCATGGATTTGAATTTGCGGTTGACCTGCTCGGCTGTCACATCTTTTTCGATGATGCAATTCAGCTCGATGAGAGAACCAGTGATGGTCGGTACGCGCAAGGCCATCGCGTTGAGTTTGCCTTGGACTTCGGGCAATACTTTGCCTACTGCAGAAGCAGCTCCAGTGCTTGTTGGGACGATGTTGAAGGCAGCAGCACGGGCACGGCGCAAGTCCGAATGTGGTGCGTCCTGTATTCTTTGGTCAGAAGTGTAAGCGTGGGTTGTCGTCATGGAGCCTTGGACAAAACCGTAGTTGTCGGCGATGACTTTGACGACTGGGGCCAAGCAGTTGGTGGTGCAGGAAGCGTTGGAGAAGACCTTCAGTTTGGGATCGAGTGTTTCGTCGTTGACACCCAAAACAATGGTTTGGATTCCGTCGCTTTTGGCTGGTGCAGACAGCACAACTTTTTTGGCACCTGCAGAGATGTGCATGGATGCTTTGTCAAGGGTACGGAAGATACCGGTGCATTCCAGCACGACATCGACTTTGAGCTTTTTCCAGGGGCACTTGGAAGGATCGCGTTCGGTCAGGGCAACGATCTTTTTGCGATCGATGGTGATGTGATCATCGGAGGCGCTTACTCTACCTTGGTAGGCACCTTGGGCAGAGTCGTATTTGAATAGGTGGGCGAGAGTGGCGTTGTCGGTCAGGTCATTGATGGCTACGACTTCGACTCCTCTTCTTTTGAGTAGATTGCGGAGTGTCAATCGACCGATGCGGCCAAATCCATTGATAGCAATTCTTTTTGCCATGATTCGATTTTTAATTAAAGAATTTCAAAAATGTATGAAAGCACAATTGGTGGTTAGGATAAGGGTTTGTATTGGCTTTTCTAAAACGGGGCAAAGATACGAAATATACTCTAAATAATGTTGTTTATATTTAATATATGGAAAATCGCTTGTCGACCGATAAAATGGTTGCTTGTAAACGGTGGAATTCGGCCTTGTTTTTGCCGAACTTTTCTCCTGACTTTTTCGACTTGGATCGCACATATGTCTCTCAAAGATAGCAGACCTTGTCTGCACAATTGCACTGCTTTTGACAAAAAGTTTTCCATGGATTTTTGCCATTGGTGGACCATGTACTTGTCGCATTTTTTGTCTTGGAAAGTCGTGCTTGTCGCCATTGCTTTCTTGTCTCAACCCAGTTGCAGTTGTGGTCTGGATTCAGATTCTGTTGGGGGAAAAAGTACAGCGTTCTTGACGCTTTGTTGGCGGTCTCGGAATGGCCCCACAAAAACGGGCACCGTAAATATTGTGGTAACATCTGTCTCAAAACTTAATGGATACATAATGCCTCATTTACACAAGGCTTGTACGAAAACTGCTTTTTTACGGCATGAAAAAACGAAAGGTCAACATTCTTGTGTTGTCGGATATTCACCTCGGTACCTTTGGCTGCCGGGCCAAGGAATTGGAGCACTATCTGAAAGGGATCAAACCGGACTTGCTCATCCTCAATGGAGACATCATTGACATTTGGCAATTCAGCAAAAACTATTTTCCAAAGTCTCACATGGCGGTGTTGCATCGCATCCTAAAGATTGCTGCCTCCGGAGTTCCGGTGTATTATTTGACGGGCAACCACGACGACCTGCTGCGGCGATTTTCGGGCTTTTCCTTGGGCAACTTTCATCTGGAAGACAAGCTCTTGTTGGAGGTCGATGGTCGCAAGGCCTGGTTCTTTCACGGCGATGTCTTCGATTCCTCCATCCAGTGTTCCCGCCGCTTGGCCCGACTCGGAGGCATGGGCTATTCTTTTCTCATCATGCTAAATGTTTTCCTCAATTTTTGGCTGGTCAAATTGGGCCGTCCCAAAATGTCGTTTTCCAAAAAGATCAAGGACAATGTCAAGCGGGCCGTGGCCTACATCAGCGACTTTGAACAAACGGCTGCGGACATTGCCATCGACAATGGATATGATTTTGTCTGTTGTGGCCACATTCACAATCCACAAATCCGGGAGGTACACAATGCCAAGGGAGCGGTCACCTACCTGAATTCTGGTGATTGGATCGAAAACTTGACGGCCTTGGAATATGCCGACGGTCAGTGGTCGATTTACCGCTACCAAGATCAGGAGCAGGGTGGACAGATGGCGGGCCCGGCCATGGATGAGGATTTCAGGACAGAGGCAAGCCTTTCGAGTGTGCAAACTTGGGAAGCTGTGATATATGAAGATTTGATATGCAATGGCGGTCGTCCATAGGGGAGCTGATCATATGTCCTTGTTTTTGAGGGACTTATTTTTGGTCGGGATGTTCAATTGACTTGGCTCCATCGCTTCATCTTTAGGCGGCAGAGATTGGCTGCAGAATTTTTTTTCTGAAAATTTGATTTTTATTTGAAACACGCATATATTTGCAGGGCTTTTGAAGAAAAGCATTTCAGTACTCTTCCAACCTGATGATGAACTGGAGCACAAAATCGGCGAAATGTCCAAAGATATTTCGCCGATTCAAGGCCCCTTCGTCTATCGGCTAGGACGCCAGGTTTTCATCCTGGAAAGAGGGGTTCGATTCCCCTAGGGGCTGCAAAAAGTTGGCCTTCGCACCTTGTGCGGAGGCTTTTTTTGTTTTTCACTATGAGGAGTTTTGCATCAGTTCTTCCAACTCCTGTTGGTAATCGTATTGCAAATCTTCGTGTAGGCTTGCCAAGCTTTTTCGGATCAGACCGATCTGCCGTTCGTACAATCCTTTCAGCACCTTGCTTCTATTCATGGAAGGCGACATCTGTCGGAGCTTCTGGCAGAAGTAGAGAAGCAGTTCGACCTCCGTTTCTTTCTTTTTGGAGTAGCGAACGTATTTTTTGATTTCCCGCAATATTTTGCGAATGCTCTTTTTGATGAAGTAAAAGCTTCGTCGGTTGATGTTGTCGAATTGAGTGTCTATCTCCTGTTTGACACTCTGTATGTATGCCGCCTCGTCGGATGCTTCGTAGAGCAGATAGGTCAGCAATTCTTTGTTTTCCTTTTTGAACTTGGCCAGACGCAGGCACAATTCGACCAATTGTTTGGGTGGGTACTTTGCCAATTCTTCTTTCAGTTCTCTGACGGAGGCAGCCTTCATAGGTGGAGATTGATGAACAAATGTATGCAGCTACAATATGCTCAATTTTGCCGACAGATTGCGAAATGCGCAGGAATATCTGCCGATTGCCCGCAGCCCTGATCAGAATACCTCATTGATGATGCTCATGAACTCTTGGTATTTGTTTTTGGTCATGGGTACCGTGATCTCATTGTCCAACAGCAGTTGGTAGCCATCTTTTTTGATCAATTCTTTGAGGTGGCGGAGGTTGACGAGAAAGGATCGATGGGGGCGGTAGAAAAAGGACTTGTCCACCAGTTGTTCTTCAAAGTAGCGAAGGGGCTTGCAGATGAGTTCGTGTTTTTTGTTTTCAAAATGCACCTTGGTATACATGCCATCTGCTTCGAAAAAGTAAATGTCGTCGTAGGAAACAAAAGTGATGCCTCGGGGAATTTCCAGCGCAATCTTGTTGACCGACAATTGCTTGAACAAGCGCTTGAGCATCTCAGCATTGTAATTTTTTTGCTGACTTTTGATGTTGTGCAAGGCCTTGTCCACCGCACTTTTGACATCGGTGATGCTGATGGGCTTGAGCACATAATCGGTTGCCGATAGCTTGAAGGCATCTACCGCGTATTTGTTGTAAGCCGTGACGAAGATCAATTGAAAATCGACAGGTACATTGCCCAGCAAGTCGAAAATCTCCAGGCCGCTGTGCTCCGGCATCTCAATGTCCAAAAACACAATGTCGACTTTTTCGGTCTTGATGATGCCAACTCCTTCTTGTAAGTTAGAGGCGTGATAGATGGTGTCGATGGTCGGGCAGGCATCAATGAGTACTTGTTCCAGCACCCGTCTTGCTTTGTTTTCGTCGTCTATGATGATGATGTTCATATGATGGCTTTGGTGGTTGTGGGAATGGTGATGTTCACTTGAGTGCCCGCAGCATTTCCCTGCTCGTACAGATCTTGAACGTCGACCACGATGGGTGGCTCGCTGTTTTGGTTGATCAGCGAAAGTCGTACCTGATTGGCGCTGGTGGCGAAGGAAACATGCTTGGGGTTTCTGCTGCGCTGGATTTCCATGGCCCGTTTTCTGCCCACCCCATTGTCTCGGACCGTACACAAAATGGCATCTTCTCTTTTGGTAAATTGAATGAGCAAGGAGCGCTTGTCCAGTCGGTGCAAAAGGCCGTGCTTGATGGCATTTTCCACATAGGGTTGGATCAGCAGCGAGGGAATGGTATGGGCTGTCAGGTCCAGTTGTGGGTCTATGTCCAGCTGGATGTCGATGCTGTTTTCAAATCGTTCTTTTTCCAGGGCCAGGTACAGTCGCAGGGCTTCGATCTCTCTGGCGATGGGGATCATGTCTTCCTGGCTGTGTTCCAGGTACATTCTGATGAGTCGGGAAAATTTGACGAGGTATTCGCTGGCCAGGATTTTTTCATTCATCATGATGTATTCCTGAATGGCTGTCAAGGCATTGAAGATGAAGTGTGGGTTCATCTGAGAACGCAAGCTTTCCAGATTGGCACTGATTAATGCCTTTTCTTGTTCCAATTGCTTGAACAGAATGCGCTGCTTTTCTTCTCGGACTTTCATTTGCTGACCGATGATGAGGGACAGCAGCAAAGCGACCAGACCGCCGATCGACAACTGAAACCAGAGCTGTCTCCAATAGGGCTTGAGGATGCGAATGTCAATGGCAATGCTTTTTGATTGGGTGCCTTGTTTGGGATTGACGGCCTGCACTTCAAAACGGTAGCTGCCGGGCGACAGTGAGTTGAACTGAATGTTGGAAATGCCCATCGGGAGTTGTTTCCACTTTTCATTCGTAGTACTTTTCAGTCGGTATTGATAGGCGATGGATTCATCCGATTGAAATCCGTTGGAGAAAAAGGAAATGTCCAAGTTGTTTTTATGGTACGGCAGTTGGTAGGAGGGGAGTATGCTGGTGTCTCGATTGTTGATGGCCACTCCCGTGAAATAAATGCTTGGAAAAGATGACTTGGAAGACAACTGGTTTTTGCCCAGACTGAACAGCCCCTTGTTGGTGGCAAAGAGCAAGTCGTTGCCCAAGATGGCCATTCCTGAGACGTGATAAGAAGGCATGCCATCGGACTTGGTCAGAGATTGGATGGTGCCTGATTGAGGATTGATTTTTTGAATGCCTTTGTCCGTGGCAAGCCATACGCATTGGCTGTCTGTGGTAAGGTGAAAGAGGGTGTTAGACAGCAAGCCATTTTCCAGAGTGTATTGGTAGACAATGCTGTCTCGTCGAAGTCCCAAGAGTCCCTTGTTGGCGCTTGCAATCCAGATTGTCCCGTCGATGGTACTGCCCATGTCGATGGTGAAGATGGGCTTGGAACGAAACTGAATTTCCTTGGCCACCAAATTGGAGTCGTAGCGAATCAACTGATCGATGTAGCCTACGTATTTGTCTTGATATGCACTGTCGTAAAAGGTATTCCTCACCCGCTTGCCACGCAAAAATTTTTCCTCCTCGTACTGTAAGCTGGTCTTGTTTCTGCGGGCGATCCTCGCGCTGGAATAATTGCCGAGTAGTATCCGATCACCTGGCAAGGCGGAGATGCTTTTGACGACCAGGGTTGAATATTCTCCCAGTGGTTGTGCCGTTTCATCCTTGTACAAAAATGCATCTTCTGCATAAGCAGCGATGAAGGACTGACTCTCCAGTAGAGGCGAGATGTAAAGGACTTGTTCTTTGCTGACCTGTGGGAGTTGGTGAATCTGTCCTGTTTGTTGATCATAGCGATGCAACCCTCCTTTTGCTGTGCCCATGACGACACTGGAATCAGAAATCTTGGCCAGCTGTGAAATCTGGCGTACAGATTCTGGGAGGTCGATTTCTGTCAAGTGAATGTTTGGCATCACAAAAATGCCATTGTCAAGAGTTGTCAACCAATGGTTGCCCTGCGAATCGGTAAAGGACTTGCTGATGAAATGGTCGCCTAGATAGTGTGCCTTGAGTTGGAAGGCCCCATTTTGAAAGGTAAAAACGAAGACGCCCTTGAGGGTCGAAAACCAGTATTTGTCTTCTTTGCTCTGAACGCAGACAATTTGCAGCCCTTCAAGTACCTCTGGAATGGGGATGGGGACAAACTTTTTTTGTCGGATGTCAATCTTGTACAAAGAGTAGTAGCCAAAGTATTTCAGCAAAAACAGATAAGCTCCTCCCCCAAATACATAGGCGTCTTTTGTTTCTTCTTGGATTCCTCCTTTGACCACCTCTCCACTCTGCAATGCAACGACCTGATCTTTGCGGATGGTGTAGAGCGTATCGCCGCAATTGAAGCGCAGCTTGTTGGCAATGACCGAGGGCGCACCGACTCTGTCTTTGGGTGCAAAAATGGTTTTTGACTCCTTGGTGCGGAGATGAACGCTGACAATCTCTAGGAGGGAAAAGGCGTAGAGGTACTCTCCTTGTAAGATGATGTCAATCAAGTGGTGGTCAATCTCGGGGCCGATGTCTTTGAAAAGGTGAAGGGAATCGCCTTGGGCATACAAGAGCTGTCCGGCCAGATTGTTGCACCAAATCCTCCCGTCCTTGTCCAGGTTGAGGTCAAAAATAGACAGTCCCTTTTGATCGGGATGAGTGTACTTTTTGAACTCTTTCCCATCAAATCTGTACAGACCGTTGCTGGCAGCCAGCCAAATGAATCCCCCCTTGTCTTCGATGATGTCGTAGAATTCAACATCGGGCAAGTCTTCTGTCTCATTGAGGTCAATCGTCACGGGCTGCTGCGCGACCGCTGCAGCGATGGCGAAACAATACAGTGCGATGATGAGACTTTGTTGAAGCAAAACAATTCGAGTTTAGAGACAGTCTGTTATTCATTTGACAGGGTGGGAAAAGTCCCTTTTGTCCCTGTTAAAAGGAGACCCCCAAATATAGGCTATTTAGAGGTCTCCAGGCATGTTCAGGGGAAAGTATCAATTAAATGAAAAGGTGCCTGTATCAATGAAGGACGGTGTTGGGCACCTGATGGATGAATTGGTAAACCACTACCACTTTCTAATTTTACCGTATGTAAATTGTCCTTCATCTGTTTCCATTTTGAGTACATAAAATCCAGCAGCTATGTCTGCCAGCGAGATACTTGTTTGGGTCCCGCGGACCACTTCCCGTCCATGCATATCGGTGAGAACCAACTGTCGAAGCAGCATGCCCTTGGGGAGGGAAACCGTCAGCTGGTCATGGGTTGGGTTGGGGTAGATGAGCAGGCGACCCACTTGCCGTTCTTGACTGCTGGTCAGGCAAGAGGTGCTGAAGCTCATCTGTGGATCGATTTGCGTCCAACTGGCATTGGCGTGGGCCAAGTCGTCGACGGCAATACAAGTGAGGTCGGGATTGTCTCGCACCGCAAAACCGCCTGTTGAAATGTCAGCATTGTTCCCATTTCGGATGTCCAATGCAGTCAAGCGGTTGTCACTCAGGTTGATGGATTGGAGCCTGCTGTTTTTGGAAAGATCCATCGAAGTAAATTGGTTTTTTGAAGCTGTCAGGTATTCCAATCCAGTGAGATGGTCTACCTTGAGTGTAGGGATTTGATTGTCCGAGCAGTTCAAATCGTACAAGCGAGTGTTGTTGCTGAGGTCCAGGCTACTCAACTGGTTTTGTCCAATGTACAGTTCGGCGAGTTGTGTGTTGTTGCTGAGGTTGATGCTGTTCAATTGGTTGCGGGTGAGGTACAAGTCTTGTAGCTTGGTATTTTGATCGATGTTCAGACTGGTCAATTGATTATTGGCAAGCGCAAGGGTGCGTAGGTTGACGTTTTGTGACAAGTCGATGGCACTGATGATGTTTGCGGATAGTTCGAGTTTTGTGAGTGCCGTATTTTTGCTCACATCTACCTCTCTGATCTTGGTAAAGGCAAGGGTACATTCTTCCAAAAGGAGGTTTTGGCTGATGTCAATGTTGGAAAGAAGGACATAGCGCAGCGACAAAACCCGCAGTTGTGGATTGTTTGTCAGATCGAGATTTCTGATGGGAAGAGGTGGATTGGCAAATCTTCCTCCCACCAACTCTGTCAAGAGACTGCTGTTGGATACATCGATGCTGGCAATGGCACCACAGTTGATGAAGCTGATCTTTGTCAATTGGATATTCTGTCCGAGTGGTAAGCCGACCAGCTGATTGTTGTTGTTGATATTCAATTCACTGATCTTGTCAAATGCCTCGATCCCCGTCAAATCTGTGATTCCAACATCACTCAGGTCCAGTCCACCACTGTAGGCAGAGGCTTCGTCGCATTCGATGTCGGAATTGCCATTGGTATTGATGTCTGTGTTGGCAATCAGGGCTGCCTTGAAGTTGGCATCGGGTATGCTGACTGTGCAAGGGCCGGGTACCTGATGGCAACTGGCCCTGCCTGCACGGGCTTTGTTCAAAACGTCACTGGCAGAGGAGGCTGTCAGTACCACTCGGAAGCCTGATCCGCTGATGTCGGAAGAACGACCAGCGAGGGCAGAGGCATTTTCTGAGTCGATGTCGCCACCCACTTGCGACCACTGGGTGCCGTCCCATTCGTAGATTCGAGCGTGTCCGGCCAGGTTGCCGACGCCATCATTGCCCGGTGCGCCGATGATGATTCGATCTCCCGATTGGTCCATGCCCACGGAGCGGCCCGAAAAATCTCTGGAGGCTTCTCCATCGATGTCGCTGCCCAGTTGGACCCAGTTGCCATTCTGGAATTCGTACACTCTCGCATGACCCGATTCGCCACCTCGGCCATCGTTTTCCGGAGCGCCTGCCACGATGCGGTTGCCATTGGCATTGATGCTGATGGTCTCTGCAAACAAATCGTCAGCTGCTTCTCCGCCGATGTCACTGCCCAATTGGACCCAGTCGCCATTTTGAAACTCGTAGACGTAGGCTTCTCCACTGTCATTGCCATTGCTGTCGTTTTTGGGAGCTCCGATGGCGACCCGATCACCTGCTGCATTGATGCTGACGGCAGTACCAAATTCGTCGAGTGTGTTTTGTCCCTGGATGTCGTTGCCCAGTTGAATCCATCTGTCATTTTGGAGTTCGTAGACCCGAACGCCTCCTGCTTTTGCGATTCCCAAGCCTGCATTGCTTCCGCTGACACCCACTGCCACGCGGGTGCCCGCCGCATTCAAGCTCACGCTGGAGCCAAAAGTTTCTCCCCCTTGCCGTCCGAGCAGATTGCGTCCCAATTGAACCCAGGTCTGGGTTGAGTCGTCCAGTTCAAATACCTTGACTTGCCCCGCATCGGTCCCTGTAATGTCATTGGAGGGGGCGCTCACGGCAAGGCGATTTCCTTCGTCATTGATGGAGACAGAGTGGCCAAAGCGGTCGCCAACGGCATCGCCAAAAAGTTGGTCTCCCGATTGAGCCCAGTTGGGATCAGCCCAGTAGAATGCCCGGACATAGCCACGCCTTTCGCCGAGGGATTGGGGGGCGCCAGCTGCAAAACGGGTTCCGTCTTGGTTCATCGTAGAGCTGATGCCGAATTGGTCGTCGGCGGATACACCTCTGATGCTCCTTCCCATTTGCGACCAGCTTTGTGCTTGCAATAGGCCGCTGCTGCCGACGAGCAGTGCCAATACTTGTAAAATCAGTTTCTTTGTCATGTTCGAATAATAATTTGTTGAGTGCCTGCAAGGTAGGGGGGATGCGGATGCAAATTGCGGAAGACTTTGTGTAGCCCTTGTTGGTGTTGTTGAAAGTGGGGATATTTCTTCTAAAGCGAAAGAGCAGCCCGATGGGGCTTGCTGGAAGTGAGAAGGAGAGGCGAAAGGGAAGAAAAAAGAGCTGATCCGGACAGATTCGAACTGTCATCACCGGAGCCAAATTCCGGTAGGTTGCCATTACCCCACGGATCAGGGTAGTTGGTAGGGATGGTCCGATTCGAACGGACGCTTCCTGGTTCCCAAAACCAGTGCTCTGGCCGCTAAGCTACATCCCTAAATGAACAAAGCCCGATAAGTTGGATACCTATCGGGCTTTGCAGCGTGTCACATATGGTGCATCATCGCCTGTGCTCGTAGGTAGTACGACTGTATTGAACGGGGACCATATGTGGTTGTTGATTTGTCATGTGTAGATAACTTGGAGAGAAGAGAAATCGTTCCAAGGCTTCAAAAAAAATACAACAAAAGCCATCCGGCACCAGGTGATGGTCGGATGGCTTTGTCTAGAAATGTGTCTATTTTTTAACAACAACTCTCAGAGGCATCACTTTGGCTCTCTGCCTGAAAGGGCATATTGCCTCCGCAACCTTCGTAGATGCCATAGTGGGTGTCAAAGCTTCCAAAGAAGTCGAAATGTTTTTCGAAGCGAGTGGCTTGTAGCATCAAATAGGTATTGCCACAGACAGGCATCACTTTTCCGGCGGGAAACAAATGATGGCCGTCCAACTGATAGGCATTGGCCTGTCCCTCGATGCTGCCTTTGTACCGAATGGCCTGCCCGTAGTCCTCACAGTCTTCCTCCAGGCCGTCAATCTTGAAAAGTCGGTAGGTAACGGAGAAAAACTGATAACCTGCCAATTTTTCTTCCAACTCCTCATTCTCCAAGCTGATGCTGTGGCTTTCGACACAACGCGGATCGGTAAAGCCTGCGATTCGAGAAGCCTTGAGAAAATCATTCCAGTACATTGCTCCGCTGAGACATTCTCCCCAAAGAACTGGGTCCTGTTGCAGATGAGTGGGAATGCGGCGGTCGCAGTACACATCGCTGAAGTAAAGTTCTCCGCCGGGCTTCAGCAGCCGATGCGCATCCCGCAGGACTTTCTGTTTGTCCGTCGCCAGGTTGATGACACAGTTGGAAATGATCAGGTCGAAGCTGCCTTCTTCCAATTCCAATTGATCCAGTTGTTCGATGTTTCCTTTGAGAAATTTGACATTGGAACGATTGTACCCAAAGACCTCCATGTGGTGATCGATGTACTGATTGGCAAGGGCGAGTTGTTCGTCTGTCATGTCCACTCCCACCACAAAACCTTCTTGGCCCACCAGTTGGGATGCGATGTAACAATCCCGGCCGCTGCCACTGCCCAGATCGAGAATGCGCAGCCCTTCCAATTCATAGGGGATGGTTAGCCCACAACCGTAGTACTTGTTTTGGACTTCTTCGTGCACCTGTCCAAGCGCCTGCCGAATGTGTGGCGGCGGTGGCGTGATGGTACAACAGGCATTGGTCTGCAGATCGTCGGAGCCCGTCAACTCTTGGCCGTAATAGGCCTGTACCTCTTTGTGCTTTTCGTTCATATTCGTTCGTTTGCGTTCATTCGCAGCAAATGTACATTCTTCCTGTCTTCCGGCTTGTCTGCCCGATTACAGTTCCCACATCTTATAAACTCATACACTCAGCGATCATCAACCGCTGAAATAAATGTAGGCGATCAGGATCAGCAAAACCACAAAGACCGAGGCCACAATGTCGAAGGTGGTGTAACTGGCCTTGGTTTCTGCTCGGTCCTCTGCCGACAAAGTGGAAAAGGTCAAGCCCTTGATGCGCTCGTAGGCAGGCGCCTCGGTGGCATAACTTACCGCCACCATGACGACGGCACACACCAAAAAGATCAGCAAGCTGTAGTATTGGAAAAAGATGCTGTTGATGATCCAGAAAAAAGAGCCTTCTTCGTAGGCAAATCCCTCGGAAAGTGCCACCGGGGTATCGATGGCCAAGCGGAACAGTCCCATGGCAAAGCCCACGCCCAATGCCGCCAGACAGCCCT
The DNA here is from genome assembly GCA_039821145.1 of Bacteroidota bacterium. Lineage (GTDB taxonomy): Bacteria > Bacteroidota > Bacteroidia > Chitinophagales > Saprospiraceae > JBCCSZ01. Next base: position 50,817 of record JBCBOS010000031.1, on the reverse strand, counting down.
TGGCATTGAGTCGTTTGTTGAACACGCCAAAGAAAAAGACCACGAAAATGGGCGGTGCCAAATAGCCTTGTACACTTTGTAGATAGTCATACAGACCACGACTGCCCTGGATCACAGGAATCCACAACAAGCCAATGACCACCATGACACCCGTCGCAATCCGTCCAATCCGCACCAAGCCCTTTTCAGAAGTATCGGGGCGGAATTTGGAATAGAGGTCCATGGTGAAGAGGGTAGAGGAAGCGTTGAAAACCCCCGCCAAAGAACTCATCAAGGCCGCCAGCAGACCAGCCACCACGATGCCCCGAATGCCTGGAGGCAGTACGCTGGCCACCAAGAGGGGAAATGCCTGCTGGGCATTGGCGTTGATCAGATTGCCTTCGCTGTCGAGCAGGGCTGCACTGATGTTGTCCATCTTGCCACTCGATGCCAGCGCAAAGCAAATCAAGCCGGGAATGATGAAAATGAAGACAGGCAGTAGTTTGAGGAAAGAAGCCGCAATGGTTCCCCGTCTTGCCTCGGTCAAACTGGCCGACCCCAGCATCCGCTGCACAATGTACTGGTCGGTACACCAATACCACATGCCGATGATGGGCGCGCAGAACAACATGCCGAGCCAGGGATAATTGTCGTTGAAATACCAAGCCATCTGGGTGTCGGTCTTGACAGGAGCCCAAGTCCCCTCCATCCCATCTGGTACCAGGGGCTTCCAAAGGTTGAACATCTCCGAGCCTGCAATCCGCCGCAATTCTTCCCAGCCCCCCAGCGCATCTAAGCCGTACCAGGTCACCAATAAGGACCCGATGATGAGGATGACCGTTTGGATGGCCTCCGTATACGCCACTGCCTTGAGTCCACCCAAAATGGTGTACAAGCCCGTCAGCAAGATGACCAAAATGGAGCCGACCCAGAAGCTGTTGAGTCCCATGACATTGATCTCGGGCATCAAGACGCCAAAGACAATTCCTCCGGCAAAAATGCCCACTGCCACCTTGGTCAGTACATAGGCCACCAAGGAGATGATGGACAGTACCCATCGGGCGCTTGGAGAAAAGCGCTTTTCCAAAAACTCGGGCATGGTGTAGATTTTGGAGCGCATGTAAAAGGGCGCCAGTACCCAGCCGAGCACCAGCAAGCACCAGGCGTGCAATTCGTAATGGGCCATGGCCACGCCGTCTGTCGCCCCCGAGCCAGCCAGGCCCACAATGTGTTCCGAGCCGATGTTGGAAGCAAAAATGGAGGCGCCCACGACAAACCAGCCCAGATTTCGTCCGGCCAGGAAGTATTCGTCAGAGGTATCGTTTTTTTGTTGGATGACCCACCAGGCAATGCCCAGGATCAGGGCAAAATAGGCAATGATAAAAACCCAGTCAATGGTTGCTAGAACTGTCATGTTTGTTCAATCGTTGGTTTTCGTTTCACACAATATCGTGTTGTCTCTTCTCTTGTTGGGCAAAAGAATGACAGGCATCTGCCCGAGATATGCACGATGCCAAGTTGGAATAGCGATTTGGCTTGGTTTGAGTAAAATTGTCCTACAGAACTGTAAGGATACAAAAGATTTTGTGATTTTTTTTTGCGCAGCCAAAGGAAAAGACAAAAATTAACAATCTCCACATCTCTTTCGAGCGAACTTTCCTTTCCCTCAAAGGTTCTTCTTTCGTTATGAAGCAATTGATCGTTTTCATCCTATTTTGTTGTTGCCAAATTTCGCTTATGTCTCAAACCCAAGCCACCCTCGTCTATGTGGGCGACCCCATGTGCTCCTGGTGTTATGGAATTGCTCCGGAACTTGCCAAGGCTGTCAAAAGTCTCGAAAAGGAAGCCGAGTTGGAAATCGTCATGGGAGGCCTTCGTCCATACAATACCGAGACCATGGTCGAGCTGGGTGATTTTCTTCGCAAACATTGGCAACATGTCCACCAAGCCAGCGGACAGGAATTCTCCTATGGCATATTGGACAACAAAACGTTTGTCTACGATACTGAGCCTCCCTCCCGAGCCGTCCTGGTGGTGCGCAAGCTGCGTCCGGAAAAGGAATTTGCATTCTTCAAGGCCATCCAAGATGCCTTTTACCAAGACAATCAAAACACCAACTTCGTAGAAACCTACCTACCGTTGGCCCGAGAGGTGGGCATCGACGAGGCAGCCTTTCGCCGCGAGTTTTTGTCCGATGACATGAAAGAGGCAACCCGGCGCGACTTCCAACGGGCGGCCAATTTGGGCGTGCGGAGTTTTCCCACCCTGCTCCTTCGAAAAGGCGATGAGTACCACGTCATTGCCAATGGCTTTGCCAAATCGGAACAAATTGTATCCACTGTCCGCAGCTTGGTCAATCAATGACATGCCAGTGATTCAGGCCATCAGCGCTTGATGATTTTTTGACTGCTGGAGCTTCCCTCTGTTTTGACATGGATGAAATAGGTTCCTGTTGCCAAGTGGCTCATTTCTACCTCTTGATTTCTGGGTTTGTAAAACTCAGCTTGCAATTGTCCCCGTAGGTCATAAACACCAACGTATTCGATTTTCTGACCATTGGTTGTTTCGATCCGCAGCACATCCCGGAAGGGGTTGGGCCGGACTTGGATGGAAGGAGGACCCACTTGGGCTTGTAGGGCAATGACCGTCGAGTGACTGATCGTTCCGTTGTAATCCAGCATGGCCAGGCGGTAGTAATTGGTGCCTCCAAGGGGAGCCTCGTCGAGGAAAGCATATGTTTGGGTACTTTGGCTTTGTCCAGCTCCTTTTTCAAATCCAATGGCTTGAAAATGGATGCCGTCGGACGAGCGTTCAATGCGAAAGCCTTCGTTATCGCTCTCACTGGCCGTGCGCCAGGAAAGGTAATGCCCCTCTTTGTGGACTTCCCCTTGAAATTCCAGCAAGTCGGCGGCCAGTGGTACATTGGAGCAGGCGATGAAAAGTTCAGCTCGACTGTTGCAGCCCCCATTGTTGTTGCCGATGTAGGTGTTGACAGGACTTTGCGTTCGGATGTGGCGACAGACTCCTTCCACTGCACAGTCGGAAAGTTGGGAATTGCCGGCAATGGTCAATCTCGGGACGTACAACAGATTTTCAAATCCCCGAAGACTCTTCAATGAGTCGTTTCCGACAACCGATATTTTCGCAGTACAACTTTGCAAATACGAAAAGCCACTCAAATCCTTCAAGGGTTGGCTTCTGGCTGGGGACCAAATGTAGAGTTCCACATCGAGAACCGGACAAGAACCATATACTTGTGTAAATACATCCACATCCAGTTGTCCCTGCAATTCTGCCGTTTCCCAAGGACAAAAAGAGACGGTATCTGGCAAGTGAATTTGCAAATATTGATCGGTGAATTCTCCCCGCATGTCCAGCTCTTTTCCATATCCATCCTTTCCATACAAGATGCTGACCCTCTCCTCCAGGTGCCCAGTCAATCCATTGCCATAGCCACTCACGACATGCAAAGTATAGCAGCCCGCCTGGCTGAGGCCAATGGGGATTTGCTGCAGGACGCTGTCGGCATAGGCATTTGGATCGGCAGGAGGGAGATTGCTGTCGCTGTATTGGCCACCCCCGTTGGGCCCTATGCTGAGGTTGCCGCCCTCTTTGAGTTGACGGCCATTTTCGTCCAGGATTTCCCAGTACAGCCCCTCGGCTCGATCTTCCAAAAGAACTTCCAGAACAAAACCCGGCAGAGACAATTGATGGGCTTGTTGAATCTGGATGCTTTGGGAATTGTTGGCGGTTTCCAAGTCAGCTTGCTGATTGATGGTGACAATTTCTGCCGTGATGGTCTGGGCGCTGGACAGCGTTTGTGTGGCGAAGGCAATGTCTGTCACCTCATTGCTGAGGAGGTTGCCAGTCCAGTTGAATATGGCCAGGGTATCACTGTCTACCACCAACTGGACAAGCGCTTCTGTGATGGGATCTTGGCCCATGTTGCGCAGCTTGGCCTGTACAGTTACCGACTCTGAATTTCCACAACTGAATCCATCGAGATCACTTGTCACGTCTGAGATCATGCCGTTGAGCTCTCCCCTTGGAGCCAGGTATTGGCGCATGAGTGCTTCGAGGTAAGAGGTAGATGTTCCCCCTCGTCGGACGGCGCGATTGGGATAGATGAGGTAGTAGGTGGGCCAGCTTCGGATGGCGTACAAGGAAGCCAGGTAGTCATCGTTGGCAATGGGATAGCTGGTCCCTGTGACATAGTCGCCATAGTTTTGATTGCACCCACCCCACAAACATCTGGTGGGGGTAAATCGATTGACTTCTACGGCCAATACCCTCACTTGATCCGTTCCATCGGGCCCATATTGTGCATTGAAATCGTTGAAGCCTCCCGCTTGCTGAAAGCTCCAGCAAGGAGGGCAATGGGTGTAAAACAAGTCCAGGACAACAAATTTGCCACTATCCAGTAGGTCGTACAATTCCCAATAATTTCCGTTGATGTCTTTGACACGAAAGTTGGGAGCGGTACTGTAGGGGAGCAATTGTCCAAACAGGTTGAGGCTCAAGAACAGGCTGAGGAGTAGGGGGAGAAATACTTTCATAGTTTGTATTTTTTGCGAGCCATCTCATCGAGAGATGGACACAGTTGTAATGCTCTGCGGGCTGGCAGAAGAAAGACTTTTGTAGGTGAGACGAGAGGAAGGAACAGAAAACGCATGGGCTTTCTGCTCATTGAAAGTAGCCAAATTCTACAAATCCGCAAAGAGAATGTACGACTATTCTTTGCGACAAATGATTCCCCTTGCGATGTCGGCAAAGACTGTGGACCCATTTTTTGTCTTTTTTCATCTTGCGGAACTTTTTCCTTCTCCTCCTCGGTTTTATTTCCGTTATGCGTCTGATTTACTATTCATAATTCAATTTTTTCACGCCCAATTTTTTCGCTACTGCCTCGCAGTGGGGTAACATCTGTGGGCTCAAAATTCTACTTCATGCAACAAGCATCTAATTCTAGCTGGCAGAGGCCGAGGGCCTTCATCAGGGGTAGGAGTACTTTTTATTAGGTACAAAACAGTCAACGATTATGGCAAATCGAAAAAAGCGACTGGCTCAGGAAATGGCCAGTTATGCCTATGAAGCCGAACTGCGCAAGCGATTGCACAGACACAATCGGCAAAAGAAAATTTCCAAAAAACTCAGCCTGAATCAATGGCAGATGCTTCGTGCGTTGGACTTCAAAAAAAAGCGTCTTCCAGCGGATTTTTGCACGGAGTTTTTCAAAGAAACTTGTGATAATTTTCAGTTTTTCCAAAAGGCAAGACTGGGACTGGCTCACTTCCTTCCCTACTATCGCAAGGCCCAGATCATCGACGATCTGATCCGCCATCCGGCTGTTCGTCAGTTGATGAGCAACCTACAAGACCAACGCCTGATCCTGCGCATCTTACTGGCAGGCGACATTGTCCGACCCGTTCGAGACTGGCGCCCACATGTTCGAAAGCAACCCATTTATCTGCTTTGGGACTTCTTCCGACATTGCTGCATTCGCTATTCCGGACAGGTACCGATCTGCTTCCGATCTGAAATGATGTACGCTGGCCATCGAGAAACTTTTACCTATCAGAATGGAGAGTATTGGGAGTTTGAGAGAAACATCCTGCACTACTGCTTTTGCATGGCCCGGGGACTGGGCATCCACCAGCTCTTACCTGCCGACCAAAGCGGGATCAACTCGCGCATGAACTACTTCTTTCAGCGCGCTCCTCTCCACATGGATTATTACAAGGCCATCTTCTGGGCGCGCCTCCGGGCCATGAAGATTTCCGCCAAGCTGGCCAGCCATTTTGCCAACGACTACCACACCTTTGGCGAGTTGGGAGAACATCTTGAAGTCATCCAATTTTTTCGCCGCCATCCGGACCTGGAAGTCGAGACAGCAGCACAGATTTGGGAATTTGTCCGCAGTCAAGAATCAGCTGATTACACAGTAGAGGGCTGTACCATTCGACCGCTCTACCCCAATTTTTCTTTCAAAAAGCGCAGCCTGTCTTCCGTCCTTCGCTGCATCGACCAATGGGAAAAAACCATCGAACAGCACATTGCGGCCATCAGCCAAAAGCCATTGCCTGTCTCTGATCTCAATGCTTATGAAGTCAGCCTGTCTTCCACAGAATCCATTCGCATCCGACAGTTGGTGACCTTGGGGGAGTTGCGATTGGAGGGATTCAAAATGCGCCATTGTGTGGCCACTTATTTGGAAACCTGTCTGGAAGGGTACAGCACCATTTGGTCTGTTCAGCAAGTAAAAGACGGGAAAGTGAGCATGTATTTGGCAACTGTTGAAGTGTCGAAGAAAAAGGAAATTCTTCAGATGAAGGCCCGCTTCAACCAATGCCCCAAAACCGAAACCCTGGCTCACATCAGAACCTGGGCTCGGCGGGAGGGCTTGCACATTGTCGATTGGTAGGCCAACTGCTAGTATGTCCGATGACTCACTCGGGGGGCTTCCCACAGCACCGGAACTTCCAGGCGCGCAATCATTCGCTGCAATGCCTTTCGGGGAACCGGATGAGGGCGATTGGCATTTTGGTGCAGCAGCTGTTTGTAGGGAACTTCCACATACACCAAATGCGTCAGAGCACCATAGGACTGAAAGAGGTCGATGAGTTGTTTGCGCATACTTCGGCTGGTGTTGGTGGCATTCCAGACAAAGGAACGGCGGGCCCGCAGGAAGACCCGCGCCTGCTCCTTGGCCAGCTGCACCATTCGCCCGTTTTGCTTTTTGTTGGTGGGCGATGCACCGTGCTTGCGCCGTAGGTCATCAATGGATACCATGGGCCAGTCCTTGTAGTCTTGTCGCACCAAGCGATCTTTGCCACTGCCGGGAAGGGCCGACAGCAGCACGACCTCAAAGCACTTCTCCTCATAAGGCACATAGTCTGGCGAAGCATCTGGCTGCTGAAAGTAGTGATAACGGCCAGCGTCAGAGCCAAAAGCCGCCGCTTGCCCATAGCATTGCTGCTCCTGGCAATAGGCCTCGAAAAGATCGATCCGATACAACAACTCGTCTTGGTCGGCACAGATTCGTCCCAACACATCGGCACGGGCCAATATTCCCAACAGGCGAGTGTCCACTTCCAAACTGGCCTGCAGCAAGGCCTTGCGCGGATCTGGCTTGTCAAATACCCAGAGCGGTAGACCGTGGTAGCGCACCAGTCGGGCCACCATTTCTTTGATGGCAAAGCTGGGGGCGTGTTCCTCGTACAGCAAGCGACGAGTAGTGTACATCCCTCTTTTGGCATGGCCCGGAGAGCGGATTCGGCCCTCCCCGTCGACATGGGTTGTCGAACGTTTTTCCACATCGTGTAGCAAAGCCGCTGCGAAGAGAATTTCCTGCTCTTGCTCTGGCAATTGCTGGTAGGCTGGCAGTTGGAGCAGCGCTTCCACCACCATGCGGGTGTGAACGGCGACATCTCCCTCGGCATGGAAAATGGGGTCTTGTGGAACGCCCTCCATGTCCTGTAAGTAGGAAAAGCGCTCGAACAAGAACTCCCAATCTTTGCTTGAACTTATTTTCCACATGATGTTTCCCATTTTAGGGGAGCGCGTTTCCAGCGGCGGGTCCAGTGCTCATCTGTCTTGACATGATCCTTTCGCACATATTTGAACAGATGACGCTGCCGATCTGCCACTGCGTAGTCCGCCCAATTGCGACTGACAATCCCTTCCATCTGGCAGGGTGCGCCGCTGTGGGCATCTACGGAGAGAAAGCAACTCCTTTGTTGAACAATTTGTAAAATCTCTTCTCTGTAGGTCTCTTCTGTATCTGGCTCGACGATGGCCAATTGGGGGACGGTGGGGAAATCCAGCAGGGCAGCATAAAATTGGACTTCCTCCCAAGACAGCCAACGATCTTGCTCTCGCACGGCAAAAACATAAAAGTGTTGCTCCAACTGCTCGTAGGCGATGGAGTGAATGGCGTAGAGATTTTCGCCGAAGATTTCCAGCTCTCCCAACTCATTTTTGATGCTGTTCCAACGTATTTTGAGATACTCTGCCCAAGGGTGACGGGTAGGAGCAGCATGTGAGCGAGCGAATACGCCGTATTGATTTAGACAGGTGTTTTCACCATCCAGTTTTTCTGTGTGTATGACACGTTTGAGTTGCTGCACATCTTCCCAATATTGGTGATGGATGCGGTCGTCACTGGTCGTGCCGGGCGAAAAAGGATAGTGAAAGGTCCGTCCGTATTTACGTGACAAACTCATTTCAAAAGATTGATAGACATTCGATGAGAACGACTCTCAAAGAATGAATGAATATTTAGAAATTAAAGAAGGGCACCCTGGCCCTAGGCAGGATGTGAAAGAAAAGATGATGTGGCGAGCAAATTACATGACGATGACATCTAGAGGATTGACAATGAAAGCAAAACGGACATTGGCGCACAGAAAGTTCCCCGAGCGAGGCATTTACTTACCGGGAAGTTTTGCAAACTCCTTTTTGACCGTTTCTTCTGCGGGCTTTCCACAGGGGGAGAAACCTGCGTTGGGACTTCTGTCAAATTCCATGTAGGAGGGAAACTTCCACCAAAAAATTCCTTTGCACCACTCTTTTCCCTTCAATCCCTCCAGTACAATTTGGTAGCTTCTGCTTTGGTCTTCGCCCTGGTATTGCTCTCGCCGGTCACCAGCATGTGGCTCAATCCAAGGAGCCTCCTTGCTTCGAAAGCCAATTTCTGTAAAGAGGACTTGTTTGTCGTGTCGGGATTGAACCTTCTCGATCTTTCGAAGGATGGAGCGAAAGCCTTTGCGCAGTTCTCCGTTCGTCGCCTTGGTCTTGTTGCTGAGGGGGTAGTAGCAATCGATGCCCAGGTAGTCGAGCTGTTGCCAGATGTCGGATTGTTCAAATTCTTGTCCCCAATTGGAGGCATAGGTGAGTTGGCCGGAATAGAGCTTGTCGATGCGACTGATGAGTTGGCGCCAGTCGGCGGGTCGTTCCAGGGTGGTGTGAATGAGCTCGGTCCCGATGCAGAACAATTCGAATTGGTGGATTTCGGCCAGCAGGGCATAGTGACTGATCCAGCGGTGGTAATGTCGAAACCAGCTTTGCCAGTCGGCCTCTGTGCGCATGCGGATGTCGCCCGTCCACTTGCCATTGCCCACCCAGATTTGGGGCTTGAGCATGGCAGCCATGGACTGCTCGCGCGCGATGGCTTGGCTGTGGATGACTCCTTCGTCGGTCTCCGAATAAGCACTCCGGCGGATGCTGATGAAGTCGGGCCGCTCTGGATTGGCCATGTAGGAGTAGGGGACCACGGCCAGGGCATTGCTGTTGATTGAGCGGATTTTTTGGGCTGCTTCTCTGGCTTTTCGGGAGCCATAGCCATTGTAGCCCATGTAGCCTTCGTGGGCAAAATTGAAGCCTTTGTAAAATGTCTTTTGTGCAATGGTGGGAGAAGAGGGGAGGGGCAATTGGGCAAGATGTGCTTTCCACTCTTTTTCCAGACGGGTCAATTCTGCGCCTTTGGCTTCCCACTGCTGGTAGGTTTTGAGAAATGTTTCCTTGCCATTTGCATCGATCAAATAGGCCACAAAGCTGGCGGCCAGGCAGGAGCCGATGAGGGGAGAGCCACGTTCAAATTCGGCATTGTTGAGGAGCTCAGATAGTGGCCGCAGATTATCGGAACGGTGAAGTTTGGCTGCCCAGTATGCGTAGCCTTTCTGCTGCCAGTTGGGCGTGAGGTAGACGGCCAGCCCCCGTTCCAAGGCCTTGGTTTTGGGCCAGCCGAGCTGTTGTCGACAAAGCATTTGAGCGGCTGCTGCTGTGCGGAAGGGTCGGTAGATGTCGTTGACCACTTCGTGAATGGATTTGTTGCTCAGGTGTGCCTGTTGGCTGTTGTTGAGCATGAGGCCCTTTTGCTCGGTGGAGGCATAGAGGTAGTAATTGATTTTGGGGCTTGTATTTTGTTTTGGGAGAAATTGCTGAACGCTTGAGGCTTCCTGTTCCATCTCTTCGGCAAAAGCCTGGGCATCGGTCAGGGACAGGGCTTCTTCTTTGAGGACAAACTGAAAATGCTCTGTCTCAATGGTTCTGGGTTCGGCTTGTGAGAAGTTGTAATGGACCTTTTTGTCCACCACCCACTTTTCCTGGTGAAACAGACCCAGCAGGATTCGTTGGTTGTTTTCGAACAGTTCATATCCCCAATTCCCAAAGCCGAACAGTCGCCATCCTTTTGCCAGTTGCTTGGTCATGAATTCCAGCAACGCTTGGTCGGAGTTGGCTGTGACGACGGCCAGAGGCATGGAGGGTTCTAAGGGGTTGGGGTAAAAGGGTAGGACAAGGCTGCTTGTGGGATGGGCAAAGGTTTGTCCGTCGAATTGAAGTTGTTGATTTTGAAAGTCAAATGGGAGGTCGGGCAGCAGTTCTTGGAGCAGTTGGTGATTGTCTGGGCAGCCCAGTAGGAGCAGAGCGCGCTTTGTCCAGTCTTCGGCCTGCACTTCTTCATCGGTTTTGATGGTGACCTCGATGTAGCGTCGGATGTTTTGGTGCAGGCTATCGGCCAGCCGTTGGAGGTCCTTGCTCTGTGGGGAGGCTGCTGGATAGACGATGGTGATTTTGCGGGCTTGCCAAAATCGCTCGTTGAGTTCTTGCAGGCTCGGCAGGGTATTTTCGGGGACGAAGGCGGTTGGCAGACTGGGGGCGGCATCGACAGAAGGGCTGCTGCAATTCCAGCTGATGGCTGCGATCAGGGCGATGAGCAAAAGGAGCGGTGCTTTCATATTGGGCAATCGACGGTTGGAGGCTGTTTGGCCCTACAAGATAGCGAAAATCGGGAAGCCTGTGTGGGTATGTTCCCCCAAAGAATTTGGTACATAATGAGGAAATGACATATCTTTAAGCAAACCCCACAACTTACCGATATGAAAAATCGCATTTTCATCAGTTATCGCAGAGATGATTCCGGAGGGGTATCCGGTCGGCTACACGATTATTTGGAACGGGCATTTGGTGCCGAGAATGTGTTCAAAGACATTCACGACATTCCCCTGGGAGCCGATTTTCGGAAGGTGATCGGCAACGAAATCCTCGATTCCAAAGTGGTCCTCATCGTCGTTGGCAAGGAGTACACCAATCTCAAGGACAGCAGCGGCAACATCCGCATCATGGATGAAAATGATTACGTCAACATAGAGGTGGCCACAGCTCTGGCGTTTCGGCACGAAAAAATTGTCATCCCCGTATTGGTCAACGGCGCTGGAATGCCTTCGCATGCCAATTTGCCTTCCAACTTGCACGAACTGCCCTTCCTCAACGGCGTCACTCTCAGCAATGCCAATTGGCGGACCGATGTACAAAAATTGATTGATTCCATTGAAAGTCGCTTGCACATTCAAAAACAAAAGCAAGCATCGGACAGGGCCCAGTCCGAAAGTGCTGCGCAGGCCAGACAGTCGTCGACACGCAATTCTCAATCTCGCCGTCGTACCGCTCCTCCTCCCCAGCCGACCCCTGCCAAAAGCTCTTCCAAAGGGTGGATGATTGCCACCATCGTCATTGGCTGTTTGTTCTTTTTGTATGTCCTTGGCAGCACAGATGAAGCCGAGGCTCCCCCGGCTGCTACCCAAAACATCCTTCCCCAAGACGTCTCTACCTCCCCACCCCCGGTCGTAGAAGAACCCGAGCCAGAACCCGAAGTGCGACCAAAACCCCGACGGACCTACAAGCAGATGATCATTGGTCAATGGGAGGTCGTAGGCATGGAAATGAGTGGACAGTATGCCACGGTGGCAGACATGATGGGGGCTGGTACCCGCATGCAGGTATATTTCGACGGACAAAACAATCGAACCACCATACAAGTCCCCGGCATGCAGCCTGTCTTCTACGATTTTCCGTACAGTGTGGAAAACAACCACCTCTACTCCCAAGGTCTCAATGGCCCCATCCAATCCATGGACGATTCAAAAATGACAATATCGTCCTCCTTTCAGAATGTATTTGAACAGCGCATGTTGATGCATCTAGAGCGGGTACAATAGGGCGGTGAGCTTTGTATTGTGCTTGTTTGTGGCTGGATTTTCATGCTTTGACGACAAAGTGATAGTATCAAATGATAGTATCACTGGATTTCATCAGAAAGAACTTGTACCTTGTGATAGTATCAAATGATAGTATCATGAAGCCGCCTTATGAGATAACCAATGTGATTTTGAGGTTGTTGACCTCCATCTCTGAGAAGATTGGGGAAGTCAGTGCAAATCATCTTCACAAGCCTTCTCCTGAGTTGCGAAAGAGAAACAAGGTAAAAACGATCAAGGCGTCCCTGGAGATTGAGGGAAATACTTTGTCGGAAAGTCAGATCACTGCAATTTTGGACAACAAAAGAGTAGTTGGACCCAAAAAGGACATCATTGAGGTCGTCAATGCCATTGAGGTTTACAACAGTCTTCACAAGTTCAATCCCAAGTCTCTAGCCTCTTTCTTGCGCGCCCACAAAGTTCTGATGAAGGATTTGATTGATTCACCTGGTCGATTGAGAACCAAAGCTGTTGGGATATTCAAGGGAGACAAAGTATCGCACATTGCTCCTCCTGCAGAGAATTTGGATCATCTCATGAGGCAGCTTTTTGACTATTACAACAAGTCAGAAGATCTGATTTTGATCAAAAGTTGTGTAATGCACTACGAAATTGAGTTCATACATCCCTTCATGGACGGCAATGGTCGGATGGGGCGACTTTGGCAAACGCTCATTTTGATGAAGACCTATCCTCTATTTGAGTACCTGCCCTTTGAGACCATCATCAAAGATCGCCAAGATGAGTATTACAGCGTCTTGGAATACTCTGACAAAGAGGGAAAATCTACCAAGTTCATCGAATTCATCCTGGCAGCAATCGATGAGGCGTTGTCTGATTTATTGAGAATTCAAAATCGATTGACAAGCTCAGAGGACAGAATGGATTATTTCATCTCGGTCTTTGGAGACGAGGTGTTTACAAGGAAGGATTACATGACCGTCTTTAAGGACATTTCAACATCGACGGCGAGCAGAGACTTGAAATATGGAGTAGAAAATAAGCTCATCAGCAGACAAGGAATGAAGAGATTGACCACTTATCAGATCATCAAGGATGATCGAAACTGAAATTGGACAACTTCCATCAACAAAAAAATAGCTATGAATCGATTCCCATTTTTGATTTTGGGCCTTTGTGTGTCCTTTCTCCTGTGCCAATGCAAGACCAAAGATACTTGCAACGCTGTTTTGGGAGATACCTTTCAATCCATTGTCCAGGACAGCCTCTTTCGGGATGCACAAAATGATCTCTCCCTCCGGTTTTCATGGAATGCATTGGACGTCTTACCCAATGGGTATTTTGCAGATGCCGCCTTGATCCGTGCAGCGAAAGATCGCTTTGGCAATGACTGGGTCAATGACCACGAAGATCTTGTGCGTTGGCAGGCAGACAGCACCAGCTTTCTCCTCGTTCTCAAGGCCAGCGCCTTGCCCGTCCTCAATGCAGACGAAACCTATTCCTTCCACCACCGCTTTCCCGACCGCGCCGACCACATCGACTGCACCCATCCCGGCAGTGGGGATGCCTATTACTTGGACCTCTCTTTTTCCTTGCGACAAGTTGCTGCCGATGAATTTGAATTCAGCCAATTGCGTTGGCAGGAAAGCTTCCAGGCAGGTGGGTTTTAGAGCTGAAAATCCTGTCTGGTGGGAACACAAAGGGTCTCATTTGGGATTTCCAGCAGCTGCAGTTGCCCGTGCTTTACATAAATGTGCTGTTTTTGGACAAAAGGGGTGATGTCTTCTATGCGGATGAGCTGATCGGAAAATTTGGCCAAGGCCTGTCCTCTCAGTCCAATCTGAATGGCCCGGCGCTCCAATTTGTTGCCATAAGGATCGTGGGAAGGGTCCCATTGCAAGCGCACGTCACTGCTCGCCAGATCGGCCTTCCAATCCTCCATTTTATGGTAGAGGTGCTTTTGGAAAGATGAGAAAACAGCCTCGGAAAGGATGTCTTCCCAATGGGATTTTGACAGTCGAATGGCCAAGATTCTTTCTTGATTGTTCTTGCCCGCCCACCCACTTCTGTACATCATCCACAAAAAGTTGGGTTTGATCCAACTCATGCGACGGAAGCTGAAATCCGATCCACCAAATCGCTGGTGGGCCACAGCATAGCGGGCAATGGCGGGCTTGTAGGCTTGGTAGACGGTGATGGTCTCCTCGCTTTGGTAGGCCGAGATGTGTTTGCCAGAACTGGGCAGCGCTGCTTCCACCTCTGAGTAAGGCTTGAGCTTGATGCGCTCTCGGGGGATGACGTTTGGACTGTTGATCATTCGCCCCTTTCGTCCCGCTTCTGCCTCCCAATTGTCCAGCCGCTTTTGGGCAAACTCCCGGACGAGGAGATCGTTGGACTCCGACAGCTTTTGAAGGTACTGTTTTGCTTCCGCTGTACCAATGTCGGCCAGTGCCCAGGTGCATTTTCTGGAAATGGGCTTGTAGTCAAACTCAGGAATTTTCTGTTGGGCAATCTGCTCGTACAAAAAACGGGCAGTGCTGGGGTGACTCCGAAATTGAAAGCCCGCAACGATGGCATCGTGGCAGGAATGCCAAGGACAGCGAAAGAGCCATTTTTCCAACTCTATCTCATCCAATTCTGACAAAGACGGCTTGTCGCGTCCGTACAATTCCCAAGCTTGTTGTTTGTCTTTGGAGAATTCCAACTGTTGGCATTCTTCGAAAATGGAAAGCGAGTCGTCGATCCATTCAAACTCATGGGTGACCTCTCCAGTTTCGAGTTCTCCAATTTGATACCCCAATATCTTGGTCGCAATTTGCTTTGTATGGTCCAGCCAACGCTCCCATTCGTCTTCATCCATCAAAGCAGAAAAGATCAGTCCACCCGGCTCGACAGAAGAGACAATGTGTTTTTCGGTATCCAATTCACTGAACCAGCGATTGGTATGGGGAATCCAACCTTCCGTTTGAGAAAAAATGGTGGGCACCCGATAATCCCAGATGGGAAAGTCGTAGCGGATGTTGAGAACGGCTTCTTGTGGTTTCATAGCAGAGGTCATTGAGAAGTGAGGTGCCACATCCAACAGCAATCTTGGTAATCCGTCATCATGTGGAGCAGCAAGCCAATGGCTGGGATGCGTAGCTTGGGTACAAAGGCGAGCAGGAAGTACATGCCGATGGCGTAGTAGGAGTGCAAGGGATGAAAACCGATGCTGCAGCGGCCGGGATCGAAAATTGGGTCGGCCAGTAGGTGATCCAGGTCGACCAACATGGTGGCAAGCATGATCAACCAGGCCCGCTTCCATTCTTTGCGGAAAAATACCCAGGCGATTAGGCCCGGGAAGAGCAAGTGCAGACTGTAGTGGGTAAGGCTTTGCGCCAGTGGCAGTAGGTCGTTCATCTCAGACAATAACTACAACCGTAGAGGGAAGAAAGTTCTAAATCTCCTCTTTCCAGATTTCAATTCTTTTGGGAGAAATGGCAGTTGCCTTTTGAAAGCCGATGGATTCTCGCACTTTGCGGCTGAAGTAATCCATGTCATCTGGCCCGTCCCGGTAGTTCATTTGAAATTCTACGATCTCTTGAAAATCCGTTGGATCGTAGCTGAGGTTGATGCCGTATTCGTAGAGGGTACTGTCGGAAGCCTGCACCAATTGGTGGGCAAAGACGATGTCAAAGGTTTTGATGGATCCTTGCCAGTAGTCAGTGCCGTAGAGGACATAGAGGTCGATGGTTTCTTCCTCTGTCACAATGGATTCCTCTCTGGTGGCTTCCAGCATCGCTTTGATCGCCCGAAAGCAGATGTCCGGGCTGATGTGTTCTTCGGAGCCTTTCTGTGCATTGATGAGTTGCTCAAACTGCTGGATGTCGCCTCGTCGGGTGATGTGGGCTTGTTGGGAATGGCAGGCACAGAGGGAGAAAAGCAAAGGAATGAGTAAGCAGCGCATCTCTTTCATGGGAAGTTTTTTTAGACTCTGGAAGAACGCTTGCGATTCATCTCCCAAACGGCCTTCTCAATGCCTTCCGGGCTGAGGGGGTGCATGGGGAATATTTTTCGCAGCATGTTGACAGTAAATGACCCCTTCCAGTAGCGGGTGGACATGGGGTTGAGCCAAACGCAACGGGGGAAGTGCTCTTGCAGGGCCCGCCAATTGTCGAGGCTGGATTCGTCCAACTCATAGGGAGCCATGTCGGCATCGCCAATGATGAAGATGCTGTAGTTTTTGTCGTGGGACAGAATTTTGCTCATCGGCTCAAACTTTGTCCGGCGACTGTCCGAATAAGCTCCTCCATAGATGGTGTTGTGGTAAAAGTAGGTCTTCAGGTCGTGGGCAAAGCGCCGCTCCATTTTTGAAAACAACTTGGTCACATTCCTGATGTAGCCCGTCATGGACCAGCCACCATTGTCGATCAACAGTAGCACCTGTACCTTTTTGTCGATCTTTTCGCGCAAGTGTGGCAAAAACAGCCCCCCGCGTTTGACCCCTTGCTTGATGGTCTGTGGCACATCGAGTTGCCATTGGGCCGATTCCTGCTCAATGCCCTTGAGGTAGGCCAGGGCCACGTCGATGTTGTCATCCTGCAGTTGCTGACTCAGGTCGACCGGGTAGTAGTTTGGGTCGCCGATGACCTTGCGGGCCATTTTTCCTCCTCCTGCTCCTCCCACGCGGATGCCTCCCCGCGCCGCGCCCTGGTTGCCGTAGGGCGAACTGCCTCCCTGTCCGATCCAGTGTCTGCCTCCCTTGTGGGCCCTTCTTTGTTGCTCCGCCACCCGCCGCATGCGCTCCAGCAACTCATCCAGCGACAACTGGCTGTAGTCCACCCCCTCGCGCAAGCGATCCGGCACTTGCTCCGGGCCATTGGCAGGCGTATCGGGACGGTCGGGATCGTCTTGGCGGAGCACATCTTCGCCGGACAACATCTGCTGAATGTCGTAGCTGCTGAAGTGGACTTCGTTGAGAAATTGATCGATCAATTCCCGCACGTTTGGCTTTTCTTCCTCAGGTAGGTCCTTCAGAAAGTCCTGGCGCCATTTTGCAAAGGTTTCGGATCGCAGGATGGCATTTTCCAGCGATTCCCCCGGCCGGATCTGAATGGCCAAAAAGTAGTCGTAAAAAGCAGTGGTGAAGGGACCAAAATCCTGTGGGTTGCGGGTGACAATCCCCTTGAGCACCACATACAAATCGCCCAGGGTATGGACGAGGCCTTTTTCCATGCTCTTTCGAAGCAGCATCAGGGTGCGCACATCGGCCGACAAATGGTGCTGCCGGAGGTATTGAGGTAGGGAAGGAAACATGGATGCCTATTTCATTTTGCTCAAAATTTTTTGCAAATCTTTTTCCGTCTTTACCAAAATGCCCATGCCTTCTCGCTTCTCCACCTTTTGCAGTGCTTCTTCCAGGGGAAACCCTTGCAGGTATTTGATCCAGTTGAGCAATTCGCGGGTGGCAGGGGCGCGTTCCAGGCCAAAGTTGCGCAGGTAGTAAAGCAGCTGGACGCACTTTTGGGTCAGTTCTTCATTGGCATCCGGAAAGTGTTTGCGCAGGATGTTTTCCATCATGGCGGGTTCGGGAAAGCTGATGTAGTGGTAGATGCAGCGCCCTTTGAAAGCCGTTGGCAGTTCTTGCTCTCGATTGCTGGTGATGACGATGGCAGGCATATCGGATTCGCTCACTTCGATGACTCGTCCGGTTTCGGGCAAGACGAATCGGCGGTGACTCAGGGCAAACAATAAGTCGTTGGGGAACTCCCTGGGCGCCTTGTCGATTTCGTCAATCAGCAGAACCGAGTGGGCTTGGCTGAAGGCCTTGGCACCTGGCCCTAGTTGGATGTAATCGTCGAGCTGTTCGGTGCTGCGCCCTTCGCTGCTGAGTGCTGGCAGGCCTTTTTCTTCGCGCTGGGCATTGAGGACTTCGATTTGCGAGTCGCGCAGGTAG
The DNA here is from genome assembly GCA_039821145.1 of Bacteroidota bacterium. Lineage (GTDB taxonomy): Bacteria > Bacteroidota > Bacteroidia > Chitinophagales > Saprospiraceae > JBCCSZ01. Next base: position 32,907 of record JBCBOS010000031.1, on the reverse strand, counting down.
CGGACGTGATCGAAGCGGGCCACAAACTGTTCGAGATGACTTTTGGAGCCCACTGGAAAGACAAACAAGTCGAGCCCCTGGTCGCCGGCGTATTGGATGGGCAATTCCGTCTTGCCAGTACCGGGTTCGCCTTCGATGAGCAGGGGCATGCCCAGCACCCGAGACATGTGAAAGGCTTGTGCCAGTTCGGCATCGCAAATGTATTGGTCAGAACCAGTCCAAAAAGTCGTAAGGGCCATGAGTTGGGTTTGTTGATTGAGGGGCAAAGATACGATCCTGAGAGTTATCTGGTGGGAGAAAGGGGGGCTTTTGTGAATGAAAGTGAAAAATCATTAATTTTGGATTTCTTTACCACCATATTGCCATCTGCCATGAGTCAGTACACTTTCCATCCTGAATTGATCGAGGCCATTCGCGAAGATGAGTTGATCGTTTTTGTGGGAGCAGGACTGTCTTATCCGCTCAAAAACAAGGAGGGGCAAGCCTTTGGGGGATGGAACGATTTGGTGGAGCGGAGTCTTCAACATTTGGAACAAGAGGGCTATGATGTGGCGCCACTGCTGCAATTGGTCGGGCGCTACGATCCCATTGTCATCCTGGATTTGATCCAAAAGGACCGCTCCCTGAGTGAGGGCAAAATTCGCGGCTTTCTCAAGACCATGCTTGCCCTTCACGAGACGGAAAACGATTACTCCCTGCACAGGCAACTGTTTGAGCTGTCGAAAAAAATCCTCACCACCAATTACGATACCTGTTTTGAGACAGCTGTGCCTCAATTGAGGAGTTGGGTCGCCTATCAAGGGCGCAATTACGAGCTGACAAAACAGCGCTCTGGCAGAGTCCCCTTGCTGTTCAAGTTGCACGGTTGTGTGGAAAATGCAGGCTCGATGGTACTCTTCCCGTCGGACTATGATGCGCTCTACAACAATCCCAACAAAGATGCGGAACACGCCCTGTTGGTCTTGAAAAACATCATCGTCAACAAAACGGTTTTGTTCATCGGCTGTGGGATGGGAGATTTTCAGATCAACAGTCTCTTTGCCGAGATCAAACGCCTCAAAGGGCCCTACAACCAAAAGCACTTCATCATTTCCAAGACACCCATTGGAGAGAACCTGGGTTTTTTGCACCAGATTCCCATACAGGAATTTTCTGAAATCCCCGATCTGATTGCAGAGTTGGTAGACCTCAAACGCCAGCACAGCAGTCGGAAATCTCCGGAAGCCCTCCAATTGGAAGAACAGCTGCAGCAAGTGCAAGAAGAGCTGGAACGATTGAAGGGCAAGTCTCTGGAAGTGGGCAAGAAATTGGAGAGAGAGGCCTTGAAGTACTTTTCGGAAGGGCTGGAGCTTCATCTGAGTGGCCAGCACAAGAAAGCCATCGACAAGTACGAATGCGCCATCGATTTGAATCCCAACTACCCCATGGCGTACAACAACTGGGGAAATGCCTTGGTGGATGTGAGCAAGCAGGAAAACAGATTCGACTGGTACCAGGATTCGTTGGAAAAATATGCCAAGGCCGTTCAACTCGATCCTCAATATGCCCCTGCTTATTACAACTGGGGCACAACCTTATTACAACTGGCCAAGGAAAAAAGAGACAAGAAACTGTTTGAGGAGAGTTTTGACAAGTTTGCCAAAGCCGCCGCCATCAAGCCGCAGAGCGTAAACATTCTGTACAATTGGGGAACCGCTTTGCTCGACCTGGGACGGCAAGAAGGAGACGCGAATCGCTACCGAGAAAGTTTTGACAAATTTGCCAAGGCAGCAGAAATCGATTCCCAAGATGCCATGGTGTACTACAACTGGGGCTGTGCGCTCTCAGAACTGGCCAAAGCATTGGGCAATGATGAAGCGCTGGATCGAGAGAGTGGGGAAAAACTGGAAAGATGCGTCGAGTTGGGAGGAAATGCCTACAACCTGGCTTGCTGGTATGCCATCCGACAAGAAAAAGACCAAGCCCTGAAATACCTCAAACAGTCCATGAAAAAGCGAGAATTGCCGCCAGCCTATGTGCTGGAAGATACAGACTGGAAGACCTACTGGGAGGATGAAGACTTCCTATTGGTTTTGAACGAATCATAAGGCAGCATTGGCCTGATCACATCTTAAAACCGCCAATTCACTCCCAATCGCTGCGCCCACAGCCCATAGCGATACCCAAAATCTCCTTCTCGATACACATCTGACAACTGCCGCTCGTACTGCCCCTGCCAACTGATGCCCCACTGCTGCCCCAAGCGATACGCCAGCCGAAGCCCTCCATACAAAGCATGCCCCCCTCTTTTGCGAAACAGCTGCTTCGAGCGTTGCACATCAAGCACCTCGTCATCCGCCGTGACAAAGCGGCCACTGGCCCAGTTGATCAAATTGATCTTGCCACCGGCCTGCAAGCCGATGCCCCATTTGCCGCGCTGCCACAGATCGAATTGCAGCTCTATGGGCAGACTCAGGCGGTGAATGTCGTTGTAGTCGCGCAGGCGGGTGTAGTCGGTCTCGGTGCGACTCAGGGTGCCAGGGTGAAAAACCCGGACACTTTGGTAGATGAAAAAAGAAGCAGAATCCGATTCGACCGCTGTCTGGCGTACATCGGTTACGCCCTCCCAATCGATGCGCTCCCGAAGCTGCTGGTATTCCAACCCAAGGCCGATGGAAAGCTTGGGAAGGATTCGGTATTGAACCAAATAGTTCATGCCCCAGCCTGGTAACTCTGTCTCATTTTGTTCCTTCAAATTGCGGACTGTCGCATTGCCAGAATTGTACTGGCGGCGGCTGCTGAGGTAACCAGCAGAAAGAGACATTTGCCACTTGGGCGTCTGTGTCTTGGGTGGCCAGTCTGGCAGAGATACAGTCGGAATGGCTTGTTCTTCGGGGGAAGTCGTCGGCAGAAGACCTGGATTTTTGAATTGGATCGCTGGACTCAGGCCAATTGCTGTGCGGGGAGGTACTGTATTTTTGTCTTGCTTGTCAGCTACCTCATTGCTTGTCAGCAAGGGGGCTTTGGGCTTTTGAGATGGCGCTGTTGTCTGATCCTCCATCGCAATCACAGCCTGTTGGTTTTGGCCGGAGGACGAGGAGGCGGTGCTTGGGTTGGCATCAGGTGTTTGAGGCGGAGGCGTGCTGAGTGCTGTGCGGTTTTCTTTGGAATCAGTGGATGCCTCAGAGAAGACAACATCTTTCGCAGCCTCAGTTTTTGCTTCCTTTGTCAGGGCATTCTCTACAGGTGCATCCGAGGGAGAGGACAGTGGCTCTTGCGCAGGCTTTTGAGCGAATGCGCTGCTGGGTGGTTGAACAGCTTCTTGAGTTGGACCGGGCAAGAAGATGAGCAGGAGGGCAATGCCAAGCAAGGCTGCTCCGGCGAACCACCAAAGAAGGAATTTTCGCTCCTTTTCCTCCGGGGGCAATTCTGATTCAATGGCCTGCCAAAGCTCGGCTTTGTCCAGAGAGACTGGCTGGTTGTCGTAGGCGTCTCTGATTCGATTTTGGTTGCTTTCTTTTTTCATCCTTGGAGTGCTTTACGGATGGGAGATGTCGATTCCCAATTTTTTTTTAGTGCCTTTTTGGCTTTGAAAAGTTGACTGCGAGAAGTCGCTTCGCTGATGCCCAGTTCTTCTCCAATTTGCTTGTGTGAATAGCCATCAACTTCGCTCAACAAAAAGACAGTGCGATAGCCTGAGGGAAGGGCGTCGATCAACTCTCTGATCCGGGCATGGGCCAGCAGGTGATCATCGGAAGGCGCATCGTCTTCCAATTCCTCTGTGAGGCGAACAGTGGAAAAGTCATCTACAAAGACCAGCAATTTCTTTTTGCGCAGAAATTGCAGGCACTCGTTGATGGCAATTCTTTGTATCCAGTTTTTGAAGCTGCCCTTGCGGACATCGAAGGCCGACAGATTCTTAAAAATCTTGATGAATGTTATTTGAGACAGGTCTTTTGCCGTGGGAACATCCGGGCAGTATCGCTCGCAAATCCTGATGACAAAATCTGAAAAAGTATCAAACAACAAAAACTGGGCTTCGCGCTTGTTATCAATGCAATCCTGAATGATTTTTAGTAAACTCACGAATCCGTATTAAGTCAAGTGAACCGGCTGATCCCTCCGTCAAGAGATCAGCCGGGCGAATGGTGGTTACAAACCTATCAATACGTTGCCATTCAAAATATCTGAGCTTCCACTATTGGGGCCACTCAGATATTCGATGGGCACATTTTGTAAGGAAAGGATGAATATTTGGCCGTTGTCAAAGGGAATGGCATTGAAAGTCGTTCCCAATGGAAGTCCAAACAAAGCGGTACCATCTCCTTCCGGATCGAACGAAAAGGCAGTTCCAGTCCAAGTGAGGGTATTGGCATCATAGACCAATGTCATTTCAAGGGCATTTGGCACGTTGGCATCGGTGGTCAATATGATTTGCTGCTCGGGCTGGAATTCAGTTACTTTAAAAGTCGTACTGACGAGACTGTCGCCCAAGGCTGTCTCAGCCTGGAAAAATACCACATCGCTGGTGGTCGTGTCTTTGCAGCCAGTGATGGCATCCATTGTCAATCTGTCTTGTCCCAAAGCCAATACGTTGGAGGCTGTACCGTTGCCGTACATGACCTTGTTCAGAAAGGAAACATCAATGGTCGTAGGGCCAACAGGATCGCAGATGGAAAGATCGGCAGTATACTCTCCATTGGCATTGGTGACTACCTGTATGCTTGTCTGACTTCCCGAGGCTGTTGTCGAAACTTCTACCGTCACTCCTTCCAATGGCTGGCCATCGCAGTCCACCGCAGTTCCTTCAATGGTCTTGGTGACAAAACCGAGGGCGTCAACTGTTGTCAGCTCCAATTGTGCATCCATGTCGAATGGACCGATGTTTTCTGCCCACAGGCCATCGCCCAGGTCCAAATCTTGGTCAGCATAAGAAACCAAGAGTCGTTGGGAGCAAACGTCAAATGCGAGTACGGTGAAGAACAAGGGGACATTGGCGGGGGCCAGGAACTCGTAATTTCCATCGGCATCTGGCAGCAAAATGGCGGTAAATGCACTTGAATCATTGTTCAGCGCAGCCTGGTCAAAGCAGAATGCAAAGGTGTTGATCAGTGGGTCCCCATTTTGGGTTTCTATCCTTCCCGAGAGCTGCACCGTTTGGTTGGACAGTAGGCCTCTGAGTTGTGTATTCATGCCCAGGGCGTTGGCCGACATGGGGGCCATCGTGATCTTATGTTCGGTATCTCGGATGTCGTCCACCTCCAGTCTTTCCGCTTTGTCATTGTAGTCTTCTTTGGCAGCCAGTAGGTAAATGGTGCTGCTGGGATTGGCGAGGATGCCCAGGTCGACTTCCAGTTTGCCATCCATGTCTGTTTTGCCTTCTCCCACCAGGGTGGTCTCTTCGTATATTTTGATGTCTACCCCATCGAGTACATTGTCATCTGGTTCGACGAGTAGGAAAGCAACGCTTCCAGTCTTTTGTACGGGTGTTTCTGTCTCGACTTCGGTAATGGTTTCCTCAAATGCATCCTTTTTGCAGGCCGAAAAGCCGATCAGCAGGAGGAGCACAGGGAACAGGAATCTATAATTTTTCATTTGAACACTTTTGTTTGTTAACGATTCGAAGTTGCAGTCTTGCCTCTTCATTTTCGACGAACGTTCACCCTCATTATGCACGACATTCGATTTCGTTGCCTTTGGGCCAGAAAAAAGTGAAAAAATAATTGGCGGCCGTTCAAAGGCACAATTTGAGTACCCAAAAGTTCTCATACTTTTGTATTTATACACTGTCTAAACAGATGGGCTTGGGAAACTGAGGTTTTGGCAAAATGGTTTTACCGATAGACGCAAATCTAAACCCACAGTCATGGATGTTGAAATACTATCTCGCATACAATTTGCCTTCACCATTGCCTTTCACTACATCTATCCTCCTTTGAGCATCGGTCTGGGATTGCTGTTGGTGATCTTCGAGGGCCTGTACCTCAAAACCGGGGACAAGCAATACGAACAGTTAACCCGATTTTGGATCAAAGTGTTCGCGCTGACCTTCGGAATTGGGGTTGCCACGGGCATTGTCATGGAATTTGAGTTTGGCACCAATTGGGCGACCTACTCGCGCTATGTCGGCGATGTGTTTGGCAGTGCGCTGGCTGCGGAGGGCATCTTTGCCTTTGCCCTGGAGAGTGGTTTTTTGGGCATTTTGCTCTTCGGTTGGAATCGAGTCAGTCCGCTGATGCACTTTTTGTCAACCATTGGGGTCTTCCTAGGGTCCATGTTTTCGGCCATCTGGATTGTGGTGGCCAACAGTTGGATGCAGACTCCGGCGGGCTTTCACGTCGTGGGGGAGGGCATGGAGGCCCGGGCGGAAATCGTCGATTTTTGGGCCATGGTATTCAACCCCTCCAGTGTCGATCGCATCTTGCACGTGTGGATCGGTGCTTTTTTGGCTGGGGCGTTCCTGGTGTTGAGTGTCCACGCCTATTACCTCTTGAAAAGTCGCTATGTGGAAATTTCCAAAAAGGCCTTTCGAATTGCCTTGCTGGTGGCGACGGTCTTCTCTTTTTCTCAATTGCTGACCGGACACCGCTCGGCGGAGATTGTGGCGGAGCACCAGCCTGCGAAGTTGGCGGCCATGGAGGGCCATTTCGACAGCTTGGCTCCTGCTGATCTATACTTGCTGGGCTGGGTGGACCCGGAGACAAAGCAAACCACGGGCATCAGCATTCCAGGGGGCGTCAGTTTTTTGACCCATTTTGATTTCTCCCATCCCGTTCGGGGCCTGGACGACTTTCCCAAGGACGAACAGCCACAGGCCATCAATGCGGTCTTTCAGTTCTACCACATCATGATTGCCATTGGAATGACCTTGATCGGCTTGACCTTTTTGGCTTGTTTTTATTGGTGGCGGGGGCGATTGTTTGAGCAAAAGTGGCTGCTGCGCATCTTTGTCCTGGCTGTGCTGCTGCCTCAGATTGCCAATCAGGCGGGCTGGTTTGCGGCGGAGATGGGGCGCCAACCCTGGGTGGTGTACGGCCTGCTGCGAACCTCAGAGGCCCTTTCCAAGGCCGTGGTGGCAGAGCAAGTTCTGTTTTCTCTGATCATGTTCACCATTGTATATGTGCTGCTGTTGGCACTGTTTCTCTATCTACTCAACAAAAAAATCAAACACGGTCCTGCGGATGCTGCTTTGGCTGATCATCGGCCGAATCAGAGCGAGGTAGGAGATGTGATTGCCAAACAAACAAAACCTTGATCATATGGCCAGCTTTTTAGGCATCGATTATCCAACCTGGTGGTTTTTGGTCGTGGGAGCCGTTTTTTCCGGCTACGCCATCTTGGATGGATTTGATTTGGGCGCAGGTGCCTTGCATCTGTTTTTCAAAAAAGACAAAAGCCGACGGATTGCCCTCAATGCAGTGGGGCCGGTCTGGGATGGCAATGAGGTGTGGCTGGTCATCGGGGGCGGGACGCTCTTTGCAGGATTTCCGGTCTTGTATGCCACCTTGTTTTCTGCTTTGTACGTTCCCTTTATGGTATTTTTGTTGGGGATCATTTTGCGAGCCATTTCCATTGAGTTTCGCAGCAAAGAGCCCATGAGATGGTGGCGAAGAGGCTGGGATGTGGTTTACAGCTTTTCGAGCATTCTGCTGGCCGTTTTGTTGGGAGTGGTGTTGGGAAATGTGCTGCAGGGCATTCCGCTGGATGAAACCCACGAGTTTTCCGGCAGTGGCTGGCAATTCATCAATCCGTATGCCTTGCTTTTGGGAGGAACGACTCTGGCCTTGATGAGCATGCACGGAGGCATTTACCTCTGTCTGAAAACCCAGGGGCGCCTTTTCGAAAAAGTAGAACGACTCTTGAAAGTGGCCATTGCGGCCTTTGTGGTCTTGTTTGCTTTGGTGAGCTTGTATACCTTGTTGTACATTCCCCATCTATCGGATGACTTCCGCGAGCAACCCGTCTTATTTGTCATACCCGTCTTGGCCTTGTTGAGCATTGCCAACATCCCTCGTTTGGTCAGTCGCCGACGCTTCCTCATCGCCTTTTTCTTTTCCTCCCTCACCATCAGCCTGCTCCTGATTTTGGTGGCCATCGAGCTGTATCCCACCTTGCTCATTTCCACCGAAGACCTGGCCAACAGCATCACGGTTTACAATGCAGCGGCCTCCGAAAAATCCCTGGGCATCATGCTGATTTTTGTGGTGATAGGGGTACCTTTGGTATTATTGTATACCTTTATTGTGTACCGTACTTTTTGGGGCAAAGTGAAAATGGACGAGACGAGTTACTAGGTCGGTACAACAAACCGAATACCACCCGACCTATGAATTTTGAATACAGCGACAAGGTCAAGCAGCTCCGACAAAAGCTCCAGGCCTTCATGGATGCCCACATCTATCCCCTGGAAGCCGCCTACGAGGCTTGGGTACACGACCCAGTCAATGCCTGGAAAGTACATCCCGACATGGAACGACTCAAGGAGTTGGCCCGGGCAGAGGGACTTTGGAATTTGTTTTTGCCAGAAGAATATGGCTCGCTGAGTCCCGGTCTGACCAATTTGGAATATGCTCCCTTGGCAGAACTCATGGGACGAGTGCCTTGGTCTTCCGAGGTCTTCAACTGCAACGCACCCGATACGGGCAACATGGAAGTGCTGGCCAAATATGGCACGCCCCAGCAACAGTCCGATTGGCTGATGCCCCTGATGGACGGACAAATTCGCTCTGCTTTTTTGATGACTGAACCCCGGGTCGCTTCCTCCGATGCCACCAACATCGAAACAGCCATTGTCAAGGAAGGAGATGAGTATGTCATCAACGGACGCAAGTGGTGGTCCTCCGGCGCCATGCATCCCCACTGCAAGCTGTGCATCGTCATGGGTAAAACCGACCCCTCCGCCGCCCGCCACGTCCAGCAAAGCATGATCATCGTCCCCATGGACACCCCAGGTCTGGAAGTGGTCCGCCCCTTGGCCGTCTTTGGCGCCTACGACTCTCCCTTCGGCCATGCCGAAATCCAACTGACCAATGTACGCGTACCCGCCGACAATCTGCTGCTTGGAGAAGGCCGCGGCTTCGAAATTGCCCAAGGCCGATTGGGACCTGGCCGCATTCACCACTGCATGCGACTGGTGGGCATGGCCCAGCGCGCCCTCGAACTCATGTGCCAGCGCGTGGCCGAGCGCCAAGCCTTTGGCCGCCACCTCAAAGACTTCAGCAGCATCCGCCAAGACATTGCCCGCTCCCGCTGCGAAATCGAACAGGCCCGCCTGCTGACCCTCTCCGCTGCCGACACCATTGACCGACACGGCATCAAAGGCGCCCGCGACCTCATCGCCATGATCAAAATCGTCGCCCCTGCCATGACACAGCAGGTGGTGGACCGGGCCATGCAAGCCTTTGGTGGCATGGGGCTGAGTGGTGATACGCCACTGGCTGGCTTCTTTGCCGCTGCCCGCGTCATTCGCCTGGCGGATGGACCCGACGAGGTTCACATGTATCAGTTGGGGCGCAATACGGTTAAGAAATATCATGTATAGTCTTTTGTCGGAATCTGAAACCAGCTAGTCAATACCTATGAAATTTCCCACGGCCCACACCGTCCTCCTCCTCATCGCTGCCCTGGTGGCACTGCTCACTTGGCTGGTCCCGGCTGGCTCTTTCGAACGCCTGGCCTACGACAAGGACAACAACGAATTCACCCACCAAGCCAAGGATGGCAACAAGACTTATCCCGCCACCCAGCAAACCCTCGATCAATTGGGGATGACGATTCCGCTGGAAAAATTTACCAGTGGGGACATTTGGAAACCCGTCGGCATTCCCGGTACCTATTACGAGATGGAGGCCCGGCCACAAGGGCTGGCAGCCTTTATTCAATCGCCGCTGCAGGGTGTTACCAAAGCCATTGGTGTGATTTTATTTGTCCTCATCATTGGGGGCTTCATTGGGGTGGTCAACTACAGTGGGGCCTTCGATGCGGGTGTGGCCTGGCTGGCCGAGGCGATGAAGGGGCGAGAATCTTTGTTGATCGTTCTCATCACCAGTTTGATTGCCATTGGTGGTACGACCTTCGGATTGGCGGAGGAGACCATTGCGTTTTATCCCATTCTGGTGCCCGTCTTTTTGGCGGCTGGTTACGATGCCATGGTGGCCTTGGCGGCGATTTACATTGGCTCTGCCATTGGGACGATGTGCTCTACGGTCAATCCCTTCAGTGCCATCATTGCCTCGGATGCGGCAGGGATCAATTGGACGACGGGCATTTACGGTCGCCTGTTCATGTTGGTGGTAGGGACAGGCATTTGTTTGTGGTACATCATTCGCTATGCCGAGCGGGTGAAAAAGGACCCTTCCTGGTCCATCATCTTCAGCCAAAAGGAAGAGATTGAAAAACAGTTTGGGACCAAGAACAAGGCAGATGCTGCTTCCTTTACCACTCGGATTCGATTGATCCTGACGCTCTTTCTGGCTTGTTTTGTCTTGATGATTTATGGGGTGTCCCAACTGGAGTGGTGGTTCATGGAGATGACGACCATCTTTTTTGTGGGCGCCATTGTGGTGGGTGTCATTGCGCAGATCAAGGAGAAAGTTTTTGTGGCCGAATTTGTCAAGGGGGCCAATGACCTCTTGAGTGTGGCCTTGATCATTGGGCTGGCCAGGGGTGTGACGGTGCTGATGGAAGACGGCTTGATCAGCGATACCCTTTTGCAGTACTCGTCCAATGTAGTAGAAGGAACTCCCAAGGGCGTATTCATCAATCTGATGTTGTTCCTCTACGCAGGCTTGTCCTTCTTCATTCCATCCTCATCTGGTCTGGCAGTTTTGTCCATGCCTGTGATGGCGCCCTTGGGAGATGTGGTCAGTGTCAATCGAGAGTTCATCGTTCATGCCTACCAATACGGGATGGGATTGATGGCCTTCATTACACCGACGGGCCTGATCCTGGCCTCGCTGGCGATGGTCAATGTGACCTATGACAAATGGCTTCGCTTCGTCATGCCTCTGTTGTTGATCCTGACCTTGTTTACCATGTTGGTGCTGACGGTTTCTGTTTACCTATAGCCCACACTTCCTTTGAGAACTTTTCGCTGCATCACTTGCTTGCCATTGGCCTCTTGGATGGTCAATAGGTAGACCCCTTCTGGTAAGTTGCTCAGGTCAATGCGCGTGTTACTCCCACTGAATGTTTGCGTTGTCAACAATCGGCCTTGCAGATCAAAAAGTGAGAGCTGCTGGTTGTCCAAATCTCGGCTGCGAATGTTGAGCCAGTCCTTGGTGGGGATGGGGGAGATGTCGAGGGCTTCTTCTGTCTGTTCTTCTCCGCTGCTGGTCCGCCAATTGAAGCGACAGTCTTGAAAGAAGTCCAATACCTCGGTGGTCATGGTGGCGGCTGTGCTGTAGTCGCCCAGCAGTTGATTGATTTGGCTGTGGTTGAAGGGAAAGGCATTGAACAGGTCGCCGCTGTGTCCTTTGCTTTGCAGCTCGTTGACGAATTGATTGTGTTTGAAGCGTCGGCTGTTTTGGTGGACGAGCAAGAAATTGGGGATGTCCTCTCCTCTGGAAATGTTGAGCAGGGGAGAGGCTGCGGGCCAGTTGGCAGGGTTGAGACCGAAGGCGTTGAGCAGCATTTGTCTCCTATTGGTTGTCGCAGCTGTGCGAATTTCTTCTGCCACATCAAATACCCCTGCATCCAGTGAGCAAGTACATCCAATGTCTCCCAAATCGAGTCCTACGCCGTTGAGAAATTTTTCATTGGTCGAAATGATGTTGACGATTTGCGCGCCAGCGGAATGTCCCAGAAGGAAGATGCGTCGCGAATCTCCACCGTAGGGCCGAATGTTGTCATATACCCATCGGATGGCCTTGGCCACATCTTCTTGGTGGGTGGGAAAACGCACGGCGGTGCTGCTGGTCAGATCGCAAGGCGGGCAGGTGGGAGAGAGGCGGTAATTGACACTGACAAAGACATATCCGTTGTCGGTGAACAGCTCGTCTTTGAATTGGGTGTTGCTCTTGTCGCCAGCATGCCAAGCGCCGCCGTGGACATAGACGACGACGGGTCGCCTGCGGTTGGTGGCGTTTTGGTTGTAGTAGATGTCGAGACTCAGCAAATTGGGATTGACAAAGGGGATGTTGTCGTAGGGGATGGTGACTTTTACAATGGAAGGCGGTGGGCTTGTCTCCTCGCTGGCAGTTGCAACAGAGGCAGTCAAATGGGAAGGAGACAAGCAAATGGCCAGTCCCGGAAAGACCAGGCAAGCCAGAAAAAAGAGTACACTACGTTTACATTTTGTCATAGCAAATGGGAGTTAGAGTGGTGAAACAATATTGTCTTTTGTGCATGTATACAACAAGGTGGATACAGTCCTGTTGGATGGAGAATGTGCTTTAGAAAGTGGTAGCTGCTCCCTTAGACCGGGCAGAGAATGGAAGGTTTAATGGGCAGAACAAAAAAGTTGAAGGCGCAGGACAAAACGGATGTTAATTTTTTTTCATATACAATTGCCTGATTTTGTTTTTAACTTCCTATATTACTCGCACAAATGTCTGTAACCCCAAAATGAAAAAACTACAAGTCAAGCTATTCAATACCTTTGACCTGACCTTAGAGCCTGTTCCCGATGAGGAAGGCCAATACCAACTGACGGGCCCCACTTCTGACCTGGCCCGGCAACCCATTTACACAGGACTGGAAGACCAAGCTGGTGTCTCTGCCGTCGCGCTGAGCTACCTCCCACCATTGGTGACGCTCGAAAGCCTGCGCTACAATCCCACTGTGCAACCAGCAGAAGTGGCCCTGCGCTTGAGCATCGAAATGGCACCCTTGTTCCAACCCTTTTCCCAATTGTTGCAGACCAAAACTTCTGCATTGGACGTACTGACCAATGCAGACATTGTCCAGCCAGTGGAAAGTCCCTAGCTGGTTATTGATAGGATTTTCATTCATTGATTGTAAAATACACAACACATGGCAAAAGCAAGAAGAACCACAACCCGGTCGACTCGCAAAAAGTCCACCAAGCCAGTACTCCGAACCGCAGCGGTTGCGGAGGCCACTGAAAAATCGACAATCAAATTTGTCATCAATGCACTCATCTTTCCCGAGGAGGGCCAAACAGATACAACCGACATCGTTGGTGTCATCACCAAAAATTCAGAGACGCAAAAGGAGACCATTGACTTTACAGTAGAAGGTGTTCCTCCCAAATTCAATCTCAAAAGAGTCATGGATGCCTTCGAGGTGGAAAGCGAAGAACTCAAAGAGGCCGTTGATGGGACATTGACCCTGGAGAAGTTCGAGGCCCACAAAACCAAGACGGGAACTGAGGTAGATTCCAAATTGGATTTCGAATTGAGCTTTACACCAAGCCAGACCTTCATCCTCAACAAGTATCCAAAACTGTTGGAACTCAAGCGAGCCTCTCTGGCGATGACCAAAGAGAAAAAATACGACGTTCCTCCTGCATCCTAGAAAGTAGCACATTCGCATCATGTCTCCAAAAAAGCCAGTGCCTTCCAAGAAATCGGAATCCAGTAGTTTTACGCTGGACCTGGATGCCATTCTGTTTGGCAAGCAGATCAACCTGGAGGCGACCAAGACGAAACAGGAAGAGGAGCAACAAACGCAAAGCAGCCTGACCATCACAGGAACGTTTGAAGATCCTCTGAATCCGCTCAAATTCGTCTTGGACCAATTTGGCTTTGACCAGGACAACCCCAACCCCATCAAGATCATCGACCAGTTGGCGATCAGAGAATTGGAGGCCAAAGCCACCGACAAAAACTTTTCGTTTTCGGTCAACAAGCGGCTCTTCTTCGATACCCTGGCGCGGGACAAAGACGATCCCAAGTCCTCCGCTCCGCTGGCCTTTTCCATCGCTTTTGGAGAAGAAGGGATTTTGACCTTTCCCAAAAACATCCCCGTCATTCAGGACAGCCTCAGCGATCCGGAGACCTTTATGATCCAACTGTCTCGCATTGTGATTGCCACGGCCGACATTCCCAACGAATCGGAGCCCGACAAGAGCATCCGAAAGGGCATGCAGATTTTGGGGAAAGTGCGCTTTTTTAGTTTCGAACAAGACATCAATCTTTACCTCTTTCAACCTGCCAAAGACCCCAAAACGGGCTTGGTCCATTCGCAATCCAACGAAACGGGCCATCGCTCCGACAGTGGCTGGCAGGTCCCCAAAACCACCCTTCCACCCGCCTCCAATGACTCCACCAAGTGGATCAACATAGACAAGACCCTCGGGCCTTTGAGCCTGCGCAAAATTGGCTTTCAATTCAAGGATGGCAAAATCTGGTTCCTCATCAACCTGGATTTCAAATTGGGTGGCTTCGATCTATCCTTGCAGGGATTTCGACTTGGATTCCCTCCCCAGCTTCCCCCACCTGTGCCCAACTTTGGGTTGGACGGCATCGGACTTTCTTTTCAAAAAGGAAGTGTCACCGTGGCAGGGGCTTTTCTCAAGGCTCCCAACATTCCCAACTACTACAGTGGCTTTGCCTTGGTCAAGACCGCCAAGTTGTCCATCAATGCCTTTGGTGGGTATGGGGAATTGCCCGACGGGAAGGGACGCTCCATTTTCATTTTTGCTTCGCTGAACATGCCACTGGGTGGGCCTCCCGTTTTTTTCGTGACGGGCCTGTCCTTGGGCTTCGGCTACAACACCGCCTTTCGCATTCCCACCGTGGACGAGGTATCGAGCCTTCCCTTGCTCAACCCCGCCCTGTTTGAGGGCAAGCAAAGTCCAACGGAAGCCTTGGCCTTGCTCAACCAATTCATCTATCCAGAGCCGGACAATTTGTGGTTTGCCGTCGGGGTGTCCTTCACCTCCTTCAAGCTGATCGACTCCCGAGCCTTGTTGGTGATCGACATTGCCAAGGAGCAAATTTCCATCTTGGGACTGTCGGCCCTGGTCCTGCCCAAGACGGGCAAGGCATTCATCGATGTGCGCTTGGGTCTGGTGGTATTTTACAAAATCCGAGAAGGCATTTTCCAGGCGCGGGCCAAGATACAGGATGGCTCTTATCTGCTCGATCCCAATTGTCGGGTCTTTGGAGAGTTTGCGTTTTACAGTTGGTTCAAAGGGCCGTACAAGGGCGACTTTGTCTTGACGGTCGGAGGCTACCATCCTCGCTTCAAAAAGCCAGCCCATTATCCGGACATCGAGCGGGTGGGTTTTCACTGGCAAGTCTCCAAGCAGGTGCAGATTGGTGGAGAGGTCTATTTTGCCTTGACACCGTCGGCTGTGATGGCGGGCTTTCGCATGTCGGCTACCTATCAGTCGGGTGCCCTAAAAGCATGGTTCATTGCCTTGGCCAACTTCCTGCTGCAGTGGAAGCCATTTCACTACGACATCGAGGTGGCCATCAAATTGGGGGCTTCGTACAAGTTTTTCAAACTGGAAATTGGGGCTGAGCTGTTCGTCTATGGTCCACCAGTGGGAGGCTATGTCAAGATTGATTGGTTCGTCATTTCCTTTACCATTCACTTTGGGGAAAAGGGCGAGAGCAAACCCGCTGTTCTCGACTGGCAAAATTTCAACGAAGGCTTTTTGCCGCAGCCGGAAGCTCCGGAGAAACCCAAGCAAAGCACCCGCCGCTCCAAACGACTCCTGGCCGCTTCGCCGCCGCCGCAGGATGAGATCTGTCGGGCCAATATCGTCAACGGACTCATTCGCACCATAGAGGTGGGAGAGAAAAAGATTTGGGTGGTCCGGGCAGATGAATTGGGCTTGTCTACGGAAACGGCCATTCCCACCTTTGATCTGAGCTTCAATGGAGAACAGGCTGTCCCAGCGGAAGATTTGCCGCCTGCCGATCCTCTTGGCATCCGTCCGATGGGACTCAAGCACGTCATTGCTTCTCAGCATTTGGTGACCCTGACTTTCAATGGAACCCACGACGGTGCCGATGATCCCACCAGCCCTAAGCGGTGGCGTCGGACAGTGGCATCCAACAATGTTCCGGCTGCTTTGTGGGGCAATACGCCTGTCAATCCCAGTGTTCCGGAATCCAAGACCCTGGCTGCCCGCATCGGCTTGGAAACCTTGGCACCGAGGACCTTTTTGCCATCGGATGTCCCTGTCACCTGGATCAGCAATTTTGACTACCTCAATGTGGTCAAAAAGTCTCCCCTGCGCGATCAGACCAATAAAATTGATTACCAGATCACCCAGCGGCAAAATACCATCGGAGCGATTTCCAAAGGATTGGTGGCAAAAAAATCCAAGCGCCTCCAGTTGATGGACGCCGTCAATGAGCTGTATGGACTCAGTGGCGATCAAAAAATTGTGGACGATCTCAAGGAGCTGCCCAAGTCCTTGGATGCCTATATGCAATCGGAGCCAATGATGGGTACGTTTCAGTACATCGAGAAAGGAGCAAAGGCCGAGGCCTTCCAGCCGATCATCATCCCGCCGACACCTCCGATTGATCCATCTGCCGATGCTGAGTTTTTCCTCCAAAGTGCGCTGCGCCAATACCAGCCCGGTTTGCTGTCGGACTTTACGGCCATCCAGCAATTGATGATGGATGCGGCGACGGGAAATGACAAAAACATCCGTTTCAACGCCTACGATGGGGCCAGCTATCAGTTTGCCATCGTGGAGCCGCAGAAATACAATATTACCTACGGCTACCAAACAGAAGTATCCGATCCCACTTTGGTGTTCTTTCTCAATGCCTTTTACCAGCCATTGGACTGTCATGTGTTGACGGAAACTGCAAGTGCTGTTTCGGTGCCGGACAATGTCCACCAGTTGGTCTTCCTGGGCCTTCCTCCCATCGACACACAACTCAACGTCTGTGGTTGGACAGCAGACTTCAACCTGCCAATTCTCGATGGCGTCAATTTGCTGGGCAAACAATTTTTGCTTCGGCCATTGGCCCCCATGCGCGTCCCCAAGACCAACCGACAATTGGACATACGACAGATGCTGCAACGCAATCAATACCTGGGCAGTGGAGGAAACAACTACTCCGGATCAGTGGACATGCTTTGCTATGCCGATGACATGAAAGAGTTGGTGATTTTGTGCAAAAAAATCGACAAGGGGCTGTCACTGAAAAATGCAGTTGACGTGAGCATTCCTTACTTCACGAAGAATGATTTTTCTGCCGAGCAAATTTATCCCGATCAGCCCATTGAGTTGCAAGCCATTGGCGACAGTAAAAAAGTTGGCAATTTCGATCGCCTGCATTTTGCCCTGCCAAAGAGCGGACTGCCTGCCGGATGGAAGGGGATGTGCCTGCGCATGGAAGTGCGCGCCGCCGCCCAGCAAAAGTGGGAACTCTACGGAGCCTTTGTCCTTTGCAGCAACACAAGCCTCGATGACAAGAGCTGGTTGCGAACAGATTTGGAACAATTGTCTGGAACCTTCAATGACATGAGCGGGGCCGTCCCCAATGTGACATTGGACATCACTCTCAAAAATTAAACGGAACGTGCGATGATGGATGACGCCAACTTTGTAGCAGAACAATCCAGCCTCGAGCCAGGCCAGATTCGCTTCCACGACAACTTCCTGCCCAAGCTCCCGGCAGGACCCTACAGCATCAATGTCGAACAAAAACTCAAAGGAGATGGACTGACCGAAAAACACTTTTCCCGCCAACAGGATTTCATCGTCGATGGGCCTCGCTTTGTCTTGGGAGAAGAGGAAGTTCACTCCGTTTATCCACCTCCCAATCTGCAAGCTCATTACCAAGGCGTATTGCCACAAGTGGTCCTTCGCAAACGCAACATGCCCTGGGAGCGCCAGGTGTACAGCGGCAGCAACAAATTGCCGACTCCTTGGGTGGCTTTGATGCTCTTTGAGCCCGAAGAACTATTGGTGGACGACGCGCCCAGCTCTGCCGTATTGCGCACCAGGGCCGTGAGTCGGACAAGCGAGGAAATGCTGCAGCCTGGCAATGATTATCTTCCCCCCGTCCTCACCGCCAGTCCCCAGACCGACGAGGCCAGTTGTTATTGCATCGACTTGGACCTGACCACTTTCCTGGCACTGGCACCACAACTGGACGAGCTGCCTTATCTCAGTCATGTACGCGAGGTCAATACGGGGGACAAAGAATTTTTGGGCATGCATGCCGATGGGTGGTTTGGCATCGTCTTGGGCAATCGCCTGCCAAAGGTTCCGGCACAAACTGCCACCGACCCGCAGGAAGAATTGGAAGGAAAAAACTTTGCGCGCAACATCGTCCACCTCGTCTCCATCGAAGGTTTCAGTGGATACTTGGCACAAAACCCGGAAGGGGTGTACAAAGAAAATTTGGAGAGCGGCCGATTCCACAAAGTGCGGCTGGCCTCTTTGGTCAACTGGGAATTTTATTGCAAACCTCCAGAAGAGAGCTTCCTCAAAATCATGGATCGATTGGGGACGGGCCTATTGAAAGTAGCGGATACAGATGGACTGAGCAACGAGGCGGTCCGAGAGGCGCTGGAAGGTGGGTATGCTCCTTTGCAGTACAATACCCGCATTGGGGAGAAGACCATGGCCTGGTACCGCGGCCCCTTGCTTCCAGTGATTGAGGCTGGCGGGAAGATGGAAAATGATACTTTTTTCAGTGCCGAATCGGGTTTGATATACGACACAGACAATGGCCTATTTGATGCCTCCTATGCAACGGCCTGGCAGATCGGTCGCTTGTTGGCTTTGTCTGATGCACATTTTTCTCAGGG
Source organism: Bacteroidota bacterium (assembly GCA_039821145.1). Taxonomy (GTDB): domain Bacteria; phylum Bacteroidota; class Bacteroidia; order Chitinophagales; family Saprospiraceae; genus JBCCSZ01. The sequence continues at coordinate 14,235 of JBCBOS010000031.1, read as the reverse complement.
CTTGTTGAATTGGAAGCGGATGGCTCGGAAGAAGATTTCCGAATTTTTGACCCGCAACGAATTGCAGGCAACCGCCAGCGATGCCGACCAAGACAATCCCTTTACCCCGGAGCGAATCGAAGAATTGTTGTCGCCCGATTTTGCCATCGATACCTTCTTCAAGCAATTTTTGGAAAAAGTAGAAATGGCCAAAAGAATCTTTACCAAAACCATCTCGCCAGATGCACAAATCGACGAAGAACTCAAGGACTTTCCGGGCATCGTCTCCCAGAAAACCTATGAAGGACTTTTCGAACTGAGCGATGAACTGCAACAGGCATTGGTGGACGAACTACTGAATTGAGAAATAAACAGTCTATGAAAAAGGCAAAGAAAATGGCAGGTATGATGAAGACGCTTTTCCAGGCGGACACATCGACCTATGCTCCTCGAAAGAAGAAGAGGAAAGGCCTCCGACTGCGTGGTGCAACCCCTGCCGCTAAGGTGACCAAGCAGGATGATCCCGGACTGAAAAATCTCATCGAATTCATTCGCAAGGAAACGCCCTTGCCAGACAGTTTGATCGAATGGCTCGGATTGTTGGGCCTGTTGTATGGAGTGCCGTTCAACAACTTGGTGCCCGACGAAAAAATGTTGGCCAATGATGTGATGGCAAAGAATCTGCCCGCCCGCGAATGGCTGAGCAAGCTTTCCAAATTGTACAACATCCCCTCCCAAGAATTGGTCCATTACCAAGACCGACTCGACGAGGCCAACAAGCAATTGCTGCGCACGAATGCTCTCCGCTTTTTTTACATCGACCCCAATTGGATCGACAGTCTCATCAACGGAGCTTTGAGCGTTGGGGTCCACAACAGCGTAGACTTCCGCTTTCAACTGGCCATCCACAAAGCCATCAAAGTGGACATTGAGCAGGCCATGATCAACCACCGGGCCGAAATGATGGGAAAGCCCTTGGCCAAGATTCCCCAAGAAATTGGAACCATCGCTGGTCTGCTGTTTCGCTCGCCCATCGTGACCCAGTGGACAGGCTTGGAAATTGTGGGCTACAAAAGCACCAATGCCGATCCGAAGGACAAACAACAAATGATTCCAGCATTGCGAATCAGTCCGCTTTCGCCCACCGTCATCCTGGTGCTCTTTCAAGGTGTTCCCAAAAAAGTATTGATCAAAGAACCCTCCGAGGGAGCCACTTCTGGTTTTACGGCCAAGGAAACAATTGTGGATGGCAAGGTCAGCTTTACCTATGAGATGGCCCTGCGGAAATTCAAGGGCGAATTTGAAATTGGCAAGCCTTATGAGGATGCCTCCGGCAACAGTGTGATGTACCAATTGCAGGACAAGGACTTCCGCAACAAAGAAAAACGCACGCTCAATATTCGCAACTTGCGGCGCAATGTGCTGGGGGCCATCAAGGTCCATGACACCAGTGTGAAGGCCCGCAGTTTGCGTCCCAGAGACATGGGCGTGGAGCTGATCAATTCGCCCCGCTATTTCAGTTATACCCCCAGTGGGAAACTCAATCGCAAAAAGAAATAAGCAACTCTATGCCAACGACAGGACAATACGACGGCCCCCGCCTACTGGTTCCACTTCGTTTGGAAGCCATGCTGGTGGATTATGCCCTGCGGCGAATAGAGAATGGGCAGTGGGCGCGCAGTCCGGCAGACTACAGAAAGATGGTCTTGCAAAAGACGGCAGCCTTTCCCCGGACCAACGCAGTCGATCATGCGGCGCGTCTAGATGACTTGGGAGACAAGGGCAAGGGCATACCCGATCTGGGTGTACACATTCGCTGGGAATTGCCAAAAGGCTTGCGTTTTGGACAGCAGGAAGAAGAGGGGGGCGATCCGGTCTTTCCACAAGTCCCCAATCGATGGTTGGTGTCGCGGCTGTGGCTGGATGAGGACAAGGAATTGCAAATGCGGTTTTGGCTGGTCCAAAGCGATTATCTGGAAAGAGGCACCAACTTTTTGGTCCGCAATCCCGAAGATGGAAAATTGGCCTATCGGCAAATCGGAAAGGTCTTCGAACTCGATGCAGACCAATGGCCCTTGCAGGAAGGCGAAACGGCCAACTTATCGGCGGTGGGCATGGAGGACATGACCTTCAACGCCTACACCATCAACAACCTGCGCGTCTTCAGTATGGTGGACTCTCTGAATGATTTGGAAACCATCATCGATGACAAGAGCAATGATGTCGATCATTTTGACTTGAGTTACATGGTCAGTGGTTGGTATGAAGATCCGACCAAAGACCCGTTGTATCAGGAGGTGGGAAGTTTTGATCCGGCGGTTTTGTTGGAAAAATTGGAAGGACTGAGCATGAGCATTGGGCAAATGGCAGGACTGGAAGCGGCAGAGTTGGCCTTTCAAAAATGGTTGGGTAAAAAGCCGTCGCAGTGGTCTCCGCTGATGCTGTGCCAAGGGGGGATGCACTCCATCCATTGGTATGGCCAGAAAAATGACAATGAGAAAAAGTCGAACTCCGAATCGGGCAAACCAAAGATCGATCGCAACAGGAAGGAAACCATCCCGGGCATCATCATTGCCAACTCCAGTATGGATGCGCTCATCAAGTTCATCACGACCAAGTTGGAGGAATATGACGTGCCAGAAGAGGAAGTAGAGTTGGCTGGCCGACTGATCCAAGCCTATGAAAAGGGCATGCTCGACGAGTTTACTCTGCCGGGTGGACAAGGGCTGTTGGATCGGATGATTCACCAATCCTGGTTTGATCCGGAGCAAAGTGGCAGCCAGTGGGCGGTGTTGAAAAAGCGAGAGGCACAGACGGAGGAGGAAGCCAAAAAAGTCAAGCGACTGTACAGTGAGGCCATGCCCGTCTTGGGACAACTCAACCAAGTACAGGCCGATTGCAACCGCTGGGCAGAGCTTTACGAGGCCAAGCAGTTGGAGTTGTACACCTGTTTGTATGCCAGCAAAAAGGCGGGTAGTCAGAAAGCGGCATGGGCGACAAAGGCCAAAGATGCGAACAAAGCCTTGGGGCAGCTGGGCGGACAGTTGCAAACGGGGCAGGCCCAAATCGACGATCTGCAAACCCAGCTCAAAGACATTTTGGAGATCGGTCCAGCCAGTGGAACAAAGGAGGATTTTTTCAGTCTGAAACAAGAGTTGTTGCCTCCCTATTGGCAGGTGAGTGATCCGGTGGTATTGGTACACGCAGCCAAAACCGGGCGTCGGGTCAACTTCAAAGAGGTGGTCGATTGCCGCTACACGGGACAGACCATCGAGAGTCTTCGATTGCACACAAGTGGCGAGAACATTCACATCAGCATTCCCGATATTCCACAGCAAGATCAGTTGCCCAAGGAGATTCCTCTTTTGTTGGAAGAATTCATTTTGCTCAATCCCAATTTATCGGATTGGATTGCAGAGGGCCATGCAAAGGAGGCGCGCATTCAGCAAACCATGATCTGGAATCCGGAAAAATACGCTGGCTTTGATGCCTATCTGTTGGCCGAGCAGGCTGGCTTTACGGGGCGACGTCCGTCCTTCGTTTCTTTTCAGACCTACACTCCGCCCTGGTCGCCTCTCTTTCTCGACTGGGATGTATACTTTTTTCAAAACCAGGGTTTGCTCCCGCCGGATTACCCGCAGACCAATGCCAGCAGTTGGATGGACCATTGGCAGCTGGATGATGAGAAGATGGATTTGAAATGGGACAAAACAGTGACTCCCCCGGCGGTGGACTCCTCGGCTGTGGATGTGTATTTTTTGGAAGAAAAGGGTCGCAGCTTGCTCTCGTCGCGAATGCCGCAGATTTTGCGCGAGCGTTTGCGCGAATTGCAACAAGAGCAACTCAATCCGGTGCAGCGATCTGTGCTGGAAACCATCGTGCAGTTGTTGGACAGTTTTGACATCATTACCCAGCGCCTCAATGGCTTGAACGACCTTTGGTTGCAGTACGATTTGTCCAATCCCATGCCCTCCGAATTGTTGATCACCAAGACCAGTGGTGTGAGCCAAGAGGCGCTGCAGCGCATGCATTATGGCATTCCAAGAGGCAATCCGTATTACGAAGGTGGGGAGGAAGTCAATCGCTATTTCCCGCTGCGCAGTGGGTATTTGTTGACCCATTATGTCCGCATCACGGATGGCTTCGGATTGGGGCTTTATCCCAATGGTGTTTTTGATTCCGACAAGATGTTCATCTCTTCCGATACAGAATACATTCCCAAAGGACCAGGTATGGATAACTCAAGACTCACTGGCGACAGCAAGCGCATGGCTCAGTTGCCCCCGCGCCTCCTGCAGGCTGCCCGTATGGATATGCAATGGGTAGATGGGGAGGTAGAAGACAAAGCACCTCCTGTCGAGCAGTCAGAAAACAATTCTCCTCTCGCAGGATGGATCCTGCCCAATCACTTGGACAAAAGCTTGATGGTTTTTGACAAAGATGGTGGGTTGGAAGGTTCTTTGATTTTTTATGAACGCAATGGAAAGTTTCTCATTCGGGAGGAAGTCAATCCTTCCAAGGAGGTGCCATTGGGAGAAGGAATGGACATCCGCAATGTCTTTTTGAAGGCCTTTGTCGATCAGCTCTTGAGTTTGAGTGGAGATCAGGGAAAGGCATTGTCTGCGTTTTTGGAAAACATAGATGTCACCAGTTGGATCACCGACCCGAATGGCGTGCGCGATAAGAAGGGCTTGTCTACCCTGATTGGTCGGCCCTTGGCGTTGCTTCGTTCGCGGGTGGAGATGGCAGTGAAGGGAAGAGTGCGACCGTTGTTGGATTTTCAGCGGCCAGAATTGTATTCGCCTGGCGAAGTGGACGACATCGCTTTTGGACTGACGAAGGTGCCATTGCCTTTTTATGTGGGCGAAGATCAGTTGCCGCAAAATGGACTCATTGGCTACTTTGACGAATCGGACTTTTCGACCTTTTATGTTGTTACCAACCACTCTGAGATCGAGAATTCTTTCATTGAGGAACGCTCTGTATTGACCGTCCCGCTAAATGATGCGACCAAGGAGGAGGCTGATCGCAACTACCATTATTTGACCCTTTTGCTGGACCCTCGCGGTGTGGTCCATACGGTCTCTGGTTTGTTGCCGACGGTGGAACTGAATCTGCCCAATCGCTTGGTAGAAGATGCCTTGAACAATATGGATGTGACTTTCCGGATTGGGCCCCTGATGGTGGACCCGGATCGATTGCGCATGCCCAAGCCCACGGATATACAGGGGCGCTTGTCTTGGTTGTATCGCTCGGGCGTCAACATCTGGCAAAAAGACCAGCCCGTGAACGAGGGCAAGACGGTTTGGGAAAATACAAATATTGAAGAAGCAAACGACATGGCGACCTTTCCCAACAGCAAGCGCAATGAGTTGGCCGAGGGGTGGCTGAAATTATCGGATGCTTTGCAAAAAAACGAAACACCAACAGATGGCGAAACCACTTAAAAACAGCGGTACCACAACTGTACATCTGGACAAGGATTCTCTCCAGGTAAGTGATGTGAAGATGACCAATGGACAATTGGTTTTTGTCGTGCGCAATGATCAGGGGGAGGCCATTGATTGCGACCTGATAGAGTGCTGCATCCCCTTTGGTAAACAGACGGATGAATGGGCTTTGACGGGCAGCAACCAATTCCAGACCTCGGTGAGTGGCATCGATTGGTATGAAGAAGGGCGGAGCACCCCGAGCGGTCCGGATGACCACTACTTGAAAGTTCAGTTTGCCAATGAGAGAAAACAGATTTCAGCAGGGGAGGAGCTGCAATTTTATTTGTATGACATCAAAATATATCCCAACCCGGCTGGGCAAAAGAATCGAGAGTTGGATCTGCTGGTAAATCTGTCCCATGAGTACAGCAGCCCTAGTTATCCCCTCAAGCTGACGCTGACTGTTCCCTCTGGCGAGTCGATTCCCTACGTCAACTTTTTTGTTTCCGATATTTTTTATGTTCATCCATTTGGGGAGGCCAATTTGACTTGGCAAATATCTGGGACAGCCAGAAAAATGGCCATCCAGCCTGTGATCTTTCACCAAAATTTGGAGGAAGCTGTACAGGGGCAGCCATTGGAAGCAAGCGATGCCTACCTCATTGACAGCAATGACCCCATTCCCATTCATCAACTTGATGGCAGCCTCAAGGTCAAGTTGATCAATTCGACTCAGTTGACTTTAATTGCAGATGTTGAGAACAATCGAGGGCGAAGTGAGCTGCGCATTTATTGCCTGCAAACAGACATTTTGTATTTCATCATCAAGGGCCAAGACGGAAAGGCCGCTCGTGATCCGGGGAGCTTGGTGGAATTGAAGTGGTTGGTGTCCTTTCGGAAACCGGCTTCTCGGAACAATAAGATATTGCTCATTGGGCAGGAGTTCAACAATGAGGGAAAAATACTACCCTTGCGAGAGAACAGTCCGGAGCCTCCTACTGGCATTGCTGCCACTTGGGTGGTCAACGAACACGCTGCGACATCGGGCAGTTTTTGCGATTTTCCCAATCGTCCGACCACCTATTTTCTGTATGTCACAGATGGTGATGAAAATTCAACCTTAAAAATAGAAACCAGAAGTCTTATGATCACACCACCCAATAGCCCTCTGGGCTCTGTCATGGCCTACATGGGAGATGTAGCCAAAAGCGGGATACCGTATGGCTGGATGATTTGCAATGGCCAGAAAGTGAGTCGAATGCAGTTTGTTGGCAAATGGACGCAGGCCTACAAAAAGCAGTTTGGAACTGTTCCAGCGAATTACGGAGACTATTGTCATCAGAGTTTTGATGCCTTGGTTACTGCCTTGAATGGTCAAAACAATGAATTGCACATTCCTTCCTTGATGGGACGGTTTTTGATCGGGGTAAAGCCCTCAGAGTACCCTCTAAATAAAATGGGAGGGGTCGAAAATGTCACATTGAAAACGGAGCAAATTCCCCCCCACAATCACTCTGTAGCTGTCGTACAAGGAGGAGAGCACAAACATGCCATTGGGGCTTCCGATGGGGGATGGGCCTGGGATCATGCCAGGGCTGGTGATCCACGCAAGGAGAAGCACGATCAGCGGACCATTCATACAAATTGGGATGGCAAGCATGGCCACCAAGTCACGCAGAATACCGTTGGAGGTGGGCAGTCGCATGACAACATGCCACCTTATTACTCGGCATACTACATCATCAAGGTGTTGAAATAAGCGACCAAATTGTCAACCTAAAATCGCCTGCTTTGTGTCTGAAAAAATTGTAGATATTAGTTTGATTCACGACCGCCTGGAGATCGATTCGGAGGCAGTGACTCCTGGAGAGATCAAGCTGCAGTTGGTCAATCCAGCGACCTCCAGCATTTCATGTGGCAAGGCTGTCATTGAATTGCCTTTTGGAAAGTTGGATGAGGCAGATGCCTTCATCAGTTCCAATGATTTTGCGGTCAATCCCCAGGACTGGTCGAGTGATGATCCGCCATTTCAAATTGAAAACAAAAAGGTGCGGGTGGAATTGCTCAATGATCTGGAAAAGATTCCGGATGAAGGCTTGGTGCTGTTCAACCTGTACGACTTGAAGATCATTCCAAATCCCAAGGGGCGTTCCAATCGGGATGTGAGCATTTCGGTGAGCTTGTATGAGCACATGGATTCGGAGGAGCCCTTCCAGCAACAGGACATCAAGTTGCGTTTGGAAAATCGAAGCACAGAGCCCTATGTCAACTATTTTGCCTCCGATGTATTTACGGTTTCCAAGGAGGATGTGGTGACTTTGCGGTGGAGCATGTCCAATACCAGGAAGCGGCTGCTGTATCCCATTTTCTTGAGCGACAAGGATCAGTTGCGGGACGTGCCGCCAACTGTCCGCTCTGACAAGGCGTTGACGGACCAAGAGGGCCCCATTGTCATCGATTCGCAAACGCCCATTGTGATCACACAGGATACGGGTTCATTGGAGGTCAAACTCATCAAGTCCACTCAATTCAAATTGGTGGCCGATGTAGAAGCTGGGCAGGGAGTGGCACAGTTGGTATTGTATCTCAAGGATTTGACCATCATTCAATTTCGTGCCATGCTCGACGGAGATACGGCAGACTATGGGCGAGCCTTGGGCCTGAAATGGATTTTTACCTTTACCAACAACAGAGATCCCAAGAACAAGGCCTTGTTGGTTTGCCAAGAATTTGATCGCTATGGCAAGATCATTCAGCCCATGATCAAGCCCGACGGGGTGGATTTACCTCCGGGGACAATGGCCTCCAAAGTGATCGAAATTGATCCGTTGAACTTCAATCATTCTTTATTGGTGTATCCTTGTTGGAATACCAAGTACATGCTCCTCTTGATAGAGGAAGATGCCAAGGGAAAGTCGGATTTCTTTTTCTTGAAGGTGCGGAGTGGGACGCCCATTGGGACGATTTTGTTTTACCCTGGTGGCAAGGTGCCCAAGGGGTGGGCAGTTTGTGATGGGCGAAGCATTTCCAAAACAGACATTGGGGCAGACAGCTTTGAAGCCTTGGCGCGCTCCTTGGGCATCGACCCAAATGAAAACCAGTTGGTACTGCCCAATTTGACAGACCATTTTGCAGTAGGTGCGGGAGAAGATGCAGCCTTGAGAAGCAATGATGGGCCCGATCCCCACACCCATGAGATAAAGGGACAGAGCCAGGAGTTTACCACCAGTGCCAATGGAAAGCATGCACACAAATATACATCTGGCTGGTACAAACGAAATTTGGACAATCCAGGTTGGTTTGACAAAGAACATACAGGCTTGGATACAGGTGGCGGCAACGTTGCCAAACAATCAACACAGGCTGAGCCTGACCATATCCACAAAGTAGAAGTGAGCGTACCTGATCGTCGAACAGGAGGTGTGGAGGGAGGTCATCGGCCCAAGTATGCAGCCATGTCTTACATCATCCGGATCGCCATGAATTCAATGGCTTCCATTCATTGACCCGTAAAAAAATCAGCATGTCAAATATAGAAATGCCCATCGGTTCCATCGTCATGTATGCCGGAGATCTCATCCCGCAAGGTTGGTGTCGGTGCAACAAACAGGAAATCACACGCAAGGCCATTGGCGATGCCAACTTTGATGAATTGGCCAAGGCCTTAAACATAGACCCAGCTGGCAAGTCGAGTCTGCTGCTGCCAGATATGCAAAACCGATTCCCGGTAGGTGCTGGCCAGGATGCCCATCTTGGTGCGCTTGGCGGTCCTGATCCGCATACCCACAAAGTCGAACAATTCGAAAAGACCTATGACACCAGTAAGATAGGCAACCATTCTCATAAATATGCTTCCAGTTGGTACAAGCGCGATTTTTCCTCTGGTAAATATTCAGGGATTGATACTGGGGGTGGCAATGTCAAAAAGCAAAAGACGCAAGCTGCTGGCGCTCACAAGCATACGGTCAATGTGACCATAGAGGAGCGGACCACTTCTGAGTACACTGGACTGAATCGGCCGAAGTACTATGCGGTGAATTTCATCATTCGGGTGGGCTGAAGATTTTGATCATTTTTTCTCCTCTGATTGGATGGTTTGCAGGATGTTGCCCAGGATGCTTTCTGTGCTTTGAATGTCGCAGTGTAGTTGGTCCTTTTGCCGATTGTTGTGTTGCTCGTTGAGGATGACGCGGGCGGTGCTGATGTTGACCCATAGATTGCTGTTGGGCAGGCGGTAGGTCCGAGGATTTCCAAAGGTGTTGAAGATTGCAGTGGGTTGGCTGCCAACGCTGGTGCAGCCGTTCTCGATGAGGTGGTAGCTGGCCAGCATGGCTCCGGATGCTGTCTTGGTATCGACCAATAAGTATTTTTTGGCAAAGGTTTTTTGCTGTTTGGATGTTTTGGTTTTGCACTTCTTTGTGAGGTATCTTCCATTTTTCTTGTATCCCTTTTTGAGGACATAGTCTAGGCACTCGACGGTGCCCATGTATCCTTTTTGGCATTTGATTTCTTGTTGGATACAGATGGCTTGGCTGTCGCTTGTGAAATGGCGAAGAAAGTACTGGACATGCTTGACATTGCCGCCGGGATTGCCTCTCAGGTCGATGAGGAGTCTTTGGTAGTTGTGTTGGTCTGTCTGCAATTCGTCGAGTATTTGGGCCAGTTGGAAGCGGTCGGAGAAATGAGGGATTTTCAGATAGGCTGTTTCTTCGTCCAGTGATAGATAAGTGAATTTGCGTTTGTCCTTTGGCGCTCTGTGGATTTCACGGGCCGTCACGATGCGGGTGTGGCCATCATCTACTTGTCGGAGGACAGCGTCCAGTTTTGTTTTCAGTTCTGCGGTGCTGAGGGCTTGGGAGGAGATGGTTTGGAGGCCTTGGAGGATGTCCTGTTCTTTTCCGTCCCAATTGAGATCGAAGTGGGCATGTTGGAGGTAATGTGTCAGCTCGCCGATGTCTTGAGCGATGTCATTTTGGGACAATTGCTTGTCTGGATCGACTCGGTGGTAGAGGCTGCAGGATTGTAGGCAGATCAGCAGGAGGGTAAGAGAGAGGAATTGTGTCTTTGACATAGGGCGATGATTTTGTGTCCCGCAAGCAAAGGAGAAAAGCCGGAGCTTTTCCCTCTGCAAGGGGAGGAGAGGATGAGACTGATGTATTATTTGATGGGGAATTTGGCCCGAATGCTGGCCTGTTCGATGCGTCCCCAAAGTCCGGTTTGGCCATTTTGTTCCCAGTGGTAGAGATCGCAGGCCAATTCCATTTCAATTTCGTAGTAGATGGTATCGTCGATGCGGCTTCGCTCTGCTTTTCGGAGGCGGAGGTAGCTGTTGGGTTGTGGGCCCCAGCGGGTGGAGAGGGGGTAGGTTACTCCTTCGTTTTTCCCACGCAACTCCATCAAATTCAGCATCACTTCAAATCCATTGTCCTCCAATTGGTCTGAAAGAATTTGATGGTTTTCGATGGCAAAAAGTGCTTCGATGTATTCGATGCGGGACTTTCCTCTTTCGAAACATGGAAAGATGAGATCGATGAATTCTTCTCCATTTTCTAGTGGGAAAGGGACGAAGAGTAAATTTGCTCCTTGACGGACATTGAAAACGGAATCACTGGTTGATGAACCCGAAGTCTCAAATTTGCTCAAAAAGCCAAAACTCACCTCTACTCCATCTATGCCATCGTAATAGCAGGCTTGTTCTCCATTGATGGCCCCTTTGAAATAGTATGCAGAAGTAGAATCAGAAGGACAATCGAATTCTAAGCCATCTAGGAACTCCTGGTATATTTGGTATCGGATTTCTCGTGGTGATGGATCATCATCGTCCTTGCAAGAAAAGAGCATCAAGAGAGCCAATGGGAGAAATAGAAGTTTTTTCATACTCATTCGATTTGTGTGGTTGCGGATAAAGTGGCCGTTTCTCCAGTGCAAATATTGGTCAAGGTAACAGTGGTTTCCGCTGTGCCACTCCCCAAGAATTGGATGACAGCCGTATTGTTGCCAGCTCTGCTGTCGATGAGATGGGGTGGAGTGATGGACCATTCGTATTCCAGGTGTCGGGTGTCTCTTGGGCTGTTGACAGATACGGTAAAGGCACCTCTGGACAAGATGTCGTCAGCAAGAGCGGCTGGGGGTGGTGTTTCCCATTGCAATCGGATGGGGCCTGCGTCGAACTCAAATGATTCCAATCTGTTGAAGTTGAATATTTCCACTGTCCGCTCGTCAGCAACACAGGCAATGGTGGCCCTCATGAACGAGCCTGCGCTTGGATCGGGCACGGCAAATCTCAATGTTGGAATTTCCGTCATGGCAGAATCTGGAGAAGTATTTCTGTTTCCCCAAATGGTATTTGAATACCGACTCGCTCCAAAAATGGTATACTCGATGCTGTCGCAATCCACTTGTTTGATTACTGCCCCCGTAGGTGTAAAGCAATCTTGGCTTTCCACCGGCTCATCATCACAACAGCGCTTGTACACATCGATTCCCGACTTGATGCCCAAGGCGAGCAGGGACAAATTGACAACGATTTCTGCTTCTTGATCTGTGAGAAAAAAGAGATCACTGACAATGTCGATGAGTTGGGCAGCAAAGAGAAGAGCACTGCCACCGGAGACGATAGCTCCCACCAGGGTGGCCCAAATGCCACAGCCCAGGGCCCGCCAAAAATTGCAGCCGCGCAACTGGGCACCTGCTTCGGAGACTTGGTAGTGTTTGTAGAAAAACTGGCCATATCCTTGGGCCAATTCCAGGTAAAACTGCATGAGCTCTTTTTCTTTTTCGCAAAGTGTACTTTGTGCCAATTGTGATTTTTGGCCGTTGAGAAAGGTGGTGTACTCCGACAATGTCGGTTCTTGTGATGATAAAAAGCCCTCTAGTTCTGTCTTAAAGGTAAGCAATTTTTCTTTTTGTTGTGGACTTATTTTTCCCTGGCCCAATTTTGCATCCACATAGCCTTCGAATCCGAGGGCTTCATAGCTGGCTGCTTCCTCTTCGATCAACTGTATGTGCACCTGCGCCTGTGGGTTGTCGCCGTACAATTCGAGATAGTAGGAGGCAAAGTTGTCGTATTGGTGGTAATTTTCCAGACTCCAACTCAGGTCCAGGGTGTGCTCAAAGTAATCGGCAATGGGAGCGGTCATCGGAAACGGAATGGGTTGGCCATGGCAAGAGCTGTTGTTGGGTTGGGCTGTCTCTGTGGTCGAGCAGCTTTGGATCAGGATGCTGATGGCCATTAAGAGGCAGCTGATCCGAAAGAAGATGGATTGTCTGATGAATTGCATGTGTATCATTTTAGATGGTGTAAAAATCATTTGATTTGGGCAATGAAATAAAAGCTCGCCGGCTCGACCGCGATCGGCCGGCGAGGAAGGTCTCCAAGGCCAAGCGTTTCCTCACATGCAGTTGTGTGGCTTGTAGTCATTACCCCTATGAGTACAGCTCAGCAAGGAGTAGCAGGCTGTTTATGCCTTGTGATGAGACACACAGCTCTCTAAGCCCCTCATCTCTGTGGATGGGTGGTTCTGGCATTGGACATGGAGTACAGTTGTATGTACCTACTTACTATTTTCGTTCTAGTCTTCGCCCTACTTTGACGCCTCTGAATTTGTTGTCAAGCATGCAAAGAATTTCTTGCCAAAGGACTTCATAGGGCACCATTTCTACGGTGATGCTTTTGCCCACACTCAGAGGTGCATTGCTCAACTGTTCGTGCAGCCGCTGGGTCTTTCGTTCGGTGGCGGTCCTGTGAAATTTGGCCGAGTTCATTTGTATGATCATCTTGATGAATAGGTAGGCTCGGATGGTTTCGGGTCGTTTGAGGTATTTTCGGGCATAGGCTCCCAGGGCTTCTACCCGGTCGATGATGCGCCCGTACTGCCCCCGGCTCATTTCGATGAGGATTTGTACCAGCAAGATGTTGATGTTGACGCCTGCTTTGTCCCTGGAGTACATGGGCAATTCGTTGAGAAATTTTCCCAGTCGAAACCGCTCTTCCACATAGGGCTTGATCTTTCCGGCTCGAATGAAGAAGAAGAGGTAGGCCCGGAGGATGTTCCAATACTCGTTGAGTGCTTGGAAGTTGCTCAGGTATTGGGTGTGGGCCTTGTAGAGGTCGTAGGCTTCCTGTAGGTGCCCGGCGTGGAAGCAGACCTCTATGCGCTGGATGAGAATGAGCTGCCAATTGAACTGTCCGGGGCTGACGAGTTGGCCAGCTTGGCGGGCGATTTCCTTGGCTTCTTCGTGTCGGCCGAGGGCGAGGAGGGCTGGGATTTTTTTCTCAAGAAAGGCGAATTGAAAATCAGCTTTTCTAGGATAATGTTTGGGGATGGTTTGTATTGCTTCGTCACAGCTTTGTATGACTCTCTCATAGTCAAATTCAACATAATATCTGATTACCAAAATATTGTAGATGTATCTGTTCAATCTCGCAGATTGGAGATTGGTATACTTATGTATTCTTTCAGATATATCAATGTACTGTTTCGAATCTAATTCCTCTGTTTTTATTCCAGAATAATACATCAATGCAATCTTATTGTAAGCACTTTTTACGATTCTTTGTTTTTGTAGCTTATCAAGAAATGAGCAAGCCAGATTATCGTATTTTTCTGCTTTTGTGATACATGGTTCCACAGCTGAGTAGTGATGTTCTAAGTCAGAAGTGATCGAGTAGCCAATGTCATAAAATTCGAATTTCTGAGCTGTATCTAGGATTGACTTTGCAGTAGAAATGGCTGTTGATCTGCATCCATTGGCCATGAGTATATTGTATGCAGCAAAGTTTTTGTAGGTCATGTCAAGCTTTTCTTTCCACTTGCAATCAATC
>JBCBOS010000030.1:0-122325 GCA_039821145.1 Bacteroidota bacterium | reverse complement strand
CGAAAAGTACTCTTTCAACTGATTGGAAGATGCAAGGATCAAGACTCCCTCGTGGTACAAGGCCGTCTCTACCCTGCTGATTTTATTTTTGCGCTCGTCCTTCCACTCGATCTTGTGAAAGGAGAAATCCTTTTTGACAGACGGTGCAATTGTCCTGTGAAATTTCCTTAGCCATTCATATGGATCATCTTCTTTGTTAATTTCCAGTTCAAATACGTATTGGTCTGCTTGATGAGAGAGTCGGGTGCTTCTATTCAATTCTTCATTGCTCATCAGAAAACCAATCCACTTTTTGTGTGACTCCGCATTTTGCAGAATCCCTTCAAATTTGTCTAATCCGGTTTTGAAGTCGAGTTTTGTGTATTCTGAATCTGAACTTTCTGAATAGCATATTTTCCCTTCTTCATGTCTGCTTTCCACCGTCCAATTGCTGCTCATCAATCGCTTGTACAACTTTACGATTTGCGATTGTTGCAGATTTGGATTTTGGTGGATGATGATTCTTATGGTGTGGTTCATCTTGTGGAATTAAAATCTAGTCTCTGCCTCAAGAGCAATGATTTCCGCATTGCTGAGATTGAAAGCTGCCAAAAAGTCCAACGCTTTTTTCGTGACAACAATTTGGTTGTTGGGAATGACGCAAAAATCATCTACCCCTTGTTTTCCCTCAATGAGGACCCTGTAGATTGGAGGCAGTATCACATCAGGCTGCAAGTATTTGATGGTATCCGAATAGGTGATTTCAATGTCTTCGAAACCAAGGATTCCAGATAAGTCGGATGCTTCCAAGCCTTGTCTCAACTTTTCAGTCGCAAAACTCACTGGACTAATGGCCATCAAATCTCCTCCCAACCACCCTTCAAATGCAGCATGAAAGTGGGTGACGCGCCAAGGAGAGGAGCTTTTGTCGTAGCGAGTATTTTTTCCAAGACCTCCTGGAACTTCGGGATTGATTTTGAATAGTGTCATTGCCTTTTACCTTATGGGTGGACTGAACGAACTGCCGAACATATTATCAACATGAGTCGCAAAGTCTAGAACCTGTTGCCTAGTAGGAGTTTCATTAGAAAATCGAAGATAGAACTTATCCCATTCTTTTCTGATTGCGCTAAGATGAATAGAAGGATTGATTTCTCCTGATATTCCCCTTAGGTTTTGGATGGAGTTTAATTCTAACTCATCAAATAAGCCTGGCCAAAGACTCAAGGTACGACGTTCAATAGAGTGATGTACTGTGAAATTTCCTCCCTGTAAGTGTGGAAACTTATTTCGCCAGGTTCTCAGATAATCTGTTGTGGTTGCACGACCAAGTGTAGCACGATCAACAACATTGCTAAGATACTCAAAAGCAGAAAAATTGGTACTAAAAGGTGTTTTTTCCAATGCTGCCCAGATTTTATTCATTACATTTTCTCCAACTCGATCTGCTAATGCATTGATTTTTCTCCAAGTATCATAGGCTTTTTTGCCAAGTACTGTCGTATCCCAAATTGCTTTCAATCCTCTGGTGACAGGGTGTTTATCAGCTACAATTTCTAAGGCAGCAATCATGAAAGACACCAAATCACCCTGTTGAATTGACCGAATGGCATCCATGATTTCATCAGAAAGTTTGAGATTAAACTGGCGCTTCAGCAGCTCTACTACGATTTCTACCCCAAGTTCACGAACAATTGGCCACATCCATGCGGGGGCAGTAGCCATCTCTTCGCTCAATGCTGCCAAGTCCTCATTGTGTGCTATCAGCCAATTGAGTACATCTTCTTGAGTAGTAAAATTATCTCCTAAATAAGTGTTCCATACACATGCTTCATAATCTAAGGCCACAGTAGTGCAGCTGGTGTTGAATCTACTCAGACATGCTCCATAACCGTTACACCAATTGCAAATTTTTTGACCCATTTCAAAAACGATATGATTCTCTACTCTATTGGTAATGTCAGAGATGGCTGAGGAGGTCTCAATCTCTTCTCCTTGTGGAACTCTTGGATCAGTAGAGGTATTGGTCTGGCCATCGTAATATTCTTCGCAAAGTCGATTGATCATATCGTCAATGGTATTCCTGATGACGTACTCGGCTGCATCACCACAAGATTGAGCCAAAAGTTGTGCTTCTAACTGATTAAACTTTTCTGTGGCTTTGGGATCATCAAAGGCAAAAAGGCACTCTTTGTTTTCTTCATCCCAACGGGGTTGGTTGTAATCCCATACTGGTAAATTGGGCTTGCTAGAACCTCGTGGGTTCACCTCATCAGTATTTGTTGTCCAGCCATGGAGCCAGCGATCTTGATCGTGTTCATCGGGGCACCAAGCCCAAAAACGATACAGTGTATACCCGTCTCCAATCTCCTGCCCATGAAGATTGGGCCTTCCTTCCCAGACAGGAACGTACTGGTTGCCATCATACCAGTAGGTCCAGCCTGTCGTTTGAGAATAGTGTAAGTCCTCTTCCTCGTA
This sequence comes from Bacteroidota bacterium, assembly GCA_039821145.1. Lineage (GTDB taxonomy): Bacteria > Bacteroidota > Bacteroidia > Chitinophagales > Saprospiraceae > JBCCSZ01. The sequence goes on along the minus strand of JBCBOS010000030.1, from coordinate 119,868 downwards.
GACAGGTGGAGTATAAATCAATACCTCAATCAAGCACAGTCCTCTAGCTTGAATTGCTACAATTCGATCGGCTAGTAAATCACTGGCCAGATGTTGGTATAAAAATATGTGGGTATAGTTGCCATGATATTGTTGGTGCTTGATCATAGCAGTAATTGCAAGAAGAGTATTTTCTTTCCCATAAGTTTTTACCAATTCAGAAACAGGTCGTTTCAGGTCATCTATTGTAATGTGAAAATACTGGTGCATCCCTTCATTGACTGTAGCAAACAACAAACTAGAAATAGAATCATTTTGAAGCGTAGGAATGGAAAGCAAATAGTTGTCATCACGGAAGTCACGCAAGAGTAAAGATTCTGACCACTGGAATAGTCCACTTTGGTAAAGGAAATTACCAATTTGGTTTACATTCGCTTTATCCATCATGTCTTGCCAAAGTGCAGCCATTTGTTCTTGACTTGGCCGCTGCCATAGGGAATCTAGATAATGTCGATTGCTTGAATGTGCGGATGAATTATGGGTGGGCGACAGTTGCTGAGTTGAAAGTAAAGAAGGAGGTTGATAAATGTTGTTTTGGCCCATTGCAGTATATTCATCTTTACTACAGGTTTGAAATAGTAGGACAGAAATTAATAGAACCAAAAACATAATATTCAATTCGACTTTCATAATGCTATTTTTTAAATATTATAATGAGAATATGGACCTTGTATTTTTCCACAGGAGTACAATGCGAACCTAAAAATGAACAAGAGTAGAATGAGCAAATAAAATCATCGCAACGGCAGGAAGCGTTTTAGCATCCTCATTTTCATGTGCTTTGGTTTTTCATTGTTGAGAGATGAAAAAATCTTACTACCTTTACGGCCAAGGGAAAACCTGCCTCCCACTGCGAGAGGCAGGGCTGTGCATGTCAGTTTCCCGCATTTGTGATGCGAATACCGTTTGTAGTCAGAATTCGTTCACAGCAAATACCATTCACTAGCAGGCTCTCCGAACGGCACAGACTTAACCCCAAGTAAGGTTACTCTTTCGCTGCTAGAAGCGATCGACCATCCAGCTTGAAATCATTTCAAGCCAGAAAGAATATGTATCTATTTTGTGTGAATGGTAGGTCTAAGATATGGAAATTCCCTGGAATTTTGCAAGTGCTTTGCAGGGTGTTCCAGGGAATAAAGTGGGAATTAAAACGAAGAAATAAGCCTACATGACGTTCTCGTCAGAGATGATAATTGTCGTGGTATTTCCTCCTTTTACCTTTTCTTTTTCTGCCTTTGAAATGGTCTTCATTTTTACTAAACCAATAGATGAAAGAGTCATGATTTTGATATTTAATAGTTAGAGAATATCATTACTACATGCAAAAATAGACCCACAAAAACAGTCCTGAAAGTTATGGTTTATCTACCTGGTAAATGTATTGTTAAAAAATTATTAGTCGAATTCCTGTGTAATTAAAGCATTTTATCTACTATTATTATGAAAAGAATCCAAGCTTATTTATCGATAATAGACCCTCGATTGTTGGGAAATCTCAAGGGTAAATCCGCAGAGCTTATCCAGATATTTAGAGAAAGAAACTACGAGTCTGAAGATGAGCTGATCCAACGGTTTTGTGGAAAAACACACTCCAAAAACCATTACTCCAACCTAAAGTCTAGGATAATACCAATCCTTCAATCATTGGCCATCATGAGTTCTTCGAGAGGTGGGAGCGAGCTGAAAAAAAAGTATGATTCTTGTATGAAAAAATTTGCTATCGCTCAAAAATTCTTAAATAGTGGTGGAAGGGAAGAAGGAATTCGACTGATCAAGCAGATACATGAGGATGCGGTGAAATACGATTTTGTACATCTACTTTGTGAAACTTCGGAACTTTTGTCACATGATTTTCTCTATTACGAGGATGATATAGAACAAGCTACTCTATACGCCAAGCAAACGGATAAATATCTTCACGATTATCGTGCAGAAAAGAAGGCACACTACTATTTCTATCAGGTATATTCTCGTCGCAATGCCCTTCTCGGCTCTGAAGATTTTGAAAAAGCAATCAAGAATGTACAGCAATTACAGGGAAAGAGCATAAAGTATGTATTTTACACCTATAGGCTGCGCATCATGTATCGCCTCCACAGGGGTGACTACGACAAAATCGTGCAGTTGTGTGAAGATGCCCTTGGCCATTTCAACGAAAAGAAGGGTGTTTACAGCTCTACTTTTCATTTTCTCTATCTCACCAAGGGAGTTGCAGAAATCGCCCGTACTCACCATCATGACGCGGAGGACTGCTTTGCTCGTGGATTAGGGTACGCACCTAAGAATTCGCGAAATGATTATGTGATTCGTCTGTACATGACACTGAATATGCTTCATGCTGGAAAATATCAGGATGCCTATAGACTCTATCTGATCAACAGACAATGCAATGATAAAGAAGTACAGATGCAGTTTACCATTATGGAAGCTTATTTTTGCTTTCTTGTATCAGTAGGTCATCTGAAGATCGACAAACCTTTTCGAAGTAGCAAGTTTCTCAACCAATTGCTTCGAAAGCAAGCCGATAAGAAGAATACAGTCCATCTCAGTATTCTCATCGCACAGCTTCTCGTATACCTGGTCAGGGACAGAAAGAAATTTGTTACTCACATTGAATTTGTGAAAACTTACAGCAAAAACCTCTCGAAGAGTAGGGGCATTGACTGCGCAAAACTACTCATCAAAATATTATCCTTCTTGCCAAAGGCAAACTTTCATGCTCCGGCCTTGCAACAGTTGGCAAAAAAATACATCCATGCACTGCAAGCTCACCCCATCGCCATGGGAACCGACATCAGCATTGAGATCATTCCCTTTCATGTACTTGTAGAGATGCTCTTAGGCAATGAGCATTCGATCTGATGGTGTAGTCGCTACAGAAAATGATGTGCAACGATTTCCATGAACTCACCCTACCCCGCCAAAGACTTATAGCCTGAATAATACAACAATGGACTGGACACCCCAGCAGGTCGATCCAGATCAGCCACCAGGCACAACACTAGAATGTGGTCTCCGGCGGGAATCAACTGTTGCACTTCGGTACTGTACCAAGCCAATGATCCCCGGATGGTCGATGCACCGTTGGGGTGTTGCTCAAAGGGGATGTCCATGGGAGGCATTTCGCGGCCTGCAAAGCGGTTGCTGATGGCTTCTTGTTCTTCGGAAAGAATGCTGATGCCAACGGCTTTGCCCACTTCCAAATGTGCCATCAAGCTGCCTTGTTCTCGGACTGAGAAGGCGACCAGGGGAGGGCTGAGGGAGACGGACAAAAAAGAGTTGGCGGTCATCCCGTGAATGCTGCCGTCTTCTCTCGTCGTGGTGACCACAGTTACGCCTGTGGCAAAAGCGCCTGCAACTGTTCTCAATTTTTTGGCGTCAATTGTATTTTCCATCTTGGGGAGTTGTATCGATGTGTTGGAGAAATAAAAAAATGCAAGTTATTCTTCTTGATTAGATCATCCATCGTTGGAAGAATAACTTGCACTTTTGAAAGTTGTAACAAACGCTTGCTACAAAGGTTGAATCAGTACCCTTGGTTTTGGGTCAATTGGCTACTGGAAGCCAAGGCATTCAAGGGAATGGGGAACACCCGCTTGTTGACATCACTGGCTTCCTTCTCCGTCCAGGCATCGTTGAATTTTCCGAAGCGGATCAGGTCTGTGCGTCTGTGAGACTCGAAGTAAAACTCGAAGGCTCTTTCTGCCAACAGAGATTCCAAGGTGATGCTGGACAGGGCCGTTGCCCCTCTAGCAGTTCTCACCGCATTGACATCATCCAGTGCCCCACCTGCATCGCCATTTCTGAGCTTTGCTTCTGCCCGCATCAGGTAGGCATCCGCCAAGCGGAAGATGACAGGATTGATGTTGGTATCCCAACGACCTGGGCCAGGGGTGTCGTACTCGTACTTGAACACGCGGGCACCAGCCCACTGATTGGAAGTGAAAGAAACGTCTTTTGAATAGTCGATCACCCGATTGTCTCTCAAGAAGTTTTTCAACTCCTCGATGACCAGCATGCCATCTCCATCTCTTTTGAAGGCCCCACCTTCTGTGGGCGTTCCATCGGCAGCCACAGGGACGGGACCGTACTGGACACCCACCTGAATGCCTCGGTTGAGTTTGTAGTCTGCCGGATCAATGACACCCGCTTGGTTGGGGTAGTTTTCTTCAAAATATCTGGGGTCAGACTCATCCCAGGAATCGACAAACTCGGGCAGGGTGCAAAAGCCATTCCAGCCTCTGAAGCTCCCCGCATCGGCGGCATATTGGCCCTGGCTCATCACCATGGCAGTGAAGGCTCTGTTGCAAGTTTGGCCTGCCTCGCAGTTGACAGTGAAGATCAATTCGTCTGTTGCGGAATTGTTGTCGCTGTCGCCGTCAAACAGTCTGAAAAAATCGTTGGCCAGGGCATAGCCACCATTGTCGATCAAGTCGGTGGTGGTGTTGATGACGATGCCCATGTCTTCTCCGTTGAAGTTGAAGCCAGAGCCATAGCGGTCCTGGTATACGCCTCTGTTGAGGTGAAGTCTGGCAAGCAAGGTTTGGGCCGCCCCCTTGGAAAAGAGGTGACCGGAATTGGATTCGTCTTTTCCTCTGAGATTGGGAATGGCTTCATTGAGCAGTGACGCGATTTCGGCCACCGCTTCGTCGCCTCGCAAGACTGTGTTTTGTCCTGTGCTGAGGTCGATGTAGGGCACCTGCGCATAAAGATCGAAAATGGCCCACATGTAGAAGGCCAACATTCCTTGGACCTCTGCTCTTCTAGGCGTTATATCTGGATTGGCCAATGCGCTTGGCGTATCAAATGCATCCAGAATTTCCAGAGAGGCGGCAATGCCTCCTTGTAACAGCCCCCATACATCGTTGACCGTTCTTTCGGATGCATCCCATTGGTGCTTGTGGAGGACTTGGTATCTGCCTCCGTCAAACCAATCACTCCGAGAAGGATCCACCCACAGGCGGGTAGGCGTCATGGAAAGATCGGTGGTGGATTCTTGTAGATTGAAGTAGTTCCGCTCTGTAAAATTGGGGATCAATTCAGCATAGGCAGATGCCACGAAGTTGTCCAGAAATTCGGGACTTGGATTTTCCAACAACTTTTCGACATCCTCGACCTGAACCTCATCAAAGACCTCTTCGTCCAAATCGGCACAGGCCCCAATGACAAACAACAAAGCGAGTAGCAAAAATTTATTTTTCATCTTATCTATAATTTTGGTCGCAAAACTTTTGCAAAATGAGGATTAGTTAAAATCAATGTTGACTCCTATTAAGAACGTCCGCGCTCTCGGATAGGCTGCGAAGTCGATGCCATAAGATAGATTTCCGCCAACTGCCGAAGGCGTATTGACCTCTGGATCAAAGCCTGTATAGTCTGTGAGGACAAACAAATTTTGTCCAGTCACATAGATCCTCGCTCTCGACATCCAAGTGGTGTTTTTGACTGGCAGATTGTATCCGATGGTCAGGTTGTTGAGTCGCAAAAAGGCACCGTCTTCCAAAAAGAAGCTGGAGGCACCCGGAGGAATGGACCCATCCGCATCGGCGATTCTCTGCGAGACGTTTCCACCGAAATTGCTCAGGAAGTTGTCCGTTGCATTGTAAATCTTGTTGCCAGCCACCCCTGAGATGTTGAAGGAGAAGTCAAAATCGTTGTAGCGCAGGTAATTGTTGAAACCATAGACAAAGTCGGGGATGCCCGATCCCAGAATTTCCCGATCGGTAGAGGTTGTTCCATCTCCATTGTCAACTGGCAAGTAGAAAGACCCCAGTTCTTCGCCATCGCGGATGATTTGGGTCAGGGTTCCGTTGATGCTTCGTCCACTGAGTACACCAGTGAGGATTTCTCGCCCGTCGGGGAAGGAAACGGAGTTGGAGGTAAAGGTTCCGTTGAAGTCGATGTTCCAGGAAAAGTTCTTGGTGTTTTTCAGTTGAGTGCCCAAGAAGATTTCCACACCCGAGTTGGTGATCTCGCCAGGTAGGTTGACCCACTTTTGGGAGACGGCAGGTGGCTCGGAATCGACCAATAGCAGCGGATCGGTATTGACCTTGTTGAAGTAGTCGATGTTTCCATAAATCTTGTTGTCGGCAAGCGCAAAGTCGATCCCCACGTTGAATTGAGAACTGACTTCCCACTTCAAGTCCGGATTGGCCTCGCGCACTCTCGAAATGCCGTTTTGGGTGACCTGGAAGGTTTCCTGGGTGGCTTTGTTGGGAATTTCCTGGTTGCCCGTCTGTCCCCAGCCCACTCTCAATCTCAGATCGTCGAGCATGTCGATGTTCAAGCTTTTGCTGATTCTCCAGGCGGCAGAGATGGCGGGGAAATACCCCCAGCGGTTGTTGCTGCCAAACTTGGAAGAACCGTCTGCGCGAATGGAGGCGGTCAACATGTAGGTGTCGTCGAAGGAGTAGTTGACCCTTGCAAAGACAGACTCCAGTTTGTTGACTTCTCTTGTCCCATCTGGATTGGTTCCGTTGGTGGCTCCTACGATGGAAGTGGCGTTGCCGGGATCATCAGAAGCACTGATGGTTGGCACCAAGAAGTTGCTGCTTGCCAGGGCGAAGCTGTTGAAGTCAAATTTTTGGTAGGCATGCCCCAGCAAGACATCAAAGTTGCTCTTGTCGATGATCTTGTTGTAGGTCAAAAAGTTTTCTACCAAGACATTGGTTGCTTCGATGGTGGCAAAGTTGTATGAACCATTGTTGATGTTGATTCCCTCCAAGTTGTTGGGTGCCAGTTCTTGTTCACGAGTGGCGTTGGAGCGGTCAACCCCCAAATTGAGCTGATACTTCAAGCCGTCGATGATTCGGAGCGAAGCCCCCATGTTGGCCAGCAGGCGATCGGTTTTGGTGACGTCGTTCCAGGCGGCCAGGTAGCCAACCGGGTTGGTGGGACCGGAAGAAAAGTTGCCATTTTCATCCAATACCGTTCGACTTGGATCGGCAGAGAGGGTATTGGTGATCAATTCCCCATCTGTATCGGATACGTCCGAGCGAGGGATGCCATTGTCCACCACATGACTTCCGATGAGGTTCATGTCGAGGCGCAGGCGGTCGCCGGGCAAGGCAAATATCTGGCTGTTCAAGCGGGCGGTGTATCTTTTGAGTTCACTTTTGTCGATGAGTCCCTCTTGGTCCAACACACTGACGGACGCCCGGTAGCTGGCTCTGTCGCTGCCGCCGGAATAGGCCAGGTTGTGGTTGTGAGAGAGGGCAGAGCGGGTAACTTCATCCTGCCAGTCCGTGCCGGAGTCGCTGCCGACCAGGTCAATCTTTTTGGCGATGGAGGCCGTTCCCACAAATCCGTTGTAGGAGAGCTTGCCTTCTCCCGCCTTGCCTTTCTTGGTGGTGATCAGGATGACCCCATTCGATCCCCTCGATCCATAAATGGCGGTGGCAGATGCATCCTTGAGGACGTCGATGGATTCTATGTCGTCTGGGTTGAGGAAGTTCAATGGGTTTTTGGACGCTGCCACATTGCCGGCGTTGCTGCCCACCAGGTTGGCGCTTCCCGGCGTGATCGACTCGTTGCTCAAAGCCACTCCATCGATGACGTACAAGGGACTGTTGCCACTCCGCAAAGAACCAGCTCCCCGAATGGTGACATTGACGGCTGCTCCCGGCTCTCCACTGGAAGACGTCACTCGCACCCCTGGGATTTTGGCCTGCAGCAATTGTTCTGGTGAGGAGATGACCCCCACGTTGAAATTCTCAGACCCCAAAGAAGCAATGGCCCCTGTCACCTCTGTCTTTTTTCTCGCCGCATAGCCCACGATGACGATCTCGTCGAGCAGTGCGCCTTCTGCCAGTACAATGGATAGATTGGTCTGCCCATTCAGTGCCATCTTTTTCGTTTGATAACCTGTGTAGGAAAATACCAATACCGTCGAGTTGGCATCGGCAACTGAAACAGAAAAATTGCCGTCGATGTCTGTAATGCCTCCCTGAGCGGTATTCTCAATGACTACAGAAGCTCCAATGAGGGGCTCTCCGCTTTCATTGGTAACAACACCTGTTACAGTCGTTTGTGCTGTCGCAGCCACAGCAAAAAGGAGAAACAGACCGATCAATAGGGTCCATTTCCTGTGCTGCCTGGGAGATTTCTTCTTCAAGTTGAATTTCATATTCATATAACATCTGGTTAGTAATTAAGAAAAAAGAAGAGTTGAGAAAAGCACATCAGTCTTTATCGATGGGGTGGGCTGGTTTTGGCCCAAATCCTGTTACTTGCTCATTACCAAAAGATAAAATGCTGACGATCAGACGTCAAATCTATGTAAACGTTTTCAAAAAATGAAATAGAATAATGTTTTTCTAGGCATGCTCTTGAGAAATTATCTATTGCTGTTATTTTATTTATCTTTAGAATATTTTACGAATGTCCGCAGTGGTGAATTCTGAATTTGATCTAAAATGTGTTGAATGAGTCGAAAATGCTTTGCTTTTCTTTTGTGTGTGCTTCTCGTCATTGTCGGATGTGAACAGGCCGAGCAGTCGGTCCCTCTGTTTGAACTCATTCCCGCTGATGAGTCTGGCGTTCTCTTTGTCAATCGCCTCAGAGAGTCCCCCTCACAAAATGTGCTGAATTACGAGTACTTCTACAATGGCGCCGGGCTGGCCGTGGCTGATTTCAACGGCGATCAATGGCCTGACATATATATGGTGTCCAACCTGGAGGCCAATGCACTCTATCTCAACCAACAGAATTTTGTCTTTCAGGAGGTGGCCCAAATCAGCAAGGCCAGGGGCAAAAGGGGCTTCGCCACAGGTGTGAGCATTGTGGACATCAACGGAGATGGTCGGCTGGACCTGTACATCTGCAAGTCTGGAAGATTCACCAAGCCCGACCTGAGGCGGAATGAACTCTTGGTCAACATGGGCAACAATGAGGCGGGGATTCCCCTCTTCGAAGAGCAGGCCAAACAATATGGCTTGGACATTCCCAGCTACGCCACCCAAGCCTCGTTTTTTGACTACGACAAGGACGGAGACTTGGACATGTTTTTGATCAATCACGGAATCGATACCTACGACATCAGGGACATCGACAGCCTGCAAAAGGAATCCAGCCAGTTGATGGGAGAGATGTTGTTTCGAAATGAAGACGGTTTCTTTCGCAATGTCACCGAGTCTGCCGGAATCATCAACAACAAATTGGGCTTTGGCCTCGGCCTTGGCATTGCCGATCTGAACAATGACGATTATCCCGATGTCTACGTCAGCAACGACTATTCGGGCAAAGACCACTTGTACATCAACCAGAGAGACGGCAGCTTTCGGGAGATGATTGCCGAGTTGACCAACCAGATTTCTTTCTATGCGATGGGCAACGACATTGGAGACGTCAACAATGACGGCTGGCAAGACATTGTCAATCTGGACATGGTGGCTGCCGAAAACTACGGGATCAAAACGGCGATGAGTGCCATGAGTCCTGAGCAGTTTCGCAATCTGGTTGATCAGGGAGAGCACCACCAATACATGTTCAACAGCCTATTGCTGAACAACGGCATGGCGGAAAATGGGCAGCTTCCCCACTTTTCCAACATCGGCCAGCTGGCAGGCATTTCCAATACCGATTGGAGCTGGGCGCCTTTGCTCTTTGACATGGACAACGACGGCTGGCAAGACCTCTTTGTGACAAATGGCATCAAGCGCAACATCCGAAACAAGGATGCGGTAAAGCTCGTCAAGCAATTGAATCAGCGCATGTTGGCCAGCAACAACGAGCAGGAAAAAGTCCAGCTCATACAGCAGATGTTGGGTCAATTTCCCTACCACCAAAAGCCCAACTACTTTTTTCGCAATCAATCCCAATTGTCCTTTGTCGATTTGACGGCAAGGCTGGGTTTGGACAGTTTATTGTCTGTCTCCAGCGGTGCCGCTTATGCCGATTTGGACCGGGATGGTGACTTGGATTTGGTGGTCAATAATGCCGACCAAGCAGCCTTCATTTTGCGAAACAATGCCAATCAAACGTTGGCCAACCATTCTTTGTCCGTTTCCTTCCAAGGGGCGGCCCAAAACCCTCTGGGCATCGGGGCAAAGGTGACAGTGGAAGGGGCAATTGGCATCCAATCCAAGGAATTGTACACCAGCCGGGGATACAAATCTTCTGTCGAACCCATGCTGCATTTTGGATTGGGCTTGCAGGATCGAGTCAACAAGCTGACCGTCCGATGGCCAGATGGAAAAGTGCAGGAAATCCAGGATGTTGCTGCCGGAAGGATCGTCCTAGACCACCGAGAGGCCAGCACACTCCTAGAAGTGGGTCCACAATCGGTGCAGACCATCTTTTCAACTTCTCGACTTTCTGTCCCTTCTTGGAGGCACGAGGAAAATGAATTTGATGACTTTTCAAGAGAAAGTTTGTTGCCACACAAGATGTCCAATATGGGGCCTTGCGCTTCTCGGGGCGATGTCAACCAGGATGGATTGGAGGATGTTTTTGTAGGAGGTGCTAGGGGACAGGCGGCCCAGTTGCTGCTGCAGCAAGCCGATGGAAGTTTTGTCGCGCAAGAGCAAGCCATCTGGACGTTGGAAAAGGAATTTGAAGATGTTGCTTCTTGTTTTTTTGATGCAGATTTGGATGGGGACCTAGATCTTTTGGTAGGAGGTGGCAGCAATGAATGGATGGAAAAAAGCGATGCTTATTTGCTGCGCTTTTACGAAAATACAGGAGGAGGCACTTTTCAGAAAAATACAGCTGCTTTGCCCGACCTTCGGGTGAGTGCAGGCGTCTTGGCAGTGGGAGACTGGGATGGCGATGGCGACCAAGATGTCTTTGTTGGGGGGCGGCAAAATCCGGGAGCCTATCCACAGCCTTGCAACAGTTTTCTCTTGAAAAACGAAAGTCAGCAGGGACGCATTCGACTGGAGAATGCCACCCAAGATGTTGCTCCCTTTCTCGATGGATATGGAATGGTCACCGATGCCAGCTGGCAGGATTTGAACGGCGATGGCCGGATGGATTTGGTCACAGTAGGAGAGTGGATGTCTCCTAAGGTATTGATAAACAATGGAGTATCCTTACTAGACTACACAGAAGGCTCCCAATTGAGTGAAGAAAAAGGTTGGTGGTATTCCGTAGCGGTGGCCGATTTCGATGGCGATGGCGACCAGGATTTGTTGGCAGGCAATTTGGGACTGAACTACAAATACAAGGCATCCAAAGAACAGCCTTTTGAAGTTTTTGCCAAAGATTTTGACGAGAACGGAACACAGGACATCGTCTTGAGTTATTATGAGAAAGACGAATTGGTGCCCTTGCGAGGCAGAGAGTGTTCGTCCAACCAAATGCCGTTCATCAAAGAAAAATTTGTCTCTTACGACGCCTTTGGCAAAGCGACTTTGACAGATGTATTTGGGGAAAAACAACTGGCCGCTTCCACCCATTTTGAGGCGAACAACTTTGCCCACTGCTATTTTGAAAACAAGGGCAATGCTGTATTCGAAAAAAGAGTACTGCCCATCGAGATACAACTGTCGTCCATCAATGCCTTTGCCATCCTGGATGCCAATGAAGACGGATTTTTGGACTTTTTGTGTGCGGGAAATCTCTACGGCTCGGAGGTGGAAACACCCCGAAATGATGCCAGCTTTGGCCAGCTGCTCTACGGCGATGGGCAGGGCAATTTCACCCCTGTTCCCTTTTCGAAAAGTGGCTTTCGGACCAAAGGGGAAGTCCGCGACTTATTGATGATTGAAAACAAACAAACTCAGCAAAAACAGATCCTTGTTGCCAAAAACAACGATGCCTTGGAATGGCATCACTTCCATCCGCCTACAGCTGGTGGCAAGATCGCAAAATAGTTTAGCCTATGGCGAATATGAAAGATGTAGCGAGGGCCACCGGTGTTTCGCTGGCTACCGTGTCGCGGGTGTTCAACGAAAGCGAAAAAGTGAGACCTGCCACTCGCAAGAAGGTGCTGACCATGGCTGAAAAACTCAACTATCGGCCAAACAAAATTGCGGCGGGCCTTCGGAAGGGAAAGAGTGGATCGGTGGGGGTCATCATCCCCGTCATCGACAGGGAAGTGTTTTCGTCCTCCATCAAAAGCATGGAAGAGGTCTTGAGCCAGGCGGGCTACAATGTCATCATTTGTCAGAGTCACGAGTCTGTGGAAAAGGAGGCGCAGATCATCGAAAATCTGAAGCAACTCAGGATAGACGGAGTGGTCATCTCCATTTCCAAGGAGACCAAAAGAATCGATCACCTGACCTCTTTGCAGCAAGACGACATTCCCGTGATTTTTTTCGACAGGGATGTCGAGTTGGCAAAGTTCAACAGCGTGGTCATCAACAACTACAACGGCGCCTATCAGGCAACCAGCCATCTCATCGACCAGGGTTGCCAGCGCATCGTTCACCTGGCGGGCAATGAGAACGTCTTCATCTTCAAAGAGCGCAAAAGAGGATTTGTGGCTGCTTTGCGGGACATGAAAATGGAGATGGGGCCACAGTCCAACATTCCTTTTGACGACGGACACCTAGAGGGCGTCGATCAACTGCGCCAACTTCTCCAATCCGATTCCCCACCCGACGGCATCCTGGCCAATGGCGACATCGCTGCCCTGGTGGCCCTGCGAGTGGTGGAAGAACTCGGCCTCAAAATTCCGGCTGACCTGGCCATCGTGGGCTTTGGGGACAGCAACTTTTGCACCTACCTGCGGCCCAGTCTTTCCTCTGTCAATCAGCGCAATGAGGACATCGGGAAAATGGCGGCCAATCTGCTGCTGTCCGAGATCAATAAGGAGGCCGGAGAGTTCATCGGGACCCAGCAAATGCTTCCGCCTGTGCTGAAAATCCGCGATTCTTCCAACCGCTTGGGATGAGCCAACAGCTGCTGGGATCAGGGCAGGATCAGAGAATCGACGAAAAGCTGAAATTAGAAATGTAAACGTTTACATTCTTCGGATATTTTCTTACATTTGTATTGCAATAAAATTTTGATGAACGAGCAACAACTGAATAATAATAGCACTGAAATGGACTTTTTTCCAATTATCATCGGAAAGATGGGATGGAAAAGCTGCCATTGGCCAGGAGGTGATCCAGGGTATGCTCGCTCAAAACAATTGTGAAAAACATCTAACAACAATGTCTACATCAACTACATCCATACGCTCTCGTCACCTGGAAGGAGCAGAGGTGGCCTGGTTTGCTCCTCTTTGCAACGGCGATGATGAATTTTTGGGTCATCACGACATGCGCTACAAGAGCGATTGGTCCAATACCTCCAATGTCCTGTTGACGGCCGACAGGTTGGGCTATCGCAACATCCTCTGTCCTTCTTCCTACCAAGTGGGGCAGGATACCCTCACCTTTGCATCGGCCATCGCTCCTTTGACTTCTCAGATCAATCTGCTCGCTGCCATCCGCTGCGGAGAAGTCCACCCACCCATGCTGGGACGAGCCATTGCCACTTTGGATCACATCCTCAAGGGACGCCTGACCATCAACATCATTTCCTCAGACCTGCCAGGAACCAAGCTGGAATCGGCCGCTCGCTACCAACGATCTCGCGAGGTCATCGAAATCCTGAAGCAAGGATGGACGCAGGACTACATCGACTTCAAGGGCGAGTTTTACAACATCCAGTTGGGAACCACCGATCCGGTGAAGCCCTACCAGCAAAACGGTGGGCCATTGTTGTATTTTGGGGGCTACTCTCCCTCTGCCGTTGACTTGTGTGCCGAGCATTGTGATGTGTATTTGATGTGGCCAGAGACGGAGGGACGCTTGCAGGAGTTGATGCAGAACATGAGTGACAAGGCGGCCACTTATGGTCGAAAGGTCGACTTTGGCTTGCGCATACACGTCATCGTGAGAGAGACAGAAGACGAGGCACGGGCTGCTGCGGCGCGCCTGATGCGATACATCGACGGGGATGAAGCCAAGGGGACGGAGATTCGGGAGCGGGCCTTGGACGCCAAGTCATATGGTGTGGCGCGACAGGCGGAGATGAGGGCAATTGCCAGTGATGATGGCTTTGCGGAGCCGCATCTTTGGACGGGAATTGGACGGGCCCGATCGGGCTGTGGTGGGGCCATTGTAGGCAATCCGGATCAGGTGTTGGCCAAGATTCGGCGCTACATGGACATGGGCATTCGGGCATTCATCTTTTCGGGTTATCCCCACGCCAGCGAGTGCAAGCTGTTTGCCAACTATGTATTGCCACAGTTGAAGACATTTTCGATGCCAGAAGTACAAGGCAGAAGACCTGTCTTGGCTCCTCCGTCTCCTTTGGGGGCAGGCATTCGTTCATAACCAAACCCCTCTTCCTGCATGTTAGACTTAGGTATTGTCATTTTGTATTTCGTCTCCATTTTTCTGGTTGCCATTGCTGGTAGGGTCAAGGAGGATGCCACGGTAGAGGAGTATTTTTTGAGTTCCAGAAATCTTCGCTGGCCCTCCATTGCGCTGTCGAGCATCGCCACCAACATCAATGGGTATCAGTTTTTGGGCATGATGGGGTCGGCCTATTTGTATGGCTTGGCCCAGGCGAGTTTGGAGATCAATGCCGTGCAGGGCATTTTGATGGCGGCTTTCATTTTTGTTCCGCTCTTTCTCAAAGAACGGGTCATCACGGTGACCCAGTACATTCAGAAGCGCCTGGGCAAAACGGTGGGCTTGTTTTACAGCATTGCCAACCTGCTGATCTTTTCGACCATCACCCTTGGAGCGGCTTTGTTCTGGGGGGCCTATGCGGCGGATTTGGTCTTTGCGGATTATTTGAGTTTCATCAGTGAAAATCGGATCACGCGCATCACGGTCATCGTCATCAGCTTGGGCGTATTTTCGGCCATTTACACCTACTTGGGAGGCTTGAATGCGGTGGTGAAAACAGACATCATTCAATTCAGCATTTTGTTGACCGGAGGCTTTGTCGTGCTGTTCATCTCGGTTCATCATTTGGGTGGCTGGAGTCAGTTGTACGAGAAAACGCCAGAGCACATGCATTTGTATTTGCCTGCCGACCACCCCACCTTGCCCTGGATTCACATGTTCGGTTTGTTTTTGCTGAACATCAATTACTGGTGTGCCAACCAGACCATCATGCAACGGTCTCTGGCGGCCAAGAGCTTGCGCCATGCACAGATTGGCCTGATGGTAGGGGGCGTGATGAAGTACGTCATGGCTGTGCTCATTGTGGTGCCCGGAATTGCGCTGTATGGCATTTTGGGTGCCGATGGTTTGGCAGAGCCCGACATGGCCTTCCCCTACCTGGTAAAGACCTATTTGCCGGTGGGTGTGAAAGGAATCATCTTGTGTGCCTTGTTTGCGTCCCTGATGAGTACCGTGGACTCAACTTTCAACTCCTTGGCCACCCTCTGGTCGATTGACATTTACAAGGGATACATCAACAAAGAGGCAAATGACGCCCAAGTCATTGCGGCGGGCAAGAATACCATTTTGGTGACTTTGGTCACAGGGGTGACGATGGGCTTGGTGTTGTTGTATGTGAAATTTGAAAACCCCGAGGCTGCCTTTACACATACCCTCAACGAACTTCGGTACTACATCAACTGCGGCATTGTGGTCCTCATTTGTACGGCGGCCTTTATGTTGGTTCCCAATCGAGGAGCAACCCTGATCGGTTTTTTGAGTACCATTCCGCTGCATTTGCTCATCATATGGGCCTTCCCGGAGATGAACTATTTCGTCCGGGCCATGTGGGTCATTCTCATTGCCTTGACCTTTGTCATGCTGGCCAGTGCAGAAGGTGGGCTTCGAAGATGGCGGGATTTGATTCAGTACGATTCCCCGCAGATCATGAAAACCGGGACGGTGCTGGCCATTTCCTTGGTTTTGTTACACATCATTTTTCAATAGAGACTTATGCAACAGACTTGGTGGAAAGAAAGCGTTGTATACCAAATTTATCCCCGGAGTTTCAAAGACAGCAGTGGGGATGGCATTGGCGATTTGAGAGGCATCATCGAAAAGTTGGACTACCTCCAACAGCTTGGCATCGATGTCTTGTGGCTGAGTCCGATCTTCCAGTCTCCCAATGACGACAATGGCTACGATGTCAGTGACTATTGCGCCATCATGGATGAATTTGGTGACATGGACGACTTTTATCAACTCTTGGAAGGCGTGCATCAAAGAGGTCTCAAACTGATTTTGGACCTGGTCCCCAACCACAGCTCCGATGAGCACCACTGGTTTCAGGAGTCGAGAAAGTCGACTGACAATCCATACCGCGACTACTACATCTGGCGGGAAGAAGCTGCTTCCAATTGGCTGTCCTTTTTCAGTGGCTCAGCCTGGGAGTACGACAAGCCGAGTGGGGAGTATTACCTCCACTTGTTTTCAAAAAAGCAACCCGATCTGAACTGGGAAAATCCCAAGGTTCGACAGGAGATCTACAAGATCATGCACTTTTGGTTTGAAAAAGGAGTGGATGGTTTTCGGATGGATGTATTGCCCTTCATCTCCAAGCGATTGGACTTTCCGGACATCGACCCCAATGACTTCAACAAGGCCATCCTGGAAGTCTATGCCAATGGGCCTCGCCTGCACGAGTTTTTGCAGGAGATGAATCGAGAAGTCAGTTCAAAGTACGATGTTATGACGATGGGGGAGTGCATCGGGGTGACCGCTTCCCAGGCATTGGACTATGTGGGAGAGGACCGAAACGAGTTGAACATGCTCTACCACTTCGACCATGTGAACATCAACTACGGTCCCGGCGGGAAGTACGATCCGGTTCCGTGGAAGTTGAGCACCTTCAAAAAAATATTTCAGGAGTGGGATGCTGCTGTGGGCGACAAAGGTTGGATCAATCTCACCTTGGACAACCACGATTTTCCGCGGATGGTCTCTCGCTTTGGACAAGATACGACCTACCGAAAAGAGTCGGCCAAGTTGTTGGCCATGCTCTTGTTGACCATGAGGGGAGGTCCCTGCATTTACCAGGGAAGTGAGATCGGGATGACCAATGTGGCCTTCGATACTTTGGAAGAATACGACGATGTAGAGGTTGTCAATTTGCACGAGGAGTGGAAAAAGGCGGGCCGCGATACTGCCCCTTTGCTCCGAGCTGTGCAACAACAAGGCCGGGACAATGCCCGCACCCCCATGCAATGGACGGACGATTTGCACGCCGGCTTCACCACAGGTACCCCCTGGCTGATGGTCAACCCCAACCATCCGCAGATCAATGTGGCCGAGGCCTTGGCCGATCCGGATTCTATTTTCTATTTCTACCAAAAACTCCTGGCCTTCCGCAAGGAACACAAAACCCTTGTTTACGGCGATCTTGAGCTGTTTTTGCCAGAAGACGAACACCTTTTTTCCTACCGCCGAAAAGACCGGAATGGAGACTTTGTCGTCTTGCTTCATTTCTGCGATCACAAGCGCCCGGTTCCCGCTGATATTCCCTTAGAAGGTTATCGATTGCTCATGAGCAATTTCCAGTCGAGTGGGGCGGAGCTGCTTCCCTGGGAGGCGAGAATGTACAGTCGATCATGAAACGCCTGAAGTCTTTTGTTCCTTCCCTGGAATGGCTGAGCGATTACTCTGCGGCTTTGTTCAAAAAAGACATTGCGGCGGGTTTGAACGTATTGGTGATCCTGGTGCCACAAGGGATGGCCTATGCACTCTTGGCTGGCGTGCCGCCCATTTACGGCTTGTACGCGGGCTTGGTGCCCTTGCTGATCTATGCCTTGATGGGCACATCGATGCATCTGTCCATTGGTCCGGCGGCCATCTCGTCCTTGTTATTGATGGAAGGCATTTCTCAACTTGCCGAGCCCGAAACGGCCGACTTTGTCAAGTATGTTCTTCTCACGGGTTTGGTGGTTGGCATTTTGCAATTGTTGTTTGGGATGGCGAGGCTTGGCTTTTGGATTCGCTTTTTGTCCCGTCCGGTGATCATCGGCTTTACCTCTGCTGCGGCCATCATCATTGGGACGAGTCAGTTCAAATATTTGTTTGGATTCGACATCCCCCGTTTTCCCTCTTTGCTGGAAAACTGGCGCTATGTCATTCAGCACTTTGATCAATTTCACGGCCTGACCTTCGTCATTTGCATTCTGGGAATTGCCGTGATTTATGGCTGTAAAAAAATCCACAAGTCGATCCCCGGTGGACTCATTGCAGCCGTTTTGGCCATTGTGGCGATGTTGTATTTTCAGTTGGAGGCCAAGGGGGTGGCCATCGTGGGCGATCTGCCCAAGGGCTTGCCCAGTTTTCAGGCCTTGCAATTCAGTTGGGCCGATGTGCAATTGGTTTTACCCACTTCTTTTCTATTGGCCTTTTTGAGCACGGTGGAATCCGTGAGCATCGCAAAATTTTGGTCCAGCAAAAGCAAGTTTGACTACTTTGATGCCAACAAAGAATTGATTGCCTATGGGCTGTCGAAAATTGGAGGGGCATTTTTTCAAGCACTTCCTGCATCGGGGAGCAATTCGCGCTCGGCAGTCAACTTTATCAGTGGTGCCCAAACGCAGATGTCTTCCATCATCAGTGCTATGTTCATGGGGCTGACCTTGCTCTTTTTCAGCGAGCTGTTTTACTACCTGCCCAAAGCCATTCTGGCATCGATCATTCTGCTGGCCGTTACTGGCCTGTTCAGCTATGGGGAAATCCGCAGGCTGTGGGACACCTACCGCCCCGATTTTTGGGTGGCCACTCTCACCTTTGGCGCAACGATTGTCCTGGGAGTCAGAGATGGCATCATCCTCGGAATGTTGTTTGCCATTTTGACGGTTTTGTACAAAAGTGCCCGGCCGCATGTTGCCCTGCTCGGGCAGCTTCCCAATTCGCGTTACTATCGCAACATCAATCGCTTTCCCGAGGCTGTTACCATTCCCAATTGCCTCATCGTCCGCTTCGACAATGCCTTGTATTATTTCAATGTCTTGCATTTCACCGAGACCCTGGAAGCCTTCATCGACGAGTCGGAAGAACCCATTGAGTGTGTCATCCTGGACAGCTCCAACATCAACACCTTGGACAGCAGCGGATTGCACACCCTGGAGCAGTTTCAGGTTTTCCTCAACGACCGACAGATCAAGTTGTACCTCTGTGGGCTCATCGGTCCGGTTCGGGACAGCTTTGCCCAAAATGGGTTGTTGGAAAAAATGGGGGAGGACCAGCAATTTCTCACCATCCACGATGCGGTGCTGTATCATCAAAAAAACATGGAGACCTATCCTTGGAAGAAGGAGGTGACGCAGACGGATTACGATGGCTAGGGGAGGCGGTCTGTCCCTCGTTTTGTCAGAATCCAATTTGCCCCAGGTCATATTGTGGATATTTGATGTGTTTTCTATTTTTGTGCAAGAGTAGGTTGATCATTTCATCACATATCCTGTATGCCAACCCATTGCAAAGCATTGATTTTCGGCTTCTTTTGTTGCTGCGTCTTCCCTGTGGGATTGCTCGGTCAGGACTACTCCAAGATTCCGTTTGCCTACAAAAATTATACGACAGAAGATGGTCTTTCGAGTGATCAAAACTATTGTGTGGTACAGGATCACAATGGATTGATTTGGGCATCGGGCGATCGGGGGGTCAACTCATTTGATGGTCGCCACTTCAAGTCGTACGGATATGAGGAAGGGCTGACACACAATCTGATTGTAGAGATGTGTATCGATTCGACTGGGATGCTGTGGGTGGTCAGCAATGATGGCCTGTTGTTTTACTTCGAGGACGATCGGTTTCATGCCTACGATACCGACTACAATGCCCTTTTCGGACTCATCGGTTCGAGGGACATCATTCAATTGATTGTCGATGAGCAGATCAAGATCGTGACCGATCGTGGGATTGTCTTGATTGACGACCATCAGATCGATGAGTCTTATCTGAATCAGGAATTGGGATTGGTCTTTGCGCCTGATTTTCATCCCAGGGCCTATTTTTCGCTCATCAATCCAGGGAATACCGAGATGACTTGGGCTTCTTCGGATTCTCAGCGGGTGTACTACAGTGATCGGGAGAACGTATTCTACAAGCGGCCAAAGTGGAATGGAAAGATGCTTCTCAAAAGGTCTTCCTTTTTGACGGGAGATTTGCTGTTTGACAGGGGGCTGCTGTTTCGGATAGAGGAAGATACGCTGCGGCTGGAAACAGTCCTTTTGAAAAATTTCACAGACGGCATTGCTCACTGGGGGCGCTTTTTTGCTGGTGGCATCAATACGGGCTTGCATGTTCTGGATCGCGATTTTCGTACGATTGGGCAGTATTTTTCTCAGTTTTCCATCTCCAAGTTTTTGGTAGACAGACAGGGCGGCCTTTGGATCAGCACCCTGCGAAACGGTCTCTTGCACATCCCCTCTTTGGAGGTGAGGGTGTTGGATGCGTCTCCTTCCTTTGTGGATGTTACGACATTTGGACTCATTGACTCCAGCCGATTTTATTTTGCGAATTTCAGTGGGGAGTTTTGGATGTATGATCTCGATCGACGCAGCGGCACCAAGATTTTGCAGTTGGAATACCCTTTTCTGGACATTGTCAAGATCAATCGATCGGACTACATTTTGGGAGGGCTCAAGTTGGTAAAGATCAGAGGGAAAACGGTGTTGGATTCTTACGCTCATTTTTGTCGAAGAGTGTTTCAATTTGGCAGTGATGCTTCTCTGATTTGGACGAGCTTGTCGAGAACTCTGGTCGGTTTTTCGCAAGATGATGGATTTGAGCCCACTCACAGAATTCCTTTGCCGTCTGACTTATACGCCAGTCTTGTCCATCGGAATGAACTTTTTTTGGGCCTGGAGCAAGGGTTGTACTTGGTGACAGAAGACAAAGACGTTCAGAGGTGCGACGCCTTCCCTGCCATTGACCTGCCTGTTCGGAGGTTTGACTTTTTGTCCAATCAGGAAATCATTTTTGCCTCCCATCACGGGCTGTTTTATGCACACCAAGAACGGGACAGCCTGGTCAATGTCTCTGAAGCCTTGGACATTCCCCATTCGTTCCACCAAATCAAAGTAGACCAGGGCTTGGTCTGGTTGGCATCGGACAAGCAGGGACTGTATGTCTTGGACTCTACTTTGCAACAGATCGTGGGCTACATGGGACTGGGGGATGGGATCCCTTCGAGAAAAATCAATCGGATTTACATAGAAGGGGAGACCCTGATTCTTTGTACGAAAAAAGGCATTGTTTTTTTGCCAATCTCTGCGGTTCTCAACAAAAGAAGCATCTCAAGTCTTCAAGTCAGCTACGAAGTGAATGGGCGGCGGCAGGGGAAAGCTCCCAGCGATTTGTCTTTCTCTCATCGGGACGTTCGTCCGGCTTTGCACATTTCTCATGTCAATCTGGTGAGAAATGATTTTACCCGAGTGGAGCATCGGATCAATGATGGCGAATGGCGCGGTTTGGATGCGGAGGAGATGCCCTTGGCAGACTTTGGTTTTGGGGAGCATCGGTTTGCCTTCAGGGCTTTTGATGACCGCAACCAAGTTGTCTCCCAGCAAACGATCACCACCAACATTCGTCCTCCCTTTGAACAGTCCAAATGGTTCATCGCATTGGTCAGCATGCTGGGGACAGGATTGGTTTTTTTGTTTTCGTGGAAGAGATGGCAGCAGCAAAAGAAAAGAGAAATTGACAAAATCAATCTTGAACTTCGCGTCAAACAACTCAAAGACGAGGTATTGCGCTCAAAACTGAATCCACATTTTCTCTTCAACTCTTTGAACAGTTTGCAACGATTGTTTCTGGAAGACAAGCATGCTGAGGCAGGGGATTACCTGTCAGACATCAGTTTGTTTTTTCGCTTGGTGCTGGAATATTCCAGCCAAAGTACCATCAGTGTAAGAAAGGAATTGGAAGTTGTAGAGCTGTATTTGAATCTGGAAAAGATGCGGCTGAAAGAACATCTCAATTTTGAGATCATGGTCGATCTAGCTGATGAAAAAATGGACTGTCAGGTCCCTTCGCTCTTGACCCAGCCCATCATAGAAAACGCGATATGGCATGGGATCATGCCACTAAGGGATCAGCAGAATGGGAAGATCATCGTCCGCATTCGAGAGGACCATCCCTTTGTCGTCTTTGAGGTGGAGGACAATGGGGTGGGCTATGTGTCGACGTCGGATCACCTCCATTCATTTGGAGAGCGAATTACCAAGGACCGGCTGAGGGACAAAGACAGCTTTCACATTGAATCACGACCTGAATTTGAGGGTACCAAAGTTCAGATAAAAATTGACCAAACCGTATGAAAATTGCCATCATCGACGACGAGCAGGACGCCCGATTTGTGTTGAACCGTCAGCTGCAAAAATCTGATGTTCCCATCTCCGACATCCAGGAGGCGGAGGGCGTGCTGTCTGGCTACAAGCTTGTTCAGGACTTTGAACCCGACCTCATTTTTTTGGACATCAAGATGTACGATGGAACGGGCTTTGACCTCCTCCGACAGCTCGATAGGGCATATCCTGTCATATTTGTCACGGCCTACGATGAATTTGCGATCAAAGCCATCAAGCACCAAGCCCTGGATTACTTGCTCAAACCTGTCCGGCAGGATTCCTTGAATGAGGCGTTGCAGACATTCCAAAAGTCCATGTTGCAAAGGCAAAGGCAGGAGGACCTCCGAAAGTCTTTGCGCTCCAAGCCCATCGAAACGGTCATTGTCGGCAACATCAATGGCTTTGAAGTCCTCTCGGCAGCCGATATTTATTTCTTCGAAGGGGCCAATCAATACACACAGGTACAGCTGAAAGACGACACGATCACTTCTTCCAAAGGGCTGGTTCACTACGATGAGCTGCTGAAGGGGTCTCAATTCATCAGGATTCACAATCGTCACATTGTCAATGCCTCCAAGATTCGGACCTACCAGAAAGGAGATGGCGGCTGTGTGACCTTGGACAATGGTCAGACCCTGGCCGTTTCCAGAAAATTCAAAGCCAACCTCCTGGACTATTTCGGTGGACGTTGACTCATCGGGCCAATGCATCACTGCTTTCGAACACTGCGTCGCCTGCCCATGTTCAAATCCAATCCGGGGCTGTTCAAATCCAATTCTCCTCCTCACAATCGGCCAAAAGGCAATGTTTTTGCCAATATTTAGCTTGTCCGTACCTCCTAACTGATCTTTCAACACAAGCGGATCAAAATCCATGATGCGATGCTGGCACATCACTGACTAATTCCCCCTGTCAGCTTGGTTTTGATCACCTCATTCTCTTTCGAGACTCTTTCATCGAATGGCCGCCAAATGGTCATTGAATGGAGCTGAGAAAGTGTGGTCTTCGCATGTGTTCAAGGAATGAAATCGACCTTTAGAAATCATTTTCAAACCCACAAACTTGGAACCTATGGTCTACAAAACAACAGCGACCGTGCTACTCATCAGCTGTCTTGTTTGCTCCTTGCAAGGGCAAAGTGTCCTGACAAGTTCAGGTGAAGAATTTGTCAACAATGGCTATGCGATGAGTTGGACCTTGGGAGAAGTGATGACAGAGACCTACAGCAGCTCGGGCCTCGTCCTCACCCAAGGCCAGCAACAGGTAGAGGAGAATGTCCTCTCGTCTACTGTCGAATTGGGAGAGATGTCCATCGAGCTCTATCCCAACCCTACCAGCAACGAATTGAGTATCCGTACTGAGGAACAAGGAATTTCCTACGAACTACGAGACGCGAAAGGCCGACTGGTCGTGCCCAATACTGCGATTTTGGGTACCGAAGATGTCATTCGGATGTCTCATCTATCTCCTGGCTTGTACATCGTGAATGTCATCAGCGAGGGAAATGCAAAATCATTTAAAATCATCAAATTGTAATTATGAAAAAAGTGCTACTTGGGCTACTATTTTTTGTCTCTCTTCATTTCAGCTATGCACAGGCCCCTCAGAGTTTCAAATACCAATCTGTCTTGCGAGACGCATCCAGTGCCATTTTGGTCAATCAAACGGTGGGCATTCAGGTGAGCATCTTGCAAGGAGGAGCAAACGGGACTCCTGTATACATTGAAACTTTCCAGCCTACCACCAACAATTTTGGCCTGATCAATCTCAACATTGGCCAAGGGACTGCCACTTCTGGTACGTTTGACGCCATTGATTGGACGAGCAATGATCATTATTTGGAGATCGCACTGGATCCCAATGGCGGAAGCTCTTACACGACAATGGGGGCAAGCCAATTGATGTCGGTCCCATATGCGTTGAGCGCCAAGACGGTTGAAAACGACAAGGACGATCAGACCTTGACCTACAATCCGACCAATGGCAATCTTTCGATTTCTGACGGAAACGTTGTCAACATTCCCGTTGTCACCGACACCGACAACCAGTCTTTGACCTACAATCCGACCAATGGCAATCTTTCGATTTCTGACGGAAACGTTGTCAACATCCCAGTTGTCACCAATACCGATAACCAGTCTTTGAATTATGACCCCACCAGTGGCAATCTTTCCATTACGGGTGGCAATTTGGTCAATATTCCCGTCTCTACAGGTACCGATAATCAGTCTTTGTCCTATGATCCCGACAATGGCAATCTCTCCATCAGCAGGGGGAATGTGGTTAATATTCCGCGCAATACCGACAATCAGGTCCTGGTTTATGATCCAAACAGTGGACAGCTGTCGATTTCGGGAGGCAATGTGGTGACACTGCCCTCCAGTGGCGGGAATTCGCCCTCTTCCAGTTGGGTACTGAGTGGCAACAACATTTACAATGCCAATGCAGGAAATGTGGGGATCGGCAAGTTGAATCCACAAAGCAAACTGGACGTTGTAGACGTGCTTGCCAGCAATGAGGAAGAAACGATCAGCATTTCGACCACAAGTTCCAGTAGTGCCAACCACTTGAGAGCTGTAGATGTAGAAGTCACTGCCAGCAACAATACGGCTTCTGTCAATGGGCTTACCAGTTCGATCAACGGAAGCAACAATGAGTGGGTGCGGGGGCTTTATGGTTCTGCTGGCACTGCTACGGTCACCAGCAGAGGTGTGCAGGGGTATTCAGCTGGTACGATGGGTGCCAATTTTGGAACAACTGGTTTTGCAGAAGGCAATGGAAATGGTACCAATACTGGAGCATTTGGCTCGGCCAACAACAGTACCTTTCGCAATGTTGGTTTGCGCGGAGTCGCTCAAGGGCCCGTCCAATCAGCAAAAATTGGCGTAGAGGCGGCTGCCTATGGCAACAATGCTGCTGGCGAGAGTGTGTTGGGGGCAACCTTACTTGCGACTTCGTCAGGAGGATCGGCTGTGGGACTCCGGTCAGAAGTGAGTGACAATGCTCAAACGAGCATAGGCATTGATGTTCTCGCCTTCAACAATCGCGGCCTCAGCGTCGGCATTCGCTCGACAGCAGAACGCGCCGGTATCTTTGATGGGGATGTATTGATCTATGGAGACCTGAATGTCACTGGCAATTTGGGCAAAGCGAGTGGAACCTTCAAGATCGACCACCCACTTGATCCGGGCAACAAATATCTGGTCCACTCCTTCGTAGAATCTCCGGATATGATGAACATCTACAATGGCAACACGGTCACCGACGCCCAAGGATTGGCTGTTGTCCAGTTGCCAGACTACTTCAATGCGGCCAACAAGGATTTCCGCTACCAACTGACCACCATTGGTTCCTTTGCCAAAGTGATGGTCAAGCAAAAGATTTCTGACAACCAATTCGTCATTCAATCAGACGAGCCCAATGTCGAAGTCTCCTGGCAGGTGACCGGGGTGCGGGCCGACAAGTGGGCAAATGCCAATCGGATCAATCCTGAGGTGCCCAAGGAAAAACCGGATACCTACCTCCATCCCGAGGTATTTGGACAGCCCTTGAGCAAGGATGTGAAATTTGAGATGACTGAAGAGCTGAATAAATCCTTGGATGGACCTAAGCAGTCAAGAAAAAAATCGGACCCACGCGCCATTCGCGCAGAGCGATGATCCCCCCAGGTACGTCCATCCTTTGAGGTTGGAGAATCAAATACACTCAATTTGTCAAAAGGCCGAAAGATCCCACAGGATCTTTCGGCTTCTTTGTTGTGTGAAAAGGAGGGTAGGAAAGCTGTGATTGGGCTGGTGAAAAAGTTGGTTTTGAAAAAGGCCATCTACTGGTCAATGCTCTTGGATGTAGAAAAATGCTTCCCCTTGGGAATCTGTAAAGATCCTTCTGTTTCCTTCATCCACCACCAAGGTCCCACCTTCTGCCAGGATTTTTTGATGGGCAAGCGGAAGATTGGCTACCCCAAAGATGGTCACCCAGTACTCGTATTTTCCTTTGAGTGCATTGTCCAATTCTTCCACAGAAGCCACATGGGTTTGATCTGGCAAAAGGGCATCGAATCGGGTGGGGTAGTCTCCTTCTACAAATTGCCAATCGAATAGGGTAGAATAAAAGTCGATGGCCTTGGCTGCGTTGGATACGTGCAACTCCCGTCCCATCACTGCCCCGTGAAATGACCCACTGGCTTGTCGGAGTCGGTCCCCATCGTAGACAGTGAATCCTGCCCCCATCGGGTCGCGAATCAGCGCAATTTGCCCCCCGTAAAACGCCTGCTTTTCCATCTCCACTCTGGCCCCCAACCGACGTGCCTTCTCGACAATGGTCGCCACCTCTGCAACTTGCAAATAATTCATCCAAAAATGCGGCATGTTGATTTTTTGAAAAAATGCTGGGGTCTCATAGATGCCTGCGATTTCCTTTCCTCCTTGGTAGGCCACTCGGTAGCCATTGTCTTCGTGGATTTGCCAGTCGAAGATGGTGTGGTAAAAGCGGCTGCTTTCTGCGGGCTGGTAGGTGGAGAGGTCAGTCCAGATGAATGAGTTGTTTTTCATGTGCTTGGGTTTGTGTGAGGAGAGGTAGATTGATGCCTCTTGCTGGCAAAGGTAGGGGATCGATTGGAGGGGATTTTTGATTTGGGTCAAAAAGAAAAACCCTTCGCAGCTTACACTACAAAGGGTCCATTCTTTTATCTAGTACCGAAGGAGGGACTCGAACCCTCACGCCCTTGCGAGCATTGGATTTTGAATCCAACGTGTCTACCAATTCCACCACTTCGGCATTTGGTGAGCGCAAATTTATTGAAAATATTAGGATTACGCAATCTTCTCAGCGAAAGAAATCCAAGAAGTTGGCATATACCACCAGGCTGATCACAATGATGAAGCCCACAATGGTCGCATATTCCATGAACTTGTCGCTGGGTTTGCGGCCTGTTACGACCTCGTAGAGCAAAAACATCACATGGCCCCCGTCCAAAGCAGGGATGGGCAAGAGGTTCATAAAGGCCAGGATCAGGGACAGGATGGCCGTCATGCGCCAAAAGCGTTCCCAAATCCATTCGTCGCCGTACATGCGGGCGATGGTCCCAAAGCCACCAAGGGTATCGCTGGCATTGAGCTTGCCGCGGAAGATTTGCCCGAAGGCTTTGATCTGGTCAGTCAGCAGGCCCCATCCCTTGACCACCCCGGCTGGCAGGGCCTGCCCGATGCTGTATTCAATGCGTCGGGTGTCGAAGATGTCGAGGGGAGAGGTTGGGAAGGCACCCAATTTGCCTTGGTCGCTGAGGGTGACATTTACGCTGGACGTATCGGTTTGGCCGTCGCGGATGTAGCGGATCAGGACGGTCTGGCTTTCTTTCCCTTTGACCACGTCTGTGAACACATCGTAGAAGGGCGTATCGACGCTGTCGATGCCAACCAGTTTGTCTCCCACTTCCAGGCCGGCCTCTCTTCCACTGCTTTCCTTGCTGAATTTGCTGATGACGAAGGGCATCCGAGCCATGAACAAGCGCCGGTCTTTGTTGGCGGGATTGCTCAACATGCCAATGGCACTTTCGGCAACTGGGAGGATCTTTTCTTGCCCATCTCTTTTGATCTTGATCTCCTGGGCATTGTTGATGATGATCTCCCGGATGATGGCGCGATCGAAGAATTCATCGAAAGGGGCATCGCCTACGCTGATGACAAAGTCGCCCGTCTGCAGGCCCAATTCCTGGCCAAGGCTGTCGGTGTGGATGCCGTAAATGGCATTTTCTGTCGGTAGGTATTCTTCGCCCCAGATGGCCAGTACCATGGCGTAGATGGCAAAACCGAGGATGAAGTTGACCGTCACACCACCCAGCATGATGATGAGGCGTTGCCAGGCGGGCTTGGAGCGAAATTCCCAGGGCTGGGGCGGTTGTTTCATCTGTTCTCGATCCATGCTCTCGTCGATCATGCCCGATATCTTGACGTAGCCCCCCAGTGGAAGCCAGCCAATGCCGTATTCGGTCTCGCCTCGCTTGATCTTGAACAGCTCAAACCAGGGATCGAAAAACAGGTAGAATTTTTCTACCCTCGTCCCAAACAATTTGGCCGGGAAAAAGTGCCCCATTTCGTGAAGGACGATCAAAATGGACAAACTCAGCAACAGCTGCCCGATCATTATCAAAATCCCCATGGATTATCAGCTTTATGAATCAGTATATGTATTGTAGGAACAATTGTTCGTTTGTTTCTGTTTTGCGGCAACCCAAAGGATGTCTAGATTCGGAAACAAAAAAGCCTCACAGCTCCTCTTGTACTCAAATCACCATGCAATGGGTATAGGCCTGCAAAAGTACTATTAATGAACGTATTTTTCAATCTTCTGTTTTCTCCTGCCAGCCAAAACCGCTATTTCCCTCAAATTCGGACCTTCTGGTGAGAATTCTGCTGCTTTTTGGCTGTTTTCTGGCGAGGAAAGCCGGGGTGCTGCTCTTCATTTCAGCTGCTCCAACAACCATTTTTTCTCTGCAATGGCCGATATGTCTCCCAATTCCCGTTGCAGCTCTTGGCGGGTGCTGCTGTCTGACAAATTGCTGCGCAGCATCTTCCGCAGGAAAAGGATGAAGTTCAGGTAATTGTCTCGGTGATAACTCAATTGCTCCTGCCGCCGGAGATAGACGTGAAAGGAGTCGAGCAGAGAGGCCAGTGCATCGAATTCGTCCAACTCAAAATAAATGCGGGCCAGCATGCTGCGACCATTGAGGTTGTAGAGCCGGTCCTTGAACTCCACCCTTCGCAACAATTGCTGGGCTTTTTCATAGTCGGGCTTGCGGAAGTAGTAGATGGCCAAGTTGTACTCGTAGATGTTTTGGCGTTCGTCAGGAGGTAGGTAGGCCTTGTATTGTTCCAAAAAATCGGCAGCCCATACCCATTCCGATAGGGCAATGGCGAGGGTCAGAATGTTGTTGTAGGCAAATTTGGAGATGAAGCCATCTTCCAGCAAGACCTTGTTTTGCAGGGCATTGCGGTAGAGTTGGAAGGCTTGGCGGATGAATTGGCGCTGCCCGCGGTTGAGCTGTCGGATGCAGTAATTGATGGCCAGCAGGTACAGTCCTCGGCATTCCCCAGGCGGAAATTGCTGCCAATGTGCGGCGAGGGTCTGTCGAAAGGTCGCAAAGTGATCGCTGTTTTCGGTTTCGCTCAGGAGTTGATAGCCGTGGTAGTAGATGGCAATGGAGGGATGCGACAGGTGGTCGCCTTGCTCGATCATCTCCAATACCTCTTGGATGCCTTGTAGATCGTACTCCTTGCGGGTGAGGTGCTGTTGGCTGCGCATCGAACAACTCAGGCGGAGGGTTTCAGACAGGTAGTAGCTCTTCAGGGCTTGCATGGCGGTGTCGATGTCGATGTCGTCACTGCGTTTTTCGCGCAGCGTACGGCCGATGTACTCCTTGCGCAGCTGAAAATGTTGGTGGTGGTATTCAGCATGTCGTTGAGGTTGCTGTTGCAATCTGTGGAGGGTCTTGTGCCATTCCTTTTCGTACAATTCCCCCAATCCCTTGCGGTTGTAGGCTTCGCAGAGGTGGATTTGTCGGCGGCTCTCATCTCTTTGGGCCTCCTGAAAAACCAGGTAGGACTTGAGCAATTTGAAGAGATAAAATTGGCAAACTCGTATTTTTTCATCCTCAAAAGGCAATCCGGGATAGAGCTTTTGAAAAATGTATTCTTTGCGCAGGCGCTTGTCATCGGGGCTGCTTATTTTGAGCAAGTGTTCGTACAATTGGACCACATCCTGGCGCTGGTTGAAGGCAGGCGAGCGGACCCATTTTTTGAGCTCGCGCTTCTCTTTCTTGTCCAAACGGGCAAAAACTTGAAAAAGTGGGCTGTTTTTCACCTATTTTATTTTAACGGGAAATGAAAATAAAATGCTGATGATCAGTTAATTGAGAGGAGTAAAGCCAATTTTTGATTAACAAAATATAAAAAATGTTATTGCCCCATGCAAGGAAGTGGGGGATATTTGAGACGACAAAACATAGAAATCGCATGAAACGACTTACCCTTTCCATTCAGTTGCTCTTATTCGTTTGGCTTTCTTCAACTGCTTTGCTGCAGGCCCAAGGCTGGGAGCGAGTCTATTCCCGGTCCGACATCACCGATTTGGTCATCATGCCAGATGGGAACTATGCCACAGCCAGCTTTGAAGATTTGATTCGAAAGGTGGATGCCAATACAGGGGCGACCATTTTTGAGGTACAGCAGGAGGCGCCGGGAACCCTCATTTCCTGGGGCCCCAATCGCCTGCAGACCAACCAACAAGGAGATTTACTGACCTTCTCTTACAAAAGTTTTGCAAGACTTACCGACAGCGTGCGGAATTCGACCTTGTATTTTTCTCTCTACAACTCGGCAGGTGATCTGCAATGGGCAAAATACATCGATGCCTCCGGTCAACGGACCATGTACGACATGTTTGAGATCGAAGGCTGTGAACCCACCCAAGACGGTGGTTGGTTGATATTGGCCCCTGCCTACAAAGATACTTTGGCTTCCAATGAAGAAGCAGAGGCATTGCTCTTCAAGATCAATGGGGCAGGGGATTTGCTGTGGACCAAAAAGCTGCCAGATGGGATTGCCAGTGGGGTCGAGCAGTACCACAATGCCTTTTTTCGACAGTCGACCAATCGCTACAGTGTGGTCTCAGACATCGGAAATCAATACCGCATTCTGGACCTCAATGAAAACGGAGACATCCTGAGAGATTTTGTGGTGGATTACCCCGCCGGAGAAAACAGATACGAAATGCGCAGCTCCCCACAAGGCTATGGACTCTTCAGGGTGGAAGAGTTTGAGGCGGGCATTCCCTTGTTGTCCTTTGTAAACGACTCGGTTGCCTTGCGGAGGATCGAAGTGGATTGGCAGGGCAATGTTTTTCGAGACCAAAGACTGCTCATCGACGGTCCATATGAAATCACAGACGTGGCTCTGGATGGCAAGGGCAATTACTTCCTGACTGCCTTCGCCGCCGACTTTTCCCTGATCGTCCAAAAAAGAGACAGCAACAACGAGCTGATCTGGGAAACGCTCCTCAATGGCATCTTTGGCAATTTTACCAGAGACATCAAGGTTTTGGAAGACGGTGGATTGATCCTGGCAGGCGACAAGCGAACCCTTCCCCGAAACCAAATCAATTGGATGGTGCGCCTGGACAGCCTGGGCAACATCTATCCCAATACCCTGAGCGGCAACTTGTTTGAGGACTTGGACGAAGATTGTGCAGACTTGCCAGAGGCTGGCCTGGACAATTGGATTCTCAAGCTGGATGGACAACGAACGCAGTATTTTCTCACAGACTCGCTGGGCAATTACGACTTGCAGATCGAGGAGGGAAGCTACGAATTGGCCCCCATCTCCAACAATCCCTATTGGATCGGTTGCGAGGCCAAGTATGACATCACCGTAGAGGAGTATGACAGCCTGGAAATCAACATCCCCATTCAGGTAGACATCGAGTGCCCCTATATGCAAGTCGACCTGGGGGTGCCCTTCTTGCGTCGTTGCTTTGAGGGGACCTACACGGTGGAGTATTGCAACAATGGAACCGCCATGGCAGAGGATGCCTACATTGAGGTTGATTTGGACCCTGCCTTGGAGTATCGTTCCTCTACCTTGCCCGCCCTCCAGACAGGCGATCAATATCGTTTTGACCTGGGAGATGTGCAGATTGAGGAATGTGGCCGCTTTCAGTTTACGGTAAAAGTCGACTGTGACTCCACTGTCCTCGGTCAAACCCACTGTGTAGAAGCCCGCATTTATCCCGACTCCATTTGCCTGCCTGCCACTGGTTGGTCTGGTGCCAGCATCGACGTGGATGCCGTTTGCATAGGGGACAGTGTTCGCTTTTTGATCAGCAATGTGGGGACTGCCACGACCACTGTTCCGGTGGACTATGTGATTGTCGAAGACCAAGTGATCCTTCGCCGGGGAAATACCGACCTCATCAATGCAGGTGAAACCATCTCCATCACGGTGCCTGCCGATGGGGGGACATACAATCTCGCCGCCTCACAAGAACCCAATCACCCTGGCAACAATCGGCCGAGTGTGACCATCGAAGGCTGTGGAGCCGAAGGACAGAGTTTGCGCCTGGGCTTTTTCAATCAATTTTTTGAAAATGACGGTGACCCCACGGTTTCCATCGACTGCCGACCCAACATCGGCTCTTTTGACCCCAATGACAAGCAGGGCTTCCCTGGGGGCATTGGGCCCGACAACATCATCGAGCCAGGTCAAGGAATCGAGTACCTGATCAGATTTCAAAATACGGGAACCGATACCGCCTTCACCGTGCGAATTGCTGATCAACTGTCGGAGAGATTGGATGTGGAGACCCTTCAATTGGGCGTGAGTTCGCATCCGTACCGTTGGGAATTGAGGGAAGACCGGGGCCTTGTTTTTTACTTCGAAAACATCCTATTGCCAGACAGCAACACCAATGAAGCTGCTTCTCATGGCTTTGTCAAATTCAAAATACGGCCCTTGCCCGACCTGCCCTTGGGGACGCAGGTCACCAACGAAGCCGCCATCTTCTTTGACTTCAACCTCCCCATCAATACCAATCGGACTTTGCACACCATAGATGACCCATTTGTCATCACCCATACCCAGGAAGCCATTCGAGAGCAAGAGCAGGGCATTCGCCTCAAAGCATGGCCCAATCCGGCGGATGAACTGGTGCAGATTTGGGCAGAGGGACAGCACCTGCCAGAAGGCCTTCTGATCGATTTGCATGATGTGAGTGGCAAAAAGATGGGGCGTTACCCCTTACAAAATCAACGGCTGGAGTTGTCGGTAGCTGATTTGCCCGCAGGCATTTATTTCTACCAATTGGTAGGGCCAAAGGGGGCACATGCTGCACAAGGCAAGCTGGTCGTGACACATCAAAACTAATGGAAATAGAACAAGTGTGTGAGAGTAAGCCCGAACCTTTATGAGTGAGTTCGGGCTTCTTTTTCTTTAGGTCAAGAGCTCCTTCATCGCGGGAATGACAACGGCCAGCCAACCAGTCTTGGACTCTTCAAATCTTTCGGCTCCTCCCTCAAAGACAGAATAGTCGCCCTGCCGGATGGTGAGAAGCGTTCCCCCTTCGGTCTTTTGAAGCTCGTAGGTGAGCTGGAGATGATGCTCCGGAACATCTGCCAAGCCCGAATCGGGGTCGAAGGTAGTGGTGGTGACCTTTTGCGGGGCTTCGTATTCGATCACCTCCCCTTGGACAAAGATTTTTTCACTGCCGTCTTCCAATTTGCCTTTCCAGTGGACGGGGCTTCCCACTTGCCAGTCGGACTGCAGTTCGCAACCGAACATATATTGCCGCGTCTTCTCTGGATTGGTCAACAGGTCCCACACTTCTTCTGGGCTGGCTTGAAACAATACTTTTTCTTCGATGTACATGAATTGATGATTTGATGAGGTGAAAAATTGTCGGTGCATCATCCGGTCGGCAGGGTCCACTGGTAGCGAACGGCCAGGCTTCGCAAGGCGATGATGAACAGGACGGTCAGCCCAATGATCCAGGACTGTGCCAGGCCGCTTTGGCAGAGCATCAGATAGAGTATGCCTCCTGCAATGCAGGCCGTGGCGTAGATTTCTTTTCGAAAAATCAATGGGATTTCGTTGCACAAGGTATCCCTCACCACCCCTCCAAATACTGCCGACACAGTGCCCATCATCACAGCGACTACGGGAGCGATTTCATGGTCCAACGTCTTTTGCAATCCAAGAATGGTGAAAAGCCCAATGCCAATGGTGTCGAACAGAAACAGGGTGCGCCGCAACTTTTGAACTGCCCGCTTGAAAAAGATGCTGATGAGCAGTCCGCTGAAGATGACGTAGAGGTAATTGAGGTCCTTCATCCATCCGACTGGTGTACTCCCGATGAGCACATCTCTGATGGTTCCGCCCCCCACTGCAGTGACAAATGCGATGACCAGTGCCCCAAAGACGTCAAACTTTTTCTGAGTCGCAGTCAGGGCACCACTGATGGCAAATACCATGGTGCCAATGAGGTCGAGGGTGTAGATCATTCGTAATAAACGATGACTTCGTCGGGGCCTTTGCGGTGCAAATCAGGTACTTCCACGCCCTCCGCCGGGTATCCGACGGGGATGAGGAGAAAAGGACGTTCATTGTCCGGGCGGTTCAAGACTTTCTGCAAAAACTTCATGGGCTGTGGCGTGTGGGTCAGTGCAACGAGGCCCGCCTGGTGGATGGCGGCAAGCAAAAATCCAGATGCCAAGCCAGTGGATTCGGTGACGTAGTAGTTTTTCAGCTTTTGGCCTTCCTCCCCAATGTCGTGGGCCTTTTTGAAAACGATGATCAACCAAGGAGCGATTTCCAAAAATGGCTTGTGCCAGTCGGTTCCAAATGGCTTGAGATCTTCCAGCCATTCATCAGACATTCGACCGTTGTAACCCGCATATTCTTCTTTTTCGGCAGCTTTCCGGATGGCTGATTTGACAGCGGGGTCTGATACGGCGCAGAACGTCCAGGGTTGTTTATGTGCCCCAGAAGGAGCTGTCGAGGCAGTCATGATGAGCTTTTCGATGACTGATTTGGGCACGGCTTTGTCGGAAAAGACGCGGATGGAGCGTCGCAACTCCATGTATTCGTAATAGTCGTTGACCCGTTGGATCATTGTCTCTTCGTCGTACTGGCGAGCCTGGTAAGGAATGAAAGTTTCGTGGTCCATGATTGATGTTGCATTAAGGTGTTGGGCAAAAATACAGAGGATGCGGCAAAGGTGTTACAAATCCCCCAGCTGAGGTCGCAATAGTATCTCCTCCACGACAGTCGAGGGGTGCATTTGGGAGGCACTCCAGATGGCCTCTGCAATATCGGCGGCTGGCATGAGTCGTTCCACTGGCAAATCTACCCCAGACCACGAAGCCGACCAAGTGGCGCCGGGCAGCACAGAAGTTACCTTGACGCCTTTGTCCTTGAGTTCTTCGCGCAGCACCTTGGAAAAGCCCAGGAGTGCAAACTTGGAGATGGTATAGGAGCCACCACCTGGGTAGGCGATGATGCTGGCGATGGAGCAAAGGTTGAAAATGTGTCCACTGGCTTGCTTCAGCATGTTTGGGGCGATGGCCCGACTCAGGTAGTAGGCACTGTATAGGTTGGTCTCGATCTGTTTTTCCAGCTTGCCTTCCTCTTCTTGGAGAATTTCGCCGGGCAGGAAGACCCCTGCATTGTTGACCAGGACATCGATGGTGTCCCACTTCTTGAGTACAAACTGTGCAAACTGTTGAACAGCCCGTTTTTTTGAAACGTCACATTTTTTGATAAGTATTTGTATGTCAGGGTATTGTTCTTGCAATTCGGCTTTGAAAGTTTTGAGATCGTCGGAATTGCGTGAACAAATCGCGAGATTGAAGCCTTCTTTTGCAAAGCGCTGGCAGAGCGCGCGGCCAATTCCTTTGGTGGCCCCAGTGATAATGATGTTCATTGCAAATTTTTTATTCGTCAAAATTAAGCTATTTTTGGCAACGTTTTGAATAAGCCCACCAAACTTTGGCCAAAGCTGCTTGAAGATGGTGCAGATTTTGGACAGCTTCTGTGTATGGCTGTCATTTGATCAAAGACAAAGATGAATCTCAATTTCTTATACCACTTTGGACGATACCTGAGCATGATGCGCCTGGCTGTTTCCCGGCCCGAGCGTTTCACGATGTATTGGAAGGAAACCATGCGGCAGATGAACGACATTGGGATCGGTTCCTTGGTCATCGTGGGCTTGATCGCCGTTTTCATCGGTGCGGTGACAGCGGTTCAGTTTGCCTACCAATTGCAGGACAGCTTCGTTCCCCGCTACTACATCGGCTACATCGTCCGCGATAGTACCATCATCGAATTGGCCCCGACCATTACTTGTCTGGTATTGGCTGGCAAGGTGGGGTCCAATATTGCGGCTGAGATCGGAGGGATGCGGCAAAAAGAGCACATCGACGCCATGGAGATCATGGGGGTCAACACAGCGGCCTACCTGATCATGCCCAAGGTGATCGCTGCCATTTTTGTCATTCCGCTCTTGGTTTGTTTGGCGGCCCTTGTGAGCATTGTCGGCGGATACATTGCCAGTGTGCCTGCGGGTATGATCACCCATGCGGAATACGTACAAGGAGTTCGTTCGTTTTTTGTCCCTTACTATGTGTTTATGATGTTTGTCAAGGCCATTGTCTTTGCCTTCATTCTGACCACTGTGCCTTCCTACCAGGGCTACTTTGTCAGAGGGGGGAGCATTGAATTGGGGCAGGCCAGTACCCAGGCGGTCGTATTCAGCGACATTCTGATTTTGCTGTTCGATTATCTCATTGCCTTGATCCTGACGGTTTAAAGAAGAAGATATGATTCGCGCAGAAAACATAAAAAAGTCATTCGATGACACAGAGGTACTCAAGGGCATTGACATTGTCTTTGAGCAGGGAAAGTGCAATCTGATCATCGGACGAAGTGGGGCGGGAAAGACGGTCTTGTTGAAGTTGCTCGTGGGACTGCTCACGCCAAGCTCTGGCAAGGTGTGGTATGAGGCGACCGACTTTTTCGAACTGGGCAAAAAAGAGAAGCGCGAATTGCGGATGGATGTGGGAATGCTCTTTCAGGGATCGGCTTTGTTCGACTCCTTGACCGTGGAGGAAAACATCCGCTTTCCACTAGATATGTTTACCAAAAAGACAAAGGCAGAGAAGTTGGACCGAGTCAATTACTGCCTGGAGCGGGTCAATCTGGCTGGCGTCAATGACAAATACCCTTCTGAAATCAGTGGTGGCATGCAAAAGCGCGTGGGCATTGCCCGTGCCATTGTGCTGGAACCTCGCTATCTTTTTTGCGACGAACCCAATTCGGGCCTCGATCCCAAGACGGCTCTGCTCATAGATGAACTCATCCAGTCCATTACGTACGAGCAAAACATCACCACTGTTATCAATACCCACGACATGAACTCGGTCATGGAAATCGGTGACCACATCAATCTACTCCAGAATGGCGAAGTCGCCTGGCAGGGCAACAAGTCTGAAGTGCTGGACAGCGACAATGAATATCTGCAGGAGTTCATCTTTGCCTCTCCTTTTCTCAAACGCCTGCGCAATTCTTTTTTGAAGCAATCCTAGAGGTAATTTGTTGGTTGGTTTTGGGGCATTGGCTCAGTTTCGGGCCGGTGTGCGATGAGCTTGTTGTGCGTGTGGGAGATGGCATTGGCTGTGGGGGGACAGTTTGCGGGTGCTGATCGGTGGGGGGTATGGTTTGGGGCTCTGGGTGGGATCCCACCCTCAAGGCAAGCCCCAAAAGCCGCCTCCTTTTTGGAACCGCACCCAAGCACAGCTCCGCCAACCCAAACCTGGGCAGATATGCCCAACGAGGAATATTTTTCGGACCAACACCTCCAGCCGCGGACCTGGGGCATTTTCATTTTGTCCGGTAATAGGACACGGCACCCCCCGAAATTCCATAAATAAAAGTGTTAAAATTTTGAATTTTTTTAATTGTTAAGTATTAATAACTGATTTTAAATACAGTACGTATTTAATTTGAGTGAATTTGGAGACTCTTCAAAATAGTCCAATTTTGACTATTTCCTTCGTTTTGCTTCCGCAAGGGCACAAAAAAAGCCCGTCCGGTGGACAGGCTCAACGACTTCGGTCTCAAAAAAAAGAAAACTACTTAAGTTTTCCGAAAGCCCTTTTTGTACGATACGAGGCAGGCATCCTTTGCTCTGGGACGCACCACCTGATCGAGAAATTTTTTCATTGCTTTTTTGTTGGTAAATTCTACCTTCAAGCCATACGCGTAGCGGCCATCTTCCAATTGGTCGTAGTAAACCTTTCCAAACTGTCGAAAGAGTTCATACGTCCTCGGCAGTGGACGGTCGCTGATTGTCAACTGGATGAACTGGCCCGAGTAGTTGCTCGAAAGTTGTCTGTGGTGTCTGAAATGCTCTGTGGATATGTCGCTTTTTGAAATGTGGTGTGTTCTCGTTGGGCGCTCCAGCTTGTAGGCTGGGGCTGGGCTGGTGTAGGCTGCACCGGCAGGCTCTCCATAAGCATATTGTGCTTCGCAAGTGACTGACCCCAGAAAAAAGGCCAGTACAACTCCGCAGAGTGTTGAGTGTTTTGACATATCCATGAGTACGATTAACGTATATTGCAATATTTAATACGTTGGTTCTTCTATCAGGTTACAGCTTCGGATCAATATCTTGCATAATCGCTGATGGCGTGGGGGATCACAAAGGCTTCCTCATCCGAAATCAGATTGGGTTGGTAGTACAAACCAGCAGTGCCCGAGGAGCCTGCCCCGGATTGGACGGCTTCTGCTTGGCCAGTCTTTGGGACAGATAAAAACTGATCGCTGGCAGTTGCCATGACTGCATATTCATCCGTGGATTGATGAGCAGGAACGTTCGCCACAACGGGTTTTGTCAAAACCATTCCCAAAAATGAGACAAGTGAAAGAACAATTGAATACAGTAAAAGGTACTCCATAGTGTTTCTATAGTTTGGTTAACGAAGTATTTGACATAGCAATAGAAGTCTGTCTCGCAGGACAGAAGAGATGGATTTTGAATGTTGTTGAGTTGTGTCGTCCCTCAACAAGAGGATAGATCAGTTTACTAGATGCAATTTGGGGAACTGGGGTTGTGACTATACGTGCTGCTCGTACAAGGTAACCTTACTACAAACCTTGTACAGTAGATCATTTTTGGTATTGAATCTTGGTGTGCCTCGGAGAGTTTTCCCTGGTTTTTTGAGAGTGTCGAAGTGCTGTATGCGTATGAATACAAATCAAATATATATGTAATGTGAAAAAGATGCAAGCCTTACTTTTGCCAATGTGACACCCCTTTTTTGTCGAAGGTAATCTATCTCAGCTTCAACAAAACGATGGAATCATATATTTTGCACACTCACGGATGGAGAGAGGGGGCATTTTGTAAGAATGCGGTATTCTTGAAATAAAATTTGGAATGAAAGACTGTTGAAATGTGATTTTTTATCTTGGAAAATTGTGACAATAAATAATTTATTTTTTTGAATTTGTCATCCACTTGCTATGGTCAAAACGCTCTGTTCACCGCTTTCTTCGAGTCTGTCGTTGCTTCGAGTTCCTGTCTTTCTCGACCAACTCTTCTTTCTGAAGGAATGGCAGGAGAAATTTTTTTCGCAAAAGAGTTATCAAAAAATCCTGATTTTGATATACCTTTGCCGAACTATTTGAAAGCCCTCTGTGGTTTTATCCAAATAGATGCCCATCAGCCCAGGTGGTGGAATTGGTAGACACGCTAGCTTGAGGGGCTAGTGCTCGCAAGGGCGTGCAGGTTCGAATCCTGTTCTGGGCACTCAAAGGCGGACCTTGGTCCGCCTTTTCCATTTATCCCATGGTTTGAGAAAACTCTATCCCCCTCTCAACTGTTTATTAATCATTACCAAATCTACACCCTTATGGACCTAGACCTGCTCACGCAAAAATTTTCAGAAAAAGCCGCCAATAGCGATCCTGTAGGTGCTACCTTCAAATTTGTTCTCGATGACCACATCGTTTATGTCGATGGCACCGGCGACAGCAATGTGGTTTCCAACGAAGACAAAGATGCCCAGTGTACCATCAGCACCAAAATGGAACACTTCCTGGCCATCCAGAAAGGGGAACTCAACCCCATGATGGCAGCCATGACCGGCAAAGTGAAGATCAAAGGAGACATGGGGCTCGCCATGAAGTTGCAATCGCTCCTGGGGTAATGAAGACCTTGGCCGAATCTTATTTCTACGATTGTTCTCATCCAAGCATCCAACAGTTCGTGGAGCGTTGGACAAAGCCGGGCGATACCCCGCGCCAAAAAGCCATTGATCTTTACACGGCTGTGCGGGACGGCTGGCGCTACAATCCCTACCTCATCCGCTTTCGCAAAGAGGATTGGCAAGCAAGCCGCATCATGGAACGGCCAGAAGGACATTGCCTGGACAAGGCCATCATTTACCTGACTTGTCTTCGTGCCGTGGGCATTCCAGCTCGCATTCACCTGGCCAAAGTACGCAACCACATCGCTGTGGAAAAGATGACAAAATTGCTGGGGACCGATGTATTGACCCCTCATGGAATGGTAGATGTGCAGTTGGATGGCCAGTGGCTGAAAACTTCTCCGGCCTTCAATCGCTCCCTTTGCGAAAAGCTAAACGTCGCCACCTTGGACTTCGACGGCCAGTCAGATTCCATCTTCCAAGAATTCGACCGAGAAGGAGGACAATTCATGGAGTACTTGGAAGATTATGGTGCGTTTGACGAATTTCCCTTGGAGTTCATCATCGATAATTTCAAGACCCATTACACTCGCCTGACTCCAGACCATTTTACAGATGGGCTATTGGAAATCAAATAACCAGAATGGATCAATTGCCCACAGCTGTCCACGACGTGAAGGAAGTGGGTCAAAATACAATACATGAAAAATGTCGAGGAATTGGGCCAGCTGCTGCAGCTCGAACGAATAGAAGAAAACTTCTTCAGAGGCAACAGCTATAAAACGAGCTGGAAGCGCGTGTTTGGAGGCCAAGTCCTGGCCCAAGCCCTGCATGCCGCCAATCAAACGGTCCCAGAAGATCGCTTTGCGCACTCCATGCACGCCTATTTCATATTGCCGGGTGATGTGGAGTTTCCCATTGTATACGAAGTGGACCGCATTCGGGATGGCGGAAGTTTTACCACTCGACGGGTGGTGGCCATCCAAAAGGGGAGACCAATCTTCAACATGTCTGCTTCTTTTCAGTTGCAACAAAATGGCTTGGGACACCAAATCGACATGCCAATTGTCAAGCCGCCAGAAGAGCTGCTGACAGATCAGGAATTGGCCGAAGCCTACAAGGAGAAGTATCCGCAGCTGTATCGACAGATGCAATTGCCTCGGCCCATCGAGTTTCGCCCCGTCGAACACATCGACATCACCAAATCAGAGGCGCACATCCCCTTCCGGCACGTATGGATCAAAGCAAAGGGACGCTTGCCCGACGACATTCGACTCCACCAAGAGGTGCTTTTGTACGCCTCGGACTACAATCTGCTGACAACAGCCATGCTGCCTCATCTCCACGAAATCTCCTTTCACGAGATCCAAATTGCCAGCATCGACCACGGCATCTGGTTCCACCGCGACTTTCGGGCCGACGAATGGTTGTTGTATGCCCTGGACAGCCCCAGCGCATCCAACGCACGTGGCTTTACCCGTGGCAGCATTTTCAATCAGGAGGGACTCTTGGTCGCCTCTGTTGTACAGGAAGGTCTGATGCGACAGCGCCGCAAATGATCAGCTGTCTGTGGGATCGTCGTCCTCTTCTATGATGGCATCATCAATGAGGGGATCTCCATCGCCATCCAGGTCTTCAAAGCCAGCAATTTCTCCCTGAAATGGTTTTTTCTCACCACTTGGACTGTTGTCCTTTGGAAGAATGGTTGGTTCATTGGACGGTTCGCTGAAGGCGCCATAATCGCCATCGGCATAGCGGCTGGCCTTGGAGAAGAAGTCGTCATTGCCATCGAGGGTGCTCTTTTTCAAGTCGTCATACCCGATTTTGGGTTCGGGAGTCGGCTCGTCCACACCCGAGGATTCGCGCAGCTTTTCTGTTAGGTTGTCTACGATGTCATTGGCCTTGTCTATGACGTTGTCCAAGGTGTTGGAAGGATCATCGACGACCTCTTTGGCTTGATTGGCCATTGTGTCGTCTACAGAGGAAAAGAGGTCATCATCGTCTATCAGTTCCCCTTGGGGTTTGGGAGTGCTTTCTGGAGTGGCATTGTGGACTTTGTTGCCAATGTTTTCGGCGGCATCCTGGGCTTTGTCCATCAGACTGCCCGCTGCCCCCAATATCTTGCTGCCGAGGTCTTCTGCCACGTTTTGGACCTTGTCGATGGCACCGCTCTCCAGGATTTTGCTGCCCACATCTTCTGCCAGGTCTTTGGCTTTCTCGCTGAACTTGCTTCCTGCTTCCAGCACCTTTCCTCCCACGTCTTCGGCCACTTCTTTGGCTTTGTCAACGGCACCACTCTCCAAGATTTTGCTGCCCACATCCTCCGCTACGCCCTTGGCCTTTTCGGTGAACTTACTGCCTGCTTCCAATACCTTTCCACCGACATCTTCTGCCACAGTCTTGGCCTTGTCGACAGCATCGCTCTCCAGGATTTTGCTGCCGAGGTCCTCTGCCACAGTTTTGGCCTTTTCCGTCATCTTGCTGCCCGTCTCCAGGACCGACTCACCAACCGACTCGGCAGTTGACTTGGCGTCTCCTACCAGATCGCTGTCCACCAGTTCATCCATGTAATCATCCGCACTGCTTTCGACATTTTCACTCGTCTCTGCGGCATTGTTCATCCATTCATTGCCTTTTTCCTTGGCCTTGTCCATCCACTCGCCGGTGGTTTCCCACAATTGGGTGCCTGCTTCCTCCACCTTGTCCACTGTGGCGTCGAAAACGTCTTCGGCCTTCTCGCGAAAATCATCGCCAACTTCTTTGCCCTTTTCGACGGCTTTGTCGGCAGCAGATTTGGCAACGGCCTTTTTTACAAACAGCAACTTTTTGATTTCATTGAAAAATCCCATGATGAAAGTGTTTTGGCAACAGCTTTTCGAAGAGGTCGTGGGCCAGCCTGAAAAGGCTTGCGGAAGAAGGCGACCGACTGGCAGCTGCTGATGTGTCAACGGATGGAAGTTGCACAAGGAGATGCAAACCAACCTTTGTGATCAA
The DNA here is from genome assembly GCA_039821145.1 of Bacteroidota bacterium. GTDB lineage: Bacteria > Bacteroidota > Bacteroidia > Chitinophagales > Saprospiraceae > JBCCSZ01. The sequence continues at coordinate 76,864 of JBCBOS010000030.1, read as the reverse complement.
ATTGCACAGAGGTGTTGAATCGGTTTTGAACAACTTCAGTGTGAAAAATTAGCCATAATCGCCGAAAAGGTAAAATTATTCCGACCAAAATCCAGTCCCTTTCGCAATTTGCCTGATCTGACTGGCCCGAAGTGCCCGGAGTCTGAGAATTCGGCAGATTTTTCTTAAACTTGCAGACCATTGATCGCACTGGCTCTCAGGGCTCAAAAAAATCACACCAATGCTCGTAAATTTCAGCAACATTCAATTCGAAGAGCTTGCCATCCACCGGGTGGGCAATCGCCATCGGGCAGAACGCAACTTCCTATCCAATGACCTCTATCGACCGGATGAAAGTTTGCGGGAAGTACTGATGAAATTCTTTTTGAAATCCTTCAAACGAGCCGAAGAACTCCATCATCTGATCCACGAAGATGGGCCGGAATACAACAGCATGTTCAACTTTGCAGCAGCTGTTTTTGAGCAACCAGAGCGACTGCTGGCCGAATCTGCCAACATATTGGAGCACCTCTACCGCCAGTCCAACCACCCCAACATCAAATCGGGAGATGTATATGTCGCCCTTTTTTCAGATGTATTGTACGAAGACGAGCTGGTGAGTGCCCTGGGGGTTTTCAAGGCCGAGCAAAAAACGAGCTTCTTGAAGCTGCATCCTTCTGGCGACATCTTGATCCCCCAAACCGATGAAGGCTTCCGCCTCGACAAGTTGGACAAGGGCTGTCTGATCCTCAACACCGAAAAAGAGGATGGTTTCCGAGTGCTCAGCATCGACAACAATCCCTACGATGCCAATTACTGGCTGTACCAATTTTTGGGATTGGCACAGGTGCAAAACGAAAGTTATTACACCCGTTCTTACCTGGAACTGTGCGAGAACTTTTCCAAGGAGGTGGTCATGCCCGCCTACGACAAAAAGGAGCAAATGCAGTTCTTGTCGGACTCGGTGGATTATTTCAACAAAAACGAATCCTTCGACTTCGATGAGTTTGCCCAGAGCGTGGCACCGACGGAAAACATGGCAGCCGAATTGCGGACCTACCAGCAAGATTATGCCCTGGAAACGGCCAATCAGTTCGAAATTTCAAAGCCAGCCATCAAATCGGCCAAGCGCCGACTCAAAAGTACGATCAAACTGGACAACAACATCCAAATTCGTCTCGACCTCAGCAACCCAGATGCCAGCAGCCAATACATCGAAAAGGGATTTGACGAAGAAAAGCAGTTGTCTTTTTATAAGGTATACTTCAACGAAGAATTGGAATAAGCAGCGAGTGTGGATTTGAGACAGGCCATATTGACAGAGCACAGCAAGCAGCAAACGCTTCGGATTGTCAACTACATCGGACGGGACCAGAGCCGATTCGATCAGCTGATGCACCTGTTTTTGACCGACGAGGCGCGGATCACCCAACGAGCTGCCTGGGCGTTGAGCCATTGTGCAGACAGACAACCAGCTCTTTTTCGGTCGCACTTGGAAGCGATGATCGACAACCTGCAACAGGAAGGCCTGCACGATGCCATCAAGCGCAACAGCTTGCGCATATTGGCCATGCAAGACATCCCGGAAGAACTTCAAGGATCCTTGGCAAACCTCTGTTTCGATCACCTGGCCGATCCCCAGGAAAAGGTTGCCATTCGCATTTATGCCATGCAGGTGTTGTACAATTTTTGCAAGGTGGAGCCAGACCTGGCAGGCGAGTTGCGCATCCTGATTGAGGAACACATGGAGCATGGCTCGGCCGGATTTCGCAGCCGGGGCCGCAGAATCCTCCGTGCATTGGACAAACTCAAGCCCTCATCATAAGCCCTCCATATGAATTCACAGCAAGACAAGCCCTCGTCCAACTGGGAGCGGTTGGCCACAGAAAAAGGCCCCTCCCTGCGACTGTTTGACATCCGAATCGACCAAATGCGCAATCGCAAGACTGGCAAGGGAGGGAAGATGACCATCCTGGAATCCAACGATTCAGTCAACGTATTGGCCCTCACAGAAGATCGCCACATACTGGTGGTGCGCCAGTATCGCTTTGGCATTGGCTACGACACCCTCGAATTGCCCGGTGGGATGGTAGACGATGGGGAAGACTCCTTGCAGGCGGCAAAAAGAGAGCTGCGGGAGGAGACCGGATACACGGGTACGTCCTGGGAGTATTTGGGCAGTGTGCCGTCCAATCCCGTTTTCATGGACAGCCGCATCCATCACTGGCTATTGCGCACTGCCAAGCGCACCCACGAGCTGGCCTTGGACGATGGCGAAGACATAGAAGTGCTCCGTTTCCCCCTGGATCAAGTACCAGATATGTTGCAAGAAGATCGTTTTGAACATCCGCACAGCTTGTCAGCCCTTTACAAAGGCCTTCGCCTTTTGCGCCGAGAGGGGTTGTTGCCTTCATCAAAAGCCTTTTGAGACCATGCAAGTACAAAAACTCACCGAATACATCCAAGCCTACGCCAAGTCCATGGCTCGCAAGCACTACTTTGAAGAGTTGTATCCTTGGGAATCTCAGTACCATTTTCAACAGCATTGGGATGTAGAGGCGGTGGATTTTGGGAAAATGTACGACAAGGCCCTTCACAATGGCACCACCCGTCGGCTGTGGAAACGGGAAAACTACCAGCCCAAAGCCCAAATGCTGCGCCTAATCGCTCACCAACCGGAATTTGTCCGCCGAATGTTTCGCAACTTATTGGACGAGAGCAAAGAGATTGGCAACCGCATTGCCCGCTTCAAGTTTTGCTGCGACGATGTTCTGAGCGATTACAAAGCCGACCATCCCACCTCCATCGAAAACAACCACTACCACGAAGACAACCACATGATCTTTTTGTACCTGGCCTTTCACCGACCAGACCAGTACACCTTTTACCACTTCACCGAATTTCGCGACACCCTGCAAAAACTCGGCACCCGCAACCTGCCTGGCCCCCACGATTTGGAGCGTTTTGCAAAGGTCAGCCGGACCATCTTTACCTTCCTTGCCAAGGAGGAAATCATCTTTGAAAAGCTGCGCGATTTGTTGCCCGCAGATTGGAAGCACCTCAATCAATCCATGTTGTTGGTTCAGGACTTTTATCGCTTCGTATCCGCTGGCCGCTGATGGGGGAGGAGACCCAAAGCTTGGCATGATTTTTTAATGTGTAGAGTGTTGATCATCCGCTGATAATATTTGACCAAATATTTTATGTGTCTGTGCCATTTGAATGGGCTGCAGACTCGGTTCCTTTGGAGCCCTAAGGAAAATTGAAAAAAATGTGACATAAATAGTGTATTCTTTACACGAATCATTAGAATTATTGTAAAATTGTAATGGCATGTTGGACGAATTGGCCGCGAATGAGGGTTCATTTGTGGTCAGATGATTCGGCAGGCTTTCTTCAGACAGCATCATAAATTTCTGTTATTATGAGTACTACTTTCAGCAACTTCAAGCATCCATATCCAGTTGACAAGGCGTTTTCGCGCCGGGCGGCCTATTTCTGTATGGAATTTGGCATCGATCAGGCCCTCAAGATTTACTCTGGAGGATTGGGGTATTTGGCTGGATCACACATGCGTTCTGCTTACGAACTTCGGCAGGCCATGGTGGGAGTCGGCATCTTGTGGAAATATGGATACTACGATCAAACCCGCCGCGGAGATCAGACCATGGAGGCCCAGTTCATCGAAAAGAACTACAGCTACCTGGTTGATACTGGCATAAAATATAAGATAGACATCGACAGACACCCGGTTACTGTCAAGGCATACTATCTTCCGCCAGAGGTGTTTGGGACTGCTCCCTTGTTTTTGCTATCGACCGATTTGCCGGAAAACGATTGGTTGGCACAGACGATTTGCCATCGCTTGTACGACAGCAATGTAGCAACCAAGGTGGCACAGTGCATCCTCTTGGGTGTGGGAGGTGCCAAATTGTTGGACATCCTGGGATACCAGCCCGATGTATACCACCTCAATGAGGCCCATGCTCTTCCAGCAGCCTTTTATCTGTACAACCAATTGGGAGACATGGATGCGGTGCGTCGCAAGTTGATTTTTACGACTCATACGCCAGTAGAGGCAGGAAATGAGAAGCACGACATCCGCTTGCTCGACAAATTGGGATTCTTTGCTGGATTGCCAATGGGAAAAGTCCGCCACCTGACCGGGACGGATGGCGATGTGTTCAACCACTCGCTCGTAGCCCTGCGCCTGGCCTACCTGGCCAATGGGGTTTCGAATATCCATGGGGAAGTGGCTCGCAAGATGTGGGGCCCCTACACGGGAATTTGCCCAATTACACATGTCACCAATGCCCAGAACAAGAAATATTGGTCTGACAAAATCATGGATGAGGCAGTGGCAAACGGCGATGATGCGACCTTTTTGGCTCGCAAGCGCTGGCTGAAGCAAAAGTTGTTCAACCTGGTGGCGGACCAGACAGGGAAAATGTTTGACCCCAAGGCCCTTACCATTGTATGGGCTCGTCGATTTGCAGGCTACAAGCGCGCCGATCTCATCACGCGGGATTTGGAGCGTTTTGAGCGCATCATACAAAATGCTGCCCATCCGGTGCAGGTCATCTGGGCTGGCAAGCCTTATCCAACCGATTACGAGGCCGTCAGCGTATTCAATGGCTTGGTCCACCTCAGCAAGAAATACGACAATTGTGCAGTGGTTGTAGGCTATGAGTTGGCATTGTCCAAAAAACTCAAGCAGGGATCAGACGTATGGCTCAATACTCCTCGCATTCCTCGCGAAGCGTCGGGTACCAGTGGCATGACCGCTGCGATGAACGCCAGCATCAACCTGTCGACTTTTGATGGATGGATTCCCGAATATGCCAAGCACGGAGAAAATGCCTTCGTCGTACCAGAGGCCAATCCTGCCGATCCTCATCACGAGGTAGACCAATTTGACCTGAACAACATCTTGGATGTGTTGGAAAAAGAAATCATACCGACTTACTACAACAAACCGCAAAGGTGGCTGCAGCTGGTCAAAGACAGCATGAACCAAGTGGTTCCATTCTTCGATTCAGACCGAATGGCCACCGAATACTATGAGAAATTGTATACCAAGGTGCCAGAGGCAGCAGTCAACAAGCTGATGTAATCTGTACCTGGTAAAAATACCTTTGACAAATGGATCATTGCGCTGCGCAGTGATCCATTTTCTGTTTGGACCATCCGAGTAAGAAATTGTCTACGCTGGCAAAGCCCACTCCAATGTCTCTCAAAAAATGGGGAGCTGACACCACTTGTTTGCCCTGGAAAAGCTGTGAGATGGGGCTCTGATCCAATTAATTCAAATGTTACCCAGCTTGCAAAAAATATTGAAGTAGATCACTTGGAATCTTCAAATTATGTCTAACTTGGCTCTACTAAAGTTCGACTTTTCCAAAGTTGCATGTGTTGACTGAACATAAGTCATTGATACTGAATGCCTCCTTTCCTAGAAAAATATTCTGTTTCACTTCGGTACTTTCACCTAGTTGACGGGCAGAATGGGCGGGTACATCTATTCGCGGCGAATTTGGTCGGCTCGATTCTTTTGAGAAAAGGACTTTAGACAATGTCATTTTTTTATCGGATCATTTTAAAAATCTCAAAAAGATAATTATGAGGAATTTTTACTGCCTATTGTCTTTATTGACAGGCTTCCTCCTGCTACCGTCGCTGGGCTCGGCTCAGACTTACGTAAACCCGGCAGCAGGTGGAGCCAATGATGGAACGTCATGGGCAAACGCTTACACAGATTTACAGCAAGCTCTGGACAACACAACCAGTGGCGAAATTTGGGTAGCTGGTGGAACTTATGTCTCTCCTGGTAACACGCCAGAAGACTCGCGCTTCATCGTCAGCAGTTCTGTATCCATCTACGGAGGATTCGCTGGAACAGAAGCAAATCGTGACGATCGCAACCCTGCCATGAACCTTACTGTGCTCACAGGTGACAAGAATGGCGACGACATCGCTGGTAGAATGGATACTGCCAAGATGGACAACTCTTACCACGTACTGTACATCGACAGTTTGATTACCCAGGGTGTATTGGTTGACGGTTTCACCATCAGTGGTGGATTTACCACTGCCAATGACTCGACGGTCGATGCGTTCTTCTCTCAGGGAGCTGGTATCTACAGCTACAGCCCTGTTCTCGTCAACAACTGCAACATCAACAACAACTTTGCTTTGTTCGGAGGTGGATACTACCTGGAAGGATTGGGTGCTTCTGGCACTCAGATCGCCAACACTGTTTTCGAGCAAAACATGGCAGCAGGCTCCGGTGCAGCAGGCTACTTGCTAGGTGTCACCAACGTTACCTTTGCCAACAATACTGTGAGAAACAACGAAGCAGTCAATGGTGGTGCCATTGCCAACATCTTTGGTGCCAACGTACTCATCGACAGCACCAGCTTCAGCAACAACGTCACTCCTGAAGGAGTTGGTGGTGCCCTTCTCAACTTCGACTGTGTCACTGTTGTCCAAAACAGTACCTTCACCCAAAACATCGCAACAACTGGTACGGGTGGAGCGATCTACAACGAGTCCAACAACTTCCGTGGTACAGCCACATTGGGTGTTGCCAACTGTATTTTTACAGAAAATGAAGTGCCAGATCCAGGCGCTCAGGGAGCTGCGATTTTCAATATTCGCGCGGATCTGTCCATCATCACTGGTAGTACTTTCTCCGACAACGTGAGTGGCCAGCGTGGAGCTGTGACCATCTTCGATTCAGATAGTGTGACAGTTTCCAACTCTACTTTCACAGATAACCTCGCCACAGATGGTGGTGCGATGTACATTGCTTTGGTTCCATCTGGTTTCTTGACCAACAACGTATTCGAAGGCAACGAAGCCAGTGGTTTCGGTGGTGGTGCCATCTTGACACTGTCTGCCAACTACAACACAACGGATTGTGTCTTCGACCAAAATGCTGCTCCAACCATCGGTGGTGCTGTATACAACGGTCTTGCTTCCATCAGAACAGTCGACAACTGTACATATACCAGCAATGAAGCTGCTTTCGGTGGTGGTGTTGGTGATGTTCAGGGAGAGGCCACATACAACGGTTGCCGTTTCGAGGCCAATACAGCCGGTACTTCTGGTGGTGGTCACTTGTCTGCCTTCATCCAAATCATCGACTTCAACGATTGTGTCTTCGAAGCCAACCAGGGAACCTTCGGTGGTGCCTTGCAGATCCAGAACGATTCTTCTGAATTGTATGCAGTTGGATGTACTTTCGAGGAAAACAGCACAGAATCTGGCTCTGGTGCCATGAGTTTGTCTGGTGGCGTTAGAGCGGAAATCTCTTCCAGTTCTTTCACCAGCAACGCCAGTGGTGGATTTGGTGGTGCGATCTCCGGTTCGGAAGATTCTCTGGACCTTGGTGTCCTGGTATTGGAAGACTGTAGCTTCACCCTCAACAATGCCGTTGGACAGGGTGGTGCCATCAACTTGGGCAACTTCACAGCCAATATTACCAACACTGTTTTTGCCTTCAACACGGCAGACTTGGAAGACAACACTGACCCAACTGGTCGCGGTGGAGCCATCTCCAACAACGCTTCCAAATACAATCGTGCTCCAGGTGGCATCGTAACAGGTGAGCCTGTTTCCAACCTGGCCGAAATGAATCTGATGAACTGCTCCTTTGTCAACAACGATGGAGACTTGGCAGGTGCCATTTCACAGTGGGAAGAAAGCGATTCTTCCAACGCCGTGGCAGTGATGAATGTACAGAACACCTACTTCTTCTACAACCCAGATGACTTCCTGGCGCCAAACTACGCCATCGAAGCGGGTGATCCTGAAGTATTCTCTACCGGAGGTAACCTCAGCTCTGACGATTCTTTCAACCCCTACTTCACCATGATGTCTGACTTCAACGAGACAGACCCAATGTTGACAGATCCCGACAATGAAGATTACAACCCAATGCCTGGTAGCCCACTGATTGACAATGGTATTGCAGAAAATGCACCTGATACCGACATCAATGGCATCACAAGACCTCAGGGTGCTGGATATGACATCGGAGCCATCGAGTTTTTGATCGACAACACAGAAGAATTGGTCAGCAACAGAGCTCTCAAGATCAGTCCAAACCCAGTTGATGCTTTTGCCAACTTGACTTTGGAAAATGAGTGGAGCGGCGACATCCGCCTGCGCTTGATCAACTTGCAGGGACAGATCGTACGCGATGTCGTACTGGAAAAACCTGCTGGTGTTTTCAACTACGAACTAGATGTAGCCGGATTGCAGTCTGGCGTATACCGCGTGTCCATTTCCAATGGCGAACAACTGATTGTAAAGTCCATCATCAAGATGCGATAAAATACCTCGCAAAGGCTGCCTACGGGCGGCCTTTGCTCTTTTTTCCCTCCTCTCCAGAAAGCAAGAAACTTCGTCTGTTCCCCTACATTTTATTTTATTCTTCTACGCACCTACCTTTTTTTTCATATATTCATACGACAAAATGCCAAACTTCCTAACATGAATTGGTATTTTTGCGCAACCGAACAATTGATTTGGTCTCAAGTGCATAGAGCAATTGGCATTTGGTTAGGTCATTTTACAAAAGATTGCAATCCAGGAGCAGTCCGATCCTCCTGAAAGCTTCCCCACGCTAACAATCGTCACGATGGTCTTGTGGCGCAATGGTTTCACAGAAAACACCCAAATGTCTTTGCATTTATTCTACCAAAAAGATTGAACGCAATCAATTTATTTTTTCGCAAAACCTCATTGTTTAACTTTAATTCTTAGGGATTATGAATAAAATTTTTTACAAAAACTGGATGTTCATCCTCGCTTTCCTGATGGCTCCATTCTTTGTACAGGCGCAGGTATACGTCAAGGGCGATGCAGCCGGCTCAAACGACGGAACTTCCTGGGACAATGCCTATACAAACTTGTCCGATGCACTTAGTGGTGCGACAGCCGGTTCCGAAATATGGATCGCAGCTGGTACCTACAATCCGACAAGTGACGTTACCGATACCCTGGCCAGCTTTACCATCGACAAAGAGCTGACGCTCTATGGTGGTTTCGCCGGAACAGAAAGCATGTTGACCGAGAGAGATCCTGCCAACAACAAGTCCATCCTATCTGGTGATACTGCCGGAGATGATGTGGAAGACGATTTTGCCAACAACAAATCTGACAATGTCAAGCACGTTGTATACGTAGATAGTTTGATTGGCGCAAAAGTGACTTTCGATGGATTGGAAGTGACTGGTGGACATGGCTACGACGATGCCGACGCTGGCCTGTTCTTGAGCAACGGGGGAGGAATCTTTTCCCTCAGCCCTCTGACGGTCAACAACTGTACCTTCTATGGCAACTTTGCCAGAGCAGGTGGTAGTTTGTACGCCGTTTCTGCTGCTACTGGTGGTGTCAGCGACATCGACATTACCAATTCGACTTTCCGCAACAACTCTGCTACCAGCCAAAGTGGTGGAATCTTCATCGACAGCGCAAGCGACATTCTCATCGACAACTGTACGTTTACTCTCAACAGCACAGCTAGAGGAGCTTGTTACCCACTGTTCTGCGACAATGTCACCATCAGCAATTGCGACTTCATTGAAAACGTCAACCTCACAGGGACGGCAGCTGGTCTGTTTGCTTGGAACAACACCAATTTCACCGTGAGCGACTGCAACTTCCTCGAAAACGAAGCCCAGTGGGGATCCGGTATGTTTGTCTCTGGTAACACCACCCCTGGAAACAGCTTGGTCATGAACGACTGCAAGTTTGAAGGCAACATCGCCGTTAACGGTGGAGGTGCTTACTACTTGTTTGCCAGCATCTTTGAGATGAACAATGTGGAGTTTGCCGGCAACGAATGCGACTTCGCAGCTGCTGGTTTCCACGACGGTTCTGCTGGTAACATGAACAACTGCACTTGGGATGGCAACACTTCTGCCCGCGGTGGTGGAACCGACCTGGTTGGATTCTTGGCCGATGTTACCTACAACGATTGCCTCATGACCAACAACGAAGGTGGCTGGGGTGCTGGTCTCTTCATCCAGAACGACTTGACCCGCGTGGCTGTCAACAACTGTGAATTCAGCAAAAACTCTACGACCCAAGGTGGTGGTGGTGGTGTCTATGCCCTGAGCGGCAGCATCCTGGATGTCGACGGTTGCATCTTTGAGTCCAACTCTTCTTCCACAACAGGTGGTGCCATTTTGAGCCTCGAAGATTCTCTCAACACCAATGTGGTTACTGTCAACAATACCATCTTCACCCTAAACAGCGCGGGTGGACAAGGTGGTGCCATCAACACAGGCAACACAGAATTGACAGTGACAAACAGCATCTTCTTCCAAAACTTTGCAGATGACGACGGCAACACACCTCCGGGCCGCGGTGGTGCCATTTCCAACAATGCCTCTTCTTATGTCAACCTGAACGAACCCACTGCCGGACTTTCTGAGTCTGATACGTCTCGCATTACTCTGATCAACAACACCTTCATTGAAAACGATGGCTTCCTGGCAGGTGGCGTTGCTCAGTGGGAGTATGTTGATGATACCTTGAATGCCAATGCCGTATTGGTCATGGCCAACAACATTTTCTACAATACCGATGACCTTACGGCTCCTCACTATGCCAATGAAGCGGGTACGCCAATCACCATCTCTTTGGGTGGCAACCTGTCTTTCACCGACCTTTTCGGTGGTGGCGAGGTAGATACATCTTTGTACCAGTACTTCACCGAAGCGAGCGACATCAAAGGTGTAGACCCCATGATGGAAGATCCACTGGGCGAAATGTACAAGCTGATGACTGGTAGCCCATGCATCGATGCGGGTGTGATGGTACCAGGTTTGCCTGCAGAAGATTTCGAAGGCGATGCCAGAGATGACATGCCAGACATTGGAGCAGATGAATTCATCCTGACCATTTCTACACAAGATTTGGTCGATAACAGCATCTTGAAGTTTGCTCCCAACCCTGCTAGAGATGTGACTCAGTTGACACTGGACAACGATTGGGCAGGTGAGATGCGCATTCTCATCGTCAATACCTCCGGACAGACTGTGAAGCGTCTGGATCTGGAAAAGCCAGCAGGTTTGTGGAATCACGACTTGCAGATTGGTGACTTGGCAGCTGGTGCGTACCAGATCGCCATTACCAACGGTCAATCCGTTGTTGTGAAGTCTCTGATCAAGCTCTAAATTAGATGCTTCGTTCGTACCGAAAATCGGTCGGTAGGTGCTCTGCAAAGCCCATTCGGTCGATTTTCGGTACATTTTTACCTCCTAGAATTGGTTGAATAAACCATATGCTGTATATTTCATCACAGCAAAAGCCCTCGGCGCCTTTTGGCCAAGGTGATAAGAGAAAGACCGGGTCCCTCACAAATACCATCTCCAACCTTTATTGTTCCAATACGCAGAATAACTACGCCCTGTCAGCACCTTGTATGCTGTAGGATTTTATTATCTCACTCATTTTAATGTTTGTCTATTATGAAAAAAATTTACGATTCAAAGCTATGCATCTGTTTGCTGTTGCTATTGGCAATCCCATTTCTGGGGCAGGCACAGGTCTATGTCAAAGCAGATGCAGCCGGAACAGGAGATGGCTCGTCCTGGGAAAATGCTTACACTGATCTCCAGACAGCCTTGGACTCCATTCCGGAAGCGACCTCTTCGATGGATGTACCAGAGATTTGGGTAGCTGCAGGTACGTATGTTACCACCGACGATGCAACGGACTCCCTGGCGGCCTTCACCATGGTCAAGCCAGCCAAAATTTATGGCGGCTTTGCAGGAACGGAAAGCATGCTGAGCGAACGCGATGTGGTCAACAATGTCACCCAATTCAGTGGTGATGTCAGTGGCAATGATGTCAAAGACGACTTTACGACCAACAAGGATGACAACACGATCCATGTACTGTACATCGACTCCTTCGTTTTGGAGACAGTGGTCCTGGATGGAATCACCATCAGTGGTGCCCACGCCTCCAACGATCCGGATGTTGAGTTTACCCTGCGCACAGGTGGTGGGGTCTACGCATGGGCTCCCGTCATTGTCAACGACTGCACCTTCACTGGCAACTTTGCCCGCCGTGCTGGCTCCATTTACTTGAACGACCGTACATCAGGCAGCCAGATTACCAATACGACCTTTGTCAGCAATGGTGGAGGTTGGAGAAGTGCTGGTGTATACGCTGCTGGTTCCAATGACCTCGTCGTGACCAATTGTGATTTTCTGGAAAACCAAGGGATTCGCGGTACGCTTTACTTATTCCGCTCCAACAATGCCACCATCGAAAACTGCAACTTCATCGACAACGTCAACGATGTCACCTTTGCAGGGGCTTACTACAACTGGAACAGCATCGGTACGGTGATGAACAATTGTACGTTCAGAGGAAATGAAGCCGTCAACGGTGGATGTATGTACGTCGATGGTCGGGAAACGCCAGAAAACATCCAGGCATTCAACAACTGTACCTTTGAAGACAATGCCGCTTCCAACTCAGCTGGAACCATCTACGCGGTAACTGCCAATATGTCTTTGGAAGGAACAACTTTTACCAACAATGAGTCTGGCGGTTTTGTGGGCAACATGCGCTTGTCCACTGGTGGATTCACCACTGTCAACAACTGTGTCTTCGACGGCAACTCAGGTGCCAATGGTGGAGGTGCCATTGGGCTGTTGTTTACCGGAGAGGCCATCGTCACCAACACGACTTTTGATGGCAATACTGCTGGATGGGGCGCTGGCATTTTCTGCCAAAGTGATTCCACTCTGCTCACAGTAGACAGCTGCGAATTCCTCAAAAATACAGGAGACAACATCGGTGGTGGTGCCATCTTCTTTACCCAAGGTGTGATCGGCAACGTTACCAACTCCCAGTTTGAATCCAACAATGCAACCGATGGGCCAGGTGGTGCCATTTACGTCACAGAGGATTCTTTGGATTACCTGACATTGGACATCGATGCCTGCTCTTTCTTCCTCAACTCTGCTGTTGGACAGGGAGGGGCGCTCAACGTAAACAATGGCGAAGTGACAGTGACCAACTCTGTCTTTACTTTCAACTTGGCCGATGTCGATGACAGCACGCCAACAGGCCGCGGTGGGGTTTTGTCCAACAACGCCTCTGTCTACAACAACCTCAATGATTTGACAGAAGGAAAATCTGTTTCGGATACTTCTCGGGTTACTTTCATCAACAACCTCTTCTACGAAAATGACGGAGACCTGGCGGGCAGCATTGCTCAGTGGGAATACCAAGACGATACCCTGAAGGCCAACTCCTACACCATCTTGCAAAACAACGTTTTCATGTATTCCGAGGATGTCATCGCGCCACATTACGGCATTGAAGCAGGTGCCCCCATCGTCATCAGCCGCGGTGGAAACCTCACCTATGCAGTAGACAGCGATGGTGACAATATCGATACATCCCTCGACGAATACCTGACACATCCAAAGGATTTGCTCAACACCAACCCCAATTTTGCCGATCCAGCAAATGAAGATTTTTCCTTCGACATCAACAGCGCAGTGGTGGATGCAGGGGTGGCAGAGGGCGCACCTGCCTTCGACATCAACGGCTTCATGCGGGACGACATGCCAGACATCGGACCAGTCGAGCTAGATCAGACCATCTCGACCAAAGACTTGGTGGACAATCGCGCACTGACCGTCGCACCCAACCCAACAGATGCTTGGACAACCTTGACACTGGACAACGAGTGGGCAGGTGAGTTGCAGCTGTACTTGGTAGATGCCATGGGCAGAATGGTCAAATCCGAACGCCTACAGAAACTGGCCGGACCGACTACCTTCAACTTGGATGTATCCACAATGGCTCCAGGTACATACCAGATTTTGATCGCTTCTGAAAAGGAGGTCATCGTCAAATCTTTGGTAAAGCTTTAAGAGCCAAGCACCGGTCTTAAACAACAAATGTGTATGTTCTCCCATTGGGAAAGCATACACATTTGCTTTTTGAGGACTCACGTAAAGCCCCCGCCTCAGCCGTTCAACTTCTCAATGGCTTCTTTGACCGCTTTCAATGTGCTAAGTGCAAATTTTGGTTCGACGAAGGACCGCCCCTTGGGCACGACCTCTCCTTGGGCCAACTCGACCCCTCTCGAACTGTACTGAAATGCAATGTAGTGTACCTTCTCGCCGGAAGGATAGAGCGCCGACTTTTTCAACTTCAATGGAAAGTAATTGACCACCTTTTGCCTTGGTAGGAAGGTAAACAACTCGATGGCACTGCCATTGGTAAAGGCCAGCAGTTCCTTGCCCATCGGCAGGGGAGTGTCTATGTTGCACCAAGAAGGCTCTGGCTGGGTAATTTTAAAGCCATAGTATTGGATGCTTTTTCCCATCTGTTGGATTTCCTTTTGACTCTGCTTGCGCAGGTGCAGGTGATTTTTCCGCTTGTAGGCCGAATAGGCGCTACGAATGTCATTGACTTTTTCAGCAAATCCACTTTTCCCGTAAAGCTTGTCGGCAGCTCTTGATGCTTGGATGCGATAGTCGCTGTAGCGAGCCTCTTCCCAACGAGGCATCTGTTCGCCCCTGGCGTGAAAATCCAAGGCCACCAAGCTGTAGTTGAAGAAATAAGCAGTGCGTTTTTTCTTTCGGTAGTCTGGATACAATTTCTCCTGAATGGTGGATGCGTCCAAGCCTTTCTGAAATTGCTTGACCTGATTTTGCAGTCGAAGGGCGGCTTCCAAGGCATAGCAACGCTCCAGGTAGGCCGCAATCATCTCCCGCCGCTTTTGAATGATCTTGCCATTGTCGCGAAGATAATCCTCTTCGATTTGTGCCATTTCGGCTGCATATTCTTTTCCATTTTGCTCGTATCGGACCATCGCAGCCTCGTAACTTTTCATGCGCTGCTCATATTTCTGTACGCGCTTTTCATACTGTTCATCCAGCTTTTTTTGTTCTTCTTTTTCGTTGTATTTCATTTTGGCGAAAAGACCAGTGGGTTTCTTGGCGTACTGTCTTTTTGGCTCGCCAGGCTTGTAGGGCTTTGCCATTCTCTTGGTGGTGGGCTGTGGCTTTTCCAGCAAGGCCGGAAGATTCAGATCGCGAACTTTACCGGGATGGGGTGGGACATCAATTTGGAAGTCGTCCATCATGCCGAGGATTTCTTCTGGAAAGGGAAGTGGCTCTGCAGTGACTTCTTCGTTGCTCAATACCTCTACTGGTTCTTCCAATTGCTCCCAGGCGATGGTTCCATCTGGATTGCGCTGGCCATTGTAGAGATTCATGGCTTGGTTTGGTTCCGTAGTAGGGACAAAGACATCCATGGCTTTTCCAGATGTGAGCAAAAGTGGCTCACCATCTGCAGTGGCCGTGATGCGGATCATTCCTCCGGTCGACAGCGATTGGCCATTGTGGGCCGTGTTGAGTTGGTGGGCAATCATCGCAGAAGGACGAATGGCCTCTTCTATTGTGATGTCGATTTCGCCCGATAGTGGCCGACCATCGGGATGCTCAAAAGCTTGGCCGGGGATGTGGACGATGCTGCCATCGCGGGCTTGCAGTTCGCCACCCTCTTCCCAGTTGATGACAAAGCTTTGCTTGTTTTGTTCGGCCAGGTAGTCATACAGTTCCGAGATGCTGCCAACGGTTTCATAGGTCAACAAAACCTCCACCCGTCGATTGACTGCTTTGGCCTGGTCGGAGTCTACTGTTTCCAGCAACTGTCGCTCACCAAAATGAGAACGGGAAATGAATTGGGCGTCGATGCCGCGCCCTGTCAGGTAATTGGCTACGGACAAACTCCGGCGCTGGCTGAGGGCTTCGTTGTAGGCATTGCTCCCGTCCTGATCCGTATGCCCTTTGATGTCGATGGTGTAGGAAGTGGCATTGTGGGTCAGTTGAATGAGGGCATCCAGATCATTGCTGGCTGTTTTGGACAGGCGATCTTCGTCGTGATCAAAATAAAGTTGGTATTCGACGCTTTGTTGTGCAAAAAGTAAGGAGGTGAAAATGCTTTGAAAAAATAGGAGTAGACAAATTGTCTTGACATTCATAGCAGATAATTTAGCGTGAATAATGGAGTGTACTTACTGAGTATACCATTTAGTAACGCTGTTTTGACAAGCAAAAATTTCGTAGAACTCCCATCTTTTGCGACTTTATCCAAATTATTCTCCTTTCAGCAAAGATGTCAATGCGCGATTGACTACTTCGAAATCAAATTGTTGGCAAAGCTCTGCCATCTTTTGTTGTATTTGTTCATTGCACAGCCGACCGATGCTGCCTTCGTGGGTGTGCCGAATGTCTCCCTGGTAGTCAAAAGTGCCTTCTTCTATGGACTGCCCAATCTTCTGGTAGGCAGAGCGGAAAGGCACCCCTTGCAAGACCTGTTCGTTGACTGCCTCCACCGTGTAGAGGTAGCGATACTTGGGATCGTCGAGTAATTGGGGATTGATGCGAATTTCCTGCAGGGCCAACCGACTCATTTGCAAACAATCTTGCAAGTGTTGGATGGCGGGGAAAAGATTCTCCTTGAGCAGTTGAAAATCGCGATGGTAGCCAGATGGCAAATTGTTGGTCAGCATCAGGATTTCGTTGGGCAGGGCTTGGAGTTGGTTGCAGCGGGCCCGGATCAGCTCAAAAACGTCGGGATTTTTTTTGTGTGGCATGATGCTCGACCCCGTTGTAAAGGCATCGGGCAGCGATAGGAATTGGTAGTTTTGATTGCTATACAAACAAATGTCCATGGCCAACTTTCCGACCGTATTGGCGATGGCAGCCATGGCAAAGGAGAGGAGCAATTCGCTTTTGCCCCTTCCCATTTGGGCATTGATCACATTGTAGCTGAGAGAGGAGAATCCCAATAGGTCTGTGGTCATTTGTCGGTCCAGTGGAAAGGAATTGCCATAGCCAGCCGCACTGCCCAAGGGGTTCTGATTGATCACCTTCCAGGCGGCCAAAGCTGTTTGCAGATCATCGCTCAAGGCCTCGGCATAGGCACCAAACCACAGGCCAAAAGAAGACACCATTGCCACCTGCATGTGGGTGTAGCCCGGCATCAAAACATCTTTGTACTGCTCACTCAGCTGGATGAGGGTGTCGAAGAGTTCTTGTACATCGGCCACCAGTGCTTGGAGTTGTGCGCGGAAAAAAAGACGGAGATCGACCAAGACCTGATCGTTGCGGGAGCGACCACTGTGGACTTTCTTGCCGATGTCTCCCAAGGCTTTGGTCAGTTGCAGCTCTACCTGGGAATGGACGTCCTCTATGCCTTCTTCAATGCGAAATTGTCCTGTCTGAATACTTCCATAAATGAGCTGAAGTTGTTGGTCCAATTGATGGCGCTCCTCTGCCGAAAGCAGCCCGATTGTTTCCAGCATTCGAATGTGTGCCAGGGTACCCAATACGTCAAAGCTGGCCAGTTGAAGATCCAGCTCGCGGTCTTTTCCCACGGTAAATTTTTCAATTTGTTGATGGAGTGATGGTTGGGAGTTGTCAGATTTTTGCCAAAGTTTCATTGGATCAATGGAGGATTTAGAGTGAGGGAATGGTCTGAGGCTGTGCCATGCGGACAGCATAGTTTTGAATCAATTGGACATATAGTTCCAGCCCTTGTCGCAGCTCATCGAGTCGGATGAATTCGTCTGCCGTATGAGAACGAGCCGATTGGCCTGGACCAATTTTCAAACTGGTAAACGGCAGCAATGCCTGGTCGGACAGGGTAGGGGATCCAAAGGCTGCCAAGCCCATGGCCTGCCCCGCTTGTACCAACGGATGGGCCGGAGAAATGCCGGATGAACCGAGCCGAAAAGAACGGGCCTTGAGCTCGGAGCTGAGCATCGACTGTAGCTGTTGAAAAATTTCTTCATTGCTGTAGTGCTCATTGCTGCGAATGTCGATGACAAACTGACAACGGTCTGGAACCACATTGTGCTGATGGCCTGCCTGGATTTGGGTAACGCTCATCTTCACAGGCCCCAATAGCTCGCTGACCTTTTCAAACTGATGTGTCCGGATTCGGTCGATGTCTTCCAGTGCAATGTACAAGGCATTAACTCCTTCTTCTCGCGCCGCATGCCCGGCCTGCCCTTTGGCCTCCGCATCGATCACCATCAATCCTTTCTCGGCAATGGCCATGCGCATCTGGGTCGGTTCTCCCACAATGGCCAGGTCCACCGATCCCAATTCTCCCAAGATGGAAGCGATGCCGTTGGCACCAGAAATCTCTTCCTCTGCCGTGGCTGCAAAAATGAGATTGATGCCAAGCGATTCTTCTTCTGCCAAGGCCAAAAAGCTCCCCATCAAGCAACAGAGCGCCGCCCCCGCATCATTGCTCCCCAGGCCGTACAAACAGCCGTTTTCTTCCAAGGGCTCGAAGGGGTTGCGCTGCCAGCCTTGGGCAGGCTTGACCGTATCGTGGTGCGAGTTGAGCAAAACCGTCGGCTGGTCTGCTCGCCAATGACGGCTTTTGACCCACACATTGTTGCCTTTGCGCTGGTATGCCCAGCCTTGGGCTTCCAGGGTATTTTGCAACAAATCAGCCGTGTGCTTTTCTTCCCTCGACAAAGAAGGGGTTGCGATCAGTTGGCAAAGCGTATCGTATGCCAGGGCATGGAAGTTGTCAAGATTCATAAGCTGTTGAGTATGTGGGTGCCAGTGGGATGGAGGATGCCGTCGATGGAACAGATTTTTACCTGCTGGACACCTTGTTGCAAAGCGTGCAGGGCATTGTCAATTTTGGGGATCATTCCGGCAGAGATGACTCCTGCTATTTTGTGTGCTTCATAGGTCGTCCGATTCAATTGGGAGAGGACGGATTGTGGGTTGTTGGGGTCTTCCAAAACACCGATGTGTTCAAAGCAAAAGCAGAGGCGGACCGCCATTTCTTGGGCCAGTCCAATGGCAAGCTGGGCGGCGATGGTATCGGCATTGGTGTTGAGCAATTGACCTGCTCCATCGTGGGTAATGGCACAAAAGACAGGGCTGATCCCGGATTGCAAGAGGCCGTGGATGGCCGTGGCATGGATCTGGTCTACATCGCCAACGAAGCCGTAGTCGACTTCTCCACCCACCCGTTTGTGTGCTCGGATGCTGTCCATGTCCGCGCCACACAGCCCGAGGGACTGACAGCCCAAGGCCTGCAATTGTGCCACGATGTTTTTGTTGATCAAGCCAGCATATACCATCGTCACCACTTCCAAAGTAGCAGCATCCGTCAGCCTCCGGCCATCCAACATGCGGGGGACAATTCCCATTTGTTGCAAGAGTTGACTGGCCCGTTTTCCACCGCCGTGTACCAAAATCTTTGGGCCTTCCAGCCGATGAAAATCCCGCAGTGCTTTTTGCAACAAGCTTGGGTCTTCGATCAGTTGACCACCGATTTTTGCGATCGTCAGCATAGGATGTTTTTTGGGTTGAGCAAACAAGACAAGACGGCCTGTGCGGCAAAGGTGCGATTGTTGGCCTGTTCGATGACGAGGGAGTGGGGACTGTCGAGCACCTTTCCTTCGATGACCACATTTCGCCGGACGGGCAGACAATGCATCACCTTCGCATCCGGACAAGCCTGCAATTTATCCAGGGTGACCATCCAATTGTGGTCTTGTGCCAGCCTTTGGCCGTAGTGCTTGTAGCTCGACCAGTTTTTGACATAGACGAAGTCGGCTTCTTCAAAGGCAGCTTTTTGATCGTACACCACTTGGGCCTGCTGTCCAAATTCGGGTGCCAGCTCATAGCCCGGTGGATGGGTCACCACCAGCTCTGCATCTGTGGCAGCCACCCATTCGACAAAGGAGTTGGCGACGGCCTGTGGCAGGGCTTTGGGATGGGGTGCCCAGCTGAGCACCACCTTGGGGCGTTGTCGTTCTTTGTGCTCGGCAATGGTCAACAGATCTGCCAGTGATTGCAAGGGATGGCGAATGGCAGATTCCAAACTGACAACAGGAACACTCGCATATTGGATGAATTGGTGAAGGATGAAATCACTGTAGTCTTTTGCGCGATCATCGAGGCTGGGAAAGGTGCGGATGCCAATGATGTCAGCATATTGACTGATGACAGCAGCAGCCTCTTTGATGTGCTCTGCCTTGTTGGCGTTCATGATCTTCCCTTCTTCAAATTCGAGTTGCCAGCCATTGGCGGCGTTCATGGTGATGCTGTACAGCCCCAGTTGGTGGGCTGCTGCCTGGGTGCTGAGTCGGGTGCGCAAGCTGGGATTGAAAAACAGCAGAACGAGTCGCTTGTGTTGTCCGAGTTGTGCATCCCGGAAGGCTTGCTGCTTGTAGGTTTGGGCCAGCTCGATCAGGCCGTTCAGGTTTTGGACATCATGTATGGAAGTGAACTTTTTCATTTTATGGGTACTTCTTTTGGTCAGTGGGTCAGACTGGCGGCTTTTTCAATGGTTTGGTGCAGGGCTTGGACAAAGTGATCTGCTTCTTCCTGTGTGATGGTCAAGGGGGGAAGCAATCGCAGCACATGTGGATCGGAGGAAGAGCCACTGAAGACCTTCTGTTCGAAAAGGAGTTGCTTGCGAAGCGACTTGACCGGGTAGGGAAAACTCAGTCCGATCATGAGCCCATGCCCCCGAATGCTTTCCACATCGGGCAATTGCTGCAGTTGTTTCATCAGATAAGTCCCCTTTTGGGCAGCGGCGGCCATGAGTTGTTCTTGCTCGATGACTTCCAGCACGGCGAGTCCGGCGGCGCTGGCCAGGTGATTGCCGCCAAAGGTGGTGCCCAGCAAACCATAGCTGGCTTTGATGTTGGGATGGATCAACACCCCTGCGATGGGAAAGCCATTGCCCATGCCCTTTGCCACGGTGATCAAGTCGGGCTGGATGTCTGCATATTGGAAGGCGAAGAATTTTCCGGAGCGCCCATAGCCCGATTGGATTTCGTCCAAGATCAACAAGCTGCCGTGTTTTTGACAGAGCTCTGCGACAGCTTCGAGGAACGATGGGTCTGGGACGTGGATGCCGCCCACCCCCTGAATGCCTTCCACAATCAGCGCACAAACATCTCCTTTCTCCAAACTTTGCCGAACACTTTCCAAGTCGTTGAAGGGATGGTACTCCACTTCGAAGGTCTTGTTGATGGGGGCTTGAATCTTGGGATTGTCGGTGATGTTGACAGCCGCAGAAGTCCGCCCATGAAAGGCTTTTTGGAAGGCGATGATTTTGGTGCGGCCCGTGTGGAAGGAGGCCAACTTCAGGGCATTTTCATTGGCTTCTGCTCCGGAATTGCACAAAAACAACTGGTAGTCCTCGCAGCCCGAGAGCTGTCCCAATTTGTGCGCAAGCCTTTGTTGCAGACCGTTTTGTACAGAGTTGGAATAAAAGACGAGGCGCTCCGTTTGTTGTTGGATGGCCTGGACAAAATGTGGGTGACTATGCCCGATGGAAATGACGGCATGACCACCGTAGAAGTCGAGGTAGGAAGTTCCTTCTTTGTCGAATACATAACTGCCCTGGCCCCGGACCGGCTCGATGTCGAATAGTGGATAGACGTTGAATAATTGCATGACGGATGAGATGATGAGTGAATTAAAAAGCCACAGCTTTGAGTTTCAGGCCACTGCTTTGCGGAAGGCCAAAGAGCAAGTTCATGTTTTGAATGGCTTGCCCAGATGCACCCTTGAGGAGGTTGTCAATCAAGCTGATGATCAACAATTTGTCTTCGCTTTTTTCGATGTACAGCACACAGTCGTTGGTATTGACCACCTGCTTGAGACTGGGATTTTGTGGACTGATTTTCACAAAGGGTGCATCGGCATAGTAGTCTTTGTACAATTGCTGAGCGGTGGTTTCGTCCAGGGAGCTCTTGATATACGCACTGGCAAAAATCCCCCGGGAAAAGTTGCCGCGAACGGGCAGGAAATTGATCGAATGCGAAAAGCCGGGTTGCAGTTGGACAAGGCTCTGTTTGATCTCGTCGAGGTGTTGGTGGCGAAATGCTTTGTAGATGGAGACATTGTTGTTGCGCCAGCTGAAGTGTGTCGTGCCCACGGGTTGTTGTCCTGCACCCGTAGAGCCAGTGATGGCGTGGATGTGGATGTCGTCCTGCAATTGACCTGCCGCGGCCAGAGGCAAGAGCGCCAACTGGATGGCTGTGGCAAAACAACCGGGGTTGGCGATTCGCTTGGCTGACTGGATGGCGGGCTTTTGCAATTCGGGCAGGCCATAGACAAAGTCTTCTGCGCTCTCTGCCAGTCGGTAGTCGCGACTCAGGTCGATGATGCGGATGTGCTCGGGCAATTGTTGGGCATCCACAAAACTGCGGGCCCTCCCGTGTCCAGTACAGAGAAACAACAGATCAACCTCTTTGTCGATGTCGCTGCTGAACAACAAGTCTGTTTCGCCCAGCAAGTCAGTATGGATGCTGCTGAGGGGCTTTCCTGCCTGGCTGTTGCTTTGCACAAATTGGATGTGGACGTCGGGATGCAGCAACAACATCCGAATCAATTCGCCAGCTGTATAACCAGCCCCGCCTATGATGCCTGTTTTGATCATGCTGATGTGGTATTGACCATTTCAAAAATTTTGCTTTGGTTGCCAAGGATTTTGGTAAAGCCTTTGACATCTTCTCCGCTCCAACCTTTGTTCATCTCTCCGTACTGCCCAAAGCTGTTGTTCATCAAATCATTGGGCGATTGGATGCCCTCCAACTCGAAGCGGTATGGATGCAGCCGAACGAATACCGATCCGTTGACCTTGTCTTGAGTGTCTTCCAAAAACGTCTCAATGTTTCGCATGACCGGGTCCAGAAACTGCCCCTCGTGCAGCAACATTCCATACCAATTGCCCAACTGCTCTTTCCAGTATTGTTGCCATTTGGTGAGGGTATGCTTTTCGAGCAAGTGGTGGGCCTTGAGCAAAATCAGCGGGGCCGCCGCCTCGAAGCCAACCCGACCCTTGATGCCGATGATGGTATCTCCCACGTGGATGTCCCGCCCGATGGCATAGGGTTGGGCCAATTGGTGGAGCGCCCGGATGAGTGCAACGGGAGAAAGTGTCTGGCCGTTGAGCGAGCAGGCCTGCCCTTCTGCAAAGCCAATTTCGATGCGCTCGCTGCCTTGTTTTTGCAGTGGTGTGGGATAGGCTGTTTCTGGCAGGGGTTGGTGAGAAGTCAGGGTCTCAGCTCCCCCCACGCTGGTCCCCCAAAGGCCCTGATTGATGGAGTACTGTGCTTTTTCCCAACTCCAATCCATCCCTTGTTGGTGCAGGTAATCGATTTCTTGTTGGCGCGATAGTTGTTGGTCCCGGATGGGTGTGATGATTTGGATTCCCTCTCCCAGCGTTTGAAAGACCAAGTCAAAGCGCACCTGGTCATTTCCCGCTCCGGTACTGCCGTGGGCGATGGCATCGGCTCCGATGAGTTTGGCGTACCCGGCCACCTCCAATGCCTGGAACATGCGCTCGGCACTCACCGACAGGGGATAGGTGTTGTTGCGAAGGACATTGCCGTAGAGCAAAAAGCGAATGCATTTTTGATAGTATGCTTCGACCGCATCGATGCAGTGAAAGCTGCTGGCGCCCAATTGGAGGGCCTTGTTTTCCAGCTGTTGGATTTCGTCATTGCTGAAGCCGCCCGTATCGACGGTCACAGCATGGACTTCATGGCCTTTGTCTACGGTGAGGTGCTTGATGCAGTAGGAGGTATCGAGGCCGCCGGAGTAGGCTAAGACTACTTTAGACATGGGTTTGATTTTTTTTCAGTTTGGAAATTTCTTCTTCGATTTTGGAAGGTGCCAACATGCCTGTGCAGAGGCAGAGTTTGCGTTGGTTGGCCTGGAGGATTTCGTAATTGGGACAACTTTGGCAGCCGTTCCAAAAAGATTCGTCCTGGGTGAGTTCCGAAAAGGTGACAGGGCGGTAGCCGAGTTCACTGTTGATTTTCATGACTGCCAGACTGGTGGTGATGCCAAACACGCGGGCCTTTGGGAAGGTGTTGCGCGCCAGTTGGAAGGTGTGCCTTTTGATGGCCTTGGCAAGGCCGTGCTTGCGATAGGCTTCCAGTACGATGAGCCCCGAGTTGGCAACATAGCTTTCGTGGCTCCAGGATTCGATGTAGCAAAAGCCAGCCAGTTGGTCTTGGTGCAGGGCGATGACTGCCATGCCTTGTTCGATTTTTTTCAACAAGTATTCTGGCTTTCGAAGGGCGATGCCCGTCCCCCTTGCTTTGGCAGATTCTTGGTACGACTGGCAAAGAAGGGGCACAAATCGGCTGTGTTGATGGGAGGCGACGACAATGTCAAATTCCATGATGCACAAAGTTCTATTGGTACCTTTTGAGGTCAAAAGGACGAAGAGGAAATGGACAATCGAGACGAGCTTACAAAGAGTTCGTTCCGATATCAGATTGAGAGAATGTGAGAAAGTGGATATGTAGGTGGACGGAGGTTCCGCCCTGGAAAGAGATAGTTACGCCCGCAGGGGGCGACGACGGAATCGGCGGCTGCGATTTGGTGAAGAGAAATTGTTGTATGTACTCTTGGTTGTCATATACTTCAGCAATGTAGTAGGAATTGTGTAGGAATGCAAGTTTCCCATTGCAGATTTTTTTCTCTCATAAGTTTTATTTCCGAATGAAAAGCTTGACCTGTTGGTGACATGGAACTAGGCATCACTTTGGTAGGAACGCTCGAATCGATCGCGAACAATTTGTTGCAAGGATTGATTTTTGAGCTTGCTTTCCACCCAGGAAATGATGTTCAAATACAGAAAAGCGCGTTGCTCGTAGGGGTCTTTGGCCAATCGTTTCAAGAGGATGTGGAAGGATCGGAAAGCCTCTTTGTGTTCGCTGGACGGGAGCTTGATGATCTGGCGGATGAAGCTGATGGTGGCCAGTTGGGTTTCGTTGAGTTCTTTGAGTTTGTCCAAAAAGCGGTAAACCGAATTGGCCAGGTATTCGAGCAGTACGTAGTTGCCCATTTCGTAGTGAACCACCAAGTGGAGTAGGCGGGCGTAGGATTGGATGTCTTCGCGCAGGTGTCGGTCTTTTTGGTTGATGATTTGGTTGAGGTAGTCAAGCGCCGTCTCGTATTTTTCGGCAGCCATGTACAAGTAGGCAATCTTGTAATTGAACACCATGATGCGATGCGAGTCCAGGTATTGTTCGTGTCGCTTGATCAGTTGTTTGATGACGGGCACCAGTTGCAGGCCTTCCTCAAAGCTACCTTCCAAATAGTGCTTGTTGATTTTGGAGGTGTAGATGTACAGAAAGGAAATGGTGTTGGAGATGGTGGAAAAAAACTTTTGGTTTTCCTCCTCAAAGCGTTGAAACTCTTCCAGATATTTGGAAAAACGAGGATAGTCCTTGAGGTTGTACAGCGAGGTCAAGACATAGTGAAGTCCGCGCATGTATAAGTCCGGGTCCATCTTTTGGAGAGGTGGATTGGCATTGAAGAGTTGGACCCACTTGAGGGCATAGCGAAAGCATTGGCGGAAGTCCAACAGGATGTAGTAGTACCAAACATAGGATTGGTAGAGGGCGATTTTTTCAAAAAAGGTCAGCTGGGTGATGAGCAGATTCTTGGGCAAGTTGGAGCGGAAGTACTCCTCGACCATGAGACGGTCTTTCTCATTTTTGACGTGTCCAATCTGAATGTACCAGCCGTGCATCTTGATTTTGAGGTTGGACAGGCGGCAGGTATTTTCGATGATGTGGCTGCGGCGGGCCGATGCTTCCAACAGGCTTTCGACCTTTCCCTTGGTGGTTCGGCTCCGGGTGATGTGTCGTTCTTCAATCAATTTTTGAAATTCGATGATTTCCATCAACAGCAAATCTTGGTGGCTGTCGGTGGCCAGCGAGCGAATGCGATCCAGCAGTTTCAGGCTTTGCAGATAAAGGCCCTTGCCGTAGAGGATGCGCGCAAAATCGATTTGTTCCCGGATTTGGATGTCGACATTTTTGGAGATGTGGATGAGTCGGAGACTGGTCAGGATTTGTTTGTACAGATGTCGCTTGAGGTTGGGAAGTTGGCTGCGCTTGAGTCCTTTGACTTTCTTGAACAGAGTGGCTTCGTCGTAGTCGTCGAGCTTATCTAGGGCATCGAAGAGCTGAATGAATTTGAGTTCTTCAGCACTATTGATCCGATTGGCGTAGAGCTTGAAATTTCGCTTTTCGGCCTTGGTCAAAGATTTAATCAGGGTAAAAATTGCTTCTTCCTTGTGAGTGAGCATGACATTTTACTTTCTCCTAAAATATTGTTTCCCAGTGCGTTAGTTTGATTGTAGTAAGGGTGGGGATCGTATTTGTTTCTCATTTTAATTATAAAGAAATTCTTACATCCCATATTTTTGTACTGTATTCGGAAAGAATGTAATTAATGACATAGCAACACAGCGACCGGATGGATCAATTTTTTTTGGAACGTCCCACATCACCGCCGTTGTTGCCTTTTCCATTTCCTAAAAGTAAGGAATAATCTTTCCGAAAGCAAGATTACCAAAAGTCGCTCGGGCTCGTACATCCCAAAGACTTGTTGGCATTCCCGTTCATTTTTCTTAAACAGGCAATTAAAAATGGCTAAATTCAAATTAGAGTACATCTGGCTAGATGGTTACCAGCCGACCCAAAACATGCGCAGCAAAACGCGCATTGAGGACAATTTCAGTGGCAAGTTGGATGACTGCCCCATGTGGTCCTTCGACGGTAGTTCTACCCAACAAGCACCTGGTGGATCTTCCGATTGTTTGCTGAAGCCTTGTGCCATCTTTCCAGACCCAGCCCGCAAAAGTGCGTTTCTGGTCATGTGCGAAGTTTTGAGTGCCGATGGTACCCCACACCCCTCCAACGGTCGGGCCACCATCAACGATGACGACAATGATTTTTGGTTTGGTTTCGAACAGGAGTACTTCCTCTGGGACACACAAACCAACAAGCCGCTGGGCTTCCCTGACAATGGGTATCCAAATCCACAGGGACAATACTACTGTTCTGTCGGCGCTGCCAATGCTTTCGGCCGCGAGATTGTCGAAGAGCACCTCGACCTTTGCTTGGAGGCTGGCGTCAATGTCGAAGGCATCAATGCCGAAGTAGCGGCTGGCCAATGGGAATTCCAAACCTTTGCCAAAGGTGCCAAGTCAGCTGGCGACCACACTTGGATCGCTCGTTACTTGCTGGAAAGAACAGCTGAAAGATACGGCGTCTCCATCAACTGGCACTGCAAGCCGATCAAAGGCGATTGGAATGGCTCGGGAATGCACGCCAACTTCTCCAACTCCGTCCTCCGCGAGGCGGGAAGCAAAGAAGTGTACGACATCATCTGCCAGGCATTTGAGCCAGTGGTGAAAGAGCACATCGCCGTATATGGTGCCGAAAACGATCAGCGCCTGACTGGTCTGCACGAAACCCAGTCCATCGACATGTTCAGCTACGGAGTATCCGATCGCGGTGCCTCCATCCGCATTCCGATTGCGACTGTTGAGAATGGTTGGAAAGGCTGGTTGGAAGACCGCCGCCCCAATTCTTCTGCCGATCCTTACAAAGTTGCCGCTCGCATCATCAAGACTGTGAAGTCTGCCGATGTGTACGCCGGCGTCGAATAAAAATAAAGTAGAGCTAAATAATTGGTTTTATTTGGTTAGGGCTAGAGGCTGTTTGCTTTCATGAGCAAGCAGCCTTTTTTATTGGCTTAGTTGATGACCATCCAGTTCTTGCTGAGGCGAGGACTCTTGAATCGGTATTTTCGACTGCTGCCCAATATGCCCAAACTGATGGATGCCCCCACCTGAACGGCACCGGAAATGAGAAGTATGTCTTTGCTGTTTCGATCATCTACGAGCAGGGCGTTGGCAGCCGTGATCAGTCCGGTGAAAAAGAGCAAGCCTCCGGTGATGGACAAGAACTCCTTTCGGTTTTTTGATTTGGCCGATTTGAACTGATCGATTCTGTAAATGTCTGCGATGGCAATCCGCTCATTGATGTTGATCACCGAGGGAAATTGTCGCTTTTCGTCGGGGAGCTTATCCCATGAAGACTCATAAAAGGAGTAGACAAGTCGGAGGTGGAGACTGTCGTTGGAATAAGTAGTAAAATGGCCAATGAGATTTTGTGACTGGGACTTGATTTCGGCAGTGTCGGAACTGATGAACAGTTCCACATAATCGCCTGGATTGATTTTTCTGACTTTTCGGCCATTGGTCAACTCCATGGATTGGGCACCCAATTGGCCACAGCAACAAAGAAGGACAGCAAGTACAAGAATTCGATCCATGGTTTTGATTTTCAAGCTTTACAAAAAAGGAGATGCTGGAATGAAGATAGCAAAGTTTGCCAGCCTTTGAAAACGATCAAATGGGCCAAATGAAAAATCCCGGATTTCAAGGAGAGAAATCCGGGATTCGCCGAGTCTACTGATCAGAGTAGCCTAGCTTATTTTACGACAACAAACTTGCTGACCATTTGCTGGTCATCGGCTTGCAAGCGCAAGAAGTAATAACCGGCAGGCATGTTCGTCACATCTACCTCAGCTTCTTGGCGGCCAGTAGCTGCCTCGAACTGTTGCAGGGCCATCACTTGGCCATTGATGTTGATCACGCTCAGTTGTACTTCACTGGCTTTGTTCAATTCAAAGGTGACATTCAGCTCATCGCTGGTTGGGTTCGGGAACAGTTGCAGTGCATTGATGTTGACAAGGTCGGCGGATGCCTCTGGCTGGCGGCTGCTCACCGGATTGCTGCTGATGTCAGGATGTACTTCTTCTCCACCATCTGTGCGAGCAGCGGTCTTGCAACCGAAAATTTCCACATCGTCGATGTAGACATAATCAGAATTGGCAGAAGCATCGCAACGGAAGCGCAGGCGGGTATTGGCCGAGAATGGTCCTTGGATTTCCACTTGGTCAAACTTGCGTTCGTTGTTGTTGAACTCATCACCACGGTTCCACTCTTCTACAATCGTGTAGCTGGCACCACCATTGGTAGAGACTTGCAGCCAGAAGTCTTCTGTGCCTTCAAACAAGCGGACATAGTAGGAGAAGCTCACGGTCAAGCTTTGGTAGCTTGTCAGGTTGAGGTTGTCCGTGGTCATGGTAGAAGAGTTGGTGTTGTCTCTCAAGCGGATGCAGTAGTTGCCACTGTTGGCATAGGGGTTGTCGTTGAAGCTGCGGCGGCAATCAGAACCACCATCGTTCCAGATGCCCCAGCCTCCTTCGAAGTCGTTGTCATCGAGTTGTTGATCAATACAGTTGCCAGTTGGGTTACAGGGAGGACAATCAGGTCCACCACAGTCGACGCCCGTTTCTTGGCCGTTTTGGATGCCATCGGTACAAGTGGCGGTGACACAAGGAGGGCAATCGGGACCACCGCAGTCGATGCCCGTTTCTTGCCCGTTTTGGATGCCGTCTGTACAAGTGGCGGTGACACCCAAGCAGAAGTTGGTGGTTTCCTGGAATTGGAAGACGCCACCGGAAGCCAGGGTATTTCCATTTTCATCTACCACAGAGTACGACCCATTTCCGTAGGCACAGCAGATGCCGTCGCCATAAGAATCGAAGATGGTGAAATCGTAGCAGGCATTTGGCAAGCAATTCGTCACGGCGATGGACTGGCCATTGCCAAAGTTGCCGTAGTTGCCACCAGATGCGACAGTGGTACCAGATGCGTCGGTGATCTCCCAGCTGGTTTCAGAGGCATAGTTGTCAAAGGTGATGTTGACCGTCACATTGGTACCGGCACAAGCACAAGGAGGGCAGTCGGGACCACCGCAATCGATGCCTGTTTCTTGTCCGTTTTGGATGCCATCTGTACAAGTAGCGGGGGGAGGAGGCGTTCCGCAAGCGGTGGAGTTCAACAGGCTTGCTCTGAATCCACCTGTGCCAAACAAGGCTTGCATTCTGTTCTTTTGGCCCAGTGTGTAGAGGTTCATGCAGCCGTCATCGGAATAGTCCATGTAGTTTTCCACCATGTCGGTGCTGCCACAAGATACATGGCCAGTGGCACAGCCATAGTTGGGGTTATCAGAGGTGGGTGTATCGCCAACGAAATCGTCGACCCCACAGCCACCGTCACCCCAGATGTGGCGAAGGTTGAGCCAGTGACCGACTTCGTGCGTTGCCGTCCGACCCAAGTTGAAGGGAGGAGTAGATGTCCCACCTGTACCAACATACTGATAATCGACCACGATGCCATCCGTTGCAGGGTTTCCACCGGGGAACTGGGCATAACCCAGAATGCCGCCGCTGATGTCGCAAATCCAGAAGTTCATGTAGTCGGAGGTGGGCCATGCATCTTTTCCACCACGGGAGTCGAACTTCATGTCGTCATTGGTGCCGAAGGACGTTCGGCTGGTAGCTGTGCGAGTGATGCCGTTGGTGGCATTTCCGTTGGGATCTACTGTAGCGAGACAGAATTCGATCTCCGTATCTGCTGCCTGGGACCAGCGGTTGGTCTGGTCGGAATTTTGGCGGCGAAAGTCTTCTGTCAGGATGTTGATTTGCGACTGGATTTGTGCGTTGCTGATGTTTTCGGTAGCGTTGTTGTACACCACGTGTACGACCACTGGGATGGTGACCAGCATGCGACTGGTATTGCCAGATGTGCGAATGGTGTGTGCCTCGACATCTCTCATTTTCTTGGCCATTTTGGGATCTTCCTGTAGTTGCTGGTGCAAATGATCCATCGTCGCACAATTGCGATGTTGACCGTTGACGGACACGGAGCCAGCTAGTAGGCATAGAAATAGGAATGGTAGGAAGTACGTTTTCATGTAATAATTGTGTTTTGTGAAAAAATGTTGACATCAATAAAAAACAGATTGCGAATAGAGGATCACTTTGATCTTTGAATCAAAATGGTCTACACACAATGGGGTTTATTGGGTGCTTTTGCACCTGTTGGTTGAATTGTGAATGTACTCTTGCATAGGTACTTGGTACCAATGCGTTATTATCCAATAGCCGTGAGGAATAAGGGTCTTACGAGGAAATTTTCGGTCTGTCTAGATAGGCAATTCTATGTATCTGCCGTTTCGATTAGCATGGGCCCAGAGAATCGTTCCTTATAAACAGCATAACGTAGATACACAATTTAGATACAGATAAAAGACAATTTTTTTTAATACGAGTTGGCTTTTACAGCCTTGTGAAAATGTTGGCTGTGAACGTCAGGCAATATAGGCATTTATGGCAAAATGCGAAAGAATTACAATTTTTTTCATGTGACTTTTTTTGGAGAACAGCACATTTGGCCAAATATTATTCCCCTTCTTCCTCCTCATTGGCCATAGCTTGTATCTTCCAGTCGAGCAATTGCTTCCATTTGTTGTATGCGTAGCGATACTGCGCTTTGAGGAATTTATTGGGCTCTACCTCTCCGATTTTCTCCAATCCCACAAAGGCATTGTCCAGCGTGTAGTAGCCCGCTCCCACGCCTGCGCCTCGTGCTGCTCCCTGTGCGCCATCCGTGTTGTAGAGCTCTATGGACACCTTGGCAATGGACGCCAGGGCTTCCCGGAAAATTTCGCTCAAAAACAAATTGGCATGCCCGGCGCGAATCACCTGGGGTTGGACACCCACTCCCTGCATGATTTCCAAACCGTACTTGAGAGAGTATACGATGCCTTCGAGCATTCCTCTGAAAAGGTGTGCGTTGGAATGTGTATTGAAGTTGATGTTGGAAAAATGGCTCCCGATGTTGCGGTCCTGCAGGATGCGCTCTGCTCCGTTGCCAAAAGGCAGCACCCGGATGCCGCTGGCTCCGATGGGGGCTTGGGCTGCCAGGGCATTCATCTTTTCGTAGTCGATGCTGCCGAGATTGCGCTTGGCCCAGCTGTACAAAATGCCACTGCCATTGATGCACAGCAAAGTCCCCAAACTGTTGTGCTCCAAGCTGTGGTTGACATGGGCAAAGGTATTGACGCGGGATTCTGGATCATAGCGGGTTTCATTGCCGACGCCATAGACCACGCCGGAGGTTCCTGCCGTAGCAGCAATTTCGCCGGCCTTGAGGACATTGAGACTGAAGGCGTTGTTGGGTTGGTCACCTGCGCGATAGCAAATGGGGATGCCAGCAGGCAGGTCCAATTCTTTGGCAGAGCTTTCCTTGAGCTGCCCCTGTTCCGAAAAGGTGGGAACGATGTCTGGAATGATGCTGGGTTTGAACTCAAAATAGTCGAGGACTTGCTCAGCCACTTTTTGCTCTTTGAAATCCCACAAAATGGCCTCTGACAATCCACTGATGGTTGTTTGCACCTCTCCGCTCAGCTTCATGGCGATGTAATCACCGGGCAGCATGATCTTGTGGATTTTTTTGTAGACAAATGGCTCGTTTTCCCGCACCCATTTGAGTTTGGAAGCGGTGAAATTGCCGGGGGAGTTGAGGAGATGTGACAAACAATTTTCTCTGCCCAGTTCCTCAAAGGCCTGACGCCCGATGTTGACCGCTCGGCTGTCGCACCAAATGATGGAAGGCCGAATGACCTGTTGGTCTTTGTCAATCAATACCAAGCCGTGCATTTGGTAGGCAATTCCGATGGCTTTGATGGCCTGCTTGTCAATCTTACCAGCCTTGTTGAACAGCTCCTGGGTTGCCATGCGCAGGGCTTCCCACCAGGTCTCCGGATGCTGCTCGGCCCAGCCAGACTGCTTGGCCACGATGTTCATTTCCATTTTGGGGTAATAAGCACTGGCCAACGCCTTGCCTGTTGCGCCATCCAGCAGGGAGGCCTTTACCGAAGAACTTCCAATGTCGTATCCTAGTAAGAGCATAATTTTTTAATTTGCAATGAGTAGCAGAACAGTGTGATGCACTTGGTCAAACATTACATCAGAAGAGTTTGCCGGAATTTTGTGAGTCAAGCCAAAAATAGTCATTTTTTCCATTTGGGCGAATTTTGGTCGCGCACTTATTCGAGAGGAGATTTGAATCAAAAATTGGTACAATTTTGCCGACTGTAGATCGAGGAAAGCAAGAAAAAAAGACGCTTATGCGATTTGTGAAAATTTTCTTATTCAGCCTATTGGTTCTGACTTTTCTGTCCTTGTCCTGGACCTTCTGGAAGTTTCGGGATCGACATCGGGGATACAGTGCCACGCAATTCATTCCAGCTGCCGAGACTGCCAAGTTGCGGGTGGGATTTGCTGCCGTACCCATCAGCCCCAACATCGTTGATCGCTGGACCGATGTAGATGGAGACGCCCAGTACCAGCCTGGAAAAGGCGATGCTTATGAGGATGTCAATGCCAATGGTCGCTTTGATCCCGTTTGGATGGCTGGCTTTCAGAATCGACGTCCGGCCAAGGACATCCACGATCCGCTCTGGGCCCGCACCATGGTCATCGATGATGGACGCAGTCGCATTGCCCTGATGGCTTTGGATGTCATTGGATTGATGAGCGATGATGTCATCGACATTAGAAAACTATTGGCGCGAAGTCTTGGGGTGGACTACCTGAGCATCAACAGTACCCATACCCACGAGGGCCCCGATTTGTTGGGACTTTGGGGAAATAGTGAGTACCGATCTGGGGTAGATCAGGCCTACCTGGCCCAAGTCAAATCCCAGGCGGCCCGCTCGGTGCAGCTCGCCGTGGAAGGGCTTCGGCCTGCCCGCCTTCGCTTTGCCCAAGACCTGGAGGGGGCTGCGGCTTTGGTGGAAGATACCCGCAAGCCCGCTGTGCTCGACCCTGGCCTGCGCATGATACAAGCCATCGATACAGAGAACGGCAAGACGTTGGGGACGCTGGTGTCCTGGGCCAATCATCCGGAAACGCTTTGGAACAAGAACCTGGAGATCACTTCTGATTTTCCCCATTATTTGCGGCAAGGCGTGGAGAAGGGTGTCTATGCAGGAGACTCTTTGCTGGTAGCAGGATTGGGAGGCGTTGCTGTATTTTTCAATGGAGCCATCGGAGGGCTGATGACCACTTCTCCGTCGATGGGCATACCTTCTCTGCTGGGTGATACCATATACAAAGAACCATCTTTTGACAAGGCGGCTGCCCAAGGAGGACGCTTGGCATTGTTGGCATTGAAAGCCCTGCGCGATACGGCGGCTACCGAAATCCTGGAGGCCGACATCAGTCTGAAGGTGCGCAGCATTGAGTTGCCGCTGGACAATCACTTGTACCAATTGGCTGCCGTGCTCGGCGTGATCGACCGGGGACAAATTGGCTGGTTGAAGGTGCGCAGCGAGATTGCTTATTGGAAATTGGGTCCGGCCAGCTTTTTGCACCAGCCTGGCGAGATTTATCCAGAGATGGTCAATGGGGGCGTAGAGGTGCCTCCAGGGGGAGACTACGGAGGGGCAATCGCAGAGCAGCCACCCTTGCGCTCGCTCATGCAGGGAGAGTACCGCTTCGTATTTGGCATGTCCAACGACATGATTGGCTACATCATCCCTCGCACCCAATGGGACGAAGAATCTCCCTTTGCCTACGACCAGTTTGAGGCACCTTATGGCGAGATCAACTCCTTGGGACCACGGACGGCTCCCATCTTGTACCAAGAGTTGCGGAACATCCTGTATTGACCGGACAGATATACGAACGCCCTCCATTTGTCGACCGATGCAGAGCAGGCGAATGGATTTTTACTCAGCTTCTTTCTATTTTTGACAAAACGATTTCCCTATGTTGTTACCTTATACCTATATCAATGGGCAGTTGGTGGGCCGTGAGAATGCACACTTGGCTGTCAACGATTTGGCACTGCTTCGAGGCTATGGAATCTTTGACTATTTCCGAATTCGCCAGGGGAAGCCTGCCTTTTGGGACGCCCACCTGACGCGTTTTCTTCGCTCTGCCGACCTGATGGAATTGGAATTGCCCCACAGCGAAGCTGAAATCAAGTCTTGGCTGGACGACTTGATTGTACACAATGAGGTCGAAAATGCTGCTGTCCGCCTCTTGCTCACAGGTGGCTATTCTTCCAATGGCTACACCCCTGAACGCTCCAACCTACTGATGTTGATGCATCCCTTTGAGGAACAGTTGGCAGCTCATTTTGAGAAGGGGATTCGACTCATGCCACATCCTTATGTGCGCGAAATACCAGAGATCAAGACAATCAACTACAGCATGTCCATCATTTTGCGCAAAAAAATGCAACGATTGGGTGCCGACGATGTTCTCTACCACAAGGATGGCTGGATTTCTGAATCCTCGCGGGCCAATTTTTTCATCATTGCCGCCGATGGAAGCATCGCTACCCCTCACCAGGACATTCTCTTTGGCATCACGCGGGGCAATCTGATCCGTTTGGCCAGCAAGGAATACAAAATAGAAGAGCGCCCCATTGCGTTGGAGGAGCTAAAGGAAGCCCGAGAAGCCTTCATCACCAGTACCACCAAGGGCACACTGGGCGTCACACAGGTGGGAGACATCCAAATTGGCAATGGACAAACGGGCCCCATCACCCATGAGCTGAAGCGCCTATTGGATGCCTTTGCATTGGAAGATGGACGTCGATACGGAGAAGTGGTGAAACAATAATATTGCGTACTTTTGCGCTTTGATTGTCAAATAGATGGTGAAAAAATCTAATTTGGCAAAGCTCTTGCAACGAGAAATGCGGAAAAAGCTCCAAATCCTTTCCTTCCCATGTGGGGAGGATGTCACTTCATACTATGAAACGATCACTGTATTTTCTCATTCCCTTTTTGCCATTCATCTGCAGCTGTGGCCAGCCAGAGCCGACACCGCCGCCCCAGGAAATGGGCTTTGTGGCCGTAGAGACCTCTCTGGTAGAAGAGGACAAAAAGACCTACTCCATCGGAGAAGTCATCGACGATCTCAACGGCATTCCCGTCTACTACAATGGCTACAGCATCCACAACACCAGTGGTCGGCACCTCAGTGCAGATGGCTACAATTATGGATTGAAGTGGCAATGTGTGGAGTTTGTCAAACGCTACTACTTCGATCACTTCCAACATCGCATGCCCAATCCCTGGGGACACGCCAAGGATTTTTTCAATCTCTACCTTCCCAATGGCGCCTACAACAAAGATCGCGACCTGTATCAGTGGCGCAATGGCAGCAAGCAAAAGCCCAGAGTGGATGACATCGTCGTTTTTGGCGGCAATCAGTTTGGACATGTGGCCATCGTCAGCAAGGTAAAGGAGGATTCCATCGAGATCGTCCAGCAAAATGTTGGCGCAGACAGCCGCACCAGATTCCGGCTGACCAAGCGCAACGGACGTTGGTATGTGCGCAGTTCCAAGATACTTGGCTGGTTGACCCGGACCAAAAGCTAAAAATCCAAGCGACTGCTGGCAATTTGCTACTTTTGCAGCATGTCCAATGACTTTCCCGACATCCAATTTCACAAAGGGCAGGCAGTTGCCGATGCAGTTTTTTCCATCCTCATTCCCAGTTGGAACAACTTGGCCTTTCTGCAGCTTTGTGTAGAGAGCATTCGCCGACATTCCCACTACCCACACCAAATCATCGTCCACATCAACGAAGGGCAAGATGGCAGCCTGGGCTGGGTTCGGGAGCAGCAGTTGGATCATACGTTTTCTTCGGAGAATGTCGGGGTTTGTCGGGCCCTCAATGCTGCCCGCCAATTGATGCAAACGGAGTATTTGCTCTTTCTCAACGACGACATGTACTGCTGCCCGGACTGGGACCTGCCTCTCTGGACAACGCTCCAGCAACAGAGCGACCTCCACTTCTTCCTCTCCGCCACCATGATCGAACCTTATGCCTCGGGCAATCCCGCCGTGCTGGCCCCTCATGATTTCGGTCAACATCCCCAACAGTTTCGCGAGCAAGACCTCTTGCAATCTCTGCCCCACTTGCAAAAACACGATTGGAACGGCGCTTCCTGGCCGCCCAATCTCGTCCATGTCTCTTTATGGGATGCCGTAGGTGGCTACAGCGAAGAGTACAGCCCCGGCTTTTATTCCGATCCCGACTTTGCCTTCAAGTTGTGGGCCCTCGGCGTTCGGCGGTTCATTGGCTTGGGCGACAGTCGGGTCTACCATTTTGGGCGGCAGTCCACCCGGCGGATTGCTGCTGGAAAGGGGAAGCGGATTTTTTTGAAAAAATGGGGGATTACCCCTTCTGTCTTTTACCAACACTACCTCCGAATGGGCAGTCCTTTTGATGGCCCCTTGCCAGAGCCAACAGTCAGCTGGTCCCTTCGCTGGGCTCGACTGAGGTGTTGGGTGAAAAGCTTTTTGTAGCCTTAGCTCAGCTGGACTTCCCACAATTCCTGATAAATTCCCTCCTGTTTCAACAGCTCCTCGTGGGTGCCTTGCTCCTTGATCCGGCCATTTTCCAGTACGATGATGCGGTTGGCATTCCGGATGGTCGACAATCGGTGGGCAATCAGGATGGCGGTGCGGTCCTTGGTGAGCAATTCCAGATTTTGCTGAATGGCTTTTTCAGTCTCTACATCCACAGCGCTGGTGGCCTCGTCGAGGATCAGAATGGGGGCGTCTTTCAAAATGGCCCGGGCAATGCTCAGGCGCTGCCGCTGTCCACCCGATAGCTTGATGCCCCGTTCACCCACCAGCGTTTGATAGCCGTCGGGCAATTGCTCTACGAAATCAGACAGTTGGGCCAGTTTGGCAGCTTGTCGAATCTCTGCCTGGGATTTGTCTGGCATGCCATAGGCAATGTTCTCTTCTATGCTGCCGTGAAACAAATAGACATCTTGGCTGACCAAGGCAATTTGGCGGCGCAGGTCTTGCAGACTCAGGTTGCGCAGATCAATCCCATCGATCCGAATGGCACCTCCTTTCACATCGTAAAAACGGAGCAACAGTTTGATCAAGGTCGTCTTGCCCCCACCTGTGGGTCCGGCGATGCCCACGGAATGCCCCGGTGGAATGTCGAGTGACAAGCCTTGCAGGATGGGCTGTTCTGTTTGGTAGGAAAAATTGACGTCGTCGAATTGGACGCTGCCGGCCGCCTTGGCCAGGGGAGTGGGAGGGTTGGCCAGCGGCATCTCATTGGGGGTGTCGATCAGGCCAAATACCCGGCGGGCAGAGGCACGGGCGCGTTCGAATTCATCAAATACACTTCCCAAACGAGTGACGGGCCAAAGGAGCCGTTGGATCATCATGGAAAAAAGGGTCAAAGAACCCAGGGTAAACCCATGCATGTCGTTGATGACCCAATAGCCGCCGATCAACAAGACCAGCGCAAAACCCACCGCGATGAGCATGCGGATGAGTGGGACGTAGAGGGAACTCCAGCGGATGGCCCGGAAATTTGCCTCCTGGTACTGTCTCGACCCTGCCTCCACTCGCTCCGATTCAAAGGATTCGGCGGTGAAGCTCTTGATCACGGCAATGCCCGACAGATTGTTTTCCAGCCGACTGCTCAGGGAGCCGACCGCTGCCCGAATGTCCCGATAGTAAGGGCCGATCTTGTTTTGGTAGTAAAAGCTGCCGATGAGGATGAAGGGGATGGGTGTCATGCCCACTAAGCCGAGGGTGAGGGAAATGTCGCACAAGGCCCAGCCAGCAAAGATGAACAGGGTCAGGATTTGCAGAATGTCGTGAAAGCTGTTGTTGAGAAATCGCTCCAGTTGGTTGATGTCGTCGTTGAGGATGGACAGAAGATTGCCCAGGCGTTGGTTTTCAAAAAAGGAAATTTCCCGGCTTTGGAGTTTGTTGTAGGCGTCCATCCGCAGGTCGTGCTGTGCTTTTTGGGCCAGCCGCATGAAGCCCTTTTTGTACATCCATTCAAAAAAGCTCTCGATGCCAAAGATGACAAAGGTCAATACAGCGATGAAGATGACGATGGACCAAAGGTCTTCCAGTCCAGTCCAGCGAGGAATCCAGGCGGGGACATTTCCGCTGATCGTATCGATCATCCAGGCGGTCAGAAAAGGGGGCATCAGGTCGAACACCTTGTTGGTCACACTTGCGATGGAAGCGGTCCAGACGTTCTGTTTGTATCGGCCCAAATAGCGCAGCATGCGCAACATGGGTTTGTCAGGTGCCTGCATGATCAAAAGATTTAGAGGGTCAGTACGGGGTCATCAATACAACCACTGATCTCTGTTTGAGTTTGTAAGAAGGAGCAGAAATTTCGGGTGCTTCTTCGGGTCGCGCACAGTCCAGGGGAGGGGGAGCAGCGGTATCGATGACGCGTTTCCACACTTGTCCCTGGGGAAGGCGTGGCAGTTCAAAGTCTTTGTCTTCCCAAAATGCATTGATCATGGCGTACAAATAGGATTGCGAATCGGGATTGTACAGTTCAAAGGCCAGGCAATGGGAGTGTTCTCCCCAATCGGGTTGGTTCAAGCTGGTGCCATGCCAACCCAAAACGATGCCTCCCGGTAGGCTCCAATATTTTTCTTCCTGGAAAAAGGCCGTCGACAAGTTGAATTGGATGAGTCGCCGGGTAAATTCCAAGGTCTCTACCTCTTTGTCTAGTGCCGACCAGTCAAACCAATTCATGGCGTTGTCCTGGCAGTAAGAGTTGTTGTTGCCGTGCTGCGTCCGGCGGATTTCATCGCCCATCAGGAGCATTGGTGTACCTTGCGAGATCATCAGAATGCTCAGAAAATTCTTGATCTGTCGCATGCGCAGGCTGTTGATGGCCGGGTCATTGGTGGGGCCTTCTGTGCCGCAATTCCAGCTGTGGTTGTCGTTGTGCCCATCGCGATTGCCCTCGTTGTTGGCCTCGTTGTGTTTGTGGTTGTAGGAGACCAGGTCGAGCAGGGTGAAGCCATCGTGGCAGGTGATGAAATTGATGCTCCGGTTTGGATTGCGCAGGATGCTGCCGAAGAGGGCCGGGCTGGCCACCAGTCTGTCGGCCATGATGCCAATGGTATGTCGGTCTCCCTTGACAAAGGCGCGCACATCGTCCCGGAATTTGCCATTCCACTCTGCCCACTTGTCGCCGATGAAGGAGCCGAGCTGGTAGCCGCGGGTGTCCCAGGCCTCAGCAATGATCTTGGTAGAGGCCAGTTTGGGTTCCGATTCGATTTCCCAGAGGAGGGGGGGATTTTCCAAATAGTGGCCGCGCTCATCTCGTGCCAGTACGGAGGCCAAATCAAAGCGGAAGCCATCGATGTGCATTTCAGAAACCCAATGGCAGAGGCAGTCGGTGATCATTCGGCGCACAACAGAGTGGTTGGCATTGAGGGTATTGCCCGTGCCTGTAAAGTCGGAATAGTACTCCTTGTGGTGTTCTGGCAAAATGTAGTACGCCCGATTTTCGATGCCTTTGAGGGCAAGGGTTGGCCCTCGTTCATTTCCCTCTGCTGTATGATTGAATACCACATCTAAGATGATCTCTATGCCCGCCCGGTGCAGTGCCTTGACCATGTCCCGAAATTCGTTGACCAGCTCTACGGGATCGTCTGTGGCCCCGTAGGCATTGTGAGGGGCAAAAAAGGCCAACTGGCTGTAGCCCCAATAGTTGATGTTGCCGGGAGGGGCATCGTGGACATCAATTTGCTGAACAGGCATGAGTTCAACGGCTGTTACCCCCAGCGATTGGAGGTAGGGGATTTTTTCGATCAGCCCCCGATAGGTTCCCTTCAGTCGGTCGGGCAGGCCAGAGGATGGGTCTTTGGTAAAGCCTCCTACGTGCAGTTCGTAAATGACGGAGTGGGTAAAGGGATGGTTCAGCGGTCGGTCGCCTTCCCAGTCGTAATCAGACGGGTCGATGACAACGCTTTTGACAGCCTTGGTGCAATTGTCTCCTGGCATGGCTGCGGCTGCTCTCTCGTAAGTGTCGGTCACCACGGCCCGCGCATAGGGATCAATCAGGACCTTTTCGCCGTCGAAGCGAAGGCCAGCTGGTGGATCGAAATCGCCATGGACCCGATAGCCGTACAATTGGCCGGGACCGATGCCGGGGACAAAGGCGTGCCAGTAGTAAAAGGTGCGGTGCCGGTCGGGATGGAGTTGAAGGACGTGGCTGGGCTGGGAGTGGTCTTCTGAATCGAACAGGAGGAGTTCGACCATGCTGGCGTTTTTGGAAAACAGACAAAAATTGACGCCTTCTTTCTCAACGGTGGCTCCGATGGGAAAACTCTGCCCGCGCTCCAGGCGAATGCTGCTGGTCATGGTGGTAGTGGTTTTTTGCCTTGCGAAGATAGGGCAAATTAAAGGACGGATGAGGCATTCTTTCCATATGAGTTCAAAAAACTTTTGGGGAACTGTAATAAATGCCGAGCAAATGAATCCCCTGATCCAAGAGCTGATGGACTTGGACAACAGCCTCGTCTGACAGGATGGTACGAGAGTTGCGTGTGTGAAGTAGGTAAACTACCTTTGTATTTTTTACAACAAAAGAAACAATGATGAAAATCTCAAGACTATCCTTTCTATTGAGCTTTTTGGTACTTGGCCTATTGGTGACTGCCTGCAACAATGATGATGAGGAGGCAATGCCCACTCCAAAGCAAGGATGTACCACCGTAGAATCTGACAATTACGACCCGGATGCCGAAGAGGACGACGGTTCTTGTATTCCCTGGCGGGACAAGTTCATCGCAGAATTTGACTACAACCGCAGCTGCCCGGCCTTTCCAGACAAAAGTGGATTGCTGGCCATCACAACTGGTACAGGTGAGCTTGGTATGACTTTTACCTTGAGTTCACAGTCTTCCACCGTTGTCAATGTATGGGAAGCGACTGTTACCGGGGAAACCACCTTTGAACTCCCCTCTCAGACCCTGCCCAACAATGTTGAACTCAGCGGAACAGGGACCTTGGAAAATGGACAAATCAACATGACTTACAGCCTGGGGACCAGCAATTGTACCCTGACAGCGACAGCGAAATAAGTCGCATCAGCAAATGACGCTCATCGGTGGCCCATCAACGGAAGATTTCCCTTGATGGGTCACTGTCATTTTAGACATGCTCTCCTAGAAGGCATTTCTTCCATTGCGGTGATCGCCCCAGCGCGGCTTGATGGTTCGCTTGAGGGGAATCTGCAGCCCATCCGTGCTCTCCAACCAATCGTAGATGTCTCCAGCCATTGATTTGATCAAGTCCTGGTGCTCCGGGCTGGCGATGAGGTTGTTCATCTCGTCGGGGTCTTCCTGTAGGTCGTAAAATTCGTTGGTGTCCCACACGCCGTGGTATCGGATGTATTTGTAGCGGTCGGTTCTGACTCCGTGAATGGTCGGGGTGTGGGGAAAGTCGTATTCCCAGTAGTATTCGTAGAAGATTTTGTCTCGCCAGGCGACTTGCTGTTGCTGGAGGAGGGGCAGAAAGGAGCGGCCCTGCATGTGTTCGGGTGTCTGCAGGCCAGCGGCTTCCAGTATGGTGGGGCCGATGTCGATGTTTTGCAGCATTTGCGAAATGTTCTGGCCTTCGGGGCGCAGTTCGGGGCAGTGGACCAGCAGGGGGACTTTGACCGACTCTTCGTAGAAATGCCGCTTGTCAATCAGGCCGTGTTCGCCAAATGAAAAACCATTGTCTCCCATGTACAGAAGGAGGGTGCTGTTGAGTTGATTGGTGGATTGTAGGTGGTCCATGACATTGCCGATGCTTTCGTCGATCCCTTTGAGCGTTTCGCAATACCGCCGGAAAAAGGTCTCAAAATCCATCTCCCCGTGGTACATGTAATCCACTCCGTGCCAACTCTCCCGTTGCATGCGTTGCCAGTCGGGGGTGCGATTGGGGCCGTAATAGTCCTTTTCTGCCAATGGCTTGTCGCCGCCCCGGGTGCCTTTGACATTGTCTTTGGAGGTGTTGAAAGAAGGCGGATAGATGAGTTGTTCGTTTTCGTATTCATTGAGGTGGCGCTTGGCGGGGCGGAAGCTGGCGTGAACTGCTTTGTGAGACAGGTAAATGAAGTAGGGTTTGTCGCCCTTGCGCTTGCTCAGCCACTCGATGGCGTGCTCGGTCAGTAGGTCGCTGATGTAGGTGCTGTCGGGGTATTGAACACGTTGGCCGTTGATGTTGAGTTCTGGTTTGTAGTAGGTGCCCTGTCCTTTGAAGCTTTCCCAATGGTCGAATCCAGGCTGGGGGCTGTCGTCGTGATCGCCCATGTGCCATTTGCCAAAGAAGGCCGTTTCGTAGCCTGCCGCCTGTAGGTATTGGGGGAAATACGTCAGATTGCCGGGATTGGGCGCTTGGTTGTCGACCACTGTATGGGAGTGGGTGTAGAGTCCGGTGAGGATGGAGGCCCGGCTGGGGGAGCAGAGTGAGGTGGTCACAAAGGCATTGGGGCAGTAGGCTCCTCCCTGGGCCATGCGGTCCATATTGGGGGTTTGCAGCCAGGGGACTTTGCCTGTGAAGCCCATGAAATCGTAGCGGTGGTCATCGCTGAGGATGAAGATGACATTGCGTGGCTTGGCGTCCTTGATGCGTTTGATGTCCAGGCTGGGTTCTGCAGTTGGCTTGTCTGTATCGGTGGAAGGGGAGGATTGGCAGCCCATCAGCAGGCAGGCCAGGATGCTGCAAAGAGCGAGGGAGAACTTGTTCATAGTTGGTGTTTACTGGATGATTCGTTTGATGATGACATCTACCCGTCGGTTGTGCAGTCTTCCTTGCAGGGTAGCATTGTCGTAGAGAGGATTGAGTTCTCCAAAATCGAGGATGGTGATTTGCTCGCGAGGGAAATCTCGTTCCAGGATTTTCTGCAAGACCATTTCACTGCGCATTTGTGAAAGATACTGATTGTATCTCAGACTTCCGATGTTATCGGTAAAGCTTTGTATTTCGATCTCACAAAATTCGATGTCGGGAATGGCGTCGAGAAAGTCGTAGAGTTCCTGTTGCTGGCCGGGGTCGACATAGTAGCTGCCGCCACCAAAGTAGATGCTCTTGACTTGATCGGGCAGGCTGTCGTCTTGGGCGTGGGCTGTTTGCCAGTTGGCGAAGGTGAGCAGTAGAAAGAATGGCATCCATCGGTCCATGATCGTTTGTTTTTTGTTTCTCCAATCCCTGCACTCTCCCAAACCACAATGTCATGAGTATATAACGATCTAGACCAGTTGATGGGTTTTTGTCAACACAAGAAATCCCAGGCCGAATGAGGTGGTTGATCCATTCGGGCTGGGATGTTGGCGAGTGAAAATGGGCGTTTTAAGCCACTGAGGTACTGCTATTTACATTCGCGGAAATCGAAGAATTCTCTTTTGAGCTGTCCATCTCCGATGTCGGTCGCGAACCATTTTCCACAGGGAAATCCTTGCTTTTTGCCAGTTTTGAGATAGGTGACATCGATGATTTCCACCTTGTAACTGGGGTCTTCGCCCGTGTTGTCGTGCCACAAAAACAGACCAGTGACTTGGCCGAGGTCTTTGTCGGGCTTGATTTCGAACACATCGCGGGAGCAGGCTACAAATTCGTCGCCCATTGGATTTTCGAGCAGAAAGGGCTTGCTGTCTCCTTTTTTTCCCCGGAGTTGGATGTACATCTTGGCATCGGTCCCTGCATTGTCTTCGCATCCGGTGCGCATGACGACGCGGTATTTTTCGGGGCCTGAACTGTAATCGTCTTCTGAGCTGCTGCTGGAACTGCCTCCACCACTGTTGTTGCCATTGCCACAACTGGCAGCGAGACAAATCAAACTCAGCGCCAATAGGCTTGGGTAGAGAGAAAATTGTAAAAACTTCATGGGTTGCAATCGGTTTGATTGTTGGTAAATATCGATTAGTCTATAGACAATAATCATTCTAAATTTTCTAGATCAGCTCTCTCAGGAGGGAAACGAGGCTCGAATGGGCCAGGAAATGATGGGCCGAATGGCTTTTGTGGAAGGGCAAAGATAGTTTTTTGTCAGCAGTCGGCAAAGGCACTGCAGCGGAGGAAGCGGGGGAAACCTTTGAACGTACCTGTCGAACCTCTTTTTGTACTGTGATGTGAGGTGGGAATCCTTCAATTTTGTAAGACCATCATTTCATCACCACAAAATTTTTCCATCATGGCTTATTATTCAGTTTTGGATGTGACACCTACTGTTGATGCATGGATTCCCGACTATCTTCCCACTGCCAATCGCTTGGTGGCCAAGCACGGAGGCAAGTACTTGGCCCGGACAGCATCGCACGAGCAAGTGGAAGGAGAGGTGCAGCAGGCTGGTCTTC
Organism: Bacteroidota bacterium; assembly: GCA_039821145.1. Taxonomy (GTDB): domain Bacteria; phylum Bacteroidota; class Bacteroidia; order Chitinophagales; family Saprospiraceae; genus JBCCSZ01. Next base: position 31,951 of record JBCBOS010000030.1, on the reverse strand, counting down.
GCATCATTTTGGAATGGCCTTCCAAGGAGGCGGCAATGGCTTTTATGAACGACCCCGAATACGCACCACACCTCAAGGCGCGCACCGATGGTTCAGTGAGTCATCACTATTTGATTGAGGGCAAGGATGAATTTGCGTAGTTGGTAGCTGTTCTGATCCAAGTGCAGCTCAAGATCGGGGGAGATGACCTTCCTTTGGAGATGCAGTTGGATGGGCATTTGGCAGTGTCGGCAGCTGTTGACAAGGTCCATTTTGCCCTTTCTTTTCCTTTTTGACATGATTTTCCGGAAAATTCACTGCAAATCAAGGTAGAAATGGGCCTGGGATTCGGTACTTTTAGCACTGGAAGAGCAAGCTGATTCAGACTCTTTGAGAATATCTGTTTTTCGCTTCCCCTTCCAAGAACACAATTTCACAAGTACACCAATCCTAGATTACAATGACGAAAAGCACTCATTCGACCAGCAGTGTAACCAACGCAATTCTATTTTGTCTATCTCTTTTGTTGATCCAAGCTTGTGGAGGCGACGACAACAGTGTGACCTTCGGCTCGCCCAACAAAGTCAACACCATCAAGTTTGACCTGACGGAGAGCGGACAACCCACCTACAGCGTCAAACACGGCTCCGAACTCATCATTGCGCCTTCCACGATGGGCTTTGAGTTTCAGGGACAACAAGCCATGACGGATGGTTTTTCCATCGCATCGGTCCAGATGGCTCCTTTTGAGGAAAATTGGGAGATGCCCTGGGGAGAACAGCGCGTGGTGACCAACAAATACAATGAGTTGCTGGTGGAGTTGGAGGAAAATGCTTCCCCCAACAGACGGCTGAACATCTACTTCCGGGCCTATGATGACGGGGTGGCATTTCGCTATGAATTTTTGTCCCAACCATCGGTGGATTCCATCGTCATTCTAGACGAACATTCCGTTTTTCAATTGACCGGAGATCACACCGCTTGGTGGATACCGGGGGATTGGGACATCTACGAGCATTTGTACAACACGACCAAAGTTTCGGAGATTGATGCCCTGTCGAAAAGAGACCATCCCAACCTGGCGCAGACCACCATTGTGGAGAATGCCGTCAATACCCCTGTCAGCATGCGGATGGAATCGGGAACGCATTTGAGTTTTCACGAAGCCAATCTGACGGACTATGCCGGGATGACCTTGCGGGTCGATTCCGAAACTTTTCAACTCAGCAGTGGCTTGGTCGGGTCAAAAAGAAGAGGGTACAAGGTCAAGCGGGCCCTGCCGTTCAAAACACCTTGGCGGACCATCCAAATTGCCGACGAGGCAAAGGACCTGATTGATTCCAGACTGATTGTCAACCTCAACGAGCCCAATGCAATAGGAGATGTCAGTTGGTTTGAGCCGAAAAAATACATGGGCATCTGGTGGGAAATGCACCTCGACAAGGCTCGCTGGGACTATGGCATGACGATGAACGATGAGGGCAAGTGGGTGGATACGGGAAAGGCCCACGGCAAGCATGGAGCGACCACAGAAAATACCAAGCGATACATTGATTTTGCTGCCAAAAACAACATCAAAGGCATTTTGGTGGAAGGTTGGAATACTGGTTGGGAAAGATGGATTGGCTTTGACGACAGAGAGGGCGTTTTCGATTTTGTGACCACCTATCCCGATTACGATCTGGAGGAACTGACCCAATACGGCCGCCAAAAAGGCGTCGAAATCATCATGCACCACGAGACCTCTGCTGCCCCCAGGACCTACGCCCAGCAATTGGATACAGCTTATCAACTGATGAACCGTTTGGGAATTCACTCGGTCAAGACTGGTTATGTGGGCAAGATCATCCCCAGCGGCGAATACCACCATGGCCAGTGGATGGTCAACCACTACCGAAAAGTGCTGGAGACAGCTGCCAAATACCAAGTGGCCATCAATGCACACGAACCCATCAAAGCAACTGGGCTGCGGCGGACCTTCCCCAACGCCATCTCCAGAGAAGGCTTGCGGGGGCAGGAGTTCAATGCCTGGGCTTCGGATGGGGGCAATCCTCCGGAGCATTTGCCCATCGTGGCTTTTACCAGAATGCTCGCCGGTCCCATCGACTTTACGCCCGGTGTTTTTGACATCGCCCTGCCCACCAAGCCCAACAACCAAATCAATACCACCCTGGCCCAACAATTGGCTCTTTACGTCGTCCTCTACAGCCCCATCCAAATGGCTTGTGATCTGCCGGAGAACTACGAGGACCAAGATGCCTTTCAGTTCATTCGCGACGTGGGAGTGGATTGGGAACAGTCCATCACCTTGAATGGAGAGATTGGAGAGTACGTGACCATCGCTCGGCAGGAACGCGACAATGGGCATTGGTTTGTCGGTGGCATCACCGATGAAAATCCCAGGGAGTTGGAGATCAATTTTGATTTTCTGGAAGAGGGAAAAACCTATGAGGCTGTCTTGTACAAGGATGGCAAGGATGCCCATTTTGCCAACAATCCTACCTCCATCGAAATAGAGAAAATGGAAGTGACCAAGGGCATGACACAAAAGATCCAGCTAGCAGCGGGTGGTGGTTTTGCGATGAGTCTTCTGTTCAAGAAATAGGGATGAGTTTGGGTGCAGTTTGCTTATGAAAATATTGATCATTCAGACGGCTTTCATCGGAGATGTGGTATTGGCCACCCCTTTGATTGAAAAGTTGGCGGCAAAAAATTCAGGCTGTACAATCGACTTTCTGCTTCGGAAGGGCAATGAGGGATTGCTGCACCGACACCCCCATCTTCGCCGGGTCCTGGTATTGGACAAAAGCAACAAGTACAAAGAACTTGTTCGACTGATTCGGGAGATCAGAAGTCAATCCTACGATTGTGTCATCAACATACAACGCTTTTTCAGCACGGGTTTGCTGACGGTTTTGTCGGGTGGCAAAACGACGATTGGCTTTAATAAAAATCCTTTGTCCATCCTGTTTACTCGTCGCCATCGGCACCAGATTTCGGAGGATGAAAATGTACATGAGGTCGAGCGAAACATCTTGCTGTTGAGTGGGTTGACAGATTTGGATTTCCAGCCTCCCAAGCTGTATTGTTCTCCCCAAGACGAGGCAGTTGTTCCCCAGGATTGTGAATACATTTGTGTGGCGCCGAGGTCGAGATGGTTTACCAAACAATTTCCATTTGACAAGTGGTGTAAGTTGATCAATGAGTTGCCAAAGAGGTACAAAGTCTACCTGATTGGAAGTCCGCAGGATGTGTTGTACTGCGAGAAAATTCGGGCAGCAACGGATGAGGAAAGAGTTGTTGTATCAGCGGGCCAGCTCAGCTTGTTGGAGTCGGTGGCGTTGATCAAGGGCGCGCAGCTCACTTTTACAAATGATTCGGCTCCTCTGCATTTTGCCTCTGCTGTCAATGCTCCTGTGATTGGCATTTTCTGTTCTACCGTTCCCGAATTTGGTTTTGGTCCGCTGTCCGATGGCTCGACGGTGGTGGAGACCAAACTGGCCTTGGATTGCAGACCTTGTGGTTTGCATGGAAAGAAGGCTTGTCCCAAAAAGCACTTCCGCTGCTCAGACATTCAGATTGACGACATCCTCTCCACGGCCCATGAGCGCTATGGGATTTTTGCATGAGCCATGGACAACCTTTTGCTCCGATTGGGGTACTCTTAAGTAGCAAGCTAAAATAAGCTCTAAAACGACGATTCTTTCTTGGCGATCAAATAAAATCCCTCCTTTTGAGGTTTGATTTGTAGAATGTTATCGGTAACTTTCGTTTGCGAATCCAGTCCTTGGCAGATCAAAGAGGACAAAACTACTTTCGCGAAAACTTCTCGTACTTATAAATATTGGAAAAAGAATGTCTTGATCCCTACGACTGGGTATCAGCTCTTCATTGGTGATGGATTGTACTGTCACCAAGGCAACTAGACCGGCTTGCCATCCCTTTTCAGAAATGATGATGAGGCCATTTCTATTGACATACACCCAAGAAGAAAATCATATACACCACACTCTTAAATAACGAGAACGATGAATAAAACCCTTTTTGTTGCCATCATCTGTGTTGCTTTGTTTTCCTGCAACGATGACAAATCAGAAGTCGCCCCTCCTGTAGAATCAGAAAAAACCCTCAAGCTAGACACTCTCTACTCGGAACTTTTTGAGGCGGGAAAGTTCAACGGAAATGTACTGATTGCCGAAAACGGAGAGGTGATTTTTGAAAAATCTTTCGGACTGGCTGATGAGGCTGCCAAACGCAAACTGAATCCGGAATCCATCTTTGAACTGGCTTCTGTCTCCAAGCAATTCACTGCCATGGGAATCGTACAATTGGCCAAGCAAAATAAGCTGCAGTACGAAGACTCTTTGAGTCAATACATTCCCGAACTGAGTCACTACAAAGGCATTACCATTGCGCACCTATTGGTCCACACCAGCGGCCTGCCTGATTACATGGACTTGGCCGAGGAGCACTGGGACAGTACCAAAATTGCAACCAATGAGGACATGATCAAACTGTTTCAGATTCAAAAACCGCCTGTTCTCTTTTCGCCTAATGAAGCTTATGCCTACAGCAATACTGGCTACATGCTGCTGGGGACCATCATCGAACGAGTGAGCGGAAAAAGTTTCGGAGAATTTTTAAAAGAAAACATCTTCGCCCCACTCGGCATGAACAACACCCTTGTGTACAGACGGCGGTATGCTCCCCGGAAGATTGACAACTATGCGTCGGCCTATCTGTATTCGGATCAGCATGGTCGGAAAATGTTGCCAGACAGCATGGCTTCTCAATCCTACGTCATCTACTTGGATGGCATTGTGGGGGATGGCATGGTCAATTCTACGGTAGGAGATTTGCTGAAGTGGGACAGAGCTTTGTACACCAACAAGTTGGTCAACGAGATGGATAAACAGGCCATTTTTCGATCCTACTATACAGCCGATAGCAGCCAGACAGATTATGGCTTTGGCTGGGACATCGGCAGTTTGAAAGTCTACGGAAAAGTTGTGGAGCACAGTGGGGGATGGGCTGGTTATTACACGCACATCGAGCGGCATTTGGACAATGACAAAACGATCATTGTGCTGCAAAACAACATGATGGAAGAAACGACAATGCCCTTGAAGAATACCCGGAGAATACTCTACGACATTCCTGTTGAAAAGCCCATTGCATTGGACAGTGCGATCCTCAAATCTTATGAAGGCATTTATGTCAACAGCAAGGGAAAGGAGCGCAAGATTTTTTACAAAGAGGGCAAGTTGTATTATCCCGCCCGACCCGAAACGAATGTAGAATTGATCCCTGTGTCCCAGGTCAAATTCATCCTTGAAGGCTTCAGACCCGAAGTCAGCTTTACCTTTCAAATGGACCAAAATGATCAGGTGACAGGATGCCGGGTGCAGCAACCAGAGCAGGGAGTAGATCGGACGATGGCACGAAAGGAATGAGTACAGCAATCAGAACCACATAAAATCACAGTCAAAAAACAAGCGTATGAAACATCTACCAATCATTTGTCTCCTCTTCCTGGGGACCCTTTGCCAAGCCCAGAGCTTGCAAACATTCAATTTTGGATTCGAAGATCAGTCAGAGGAAGGCCGACTTTCCGACGGCTGGCGACAGTGGGGGGCTTATCCACTGAGCATTGATTCCCTGGCGCACAGCGGAGACAAAGCGGCCAAGATCACCGCCAGCGACAGTGGGAGCTCCTTTGGAAGCATTGCCTACAAAATCCCCGCCTACTACGAAGGCAAGTCCATTCGCTTGGAAGGTTTTATGAAAATCAAAGATGTAAGTGGTGGCCACGCAGGTCTTCTGTTGCGCATCGATGGCAACGGAGGTTCCTTGGAGTTTGACAACATGCAAGAACAAAACGTCACGGGAACAAAGGACTGGGCCAAGTATTCGATCACCTTGGATTATCCGACGGGTGCAGAAGACATCTATGTGGCGGGCATCCTTGTGGGCAAGGGAGAAGCCTGGTTCGACGACTTTGTACTGACCATCGATGGCAAGGACGTCAAGGACATTGAGGTGGTGCTCCCCAAAGCAGAATTGGACAAAGAATTTGACGAAGGTTCTTCCATCACCATCGGGAAGTTGTCTCCGGCTGGACTGGACAATTTGGAATTGTTGGGCAAGGTATGGGGATTTCTCAAGTACCACCATCCTGAAATTGCAAAGGGCAACTACAACTGGGATTACGAACTGTTCCGCTTTTTGCCCGATTATCTAGCGGCAACTGACAATGCAAAAAGAGACCAACTCCTCATTAAGTGGATTGATGCATTGGGGCCGATGGAAGCTTGTGAAAATTGCAAATCCATTGAAGAAAATGCCTACCTAAAGCCCGACCTCAAATGGATGAGTGCTTTGTCTGGGGCATTGGCAAGCAAGATTCAGGCTGTGTATGAGGACAGACATCAGGGGAAAAAGCACTACGTCCGCATTACGCCCTCGATAAAGAACCCAGAATTTTTGAACGAAAAGTCTTACGCCAAGATGTCTTATCCCGACGATGGCTTCAGGCTCTTGGCCTTGTACAAATATTGGAACATCATTCAATACTACTTTCCCTACAAGCACTTGATGGATGAAGATTGGAATGCAAAGTTGAGGGAACACTTGCCTTCTTTTTTGGATGCCAAGGACGAGCTGGCCTACGAATTGGCAGCGGTGCAGATCATCGGCGATGTGCAAGATACCCATGCCAACCTATGGGGTGGGGGAGACAAGATACAGGAGTGGAAGGGCAGCAATTATCCGCCGGTTCATACACGGTTTATCGAAGACAAATTGGTTGTGGTAGATTACTACAATCCCGAGATGGAGAGCGAGGTGGGACTGAAAGTCGGCGATGTGATTACCCAGATCAATGGAACGTCAGTCGATCAATGGGTCGAAGAAAAGACCAAGTATTACCCCGCCTCCAATCAGGCCAGTCGGTTGCGGGATATGTCGCACGACATTTTGCGATCCAATGACAACAATCTGGACATTCGCTACCATCGCGCAGGGACGGAGGAGATGTCGACCCGCTTGGCGTTGCATCCCAAAGACAGCCTCAACTTGTATCGCTGGTTCAAGAAGCGGACCGAGCCCAGTTACAAAATGCTGGATGGCAACATCGGCTATGTGAGTCTGCAAAACATCGAGGAACAAGACGTACCGGAGATCAAGGAAAAATTCAGAAATACCAAAGGGATCATCATCGACATTCGGAACTATCCTTCCACTTTTGTCCCTTTTTCCTTGGGGTCCTACTTTGTCTCCATCACGATGCCATTTGCCAAATTTACCAAAGGGAGTATGGCCAACCCGGGGGAGTTTACATTTGTTGATCAAGTGGAAATCCAGAGCGACGGCAACCCTTACAAGGGAAAGCTCATTGTGATTGTCAACGAACTGTCGCAGAGTCAGGCCGAATACACCGCCATGGCCTTTCGGGCAGGAGACAATACGACTGTCATCGGAAGTACCACTGCTGGTGCGGACGGCAACATTTCCCGCATCTCTTTGCCGGGGGGACTTCGGACGATCATCTCTGGCATTGGTGTCTACTACCCCAACGGCAAGGAGACACAACGAGTGGGCATTGTGCCCGATGTGGAAGTGATACCCACCATCAAGGGCATCAGCGAAGGGAGAGATGAGTTGTTGGAAAAGGCTGTGGAGATCATCGAAAAGAACTGAGGCGGGACTTGGCTTGGTGTTTGGTTTCGCCATCTATGGACCCGGGTGCAAGCAAAACCCCAAAATATGAATTTCCTTTTTCGACCATCTACCTCTACTGATCCGCGTTGGAATGTGACAAAGACATTTCTACAGACGACGGTTTTCTGGCTGGTTTTTCTCTATCTACTTCCCATGGGGATTCAAAAGATGGAGGCCATCTACCAGCTGATTGGATTTGGCCCCAGGAGGGAATTGGGTTGGGGACTGTTTGCCTTGTTCAGCATTCTTGGCATTTGGAGTGGATACACCATGAGTTCCAAGGGCAGGGGGACACCTCTGCCCTTGGATTGTCCCAATGAGTTGGTTGTCGAGGGGCCGTATCAATTTGTGAGAAATCCGATGGCAGTGGCCGGAATTGGGCAGGGACTTTGCGTGGGGCTCATCTTGGGCTCGTACTGGGTGATGGCCTATGCAATGGCCGGCGCAGTCCTCTGGCACTTGCTGGTGCGCCCTGTGGAAGAACAAGACCTTGAAAAGAGATTTGGAGACTCTTATCTTGCATACAAGCGACAAATCAAGTGCTGGATTCCAGGCTTCGATTATTCCAAGGACACAGTCAATTAGCGGACGCATGAATATTCAGCCCAGTAGCAAAGCGATCAGAAAATTCATTCCCATAGCAGCCTATTTTGATCTCTGTGCCCAACAGAGAAACCGATCCTTCATTGGTTGTTCGCTGCGGAACTGCTCGCAAGACACAATCGACAAGCGAATCAAAGAGTTGGAAGCATTGGAGGAGAGGGGATTTGTTTATCTGGGGGAGAAGAATTGGCTAGTGTCCTTTCAACGATCCAATCGCCCACACACTTTGGCGCAGTATGATGCATGGGTCAAAAACAATTTTGATTCCCATCTGGGCCTTACTTTTGAATTGACGACTGAGGAATGGCAAGGTCTGAACATTTGGTCGGCAGATCTTTTGCTTGCTCCATACAGCTTGGCCTTTGATGCTCTGAAACATCCCTCGTACAGACTGCCAGAAACATTGGAAATTTTTGTTTTGGGCAATGAATCCCGGCCTGCTTCTTCTCATCTCCTTCCGGCATTTGAGTTTTTGCACAATTTGGAATATTCGGTTTCTACTTTCCCATAAAGGGCCGACAATCGCCAAGTGGAGGTAACGGGGATTGACATCACCAATGAGCTGGACCCCTCTCGTTGGGAACTCAATGTGATGTCTGACTATGGAGCGGAATGGGATGAAACGATTGTTGCTGGCCTTGCATGGCGGCAGGCAGGGATGGGACTAAAATGATACCACACAATGGCAAACATCATATCGAACGATCAGGTCAGAGAACTGGATTTCCTCCGGATGAGCAATGGTTTGACGAGTGTCTTCATCGACACCATTTGCCTGGCTGGCCGTGATTTGGCAGCAGAAGACTTCCAAAAAGACCTGATGATCTGGTTTGCACAGAGAGATGCGCGTTTGATGGGACAGGGAATTACTGGCTTTGACCTGGTAGAAATCGCCTGGGAAAGGAGCATCTTTCCACAACAAAAAGAGTTTCTGTTGGACGTTTTGCAATTGGCCCTGGCAAAAAAGAATTGGGAGTACTTGGGGTATCATCCAAGAGAAGAATGGGTATTGGAAAACTTGGCAGGATTCAAGCGGATGCTCGGTGAATTTGAAGGACAACACATCGAAGAGAGCAGCCAGGATTCTCTCATTCCTTTTGCAGGGAAATACCAAAAATGTCAAAAGCATGGGATTTACCTCCACGTGGCAGGCTGTGTGATTTGCAACAATTCTTGATGGTTGGGTAGAGAATGTTGGTTGCCTTTGATGGCAGGGAGGCGAGAAAAAGTGCTGATATAATGAAAATAAAAATATCAACTCAAAATATTTTATTTCCTATAATGTTTATTGCAATGAACTGATAGACAGTCACTTGTCATCGACTTGATGGATTAATAAAATAAAAATATTTTCAAAATTTATGGAATTTGTGGGGGTGCCGTGTCCTATTGTAGGGGAAAATCAACTTTTCGGTCTGCGCAGACGAGGAGGAAGATGAGAACCATGGCATCCATGTTGGACATATCAGTCCAGGTTTGGGTTGGCGGAGCCTTGCTTGGGTACGGTTCCAAAAAGGGGCGGGCTTTTGTGTTCGCCTAGAGGGTGGGCCCACCCAAAGCCCCAAGCTACACCCCCCACTCATCCGCTCCCGTCTCAGCGCCAACGCTCCCCCTGCCGACAAACACTTCTCCCACACCACCAGCCCCCCATTCGCTGCCCTCCAAAAAAATAGGATCACCCTCCGAGCACAAAGCTGCAAGATGACCCTTACCTGAAAAAGTTATTTTTTATTTTACTACCCGCTGGCCAACTGTCGACCCGCGCGCTCCATCAAGGCTTTGGAGGCTTTGATGCCTTCAAACTCGCCCATCTCGCTGCCCTCATACTCAATGCCGATGTAGCCAGTGTAGCCCGCATCCTTTACAATCTGCAGCATCTTGGCATAGTCGGTATGAATCTCGTCGCCAGCCTCGTTGAAATCGTGGGTCTTGGCGCTCACTGCCTTGGCAAACGGCATCAACTCATTTACCCCTTGGTAGCGATCGTATTCTTCCAAGCACTTGTATTCTTTGCTTTCGGGATCGCGCTTGATACAGAAGTTGCCAAAGTCGGGCAAGGTGCCGCAGTTGGGAAGATTGACCTGCTTCATGACCCCAGACAGCCATTTCCCATCTGAGGAATAGCCACCGTGGTTTTCAACGATCACATTGATGTTTTGTCCGGCAGCATGTTGGGCCAGACTGCCCAGGCCGTCGATGGCAGCTGCAGCAACCTCTTCGGAGGTGCCTTCGCCATATGCGTTGACGCGGATGGAGTGACAGCCCAGGAATTTGGCCGCATCGACCCACTTGAAGTGGTTTTCGACTGCTTTTTTGCGCTTGGCATCGTCGGTGTCGCCCAGGCCTCCTTCTCCATCGATCATGATCAGTAGGCTTTTGACGCCATTGTCATCTGCTCGTTTTTTCAGCTCTGTCAAGTAGGCCGTATCGCTTGCCTTGTCTTTGAAAAATTGGTTGACATATTCCACCGCATCAATGCCAAATTCTTTTTTGGTGGTAGCGGCAAAGTCGAGCGGGTCCAACTTGCCACTGAAGATGGTATTGTGCAAGGACCACTGCGCCAGTGAGATGCCAAAGAAAAGGGCAGCCTCTGCATTGGGTTGTGCTTCCTGTTCGGCCTCGGCATTGCCTTCCGGACTGCTCGTAGCTTGGCCACCGCCACAGGCTGCCAGTCCAAATAGGCCGATGCCTGCTGTGATCTTACCGGATCGAATGAGGAAGTTTCGTCTTGTTTTTTTCATGATTGAGAGTTTAGCTATTTCAAACCGAGCAATTCTCTTTGTCGGCTCAACTGAAAATAAATTTGGTCGATGTTGGCGATGTTGCCCTTTTCGGCAGGGGTGGAAAAGACCAGGTAGACATCCTGTAGTCCAATGCTGGGCTTGATGGAGGTGTACAAGGTAGACCACTTTTCGGATTTGGCTGGGCTGGCGGCAAAGGAAGCACTGCCAATGCGTTGTCCGTCTGGACTGCCGAGGTGGATGTCAACTTTCCCGTCGAGGAGGGTTTGTATGACCAACCCAATTCGCTCCACATTGCTCAAATCAATCTGCTCGAATGCCAAGTAAGAGCCAGAGCCTTGGGCGATGAGGTGGGTTTGTTTGAGTCCTTTTCCAAAGCGACTTTGCCACATTTGTTGGCGCTTTTCGCAATGTTCGGCTTCTACGAGAGGGGAGCGCAACAGCTTGACGGTCCGGCCCTGCAATGGGCCAATTGTGTTGGCGCCCTTGTCTTGGTAGGTGGCTGTGAGTGCGTAGCCGCCGCCCCGCAGGTGATCTGGATGGTCTTCAAAACGGACATTGCCCGCCAGCGGCAAGCGTTCCTTTTCGCCCAGGGACAAAACGTACTTTGCCATTTCCGCAGCTTGGTCCCGGCTGATGTTGGGGTGGGCCGACATCATGCTCTTGCCCCACACGCCATTGCCACCTTTGATGATTTTTTCAGCCAAATACTCCACGGCATCATAGCGGTCTTCGTATTTCTTGGCCACCATGACATAACTCGGACCAGTGCTCATTTCTTCGTTTTGGTGACAGGTTCGACAGTCGCTGTTTTCGATCAATCGCTGGCCCTCCATGAATTGGATGTCGCCCTGTGGCAGGCTGGCCTCTCCGGTCAGGAGTTGGTGAAACCATTCGCTGTCCTTCACATAGGAAAGGGCCATGCGAGCACCATTGGGGTCAACCCCACCATTGCTTTCGTCTTCCAGGTCTTGGATCAGGACTTCATAACTGGGGGCAGCATTTTCCTGGAAGAAAGATTGGTTGCCCCGATAGACGATTTCGACGGCAGGAGGTTGGTTGCCTACCTGAATGGTGGTTGTGGCCTTTGCTCTGCCACCTTTGCCATCCGATACTTCCAAGACCACGTCGTAGGTGCCCCGCTCCTGGAAGGTGAATTCCGCTTCGGGACCAAAGGCTTGTGGGCTTTTGTCATCGGTGAAATACCACTCGTAGCGCAAGCTGTCTTCTGCATCGTAGTCAAAAGATCCTGCTGCAGAAAATTGGGTGCGGAAAGGAGCTTTCCCATTCTTGTCCTGACAAGCCATTTGGGCCACGGGTTGGCGATTGCCTGCTGCAAATTCAATGCGACTGATCATGGCTTCTGGATTGTCCAAAAAGTAGGCATTGCCATATTCCAGGATGTAGATGGAGCCATCGGGACCGATCTCCATATCCAGCGGTCCGGCAAAGCGCATGTTGTCCAAGAAGGGTTCGATTTTGATGAGCTGGCCATTTTCATCAAAGCTGCACACGTTGATCCAATTGCGGACCCACTCGTAGATGAACAACTTTCCATTGTAGTATTCTGGCAACTTGATCTTGGAGCCAGGGTAGGCGAGGTCTTCGTAATACACTGGGCCGGCCATGGCACTGCGTCCACCCGCTCCCAAAAGTGGAAATTCTTTGGACTGTCCATAAGGATACCAAATCATGGCGCCTTGGGCAGGGGGCAGGATGGAATCTCCCGTATTGTAAGGCGATTGATTGACGGGCCTTTGCGGATCGGGCATGGCACCGACCTCTCCTGTTGCGAAGTCGCGGCGGGGATAGCCTTTGTTGTCGCCTACGAAATATGGCCAGCCATAATTGCCTGCTTGTTGTGCTTGATTCCACTCGTCAAAACTTTCCGGACCGTACTTGCCTGAAGAACCACCATCGGGGCCGACATCTCCCCAATACAAAAAGCCTGTCTTCTGGTCGACACTGATGCGGAAGGGGTTGCGGGCGCCCATGACGTATATTTCGGGCCGTCCTTTGGAGCCATCCTTTGGAAACAAGTTGCCATCTGGAATGCTGTAAGAGCCGTCTGCCTCTGGTCGGATGCGGATGATTTTGCCTCGCAAGTCGTTGGTATTGCCCGAAGATTTCTGGGCGTCGAATGGTCCTCTACCAGGGCGCTCGTCCAATGGCGAAAAGCCGTCTGATTCTTTGGAACTGGTGTTGTCACCCGTCGACAGGTAGAGCAAGCCGTTGGCGTCGAAGGTAATGGACCCGCCGGAATGGCAACAGGTTTCTCGCTGGACGTTGACTTTCAAGACAGGTGTTTCTGAGCTGACGTCCAAGCTGTCGTCGTAGAAATCGAATCGGGACAACAGCTGATAGGACGTGTCACAAGGAGGAGAATAGTAGAGCCAAAGCCAGCGATTGTCGCGGCCGTAGCCTGGATCAAATGCCAGACCCAGTAGTCCGTCTTCGTAATTGCCCGCTGTACACACGTCAAACTCGTGAATCAACTGGGTGCTTTTCTTGACGTGGTCGTAGAGCTTCATTTTGCCGCGACGCTCTATGTACAAGACACTGCCATTGGGCAAGACCGCCAGCTCCATGGGCTCGTTCATTTTGGTGTCGAGTGGAACCTTGGTGAATCTGTCAAAGGCGGGCAGCAGGGGGCTGCTGGCCTTGGCATAGTCGTAGGAGTTGTCGCCTATGGCAAATTGGATTTGGTCGGCAGATGGGCTTGTGGTCGTTTTGACAATGCGTCCCCCTTGCCACTCTTTCATCTCGTTGGTTTGCTCAAACAACTCTTTGTAAAAAGGCCAGCGATAGGCCTGGGGAGAAGGAGGATTGGCAAATACCAGTCCACCACCAGCCTGTAGGTATCGCTCAACGGCAGATTGCAACTGAGGACTGAATCGCTCCAATACATTTCCCAACAGCAGCAGGGTACTGTATTGTTGGAGGCGACTTTCGGTCAGCCTGTGAAGTTGGGTGGTGGTGTCAATTTTGTCTATGCCTTGTTGTTTTGCTAGTTCTTTGGAGACGTCTTGGATCAGATTTGGAGGATCACTGCTCTCGTCAGCTGTGCCAATGAGCAGGACTTGGCGTGCTGTCCGGGTGGTTTGGCTGTCCTGGGAGCAGCCAAAGAACAGGAGTAGGATCGATGCAAGGGCAATCAAACGCATGTCACATGTGTTTTTTCGAGTCTATGGACAATGGAACAGGGAACGGTCAGGAGACTTCAGAAGTACCTCGGTCAAGGCGAAGTCATTGGTTTTGTTTGTCAGCTTTCGGCACTCTTGTGACGCTGTGGGCGAAGGCGCGGAAGCAGTTGCTGTTTGTGAGTTTTGCTGCTGAGCAAGACCCTGTTCGAAAATGAAAATTAAGGATTTTTCAAGTATGGAAGGTGCTTTGTTCTGGGTATTTCGGTAAAATATTTGGCAGATGGTACTGTATTGGAAATTACTAATACTATACTGGAGGTGTGGCGAAAGAAAAAATGGATTGCAGAAGGCCAATTTGTGGTGCGAAGATGTGGGCTTGCAAAGCGGAGCCATCCGGGGGGCAGAAGTTGAGGAATTCCTTGGCAAAAATTCTATAGTTTGCCATATAGACGTATCTTAGCACAAATTTTCGAGGGAGAAATCTGTTTATGAAGCAACATACCATCAAAGGTCCTCTGACGATCAAAGGGGTGGGATTACACACCGGAAAGGAAGTTACCATGACGCTCAAGCCAGCGCCAGTCAACCACGGTTTGAAATTCCAGCGGATCGACCTAGAATCGGCACCCATCATCAGTGCGGATGTCAACCGTGTCGTGTCCACCCAAAGAGGAACGACCATCAAAAGTGGAGACGCACAAGTCAGTACTGTGGAGCACACTCTGTCTGCCCTCATGGGACTCAGCGTAGACAATGTCCTCATAGAGATCAACGGCCCAGAGACGCCCATCATGGACGGCAGTGCTTTGGAGATTGTGAAAGGGCTGGAATCGGTGGGCAAAGAAGTACAGGATGCGGACAGAGATTTTCTGGAGATCATAGACCCCATTTCCTACCGGGATGAGCAAACGGGAGCCGAATTGCTGGCCCTGCCTGCAGACGAATTTCAGGTGACCACACTCATCGACTTCAACTCCCCTGTATTGGGGCATCAGTATGCTTCTTTGGACGATTTGGAACAGTATGCTTCTCAAATTGCTCCTTGTCGGACTTTCGTATTTTTGCATGAATTGGAGCAATTGTTGGACGACAACCTGATCAAGGGAGGAGACCTGAGCAATGCCATTGTCATCGTAGATCGCTTGATGAGCCAGGAGGAACTGGATCACTTGGCCAAAAGACTCAACCGTCCCAGCGTGAAAATCGACCGGGAAGGCATCCTCAATACCCTGGATTTGCGCTTCGAAAACGAAGTGGCTCGCCACAAACTCCTCGACATCGTGGGGGATTTGGCACTCGTCGGCAAACCCATCAAAGGGCGCATCGTGGCCACCAAGCCAGGCCATACTGCCAATGTTGCTTTTGCCAAAATCTTGAAACAACAGTACAAAGAACAGCGCAAACTCAAAGGAAAGCCCAAATACGATCCGGACAAAGAGCCGCTGCGCAACATCGTTGACATTCTCAAGTTGTTGCCACACCGCTATCCCTTTGTTTTGGTAGACAAGATCATCGAATTGTCCGATACCCACGTGGTAGGGATCAAGAGTGTCACCTTCAACGAGCAATTCTTTCAAGGGCATTTTCCCAATAATCCGGTCTTCCCTGGCGTTCTACAAATGGAGGCTCTCGCACAAACGGGAGGTATCCTCGCTTTGTCTACTGTGGACGATCCAGAAAACTGGGACACCTATTTCCTGAAAATCGACAATTGTAAGTTCAAAAATAAAGTTGTACCGGGCGATACGCTCATCTTAAAAATGGAACTTTTGGGCCCGATCAGACGAGGGGTCGTGCAGATGCAGGGAACAGCCTACGTTGGCAACAAAATTGCCTCGGAAGGCGAGCTGACTGCCCAAATCATAAGACGTACTTAAATGAATCACGCACTAAGGAATATCCACCCTTCTGCAAAAATTGGAAAGAATGTCAAAATCGGGTCGTTTGTGACCATAGAGGCCGATGTCGAAATCGGCGACGGGACTGAGATAGGTCCCAATGTTTGCATTCTCGATGGCGTTCGAATGGGAAAGAATTGCAAGATTTTTCCAGGCGCAATCATCGGTTCCATACCGCAAGATCTCAAATTCAAGGGAGAGGAATCCAAACTTCTCATTGGTGACAACGTGACCATCCGTGAATATTGCACCATCAACAGAGGCACCAAGGCCAACTATGAGACCGTCATCGGCAACAATTGCCTGATCATGGCCTACTGCCACATTGCCCACGATTGCATCATCCACGACAATGCCGTACTGGCCAATAGCGTGACCCTGGCCGGACACATTGAAATCGGCCCCAAAGTGGTTGTAGGAGGACTGACCGCCGTTCACCAATTCGTGCGCATCGGCGATCACGTATTCGTCGGTGGTGGCTCCCTGGTGCGCAAAGACATTCCCCCTTACGTCAAAGCCGCCCGTGAACCCCTCGCCTATGCCGGTGTCAATTCCATTGGCCTGCGCCGCCGGGGTTTTTCCAGTGAACAGATTCACAACATCCAAGACATCTATCGCATCCTCTACGTCAAGGGAAACAATACCTCTCAAGCACTCGCCAAGATCGAAAAAACCATAGGGGTCACCCCAGAAAGGGACAAAATCCTGGACTTCATCCGAGGGGCCAACCGGGGAATCATCCGGGGCTTTCGCACCCTGAGTACTGGCTATTCTTCTTCCTCCTCCTATGATGCGAATGGAAATCACTTTGAATAATGTAGCCAAGCGCTACCGATACGAATGGATATTTCGGTCCGTCAACTACGTGTTTACATCGGGCCATGCCTACGCCATCCTAGGCCCCAATGGCTCCGGCAAATCGACCTTTCTAAAAATACTGTCCGGCCACCTGACCCCTTCCAAAGGCTCCATCACCTTCCAGCACGGCCAACAAACCCTCGCCCCCGACCTCCTATACCAGCAAGTCAGCTACGCCGCTCCCTACATTGAATTGATAGAGGAATTTACCCTCACCGAAGCCCTCCGCTTCCACCAGACCTTCAAACCCTTCGTCCAAAACATGACCGCCAAGGAGCTGATCGAGTTGATGGATTTGAAAAAGGCGCGCAACAAAGAAATTCGCTACTTCTCAAGCGGCATGAAGCAAAGGCTCAAACTGGCCCTGTCCATCTGCTCGCAAAGTCCCATCTTGCTGCTCGACGAACCCACCACCAACCTAGACGAACAAGGCATGGCTTGGTACCTCGGACTGATCGAACGCTTTCGAGAGGATCGCCTCCTGATCGTCGCTTCCAACGTAGAGGTGGATTATGGATTCTGTGACGAGCACATTCGAATCATGGATTACAAGTCGAAGAAAAAGACTTGAGTCAACAAGCTGCATAGCAGGAGCAAAACGGGGTAAATTGACAGGAAAAAATAACAATGTTTCCCATTCCATTTTCACAGTATAAATTGTATATTTAGGATGTGACTTGTATTCTGACTGTCTTCACATCTGGTCAGAATGAATGAAGGACAAGCAAGTTGTCCAGCGATACACTCTCTTACACTTTCAAATGCGACCCAGCAATTCCCTGCTGGTTTCAAATCGTTTTACGGCTTACACAGTAAAGAACAGAGGAAGACAAGCGCCTTTTCTCCCTCATTGTATTGGTATGGTACCACTGTCTCGAAAGTTCCATCCCTCTTGAGTTGGACTTTCGCTTCACTCCATTGCACATTCCTTTGACATTTTCTATTGCTGCCTAGTTGTGGTCATAGAGCTGCTACTGTTGTGTCCTCTCCAAACGGAATCTTCATGTCTAAACCTAATCTTATATGAAAAATTATTTGGTATTTTTTTTACTGTTGAGTTGTACCATCTCTTGGGCACAGATCACGCCTGTGTCAAACAGTTGTGGGATCAGCTTCAACTATGACAATGCAGGCAATCGCATCAGGCGATACGTCTGTTTGAACCTTGTCGGATTACAGTATCAAGAAACAACGCAAAACGAACAGCTGACCAGCCAATTGGATCTGGCAGAAACCTTCAAGCAAGCAGGATTCTCCGAAGACCTAGAAACAGAAATCGAACAATTGGAAGCCTTGCTGTCCCAGCCCACCACCTTGGAATTGGACCCCAGCAAAAAGACGACAGCCTCCGATGCTGCACTGACCAAAGAGAAACTTGGAGACCTTTCTGAATTTGTCCTCTTCCCCAATCCCACCATGTCCAGTTTTTCAGTTCGGGGAAAAGACCTCAGACCCCAAGCCACCCTGTCGATTGTCAGCATGGACGGTCGCATTCTCCGCCAATTGCTCCTGGGAGAGGGGACAGACATCGATGTGTCTGACCTGCCCGTTGGGGCTTATCTCATCACCCTGGTCGATGGCTCAGAGAGAAGGGCCTCCGTATTGGTAAAATCAGATCAGTCAACCAATTGATTTCGGTAGACTGAATTTTTGTTTTGAACAAAAAAGCTAACTTAATCATGAATCACATTGCTAGAAATAGCCTGACCTTCGTTTTGTTGCTACTGGGTCAGTGCCTTTCCCTTCCTTTCAGCAACGCACAAAATGTGTCGTATTTATCCAAAAATTCTTCAGCGACGCTGAGTAGCAAATCCATCAACGCTTTGTTGCCGGTGGGGGTCATTCCCGCCAAGTCCAGCGTAGATCCCAACGGTGGTGCCAATTACCAAATTCCCATTTACGTCCCGCCGGGAACCAATGGGGTAGAACCTCAAATTTCTTTGTCGTACAGTTCCATGGGCATCAATGGCATTGCTGGCCAAGGTTGGAACATCACGGGTTTGTCGGCCATTACCAGAGGTGGGCAAAGCATCCACTTCGACGGCAGGGCAAGACCTGTCGACCTCTCCTTGAATGATCGCTTTTTCCTGGATGGGATGCGACTGGTTCGCCGCACGGGTAGCTATGGACAAAATGGTGCCACCTACATCAAGGAGGCCGATGATTTTTCTCGTGTCACGTCCTATGGCACGACGGGACGAGGTCCCATCTGGTTCAAGGTCGAGACCAAAGATGGAATCGTCATGGAGTATGGAAGCACTTCAGATTCTCGTTTTACCACCCAAAGTGGGGGTGGTTACCTCATGTGGAAACTCAGCAAAATCACTTATCGTGATGGCAACTACATCCTATTCAAATACACCAGTGCTTACCGCGATCATCGGATCTACGAAATTGCCTACACTGGCAACTCCAGAACCGGCATGTTGCCCTACAACAAAATTCTTTTCACCTACAAAGTGCGATCCGATCAAAATACCATTTACGAAAAAGGCTCCTCCATTGTCAGCCGCTATCTGTTGGACAAAATTGAGGTAAAAGCAGGTTCAGCCACTGTCAAGAGCTATGAACTTTTTTATGCCTACGATAACATTCGCTCTCTGCTCAACTCCATCAAAGAGAGGGGAAGTGATAGGACCTCCTTGAATTTGACCGTCTTCAAATATGGCAATGATCCAGGATATTCCAGCAACTTCAACGTGAGTAGTTTTGCTGGTTCCAATTCAGATGTGCTGTCAGGTGATTTCGATGGAGATGGCTACAGCGATTTTTTGGTATCGCCCTACACAGGTTCTGGTTCCAACAAGTACAATACTTCTCTGAAAGTGTACAAAAGGAGTTCCACCAATTCGAATTACTACCTGAATTACAACGAGACTCTGCCGTCCAACTCCACCTTGCTCAACGGACGCAATGTACCGAGTTTTTACAACATGTTGACATCTGATTTTACAGGAGATGGGCGCGACGATATTTTGACGCTCACCGTCCAGCGGCAAGGCTCCCAAAGCTGGCGCACCCTGACACAGATTCGCCTGTATGAGGGAACCAACACTGGCTTCATCAGGAGGTACCTCACAGTGCCCACTACTTACAATGTCATTTATCCAAATTACCGCTTCTTTTTTCCCGGCGATTTCAATGGAGATGGGGTCACGGACTACATCATGTTTTTGAGTAACAAATCGGGCTACAGGGCCTTGATCACACTGGGCGGAACAAGTGTGGTCAACAAATTGATTGGAGGACTTGGATCAGGTTATTCTGGCACGCCTTGGGTGTTGGCCGATGATGTGAGAATCCTCGACTTCGATGGGGATGGAAAAATGGAGTTGATGAAAATCGATGAAAACAATACCCAAATCTACACCTTCAACCAGAGTGGCAGCTCCGTGACAGCCCAGAAACTTTATGATGCGGGATTTCCCACGAAAAACCACCGGATTTATTTGGGTGATTTCAACGGTGACCGCAAGACAGATCTCCTGCTTCGCAACAGCAAAACCAACAACAGTGTCAACTGGCAGATTTCTTACTCTACTGGTACAGGCCTTTCCACGACTTACCACTATTTTTCTACCCGGCCAGATGTGCAAGGCCATTCCCACGACCACAAACTGATCATCGCTGATTACAATGGCGACGGTTACTCCGACATCATGCACGGTCGCAATTATGGCAGCAATTCTTCCTACCTCGATGTGTACTACAGCCGGGGGCGAAGTTTCTATCGGCGATCGAATTACCACTATGGAAAAATTCAGTATGATGTGCCTTTCCCCGTGGCAGACGTGACGGGGGATGGTCGCTCGGACATCATCGTGCGAACGAGTCGTTCCAGCTATGCCAAGGTCGTGTCCTTCATGAAAAATGGACAAGAACGCCTGCTGCAAAGCATTGTAGACGGCCAGTTGTATCGCACGGATTTTGACTATCGGTTGATGACGCAGACCTCGGGTTTTTATTCGAGAGGATACAGCAGCACCCATCCTGTCAACACCGTTCAGTGGGGATTGAATTTGGTGTATCGCATGCGAAAGGACGATGGGAATGGGGGAGACTTTTCCATGCGCTATGAATACGGCGAGGCCAAAGTCCACCGGGAAGGAAAAGGCTTTTTGGGCTTTCGATATTTTACCGAAATTGATGAAGACAGAAATGTGCGAAGGCGGCATCAAAATGAACTCAATACGAGCTTTTATGCATTGAGACCGTATCGAACCTACCACTATGTCCAGTCGACTGGCTATCGGTTCAGGACGGAATCCAATTCCCATTCTTTTCTTGTGCGTCCCAACAAAAGCTATTGGATGCGGCTCAACTCCAAGACGGACTACCTCTACATGGAGGGGCGAACCAATTACCACAACTTCACCTATGATTCTTATGGAAATGTCACCACAGAGAGTCTCAACTTGGGTGGGGTGAGTACACAGACGACGAGGGCTTCTTATGCTCGCTTTGGCACCATCATACCAAGCCAGCCAACCTCCATCACAGTCACCAAATCGCGAACGGGGCAATCCAGCCATTCGACGACGACAGCCTTTAGCTACAACAGCCTTGGCCAAGTCACCAGCAAGCGGGAGTTTAGTGGCCTGCCCCAACAGGTGACGACAAGCATTGCCTACAACAGCTATGGGGTCCCTACTTCGCGCACCGTATCGACCAGTGGATCTTCTTCTCGGACCACCACCATGGCCTACGACAGCAAGTATCGCTTTGTGACCAGGGTAACCAATCCCTTGGGGCAAACCAGCTCGTCGGTTTATGATGAAAAGTGGGGAGAACCGCTCTCCAAAACGGGAGAAGATGGTCTTACGACATCCTACACCTACGATGGCTATGGACGACGCAAGAGGACGACCATGCCAGAGGGCTACAGCATTACCGATACCTATGGCTGGAGCATCAACTCAAGTAGTCGAACTGTCAGCTACTACAACGTTGCTCACCCCGGTCGAGCAGATGTTCGGATAGATTTTGACAAACTGGGCCGCGAGAAAAAGCGACGGACCCGAAGCTTTCGAACATACGTTTACGAGGAGCGGACCTACGACAGCCGTGGTCGAAAGAAAACAGTGCGGGCTCCCTACAAGTTTGGGGAGAGTACCTTTACCACCACCTACTACTATGATACCTACGATCGACCAATCCGCGAGTCCAATCCATTTGGGACAACCAACTATGCCTACAGCTATTCCTCCGGCATCTTGCAGGTCTCCAAGACAGAGCCAGATGGCAAGGTAATGACCATGAGGATGGATGCTTCTGGCAAGCGAGTCAGTTCTACCGACAATGGAGGGACGGTCAACTACACCTACAACAGCCAAGATCTTCCCACCCAGGTCAGATTGGGCAGTACGGTCATTTCTACAAATGCCTATGATGTCTATGGCCGCCAAACGAGCATATTTGACAAAAATGGTGGGACCACTTCTTACACCTATACAGGTTTTGGAGAGTTGAAGACACAGACCAATGGCAATGGCCATACCTTCTCGATGACCTATGACAAATTAGGGCGCATGACACGTCGCTCAGGCCCAGGAGAATCTCGCTCTTTCTCCTATCTCCCCAGCGGCCGGGCCATCAACAAACTTTATTACGTCTCCAACAGCTACAGTTCGAATAACGAATATTACACCTACGATGCCTATGGTCGACTCAGTCAAAAGCGCGATCGGGTAGATGGGCAGAATTATTATACCACCTTTGTCAATGATATCTACGGTAGGGTGACCCAAAAAACCTTCCCGTCGGGTTTCCGCCTGGAGTATGAATACGACGGCAATGGCTTTGTCAACAGAATCAAAAACACCCAATCGGGCATACACAAGGTATTGTTCACCACTCAATCGGTGAACGGCCGGGGACAGTATACCTCTTACACTTTGGGAAACAACAAGACATCCAACATCTCCTACCTACATGGCAGGCCCATTCACTACAGCACATCTGGCATCCAGGATCTCCGGATGGTATGGGACTTGGCCAGCGGCAATCTCACCGCTCGCCAGGACAACACCAAGGGGCGCTATGAGAGTTTCACCTACGACAGCATGAATCGCTTGGCAAGCTCTAGGGTGTCAGGCCAGCCAACCAAGTCTACCTTCTATCACGCCAATGGCAACATCAGCCTCAAATCAGATGTTGGGACATATTCCTACAGCTCTGCCAGGAACAATGCAGTGACAAAAGTGAGCAATGGCAGTGGTACCATCCCGACCATTACACAGGACATTCGTTACACGCCCTTTGATCAGCCAGAAAGGATTGTGGAGGGCAGCCATGAGATGAGCTTCACCTATGGGGCAGACCGTCAACGCCTCAAGAGTGTACACAAAATCAATGGCGCGGTGAGAACCACTCGCTACTACTTTGGCGACTATGAAAAACAGGTCAAGGGTTCGGTGACTCAGCACCTTCACTATGTGGATGCCGGACAGGGAGTGGTGGCCATTGTGGAGCGCAAAAATGGAGTGGACAATTACTACTTCACCTACACCGATCACTTGGGCTCCATTACGAAAGTGACGAATGCTGCTGGGACGATGGTCGCAGAGCAAAACTTCGACGCATGGGGCCGCAGGCGAAATGCCCACAATTGGAATTACAGCTTGATCGGTTCTGTGCCAGATTGGCTGTACAGAGGCTATACCTTCCACGAAGACTTGCCGCTGTTTGGTCTGATCAATATGAATGGTCGACTGTACGATCCAGTACTTGGGCGGATGTTGAGTCCAGACAATTATGTGCAACCGCCGTATTCGAGCCAGAACTACAATCGCTACAGTTATGTGTTGAACAATCCCTTGAAGTTTGTCGATCCCAGTGGGGAAATCATCTGGGGGATCGTCATCATTGCAGCAGCCGTATTGGGAACAGCCAACTTGGCCATTCAAGCGATCAATGGGGAGATCAACAGCCTAGGAGATGGTTTGCGAGCCTTTGGAGCGGGGGCACTTGCGGGGGCAGCTCTTGGGTTGGCAGTCCCCGCGCTGCTCAGCGTACCGATACTGGGGACGGCCCTGAAGGTGGCAGCGTGGATACACGTAGGGACGACGGCCCTCAGTGTGGCAGCGGGTATCGGCCGAGGGATTGTGACGGGAGATTGGACGAGTCTGGGCAACGCCTTTGAATTGGCCTTGGGGAATTTCTACCTAGATGGCAATCGAAATCTTTTGGGGCAAGCCTGGCAGGGAATCAGTCGCTTTACCTGGGAGTTTTTGCAAACGACCATCGGGCACGGATTTTCTCAAATCAGCAATACAATAGGACAGATCGATCGAGTGGATTATTTTGGTGGAGCGACTTGGGCTTTCCGAACCAACACGGAAAATCGCTGGGGCGTTTCCATTGGCAATCACATCAACATCAGCTTGCGAGACAATATTGTTGACTTTACCGGCGATCCACTGTTGATGCACGAGTATGGCCATACGTTTGACAGTCAGATATTTGGCATTGGGTATCTGTTCATCGTGGGCATTCCCAGCCTGATCAGCGCAGCCAATGCAACACAAGTACCTGGCGAACCCAGAGGGGTGACAACTCACGATTTTAGATGGTACGAGATGCGAGCCAATCGGCATGCAGCCCGTTACTTCGGAGACAAGTTCGGAGTAGATTGGGGTACCAACTTTGAGGTTTTCTACCCGAGAAGTAGACGCTAGCCGAAAGAGGAGCTGCTTTCTTCCAGAAGAGGGCAGCTCCATTCTGTTTTTGTGAAAGTGAATGACAAAAAATAACAATATACGCCACTCCACTGTAGTGGGATTATATTGTATATTGCACAGGTTGAATTGTTGTACTGATTGTCTCCAACACTGATCAGGAGTGGCGCATCAAAACAAATCCACCCCATGAACTTTCTTGTCTTCTACTCGCGCAATTCAACCACCTTTGCTGATTACGGAATAATTTTAAGGCTTACACAAACAAAGTAAAAGTAGAGGAAAGCAAGTGCCCTTTCCCTCGATCGGTACACATTGGCAGACTTTCTCTTTCAACGCTATTGCAAATTTTTTTGAATGCCTCGATAAAACTGTGGTCGGGCTGAATCATTTGGTTGAAGTAAGTGAAGCGACCGAATGACTTGCTTTTTGTTGCCTCCTTGGCAGCATCAGCTTCCATTGTTAACATGTGATGCAATGCACTTTCCTTTCTTCTTACCTCGTCAATTGACTTGTGTTGCATCTCATCAAAAGCTTAATTGGTTATGAACATGATTGTCAAAAATGGGCTGGCCTTTGTCCTTTTGCTACTGGGCCAGTGCCTTTGTTTCCCCCTTGCAAACGCACAAAATGTGTCCTACGCATCAAAGAATTCTTCGGCGACACTGAGCAGCAAAGCCATCAATACCATTCTGCCTGTGGGGGCCATTCCTGCCAAAGCCAGCGTAGATCACAACGGTGGTGCCAACTATCAAATTCCCATCTATGTTCCGCCGGGGACCAATGGGGTAGAGCCGCAGATTGCTCTTGCCTACAATTCCATAGGTGCCAACGGCATCGTAGGGCAGGGGTGGAGCATCACGGGTTTGTCAGCCATCGTCAGGGGTGGGCAGAGCATTTACTTCGATGGCAAAACCAAGCCTGTCAACATCTCTGCAGACGACAGATTTTTTCTCGATGGCATGCGATTGGTTCGTCGTACAGGGACCTATGGCGCTGATGGCGCTACCTACAGAAATGAAGTGGATGACTTTTCCCGCACCACATCCTACGGGAGTACGGGCGGTGGTCCGCGCTGGTTCAAAGTGGAGACCAAGGATGGTACCGTCCTGGAATATGGAAGGACGTCAGACTCCCGTTTTGAAACCTCAGACGGAGGGGACTACCTGATGTGGAGAGTCAACAAAATTATCCATCGCGATGGCAACTACATAGAGTTCAAATACGCCAGCTCCTACCGCGACCATCGGATTACGGAAATCGCCTACACCGGCAACGCCAGCACTGGAAGATTGCCTTACAACAAAGTCAATTTTAGTTACAAGCTTCGCTCTGATCAAAATACGATTTACGAAAAAGGTTCTTCGGTGGTGACTCGCTATTTGTTGGACAAAATAGAGGTCACTGCAGAGTCCATGCCTGTGAAAACCTACGAATTGACCTATGCCTACGACGATGTTCGCTCGCTGCTCAATTCCATCAAAGAAAAGGGAAGTACTGGCATTTCTTTGAATACCACCATTTTCAAGTATGGGGACGACCCGGGCCCCAACAGCAGCTTTTCTGTTTCCAGTTTTTCAGGCTCTAATGCCGATGTGCTGTCGGGAGATTTTGATGGCGATGGCTACAGCGATTTTTTGGTGTCGCCATACACCGGTTCTGGTGCTGACAGGTACAATACTTCTTTGAAAGTATACAAGAGAACATCTACTGATCCTTCTTATTCCTTGAGTTATTCGGATAAACTGCCTTCCAATTCTACTTTGCTCAATGGACGCAATGTTCCGAGCTTTCTCAATATGCTGACGTCTGATTTTACAGGAGATGGCCGCGATGACATCATGACCCTTAGCATTCAGATACAGGGCTCTTCGAACTGGCGGACCCTGACGCAGATTCGTTTGTACAAAAGTACCGGAACCTCTTTTTCCAAGCAGTACCTGACGGTGCCGTCTTCTTTCAATGTCATTTTTCCAAATTACCGATTTTTCTTCCCTGGTGATTTCAATGGAGATGGCATCACGGACTACATCATGTTCTTGAGCAATCGAATGGGTTACAAAGGACTCATCACACTTGGTGGGACCAGCGTGGTCAACAGGGAGATCAGTGGCCTTGGCGTAGGCAGCTATCCAGGGAATTCTTGGGTGCAGGCAGATGATGTGAGAATTGTTGATTTCGATGGCGATGGAAAAATGGAGTTGATGAAAATCAGTGGCAGCAATACTCAGATTTACACCTTTGACCACAGCGGCAGCAATGTGACTGCTCAGAAGTTGTACGATGCGGGATACCCCACCAAGGACCACCTCATTTACCTGGGCGATTTCAATGGCGACCGCAAAACCGACCTGCTGTTGCGCACCAGCAAAACCAACAACAATGCCACTTGGTATGTCTCTTCCTCCACTGGTGAGGGCTTCGTTTCCTCCATCCACTCTTTTCATACCAGGCCGGACCTACAAGACGAATCCGATGACCACAAGTTGATCGTTGCCGATTACAACGGGGATGGTCATTCGGACATCATGCACGGCAGAGATGTCACCAGCTATTCTTCCACACTTGATGTGTACTACAGCCGGGGAAGGAGCTTTCATCGACAATCGAATTCCCACAGCGGAAGGATCCAATACGACCTTCCCTTCCCGGTGGCTGATCTGACAGGAGATGGGCGCTCGGACATCATCAAGCGCACGAGTTTTTGGGGTGCTGCCAGGGTGATTTCCTTTGGGAAGGATGGACAAGAACGCCTGCTCCAGAGCATTGTCGATGGCAAGCGCTATCGGACAGATTTTGACTATCGTCTGATGACACAGACATCGGGTTTTTATTCCAAGGGGTACAGTTATGGCCATCCTGTCAGTACGGTTCAGTGGGGGCTGCATTTGGTTCAGCGAATGCGGAAGGACGATGGCAACGGAGGAGAGTTTGTGATGCGTTACGAATACGAAGATGCCAGGGTTCATCGGGAAGGCAAAGGGTTTTTGGGCTTCCGGTATTTTACAGAAATTGACGAAGACAGGGATGTGCGAAGGCGATACCGCAATGAACTCAATACCTCTTTCTATGTATTCCGACCCTATCGAGTCTATCATTATGTCCATTCGACCAATTATCAATTTCGGATAGAGTCGAGATTTCATTCTGTCATTTCACGGCCCTACAAAAGTTATTGGATGCGCCTCAATTCTTCGACCGATTATTTGTATTTCGAAGGCCGAACCAATTACCACAACTTCAGCTACGACAGTCATGGCAACGTGACTTCAGAAACGCTGAGCTTATACGGGGTGACGACCCAAACCACCACGGCCACCTACGGACAATTTGGTACCATCGTACCGAGCCAGCCAACGTCCATTACTGTGACCAAATCGCGAACCGGTCAGCCCGACCATTCTGTGACCACGGGCTTCAGCTACAACAGCATCGGGCAGGTGATCAGCAAACGCGAGTTCGAGGGCTTGCCCCAGCAGGTCACAACGGACATCGTCTACAACAGCTACGGAGTGCCTACTTCTCGCACAGTATCGACCAGTGGATATGCTTCTCGAACCACCAGGATGACCTATGACGACAAGGACCGCTTTGTGACGAGTGTGACCAATCCGATGGGGCAGAGAAGTTCATCTACATTTGATGTTCGATGGGGCGAGCCTCTCAGCAAGACTGGTGTAGATCGCCTGACCACCACTTATACCTACGATCCATTTGGAAGGCGAAAGAGTACGGTCATGCCAGAGGGCCATACCATTACGGATACTTACTTTTGGGAAATTGATGGCAGTCGGCAGATTGTCAGCTACCACAATGTGTACCACCCAGGCGAGCCAGATGTCAGAACCTATTACGACAAACTGGGACGGGAAAAGAGGCGGCGGACCGAAGGCTTTTCGGGAGCATACATCTACCAGGATTGGACCTATGACAGTCGCGGTCGGAAAAGAACGGCGCGCGATCCTTACAAGTCAGGTGAGAGCACCTTTACCAGAATTTACAGTTATGACAACTACGATCGGCCAATCAGTGAGTCGAATCCCTTTGGAATCACCACCTATGCTTACAGCTATTTGTCTGGCATCCTGACACTCACCAAGACAGAGCCGGATGGCCAGGTGACGAGCATGAAAATGGATGCCTCGGGCAAGCGGATCAGTGCGACCGACAATGGAGGTACGATCAACTATACCTACGACAGTCAAGGCTTTCCCATCCAGATCAAGATGGGAAGTACAACCATCAACACCAATGTCTACGACGTCTATGGCCGACAGACGAGCATGACCGACAGAAATGCGGGAACCATCAGCTACACCTATACCGGCTTTGGCGAATTGAGAACGCAGACCAATGCCAATGGAAATACCTTTACGATGCTTTATGACAAGTTGGGCCGGATGATCCGTCGGTATGGGCCGGACGAGTATCGCTACTTCAATTTTTACACCAGCGGTGCTGCCATCAACAAGCCTTCGTCCATTACCAATACGTACTCTTCAGACAATGAGCATTTCTATTACGACTCTTTTGGTCGGCTCGCTCAGAAGCGCGAACGAGTAGACGGCCAGTACTACGATACTTACTATGTCAATGATCAGTATGGCCGGGTGACGGAGAAAGTATTTCCATCGGGTTTTCGCCTCAATTATGAATACGATTCCAATGGATTTGCCCTGCGAATTGAGAACACCCAATCGGGAACGACCAAGGTTTTATTTACCAACCAGGGAATGACTGGTCGGGGACAATATTTCTCCTACAGATTGGGGAACAGTCGGACGACCAACCTCTTCTACTATCACAGCATGCCCACCCACTTTGTCGCATCGGGGATACAGGATTTGCGAATGAGCTGGGACTATGCCAGTGGCAACCTCAACTCCCGTGAAGATGCAACCAAAGGACTGACAGAGACATTTACCTACGACAATCTGGACCGCTTGACAAGTTCGACTGTCAGTGGCCAACCGACCAAGCATACCTACTATCAGTCCAGTGGAAACATCAGTTTCAAAGCCGATGTGGGTTCGTACTTCTACAGTTCTTCCAAGAGCAATGCAGTGGTGCAGGTGACCAATGACAGCGGTACCATCCCAACCGTGGCACAGGACGTGGAATACACCGCCTTTGACCAACCTAGAAAAATTCAGGAGGGCAATTACGAGCTGCACTTTACCTACCGAGCAGATCGCCAGCGCCTCAAAACGGAGTTGGTGAACAGTGGCTCTTTGGAGACGACTCGCTATTACTTTGGCGATTATGAAAAGCAGGTCAAAGGAGGGGAGGTCCAGCATTTGCACTATGTAGATGCGGGCCAAGGAGTGGTTGCCATTGTGGAGCGAAAGAATGGTGTGGACAATTATTACTACACCTATACAGATCACCTTGGCTCCATCATCAAGGTGACGGACAGTGCGGGAACTGTTGTGGCGGAGCAAAACTTTGATGCATGGGGTCGCAAGCGAAACGCCTCCAGTTGGTCCTACTCATCGGTGGCGCCCGTACCGGATTGGCTGTACCGCGGCTACACCTTCCACGAGGACTTGCCGGAGTTTGGGCTGATCAATATGAACGGTCGATTGTACGATCCTATAGTGGGGCGAATGTTGAGTCCAGACAACTTCGTTCAGCCACCTTATACTTCGCAGAATTACAATCGCTACAGTTATGTGTTGAACAATCCATTGAAGTTTGTCGATCCCAGTGGAGAAATTGCTTTGTTGGGTGCTGTCATCATCACAGCGGTGGTCCTTGGGACGGCCAATCTTGCCATTCAGGCTGCCAATGGAGAGATTGACAATGTCAGGGATGGGCTGCGCGCATTTACGTCGGGAGCGATTGTGGGCGCAGCCCTTGCGGTGGCCTTGCCGGCGATGGGCGGTCTACCGATATTGGGCTTTGGCTTGAAGATGATGGCTTGGGCACATATCGGATCGATGACCATGGGAGTACTGGCCGGTCTTGGTCGAGGAGCTGTGAGAGGAGATTGGACGAGCCTGGGCAATGCCTTTAAGTTGGCCTTTGGGAACCTCTATTTGGACAGCAATCGAAACTTCCTCGGACAGGCTTGGCAAGGCATCAGTCGATTCACATGGGAGTCTTTGCAGATGACCATTGGGCACGGATTTTCTCAAGCCAGCAATGCGTTTGGCCGGATTGATCGGGTGGATTATTTTGGCGGTGCTACCTGGGCGTTCCGGACCAATCAGGCGGATGGCTGGGGGAATTCCATTGGCAATCACATCAACATCAGTTTGCGAGGCGATGTGGTAGACTTTACGGGCAATCCATTGCTGATGCACGAGTATGGGCACACTTTTGACAGCCAGATATTTGGCATCGGTTATCTGTTCATCGTGGGCATCCCCAGTGCGATCAGTTTTGCGACTGCTAGACAGGTTCCCGGAGAAACATTTGGTGTGACCACCCATGATTTTAGGTGGTTTGAGATGACTGCCAATCGGCATGCGGCTCGGTATTTTGGAAACAACTATGGCGTCGATTGGGACGAGCATGAAACCTTTTATCCTAGAAGACGGCGATGAGGAGTGGACAGAGCTGCTTTCTGTGGAAGGAGGCAGCTCTCTTCTCTCTTTGCGAGAATTGATTATTTTCATTTTGAGACAATGCGCGGATGGTGGTCGTGCGTTTCATTGACAGAAGCCATCCTGTCGCTTTGACAAAATAGCACGAAAGATGAAAAACATCCATTGGTTCAAATTGTGTTTGCTTGCGCTGTTTTTGCAAGCGGCATCTTGTGAAAGATTTGCAGAGCGGGACTATCCCATTTATTTGCAAAACAATGCCTCTCATTCCATCGGATATTATTTTGCGACAGGTGGAAACGAAGGGACGACTTTTCCCGATACCACCTTGCCCGTGAGCAATCGCTATGTGGGAACAAATCTGGCTCCCGGAAAAGCGTATGGCTATCACAGCGGACTGCCTTGGAATGGCTTTTTTGAAGAGCACGAAAGATTGTTGGTCTACGTTTTTCATGCAGATACGCTGGCTGCCTACGACTGGCCACAGTTGCGCGAGGACTACAACATACTGCGGCGATACGAGTTGGACTTATCGGAACTGGAAGCCATGGCATGGCGCATTTCCTACCCTTGATCAATGGATTTTATTTTTGGTACTTGGCGACAAAAAAAAGAGATTGACACTTTACATCTTTCGGTAATTGTTATATATTTGTGTCAACGAAAGATATAGATAAAACGTTTGCACTTACAAAATAGAAAATACCAAGTCCTTACTCTCAATCACTTTCAAACAATTCATTTCTCAACGGTTTACTTCCTACTGATAGACACTCTCGATAGACA
>JBCBOS010000029.1:0-122541 GCA_039821145.1 Bacteroidota bacterium | reverse complement strand
ATTGAAATCATGAGCGGGCTTACAGTAACTATCGGTGAGATGGTAGACAAAAGAACCAAGAAGTGAGCAGCTCAGCAAAGATTCGATTTTCCTTTTTTCGCAGCAGTCTGTTGTAAACTCATTGTCAATACTTTATGGAGAGACTGTCAACCCATTTCAAGACGATGCATTTTGCCCTATAATTGATATTATGTTAAATAGAATGATTTGGGAAGCTGTCTTGCTATAAAAATCCCGGTCTACCAGCCATTCAGTCCAATGAAACCAATCCACAAGGTCAGACCACTGTACGACTCATTCTGCTGCAACTAAAGAGCTGAAAAATTTCAGTTGACGTGGAAGACAGAAAATGAAAGCGTGGAGAAGCAAAAAAACAGTCCATCTCTCCCCTACTGTAATTTCGCAGCGAAAAAATCCATCCAAAGTACCAACCTAACAGCAAGCGAGGCCACAAAAGCCCCAGCTGCTGTTGGGTCATTTCATTGGGTGCAGGTTCTTTTCTCCGTTCGTCAATTTCTGAAAAACAAAGAATCCTGTACAAAACTGTAATCTGTCAACGTATTCAAAAAGGCAATGATGGATGTTTTGTCGTTTTCGTCCAAGTCAATGCCAAGGCCGTTTTGGGTGATGAAGGACTCGTCAAGCGTCTCGTAATACACCATTCCCTGTCCGTAGTGATCGAGAACTTCTTCCAAAGTGCGAAACCTTGCATTGTGCATGTACGGAGAGGTCAAAGCCACATTTCTCAAGCTCGGTACCCGGAATTTTCCAATGTCGGAATTGAGCGATGTAATTTGGTTTCGTCCGGTATCTGCAAAAGTGGAATCCAAGCCATTGTTGCGGTAGGAAAAATCGGTGAACAATTCTCCGCTGTGACAGCTGCCACATTTTGCTCGAAATGTTGCCAGCCCTTCCTGCTCCAATTCACTGAGCGACTCCCCTTCCTTTCTCACATACCTGTCGTACTTGCTGTTGGCGGAGACCATCCGATTGGTGAATTGAGACAAGGCATACAAAGCATACGGCAATGTAATTTCCTCAATCCCAAAAGCCCTTCGGAACATCTCCTTGTATTTTTCTCTTCTGTTCAACTTTGCCACCACATTTTCTACAGTCTCATCCATTTCAAATGTCGCCTCAATGGCGTTGATGGGGATGAAATCGAGATGCGTCACTCCCCCATCCCAAAAGAATTCTGGGAAGAAGGCCATATTGGTCAAGGATGGGGCGTTTCGAATGCCAAGGCGATTGTCAACACCCACGCTCAAAGGGTGTACAGGCGAATCGGCAAATGCAGTTGCTTGGATGTGGCAATTGTTGCAAGACACCGAGCCATCCCTGGACAAAATCGGGTCGTAAAACAAGGCCTTCCCAAGTTCAAAACCTTCCTTGGTCACTGGATTGTTGTCGAAGGTGTAAGTCGGCTGGGGAAAATTGTCAGGTACCTGAAATTCATGCCGATCGACAGCCGGCGTGACTTCCTCCTCATTCGAGCAAGAAGAAAAGAAGACCAATCCGAGACAAGCCCAGTATGCAACCAGGCTTGTCAACCAATTCAACTTCTTCATCTTTATTGGTGTACGTGGTCCAACTCAAATACCTCCACCAGCTTGTCAGCAAAGGGCTTGCCCAGGTCGGGACGGTGTACCGAGTAAGTCGTAGAAAAGTCTGTGCCCTTGAGCAATTCGTCAAAGTTCACATTGATGTGCGCCTGTGGAAGCAAGCCATTTTCGATCGCAATGTCCGAGTCAAAATCAAGCTCGATCACTTTGATGTTGTTGACAAATTTGGGGTCCTCCCCTGGCTCGGGCTCTACATCTTTCCAGCCTCCAACATGGATGGCATAGGTTCCTTCCAGCGTTTCAAATCCATTGCCCCAGTCGACGTATTCCTGCCCAGAATTGGAGGCATTGCCCTCTACACCAAATCCAATGTATCCAGCATTCCAGTTCCAAAACCAAGCGCCACTGGCCGGGTCCAGGACACCACCCGCTGCGCCTTGCTGTACGCCTGATTCATCCACACCGATGGTAAAGCGGATTTTGTTGTAGGTCCCCGACTCGACCCCTGTCAAATTGATGACGTTGGAATTTGGGGTGCTGGAAATCACGTGGTAGTATCCTGTCACCTCCTCTGCATTGGCCGTTGCCTTCAGTGGATCGATGTGCTTCACCCCATTGGGGCCTTCCAATTCAATGGCACTGATGTAATAGGCATAGACCGAAATGTTGAGCTCCTGGCCATCTGTATCTGTGAACTCATATGCTGAATCACCAGCATCTTTCAGCTTGATGGTTTTGCCCCCGAGTTTGTTTTCAAAAAAGACAGACAAGGTACCGGGTTCCTTGTCGGGACCGTCGTCGTCCTTATTACAAGCAGTCAAAAAGAGAGAAGAAATGGCAAGAACAGCGAATAAATATTTAACAACTGATTTCATTGTTGGATGGGTTGTTTTCAGGCAGTTCGCAAGTGGTAGGCCCATAGAACCATCACAGGAAATTTGCATCGACAAACTCCAGCTGCGTTCTTTGCTGTGCGAACGGCCCAAAAGGTTAGAAGTGCAAACGTGGTTTGCAATAAATGGATGAAAATATCAGAATGATGTGGGATGTTTTAGACCATGCCTTTCGGGGGCTGAAAGGGAGCTGAATGGTAACCAGATTGGTACAGAGAGGTTTCAAAAACCCAATTTGCTTTCCCCGCCAATCTTGCCATGAGCATTGCCTGGGTAGACTTTTCGGTGGGCAAAACTTTCAGTTCAAAATGATCAAACAGGCGGTTGGCGGGAGGGGCTTCACCTTGCTCTGTAGAATTGTCTTCCAATTGCTTCGACAAGTAACACTTGCCCCTGCATTTCTTGACAGGCTCATCTTTGTTGACGCAAAGATTCTCAGCGATGGATGCCCGATTGCCATAAAAAGACACAATCGTAAACACATCTCTGAATCCGACAGAGAGGAACAAGAAAACCAGCAGGATGGCAATCTTTCGACCCATGCTTCAAATGTAATGTAAGATGTTTGCATTTGAAAAAAATGCTGAATGGAATTTTGCTATTTTTTGTCATTTCGTACCGACAATTTTATGGCCACAAAAAAAGGCCAGGCCCCTTTCGAAACCTGACCTTCCTTCAATAAAAATCTACTATTTTCCTTTCCAACTCTTCATCAGCCATAAAAGCCCCAATAATGGAAGTACAGGCCGATGAGCAGACAGGAAAACAGCACCGAAGAGACCACGCTGGCATTGGAGATGTTGCGAATGCGCGCCACAAAGTACAGCAGACTGAGTCCCAACAGTCCAGCAAAAATCAATTGTAAATAAAATAGGTAGTTGTATTTTTCTGGCAGACCAAAAGCGAGGATGAAAAAGTTTTGGCCAGCCGTTTCGCTGACCGCCCAGCCCAAACCAACCAAGCACAACAAGGCAAATACACTTGTCAAGACCAACAGAATTTTCATGCCTACATTGGCCGAAGAATCTCGCCGCCGGATCAGGTGAAACAAATAACCAAAAATGGCAGCCAACAGTACCAGGACTGCGATGCCGATGGGCGCAAAAAACAAGGGGTCAAATGCATTGATGCTGTTGGCCAATCGGGAAACGCCCCCATTGACGGCAATGTCGTTGGCAAAATCCACCGCCCTGTCTGTTTTGAATGGGCTTGGCAGTTCCCCGCCGGGTGTGGCTGTAAAGGCTGCCATGACTTCCAATCCATCAAAAGAGATGCTGGGGACGTGGCCGTAAGCAGCAGCTTTGATGACCTGAGTATTGGGAAATTTCGCTGCGGCCAAGTCTGCATTTCTGATGGGTGTGATGGGATCAAATTCTCCTCCAAATATCAAGACGGGAGCTGCCAGTGGTTCCACCCGAC
Organism: Bacteroidota bacterium; assembly: GCA_039821145.1. Classification (GTDB taxonomy): domain Bacteria; phylum Bacteroidota; class Bacteroidia; order Chitinophagales; family Saprospiraceae; genus JBCCSZ01. Next base: position 118,667 of record JBCBOS010000029.1, on the reverse strand, counting down.
TGCTGTCCTCCTCTCCTAGTGTTTCTACCAACTCCTCCCCTTCTGTCCACTTTTGGCAAACGGCAAAATCAGAGCGATAAAAATTCATCCCACCCCCCAAGTCTGGGTATTGGGCAGCATCTTGGTCAAAGGAGGCCAACTCATTCCGAGGCACTGCCTCTGCACAACTCATGCAATAATACAAGCCATAGTCGAGCACCAAGGCGCGCGAAAATGCCTGGACCAATGACCCCAAGGTTTCTTTGTTGCCGTCGTGGAAAGCCTGAATCAACAAGGGCATGACAGCCACCATGCGCTCGTCGTACAAAGACTGTTGAATGGCCACCTTAAAGTCTTCCGCATTGTAGGCAAAGGTTCCGGATTCGACAATCTGTGGATCCACTTCTACCTCGATGGCCTGTTCCTTCAATTGGGCAATGGTGGCAAAAAATTGTTCCTTGAGCTGAGGATAAGCACTCTTGCAGTCGGGGTCCGCATCGCAATGATCAAAGACCTTTTGCATCGCACCAAGGAATTTGGTCGAATTGCTATTGTAATATTTGTGGATGTCGGGAATGGAAGAATCCAAAATCATTGATTGCAAGGCCTTGGGATGGTCCTCTGCATACACCTGGGCCACATAGGTGCCATAGGACACGCCGTACACCTGCCACTGATCGTGTCCCAAGGCCCGCCGCAAATCTTCCAAGTCTTGGACAATCACTTTGCTGTTGTACATTTTCCAATCAATTCCCTTTCCAATCATGCTTTGCCGGCAGGCCATGGCAGCGGCAATCTTTTCCTTTTCCATCTCCTCTGGACCTTGGTCCTTGGCAAAGATTTGCAAGAATTCATTGCCCAAATCGGGACACAGCCTCGGCTCCGAAAAACCACTTCCCCGCACATCCACCAGGACGATGTCGCTGTGCGCCCGCATGGGGTGTTCCAAAAAATTCCAAATGCCCTCAATTCCAGATCCCCCCGGACCGCCTTCCAAAAATAGCACGGGCTTGGCCGTCGCATCAGCCTTTGTCTTCTTCAAAATGGCAATGGCTAGTTTCACCTGCTTGTCTGCAGGCTTTGCCCGATCCTGCGGCACTGTCAAGCGGTACCACTCGACCCCGGCTCCGGTCCATTCTTCTGGGTACAATGGATCAATGGGCTGCAAGCTTTCTGTTTGGGCCAGTAGCCACATCGGACTCAGCAGCAGCAAGAACAAAATGTGTTGTACAACTTTCATGTGATAGTAGATTTTAAAAATTGAATTCAAATTGGGTATCAGCAGGGCTTTCTACCGCTGCTGTTGGTTTGCTTTCAACAATGCTTGCCAGCGGTCGCTCCGCCAGGGTCGCTAGGACTTGCTCCAACATCCAGATGGTGAGTTGGATGCTTTCCGTTTTATACAGATCGGTCTGGTAACTCACACGGCCCTCCAAGGCATCTCCCTTGGGAATCAGATTGATCACCACTGGCAAACGACTGTAGTGTGGTTCCAGCAGGCGCTCGTGCAAACTAAAATCTTCCATCGCCACAATGGCATCCAGAGAGTGATCTAGGTTTTGCAACACAAATAGCAAATCGGGTACGGGAACCGTCGCCCCTTCTGGCAAGGCATCCTGATGCTGATCAATGGACAGCAGATGTTCCTGGACTTGCTGCATCAGCTGCACAAATGACATCTCCGGCATCAGTTGACTTCTCAGCGGAAGCGTCTTGGCAAAAGAACCGTACAAGGGAAGCAAATCCGGATGGTTTCTGCCCGCATGGACACAGGCAATGCAAATATCCATGCGGGCCGACCGATGGTGGATGACCACCTTCATGGCCGCTGCCAACAAAGCATACAGGGTCACCTTGTACTGCGAGGCCTGCTGCTTGAGCGATTCCAACAATGCAGCACCAATCTCAAAGCGAATCTCCCGCCCCTTGGCCGATGCTGTGTCGACTCGATGATCTACTGGCAAATTGTAGGGCGTAGCATAGGCAGCCAGATACTTTCTCCAAAAGCCAGTAGAAGCTGTCTGGTCCTTTGCTGCCTTTTGCGCGTGTAGGTGAACCGCATAATCCCTGAACTGCAATGATCGACTGACATATTCCACAGTCTCTGGCGCCAAGCGGTTTTGATAAACATGAATGAAATCCTGGACAAATCGCTCCAAAGACCAGCCATCCATCAAAAGGTGATGGGTACAAAACAGCAAGCAAAATCGCTGTTCGCCATACTGCAACAACTTCATGCGCAGCAGCAAGTCTTTTTCCAAGGCAAAAGGTCGATTGGCAAATTCCTCAATGACTGCCTCGATCTCTTCTGGCTGCCGCTTGTCTCGCTCAATGACAAAGTCAATCTCTTTCATCGGCCTGACCAATTGCTGTGCCTCACCCACGATTTCCACAAAGTTGCTGCGCAAAATGTCCTGCTGTTGGATCAACCGACGGATGGCAGCCTCCATGCGCTCCAAGCGGGGAATGCCCACCAAATCGTAGGCGGCGGCCATGTTGTAAGCAATCAGTTGATCGCCTTGCTGACAGGCCAGCCACAGTTGCTGCTGAGCGGGAGTCAATGGGTAATAAGGTCGTTCTTCCACCCAATCGATGGCCAATGGCTTTTGCGGGACGATTTGCTGCAAGTGGCTGGCCAGCGATTCAATGTCGGGATGTGCAAAGAGGGTTTTCAAACTGATGACAAAGCCCAGTCGTTCCTGGATCAATGCAATCAATCGCATGGCATTCAAGGAGTGACCACCCAGGCTGAAGAAGGCATCCTTGATGCTGATGGGACCGTTGATTTGCAATACGCTTTGCCACAGCTCCGAGAGTTGTACCTCCAGCAGGCTTTGGGGAGGCACAAAGGCGTCGGAAGAAACAAAATTTTGCAGGGCCATGGCCGCCAATTTCTTGCGATCCACCTTTTTATTGGGCGTGAGCGGGAAGGCTTCCACGGGCAACAAACTCGGCGGGATCATGTAGCCAGGCAGGTTCTTTTCCAATGCTGCCAAAAGCTGTGCTTTGTCCAGTTCTCGATCTGACAGGTAGTAAGCAACCAAAAAGCTTTCCTGGGCCTCTCCCTTCTTGGCCACCACCACCGCATCCACAATGCCCTCGATTTGATGCAATTGGTTTTCAATCTCTTCCAATTCCACCCGATAGCCCCTGACCTTGACCTGGTGATCGTTTCGGCCCAGAAATTCAATCTCTCCATCTTTCGTCCATTTGCCCAAATCGCCACTTTCATAGAGGCGCCCCTCTGCGTAGGGATTGTTCCGAAATTTGCTGGCCGTCAATTCCGGTGCGCGGAAATATCCCTTGGCCAATCCTTCCCCTCCGATGAACAACTGCCCCTGCTCCCCAATCGGACAAGGATGGCCCCATGGATCGAGCAAGTAGAGCTGGGTGTTCTGAATGGGTTTGCCAATGTTGGACGCTTCAGAATGGTGCCGCAATCGCTTGCAACTGCACCAAATGGTCGCCTCTGTCGGCCCGTACATGTTCCACAACTCCTCGTGATCTCTCAACAGCTTTTTGGCCAAGGATTGACTCAGTAAATCTCCACCGCACAGGATTTTGGTGCCTTTTTGCCCCTTCCAACCAGCGTGGTACAAGAGTTGGTAAAAGCTGGGGGTTGCCTGTACAATGGTGGGCTTTACTGTTGCCATGGAAGACATCAGTTCTTTGGGCTGGCCCAACAGCTCTCGATCTGCGATGTACAAAGTCGCTCCTGCCATCAGCGGTCCAAAAAATTCCAGGATCGAAATGTCGAAGGAGGCAGTGGTGACGGAAAACCAATGGTCTGTTGGGACAATCCCAGGCTGTTCCCGCATGCTCCACAGGAAATTCAACAGCGCCCGATGTCCAATTTCTACACCCTTCGGCCGACCTGTAGAACCAGAAGTATAAATGATGTAAGCCGTATTTGACCAAGTCGCCCGACTCTGATGCCCCACTGGCAATTCCTTGATCGCTTCCTTCAACTCTTCCAATTGAATCTTGTGGATGGACGCATCTTCTGCCAGTTCGTAGGCATTGTCTTGGATCAATATCTTGCTCTGGCTGTGCTGTAAGATGTAGGCAAGTCTTTCTTGGGGAAAAGCGGGGTCCAGCGGAATGTATGCCCGACCGGATTTCAAAATCCCCATCAACACAACGATCAAATCGGCTGAACGCTCCATCAATACGGCCACCGGAGACTGATCTTCTGTACCAAATTGCTCGTCCAAATAGTGAGCGATCTGATTGCTTTGGCTTTGGAGGGCTACATAAGAAAGTTGCTGCTGGGCATCTGCTACGGCAATTTTGCTCGCCTGTAGGGTCACCTGCCGCTCGAATTCAGCCAAAAAGGTCGATTGTCTCGGGTAGTCCACACCGCTTTGATTGAAGCCATGCAACAACTGCTCGCGTTCTTCTTTGGGCAAATACTGAAATGCCCGCAGCGGACGATCCGGATGCCGAAGGATGTCGTGGAGCAATTGTTCCAAATGGATCATGGCGGTTTGCATCTCCACCGGATCAAAATAATTGAGGTTGTAGTCAAAATCGATGGTCACATCCTCGCTGGGATCAAACTCCCGGATGAAGATGGCCATCCCGTTCAGCTCGGCATGGTGAGTCAGTGGCAAGACGCGGGTATAGGTATCGGTGAAGTGCTGGGAAAAATCTTGCTTTTGGTAGGACAACATGATGTCAAACAATCGCCCTTGCTGCTGAAAGACCTGCAATTCCTGAATCAATTTGCCGAGGGGAAAACGCTGGTGGCGATAATCCTGCCGCAATTGGTGTTTGATCTTGGAGACCAAGTCAGCAAAAGAAGCCTCGAAATCCAACGGAATGTGCAAGGGAGATACACCCATGAACAAGCCCACCGTCTGCTTGTACAATCGCTTGGACCGATTCAGCACGGGCAGGCCAATGGCAAAGTTTGCATTGCTATACTTTCGGCCAAAATACAGGAAGAGACTGGCCAGCAATACCTGAAAGGTAGAGGCCTTACAAGTCTTGGCTAGGACACCCAATTGGTCATAGACCGCCCTCGAAATCGTCAAGGACGCCCGCTTGCTTCGCTGCACCCCACTGCTGTGAGATCGGCTTTGGACCAGCGGAGTCGGAAGCGTTTCAAAGCGATTGACCCAGTAGGATTTATCCAACTCATACTCCTCAGATCCTTCGTAAGAGGCATCTTCCGTCATAAAGTCCTTGTAACTGTATGGATAGCTGCTCTGGATGGCCCCTCGCTCCAGAATTTCATTGTAATTGGCCACCAATCGCTGAAACATCACAGAGGTTCCCCAACCATCGATGATCAGGTGGTGGAAACAGGTGTACAAATAATGAAAGTCCTCGCGCACCTTGAGCAAGGTAAATGTATGCAACAACTCCCCCGTCGATAGATCAAAGGCCTTGGCAAATTCTTGCAGCATGTAGGCTTCAGCCGCTGCCAGAGGGTCTTCGTGCTGGGAAAAGTCGATAAGTGCCAATTTGGACTTGTGGACATCCAAAATGCGCATCTGGTGCTGTCCTCCCTTTTCCCGAAAGACAATCCGCGCAGAATCGTGTTGATTGATCAAAGCGACGTAAGCAACATTGAGCGCCTTGTATTGCAATGGCCCCTCGATGGAAATTTTTGCGCCGATGTTGTAGATCGGTTCGTTGGGATACAGCAGTTGTTCGTAGTAAACGTCTTGCTGGGACAAAGTCAATCTCATGGTTCTCTTGGTTTAGTTGTGGTACCAAATGCTGCTTGCATCCGCCAGCTCCGCCTCTACGCGCATGTCCTTGATGACCTGGCCATAGTCAAACTTGATGATCCGATCGGCATGCTTGAAGTAGGCATCGTCGTGGGTAACGGCAATGATGGTCTTGCCCTGGGCTTTGAGGTCGGGGAGCAATTCCTCGTAGAAGTACTTGCGAAAATGGGGGTCCTGATCGGCAGCCCATTCGTCGAGTACCAGTACGGGGCGGTCTTCCAAGAGGGCGTAGATGAGCGACATGCGCTTGCTCTGGCCTTTCGAATAGGTTCGACGAGCTGCTTCCTCTGTGTCGTTTTTCACCACCCCATCCAACTCCATGAGCTTCAGCAACTCTTTGTAGCGAGGATTGTTTTCCAGTTCGTAGGCTTCGTAATTGCGGGAGAAAAGGTGATTGTCTGTAAAAACGGCTGCAATCAGTTGTTGCAACTCTTCCTGCGAAGCATTCTGCAACTGATCGTTGAGCTGAATCTGTCCCCCGGAGGCGGTGTAAAGCCCGGTCAGCAACTTGATGAAGGTACTTTTCCCACTGCCATTTCCGCCCACGATGAAAAGGGTTTCTCCTTGTCGAATGTCCAAATTGAGAGGCCCAAGAGCAAAGGAATCATCTTCTGTATCACTTGCATAAGAAAACTGTACATCGCTGAATGTCAGAGAAGTAAATTCGTTGACCTGAACGGGGGCTGGCAGTGCTTTTTTGCCATCGGCGGTAAAATCCTCCAAAAACTTTTTGATCCGCTGATGTGCCACCACAAAACGGGTGTAAATGTTTTGCATGTTGATCAGGTTGTTGATCGGTCCCGATATGAACAGCAGTACCACAACGTAGGAAATGATGTCACCCCGGTCGAGCAAACCGATGGATGGCAGAAGAAACAAAGCCACTCCAATGACCAGGTACAGACCATACTGCGAGATCAAATTGATGGACAAAAAGATGTAGTTGATCTTGAAGTCCAACTTCTCGGCCTTGTCCCGATTGGGAACCAAAAACTTGCCCATCAGATTGTTGCGGCGGATGCTGCTGATGCCCAATTCCTTGAAGCCATTGGTCACATCTTCCACATATTCGTAGTAGTCCTCGTTGTATTGCCGAAGGGTGGCCACCTGTTTGGACATGGTATTGATGATGATCAGGTAAATGACCACCAACAAGACGATGAGCGCTACAATGACCAGCGCTGCCGAGACCGAGAGGGTAAACATATAGCCCAAACAGAGAAACAGCATCAACAAGGAATTGACCGTGTGGGTAATGGTTTCTGGCAAAAAGGCGAAAACCCGGAGGTCTTCCACCGCAGTATAAAATCGCTGCGTGCCCAAGTTCTCCAAGGTGAGCAAGGGCGTGCGCAGGATTTTGTCAAATACATTCTTTTCGTTGCGATACAGAATGGAAAAGGAGTACTCGTTGAGTCGCTTTTGAAAAACGATGTTCAGCAAGTAGGTATACAGCACCACCGCTACAAATACCATCCACATGTAGTCGTTCAGGAAGCCTTCTGTACCCGAAATGACATTGTTGATGATGAAGAGTATCCCGAAGCTAAACAGCGTATTGGGCACGGCATACAGGATGAGATAAATCACATCCTTGGTGGTTATTTGAAACATAGCATTGGATTTTAGGAATTACTGGAAGCGCTCGATCACGTCTCCCTTGGATTCGATGGTCCGCTTGTTGAACTTGTTCTTGGTGGAGAAGTTGTAAGACATCCACAGGCGAAAGGTGCGGGTCTTTTGCTTGTGGTTGACAGCTGTGTTGAAGTCTGGAAACCCACAATCGTGCTCGAACAAGAGGGTGTTGAAAATATCGGTCACATACACCCGAAAGGTCATCCGATCGTTGAAAAAGGTCTTCTGCACCATGCCGTCGATGCTGTACATTTCTTGTGTGGTACAAAATCCACTGTTGGTCGGAGAAGAGTACGAGCCGGACAGGTCGAAGCTGGTGGTTTTGTTGAGCTTGAAGTTGTTGGACAGGAAGAGGTTGCCACTGAATCGTCTGAGGTCTTCTCCTCGCTCGTTGTCGGTAAAATGCGTCTGGAACAGCCCCAGGGTTGCCTTGATGAACCACCACTTGTTGATGTTGCCAAATCGGTTGTAGTCCAGGCCGTAGTAGCGTTCTACGCCTCGGTTGAGGACGATGAAGTAGGTCGTGATCTGGTCTTCGTCCAGGGTGTGGGTGGTCTTCATCACATCGTCGATCTGCTCGTAGTAGGCACTGAAGGTCTGCTTGGGCTGCTTGAAACTCACTTCAAACTTGTTGATGAATTCTGGGCGAACAGCTGGATTTCCCACCTCGTAGCTGAAGTCGTTGTAGCGCAAGACGTAGTTGCTCAAGACGTAGAATGGTGGTCGGCTGATCCGCTTGGTATAACTGAGGGACAGGCTGTTGTCGTTTTTCAAATCGCGGCTGAAGTAAACCGATGGAAACCAGTTGGGGTATTTTTGCAGGATCTGAAAGTCATCGGCCCGCTCGGTGCGCTTCACATCGGTCTGCTCAAAGCGAAGGCCCACTTGCAGGAAGTTTTTCTCCCCAAATTTCTTGCTCGCCATCGCATAAGCCCCCATCACGTCTTCTTCGTAGAGGAAGGAATTGGTCCGCTCCCCTTCTTTCCATTCGTTGTTGACCAGCAGCTCGGACATGAACTGATTGTCCCGACTGACAAAGTTGATTCTGGAACCCGCCTCAAAGGTCAATCCAGAAGAGAAATTCTTCACATAGTCGATCTGGGCGGCGAAGATGTTGGTATTCAGCTCGTAATCGGCCCGCTCGGTGCTGCCTGTGAACTGCTGTCTGCGGTAGGAAGAAGTGGAGAAGTTGTCCGCCACGACCTTTTGGCGAGAATATTCTGCAAACAATTTCAGGGCACTTCCCAAAGTATCAGTTGTCCATGTGTAGTTGAAAGTGGTGTTGTACAGATCGTTGTCTGTGATCCCGTTGAAACGAGCATCTCCGATGTCGGAAATGTTGCCTTCTTCCCGGATCGTTACCAGACCTTGGTTTTCGAAGTCAAAGATGAAATTTCGCACAAAGGCTTCCAGTCCAAAGGAGTGGTTCTTGACAGGCTCCGCCACAAATCCCAAGCGGGAGGTGTGAAAGCGAATCAATTCGTCCCAATTCCAGTCGTCGTTGATGAAATCATCCGTCTGGAAGTAATCTGTCTCGTATAGGACCGGAGAGATTTGGTTGAAGTGGTTGAAATTGTAGGCTCCATAGACATTCCACTTTTCGGCGCCATAGTTGAAGTTGAAACCCGGTCTGGAGTGGTGATCACCGCCGCCCATGAAGGTGTGGTCTGCCCGAAAGCTGGCGTCGAATCCCACCGGTTTTTTCTTGAGGATGATATTGATGACCCCACCAGCGTTTTCCCCATCGGTATTGGCCGCCAAGTGGGTTTGTACCTGGATGCTCTTGATGTCCTCCGACCGCAGGTTTTCAATGTAGCTGCTCAATTCTTCCCCCGACAAGTTGCTGGGCCGTCCATTGATCATCACCTTGGCCAGATCGTTTCGGATGGAGATCATGCCATAGCTGTCGATGAGTACGCTGGGCGATCTGCGCAATACCTCCATGCCATCAAACCCCTGCTTCATGGGAGACTGATCGACATTGAAGATGATGACATTGTCGCGCTTTTCGATGATGTTCCGCTCTGCAGTGACAACGACCTCGTCCAACTCGCTGCTAAAGGGCTTCAGCTCGATGCTGCCCAGATTGACGGATTGGGTCAATTCCAAATCCTTGCTCCAATCGGCAAACCCGACAAAGCTGATGACCAGGGTGTAACTGCCTTTGTCTGCCACCTGCAGTTGAAATGCACCATCATCTCCACTGATTTCTCCGCTGACGATTTCCTCAGATGTGCTATTTTTCAAAAAAACATTGGCGAAGGAAACGGGCGCCCCTTCACTGTCTGACACAATGCCGGAAACCGTCAGTTGGGCCAGTGAGTTTCCCGCCAACGACAACAAAATGGCAAGGAGAAATAGTCGATTTTTAAAGGTAAACTGTAACATGTTGTTGTGTTTGATGGTGAACGGCTCGTGCATCACGACCCATTCGGCGTTATTTAATTTTCAGAGTTAATGTATTCGAGAACTTGTTTTAATACCTGCTCAGTTGGTTGTAGACACCAGCTTTTGTTGTGTGAGAAATGCTTGCAAGTGCTCCACCAGTTTTGCTTGTTTCATGATGCTGGTATGGTCGCCCTCCACAGTCTGTACTTGGACTGGTTGGGAGAAGTAAGGGGCAAAATCCTCGGGCTGGGTGGTGGATTGGGTCGCTTTGAGATACTGTACGGAGGCCTTGAGCTGGTAGTCGGGCCAATAGTCGCGATGGGCCTTTTCCAGACTCCGAATGGCATTGACGTAGGTGATCAATTCGCGCAGGCTCAATTGCTGGGCATTGGAAATGATGTCGGGGATCAATTCCAAGAGGGCTTCTCGGTCGATGGGCATTTGTTGCAATTGCTGCAAAACTGCTTCCCAGAATTCGGGCAATGACAGTTGGACATCGAATTGCAATTGGTCGCTGCCCAACAAATCTTCCAAAAGCGGGACTTCTGTCTCGGCAATGCTGAATTCGGGCCAGGCTTCTTCGTTTTCCGGATCGGGCAACAGACTGTCAAACAGAATGAGTTGTTCCACTTCTTGGCCTGCTGCTTCCAGTTGGTGGGTGATTTCCATGGCCACCAATCCGCCCGTACTCCATCCCAACACTCGATAGTTGCCACTTGGCTGAAGCAACTGCATGCGTTGGATGCACCGACTGGCAATGTCTTCGATCGACATCGTTTGGGGAGCCACCTGCAGCAAGGTGTCGCTGCGCAGTCCCCAGCAGTTGAATCCCTTCAAGGCTTGGCAGAGCTGGACATATCCCTGCACATCCCCCGTCCCATCGTGAACAAAGAACAGATGAGGGGCCTCGGCATTTTCCTGGCGCAGCAAACTGAGGAGTTCATCCTCTGTGGAAAAGGCACCACTTTGGGCCAGCTCTTGGGCCAATTGTCGCAAGCTCCTGCCAGCGAAGACCTCTGCCATGGCCAATTCCTTGCCCATTTGTTTGCGAATGGCGGCCAACAGTTCGATCACCTTCAGCGAGTGCCCACCCAAGCCAAAAAAGCTTTGGTGCATGCTGATGTGTTGTGGCTCCAATTCCAATGTCTCTGCACAAATGGCTTGCAGCTTGGTTTCCATTTCGTTGTCAGGGGCGACGAATTGATCTTGCTCCTGTTCGCCTGGGGCTGGCAATGCCCGGTAGTCAATCTTTCCGTTGGCTGTGCGCGGCATTTCTGTCAAGGCCACAAAGGAATTGGGCAGCATGTAAGATGGCAATTGTTGGGCAAGTTGTTGGCGGAGGGATTCTTCGGAGACATCAGCTGAGGCAGTGTAATAAGCCACCAAAAAGGCATTCCCTCGTTGTTCCAATGCTTGGACAGCCGCCGCTTCGACACCGTCACAGGCCGTCAACTGCTTTTCGATTTCACCTGGCTCGATTCTGTGCCCGCGAATTTTCAACTGTCGGTCCATGCGTCCCAAAAAGACCATCTCTCCCTCGGCCGTCCAATGGGCCAAGTCTCCCGTATCGTACATCCGCTCCCCTTTTGCGAATGGATTCTCAACAAAGCGTTGACGAGTCAGCTCTTCCCGACCCAAATATTCTCTGGCCAGTCCGGCACCGGAGAGATACAAGCGTCCGATGCTTCCCTTGGGCAACAACTGCAAATCCTTGCCCAACACATACGCCTTCGCATTGGCAATGGGCCGCCCAATGGTGACTGCTCCGTCCCCTACCTTGCCACTCAGGGCATCTACCGTGGCTTCTGTCGGACCGTAGTTGTTGTATAGCTCATATCCTAGTTGTAGCAACTGATTTTTTGTATTTTTGGGAAGTTTTTCACCACCGGAAATTATTATCTGAGTAAATTTTAACTTCGTATATCCAACGAGTAGTTGGTGCAACACATTTGGGACACAGTTCAATATGCTGATCCTCCTCTCCTCTATGTACTGCCGCAAGGCTGGCATGTCCAACAGCAATTCCCGCGAAATGATGTGGTAGCTGCCGCCCTTGATCAGGGTGCCAAATAGGTCTTCCACGCTGGGATCAAAGGAGATGTCGGTCAGTTGAATGGCGCGTGTCTGCTCGTCGATCCGATAGGCGTCAGCAAACCAGTGAAGGAGGTTGTTGACGCTTCGGTGTTCTACGGCTACGCCTTTGGGACGCCCCGTTGTTCCAGAAGTGTAGAGCACATAGGCCAGCTGACCGGGGGCAGGGCGCAAGTCGGGCCTGTCTGTTGAGAACTGAGAACGCTGCTTTTCAAAGTGGGCCCATTCCATGGCATTGATGACCATCCGACAGGCACTGTCCGACGCGATGTAATCGATCCGTTCTTGTGGATGGCGAACATCCAGGGGTACATAGGCAGCGCCACTTTTCAATATCCCCAACAAGGCAATTGGCATCCGCAAGCCTCGCTCCAGCAAGACCGCGATCCGCTCGTCTGCCTGTGGCCTGCACCATGCTTGTAAATAATGGGCCAGTTGATTGCTGTAGGCGTCGACTTGGGCATAGGTCATTTGCTCGTCTCCAAATACCAAGGCAACGGCATCTGGACTGCGATCACATTGCTGGTAAAATAGATCGACGACTGTTAGATTTTCTAGATGGTCAAAAGCAGTATTGTTGAATTCTTGCAGCAATTGGTGGCGTTCTTCTGCGCCGACAAAATCAGCCATCGCCATTTGCTCCGCTCCCCTTTCGACAAAACACTCCAAGAGTCGCTCGACCCGCTGGTGAATGGCCTCCAACTCAATGCCCAATCGAAGGGTCTTTTCTTGGTTGTACCCAAAGGTCAAATATCCGGCCGTCACCGATACATTCAAGTCCAAATACGTATTGGTCACGTCATGGGAGCTGAAGTTCATGGTTTGCTCCTCGGAATCATTGCGAAGCTGATCGCCTGTTGCGGAGTCGGAGTCAATGCCGTCGTAAACGTGGAAGTCCACATAATTGAACAGCACATCGAAGAAAGGATTGTTCTCCCCAGCATCGCCTCCCACAGAGCGCACAATTTCTGGCAAGGTCAAGCGACTGTGGCGACGAACCTCTTTCAGCTCTTTTTCCACACCTTGGAAGTAATTGGCAAAGGTCTTCCCCTCCCACTCTTCCAGCGGAACTTTCACAGGCAGGGTATTGAGAAAACACCCCAACAATTGATCACTGTCCTCCACGATGGGGCGATTGTGAGACACCAAGCCGATGACAAAATCGTCTTTCTCGTAAGTCAATACATTTAGGGAGAGGGCAAAAGCGCCGAGGAACAATGTGCGCAGTTCGATGCCTTCCGCTTCGCAACGCCTCCGCAGGCGATCCAGGTAGGCAGGCTCGTAGGTTTTCTGCAACTCCTTTGACTCAATGCCGTCCCCAAAGAGGTCCAAGCGGCTGTAATTGGCCAGCTTTTCTGCCCAGAAGTCCCGACTTTCAGAGTGCTGCTTTTCCATCCATTCTTCCACCACCGCATCTCGGTAGCTTGCCCGAATGGGTGCCAGCTGAAAGTGAGGGTCGCGTTCCAATGCCAAGTAGGTTTGGAACAGTTCGGTATTGAAAGCAGCCACACTCCAACCGTCCAAGATGGCGTGATGGAATTGAAACAGCATCACAGCTTTGTCGTCGCTGATGGCAAACAAGGCAATTCGCCAAAGCAATCCTTCCTCAGAACTGAATGGACGCTGTCGCTCCGAGGCAACATAGGCATTGATCTGTTCTACTTGCTCCTCCTGATCCAGGTGGCGAAGATCGCGCTGATCGATGGCCACCTGCACCGATTTGTGAACCAACTGCATCGGCTCCTCAAATCCACTGAGGTGAAAACTGGTCCGGAAAATGGCGTGTTTTTTCACCATCCGTCGCATGGCCTTGGCAAACAATCGGACTTCCACACGAGGAATTTCATAGACGAACTGCTCGTGATAGGTTGCCTGTTGTCCTTGTAAAAGCGAGTACATCACCATCCCCTTTTGGATGTCCGTCATGGGATAGGCATCTTCCAATTCAGCGGCATCTGGCCATTGCTCAAATGCAGCCATCCGAACGTTTTCCAGCCAAGCTTCCGCTTGCTCTCGCCACATTTGTCGATCTTGGTGAAGGTGGGAAGCAGTCTCCAAATGGTCACAAAGGGCGGCGATGGTATCCAGTTCGTACAACAGGCCGATGTTGAGTTCGTAGCCCATCTCCTTTTTCATCCGACTCAGTACATTGAGCAGCAAGATGGAGTCTCCTCCGATTTGAAAGAAAGAATCGCTGATCCCCACTTTTTCCAATCCCAAGACTTCTTGCCAGATGCGGACCAGGGTGTTTTGCATCTCGTTGGTGGGTGCGATGTATTCGCGCTGGCCCGACAGGGCAGCCGTCGTCTGGGGCAATGCCTTCCGGTCTACCTTTCCGCTTCGGGTCAGTGGCATTGCATCCAGGGTGATGAGCAGAGAGGGCAACATGTATTCAGGGAGTTTTTCTTTGAGAAAGGCAAAGCATTCTGCCTCTGAAAACTCTGTGCTTGCCTGAAGGAAGCCAATCAATTTTTTGTTGCCTGCCTGATCTTCTCGTACGACAACGGCTGCCTGAAGGGCTTGTGGAAATTGCTGCAGTGCATTTTCCACCTCTCCCAATTCAATTCGATTGCCCCTGATTTTGACCTGATTGTCTATGCGTCCGATGTAGGCAATTTGGCCATTGGGCAACCACTTGGCCAGATCGCCACTTCGGTACAGACGACCTCTTCCGTTTGTCTGATCGGTAAATTTTTCTTGGTTGAGTTGTGGGCGATTGACATAGCCACGGGCCAGTTGGCAGCCACCAATCATCAATTCGCCCGGAACCCCAATGGGTTGCAATTCCATCTTATCGCTGAGAATCCAAATCTGGGTATTGGCCACTGGACGGCCTATGGTGACGATTGACTCCTGTAGGTTTACCTCCGTCAAGTCGATGGCAGTCACATCGATGGCAGCTTCTGTGGGGCCGTAGTAGTTGTGAATCCGCAGCCAAGGCAGTATTTGCTGGACCTGTTGTACCATGGCATCAGGCAGGGCTTCTCCGCTGCAGACCATGTGCCGCAAGCTTTGACAAGAGTCTGCCTCCAGGTCAAACAAAAAGGCACCGAGCATGGAAGGGACAAAGTGGATGATGGAGACCTTCTCTGTCTGAATCAACTGTTGCAAATAGGTCGGATCTTTGTGTCCTTCCGGGCGGGCCATGACGAGCCGACTGCCCGTCGCCAATGGCAGGAGCAATTCCCAAACCGACACATCAAAGGTATAGGGTGTCTTTTGCAACAACACATCTTTGGAATGTATCTCCAATTGGTCGCGCATCCACAACAGTCGATTGTACAATCCACCATGTTCATTTTGAACACCTTTGGGCAAGCCAGTAGAACCAGAGGTATAGATGACATAGGCCAATTGCCCAGCCTTGACGGTAGACGGACGCATTTGCTTGCTGTACTCGTTTCGACATTGAATGAATTCTGCCAACAGTTGTTCATCCACACAAATCTGGAATTGGCTGTCGGCCTGAATCTGTTCCATTCGTTGTTCAGGATAATCTGTATCCAAGGGAATGTAAGCAGCGCCAGCCTTCAAAACGCCCAACAGCAAAGGGACCAACCACTGACTGCGATCCAAACGAACGGCCACAAGTTGGTCGGCCTGAAGTGCAAATCGATCCTCCAAGAATGCCCGCCACTGGTTGCTGATGCCTTCCAATTGGGCATAGGTCAGTTGTTCTGTTTCATACGATATGGCAATGGCCTCGGGATGTTGTGTCCACTGTTGTTGGTACAGGTCCAGAACCGTTTCATTTGCTGGATAATGGATGCAAGGGCCTTGAGAAAATTGTTGAACTTGTGCCGCCTCTTCTTCGCTCATCAGAGAGACACGGCCAATGGCTTGCGCTGGTTGCGCGGTCAATCTTCCGGCCAGCAAGCGGAATCGGCGCATCAAGCCCTCGATGTCTTCGGCAGCAAACAAGTCGGTATTGTACAAAATGCTGAAGGAGAGATAAGGACCTATTTCTTCGAAGACAATTTCCAGATCGAACTTGACAAACAGCTGTCCCAAGTCTTCTATCTCTTCAAAAGCCAAGCTTGGCAAATCTGGTGCTTCTACCCCATCGCTGGTATTTTGCAAACTGAGCATCAGATCGAACAAAACGGACCGACTGGTATCCCGTTTGAGGGTCAGCTGGTCGACGAGTAGATCAAAGGGATACATTTGATGAGAAAAGGCCTTTTGGGTATTTTGCTTGACCTTGGCATACAGTTGATCGAAGTTGTCATCCGCCTCCAATTTTTGACGCATGACCAAAGTATTGACGTAACAGCCGATTTGAGATTGCAAATCCGGGTGGTCGCGACCCGCTGTTGGGCTGCCAATGAGAATGTCGTTTTGTCCACTCAAGCGGTACAAAAGTATTTGCCAGATGGCCAGCAATGTCATGTACAAACTTCCTCCCTGTCGATGGCCAAATTCTTTGAGTTGGCGGCTTTCTGCTTCGGTCAGGTACATGCCCAGATTGTGCCCATTGTAGGTTTTGACCTTCGGACGTTTTTTCTGCATTGGCAATTCCAAGCTGGGCAATTCGCCTGACAACTGCTCCTTCCAAAAAGCCGCCGCCTCGGACTCTTCAGTGGTCTCCCATTGCGAACGCAGCCAGGAAGCATATTCCTTGTACTGCACCCGCAAGGGCGCCAATCTGCTCGGCCGTCCCTCCTCCAATGCTTGGTAGGCCTCCAAGACCTCTCCCATCAAGACATTCATGGACCAAGCATCGCTGATCAGGTGGTGCATATTGAAATAGAACAGGTAACGATCATCGGCCAATTGGAAGACACAGGCCCGCAACAATGGCCCGTGGACCAAGTCAAATGGCAAGGCATAATCCTCGGCGATGTAGGCATTGATCTGCGATTGGGCCTCGGCCTGGTTGCGCACATCCTGAAATTCGAGCTTGAATGGAAAGCCAACAGACTCGTGAACGATTTGTACAATTTGTCCATCGTCTCTTCGCTCAAAAGTGGTCCGGAGGATTTCGTGTCGGTCGATGATCTGGCCCACTGCTTTGCGAATCAAGTGAAGGCGATAGCGCCCTGTCAACTCAGCCGTATTGACCAAGTGATAGGCCAAAGAACCCTGCTCAAATTGACTCAACACCCACAATCTTCTTTGCGAATAAGAGATGGGATAATGGGACTGTTGGGCCAAAAGAGGCATGGGGGCAAGGTCTGCCTCTGGCTCTTCTTCCCGCCGCAAATAGTCCAGCAATTCTTCTTTTCGATCCTTGATTTCACCGAGCAAAGTCCGGTCGATCTCCTCCTTTTCGGCAAACAATTTGAGCTTGCCATCGGTCAGTTCCAGCAGGATGCCTTCGGCGGCAATTCGATTCAAAAATTCGATCATAGTTCCAGTTCTTTTAGCTGACTTCTGTTTTTGGACAGCTCTTGTTGTTTGAGGACAAAGTTGATGTGGGCAGCCATGGCCTCGATGGTGTCGTATTCAAAGAACTTGTCGATCTTCACCGACAGCTCGAAGGTTTGCTTGATTTTGGACAGCACCTTGATGGCCTTGATGCTGTTGCCTCCGATGACGAAAAATGGGTCCTGTGTCCCGATTTGTTTTTGTCGCAAGACTTCCGACCACAGGCGCACAAGGGTTGCTTCCACATCGTTTTGTGGGGCCACATAGGTATTGCTTCCGGCGAGGGCCGTCTCTTCTGGGGAGGGCAATTTTGACCGATCTACTTTTCCATTCAAGTTGAGTGGCATGGCATCCAGTTGGACGAAGTAGGCCGGGATCATGTAAGCAGGCAGGCGTTCCAGAAGGAATTCCCGCAATTGGCTGGCATCCTGGGCTTGATCTGAGACGAAATAAGCAACCATGTCTTTTTCGCCACTGGCATCTTCCCAAATGCGCAGCACCACGGATTGAAGGGCATCCAATTGCCGCAATTGGTGCTCGACTTCTCCCAATTCTATGCGGAACCCACGGATTTTCACCTGTCCATCATCTCGACCTACAAACCCAATGTGGCCGTTGGGCAGCCAATGAGCCATGTCTCCCGTGCGATACAATTTTTGTCCGCTGTGGAACGGATGGTCGATGAATTTTTCAGCGCTGAGATCTTCCCGATTCAAATACCCCAATGCCAGTCCAAGTCCCGAAGTACACAGCTCTCCTGTCACCCCAATGGGACAAAGCTGAGAAGCTGCATTCAGGATATAAACCTCCGTACCAGCAATCGGCTGGCCAATGGGAATGTTGTCTTCTGCCGACCAGTGGCGAGGCACTTCAAAACAGGTGGTAAAGGAGGTGTTTTCCGAAGGACCGTAACAGTTGATGAGTTTGACAGAAGCATGTGATTCATACAGGCGAACGGCGCTGGATGGGTTGGCAACTTCCCCCCCAGTCAATACATACTCCAAGGGCAAGTCGCTGATGTCAGAATGCACCCATTGATTGAACAGGGCAGTTGTCAAAAATAGGGTGTTGATGCCCTTTTGGCGGACCGTCTCGTTGATCGTTTCCAGATCGGCCTTGGCCTCCGGATACAAGACCAGACTGCCTCCGTTGAGGATCAAACACCAAATTTCAAAGGTGGCCGCGTCGAAAGAAATGGAAGACAATTGCAACAAACGAGTCTTTGCATGCAAGGGTAAATTCTTGAGGCGACTCATGCGCACAACGCCCCGATGTGGGATCAAAACACCTTTGGGCTTACCCGTGGAGCCAGAGGTATAAATGACATGTGCCAGATCATCTGCTTGCAACTCCATGGAAATGTCCTCCTCAGAATATTGATCTTGGGTCTGCTGAAAAGTTTCCAATAGTTCTACGCCCAAATGGCATTGGTATTGGCTGTCTTCCGCAACCTGTTGCAGGCGAGCGGGCGAATAGTCCATGTCAAAAGGAATGTAGCCAGATCCACTTTTGAGGATGGCCAACAGACCAATCACCATCCACTCATTGCGCGGCAGTTGCAGGGCGACCAAATCGCCTTTGGTCACTTTTTCATGGCGCTGCAGAAAATCTGCCAACTGATTGGACAGGCGATGCATCTCGCCATAGGTATACGATCGGTCCATGGTCAATAAAGCGATGGCATCCGGGTTCTGGGCAACGCATTTTTGGAAGGCCTCTACCACTGTGGCGGGCACACCATCTGGCAAGAGAGACGGTTGGTTGAATGTTTCCAGTTGTTGTTCTTTCTCTGCCTTGGACAAAAAGTCCACCTTTCCGACTGCCTGTCCTGGCTGGCTCAGCAACTGGTGAGTGAGACTGCGGAAATGGGCAATCAGTCCTTCCACCATTGCCTTTTCATACACATCGGTATTGTAGTGAATCACCAATAGCAATTGATCTCCGACTTCGGTGAAGGCAATCTCTAAATCGAAGCGCGAAAAGGTTGGCTCTGATGCTCGGACCTCTTCTGTCATGGCCGCCTTGTCAGAAGCACTCAGGTGGTCTTCACTGATGCGTTCGCCTGTATTTTGCAAGACCAACATGACGTCAAAGACCGGATTGCGACTCAAGTCACGAGCCCCTCCCAAGTCCTCCACCAATTGGTCGAAGGGATACATCTGGTGGGCATAGGTGGCGAGAGTTTCCTTACGAATAGTTTGGTAAAACGACAAGAAAGTTTCCTCCTCCTGAATTTCGTTTCGCAAGGCCAAGCTGTTGATGTAGCAACCAATTTGGTTTTCCAGGGACGCATGGTCTCTGCCTGCAATGGGCGAACCGATGATGATGTCGTTTTGATTGGTGTAGCGATGCAACAAAACATTCCAAAGGGCCAAGAGCGTAATGAACAAACTCCCGCGCTGTTCTTTGCTGAACGCATACAATTGCTGGCTCTGTACCGTGGAAAGATAGGTCTCCAATTTCTGGGCATTGTAGGTGCGAACAGGCGGGCGCTTTTTCTGACTGGGCAAATTCAACTGTGGCAACTCTCCTCCCAACTTTTCCATCCAAAAATCCCGATGCGACTTGCTGTGTCCATCCTTCAGCAGACCTGCCTGCCAGTGTGCATAGTCCTTGTACTGAATGTCAAGTGCTGGCAAGGCAACAGCGCGGCCCGACAGCAGGCTTTCGTATTGTGCCATCACATCTCTGGTCAAAATCCCCAAGGACCAACCATCGGCGATGATGTGGTGCAAATTGAAATAAAAGACGGTGTGATCATCCCTTAGTTGCAGGAGTGCCACTCGGAACAATGGTCCATCTTCCAGATTGAAAACTTGTTGGTTGTCCATCGCCGCATAGGCTTCCACTGCAGCATCGGGATCATTTTTGCTTCTGAAATCCCTGTGGTCCAATGTGACCGTCATCTCATCAGGAGACAAAATGAATTGGCGAACTTCTCCTTCTTCATCCATTCGAAAGACCGTCCGCAAGGCTTCGTGGCGCTCTACCACCAAGCTGATGGCTTGTTGCAATTTGTCTTTGTCAAAGGCTCCTTTGAGTTCCATGACGTTGGGCAAGTTGTAGGCCAGTGATCCCTCCTCGAATTGACTCAGAATCCACATGCGGTATTGAGCACCGGAGAGAAGGTAGCCGTCGGATTGGGGCGCAGCGGGAATGTCCAGTTGTGATTGTGCAGTCGCTTTGATGGGCTCTGTAGATGGTTGTACATCGCTGAGGGAATCGCCTTCTTTTTCCCGTTGGAACGACCGAATGTAGTCCGACATGGCCAAAGGTGTTCCATAATCATAGAGTGCATCGATGTCAAATTCAGTGGCATAGGTTTCATTGATGCGATTGAGCAGTCGTTGCCCGTTGAGGGAGTGTCCACCGATGTCGAAAAAGTCGTCATCCAGCTTGACCTCCATTTTCAACACATCTTCAAACAAGCGCAGGATGTTGTCCTGAACAGGCAAATCCTTTCCAGCATCGTCTATGGCAGCCACCGGAGCGGCACCTTCTTCCATTCCAAAGGAAAAGACATCTCCTTCCTTGCGCAGCCAACACCTTACTCGGTCAAATTCATAGGATGGCAATGTGAGTTTTTGGATGCTTTGGTGTTTGTACAATACGGCCGGGTCGATCTCGCGGTCCAGTAAAAAGAGGGTTTGCAGACTTTTGTCCAAACTGTCTTGTCCGTACCCCCCGAAAATGTTCCACCCACAACGTTCTTGTGATGCCATTTGCTCAAAGGCAGTTCCCATGGTCCCTTTGAATCCCAGGCTGATGAAATGAATCGGCTTGTCATATCGATCGATGAGCTTGGCCGCTCTGCTTTTCATCCCGGCAAGATCAGTGGCATCTCTCGGCAAATCATCCACCTGTGCCAAGGCTTCTTGCAAAGTCAATTCTTTTTTGAGCACCTTGATGAGCAGGCGTCCGCTGCCAAGTCCGATCATGTCCAAGTATGCTGTGGCAGATTGGGTCAGCAGTTGATAGGCTTGGTATTGCAACAACAGGGAAATTCGCGGACCGGAAGTGGCTTCTTCAGGATCGATTTGCAGGGCAGGGAAATGCTGTGTCAATTGCTGAAGTTCTTTTGCGCCCATTTCACCCGCATCGTCAAAGAGAAGAAAGACCGAGTCAGATGACAAGGGCGTGGGGACTGGTCTATCCGAAAATTCCTGCAGTTTTTCCTGTAGTTCGGATCGATCATTGGCGGTCAAGATGAAGCGGTGAGGAAAGACCTCTCGGTGGCAATGCAGGGAAGCGGCAAGGGCGGGCAATCCATCTGACTGATGGGCCAATTGGTCCTTGAAAGCAGAGACATAGGCCTGCAAACTTTGTGCAGACTTGGCACTCAAGCAAAAGGTAGCTGCTCCTTCCTTCTGACTTTCCACACCATCCTCAGTCGTCGATTGGTAGGCTTCCAAAATGACATGTGCATTGGTCCCCATCAAACCAAAAGAGCTGATGCCAGCAATTCTTCTGGGCGTTCTCTTGACCTCATCCCAAGATTTGGCTTTGGCCAGTACTTCGACTTTGGCCGCATCAAAATCAATGAACTCGCTCCGAGGCAAGGCATTGACAGATGGAAACAAAGTATTGGTTTTGAAAGACAACAAGACTTTGATCAACCCCGCCAGTCCGGCAGCACTATCTGTATGTCCAATATTGGATTTGATGGCCGATACATACACGCGCTCCTCTCCCTCCAAAGCCTCTCCAAACACACCAGCCATCCCGGCAATCTCGATGGGATCTCCCAACTTGGTGCCCGTCCCATGAGCCTCTATGAAGCCCACTTCTCTGGCTGATACCCCCGCATTGTCTAGTGCCTTTTGAATCACAGCCGTCTGTGCATCGCTGCTCGGCGCCATGATGCTGGAAGACAAAGCGGCATCCTGGTTCAAGGCCATTCCCCGGATGACAGCGTGAATCTCATCTCCGTCCTTGATGGCCTTGTCCAATGTCTTTAAGAGAATGCAAGCAGCAATTTCTCCATCCAAGGTGCCATTGGCCTGTGCCGAAAATGGGCTGCATTTTCCAGTTGGCGAGTCAATGCCCAGATTGCCATTCATCCCTTGTCGGGGCGGCAGTACTTGCAGATTGACACCGCAGACCAAGGCCATGTCTGTCTCCTCCAAGGTCAGGTCTTTGCAAGCAATGCTGAGGGCTGTCAGTGTCGAAGAACAGGCAGTGTCTATGCTCATGGCGGCTCCTCTGAGGTCAAAGAATCGCGCAATTCGTCCCGCGTTCATCGACTTCATATTGCCAGCAATCAGAGTCGGTGTAGCTTGTTTGGCCAAGTGAAAGTATTCGTTTGGCGCATCTCCCACATAGACGGAAGTGTTGGACCCGCGGAGATCGGACAGGCGGTAGTGGGCACCTTCAAATGTCCGGTAGGCTTGTTGCAGCAAAAGTCGCTGGTGAGGGGCAATTTCTTCTGCCTCGCCCAGGGTGATGTCGAAAAAGGCAGGGTCGAAGTGAACGATGTCGTCCAAGTAGCCTGCATTGACATAGGAAAGCTTGTCGGTGAGGGTGGCCGAGCGAAGGCGGCGGGCATCGATGGAGCGGATGGCATTTTCTCCCTTGGTCAAAAGATCGGAGAAAGCTTCCAGGGAGTCGGACTTCGGAAACTGGGCCGAATAACCGATGATGGCAATGTCTTGAATGTTCATACTGCTGTGATTTTTCTCCTATTAAAAATCGATTTCATTGATCTGCAATACGGCAGCGTCGGGCTGGGTGCGGGAGGCGATCAGCTCGGCTTGGCGGCGGATGCTGGCATGACTGAACAGGTCGGTGATTCGGATGTCGTCGAGAAGGTGGGCTTTGATTCGTTGGTACAGGCGCACGACCAAAATAGAGTTGCCTCCTACTTCAAAAAAGTTGTCGATAACGCCCAACTGGTGGATTTGCAGAACCTCTTTCCACTGTGCCATCAATTGACTTTCCAATTCGTTGGCGGGGGGAACAAATTCTCTTCTGATGCTGTCGTCATCGAGGATGGCAGGGAGTGCGTTGCGGTTGATTTTTCCACTGGGTGTCAGTGGCAACTCCTCCATCTCTACGAAGTAATTGGGCAGCATGTAGTCCGGAAGTTGGTCTTGCAGCAAATCGCGCAAAAGAGATTTTTCAACGGGCTCCTTCACGCTGTAAAAGGCTGCCAATAGCTGGGCCTCATTTCGCTCGCGTACGACAACCGCAACCTGGATCATTTCCGGTACGGACCGCAGCAAACTCTGTTCAATTTCTCCCAACTCAATCCGGTGGCCACGAATTTTCACCTGGTGGTCTTTTCGTCCTTGGAACACCAATTGGCCATCGGACGTCCAGTATCCCAAGTCGCCTGTTTTGTACAAGCGTTGCTTGGGATGGAACGGATGAGGAATGAATTTTTGAGCACTCAGCTCCGGGCGATTGTGGTACCCTCTGGCTACGCCATGTCCTCCAATGCAAATTTCTCCAGCGACTCCGATGGCTTGTAGTTTGTGAGCGTCGTTGAGGATGAAAATTTGTTCTCCAGGAAAAGCCCTTCCAATGCGAATGGGCTGATCGGCTGTCACTTTGCTGAAGGTGCTCCAAATGGTGGTTTCTGTCGGACCGTATACGTTGGTCACTGCCAAGTCGGGAAATTGACTCAGTGCCTCGACCAAAAATTCTGGGAAGGCTTCCCCTCCCACCAATAAGTGTTGCAAGCTGTGGGGCGCTTGTTCTGCAAAGGCCGTTTCCAATTGTTGCAATCGAGAAGGCGTCAACTGTAGAACCTCCACTCTTTCCTCATTCAGTTTTTCGACAAATGCCTCTGGGAACAATTCTTCTTCATTGAAAAAGACGACCTTCTTTCCACAACACCAACCGCCGAGAATTTCCAATACAGAAATGTCAAAGGTCACATTGGTGGTCGCAGCGATGACTGTGGCATTTTCAAAGCCCAACTTGTGATCGAGCTTGCGCAGAAAAGAAGTCACATTGCGGTGTTCGAGCATCACACCTTTGGGCTTTCCGGTTGATCCAGAGGTGTAAATGACGTAGGCCAGATGATGGGGCCGAAGCGCGATTGGCAGCGTCGTTTCAGGGTAATTTCTTGAAACAGACAGGAAGGTAGACAATTCCTTTTCGTCAAAAACCCAACTGCAATTGGCATCCTCCAAAATAAAAGACTTGCGCGCTTCCGGGTAATTCGGATCAATGGGGACATAAGCTGCTCCCGCTTTGAGAATGCCCAACAAGGAGATGGGCAGCCATTCTGTTCTCGGCAGGCAAAGGCCAACCAATTGATCTTCTTGCAAGTCGTATTGGGCCTGTAGATAAGCGGCAATCTGATTTGATTTGCTGTCCAATTCTCGATACGTCCACTTTGCATTTCCAGCCACCAGGGCAATGGCATCTGGCTGTTGAACCAACTGGTGAGTAAACAAGTCCAGGATGGTTTCCGATTCTGCAAGCGCTGGCAAGGGTGGATTGAAATCATTCATCAATCTGCGGCGCTCCGATTGGGGAATCAGATCAATCTCCGACAGTTGCATGGAAGGATCGGCGAGTATGGCTCTGAGGATTCGCTGGAAGTAAATCGCAAAGCGTTCGATGGTTTCCTTGCGGAACAAATCCGTGGCATATTCGAAGGTCAAAAACAGCTGACCATTTGTCTCCACGCCCATGAGCGAAAGATCGAACTTGGAGATGCGCGTTGCGATGCTGTCCGACTCCTCTCTGGAAGTGTAATCCAATTCCTGCTCTGCATAATTTTCGTAGGAAAACAAAGCATCAAACAGTGGATTGCGCCCCGTGTCTCGCAGGACATTCAACTCATTGATCAACTCCTCGTAGGGAAAACGCTGGTGTTCCAAACAAGCCAAGCTTTTCTCTTTTACTCTCTGCAACAAATTGATAAAACTCTCTTGCTTTTCGACTTGCTGGCGCAATGGCAGGGTATTCATAAACAGCCCGACCATTCGCTCCAAATCTGCGTGGGGTCGACCTGACACAGGTGTACCAATGACAATGTCGGTTTGATTGCTCAACTTGTGCAGCAAAAGCGTGTAGAAGGAGAGCAACATCATGTAAATGGTCGCTCCGTTTTCTTTGGCCAATTGGTGGAGCTGTTCAGTAGTGGGACCGTCCAAGCGGAAGCTCAAAGAATCCCCCGCATAGGTTTTGACCATTGGTCGGGAGAAATCCCAGGGAAGTTGCAACAAACTGATTTCCTCCGCAAACTCCTTGAGCCAAAATTGTTTCTCAGATGCCAGAAGGAGTTGTTGCTCCGCACTCTTTTGCCAGACTGCATAGTCTTTGTATTGCAAGCGAGGGGCAGGTACATCTTCTCCCTTGTACAATTGCAAAAACTCGCGAAACAACCATTCGTAAGAGACTCCGTCAGAGATGATGTGGTGCATATCCAACATCAGGTATTGCTCCTTGGCCGATACCTCAATGACTGCTGCGCGCAACAAAGGCGCTTGGTCCAATTGGAAGGGCTGAACAAACTCGCGGAAAATTTCTTCGGCCTGATCACTCCGACCGTGATAAACGGGCAACTCAAAAGGCACTGACTCAGCAATGCGTTGCACAGATTGATTGCCTTGGAGATGAAAACTCGTCCGTAGGATTTCGTGTCTTTCCATCAAACGGTGAAATGCCTTTTCCATTTTCCCCTGATCCAATCCTCCATCGAAACGATCGATTTGCGGCATATTGTAGGCGAGAGATTCTTCGTCCAGCAAGTGCAAGAAAAACATCCGTTCCTGCGCAGCCGACAAAGGATACCAGTCGCTCGGTGCTGCCTTGGGAATGGGCGCGTATTCCACATGGACATCATCATCAGTTTGGGGATGCCCCTTGCTTTGTCGTGCTATTTCCCCTGCCAGCTCTCGGATCGTTGGATGGTGGAAAATGTATTGGAGCTTCATCTTGAATCCAAAGGCTCTTTCCATTCGAGTTGATAGGGTCAATGCTTTGAGCGAATGGCCTCCCAATTCGAAGAAGTTGTGGTCAATTCCCACTTGCTCCACAGACAATGCGAGAAGGTCACACCAAATGGATTGCAGCTGTTCTTCCCAGTCATTTTCGGGACCGACATAAGGCTGCGTACTTGTGAGGACAGGCTTTGGTAAGGCCTTTTTGTCCACCTTTCCATTGGGTGTCATGGGAACAGCATCCAAGGCACAAAAGTGAGCGGGAAGCATGTAGGAAGGCAGGCTGCCTTTCAGAAATTCTCGCAAGTCGACTGGCGCTGTTTCCTCCGCCACATAATAGGCCACCAATTGCTTATCGACTCCTTCTCCCAAGATGGTCAAGACCACATTTTCGACAGAGGGATGTTGCAAAATGGCATGCTCCACTTCCTTTAGCTCAATGCGATTGCCCCTGATTTTGACCTGCTCATCTGTCCGTCCCAAAAACTCAATGCTGCCATCTGGCAACCAGCGTGTCAAGTCTCCCGTCTTATACATTTTCTGAGTGGGATGGTAGGGATGATCGACAAATTTTTCTGCTGTCAAATTGGGGCGATTCAGATAGCCTTTTGCCAAACCTTTGCCCGACAGACACAATTCGCCAGCCACTCCTTGCGGAAGAAGCTGAGAAGCTGCGTCCAAAATGTATGCTTGGCGATTGGCGATGGGCTTGCCGATGGGGATACTGGTCAGATCGCTTGCTTGTACCCGATGGTAAGTGGCACAAACTGTACTTTCTGTGGGACCGTAGGTATTGTAAACCTCAAATTGATCCAGTAGATTATTGACATCAATCGGCTTGAGTACATCTCCTCCGCTGATCAATATGCGGAGAGAAAGATCGTACTGCCCAACAGAATCATTGAGGTGACTGATGACAAAAGGATTGGTGCTCAGCCAACTGATTTTCTGTTCGGCACAGCAGGCCAAAAGTCCGTCAATGTCTTTGCGATCCTCTAGGATGTAGAGCGTCCCACCAGCTACCAAAATCGGAAATATCTCTTCGATGGAAGTGTCAAATGAAATGCTGGCTTGTTGCAAGGCACGATCAGTTGGCGCAAGGCCAAAGTACTGGCTGGTCGTGAGTGCATAATCTGCCAAAGAAGTCTGCGAAATCAGTACGCCCTTGGCCCGGCCACTCGACCCGGAGGTGTAAATGATGTAGGCCAAATCATCGGCAGAGGCACGGGGAAATGGAGTTGTCTCTCCAAATTCTTTTTGCTTGACATCACTGATGAAATCTGCGTCGATCCATCCCTTACATTCGCTGTCTTCTCGGATGTATTCCATTCGCTCAAGGGGAACCTCTGGATCGATGGGAACATAGGCTGCACCGCATTTTAAGACGGCCCAAATGGCAACGATCATCGTTTCACTTCGCTCCAGAAAAATGCCTACCCGATCGCCAAGACCAATGCCTTGTTCGTGGATGAGACGGCGGGCCATTTGGGAAGATTGCATGTCTAACTCTGCATAGCTAAAAGTGCGATCTCCGCAAACCAATGCTGGCTGATCAGGTCTTTGCTGCAGCTGTTGATTCCAGAGGTCTAGTATGTTTGCATCTGTATCTGTACTTTGTTGCTGATTGAATTCAAAAAGCAAAGTCTGTTTTTCCGACTCTGACAACAAGAGTTCGTTTTGCAATTTGGTTTCTGGATTGTCCAGATAAGCTTTCAAAAAGCGATCTACGTAGCCGTGCAACTGCTGCAAATCAATGTCAGAACGCAGCTCTCGATACTGGCTGTAAGACAACTGCAGATTGCCATCGGCTACATGTACATCCAGGTCGAGAAAGGTATTGGTCTGCCCAATGGACTCCAACTGTAAATTGTCAGTCTCGGCAGCTGCCGTTTCTTCTTCCGATAACTCCACTTCATTGTAGATGTGAAAGTCCATTAAGTTGAACATCACATCGAAAAAGGGATTTTCATCTGTGACTCGTTCCCCAATGCTGCTCGCAATTTCCAACAAACTCAATCTTCCATTGGTGGAAATCTCGCGAAGCTGTTGGTGAAGGTCTTGCAAATATTGGCGACAGCTTTGAGAAGTCGTTGCAGGAAATTGTACCCGAACTGGCAAGGTATTCAAAAAGCAGCCCAGTACCTTGTCTCCATCTTCGGTAGCTGGTCGATTGTTGGCGACCATTCCCACGACCAATTCTCGCTCATAGGTCAGCAATTGAAGGGCTTGGGCAAAGGAAGCAAATAGCAGGCTCTTCAGTGGAAGGCCATCCGCCTTGGCTCGTTCTTGCAACTGGCGGCTGAAGGACGCATCATAGGTTGGTTCGAATCTTTTGCTCGCTGGCTGATTGGTAAAAATGTCCAGTCGCTTGTATCCATCCAATGCCTTCATCCAGTACGCTCTGACCGATTCATCTCGTTTGTTCATCCACTCCTGCAAGACAGCCTCCCGGCAAGTGGTTTGCAGGGCTTGTGGCTGGAAGTTTGGTTGGTACTCCAGGGCTTGGTAAATGTGAAACAATTCCGTATTCATGGATGCCAGACTCCATCCATCCAAAATGGCATGATGGAATTGAAGGAGAAAAATGCTTTCCTCTGGGCTGATGTCAAATACAATGGGCCGCCACAGGGGTGCTTGAAAAGGATCAATGGGGTGCCGACGTCCTTCTTCCAAAAAGTCCTGAATGGATTGGTTTTGGGCCTGAACATCCAGATGACACAGATCGATGTGTCGCAGGGAAAAGTCAGCCTGCTTGTGAACCAATTGTACGCCTTCTTCGAAACGATCCAAGTCAAAACTACTGCGCAGCGTTTCGTGTTTGTGGGCCAGCAGTCGAAGTGCGACATCAAAAATATCAGGATTGATTTTGGGGACTTGAAAGAGGTATTGATTTTGGTACCAGCCCTCTTCAGACTGTAGATCGGACAAAAGTACCATGCCCTTTTGAATGTCGCTCATGGGGTATGCATCCACGATCTGACCTTGCAAATCAGTTTGCTCGAGGACTGTTGCTTTCAGCTCGTCAAATGTCTGCTCAATCTCCGTTCTGATGGCTCTTTGTAGCTTCGATTGTTCTGCAGAGCTTTTGATGAGAGTGGCCAGCTTTTGAACAGTATCAGCTTGGTACAATTGCCCCACTTTCAATTCCGTTTCAAACAAGCGATTGACCCGACTGATGATACGGATGGACAAAATGGAATCGCCACCAATTTGGAAAAAGCCATCCTTGGTTCCGATGGGTGCATGTCCTAAGACTTTTTCCCAAAGCTCGACCAGTTGTTTCTCCATTTCGTTTTGGGCCGCTTCATAAGTACTTGCATTGGCTTGTCCCTGGAGAGGGTCTGGCAATAATTTTCGGTTGACTTTTCCACTGCTCGTCAAGGGGAATTCATCCAAAGCAATGATGTGGGAAGGAATCATGTAGTCGGGCAATTTCGCCTGGAGGGCTTCGCGCAAATGTGCTTCCAAATAGCCCTCCTCTCCCAGTAAATAGGCCACCAATTGCTTGGCACCTGACTGTGTCGTTCGGGCCATGACAACTGCCTGTCGTACCGCTTCACTGCTTTCCATCACCTGTTCTATTTCGCCCAACTCAATTCGATTGCCACGGATTTTGACTTGCTGGTCCATTCTACCCAGGTACTCGATCTGTCCATCGGGCAGCCAGCGAGCCAAATCTCCGGTCCGGTATGCCATGCCGTCGCCAAATGGATTGTCGATGAATTTCTCTTGGTTGAGACTGGGTCGGTTCAAGTAGCCTTGCGCCACCTGTATTCCAGTGATCAACAATTCTCCTGGTACACCAATGGCTTGCAAGGCATGACGTTTGTCGATCAGGTATATTTTCGTGTTGGCTACGGGGCAGCCAATGGTCATCGGCTCTGCATCCAGATCGACCTTTGTCAAATCAATGGCTGTCACATCAATGGCCGCTTCGGTCGGTCCGTAGTAATTATGGATGCAAACTTGCTTGAGCTTTTGTTGCACTTGCTGGACCATGGTCGCTGGCAAGGCTTCCCCACTGCAGACAATGTGACGCAGGCTCTGACATTTTTCTACCTCTACTTCCGGCAAAAAAGCGCCAAGCATGGAAGGGACAAAATGAATGATGCTGATCTTTTGCTGCGCGATCAACTCTTGCAAGTAAAGAGGATCTTTGTGGCCTTCTGGCTTGGCGAGTACCAGGCTGGCTCCCGTCATCCAAAGCAGGTTCAACTCCCAGACCGATACATCAAAGGTGTACGGTGTCTTTTGCAAGAAAATGTCCTCCTCATCAATGCCCAAATCATCGCGCATCCAGCAGAGTCGATTGTACAAACCTCCGTGGCTGTTGACCACTCCTTTTGGCTGGCCTGTTGAGCCGGAAGTATAAATGGCATAGGCGGCATCTGTTGGCCCCACATCAATCAAGCGAGGGCTGGCCGATAAGGAAGATTGCTTCGCCCGAAATGTTTGCACCTCTTTTGCATCAATGCACAACTGAAAGCCACAGTCCTCCCGAATGTAGTCGATCCGGTCTTGTGGATGGTGGACATCGATGGGAACATAAGCAGCTCCGCACTTGAGAATGCCCAAAATGACAGATGGCAACGCCAAGCATCGTTCCAGTCGAATGCCAACAAAATCTCCCTTTTTGATTTGGTGCTCATCCTGCAAGTAAGCCTGCCACTGATTGGATTCTTTTTCCAATCCAGCAAAAGTCATTGACTGTTCTCCAAAGATAAGTGCTGTTTTGCCAGTCCAATCCGATTGCTTCCAAGCATATACGTCTAGCAAGGTTTCCGTCGGATAGTTGGTCGTGGTATTATTGAAATCATTTTTGATGAGCGACTTTTGTGCAGCCGACAATAGATTTTCAGCAAAAAGATTTCTCCGTGGCTCCTCCAGGTACTTTTTCAAGGCCCGGTCCACATAGCTGTGGATCATCTCCAAGCTCAGTCCGGCCCGCAGCTTTCTCTTCAGACCGTATTGAAATCCAAGAGAGCCCATGCGCACATCCGCTGTAATGTCCAGGTAGGTATTGGTGACGCCATAAGAATCGATGCTCAGCTTTTCTTCTTCCTCCTTTTTCTCCTGCTCCTCTTCGGCCACATCAATGTCGTTGAACAAATAAAAGTCCACATAATTGAAAATGACATCAAAAAATGGATTCTCCTGTCGATTCTTTTCTCCGGCAATCCGCGAGATTTCATACAGGGTCAAGCGATCCTTGCCTTTGAGATCGACCAAGTATTGTTCAACAGCTTGTGCGTATTCTTGCCAACTGTTGTCCGCATATTGATCCAAGCGAACCCGGATGGGCAAAGAGTTGAGAAAACAGCCCAAGAGCTTATCGCCATCTTCGACAAAAGGTCGATTGCTGGATACCATGCCAACGACCAGATCATCGGCATACTGCAACTCGTTGAGTGCATAAACCAAACAAGCAAAAAAGATGCTCTTCAGCGAAAGGCCATCCTCCATGCTGCGCCTTTTGAGCTGCTGCAAAAAACTGCCTTCGTACGTAATGGCCAGTCGATCGCTCACGGCAACATCTTCGAATATCTCCAGTCGATTGTAGTCTGCCAATTCCTCTTTCCAAAACTGAATCGTCTTTTGGTTCTTCTTCTCTGTCGCTTCTTCTATGATTGCATCCTTGATCCGAGCCTGCAATTTGGCAGGACGAAAATTCGGATTTTCCTGAAGCTGCACATAAAAGTCAAACAGCTCTGCACTCAGGGCTGCAATGCTCCATCCGTCCAATATGGCGTGGTGGTACTGAAAGATGAAGACGCCACTCTTGTCGTTCAAAAGGCAAACTGCTGCTCGCCAGATGGGGGCTTTTCTGACGTCGAAAGGGCGCTGGCGCTCGCGGGCCAAATAGGCCTCAATGGCAGCCTCCTGTTGTGGCGCCGACAACTCCTGCAGATCAATTTGCTCCAGTTTGAATTCGATGGACTTGTCGACGAATTGCACCTCCTTGCTGTAGCGTTCCATTTCAAAATGCGTGCGCAGGATTTCGTGCTTTTCGGCCAGCAACTCCAAGGCTTTTTCAAACAATGCAACATCGACGCATGGAATCTGGTGGACAAACTGTGCGTGGTAGGTAGCCGTCTCGGGATTCAATATCGACAAGAGCACCATTCCTTTTTGGATGTCGCTCATTGGATATACATCCTCAACATTTTTTGGCATCATATCATAAAAAAGTACAGCGATGGGAGGATCGCTTTGGGTGAATCAAATTTGGGATTGGCAGGATTAGAGGTCGCCAAAAATTTCCTCTTTCAGCATTTCGAGCGAGTCCTCTACTTCGGAGCGGGCAGCGGCCTCTTCTTTCGAGGCTTCGGCATTGATCTCCATGAGTTTGGCCAAGTCTTCGATGGTATTGTGTTCGTACAATTGACCAATTTTCAAGTTGAAAGCAAAGGCTTTGTTGATGCGACTGATGAGCCGAATGGAAACGATGGAGTCGCCACCGATGAAAAAGAAATTGTCTTTGACACCCACTTTTTCCAACTGCAAGACATCCTTCCACAGCTCGGCCAATTGTTCTTCTACTTCGTTTCGAGGCGCCACAAATTGCTTGGCCATGAATTCGGACAGGTCAGGTTCTGGTAGTGCGGAGCGGTCGACTTTGCCATTGACCGTCAAGGGAAATTCTTTCAACTCGACAATCAATACTGGCACCATGTAATCGGGTAGATTTTCCTGCAGGTGCTCAAAGCTGGCCAGCATGTCGAAGCCTTCTTTGACAACTGCATAGGCCACCAATTCCTTGCCGCCCGTCTGTAGGGACTTGGCCAGGACAATCGCGTCTTGGATGAATTCTTGTGACTGTAGATGGTATTCAATCTCACCCAACTCAATCCGGAATCCTCGGATCTTGACCTGCCCGTCATTCCGTCCCTGGAAGATGATGTAGCCATCTTTGTGGAAGGCCCCCAAGTCTCCAGTTTTGTAGAGCATGCGGTTGAGGCGTTTGTGGAAAATGAAACTATCTGCCGTCTTTTCAGGGTCTTTGAAATATCCTTTGGCCAGTCCTTTGCCGCCGATGTATACGTTTCCTGTCAAGTTGTATGGACAAGGATCCAATTGGTCGCTGAGGACATACATTTCCTGATTGCCTAGTGGCATGCCATAGGGGATGCTGTTCCACTGTTGTTGAATCTCTCCGATGGGATAATGAATCGACCAGATGGAGCCTTCGGTGGCGCCACCCAAGCTGATGGGTTCTACATCGGGATTCAGTGCCCGGAGACGATCTGGCAAGGTCAATGGAATCCAATCGCCACTCATCCAAAACTGTCGGATGCTGCTCAGCATGACTTTTTCTTCTTCGGCTGCATCGGCCAAGAGGCCAGCAATTTGCGGCACGGAGTTCCAAAGCGTCACGCCTTCTTCCTGCACATATTTCAGCCAAGCAGCAGGATTTTGTCGTTCCTCCTCCAACGGCAAGACAAGGCAACCACCACAGGCCAAAATGCCAAAGATGTCGTATACCGATAGATCAAAGTTGAGATCAGAAATGCCAAACACTCGATCTGTTTCCCCGATGTCAAAGCGGGCATTCATGTCGTACAATGTATTGACAGCTCCCCGGTGGTCGATCATCACACCTTTGGGTTTTCCGGTAGAACCAGAAGTGAAAATGATGTAGGCAAGGTCTGTTTCTTCAACAGGGACAGATGCGACATCTGTGGATTCGTTGGCAAAGTTTTCTTCGGATAAAATGATCTTTTCCCGACCGGGCTGGTCTTTTACTTTGTCCCAATAGTCGTCTTGGACCAGTACCACACTGGCTTCCACTTGGGTCAGCAAATCCGCAATTCTTCCCGCCGGCAAATCTCCTTTGATTGGCACGTAGTAACCACCCGCCTTCAGCACCGCGAGCACACCCCATACCTGGGCATCGCATTTGTGGGAGACCAAGGGAACGGGCATGCCTCTTTTGATTCCCGCCTTGATCAATCTGCCGGCCAATCGGTTGGTCAGATCCGACAATTCGCGATAGGTAAAGGAGCGACCATTGTAGATCAAGCCAATGTTGTCTGGTGTTTTGGCAAGTTGATCTTCAAACAATTCGAGCATGCTCTTGCCCGTCGGATACTCGACGAAGGTATCATTGTACGATTCGAGGAATTGGTAGTTTTCCTCCAAGGTCATGATGCCAATGTCGTTGACCTTTTGGTCAGCATCCAGCAGCAGTTCGCGGATGAAAGACATGTGAAACTGATACATCTTTTCATTGGTAATGCCCGATTTGAGTTTGCGGCTTCGGTACCACATCATGTGATAGCCCAAGTCGATGGTCATGACGTGAACATCCAAAAATGTGTTGAGCAATTCGAAGTACATCTGATCGACTTCATCTTCTGCCGTATCTCGGTGGTCGTCCATTTTTACTTGCTTGTAAATCCGGAAGTCCACATAATTGAAGAGGGTGTCAAAGAATGGGTTGTCGGATGCTCTCTCGTCGGCGTACATCTTGCTCATTTCCAACAGACTCAATCCTTCATACTTTTTCTCCTGGCGGACATGTCCTTCAATCTGACTGACAAATTGCCCCAGGGTTTGGTCCTCTATCCGATGTCGGAAAGGCAAGGTATTGAGGAAGCATCCAATGATTTTATCTCCGCCTTCGGCAATGGGTCGGCCGTTGACGACAACACCTCCCAGAATGTCATTTTCATAAGACAGCATTTTTAGGGTGTACAAGTAAGCGGCAAGGTTGAGGGAGCGAATGGTCACCTGGTTGGCATCGCAGTAAGCTTTGATTTGCCGATAGGTTTCGCCTTCGATGGTGTGGGTGAATTCCTCTATCTCAAATTCATCGGTAAAGATGTCCAGGCGCTTGTATTCGTTCAATTGGTTTTGCCAGTATTCGTAAGTTTTTTGGTCCTTTTTCAAACACTCCTGATCCACCACATAGTCGCGATAGGACAGCGGAAGTTTGGGTGGGTGGTAGCTTGGATTTTGCAGCAACTCGTAATAGGTATTGTTCAGCTCCATCATCAACATGGCCCGACTCCACCCATCGATGATGGCATGGTGGAATTGGAAGACAAAACTCTGTCGGTTGTCGCTGGTGGCATACATCCGCATGCGCCACAAGCCTGGCCGCTCTGTATCGAAAGGACGTTCGCTGCGCTCCTTTTGCATGTAAGCTCGGACCTCTTCATGCTGTTGTGACCGCTCCATATCCCGAATGTCGACATAGCTCACATCGGGTACAATTTCTTTGTAAACCAAGCGCAGGGGCCGACTGTAATCCGAAAAGTTGTAAGCAATGCGAAGGGTTTCGTGCTTTTGGATCATGCGATTGATGGCCTGGTGAAACAGCTTCATGTCAAAATTCCGAATGGCAATGGGAAAGACAAACTGATCGTGGTACATGCCATCTGCTTGGTTGCGAGAATTGGCATAGAGCATCCCCATTTCGATGTCACTCATCGGATAGGCATCCTCAATCTCGGGCTGATCGGCCACTTCCTGTGCAATGCTCTGCAACTCTTTTTCTACCTCTTCCCGCACCTGTGCATCAACGAGATAGCCATCGTCCTCTTCTATTTTCTGCAACAACAACTCAATGGTCGGATGGTCGTAAATGTCGGCCATGACCAAGCGGACTTGCAGCAATTTGTTGATCTTGCTCAGCACCCGGATGGCGCGAATGGAATCGCCTCCCAATTGGAAGAACCCATCGTGTACACCGACTCGCTCCACTTCAAATTCTTGCTGCCAAATGGTGGCCAACTGTTCTTCTCTTTCGTTGCGGGGAGCGACGTATTCATTGGTCAAAAACTCTGCGACATTGGGCTCGGGCAATGCCTTCCGATTCAACTTTCCACTTCCCGTCAACGGAAACTCTTCCATTTCGATCAAGAAGGTGGGAATCATGTACTCGGGCAGTTTTTCCTTGAGGTGATCCTTGATGGTTTCGTGATCACAAGCTTCATTGAGTTGCATGTAACCAATCAAACGCTTATTGCCAGATTTGTCTTCTTTGACCAACACAGCGCATTCCTTGACCAACTCAAATTGTTGCAATACACTTTCGATCTCTCCCAATTCCACTCGATTGCCTCGAATCTTGATTTGGTTGTCAATGCGGCCAATGTAGTGAATGCTGCCGTCGGGGAGCCACTTGACCAAGTCCCCCGTCTTGTACACCCTGCCCTCTCCAAATGGATTGTCGACAAAGCGATCAGCCGTCAAATCGGGGCGCTTCAGATACCCTCGGGCCACCTGAATGCCACCAATGAGCAACTCTCCGGGAACACCCACTGGTTGCAACTGAAAATGGCGGTCGACAATGTAAATGGCCGTATTGGCCACCGGACGTCCAATGGTTACACCGCGCTGCTGAAAGTTGACCTCTGTCAAATCAATGGCCGTCACATCAATGGCAGCCTCGGTGGGGCCATAGTAATTGTGAATCCGACTGTTGTGGATTTGCTCCCGGAAAGATTCGACCATCCGCTGTGGAAGTGCCTCCCCGCTGCAGACCACATGTCGAAGACTCGCACAAGCACTGGCATCCAATTCAAATAAGAAAGCCCCCAGCATAGAGGGCACAAAATGCATGATGCTCACTTGCTCACGCCGGATGAGGTCTTGCAAGTACAAAGGATCCTTATGTCCTTCTGGTCTGGCAAATACCAAGCGACTTCCCGTCACCAGTGGCATGACCAATTCCCAAACAGAAACATCAAAAGTATAGGGTGTTTTTTGAATGAGAACGTCCTTGTCGGTGATGTCCAAGTCATCGCGCATCCACATCAGTCGATTGAACAGGCCAGCTTGATCGTTGAGGACGCCTTTGGGCCGCCCGGTTGAGCCAGAGGTGTAGATGGCATAGGCATAATCGGATGGCTGCACCCGATGTTGAATGGCAACTGTCGGCAAGTCATTGCGCATGCGCAGAAAGCGTCCCAACTCTGCCTTGTCAATGCAGACTTTGAATTCACTTTCTTCCCGAATGTAGGTGATGCGATCCTGCGGATAATCTGTCCCGATGGGAACATAGGCACCTCCTGCTTTGAGCACACCCACGATGCTCACCAGCATCCATTCGCTTCGATCCAATTTGAGGGCCACCATGTCATTGCGCTCTACGTGGTAGTACTTTTGCAGATAAGCGGCCAGTTGATTGCTCAGTTCATCAAGCTGTTGAAATGTCAAGGAGCGATCTTCGAAAGTAACAGCTGTATTGTTTGGAATTCGCTCTACTTGCTTGGCGAGCAAATCCAAAATGGTCAGGTCCTTTCGGTAGTCAGTTTGGGTATCGTTGAATCCGTTGAGGAGCAATTCGCGTTCTTGTTCACTGATGCAAGTCAACTGGCAAATGGCCTGGTTTGGCTGGCTGACAATGGCGCGAAGCAACAAGCGCAGATGTTGTCCCATGCGCTGAATGGTCTCGCGTTTGAACAGGTCGGTATTGTATTCTATTTTGAGGTAAAGCCCATTGGGGCTTTCGGCATATTCCAAACTGAGATCGACCAAGCTGGTATTGCCCTCTTTCTCTTCGTAAGAAATCTGAATGTCTCCAAAAGCCTCCGCTTCGCCAGCCGAATTGACATTGGTATTCTGAACAATGACCATGACATCAAAGAGCGGATTGCGACTGCGGTCTTTTTCCAACGCCAACTCTTCC
Organism: Bacteroidota bacterium; assembly: GCA_039821145.1. GTDB lineage: Bacteria > Bacteroidota > Bacteroidia > Chitinophagales > Saprospiraceae > JBCCSZ01. Next base: position 80,940 of record JBCBOS010000029.1, on the reverse strand, counting down.
ACCAATCGATCAAATGGATAGCTTTGGTGATCGAAACAAGCCAGGGCGTTCTTCTTGACCAAACCCAGCAATTCTCTAAAGGAAGACTGTTCATCAAAACGGGTGCGCAGCGCCAGGGTATTGACATAAAAGCCCAATTGCTCTTCCAAGTCGCTGTGATTCCTACCAGCTGTCGGACTGCCCACGATGATGTCGCTTTGGCCCGTGTATTTGTAGAGCAAAGTCTTGGTCAGTGCCAATACACCCATGAACAGCGAGCAGCCTTCCTCCTTCAGTAAGGCGTGGAAGGGCTGCGTCAAAGAAGCATCCAATTCGCTATGTGCGCTGCGCCCGTTGAAGGTCTTGATGGCAGGTCGGGCATGATCAGTTGGTAAATTCAGGATGGGCAAATCCCCTTCGAATTGTTGTTGCCAAAATTGCTGTTGACTCTTGAGTTGATCCCCACTCAACTGCTGTTGTTGCCAACTTGCAAAATCCTTGTACTGGATGCGAAGAGGCGCCAGAGAGCTTTCTTTGCCTTCGACCAAGTCCATGTAATGTGCAAACAATTCCCGAATCAGGACCACCATGCTCCAACCGTCGCTCACAATGTGGTGGATGACGTAAGTAAAGAAGAATTCTTCTTGATCAGTTTGTACCAACAAAAGACGAATGAGTGGCCCTGTCGTCAACTCAAATGCCTCAATGGCTGCCTTCTCGGCCAGTTCACTTGCCAGGGCTCGTGGGCGGCGGTTGTTGCGAGCATCGCGAAATTCGATGGGGACCTGCATGGCCAATGGCGCATGGACAAACTGGCGGATTTCTCCCTCGGCATTTTTGCCAAAGGTGGTCCGCAAAATCTCGTGGCGGGCCAAGAGGCGTGCAAAAGATTGCGCCAATAGCTCGCGGTCCAAAGAGCCTTCGATGCGGTAGGTATCGGTATAGTTGTAAGCGATGCTGCCGTCGTCAAACTGACTGAGCAGCCAAAGGCGGTGCTGGCCCGAGGAGAGTACATAGCTGTCGCTCGTTTCAAGCCGAGGGATTTGCACCTCGCTTTTGACACCTGCCCCTTGGTACTTGGTCAGATAGTTGAGCAAAACATCTTTGTGTTCCTTTATCTTGGCAATGGTATTTTCAGCGATCTTATCATTTTCAGAAGACACCTTGAGTTTGTCACCGTGGATGTCGAGGTGAATGCCACTGCTTCTGAGTTCATCTATAAACTGATCGATTTCCATTCGTCTTGAGTTGTTGTGGGGATGATTAAATGATGATTTCTGTTATGACGTTGGAGGGTTTCTCCTCTTGCTGCATTTGGACGATCTTGGCGGCCGTTGCAATTTCGCGGGCAATGGATCGGATGAGAGGATGGTCATAGAATTCTTGGAGTGACAACTCGACCCCAAAGTGCTTGGAGATGCGCTTGTTGACCACCATGATTTTCAGGGAATCTGCACCCAATTCGAAAATGTCATCTTCGCGGCCGATGCCTTCGATTCCAAAAAAGTTTTCGAGTAGTTCTACCAATTCTTCTTCGGTCTCAGTTTGTGGTTCTTGATAGGCAGAACTCAAATCTGGGCGGGCCACTTTCTGCAGCACAAAATTGTCGAAGCCGTCGTCGAGTTCTTCTGCTTGTCCAGGATCGGCCACTGTATGCAGCTCTTGTACCAAATCTTTTTTGCCAACCAAAATGTGTGGCATTTGCAAGTGCAGGGCAAGCTCCAGCAACTCCGGCAGGTCACTCGATTGGATGCAATCTTTCAACAACTGCGACTGCTCAGGTTCTTTGAGTTGCGCGATGAAATCGGTTGCCAATCCAACATCACTGATCGTCTCCCACCCCATGCTGATGTACGGAAAGGGATATGAAGTTTTACTGGCGTGGGCATCCAGATAGGCATTGGAAGCCACCGCTCCTACTTGGCCAAGATCGGGAAAGAGCGTGCTTTGGGAGGAACAGGCCAAGAAGAAATCAAGAGGCATGTCTTTGACGAAATTCAGTAGGTTGTCCAAGCCATTTATTTTTGCCCGGAACAATGCTTCCTCGGCTGCTTCGGAGCGCCGCAAAATGACGCCAGCCTTATCTGCCAAACCTGCTGCGTGGATGACTCCCTGTATGGCTCCCAACTTCTGAACCGCTTCTCTTAATTGGGTTTTCCAGTCAGCCTCTTCACTCACATCTGCCGACAGGTAAACGACTTGTCCTCCTTTGGTCTGCAATGCCGATAGATACTTGTCATCAGCTGGCCTTCTGCTCAACAAGATCAAATTGGCCTGATACACGTCCAGGAGATATTCCGTCAGTGTCCGTCCGACACCTCCCATGGCACCAGTGATCAAGTAGGTACCACCTTTGCACAATTGCTGAAAGGTTTCCGGCTGGGCAAAGGAAACTGCTTCCAAATCCTGGACGTAGCGGCTACCGTTTCGCAGTGCAACGAATTGTTCGCTGACAGACTGGTGAATTTCTTTTTTGAGTCCAATAAAGTTTCGCTCTGTCAAATCTTCCACATCAATGAGACGGCATTGAACGAAGGGAAACTCCAAGGGCAATACCTTCACAACACCCAGCAGTGTCCCCTTCTCCACCTGTACACTCTCCCCTGCTTGTACGGCCAATGCGCGATTGCTCATGACTTCGATGCGGATGGAATCAGTGGACAAATTGCGGGCAATGTGCTGCAAACTGTGGTAGCCCAAGTTGCGATAGTGATCTTCTTTTTTCCGATGGCCATTTTTTCGCTCCACTGCCTCGAATGTCCAACAGTGAAAAATTTGCTGGGGCAATTGTTTGTTGCTTGCAAGTGATTCAAACAAAAGGCGATAATCTTGTCCATTGGATGGATTGATGAGGTAACCTTCTTCGGTTTTCTCAAATTGTTCGCCCGTCCATACTTGGGTGCAAGTGACATTGTCTTGTTGGCACTCTTTTGCCAGTTTGGATGCCAAGCCGCCACGGTCTGCAAAAATCAAAACAGAACTTGGGCTCTCTTGCTCTCCATTATTGGGCAGCCAGAAGGACGATTTCCAGTACGGACGATACAGCCAGTCCTTTCGCAATGTGCTGTGCGCCTTTGTCCCGATGGCTCCTCCGGTCAACATCTTGAATGGATCAATGATGGTCGGATATGCGATGGGATCGAAGGCATAGGTTGGCAAAGAGACTCGTCGGCATGGTCTATCTTGGTGAACAGCTTCCCAGTTCAGTGCGATTCCACTGGCCCAAATTTTCCCCAAAGATTCCGTATAAAAGCGTTCGTCCGCTACTTTATTTTTGATGGATCGAATGGTGTTGATGCACAGAGGAATCTGACCATCTTGCCGCAATTGACGAGTCAATCCAGACAATACCCGGCCTGGACCCAATTCAATCAATACACTTTTCTTCGAGCGTTCAAGCAGTCCCGACATGCCATCCAAAAATCGAACAGCATGCCGCATATGTCGGACCCAGTAATCCGGGTTTTGTGCCTCCTCTGCTGTGATGAGCTGCCCACTCAGGTTGGAGACAAAAGGAACTTGTCCTCTCTGCAATTTGACTTTTTCTACCTCTTGGCGGAAGCTGTCCAAAACCGGATCCAGCATGGCCGAATGGAAGGCGTGAGAGGTGCGCAAAATCTTGCACATGATTTCCTTTTCCTTCAACGACTTTTCCACCACTGCAATGGCCGCAGGCTCACCAGACAAGACCGTCTGCGTGGGGCCGTTTACAGCAGCCACATCTACTCCTTTGATGAGATATGCCAGTACTTCCTGCTCTGATGCTCCAACGCTCAACATATCCCCACCTGGCAAATCGAAAATGAGTTCTCCCCTTTTCACCAAGAGCCGGAGCGCATCTTTGAAAGACATCACACCACTCATAGTAGCCGCCGCATATTCACCAATGCTGTGCCCAATCATGTAATGCGGTTTTACGCCAAGAGCGGTCATTTGACAGGCCAATGCATACTCAAACAAATAAATCAATGGCTGGGCATAGCGAGTTTCATTGATGTCGTGCTGGGCTTCCTCTTTTGGATAGACAATGTCTTTGAAATCCAGCCCTGTCCACTTCTCCAAGAGTGCAAAGCCCTCGTCCATTTGCGCGCGAAAGACGGGCAGTGCATCGTACAAGCCTCGGCCCATGTTGACGTATTGTGCTCCTTGGCCAGGAAACAGGAAGACAACTTCTCTGCTGTTCTTGGCTGCTGCAATTCCTTTGGGTTGGCTGACTACCTGACGCAATTGTTGAAGCAATTCATCCCGATTGGCAGCCACCAATGGCAGGCGATTGGAAAAATGCTTGCGCCCGACTTGGTAGGTATAGGCGGCGTGTCGAGTTTCGAGCTGTTCCTCTTTTTCCAAAAAGGCAATCAATTTGTCGACATAGCGCAACAGACTTTCCTTGGAACGAGCAGACAGCGTAAACAATTCAGGACGACTTGGCAATGCATCTTCCTTCAAGGGAGGCGCTTCTTCCAGCACGGCATGTGCATTGGTCCCTCCCACTCCCAGAGAACTCACTGCGCCTCGCAATGGATGATCGTCTCGTCGAGTCAAATCTTCACAGGTATTGGCAACCTGAAACGGACCAGACGCAAAGTCGATCATGGGATTGGGTTTGACAAAATGCAGACTCGGGGGAAAGGTCCGGTGCTTCAGACTGAGGGCAGCTTTCATGAATCCAGCCACTCCAGCCGCAGTGTCCAAATGCCCAATATTGGTTTTGACAGAACCCACAGAGATGGGATGCTTGATGTCTTTGAAAGCAGCATTCAAACCTGCAATCTCAATGGTATCGCCCAATGCCGTTCCCGTACCATGGGTCTCTACAAATTGGATGGACTCGGGAGCAACTCTGGCGAATCGGCGGGCCAGCTTGATGCATTCTGCCTGCCCCTCCACACTGGGAGCGGTCAGACCAATCTTGCGCCCGCCGTCGTTGTTGACAGCACTTCCCTTTATGATGGCGTAAATGTGATCCCGGTCCTTGATGGCATCGGCCAGACGCTTGAGTACGACAACGCCCGCTCCTTCCCCAATGATGGTGCCACTGGACTGCTCGTCAAAGGCGCGGCAATGCCCATCTTTGGACAAAATGGAACCTTCCTCGTAGCGATACCCATACTGTTGGTCTGTATCCAAAAATACACCGCCTGCCACTGCGAGATTGACCTCTCCAAAAATCAGTGCCCGACTGGCCAAGTGAATGCCCGTTAAGGAGCTGGAACAGGCCGAACTCAGATTGATGGAAGCACCCTTGAGATTCAGTTTGTACGAAATCATGGGTGGCAAAAAATCTTTGTCACTGATGTGCTTGAGCAGAAAATCAGAAATGCGTTGCTCGCGGTTGATGAGCTTGGCATAAACCCGCCAGTTCATGTCGTTGGACGCACTTCCGTACAAGCCGATCAATCCCTTCACCTTTTCGGGAACATATCCCGCGTCTTCAAAGGCTTCCCAAATGCATTCGTGAAACAGGCGATTTTGTGGCCCCAGCAAAGTAGCCTCATCCGGCGTGTAGTCAAAAAAGGCAGCGTCGAATGTCTCTTTGCCCTGCAAATCGGGAACAGAGCGAATGAAGTCGGGATCATTCAGGATGGCCTCATCTGCCCCTCGCTCGCGCAATTCCTCCTCCGTCAGTTGGCGAAAGCACTCCTTGGCATCGACCAGGTTTTGCCAGAACCCCCGCCAGGTATTGGCAGCGGGAAATCGACAAGCCATTCCGATGACGGCTACTTCAAAACCATTGTATTTGTTATTCGTACTCATTGTTGATTAATTTGTTAAAGGCTGTTTCCATGGTATCGGCCAAGAGGTCCAGTTGGTCTTCCTCTTCTTGCAGTTCTTTCTTTTTTCCACCGATTCGCTCCGCCAGTTTTTCGATGTTGGCTTCTGTGTAGAGATCGACCAGGGAGATTTGCAGCTCAAATGTTTTGTTGATGGTACCGAGCAGTTTGATGGCCAAGATGGAATTGCCACCGAGGTCAAAAAAGTTGCTTTGTATGCCGATGTTCTCGGCGGGAATCTTGAGGAGGTCACTCCATATTTGCACGAGTTGTTCTTCGATGTCGTTGGTGGGTTGGACGTAGTCGTCGCCAGAGTCAATGGAGCGGCTGTCCATTTGGGCCAATAGCTTTCGGTTGATCTTGCCATTTGCCGTCAGTGGGATGGAGGCCAATTCGAGGAAGGAAGTCGGGACCATGTAGGCGGGCAATCGGTCTTGCAAAAATTGCCGCAGGTCTTTCGACTGTACGCTGTCCTGGGTGACGATGTAAGCGACCAGCGACCGATTGTCTTGTTCGTCCTGTTGAACCATGACAGCCACATTGCTCACTTGAGGAAGTTGCAGCAAGACATTTTCCACCTCCTCTAATTCAATCCGATGGCCATTGATCTTGACCTGATTATCGGCCCGGCCCAGCAGTTGAATTCGACCATCTGGCAGCCATTTGGCCAAGTCTCCGGTTTTGTAAATTTTGCCCAGCGAAGAGTCGAATGGGTTGGAGACAAATCGTTCCTTGGTCAATTCGGGACGGTCCAAATACCCTCTTGCAACTCCGGCCCCACCGATGTACAATTCCCCAATTGCCCCCAATGGACAAAGGCGCAACTGCGCATCCAGCACATAGAACTGCGTGGCTTGAATGGGCTTGCCAACAGTGATTGATTCTCCCTTTGTCACCGCTTGTGTAGAAGACCAAATGGTGGTCTCCGTCGGTCCATACATATTGCTGATGCGAGCCTTTGTTTTGCTGCTCAGTCCGTCGGCCAAACTTTGCGGAAAGGCTTCTCCCCCCACCATCAAGTGTTCCAAAGAAGAGAGGAAGTCCCGCGAGTAGGCATCTTCGCTCAGCATCTTCAAGTAGGAAGGTGTGATCTGCAAAGCGTTGATGGGTGGGAGACTTGTTTGTTTTGTTGCCGATTGTTGTTGGTAGTATTTTCTCAATTCGTTCAGTGGTTCGAGACCTTTGACAATGCTTTGGTGGTCCAATCCAAAATCGATCAGGCAGGCAATTTCGGTTATGCCAATGAGTCGCAGGATGTCCACCATTTCTCGGCAACTTTCTTCGGTGCCGAAAAGAGCAGCAGTTTGCCAGTAGCGTTCAAAGGCCAGATCGAGCAGATTGTCCAAATCCTCAGAAGAGATGTTGTCGATGTCATCGCTGAATTCCTTGAGCATGTTTTTGATCAGTCCCAAACTGGATTTGAGATAAGCGATGAAAGGCTCGCGAACGGCCTCTTTCACCTGTTCCAAACTCTCTCCCACATAGGTGTGAACCATCAAAGTGATTTTGGCCTCAGCAGGATCAAATCCATTTTCGCGCAAAGAGGTTTTGTATGCCTCGATGTTGGTCTTGAGGTGTTCGATGTCTTGGCCAAGCATGTGGGTCAAGACATTGGCACCGATGGCTCCAGCCTTTTGAAAGGTGGCGATGTTTCCACCCGATGTCACCCAGAGTGGCAATTCCTTTTGGATGGGCTGAGGAAAAATGCGAAGGGAAATATCCTCTCCCACCCCATTGGTTCGCTGGATGGATTCTCCTTTCCACAGACTGCGCAGCTCCTCAATTTGTGCAAACATGCTTTGGTGCCGCTTCTCAAAATTGTCTGGTCGAAAAATAAAATCGTTGGAGTGCCAACCCGATGCGATGGACAAGCCAATGCGGCCGTTGGAAATGTTGTCAACTACGGACCACTCTTCCGCCACCCGGATGCTGTCGTGCAATGGCAAAACCACACTGCCGGAACGGATGTGGATTTGCTTGGTCGTACTTGCCAGCGAGGCACCCAAAACAGAAGGATTGGGGAAGATGCCACCAAATTCATGGAAGTGACGCTCCGGCAGCCAAACCGCTTGGAAATCATTGTCATCCGCATAGCGGACCGTATCAAACAGCAATTTGTATTTGTCAGCTCCATCTGCCTTTTGAGAAGAGAAAAACAGTAGGCTGAAGTCAATGCTCTTTTGTTGCCCAGCTGCATAGATGTCAAATCCTGTATAATCCGCTTCTGTCGGCTTGATGCTCACCAAAACCCCACGACAAATTGGGTAGATCAATTCAAGGATGGAGATGTCGAATGACATGGAGGTAATGGCCAGCAGGTGATCGCCTTTCTGTAGCGATGTGGGCTCATCCATGCCTTCGATGAAATTGACCAAGTTGCGGTGCTCGATCATGACACCCTTGGGCTGACCAGTGGAACCGGATGTGTAAATCAGGTAGGCCAACTGATCAGGTTGGATGTTTTCTGCCTTGAAATTGGCATCCAATTTTTCTTGTGTAGCCTGAAAATCTGCCAGGAATTTTTCGTCAATCCACAGCTTGCAATTGCTGTCCTGACGCATGTACGAAATCCGGTCTTGTGGATAGTTGGGATCGACAGGTACATAAGCTGCTCCCGCTTTCCAAATGGCCAACATGCTGATGACCAAATATTCCGATCGCTGCAAGTGGATGCCCACACGATCGTCGGCCTGCAGTGGATGCTGTTGATGCAAAAAATGCGCAAATTTCCCAGACAGTGCATCCAATTCTGCATAGCTCAACAAACGATCCTGAAATGCAAGGGCAATGGCCTCGGGCTGCTCATCGACTTGCTGTCGAAACAAATCCAAAACAGTTTTGCCCCGTCCCTCAAAGACAGCTGTCTCATTGAATCCGATCAGAAGCTGGTCTTTTTCTGCTGAAGACAAGTAATCCAAAGCTGTCAGGGGTTCATCCGAATCGTGCAAGGCACATTCCATCAGGTGACAAAAATGGCGCATGAACTGTTTCATGTAAAAAGACCCATACACATCTGGATTGAAGACCAAGGTAAATAACATACCCTCTCCCGATTCCTGAAAGACGATGTCGATGTCGAATTTAGAAAGGCTACTACCAAGCTCTTTGATTTGCCCATCATTCCATTGTGAGCTGATGTCCTCTTGCATGTCTTCACCCGCATTTTGGAGTGTAAACATCAGATCGAACAAAGCATTGCGGCTCATGTCCCGCCGAACTTTCAAATCTTCCACCAAGCGATCAAAAGGATACTCCTGATTGCCGTAAGCAGACAAGACCGTGTCCTTGACTTTGTCAAACAATTGCTGAAAAGACAGTCCTTGCTCGACGTATTGTCTCAGGACCAATGTATTGAGAAAAAATCCGATTTGGTTTTGTAAATCGACATGCTTTCGTCCAGCAATGGGCGTACCGATGGGTAGGTCACTTTGTCCAGTGTATCGATGCAGCAAGGCATAACAAATGCTGAGCAATCCCATGAACAAACTTCCCCCCCTTTGCTGGCTGAATGTTCGGAGTTGATTTGCTTGCTTGGCGGGGATGTACGTTTGTATACTCTCGCCCTTGTAGGTCATGATCTGGGGTCGTTGACGGGCACCGGGTAGTTCCAAACGTGGAAGTCCACCCACCAATTTTTCCAGCCAAAATGCTCGCTGCTGTTTCAAATCCGTTTGCTCAAACTGCTGGACTTGCCAGGCGACATAATCTTTGTGCTGGATGCGCAGAGGTGTCAAGACCGGAGCTGATCCCGCCTGAAAGGCTTTGTAGGCACTGATGACTTCCTCCAACAAAATCTTCATGGACCATGCATCGCTGATGATGTGGTGCATGTTGAGACAAAGGAGGTAGTGCTCGTCTGCCAATTGCAAAATGGCTGCGCGAAGCAAGGGCCCGTTCTCCAAATCAAAAGCAGTCACCGCACCTTCCTCTATGTATGCCTTGGCAGTCTGATCTGGGCTTTGGTGCTGGCGAAGATCTAGCTGGGAGAGTTGAAAACCCAATTCCTTGGTGGATAGGATGTGTTGCCGCAAATCCCCTTGTTCATCGGTCCGAAATACTGTCCGCAAAATCTCGTGTCGCTCCAAGATCAATTGGATGGCCCATTCAAAATCGCGCATGTCCAACGCTTCTTTCCACTCCCATTGCAGAGGGAGGTTGTAGGCCAGGGAGGCCTCTTCGAATTGACTGAGCACCCAAAGTCGTTGTTGAGCGGCAGAGACCGGATAGCTGTCTTGCAAGCTGATTTTGGGAATGGGAGCTGCTACATCATTGGTCGACAATGACTGTAGATAAGCCATGATGTCGGCCTTGTGATTCCGGATGAGTTCCACCAATACATCGTCAACCGGTTCTTTGCTGAAAGTGACTTCCAGACTTTCTCCGGCGACGCTCAGACCAATGCCTTCCTCCAGAAGGTACTTGACCAGTTGAGCTGTTTGCTTCATAATTTAAAGGATGATTTTTTTGACAGGGCTGACCGCATTCTGCTGCTTCAGCAATTGGGCATTGGCAATTTCGAGTGCCAAATACTCAATGGTGGGATGAACAAATATTTTCTTTATGTCAACTTGAACTTGAAATTGCTGCTCGACCATGGTGAGCACGCGGATGGCTTTGATGCTGTGACCACCCAACTCAAAGAATCCATCGGTAATGCCAACTTGTTCGACCTCCAGCACCTCCTTCCATATCTCTACCAATTGCCGTTCGATCTCGTTGGTGGGGTCTACATATCGTTGACTGATCCAATCGGATTCTTGCACAGCGGGCAGTGCCTTGTAATTAACTTTTCCGTTGGTTGTCAAGGGCAAATGATCAATGGCAACAAAACAAGATGGCAACATGTACTCGGGAAGTTTTTTCCGGAGCTGTTGACGCAACTGTGATTTATCTACCTCTTCAGCAGATTGCACATAAGCAATGATGGCTTTGTCTCCTTTCAGGTTTCCGACGATGGCGATGGCCTTTTGAATCCCCGCCTGCTGCAAAAGCACCTGCTCAATTTCTTCCAATTCGATTCGGTAGCCCCGCAATTTGATCTGTGCGTCTTTTCGTCCCACAAACTCCAATCGACCATCTGGCAAATGCCGAACAAGGTCTCCGGTCAGGTACAGTCTTTCTCCTTTTTCAAAAGGATGCTCGATGAATTTTTCGGCTGTCAATGCGTCTTGATTCCAATACCCACGCGCCAAGCCCCGGCCAGAAATGCACAGCTCTCCCATCACACCAATGGGTTGCAATTGCTTGTGGTTGGACAGGACATAGGCCCTCACATTGTGGATGGGTTTTCCGATGGGTACACTGCCTTCGTAGTCTTGTCTGGTATCGAAAAATGTGGCGACCACAGTATTCTCCGTCGGTCCATAATTGTTGTACAATTCCAAGTCGGTCACTTGCTTGAGTTGTAAAATATCCCCACCTGTCAATAAGCAAATGTTCTCCAAGGGCAATTCCTGGCGGATCATCTCCTGCACAATCTGGGGTGGCAAAAAGCTGTGGGTGATTTGGTTGCTTTGCAAAAACTGATGCAACTGTTGGACATCGTAGCGCAAGGCTTCCTGTGCAATGGGATACAAGGTGGCACCGCAGAACAAGGCCGGGAAAATTTCCCAAACCGAAGCATCAAATGCCGTGCTGGCAAAGAGGGTTTGACGACTGCTGCTGTTGACCGAATACACTTCTTTGTGCCAGTGACATAGATTGACCAACCCCCGGTGCTCAATCATCACACCTTTCGGCTGGCCAGTGGAGCCAGAGGTGTAAATCACATAGGCCAATTGGCTGGATTGTCGATGGAGAACGGGACAGTCATCCGGCCATTTCGCTGCATTGAATGTCTGCCAAAATGAATCATCGATGATGAGTTGGGACCGGCTGTCAGCCAGAATGAATTCTTTGCGTTGCTGTGGATAGGCCGGGTCAATGGGAACGTAGGCAGCCCCCGTCTTCAAAACCGCCAAAATGCTCACCACCAAGCGCTCGCTCCGCTCCAGACAAATGCCAATCAGTTCTTCTTTGCCAATGTCACAGGTTTGTAGCAAGTGATGCGCAAGTTGATTGGATTGGTGATCCAATTCCTCATAGGTGAGCTGCTTGCCTTTGTAGGAAATGGCAGGCTGTTCGGGCGTTCGACTGACCTGAGTCAAAAACAGGTCAATGAAATGAACGTCCGTTAGATGGTTTCGATCCGTTTGGTTGAACGTGTGCAGCAATTGAGTTTGTTCCGCTTCTGTCAGATACTCAATGGTACAGAGTGCTTGCTCACTTTGTCGAATGGCATTGGACAACAAGTTTTCCAAGTGGGCAATCATGCGTTGAATGAATGCTTCCTTGTATACATCTGTATTGTACGAAAGCTGCAACAGCAAACTGTCCTCCACCTCTTCGAAAGAAAAGCTCAATTCAAATTGACTGTGAGCGCGCTCAACTTCTCCATAAGAATTGATCTGCAAATCTTCAAAGTCGATTGCCGCTTGTTGATTTGTATTCCAGTTCACAACCACATCAAAAAGTGCTGACCTGGACGGATCTCTCACCAAGTCCAGTTGATCAACCAATTCATCAAACGGATGATCGGCATTGGCATAGGCTTGAACGACTTGCCGCTTCTGTTGGCGCAACAATTCTGCGAATCCATTTTGACCATCAAATTTGGTGCGAATGGCAAGGGTATTGAGGAATAAGCCAATTTGGTGCTCCAAATCCGGATGTGATCTGCCCGTGACCGGACTACCAAGGACGATGTCTTCTTGATTGGTATATCTGTAAAATAAGGCATTGATGCCTGCCAGGACTCCCATGAAAGAAGTGGCAGAGTGCTGGGCCACAAATGCTTTGAATTGTTCGTAGAAATCACTGGAAAATAGATGGTGCAAAGTGGCTCCATTATAAGTCTTGACAGGAGGACGATTTTTCTGAATGGGCAAATCCAAAACGGGGATTTCTCCTTCGAATTGTGCCAACCAAAAGTCTGCCTGCTTTTTCCAACGCTTCTTTTGCGCATCCTCTGTGGCCCAGTGTGCATAATCTTTGTACTGAAGTTTTCCACTGGGCAATTGCAGTGGATTCCCCTTGCACAAGTCTGTGTACAGTCGCAAGCATTCGCGATGCAAAATTTCCAAAGACCAGCCATCGCCCACGAGGTGGTGAACATTGAAAAACAGCAAATGGCGCTGCTTGTCCAGGGTCAACAGCTCGGCTCGAATCAAGGGAGCAGTTGTCAGATCAAAGGCCTTGGCAAAAGCTTTCTTCAAGTGAACATTGGCGGCTTCCGTTGGAGAAGAGGCTGTGCGGAAGTCCATCCATTGCAAGTCGAAGTCCAACTCCTCTGGTTCCACAATCTTCTGCCGGACTTCTCCTTCTTGGTTGGTGACAAAGCAGGTGCGCAAACTTTCGTGAAACAACACCATCATTCGAAATGCCTGACCCAATTTTGCCTTGTCGACTGTTCCGTTCAACTCCAGGACACCCGGCATATTGTAGGCGATGTTGGCTTCCTCCAGTTGACAAAGTACCCACAGTCTTTTTTGGGCAGTTGTGATGGGATGGTCATCCTGCTCGGGGGCTTGGGGAATGCTGAATGCTTCCGCAGGACGAATCCGCTGGGCCATTTCGGCGATGGTTGGATAGAGAAAAATTTCTTTCACCCCCAATTCCATGTCCATCTTTTGCTTGATCTGATTGATCAACTGGATGGCTTTCAAACTGTGGCCACCCAAGGCAAAAAAGTCTTCATCGATTCCAATTTTTTCCTGCCCCAGCAAGTCTTGCCAAATCTCTGCCAACTGGATTTCTATCAGACTCGTGGGGGGAAGATAAACGGCCGTTCTACTGGCTTCTGCATCCACCGCAGGCAATGCCTTTCGATCCACCTTCCCATTTTTTGTCAGTGGCATTTGATCTAATTTGACAAAGTGTGTCGGAATCATATGTGGAGGCAATTTTTCCTTGAGGGCTTGGCAAATCTCCGCTACATTTACTATTTGCTCTGCCACATAATAGGCGATCAATTCTTTGTTGCCAGCCGTTTCCGTCGTATCTACAACCAATTGCTTGAAAACCGACTGACAATTGCTCAGTGCATGTTCCACTTCCCCCAATTCAATTCTATATCCTCTGATTTTCACCTGATGGTCGTTCCGCCCCAAGAAGGCCAAACTGCCATCTGGCAACCACCTGGCCAAGTCACCTGTACGATACATGCGCTCGGCAGGAGAAAAGGGATCGCTGACAAAGGCATGGGCCGTCTTGTCTGGTCGGTTGAGGTAGCCCCTCGCCAATCCAGCTCCGGCCAGGTAGAGTTCTCCGACACAGCCCACAGGTTGCAACTGTTGAGCTTGGTTCAGGACATAGGCCCGACAGTTGGCCACCGGACTACCCAGGTGTACAGGACGCTCATCCATTTTTCCACTGAATGCATCCACTGTTGTTTCGGTTGGACCGTAGTTGTTGTACAGCGCGTAACCAGCAGCGAGAATTCCTTCCTTGATGTGCTCTTGCATCTTCTCCCCTCCCGAAATCACGCTTTGCACCGAAGGCAACCGATCCTGATTGCTCAGCAATTCGTGCAAAAACTTGGGTACGTGATTCAGGATGCTGCCCCCGTGTTCGCTAATGTATTCCCGCAATTTTGGGACGTCCAGCAAAAGCTCTTTTGGAATCACATGATAGGTACCACCTTGGGTCAAGGTAGCGAAGATGTCTTCTACGCTTGGGTCGAAGGAAAGATCGGTCAACTGCAGGGCGACCGTTGATGGTTGTATGTCGTACCGTTGGACAAACCAATGGATGAGATTGCTCAGGCTCCGGTGTTCGATTTGTACCCCTTTGGGTTGGCCAGTGGTGCCGGAAGTGTACAAAACGTAGGCCAGCTGATCGGCCTGATGAGATACTTGTAAGCTCACATCTGCATAAGCATCTGCAATGGCATCGAACTGGGAAAGCATCTTTTCCTCGATGACCAATTTGCACTGACTGTCCGACTTGATGAAAGCAATGCGTTCCTCCGGATGGGCTGGATCAATGGGAATGTACGCGGCTCCTGCCTTGAGAACAGCCAGGACAGCAACCACCATTTGCTCTGTACGCTCCAATTGAATGCCCACCAAATCGTCTGTCTTCAACTGATGTTCTTTGTGGAGATACGCCGCCAATGCGTTGACTTGATGGCTGAGTTTTCCATAGCTCAACTTGCAATCCTTGTACACAACGGCTGGCCGTTTGGCGAAGCGTTTGGCACAAATATCAAACTGTTCGATGACAGTCTTTGTCGTTGGAATTTCCAATTTGCTGTCGTTGAAACGATGAAGCAAACGATCCTTTTCTTCCGCTTTGAGGAGGTCTATTTGCTGAATGGCAAGTGTGGGATCGTCCATGGCTGTCCGCAGCAATTGCTCGAAATGACCGAACAGTGGTCGAATGAATTCCTCGGTATAAATGTCTGAATTGTAGGAAATGTGCAATTCCAACCGCTCGCGTTGGGTAAAGGTAAATGTCAGATCAAATTGGGCGCGAGTGGTGGGAATTGGCATGGGTTGGTATGCCAGTTCTTGGAGGGACTTCTTCTCCATCTGCCCCAAAAGATTTTCCTGACTTTGGAATACCAGCATGACATCAAACAAGGCAGATCGGCCCGGGTCTCTTTTCAAGGGAAGCTTGCTCACCAAATCGCCAAATGGATAAGATTGGTGTTCGTATGCTTCCAATAAAATGTCCTTTTGGCGCTGCAACAACTCATCAAATCCTTCTCCCGGTTCAACGCTTGTTCGAATGGCCAGCGTGTTGAGAAAGACACCGATGGTATGTTCCAATTCGGCATGTTCTCGTCCGGCAATGGGGCTGCCGACAATGAACTCCGTTTGGTTGCTGTAGCGATGCAAAAGTGCATTGATGCCCGCCATGAGCAACATGAACAGCGTCGCTTGCTTGCGTTCTGCAAACTGTTGGAGTTGATCTAGAAAGTCGGAGGAAAAAGCTTGAGACAATTCCCGTCCCTGAAAGCTTCGAACTGCTGGTCTTGGATGAAGCCCCGGAATGTCCAGAAGCGGAATGTTGCCTTGAAATTGATTCAACCAATACTGCTCGGATTCTCGATGGGCCACCGAAAATCGCTCTGTCTCCAGCCACATGCCGTAGTCCTTGTACTGGACAGAAAGTGCTGGCAAATTGATGTCTTTTTCAGAGACCAAACAGTTGTAGCTGTAGATCATTTCGCGAATGACAATTTCCACGGACCAACCGTCTGCAATCAGGTGATGGATGTTGAGGCAAAATGCATAGGACTCTTCTTCCATTTTAACCAAAGCTACTTGCAAAAGTGGAGCAGTCGTTAGATCAAATTCTGTCGCCACCATCTCTTGCAAGAAATGATTTGTGGCTTCTGTTGGATTGGTCCTGTGCTGAAAATCTTTTTTGATGAGGTGAAAATCCAATTCCTCAACCGGAAGGATGAATTGTCTGACCTGCCCTGTTTCATCTGCGCAAAAATGGGTGCGCAATGCCTCGTGCCGATGCAAAAGGTGCGCAAAGGCTTGTTCAAATTTTTGTAGGTCAATCTGGCCAGTGATGCGAATAGCGCCGGGCATGTTGTAAGCTGTCGAGCCACCATCGAGTTGACTCAGCACCCAGATGCGATTCTGAGTGGCGGTCAATGGGTAAGAAGCCTGCTGAGGTGCCAGTGGAATAGACGAATAGGTTGCTGACTGTTGAGGCTTTCTCAGACCTTCGATGGTGGGATTGGCAAAAAATTCTTTGAAGGCAATCTTTCGCCCCATGCCTCGATGCATCTCATTGATCAAGCGAGTGACCAAAAGGCTGTGTCCACCCAATTCGAAGAAGTTGTCGGTGATGCCAATTTGCTCTACCTGCAAGATGCGCTGCCAAATGTCCACCATCTGTCGCTCGGCTTTGGTGCGGGGAGCCATGTAGGTTCTTCTCGCCAAATCCTGTCCAGAAACAGCGGGCAAAGCTCGTCGGTCCAACTTTCCGTTGGCCGTCAATGGCAAGGCATCCAAGCGCAGATAATAACTCGGAATCATGTACTCGGGCAATCGCTCTTGAAGAAATTGCCGAAGAGCAGTCTTGTCCAAATCGTCCACCACCAGATAAGCTGCCAATTGCTTTTCGCCTCTGATTTCTTTTGGGAGAATCACGAGATGTCGAATGTCGTCGGAATATTGGAGAATGGCCTGTTCGATTTCTCCCAGCTCAATTCGTTGTCCTCGTATTTTCAGTTGGTGATCCATCCGGCCGATGAAGTCAATGCTTCCATCAGGCATCCATCTTGCCAAATCCCCAGTCCGATACAAGCGGGCATAGCCAGGTTTTGCAAATGGATTTTCGATGAACTTCTGACGACTTAGTTCTGCTCTGTTCAGATAGCCCCTCGCCACTTGAATGCCACCGATGTACAATTCGCCCATGACGCCAACGGGCTGTAGTTGTAAGGCAGAATTGAGTATGTACAAGTGTGTATTGGCAACTGGCCGTCCAATGCTGACTCCTTCCTGCAGTGTATCGATCTCCGTCAAGTCAATGGCACTCACATCAATGGCCGCTTCGGTGGGGCCATAGTAATTGTGTATCCGACAGTCGGGCAACAACTGTTTGCACTGCGCCACCATTCCCGCTGGCAAAGCTTCGCCACTGCAGACGATGTGCCGCAGGGACTGGCAATTCTTTGGCTTGACATTTTCCAAAAATACACCCAACATAGAAGGGACGAAATGCACAAGATTGACGCGTTCTTCTTCCACGATTTCTCTCAAGTAGTCAGGGTCCTTGTGTCCCTCCGGATCTGCAAATACCAAACGACTTCCCGACAACATAAACATGGTCAATTCCCAGACTGACACGTCAAATGTATAGGTTGTCTTTTGCAGCAGTACATCATCACCCGTAATGTTCAAATCATCGCGCATCCACAGCAATCGGTTCATCAGTCCTGCATGCTGGTTGAGAACGCCTTTGGGCTGGCCAGTGGTGCCGGAGGTGTAAATGGCATAGGCCAAATGTCTCGGCAGCACTTCGACTTGAACGGCTTTGGCTGATTCTCGCTCCAAGGGAAGCTCATCCAAAAAGCAGGCAATTTGATCGTCAAAGTGTTTCGAAAATTGAGAATGGGTCAACACCAATCGCGCCTCACAATCTTCCAAGATGAATTGAATTCGCGAGGTGGGGAAACTTGGATCGATGGGAACATAGGCCGCCCCCACTTTCAAAATCCCCAAGATGGCCACCATCATTTCCAGCGACCGATCCAGACAAATGGGAACCAACTCCTCCCCTTTCACCCCTCGTGCCAGTAAGTAATGTGCCAGTTGATTGGACCGTTCATCCAATCCCTTGAATGTCAACTGTTCTTCCTGAAAGACCAAGGCAATTTTCCTCGGCGTTTTTTGTACCTGCTCCCGGAAAAAATCCAGTATGGTTTTGTGTGTCGGATAGGCAATGGCTGTCTGATTGAATCCCTCTAGCAATTGGGAGGTTTCCGTTGCTCCCAAGTAGGAATGCGCATCCAAGTCTTTTTGAGGTTCTTCCAACAACTGTTGTGTCAAAGTGTGCCAATGATCCAACAGTTGCTCCATCCAATTTCTGTCGTAGATGTCGGTATTGTAGGTCAGGCAGAGGGTCAACTCGCCATCCTGTTCTGCAAAGAAAAAACTCAGGTCAAATTGGGTGTAGGGTCGGTCAAAGGGATATTGGGAAGCCTCCAGTCCTTGCATGTCCCCTGTGGATTGGAACTGATGCAACTGCTCTTGGTTTTGCCATACGACCATGACATCAAACAAGGCCGACCGACTGCTGTCTCTTTGCAGCGGAAGCTCATTGACCAACTTACTAAATGGATAGGACTGGTGTCCATAAGCTTCCAGCAATTGTTCCTTTTGTGTCTGGAGCAAATCGGTAAAACTTCCTCGCTCTTTCAACTGAGTCCGCAAGGCCAATGTATTGACAAACAAGCCCAGTTGTTGCTCCAACTGAGGATGATCCCGCCCCGCTACCGGACTGCCAACGATGAGGTCTCTTTGCCCACTATAGCGGTAGAGCAAGGCCTTGATGCTTGCCAGCAAAGACATGAATACAGTGGCTCCTTCCTGGCGAGAAAACGACTTCATCTGCTCCAGAAAAGAGGCATTGAATTTTCGATTGAGTTGTGCGCCATTGTAGGTTTGTACGGCTGGACGGGGTCGGAAAGACGGCAGTTCCAATACAGGTAAATCTCCACTGAATTGGTCCAACCAATACTGTCGCGCCTCCTGATGGGCAAGTGTTTTCGTTTGTGCTTTTTCCCAAACCACATAATCCTTGTACTGCAGGTCCACATCTCCGTCAGACAATTTTTGTCCCAGACAGAGCTTGTTGTAGGTCCTGACAATTTCTTGTTTGAGAAGTTGCAACGACCAACCATCTGCAATCAGGTGGTGCAAGGATAGAAACAAGATGTGTTTGTTCTCTTCCAACTGAATCAACTCAGCCCGCAGCAAGGGCGCCGTTTCCAAGGCAAATGCTTCGCGATTGAGTTGTTCCAAATGGGCTCTGATGTCCTCCTCCTCTTTCTTACTACAATCGGTCTCAGCAATTGTAAAATTGACAGCGGAAACATCCAGAACAAATTGGCGAAGCTCTCCATTTTCATCTGTTCCAAAGTGGGTCCGCAATACTTCATATCGCCCGATCAAATGCCGGAAACTCGTGAGAAGATGTTCTTTTTTCAACTCCCCTTCGAGCAACAAACTGACTGGCATATTGTACGCCTGGGAACCGCCTTCCAATTGGCTAAGTACCCAAAGTCGCTCTTGGGCTGATGTGATGGGATAAGAGTGGCCAGCTACCACTTTGGGAATGGGTTGAAAAGAAGATTGGCGAAGATGTGTCGCCATGCCTTCGATGCTGGGAGCGCTGAAAAAATCTTTGTAGGATAGTCGTTGGTTCAGTTGCTCCGAGACGCGATTGATGAGCTGCCCGATGAGGAGACTGTGCCCACCCAATTCAAAAAAATCGTCCTTGATCCCAAGTTGTTCCAGGCCGAGTATTTCCTTCCAAATTTGGACCAGCACTTGCTCCGTTTGATTTCGCGGCGCCACATAGGTGCGGCGGATGAGGTCTGTCTCTGCTACCTCTGGCAATGCTTTTCGGTTTACCTTTCCATTGGCGCTTAGGGGAAAGGCATCCATCTCCACGAAAAAAGAGGGTAACATGTAATCCGGCAATTCGGACTGCAAGAAATTGCGCAGTTCTGCTTTTTCAATCCCCTTGCCAATCCAATACGCCACGAGTACTTTTTCGCCATTGACCACTTTGTCCAGTACCAACACCTGGCGTATCTCACCGCTGTATCGGACAATGCTCGCTTCGATCTCTCCCAATTCCACGCGATTGCCCCGGATTTTGATTTGGTGATCTTTTCGTCCGAGGTATTCAATTTGTCCATTGGGCAACCAACGACAGATGTCCCCTGTCCGATAAAGCTTGCCCTGGTCTGTTTTGTCGAATGGATTGTCGATGAATTTTTCCTTGCTCAGTTCTGCCCGATTCAAGTAAGCTCTGGCCACTTGGATGCCACCGATCAACAGCTCCCCAGCAACGCCGACCGATTGCAATTGCATGGCATCGTTGACAATGTAAATTTGGGTATTGGCCACTGGCCGGCCGATGCTAACACCTTCCTTAACAACATCAACGGATGTCAATTCAATTGCAGTCACATCTATGGCTGCCTCTGTGGGGCCGTAGTAGTTGTGAATGCGAACACCTGGCATGGCTTTCTTGGCTCGTTCCACCACCGACGAAGGCAAGGCTTCTCCGCTGCAAACCAAATGGCGAATGGGCCAGTCCACTTGTCCATCGATGTTGTCCAGAAAAGCACTCAACATGGAAGGAACAAAATGGAGAATATTGATCTGCTCCTCACAAATGATGGACTGCAAATATTGGGGATCTTTGTGGCCCTCGGCTTGTGCGAACACCAATCGACTGCCCGTCACCAACGGCATGAGCAATTCCCAGATGGACACATCGAAAGTATAAGGCGTTTTCTGCAAGATGACATCCGCCGATTCAATCTGCAAATCATCCCGCATCCAAAGCAAGCGATTCAGCAGGCCGTCATGCTGATTGAGAACGCCTTTGGGATGGCCAGTCGTGCCGGAGGTGTAAATGGCATAGGCCAAGTGAGTGGGATCAATGGAAACAGAAATTGGCTCTGCGGAAAAATCGTCAAATGGAAATTCATCCAGCAGCCAGACAGTTTGCGATGGAAAAAGTGCGGCCTTTGGACTTTGGGTCAGCACAAGCGGCGCCTTGGTATCCTCCATCACAAACGCCAAGCGCTCTGCAGGCATGTGAGGATCGATGGGTACGTAGGCAGCTCCGGATTTGAGGATGCCACAGATGCCAATCAGCATTTCCAAAGACCGCTCGGTACATATGGGAATCAATAGGTCTGACGTACGAGTTTGGGCCAAAATTGCTCTCGCCAACTGGTTGCTTTTTCTGTCCAGTTGCGCAAAACTCATCTGCTCCTTTTGATGAGTGGCGGCGATGGCGTGTGGCCTATTCTTGACGGTTGCTGCCAAGTAATCCAAGACGGTATTTGCAGAGGGATAGGTCTTCGTTGGACCGTTTGACAGAGCCAGTAGTTTGTTCGTTTCTTCTGCATTGGACAAAGAAAGCTGACCGATGGGTGTATCAGGCTGCGCCATTCCTTGCTCCAATATCTTTTCCAGGTGGATGAATAGTCGATCGATCAACTGTTCATCGTAAATGTCAGTATCATATCC
Source organism: Bacteroidota bacterium (assembly GCA_039821145.1). GTDB lineage: Bacteria > Bacteroidota > Bacteroidia > Chitinophagales > Saprospiraceae > JBCCSZ01. The sequence continues at coordinate 59,411 of JBCBOS010000029.1, read as the reverse complement.
AATTTTCAATTCCAATGCCTCCGCCTCGTGGAAGGTGAAGGTGAGGTCGAATTGTGCTTGTTGTCTGGAAAAATTCCATTCCTCGACTGTCCACTCTTCGGTTGACTCGGCGATGGACTGCTGCCACTGACTTTGCCAAACGACCAAAACATCAAACAAAGGAGACCGTCCTTTGTCTCGCTTCAGCCCCAATTTACCAACCAAGGCATCAAAGGGATATTGCTGGTGGGCGTAGGCTTCGATCAACACTTGCTTTTGATGTGCCAGCATTTGCTCAAAAGAATCTGTCGCCCGACAGTTTGTTCGAATGACCAGGGTATTGACGAAAAGTCCAATTTGGTTTTCCATCTGAGGATGCTCCCGACCAGATACGGGGGTACCAATGAGAATGTCCTCCTGATTGCTGTATCGGTGAAGCAATGCATTGACAGCTGCCAGTAGACTCATGAAGCTTGTCATGCCTCGTTCCTTGGAGAAAGTCTGAAGCCGATCTCTCATCTCCTTGCCGAAGCGATGCGTTTTTTCTGCCCCTCTGAATTGCTTTTGGCCAGGTCGCTTGCGAAAACTGGGCAACTCCAAAACTGGCAACTCCCCAGCCAACTTTGTCAACCAGTACTGTTCTGCCTGCAATTGTTCCGGCGAACGAGACTCCTCTTCCATCCAATGAACACAATCCTTGTACTGCACATCCAGTGTCGGAAGTGCCATCCCATCATCGCCTTGATACAATGCCAAGACTTCTTTGATCAGGATGTTGATGGACCAACCATCGGCGATGAGGTGGTGAAGAGAAAGAAAGAAGATATACTCATCGCGCTGCAGTCGCAAGAGGGCTGCCCGAATCAGCGATGCTTTTTCCAAGTCAAATTCCTGGCGATGAATGTCTTCCAAAAATTGATTGACTGCTGCTGTTTTGTTTTTCCTGCGGCGAAAATCTTTTTGTTCCAATTGAAAGGCATCCTGCGCAACGGACTCAACCCACTGTCGTATCTCTCCTGCTTCGTCGAGTCGAAAGCAAGTCCGCAGGCTGTCGTGTCGCTGGATGAGCTGCGCAAAGGCAGACGCAAATCGAGAGGCCTTCAACACGCCCCTGATGCGAATGGCCGCAGGCATGTGATAAGCCAAGGAACCACCTTCCATTTGGCTCAAAAGCCACAACCTCCGCTGGGCCGGACTAAGCGGATGCGAAGGAGCTGCCGCCGCTTTTGCAATGGGACGGTACTGTCGCTCTCCCAACTGACGTGCCAATGCCCGTATGCTGGGAGATTGAAAGAAGGCTTTGACAGATACATTTTTTCCCAATCTTTTGTACACCGCATTGGCAATTCGAGTTACCAGCAAGCTGTGCCCACCCAAGGCAAAGAAGTTGTCGTCAATGCCAATGGGGGTTACGCCCAAGGTCTCCTCCCAGATGCGGACCAATGTGGTTTCCACTTCATTGCGCGCTGCCACATATTTGGCAGTTCGCTCTGCATCCAAGGGCAGTTTCAACAAGGCCTTTTTGTCTACTTTTCCATTGACTGTGGTTGGCAAAGTCGGAAGCGTGTGAATGATGGAAGGCAACATGTAGTCTGGTAAATACCGACCCAACGCTTCTCTGAGATCAGCGCCCGGCAGGCTTTCCTGTGAAGCAATGAAGGCCACCAGAGAAGGCTGCCCGTTCAATTCCCGAAGAACAACAGCGGCTTGCTGGACAGGGTATTCTAAGGCCAACAACGCATTGGCAATTTCATCCAACTCGATTCGATGTCCCCGGAGTTTTACTTGATCATCCGCTCGGCCCAAAAACTCCACCGTCCCATCTGTCAGCCAGCGAGCCACATCCCCCGTATCGTACATGCGCTGTCCCGGCTCAAAAGGATTGTCTACAAATCGCTCGGCAGTCAGTGCCTCCTTGTTGCGATAGGCACGGGCAAGACAAGGCCCTGATACATACAATCTACCCGGCACCCCTGTAGGAACCAATTGTCTGTGTTCGTCCAATACATATAGACGAAGGTTGGACAAGGGCCAACCGATTGGGATGGACTTTCGCCCGGTATCTTCTGGCTTCACCGCATAGGTACTGACACAGACAGCACATTCCGTCGGACCGTAGGCATTGTAAAAGCGAAGGTGTCGCGACAGTTGACTGGCGGTATCCACATGGGCGGCTTCTCCGGCAGAGATCAAACATCGGAGGTTGTCAAGTGATTCGGGGGGGAGTAAATCCAAGTAACTGGGTGGCAAGGTAATGATGCTGGTGTTGCTCTTGGGCAGCCACTTGGCAAAGGCAGCCGTGTCCTTGACAAGTTCGTCTGTGGGAATGACAAGGGTGGCACTGCTGTAGAGTGCCATCATCAATTCGTAGACCGTCGCATCAAAGGCAATGGAGGCAAACCACGCGATGCGGTCCTCCTTTGTGACATCAAAGCGTCGGATTTGGTCCAAAGACATGTTGACATTGCTTCTGTGCTCGATCATGACGCCCTTTGGTCGGCCTGTGGAGCCAGAGGTGTAAATGACGTAGGCCAGGTTGTCGGCGGCAAGTGCAATGCCTGGATTGCTGCGCTCTTCTGTTCGAAGCTGCTGCAATTGGTAGGATGGAATGTCTGAATCGGTCTGTCCAGGAGTAGACTCAATGAGGCATTTCATGCCACTGTCTTGCAAAATGTATTTGATTCGATCTTCGGGATAGTTGGGGTCGATGGGGAGAAAGGCCGCACCACTTTTGAGCACTGCCAAGATGGCCAACAGACAGTCGTCAGATTTCGGAATCTTGATGCCGACCAGATCATCCGGCTGAATCTGGCATTCTCGAAGCAAGCCATGGGCCAGTCGATTGGCCTCTTCGTTCAATTGCCGATGGCTCCACGACCGGCCTTCGTACTCTGCGATGATTTCTTCTGGATGAAGTCGAACTTGTTCTTCAAATAAATCGACGAAGGTTTTGTCCTGTGGGAAAGGCCGATCTGTATCGTTGAACTCCTTGAGCAAACGCTTTTTCTCCGATGCAGACAGCAGGTCAATTTGGTGAAGAGGCTGGTCCATCAGGTCATCCAGTTGGGTCAACCACCGAGTAAATTGTTGCAACCAATGCTGTAGCAATGATTCGTCGAATAAGACAGCAGATGTCTTCAGTTGAACTTGCAGACCATTGTCCGCCTCCTTTTCAATCAACAACTGCCAAGGCAATGCAGCATCCATCTTCTCTTCTGTTGGTCCATAATGCATGGCAAAGAAGGTGTAAGAAGACAGGTCGTGCCCATTCAATCGCTGCCGCAACTGCTGGCGGTCCACATCCTTGTTTTGCAGGGCTGACTGAAACTCCTTTTTGAGGTATTGTAGCTGGTCTTTGAGCGTACTCTGTCCGATCGATTGGGTGGTGATCAAGGAAGGAGAAGACGACTCTTTTCCATCTTGTCCGGAGACCAACATCAGCTGCTCATACCCACAGCGATACCGCTCCAGCAACACGCCTGCCAGGGCTGTGAGGACCAGTTGTTCGGCTAGGTAGTTCCCAGCTGTCAGTTTGTAGAAATAAGACAGCTGTCCAGCCGAGATTCGTTGGCTCCCGATGAGTTTTGGAGATACATCTGTGGAAAGGCGGACTTCCTTGTCCCGCAGCTTATTGGCCCAGTAATCCAGTCTGAGCGTAGCTTGGATGCTATCGATCATAAAACAGTTGTTGTAAATGGAAGATGGAAGAAGCAGTCTTACAGTAGGAAAGAGAAGTTACATCCCATGTCTGCCTCTGGTTCTTTGCAAACTACCAGCAGGCAAACTGGCAGTGATGTTGAGATGAATGGAACGGACGCGGACGATGATCTTCTGTTCGTTTCGGGCCTTGACAATTTCGCATTCCAAGCCCTGCAGCGGGCCTTCTTTGATGCTGTATGTCTCCCCAGTTTTGGGAAGATAGCCTTCTGCGTAAATGTTGTCCAGACCACTGCTCATGAGAATTTTGATGTTCTGGATCTCTTCGTCTTTGACCCTCGCATATCGATTGCCAAATTGGATGAAGTCACATACCCCTTCCGTCCACTTGGCTTTCGAAAACTCAGATGGCTGATGAATGTATACAAATACATAGGAACGAAAGAGAGGCTCGTACGTCTCTTTCCTGCGATCACTCCACCTTTTTACCCGCTTGGCCAATGGAAGGTAGGCATCCACCGACGCCATTCGGAGAGCAGCCTCCACTTTCTTTTCGCATCGAGAACGAACATGGAGGACATACCACCCTTCGCGAAATCTTTTGTGCATGAATGAATCAGTTTTCAATGTTTAGAAATGGATGTTTGCAACACAACGATAAACCAGCAGTGCTGATTCAGAACGTGACCGCATTGTTTGAGCATGATATAGCTCCGCCCTTCCAATCACAATTGATGCGACAGAACAATGAAGTGACAGGTATCTACAATGGATACGGCCTATTGAAAAATGAACGAGAAGTTAAATACTATACGCGGTGGGCAAGCTGAATGCCCGCTAGCCTTCAGCCAGTATAGTAGTGTGAAGAGACAATAGCTTTTGGCATCATAATGGTTTGGTTGCTTAGAGAAATTGAAATAATTGTGTATCAAACAATCGTTTTAATATGCTGAATGTCAGCACTTTAGGGCATCTTCTAGCAGGCAGTATGTACAGATGCCACCATAGAATCTCTAATAGGGTATTTTGATAGGATTGCCTTAGATGAATCCGAATGTCAACACACTGGCAAAAGATGTTTTGACGGAGCCCATTCGGCCAACCAACTGCTGGCACATAGCTCCGCCCTTTCGCCTACAATGAAGTCATTCGGCAATAACAGTTAGATGACATTGGGTTGCAATGTCTTGGAACGGACAGTGTGGACGAGCATGGAAGCAGGTCCGTATGATAAACTGTGATTGTAACTATGCAAACGGAGAAGCAAAAGAAATTCACCGATGTTCCATCTTCTCGATACCATATACATGGCTTTTAAGAGACGGCCAACAGAACAATCTGTTTTACTTCCTTACAAAAGTTCGATAATTGATGATAGTTAGTTTGCTGCCTGGAAAATGTCAAAGGTGGAGATGGTAGTTTTCACCATAGTTGATATTTCCAGGTGTCTTTCCCTTGTGTTTTTGGTTAACGAATATTTGCTTGGCGCAATGATACTACTTTTCATTTTTACGAGAAAAAATTGAGCAGCACAAATGAAAAAAAATGGTTTACTGTGAAGGACACGAGATGTAGAAAGAATCAAAACTTATATGAAAAAACCATTTCGCAATTGAAAACCAAAAAAGGATTTTGTTCGAAATTTGCAATAGTGTAGTGCGACGAGAAGTGTCCTTATTTGCGGATACACAAATATATTAAAATGCTTGGGAAGATGAAAGTAATCCTATCATTTTTTTACATTTTACAAAACTTTAACATATCTCTCAAATACAAGAAAAGTCTCCAAACCCCTTGATCTGACGCTACTTAATTCTCGCCAACAGAACGAAAGACAATTTTCCTTTTTCCTCTGCCAAGCCGGATTTGTTTCCAAAAGTATTTCTCCTTAACAGACAAAATGCTATGTTTGAACTCCGGAAATATTTCCAAAGCAAACAAATGTAAGGTACCTCTATGAGATGTCCGTCCCTTTTCCTACTCGTTCTGCTCCTCTCCAGCCTATGGATTTTTCAGGCCTGCCAATCTCCTGACGAAAGCAAGGCTACCAACGCCAACTACGAACGTCCTCGCTTGCCCGACTGGCACAAAAATGCCAACATCTACGAAGTCAACATTCGCCAGTACAGCCCCGAAGGCAATTTTGCAGGTTTGGAAAAACAACTGGATCGACTGAGCAAAATGGGCGTAGACATTCTCTGGCTGATGCCCATTCATCCCGTCAGCAAGGTCAAGCGAAAAGGAGGATTGGGCAGCCCCTACGCAGTGGGTGATTACAAGGATGTCAATCCCGACTTTGGGAACATGGACGACTTTCGGCGCCTCCTCAATCGAATTCACGAACTGGGCATGTACTGCATCCTCGACTGGGTCCCCAACCACTCTGGCTGGGACAATCCCTGGATCAGCGAGCATCCCGATTGGTACACCAAAGACTCCACAGGCAACATCACCGATCCCCTCAATCCAAACACCGGACAGTCCTGGGGCTGGACCGATGTGGCTGACTTCAACTACGACAATCCAGACATGCGACAAGGCATGATCGACGCCATGAAATTTTGGGTGGAAGATGTGGGAATCGATGGTTTCCGAATGGATGTGGCCCACAGCGTTCCACAAAGCTTTTGGGATACCTGCACCCAACAGCTGTATCAAATCAAACCACTGTTTCTATTGGCAGAGGCCGAGTCGCCAGAGCTGCGCAACAAGGGCTACTTTGTCATGGACTACGGCTGGGAAATGCACCACTTGCTCAATGACATTGCACGCGCCAACGGAGCGGTGAAAGGGGAAACAAAAAAACTGGAACAGGGCAATGTCGTAGAAGGAGACCAGGAGGAAGTCCGGCAAGTCAACGCCTTGGACATCGATCAACTGTTGACCCACAAAGACAGTCTCTACCAAAAGGGATATGCCATGCACTTTACGTCCAATCACGATGAAAATGCCTGGGCAGGAACGGTCTTCCAGCGCATGGGAGATGCCCACCTGGCCTTTGCCGTGCTCACCGCCACTTTCGACGGCATGCCCTTGATCTATGGCGGCATGGAATCGGCCATGGACAAGCAATTGGCCTTCTTCGAAAAAGACACCATTTCCTGGGGAGAGTATTCCTACGAACGCTTCTACAGAACGCTCTTTGAACTGAAGCATCGCAACCAAGGCTTGTGGAATGGAGAAGCTGGTGGTCCCTTGACCAAAATAGCGACTGGGGCAGATGATAAAGTGTATGCCTTCATGCGGGAAAAAAATGGAGACCAAGTCATCGTTGCCATCAATCTTTCTGGAGAAAAGCAAAACATTCGCCTGCAAAGTGACCGGATCAATGGAGAATACACAGAGGTCTTCAACAATTTCAAATTGCAGATGATCAATGGACAGGAATTCCAACTCGAGCCCTGGACCTATCGCGTCTTTTCCAATAAGTGACCCGATTGGCTGATGTCGCCACAGCAAGCACTGCCTCTGTACTACTTCAGCAGTCTGACCTTGTTTTCCAAGGCTTTCATCGCCCGGCATTTTCCGGCCCTGTTGGAAGAAGAACTGCTCTTCAAGCCTCCCTTCGAAGGGTTTGAACAGACACTGGAGGCATTGCTTGCTGCTGGTTGGCTGGCAGAGGCGCCCTCTCCCCTCCCCGACCTTCAACTCCTCCAGGTCCACCCCATGTATCGCAACCGTTGGCAGCGCGCTTTTCAGGATGCCTCCCACCAAGAGAAAATCGACTGGCTGTTTTGTTTTCTCAACCTCCAATACCCCGTCTTCTTTGTCCTCAACGAATGGCAACAATTGGCAGACCCCATGCACGAACAGCTGGACCAAATCATTGCCCTAGAGGAAAACAATTTGCTATTTTATTACCAAATGGCATTGCAAGATCGACAAAGTGTGCTCGCCCCAGTATCCATTCTCAACAGATGGTACCAAAGGCAAGGAGCCTGGCAAAAACGACAACAGTTGTTCGAGCAGTTGAATGCGGCACGCGCACAGTACGAGCAAGGGCCACAAGACCCGGAGACTGCTGCAGAATGGCCCCAGCTCATGCTGTTGATGGCAGATGCGTTCGAAGACCAAAAACGCTTTGAGCCTGCCATCGACATCTACCAGTGGAACGTCCGCCGATTTCAGCAAGGAGAGATGGGATTGGATGATGGCAAGCATTTCGTTTGGTCAAAAATAGGGATTGGTCGAATCTTTCTCCAAACGCAAAGAGCAGACCAAGCGGAGTCATTGTTTGTCCAAACGATGCAAGAACTACAAGGGCAGCAAGACAAAGAACACCTTCTCCTCCCCCTCTACCAATCCTTGGCCCACCTATTCGCACAACGAGATCGGGACTTTTCCAAGGCCAGCCATTGGCTCCAAAAAGGCATTGACTACCTCAACTCCGTCAATGACTCAAAAAACGTCCTTGCCCTGCAGATGAGTTTGGGAAATCTGTATCTACAGTTCGATCAATTCGAAAAAGCACAGACAACCTACCAGACTGCTTTGGACGGGGCGCAACAGACCGGAGACCGCAAGCTCATTGCCGATCTTCACAACAACATCGGGGCGCTGTATTTTAGTTTGGGAAAAAACACGCCGGCCCAACAACACTACAAAGAAGCCTTGCCGTTTTATGTCGAAACGGAAAATATTGCCATGCAGGCAGAAATCTTCAGCAACCTGGGAGCCACCGCCAGGGAGACGGACGATGTTGAAGAGTTCCGCCCCTACTTTCTCCGAGCCCTCCAGCTCTATCAGACGCAAGGTGATGACTACAAGGTCGGGCAAATCTACCAAGGACTGGGTTCATTGGAAGAGAGCAACAGACAGCTGGAATCTGCCAAAGGGTATTTCCGACAAGCCCTCGACATTTTTCGGCGACACAAAGACGAAGACTTCCAAGCAGAATTGCTCCACAATCTGGGCAATATTTCCTATGAGCAGGAGGACTATTCAGAATCGGAAAGCTACTCTCTGGAAGCCCTGGCACTCTACCAAAAACGAAACGATCTGTCTGGGCAAGCTGAGATCCGGCAAAACTTGGGCAACATTTATTTTGAATACCAACAAGACAACAGAGCAGAAAGGGAATATTTGTTTGCACTCGACGTTTTCCAGGCCATTGGTCACCAACAGTTGGAAGCCTCCGTTCTGTGGAATCTGGCCGTGCTTTGGTCTGAACAACAACAGTTCACCAAAGCCATCCCGGCTCTGAAGCGGGCTCAGTTGATCTTTGAAGAACACGAGGCCCATGCCAGCAGTTTGGAGATGCACGAGGCCTTGTTCATCATTTACGAAGAATTGGGACAACTACCGCTTGCCATCGAACAACTGCAATTGGCCATCGGGAAGTGTAGAAAAGCTGGATTGGATGAAGCAGATCATTTCCGGGCTCAACTGAGTCGATTGCAACAATTGAGAAGTGGCAACGAGCAAAGTCAGAAGGGATAGCCAATGGCAAAGTTTCCCACCATATTCCGAAACAGCCAGGAGTTGTTCCAAAAGTCCAAACGGTCCCAATTCCATTCAAAGCGTCCATCCACCGAGGGCTGATGCAGCGGCCAGCCAAAATCGTAGCGAATCACAAAAAAGGACAAATTCAATCGCAGTCCAAAGCCACTTCCAACAGCAATCTCGTTGGCAAATCGATCTGCCAAAAACTGCCCTTGTTTGTCTTCTCCCAAACTTTGGTTGAGCAACCATACGTTGCCTGCATCTACAAAGGCAGCCACTTCAAAATATGTCCCCAAAGATTGTCGGTATTCCAAATTGGCCTCCAACTTGATGTCGCCCGTTTGTTCAAAGGTGATTTGATCGTCTTCATCGGGATCAAAGTAGTTGCCAGGGCCGAGCTGTCGAAAGCGGAAGGTCCGCATGCTATTGGAACCACCAACGGAAAACTGCTTGCTGATCGGAGCCACCGTTGAATTGCCATATGCACCAATGAAACCTCCGTTGAAGCGAAATACCCAACTGTGCTTGGCCCGCTGCAGGTGATACTTCCCATCTACATTGAGGCGGGTATACTGGCTGAATGGCAAGCCCAATAGCTCGTAGGCAGCCGCCCGATTTGGCCGACTCAAGCGAGCCACCCCATATGCCAAATGCCCCGCCAATTCCAACTGTGCATTGAGCGCCCAGTAGGGCTTGGCCTGCCCCAACTGTTGGTTGCTGCTGCTCAGGCGATACTGTCCACCCGGAATCATGACGTTGCTCAAGCTGTTGGCCAAGCGCACATTTTCGTCCAACTCTTCCTGAAAGGCATCGCTGATGTTGAAGGTCAAATTGTTTTCCCAATACACAGGACTCAACTGGTGGTGAACCCGTCGCTTGCTCTTCCAGTCATAGGTCATGCTGGCCGAAAAGCGATTGACGGCATACAACTGGGTGCGCTGCTGAAAGACATTGCTCAAGCTGAATCGCGTGCGCGCCACGTAGTCCCGATACAGCTTCCGAAAGCGATCTGGTATGGGCAGCAACAGGTCTGGCAAAGAAACCGATGCCTGAACACTTTCCTCCAAGGTATTGAACAAATTGTTGCCGACTCCAAACTGGGTTTCCCCACCAACGGAAATTCCCACATTCAATCGCTCCGCTCCGCCCAGCCAGTTGCGGTTGGTAAAATTGACTGCCGACAATATCCCCAGATAACTTCCAGAACGAGTGTTGGCCTCAAAATCAAATCGCACATCGCGAACGATGCGGGGACTCAGATAGAAGGCGCGATCCAAATACTGCCCGCTGCTGTCGGATCGAATGGCTGTCTGTACATTGATGAATCGGTAGACATCCAGATCGTCCAGATAGCGAATGCTGCTGCTTTGCAATCGACTGTTGTACAAATCGCCCTGCCGCCCCCTGATGGCCTTGGCCAGCAATTTTTCATGCAGGAAAAATTCGTTTTCGATCAAATACAAGCCATTGTATAATATGGTGTCGGTGGGAGACGTGGAAGCTGCATCGTGGGCGGGATGGATGCGGGTCACCCCCAGTCGATACGGCCGGATTTTGCTGGAATCCTCGCTGGGTTTCCAACGCACGTAGATGTCCACAGAGTCTGCCAGCTGACTGGTATCCACATAGTAGTACAAGTCTTCCTGTGTCAGCCCGTAATATCCGAGCTGGCGGATTTGGTCTGTCAGCAACTTTCGGGTCGAGCGCAGCTTTTCGGTCTGGTAAATGTCCCCTTCCTCCAAAGGCAAGTCTTCGCGAAATTGCCGGGCCAGGCTGTCCAGCACCTCCCCGCCATCCGGCCAATGGATGTGAGCAATCCGGTAGCGCTTGGGGGCCTGGACAGTGAAGGTGGGTTGTATGCTGAATTTTTTGTGCAAACTATCCAATCGAACCCTGGCCGTAAGGTAGCCCTCGTCCTGCACATACTTTTCCAAGATCAAGCGACTCCGCTCCGCTTTTTGGTGGTCGTACAAGACAGGAGGCTCCCCCAACTTGTACTTGAGCCAATATTTGAGACCTTTTGATTTTTTCGGCTCCTTCCACAAATTGTACACCCACAAGCGAAAGGAACTATTGGGCACGGGCCGAATCAGGGTCTGCAATTGCTCGCGTAGGATTTTTTTGTGCTGCAAAGCATTGGGCTTTTCAAAGTCAATCTTGGCATCGACAAACAATTTTTCACCAGGCCCCAAATGCCGCCCTGGCGAACAGCCAACCACCAACAGCAACACCAGCCATGCCATGCTCCAACCCCAGCCTTTCTGTCTGCTCCCCTGATTCATTTATTCCGATTTCGTTTCTTGTTTTTCAAATTTTTGCGAATGGAAATGCCCGCCCCCGTCCGGCTCACATTGCCCTCGTTCAAGGCATCGTAGTCACTGCGCCGATACACCCGCAGCATGGTATTGCCTTTGGGACTGAGTTGGTACTCCAACGCAAAATCCCCCGTGAGGGTGGTCAACGCCTCCGAATCTGAACTGCCGCTGGCTCCCACGTTGAGATTGCCACCCACCTGGACTTTCAATCGATCGTTGAACAGGCGCTTGGACAGACCCAATTGGACCTGCGTCGCCAGCCCTTCCTCTCCCGCTGATGGATCGATGCCGGGGCGGTAAGCGTCCACGCCCAATTCGAGTTCGACTCCCTTGAGCACTTTGTTGGCCAGTCGATTGAGCTGATTGGAAATCAACTTGCTCACACTGGACAAAATGGCTGTTTCTCCCGCCTCGGAAATGGCAACACCTCCAGTCGATTCGTTGAGGAAACTGTTGAAAAGCAGCAGGCTAAAGACTTGTTTGTAGCGTTCCGTTTTCTGGCTTCTCAATTGTGCCAAACGCGCCTGGACCAATTCGACCAGGGGCCCTCGCTGGCCATCGACCAAGACGATGTCAAATTCCAATTCTGGATGGGTCAAATCCCCTCCGATGATCATGCGCACCTCTACTTCTCCCCGTTGGATGCCCAGATTGTCATTGTCTGAGATGAAGTTGGCCACCAAGTCAGCCAGGGGGACCTTGGTTCGGTAGCTGGCCGTGATGCCCAAGCGAGCCGTCAGTGGGTCACCATCAAAGGTGATTTTGCTGTCGGGGAGAATGGAAAACGATCGTTTGATCCACTGATCGTAGCTGAAGCGATAACTGCCTTCCGTGATTTCATAGGCGCCGCTGATGGACACATCCCCTGCCTTGTCCATGTCGACCCGGAGGCGGGAATTGCCCCGGCAAGTGAGTTTGTCTCCGCTGATGGGATCGACGATGATTTCCAGCTCGGCCGAGTCTGTGGTGGTCAGCAAAAGTTGCAAATCGACACCTGGCGAGCTGAGTGATTGCCTTTGCAGATAATTGGTATCCCGGCCCAAACTGTCGATTTCTGGGCGGCCAAAAAGGATGTAGTCATCCGTGGCAATGGCTTGCTCATCTGTGAGGGGAATGACGACCAGTCGGGTGTCTTCCAAGGTGGTGGCATCGATCAGGTAGCGGGCACTTTCCGGACTGCCTTTGATGCGAACGTCGGAGGCCAAGACGAGTTTGCCATAAAACAACTCATTGTCGGAAGGCTTTGTGTCAAGAAACAAGAAGCGGTCGGTCTGAAATCGCAAATCCAGGTCGATGTCTTGGAAATAATCGTGGCGAATTTGCCCACCCAGCATGGCCTTGCGCCCCTTGTTGTCCAACATGTCAATGCGCCCCAGATCGATTTGATCTTCTTCGATTTGGATTTGGGCATCGGCGATTTGGTAACGGGCATTGATGTAGTCGATGGTGGTTTCGACCTCCTTCATATTGAGTTGCCCTTGAAGGGTCACTTGGTCAAGCGGGCCAGCGACTTGAAAATTCCCCGTCAGTGCGCCCTTGCTGTCGTGGATCAAACCCCGCAGAAAGCGATCCAAGGCCCGCATTTCCAGGCGTTGCACCGCAGCTTTGGACTGAATCCGACCGGAGGACAATTGGTAATCTCCCTGGGCCGACAACTGATTTCCAAAGCCATCCAAGGAAGTGGCAAATCGAATGAGTTGGTCCCCGTTTTGTCGAGCATCAATGCTCAGATTTCCAAGGATGAGCGAATCCAGGGTCAAACTGTCGAGCCGCAAATCGGCCGTATAGCCCAAGCGAGCGTCGATGTAACGCGCATTGGCCGAGCCATTGAGCTGCCCCTCCAAGTAGCCATTGGGCAAGTCGAGCAAAGGAGAAAAAACAGCAATCTGAAAGTCTTGAAACTGCAAGTTGGAGGTCTCCTCATCAGCCTCTAGATAAATGACTTGTCTGCCCTGTCGAAATTGCAAGCCATTCACCGACCAATCATCGGCAGTGGCAAAGCGGATGGGCTGCTTTTGCGCAATTTCCCAATCCATGCCATTGACCCGGACGATGGGCTGAAAAACCAACAACAGATCACGGTTGTCCTGACTCAGTCCACCCGCCAATTCCCAGGCCACGGTATCTTCTTGCGCCAGGGATTGCACCACCCAATTCAGGCTGTCCTTTTCCGCAATGAGTAAGGTACTGACATCCAAAAAACGGGTGTTTTCGCCCAATTGCAGCTTGGGTACATACAACTGACTCAAGAGGCTGCCGTTCGCAGTCTGAACATCCCACTGTAAACTGTCCAAGCCTTGCTTTCCATAGACCAAATTGGGCAAAAAGGCCTTCAGCTGGCCATCGGAGCGTTCTGAATTGAGCTGGCCTGTTATATTTAGTCCTCCAAAGCTCGTCAAGTCGGGAAGCAAGAGTTGCCGGAAGGCCCGCGGGTCGCGCAGCGCCAGTTGGAAGCGCACATCTGTCGGAACAAGCGGGCGTTGATTGACCATAGAATCTGCCTGGAGTTTTTCCAATGAAAAATAGCCATCCAGCCACTCCCAAGCCACTCGCTGCAATTGGCTCAACTGGTAGGTGCCCTCCATTTTTGCATCCAAAAAATCACTTGTCAGTTCGATGAATCGACTTTGGGTGCCTACGGGTGGCCGACTGGAAAATTCCAGGCGCTTCAGCTCCGCAGACTGGGAGCTGTCGGTCAAGACAAGATCGGCCAAAGTGATCTCGGCCGCCAACTCATCCGGGCGAATGTCGGAAAGCAATGCCCTTAGGTCCGTTTGGAGGACCATAGTTCTTTGGGAAAGGCCCAATGCCTGCAAATCTGCTGTATCCAATTGCAAGTCTAGAGTGTAAATCTGATTGCTGTCTTGGAGTTGAATGTCGCCTTCCAGCGCAAAGGCCAATTTGGGGTCTTTGATCAGGGCCTTGGTTTTGACAAGGGAGGGCAGCATTCTTCCTGTCAAGGCCAGGCTGTCATAGGTTTGTCCCCGGTAGCGAAGAGAATGGACCGCGGCTGTCCAGTCGTTGTTCCAATCGCTGGGTTGCAGGCCTTCTCCCTCGATTTGTAGATCTAGATTTGCAGTTTGAAAGGAGTCGTTCTGCAAAATTGTATTCAGAGCAAGTTGCTGTCCCCGCAGTTCCATTTGGTAGCGGGCATTCTGGTAATCGTCCCAAAATCGAATGCTTCCCTTGCTTTCCAATCCGCCCAATGCCGTTTGCAATGCCAAGTCGGTCTCAAATTCATCGATGCCTCCGCTGAGGGTTCCCTTGAGTTGGCATCCTCCCAGGCTGTCCGCAAATGCAGGTAACAAACTGTCGGGCAAAAAGCCATCCCAATGCACCAACTGCGTCTGGAGCGACGCCACATCCAACCCAAATTGCAAATCAGAAACCGTAGAGATGTTTTTGACCCAAGCCGTCGCCTTGACCTGTGGACCTTCACTGCACATCCAATCCAATTTTGTTACCGCCAACTCGTCCATTCCTCCCTGGAACCGACCATTGATCGTCCAGGTCCCCCAATCGCTCATGGCAGCAGGCAAATTTGCAAACTGTTGGAGATCGGAATACTGTGTGCGGGCATTGTTCAACTGCAGGTTATAAGACAACTTCTCTGGAGTGGCGAGGTCTCTGATGTTGCCTGTGATTCGACAAGCTGTTTTCGCCCCATAGCGAAGGTTCAAATCTTGGAGTATCAGCCGAGCCATATTGCCTTCTAGCTTGCCCGATAGATCGATCTTTTTCAAATTCGGTCCCTTGAAAAGGCTTGGAAACAACAATCGCAGGTCTTTGGGAGAGAGTTGAGAAGGAATCAGTTCGAGTCTTGCAAGGATGTTGGAAGCCTGTGTCCGATCGGCACCACTGGCCCATTGCAGGAGACTGGCCCAATCGGAATACTGTAGGCGAAGAGAACTTGCCAAACGAGAATCAGGGGTCTGCAAGGCAAAATTGTCGAGCAGGCTGACGGTATCGCTGAGGCTGAGCTTGGCCGTCAATTTCTCCAACTGCAGGCCAGAATGATCGCTGGCAGCCAACTCCTCTATGTCCAAGGCAATTTGCTGCTCGTTGATCAACAGGTCTCGGATGTCCCACCGAAGGTCTTGCAAAGACAAATTGGTGGGATCAAAAGCCGGAGGAGGCCCGGAGGAATTGGCGGAACGCATGGCAAAATGCCCCTCTGTCAATTGACTTTTGCCCAACTGGATGTCCCAGCCAATATCTGGAAAAGTCAATGACACAAGTACAGAATCGGGCTCCTCTTGAGAAAGGCTGTCCACCGTTGCGGGCACATTCATCTCGATCAGGGGCCGAAAGATGTCCAGAGAGGCCAATTGTACAGATTGTTGGCCCAGGTCGATCCAATGGTGATGAGCATTCAGTGTTTCCAAATAAGCCGAGACAGTTTGCTGGGTACTTTTGTCTTCATAAGTGAGATTCAGCTTGCGAAACCGAAGCTGACGGCCCGATGCGATCCAAGGCGTGGTACTTCCGGCAGTGTCCACAACTGCTTCTGCAGCACTGGTATCTACAAAAGCATTGGTGAGAAAGTCAAAATTGAAAGAGCCATCCTCTCTTTTTTCCAATCGCAGATCCACCCGGTCAAAATACAGCTTGTCCACAGAAATCTTCTGTTGAAACAATTGGAGGGGGTGAAAATGTAAGGTGAGGCGGTCGATGGCCAACAAGGTATCCGATTGTAGGTCGCGAAGGAGAACAGACCGCAGCTCCAAGCGCTGAAAAGCCCGCCAATGGATGCGATCCACCTTGACTTGGGTACCGAGTTGGGCACTGAGGTCCCGGAGGAAAGAATTGACCAACTTTTGTTGGAAGGGTTGGTATTGCGATAAGATGAGCAAAGAAACCAACAGTACCATTGCCACAATTCCCGTTCGTTTCAACCACTTTTTGAGACTGCTTTTTGTCAGGTCAGATTGTACCATCGCATCAATGAGATCGGGGCGCCGAGGGAGCCTTTTGATTCAAACATACAATAAAAATGTCTTGCAGGTTTCATTTCACAATCCTTAATGGTTAGAATAAAAATTATTAATGGATTTGGTCGGAAAAACTATTGCTATTAAGGCTCGCAGGTAATATATTTGTATTCAATAGTATTACTATCATGGAACATAGTTAAAATATAACTACAAAAAACGATAAATCATGAGTACTTTTCAATTTCAGGAACAACTGGCAGCTTACCTCCCCCCGATGCGGGCCTTTGCCCTGAGTCTGACCAAAAATGGGGAAGATGCCAATGATTTGCTTCAAGAAACGGCTTTCCGCGCTTTGCGAAACCGCGACAAATTCCGCCCCGATACCAATCTGAAAGCCTGGCTGGTGACCATCATGCGCAACACCTTCATCAACAATCTGCGGGCTGCCAAGCGGCGCAAGGTGCTGAGCGATTGGTCCAACAACTCTTATCTGATTGACTCTGATGTGCGCCAAAGTACCAGCAACCAGGGAGAGTCTACTGTCTTCGGCAAGGAATTGCAACAGATCATTGACGGGCTGAAGGAAAAATACCGCAAGCCTTTTTTGATGCACTACCAAGGATTTGCCTACGATGAAATCGCCAAGGACATGGATTTGCCGCTGGGTACCATCAAGAGTCGCATTTTCGTAGCACGCCAACAGCTGAAGAAATCGATCGAGATAAAATACCACGCAAGAAGCATGCAGGAATTGATGAACTGATCGAACTGCATTCCCCACTTATTCTAACAGGCTAACCTAAGCACGGTCCATCTGTGCATTTCAAAATCCATCCCCAAAGCCGTTGAAAGAACATTTTCAACGGCTCCGAGCGACCGCAACCCATCTCTTTGAGACCGTCCTACTGGTCCCGAGTTTTTGATCTCTCCACCCAATTTTCCAAAGACGCAATTTTCTCCTTTCGCGATTCCTGCAACAATTGCAGCCAAAGATTTGTCTACTTTTCAAGTAGTTTGAAGGAGAAGTATTCCAACATTTGGATGATGTCCGAGTAATCCTCTCCGGAAGCTACCGTGACATTGGTCAGTCTTGGAAGGTGAAGCGCAAAGTAAATGTGGTTATTGGCCATTTCGAGCAAATTGCTGGCAAGTGCGTTGGGATACGTGAAATTCGCATTGACAGCCAGGATTGCTTCCGCCACCTTTTGGTTGAGGGCCTTGTAGGTAAGGAAAAAACCCTTGTTGTTTTCCGAATCGATCATCTTGGTATGATATGCCTTTGACCCCTCTGCAATGACAATGCGGTGAAGAATGCTCTCATTGACATAGGCAATTGCAGGGTTTTCCCTGGTCGCATGAACAAGGGTTTCGATGATGATCCGCAAGCGCCGCTCCGGGTCACCTATGTTCATCGTGTTCAGGTCGATCAAATAACTGATCCATTCCCAATACCAGGAGACCAAATAGATGAGCAATAGGTGCTTGTTCTTGAAGTAGCGATAGATGGAAGCTTCCGTAGAGGCCATTTTGGCGGCCAATTTCTTAAAGTTGAAAGCTTCAAACCCAATTTCATCGATCAGTAAAATGCTGTGTTTGATGATGCTACAACCAAGTTCAGTGCCCTGAGGGTCACGCAAATACAGTTTCTCGTTTAAGGTAATTTTAATACCGATTGCCATTGTAAAAGTTATTGTCGTTCAGTTCTGCCGCAAATATATCTCATTTTAGCGAACCAAGCAAAAGCAACTTTGTTAAATGATAGTGATACTATTCTACCAAATAGTTTAATTATCACAATTTGACTTGAAATAGCGGAAAAGAAACATATAAACGAATATCCACTTAGCACATGAAATCGACGAAACGCTTCTTTCGCTTGCTGGAATTGGACCAGAAAGACATCAGCTATATTTACCTGTACGCTCTCTTTGCTGGACTGATCACGCTCTCTCTTCCCCTCGGCATACAAGCCATCATCAATCTGTTGGTGGGAGGAGAAACGTCCTCTTCCTTGTACCTGCTCATCGGAATCATTACGGTCAGCGTGGCGCTCAATGGCGTGCTGACAATCATGCAACTAACGGTGACCGAAACCCTGCAAAGACGCATTTTCACCCGCTCTTCCTTTGAGTTTGCCCTGCGAATCCCTCGCTTCCAACTGGAAAAGCTCACAGGTGTGTACCCGCCCGAACTGATCAACCGCTTTTTTGATACGGTGACCATCCAAAAGGGCATCCCAAAGATCCTCATCGACTTCTCGACAGCAGGACTTCAAATCCTCTTTGGGTTGATCCTCCTGTCTCTCTACCACCCTTTCTTTGTTTTCTTCGGTTTTTTGCTGGTCGTCATTCTCGCCATCATCTTTCAGTTTACAGGCCGCAAAGGACTGGAAACCAGCTTGAAAGAAAGTAAATACAAGTACCAAGTGGCTCACTGGTTGGAAGAGTTGGGACGGGCCATGAACATTTTCAAACTCTCTGGTGGCTCTCGCCTGCCCATCGAGCGCACCGACAGTTTGGTGTCCAGCTATCTGAACTCGCGCAGAAGTCACTTCCGGATTTTGCTGTTTCAATACAGCAGTGTGGTCCTTTTCAAGGTCATCATCACGGCGACGCTCTTACTCTTGGGCAGCATACTGGTCATTCGCAACCAAATCAGCATCGGCCAGTTCGTCGCTGCAGAGATCGTCGTCATCCTCATTGTCAACTCCGTGGAAAAGATCATTCTCGGCATGGAAAACATCTACGATGTATTGACGGCCTTGGAAAAGATCGGATACGTGACTGACTTGCCCCTTGAGGAAGGCGGAAACCTGGAACTGGACAGCTTTTGCGAAGAAAAAGCCATTGAGATCGGCCTCGACGGCGTCAGCTTCAAATACGAAGATGCCATTCGCCCCACCCTCAACGATCTGACGGTCAACATCAAGCAAGGAGAAAAAATCTGTTTGGCGGGCTACAATGGATCGGGAAAATCCACCCTGCTCCAAGCCCTGAGTGGGTTGTACACTTGCTTTGAGGGCATGATCACCTTCAACGGCATCCCCTTGCGGAGCATGAAATTGGAACAATTGCGCAAGCAAATCGGCTATCTGAGCAATGATGACGAAATCTTCAATGCCAGCGTGCTGGAAAACATCCACTTGGGCAATCCAGACATCGGCATGGAACAAATCATCCGCATGTCCAGGCGAATTGGCCTACACGAGTACATCAACCACATGCCGTCCGGATACCAAAGTGAATTGGTCGCCAATGGCCTGAACGTTCCGCGAAGTGTTCGCACCAAAATCATCTTGGTCAGAACACTCATCGCATCTCCAAGTCTGTTGTTGCTGGACAATTTCATGCCGCGGATCGAACGCAAGGAAAAACAGCTCATCATTGACTTTTTGACTGACAAGAAAAATCCCTGGACCATCATCGCCATCTCCAGCAATCCCACTTTTGCCGCCAAATGCGATCGCACAATGATCCTCAAAAAGGGCGAGCTGTTGGTCGACGGTCCTTTCGAATCCCTCAAAGAAAATCCATCTGTCAAGGAAATCTTCAAATTGTAAATCCTACGAAGCATGTTGAATATCTCGAACAATAGCATCAAAGACACTCTGAAGCTGGAGGATTTGCCTTGTAATACCTACACCCAGCTCCCGCGCGCCAACCGCATGTTTGCCTGGTGGCTGACGGTCTCCCTCGTACTGACGCTGATCATCTTTTTCCTGCCCTGGACCCAAAACATCCAAATGAAAGGAAAGATGACAACCCTTCGACCAGAACAACGCCCCCAAGTGTTGCACTCTGCCATCGCCGGGCGAATCGAACAATGGTACGTCCGCGAAGGAGAATTGGTCAGTGCAGGCGATACCATTGCTTTTCTCTCGGAAGTAAAGGCGGAATACCTCGATCCAGACCTCTTGGGCCGAACCGCTGGCCAGATTGCCGCCAAAAAGGCATCCCAAAACAGCTACGAGCAAAAGGTCAATGCCCTGGACAATCAAATTGCTGCCATGAGACAAGAGTTGATCTTGAAAAAAGACCAGCTCCGCAACAAGATTCAACAGGTCAAACTCAAGCAAGAGAGCATGGCCGCTGCCCTGGAACAAGCCAAATTGGACTACAAGGTAGCCGCTTTTCAAATGAGGCGGACCGACACCCTGTTTCAAAAGGGCATCAAGTCCTTGAGCGATCTGGAAGCAAAGCGCTTGAAAACCCAGGAAACCCAGGCCAAACTGGTCTCAGCCCAAAACAAATTGCAAGAAGGAGGCAACGAGGTGGAAATCACCCAACTCAAGCTCCAAAACATCGACTACGAGTACAACAACAAAATCGCCAAAGCACAGTCGGACCGATTCAGTGCCGAGTCCATGGGATTCGAGGCGGCGGCTACGGTCAACAAATTGGAAAACCAGTACTCCAGCTATGACCAACGCAACAAGTTGTACTATATTTTGGCCCCCCAATCGGGCTATGTGACAAAGACGGTCGTCTCGGGTCTCGGCGAGGTCATCAAAGAAGGAGAAAAGATCGCCACCATTGTGCCCTATGAGCGCGAGTTGGCCGTGGAGATGTACGTGCGCCCGATGGATCTTCCGCTCATCACATTGGACCAGGAGGTTCGACTCATCTTCGATGGTTGGCAAGCCTTTGTCATCTCTGGCTGGGCCGACTTTTCCTTTGGGACCTACAAGGGGAGCATTGTCGCCATCGACAACATCCCCAACGACAACAACAACTACCGGGTGCTTGTACAAGCCCGAGAAGAAGAGAAGCCCTTTCCCAACCTGTTGCGGGTCGGTGCTGGGGCACAGGGCATCGCTTTGCTACAAGATGTTCCTGTATGGTACGAACTGTGGCGTCAGCTCAACGGCTTCCCTGCTGACTTTTACCAAAACGACATCGAAGAGCAGGAAGCCAAGTTCAAACCACCCGTAAAGTCCGTCTTGAAATAATGAGTATGATATTGCGCATCCTATTCTTTGTTTGCTTATCCACATCGGTGATGGGGCAGCAACTACCCACGGCATCCTCGCCTGTCTTTCCCCTGGACAGTCTCTTGCACTGGGTCCGTCAGCAGCACCCCATCTGGCAGCAGGCAAATTTGCTCAACGACCAGGCCAACGCTTATTTGCTCAAGGCTCGTGGTGCCTTCGACCCCAAGGCCTATGGAGACTATACCCAAAAGTCGTTTGACGAGAAAAACTACTTCCGATATGGGGAGGCTGGCGTCAAGGTCCCCACTTGGCTGGGGGTAGATTTCAAGCTGGGCTATGCTTGGTCGGATGGCATCTTCCTCAATCCCGAGGACAACCTACCCGCTTCTGGGCAGGCCATCGCCGGGCTAAGTGTGCCGTTGGCCAGGGGCATGTTGTTCGACCAAAGACGTGCTCAGGTCCAAAAAGCCCGCCTCTACCGAAATGCCAACGAGGCAGAGCGCCGACAGATCATCAACGAATTGCTCACCGATGCGACCAAGGCGTATTGGGATTGGGCCTTCCAATACCAGGTGGTGCAAGTATACCGAGCGGCTTTGGACTTGGCCGACAACCGATTTGAGATGATCCGGCAGAGTTTCATTCAAGGGGACAAACCCGCCATTGATACCCTCGAATACCAGATCGTCCGCCAGGATCGCCAATTGCAATTGCAGGAGTCACTGGCTGCCCTCGAAAACAGCCGCCTGTATTTGTCTACTTTTTTGTGGTACGACGACAACCTGCCACTGGCTTTGTCCACGGCCTATCGCCCACAGGATTGGATCGATGAGTGGCGGGTCAATCCAGCGCAAATCACCAATTGGCTGCGCGACAGTCTCGTGCTCTATCATCCTGATATGATGGCCCTCAGAGCCAAACGACAAATGTTGCAAGTGGACGAGCGGCTGCAAAAGGAAAATTTCAAGCCACAGCTGAATGTCAACTTCAATTTCCTGGCCGATGGTTTTGACTTTACGCCTGACAAGCCCCAAAATGGCAATGACCTCAACCAATTGTTGACGGAAAACTACAAGTGGGAAGTCCAATTTTCCTATCCCCTCTTCCTGCGGAAAGAACGAGCGGGCTTGCAACAGGTGCAAATCTCTCAACTGGAAAATGAAAACAAAACCCGTTTCAAGCGACTCGACATTCGCAACAAGATTCTCGGCGTCCTCCAACAACTGCAAGTGATGGCACAACAGCTGGACACGCAGGCCGACATGCTCAACAACTACCGTCGCTTGCTGGCGGCAGAAAATGAGAAATTCCGCATCGGAGAAAGCTCTGTCTTCCTCTTGAACAGTCGCGAACAAAAGCTCATTGAATCTCAACTCAAACAGGCCAAAATGCAGGCCTCCTATGCCAAGCAGCGCTACAAGCTGGAGGGTGTCATGGGCCGCATGCAATAAACCACAGACAATTGATCCTCATTCTCAACGGCTCCATTGCGACGGGCAAAACGACTTTGTCCTGGCAATTGCACGAACAGCTTCATCAATCGGTCCTATTGGATGGCGACTACATTTGTACCGTCAACCCATCCGACATTTACGACGAGCAGCAGACCCTGTATTTGTTTGATACCATCCGTCTGCTGATCGAGCACCACCAAGGGCATGGCTATGTGCATTTTGTGGTCAACTATGTCTTTGAAAATGCCCAACAACTGCAGGCCCTGCTGGACAGGCTGGCTCCCTTGTCAGATGACATCCACTGTTTTTGGTTGAGTTGTACAGAGGCAGAACAGGCGCGCAGAATCCACCAGCGCCAGACAGATCAGGTGGAATGGGAGTTGAAGCGAGCCTTGGAACTCAACGGCATCTTGGGACGGGCCTCTGAAACGGGATTTATTGGTCGGGAAATTCCGACGGCAGAACAAGAGCCAGCGGATTTGGCCCGCCAGATTTTGCGATTGGCAAGAGAGGGTTCTGGCTGAACGAGGGAAGCAGCCTTTTCACCTTTCATGTTGAATCTCTTTTCTTAGCATTCCAGACTCGTCATAGATCCGGGTGATTCCCGCTTCCTTTCCATTCAGATAAGTCCATGTTTTTCTGAGTATCCTTTTGTCAAGAGAGTAATCTTCATAGTACACAACATCCTTGCTTTTGTGCTCATTGATGACTCGGTAGGTATTGTTCCACATAAAGGCCTTTTTGATGATGTAGGACGAATCTGTTTCCATTCTCTCTTCGTGCAAGTAAACATACCAATCCTCGTCTTTTGATCTTCTTTCCGCATAATACCCACAAGGAATGGCGATGATTTCACATAGGGACGAATCCATCTCCAGAAGACTTTTGACAGTTGCCTTTGCGAAGCCATCAAATTTTTTTTCGTGAAAAAACATCCAATTGCATTCATAGGAATGTTGCACCTGATCAACAGGAATCTGCTTCTCCGTAATCCCTTTTGCAATGTCCATCTCTGCAGCCAGCTGATCAGCAGACAATTCTGATAGGCACTCCTGATGTGGTCTTTGATTAATAGTGATTTCGAAAGGTTTGTTGGTAACTGGTTTGCTGCCTCCTTCTTTGGGTAGCACGTCCAATTCACAAAGAGCAATTTCGGCAGGATCATATCTGTAATCAACCTCCATCCCATGAAGAATGTGTTTGTCAATGTCTTGCAAAATAATGGGCGCAGAGGTGATGCCTTTCAGGAAGACGTAGCCTTCGAATTCGACAACTCTGTAATCAGATTGCCAACTCGACTTTGAATCCAACTCTTTGTAGGTTGCTTTTCCGTTTTTGAGATAGGTGTAACTCAATCTACCAAGTATCTCATTGGTAGGATGGTCAATTTCCACAAGTGTATTGTCGATCAGGAAATTTTCATACTCTTCAATGGAGTGCTTGGACTTCTGTAGGTTTTGAATCTTTTTGAAGGTCAATACAAAGGCAGGATGAAAAATTTTACACTCTTGTTCATTGATGAATCTCAGTTCCAGAGATCGACCGTTGTGCGATAGGCTGTAAACCGATTCCTGTTGAGTGGCTTGCAACGGCAATGTGTCAACATTTGTTTTGATCAGTATCTCTCCCGTTTTCATGGAGAGCAATTCGCGAAACTGAAAAAGAACAATAGAATTCTCCTTTACCACTATGAAATCTTGCCTTTTCTCATTGCGCTCATTCCCATCTAAATCTTGAACGATGTAGCCTTTCCACAATCCATCAGTCGGAAGGGAATGGCTGAAGCAGATGACTGGCACGAATGCTAAAACAAGTAGGAATGATTTCATGGCTTTAGGTTTTATATGCTTTAACTGATGCTCAATTCATTTATTGTTGATCGGAGGCAACAAGGTAGTATGCGCAAGTAGAAAGAAAATTGCGCACCACCGGAATGGCGGTCACCACGGAGCTTTGCTTGCGGGGGGTGAGGTTGAATTTGTACTTGTAGATGGGGTTGAATAGGAAAAGTTGTCGCTTGAGGATGCGGTAGTTGGTCTGGTCGAGCAATCGCTCAAAACGTTCGATGGAGATGCCAGTTTCTTTGACTTCCAATAAATTTCTCACCTTTACCTCATTCTCTCCAAAGGCCTCCAGCATCCATTTGTAAATCGGGCGAGGAAGCAAGTGATAGTAGGGCAAGGTAGCGGCCAGTTTGCTTTTGCAAATCTGCTGATGTCCTCCGAAGGGCATTTGCCAGGGCGGAAAGCCAAAGAAGATTTTTCCACCTGGATTGAGAAAGTCTTTGAGTTTGCGCAAAATCCGGCCTTGGTCGTGGATGTGTTCGATGACATCTTTCAACAAGATGAGGTCAAAGCGGTGGCCGATGTCCTTTTCCAGGTCAATGTCATAGATGTTTTTGGAAAAAAAGCGAATCTGCCCGCGGCTGTGCTCCTCTGCCAAAAATTGCTTGGCCAACTCCACCCGCCCGGCCGACAATTCGATGCCCATGCACTGGTGATCCAGGTCGGTAAATGCCTTGAGCACGCCCGCCTCAGCACAGCCAATCTCCAACACCTGCATCGGAGTCTTCAAATCGATTTGGGCCTCGATGAAAGGGATGATGTGCTCAGCAGTCGTGCGATGCTGCATGTCAAAATACCTTTTCTTATCGCTGTGGAAGTCTCGCATCTATTTGCTACTCAGTTTCTTATCTATACAATTACAAAATATACGAATCGGAGCCAGCAAATATAGCAAACTCCCCGCAAATGCAGTCTCTTCCCATGGCTTTTCTTCTGTTCCGCTCAATGGACATTGCGGCGACGCTCGTACCAATGGCCCAACAGGACAAAAAACAAAAACACCCCCAGGCTATAGCACTCGATGTTGTTGAGCCACCAGCCATCGAATTCCTGGCGATGGGTAAAGCGAAACATCTGATAGTCTTGTACAATCGCCGAATAAGCATAAGGGACAAACAAGGCCATTTTTTTGTCTCCCACTGCCACGATGAAGCCCAGCAAGATCGAGATGGTCCCAATGGCCATCGGAGCGATGAATTGGCGAAACACATGCCCCAGAAAATACTGGATGCCCAATACGCCCAAGATGGCCAAGAAGCTATGGGCCATCATCTCAAAAGCATCCCGCCAATGGGGCCGGTAGAAATTCAATTCAAATTCGGGAAAAAACAGATGCAGCCACTGTCCAGACAGCCACAAGCCCCCCACAAGCAACAGCCCCATCGCAAACAAGACCAGTAAAATGGCGAAGAGCTTGGCGAAGTAAAACCCTCCCCTGCCCACTGGTAAGGTGTAGAGATATTTCCAGGCATTGGCCCGCTGTTCCAAGTGAAGGACAGCTCCAGTAAAAAGGACCACAAAGGCACTGAGCACAAAGACGGAATAGGAAATGATGCCCCTGTTGAGGTAGCGTTCCCAGGGATTGGCATCCAACTCAGACAAGGATTGGACGTCCATCGAATGGACAAAGGCCAAAAAGGCGATCAAAAACAAGACCACCGCCCCACTGAGGTACAAGGCTGGACTTCGCTTGAGTTTGGTCCACTCGGCCAAAAGCAGATGAAAGCTTTGATTCATTTTCGTTGTTCTTCTTCTGTGAGGTGAAGGAATGATTTTTCCAAATCGCTTGTCAGCACCCGGCAGGCAAACAAATCGATTCCCGTGGCAGCCAGACGGCGAATCAATGCAGGGACTTGGCTGCGATCGGCGATGGCAAGTTGCAAGCGCCCCTCCGACTGTTGGAGGACTTTCAGCTCTGGCAGGGCCGCCACCAAGGCTGCTGCGTCGCTGGTTTCCACCTCCAGTTGTGGCTGAAAGATGCCCTCCTGCGCCAATGTCTCCAAACTCCCTTCAAACACCATTTTCCCATCCCGCAAAATGCCCAGATGTGTTACGATGCGCTCTACTTCCGACAGGAGATGACTGGACAACAAAATGGTCTTTCCCTCCTGCTGCAAAGCTTGAATGATCTGCCGAATCTCCCGGATGCCCGTCGGGTCGAGGCCATTGGTCGGCTCGTCCAGCAGCAGCAATTCCGGATCGTGGATCAAGGCCATTCCCAGGCCCAACCGTTGCTTCATCCCCGTAGAATACTGCCCCACTTTCTTGTGGCGAGCAGCCACCAAGCCCACCTTTTCCAGAATGCCCCCAATGTTTTTCCGAGCATTCCTCCCCAGATAGTGACTGGAAATGCGCAGGTGTTCCTCTCCCGTTAAATGGCTGTAATAGGAAGGCGACTCGATCAGGCTGCCGACTTTTCGGTACAATTCGGAACCAGCCGTGGCCACCTCATGCCCCAACACCTGGATGGCCCCCGCCTGTGGCTTGAGCAAACCCAGTATGTTGCGAATGGTGGTACTCTTGCCAGCCCCATTGGCCCCCAAAAAACCATAAATGCTTCCTTTGGGCACCTCCATGCTGAGCTGCCGGAGGATGGGATGCTTTCGCTTGTACGCAAACTGAAGATTGGAAATGGAAATAACGGACATGTGAAAAGGTAGATTTAGAAATTGTAATGAGCGCATCCTAGCTGGCGTTCTGCCGATTTCGGATGACCAAGATGGTTTTTTTCATCAATCGCTCCCAATGGCCACTGGTAAAGTTGATGGCAATGGAGCAGTTGTAGGCGGGAATGTGCAGCAATTGGGTGCCCCACAGCCCAAAGTGGGTATAGGCTTTCTCCCCGTAAATGTCGATCTCCCACAGTCCCAATCGATAGTCTTTGTAGCGTTCGTCCTCCTCTGGATGGTACGATTCTCCATAGCTTGCCTTTGACAGCATCTTGTCCAAGGTGGTTTCCTGCTGGTAAATTTTCCCTTCAAACAATGCTTGGGCAAAATGGGCCAGATCGCGGGTGGTAGATACCAGTCCGCCACCGCCATACAAATCGATGGAAGGGTCCCAATCTGTAAAATCTCTTCGGCGAAGGTAGCGTCTGACTTGACGGGGCAGGCCCTTGGGTTCTTCTTCCAATGTTTCCAGCCAGGTGCTTGTCAGGGCCAATTGATCAAAGGAGAGCAAAGAGCGCAGGCCATAGGCAAGGCTGCTGTCTACCAGGCCTTCGATGGCCTCGCCCGCCAATATGTAGCCCGTATCGTTGTAGCTGTACCGCTCTCCTGGCTCGCCCAGTGGCGGACCGATTTCCATGGCCAACTGGAGCTGGTCTGTGCGGGTCCAACGGCGGCGGGGATTGTTTTGGGCCATTTGCATGTAGGGATTGGACATGGCGTAATCCAGAAAGCCGCTGGTGTGGTTGAGACAATGGCGAAAGGTGATGGCATCGACTTGGTAGCCGCCTGAGCGAAGCAGTTGTTGGTGTTCCTCTGAAATGTAGGGCGCAATGGACTCGTCGAGCTCCAATTTTCCCATTTCGTGAAGCCGGAGGATGGCAGCTGCCACAAAGGTTTTGGTCACGCTGGCAATGCGAAACGGCTGATCGGTCCCCAAGGTTTGCAGACTGTCCCGCCGATCAGAGCCAACCGCCCCACTCCAATCGATGCCCAGCGAAGGAGCCACCACGGCCATGGAAATGCCCGCAGCTTGGTCGTAGGAATCGCGCATGGCTTCTTCCAACAACTGTTGAAAGGTTTCCTCCTCTTGTCCAGGAGCAGGGTCGGTCGATACAATTTGAGTGCAAGAAGTGAGAAAGGAGAGCACCAGCAATATGCTTGTCCATCTTTTGATTGGGTCATTCATTAGTTTCAAAGCTTTTTAGACAAAATATACCAGCAGGCAGTGCAAAATAACAATCCCCTGTAAGACCCATCCGTTTATTGGACCAAGCCCTGCTGCCAATGGATGAAGGAGCACAAATGTGGGAAAAAAGAAGCGCAAGCAGTGGTGACACTTGTCCAATTCGCCGTTTAATTCGGGAATCAGTCCGTTATCCCTCAATGTCTGTCTATGAAAGTATTCCTGATCCTTCTTTGTTGCTTGTGCTTCTGGCCGGATGCATCGGCGGCCACATTGCACCTCATTGCGGTGGCAGATACCCAGAATGCTTCCTTGGGCAAAGCCTGTCGAAGCAATCTAGAGAGAATCGATAAACAACTCGCATTGGTCGAAAAATATACGGCCCTTTCGATCAACAAAGTGTATATTACTGGATCAGAAGTCATTACCGATTCCATCATCGCCATCGCGCAGCGACTGAACTGCTCGAAGCAGGACGTTGTGCTGTTCCACTATTCGGGGCATGGCATCAATCGTGGATCGACTTGGCCCGATTTTCTGATTCCTGGCCGGGCCTCTTTGTCTCTCGGAAAAGTCAGAGAGCTGTTGCAAACCAAAAGCCCACGCCTGTTGATTGCACTTGCAGATGCTTGCAATGGGAAGAGTCGACATCCAACAGCCAGTCGCGGAGAAGCTTCACTAGCGTATCGCCCAAGGGTGGCAAATGACATCATCCAGGCCAATTACCAGCGCCTGTTTTGCGAGGCCGAGGGCAGCATTGTGGCCTGCAGCAGCCAAGTGGGTTCCTCCTCCTATTACAGTCCTTATTTGGGGGGGTATTTTACGCTTTCGCTGATGGAGTCGATGGTCTACGAGACCAAAGAAAGTCGAGAGGCCAATTGGTTGGACGTCCTGCAGGCTGCCAAAGAGATGACAAGCCAAACGGCCCAAAGTTATGGCAAGCAACAAATACCTGTCTTTGCCATGTACCCCGGAGAGTGTGCCCCCATGCCTTACAAAACATACATTGTCCAAAAGCATGACACCCTCTTCCAAATTGCCAAAACGCATGAGACAACTGCTCTCCGACTCAAGGAATGGAATGCTTTGGAGGCCGATTTGATCCGAGTAGGAGATGTTTTAAAAATCTATACAAAACAACCATGAAAAACCACTTCCCTCCACTGCTGCTGGCTTTGTTGCTGCTTCCGCTGCTGAACAGCCAGGCCCAATCGAGGCGGTTTCCCCTGGGTTGTGAGTTTGATGCGGCATTGTACCGCCAGTCGACAAAGGGGGTTCCGGCAAATCGATCCATTCAAGCCCTGCCAAGGCAGTCGTCTCTCAAGGCCCATTGCCCCTATGCTGGAAAACAAGCCTTCATGGATTGTACGGCTTGGGCTTGTGCCTACAGCGCGTTCAGCATTTTGGATGCCCGCCAAAGGGGTTGGACCAATCGCCAACTGATTACCGACTTCAGCTATTCGGTCTCCCACGTCTTCAATCAGCTCCGCAAAAGTGAAGACTGCAACAGCTTTGGAATTTCCATCGAATCGGCCTTGGAATTGATGAAAGAAAGTGGTTGTTTTCGGCACAAAGAATTTGGCTACCACTGCGAGGCAGAACCAAGGGCCAGAAACGTCCGCCAAGGCCCACTTTATCAAATCGACGATTATTTTTCCCTGGCAGATCATGCCACAGGTCGGGTATCCACAGCAGCCATCAAAGAGGCCTTGGCCAATCAGCAGCCAGTGATCATCGCCATCGATGCCTACGATTCCTTTTCGGAAGCATGTATGGGGCAGGCGTTTTGGTCGGGACAATTGGACTACAAACGGGGCATCCATGCCTTGACCATTGTGGGCTACGACGATGCGAGCCAATCCTTTGAATTGATGAACAGTTGGGGCAGGGATTGGGGAACGGAAGGTTTCATCCGGCTCAAGTACAGCGACCTGCAAAACATCCTCTTGGCCGCCTATATTCTCTACAAAGAGGCACCGCTCGACCTGCAACCCACCAATGTCACCCAGCCATTGAGAGGGCAGATTGAATTTGAACATCCACAAGGGCAGTCCATTTCCCTGCAGTTGCAAAACCAAGGCGTTCGCTTTGTCCATCCACTGTCGTCCGGAGAGAGTTTTCGACTGACCGCACAACTGGACCGCCCGGCATACATCTACCTATTGGGCTCCGACAACGAGTCACAAGATCGGCTTTTGCTGCCTTCCCATCCAACACACAACGCCTTTGTTCCATTCGAAAAGTCCCGCATTCTTTTCCCAGGGGCCGACCAATGGATCAGCTTGGATCATACCGAAGGTGTAGATTATCTGTGTATCTTGTTGTCTGAAGAGGCCCTTGATCCCACTGAACTCATGGAGCGCCTGGGGCAATTGGAAGGATCGTTTTCCCGACGCATGCAAGCTGTGCTGGGAACTTCCGCCATCCCTGGCTCCACAAGCGATTGTCAATTGGCCGCAGACCATTCCAGTCTGTCCATCAAAGCCAGCCAATCCACCCAAAAACTTGTCAGCGTAGTCGTCGAGATACAACATGAATTGGATTGAGCAAACGACTGCGGGCAGCATTCCCGGCTGCTTTTTTTGAGCGTAAATACAATTGTATCATTCACCCTTTTAAACAGTAACGAATGTTTAAACGCCTGATACTTCTCCCTGCGCTTCTTTTGTTCACGGCAGTGTTGATGCACCAGTGTACCCCCAAAAGTGGTACCTACGACACCACCAGCTTGCACGAAGCCACATCTGAGATTCAGGAAGCCAAAAAGTATTTGCTATCGGTACGCGACACCATACAGGCCGAAAAATGCCCCGAGCTGGCAGAGTTGGAGTTGTTGATGGAAAAAGAGGAGAATTTGTTTGAGGAAATACAGCTGTGGATCACCGACTCGGTCATGGCGCGGGTCAAGCCACGGCATCGGCGCTTCGTCCGCAAGTTGTTGTCGCAGTCGGATCGGGTGGTGGTCAAAGAGAAAATCCCCTACCCCAGTGATGCATTTCGCAAGTGGTTTTTGGAGGAAATTGTCGGTGTGGAAAATCGGGTCCAACAAGTCCGTCAGGAATTCAAAATACACCGACGCAAGATCAAGCGGTGTGTGCGCAATCACAACATCTGCAAAGACCTTTTGGCCAGCGGGTCCAATCACTGGCGGGTCAAGGCCATCAAAAAAGCCACCAGGTACCACCTGTCCGAAAGCTTGGATACGCCTCGGGTGGCCGCCTTTGTCAAAAACTACAAGACCTATCAACGGGCAGAGACCTGGAAGAGTCCCATTTTTACAGAATTGCAACTGGCCCTGATCTACCAGCTCCGCTATCGACTGACGGGCGACACCAGCGATTGCCACAAGGCCCACATCCGCTGGAATGCCCTGTCGCGCGAATTTCAATCCCGCAATCGACTGTGCGAAATCAACTTTCTGGGAGAACAAAGCCAAAGCTGGGCGCACTTCCAGGACCAGCAACTCCAAATTGACTCGGCCTGGGTGGTTTTGCAGAAGAAATTGTCAGGTGGTTGCACCCCCAAGGTCTTCGTTCGGGGCTGTCCGGACAGCTGTGCCACCAATTTTGACCCACTGGCAGGCATCAATGACCGCATGTCTTGCCGTGGTTGCATGGACAGCCTGGCCTCCAATTATTGCCCCTCCGCAGCCATTTCGGAGCCTTGTATTTACCGGGTTTGTACCGATGAATGCTTTGACGAATACCGCCCCATCACGGACTTGTTTCCCGATTATGATGAGCTGCGAGGCGACATGATTGTCTCCGATCTCTCTGCCTGTAAGACAGACATTTGCGGCTGTACAGACAATCGATGCAAGAACTACAGCGAGACCGCCCAAAAGGACGATGGCTCTTGCAACTGTGCTTGCCTCGACCCCAGCGCCGTCAACTACCTACCTGACTCCCTCGGCTACGAATCGCCCCCCCCGGCTGCCATTGTCACCCGCGGCGCAGCCATTCCGGACAGCATGACCCTCAACGGAAAGACCTACTACCACGTAGCAGAACTCTGCCATTGGCGAGGCTGTACCGACCCCTGTGCCCTCAATTTCAACCCCAAAGCCCGCATCAATGACAACAGTTGTGAATGCAGTCCCACCACCCGCATGCAATTGCTGCAGACCATCCAATTGCTCAAGGCCCAGGTGGCGGCAGGCAACCAAACGCCAGACCAGTTGAACAAAGAAAAGGAGTTTTACATTTCCTCCTTGCCGAGCAATGTCCAGCGGATCGCCCGCCAATTTCGATTTTCCCAATCGGGCAATTCCCTGTTGTTGAGTGCCAATATCCGGATTGACAAGAAGATCAAGACAGATGCAGAAATCGACGGCATTCCCCTGGGAGAATACTACTTTCCAGCCTTGTATGCGGCGGTGGATACCATCATCGAATTCATGGAGACAAAGGCAGGCGGACTGGGCAAATTTCGGGGCTTGATCGTCGGGGAGGCAGATGGACATCGGATCGCTTATCCAGGCATCAAGTTTGGCAACAATGGGGCGGCCATCGCAGGGCAACCCTTTCGAAAAATTGGTGTCAATATCAATACGGGGCTGGAAGCCTTGAAAAAGCCGGACTTCAACGCCGATCCCAACGACAAAAAGAGCCTATTTCACGGCAAATTCATTCGCGACAACGACGATTTGTCCTTTGCCAGGGCGTATTTGGTCAAGCAGCGACTGCTCATCGGTGTGGGTGAAATCCTCGATCCGGATGTGCTGCAGGTTTGTGCCAAGGCCAATACCAGAAAGGGCAAGAAATTTCGAAAAGTTGCCATGGTCTTTACCATCGATGACTATTTTGACGACAATGCCCGGACCATCGAAGAAATCAGAGACGAAATCCAAAAGATAGAAGATGCAGTGGAATACTACGACAAACACGGCTATCCCTCGGATGGAAACACCTATTTTGAATGCCCTTGTTATGAGGACGCAACCCGTTGAGACAGTGGAGTGGACAGAGGCCCAATGGCGGTGGATCGGATGCTTGCTGGTGGCTGTGATCGGATGTGCCATTCTGTGGGCTGTCAAGTTTTCCCCTCAGCCACAAAGTGGTCCTCTTTCTACTGGTGTGACAACAGGAGAAAAAGACAATGGCAAGCAGGAGCTGTTTGATGCCTTGCTGGTGGAAGTCGGCGGAGAATATGGCGAAGCTTTGCGAGGTCGAGGCTTGTACTATCGAACCAACAATCGGCTGGAAGATTTGACGGCCATGTTGCTGGGACTGGCGGATTCCTGCCATCAGAACGCTTACACCAAAGGCTGCTATTTTGCCATGATGGGCATTCACTACGACATCCACCGCTACCAGTCGATGATTGCACAGGACTATTATCAATTGGCCCAAGAGTACTGTCGAGATGCTTCTTGTCAAAGCGAAAAGCTGGCTTTCCACCCTGAGAACCACCTCACTGCTGCAGCGGATTCCACTCTTGGGAAAAAGATCAAAGCGGGCCGGGAGCAATTGGAGATGGCGCAGTTGGAAGGGGGAATGTTGTTGCCACCGCTGGTTGACATTTGCCTGGTCTTGAACGAGCATTGCCAAAAGGCCAGCCTTTGCGTTGATGAGTTGTTGGAAAAGCGAGGAGAGGATTTTCGGCCTGCCGGTTTGAAAAAATTATACAATGTTCTTGGTACAAAAGAACCCACTGAAGCCATCGCACAAGAGTCAACGCCCAAGTCTTCATCTTTGCAAATTGCACAACAAAAGCCAACCTCCACTGCTCCTTCCAGCCCTGGTCCTCGCAAGCCTCTTCCCACGACCAAGCAAGCCAAGACAGACGAACCATCCGAAACCTTTTCCGATTTCGAAGAAGCATATTTTGCCAAAGCGCCATCGGCCTCCATGACTGCCCAGAAAAAGTCATCAGAGCGTTTGAAGCGCGACATCAAACGATTTGAAGAAGAGATCTCTCAACGAAAGCAACAATACATCCGAGAGCAAACGGCCATGGAGCGATTGTTCCGCTTGGCTGCCAACGATCACAAATTGCAGGCCACTCACTATCGGATTCAGAGCAGTCGGTTCCCGGCACCACATTTCATTGGATTCAGTGTAGAGTTGGAGCTGTTTCCGTCTGCGCAATTGACGGATGAGCAACTTTGGCGCAAGGCCCTGGCTTGTTTGCACGAGGCCATGGAGCGATACGAGCGACGCAAATCCCGGCGCCTGCGAGATCATCAGACCGAAGTCAATCTACACTTGCCGAGCCGAATGTGGGATGGGCGGGCCCAATGGGTCAATGGCATCTCTCTGGTTGGTCCTTCCCACATTCGATTGATCAATACCATACAGGCAAAGAGCATTGTGGTGGAAATCAGGTGCAAAGATTACTACCAACAAGCATTGAAAGAGCACAAATTGAACTTGGCCAAACTGCAGCGTGAGATCCGCATTCGTCAATCCAAACTATCACAACTCAACTAGCACCATATGCGACCTGTTTCCACATTCCTCACCGTTCTTTTGCTTGCCGCATCCTGTGGCTTGGGGATGGCGCAATACAGTTCCCCTTACAAAGAGTTTGTCGGTCCCAAAAACAGCATCATCAACGATGTGGCCCTGTCCGGCTCGGGGACATATGCGGCGGCGGGGCTGGACAATGGGATTGCCATTCTTTGGTCTGTGGCCAACAATCAAGTCGTTCAAAAACTGGATGAACACGAGGGCAGCATCCGCAACCTTGCCTTTTCGCCCACCTCTTCCCTCCTACTGACCGCCTCGGACGACCATCTGATCAAATTGTGGAGCCCGGAGCAATACAAAAGCCTGGCGACCATGGTTGGACACGAAAAAGCCGTGACGGCCTTGGCATTTGACAGCGAAGGCCAGCAATTTCTTTCCGGCGGAATGGATGGACTGCTCATCCTCTGGAAATTGACGGACAATCAAGCGGCGGTGATGCTGGGCAGTTACAAGCACCCCAATATCAATAGTCCCATTTTGGATGTTGCATTTTCCAAAGACAACCAATACCTAGCCGCGGCATTTCAGAATGGACATGTGGCCATTTGGCGCCGGCAGTCCCAGAACAAACCGGAAAAGGTCTTTCGACAACACCGGGACTTTGCCAATGCAGTGGCCTTTGTCCCTGGCGAGTCCTTGCTGGCCAGTGCCTCCGACGATGGAGAGATTCATCTTTGGTCTTCCAAACAAATCAACAAAGGCTTGAAGGGCGTTTTCAAGGACCACAAAGACAACATCTACGATTTGGGCTTTACCTCCGACGGACGTTGGATGCTCTCTTGCGGAGCGGGGGGACTTTTCCTGGTGACAGATTGGAAAAAGAAGCGCATCGTCCAACATTTTTTCCATCCGGAAAACGCCTACAATGTCACCTCCCTGGATGTCCATTCGGACAATTCATTGGTGCTGACCGGAGCCAGCGATGGGATTGCCCGGCTTTGGACATTGGGGGAGTCGGAGCTGATAGAGGGCAATGGAGAGATCAGTTGGATCGACCCACCCAAGAAAAATTTTACTGTTACGGTCCCCACCTTTGAAGTCAAGGCCTGCATCCGGGCCAAGTCCAGGGTCGGTGATGTCAAACTCTTTTGGAATGGGGTACCAGCCGACGTCACCCGCGGTTTGATCACCACTCCGGGCAGCGACTGTACGCAACTATTTGAGCGGAAAATCGAATTGACCGAAGGAGAAAACCAGATCAAGCTATCGGCTGTCGATCTCGACAAAAACAATTTGGTATCGGAGACCTATTTCATCAACTACCAAAGCTATCCCCCTGCCGATTCGTCGGTCAATTACCTCTTGCTCATTGGTGTGAACAACTACACCGATTGGCCGCGCTTGAACAATGCCATCAAGGATGCCACCAATTTGCGGGACGAGTTGTTTGCCCATTACCGATTTGATCCAGAGCACACCGTCGAGCTGTACGACAGCATGGCCAGTCATCGACGCATAGAGCTGGGCCTGCGCCAACTGCAGCGCCGCATGCGCAAGCACGACAATTTGCTGATTTACTTTTCCGGACATGGCCATTACGAAAACGAGTATTCTGCCGGCTATCTGGTGCCCTACAATGGAGAAAGTGGCGCCCCCGATCAGTACATCCCCTATGCGACACTCTTGGATTGGATCAGTGACATTGACAGCAAACACACCTATTTGATGCTGGATGCCTGCTATGCGGGTCGATTGTTTCAGGATGCGCTCAAGAACGACAACTACAACGACAAGCGAGAGCAAATTCCCTCTCGCCGGGCCCTTACCTCGGGCATTGACAAGGTGTCGGATGGGCAACCTGGGCAAAACAGTCCATTTGCCAGAGCATTGCTCAACTTTTTGGCCAGCAGGCGCGGCAGTGACTTTCCTTGCAGCGACATGGAGCAGTATGTCCGCACCAACATTCAACAACGAGAGGGAGAAGTTGACCAAAGCGTATCGAGTGGGTCACTGCAGATCAGAGATTTTTACCAAGAAGAAGGAGAATTCATCTTCCGACCCAAAAAAAATGGTCCTACGGGTGGTTACCCTTCCTTGCGAGATCGTTAAATGAGCAAACAGGCGAAAACAAGCATTTTATATGCCAGGAAACGTACACAACCTTTTGGGAATCACAGACGAGGAGATGGTTCGGCGACTCCGGCAGGAAGTCTCGGACATTTCGCAGGGTTTGTCCTCTGAACGCCCCATCAACGACGGGATTTGGGTAGCCTATTCCAGCTATGCTTTCAAATTTTTGCAAAGCCACTTTCCCGGTCTACCAGCTGCAGAGTGCCAAGGCATTGCCTATGATTCGGTGGACAAATTCGTTCATGCCATCCTCGATCAAAAGTACGTGCCACAAGCCAATGCCAAATCCACAACCTACTTCACTTGGATTTGCCGAAACAAATGCATTGACTTTTTGCGCAAACAAAATCGCTACGTGGCCTATGATTCGGACAAGCACCAGAATCTGCAAGTCAGTGTGGAGAACGATGTGTTTTTGAAGCGGGCCATCAAGGAGCAGGCAGAAGATGTACTCGACGATGTACTGAGGACTGAATTTGAAAAGGAAGATTGTCGCAAGGTCATTTATTTCAAGTACTTCGACAAGCTCAGTCATGAGGAGATTCGCAGGAAGATGCAATACGGTTCCATTGGGGTATCGCGAAACAAGTTGAGGAAATGCCTGGAGTATTTTCGAAAGACCATTAAGAGCAGCAAGCGCGACATTCTTCGGCGCTTGAGAAAATTGTACAATTATGAATAGAGAAATCAACCCGGAAATATTTGATCGGTATCTGGCGGGCGAGATGGATGTATTGGAGAGAGAAGCCTTTCAGGAGCGGCTGCAGTCATCCATCCGCATCAGCGAAGCCTTGCTGTTGCATCGGACCATCGTAGAAGCAGTGGAAGAGACGCCAAGGCGGGAAGCCATTCACGAGTTGAATCAGCAATCGAGACAGGCCAGACGAGAGCAGATGGAGAAAAATTTTGCGCAGTACCAACAAAAAAAAATGACAGCTGCGAACCGGACGGCCTTTGAAAAGCGCTTGGCGGAAGATGACTTGCTCGCTTTGGAATGGGCTCAGTATAAGCAAGGGCAAGACACTGTTTTGCGCAGGCTGCGTCCTGTCATCATTCGATTGGTCTCCGCAGCAGCTCTGTTGTTGATGGGGTTGTTTGCCTACTGGCTGATCAGTCCGGGGAACAGTTCTTCGAATTCAGATCATTTATATGCCACCTACTTCGAACGCCCGAGCACGGATTATGCCCGCGTGGGAAGCAAGTTCGACAGCAAACCGGATGGGCCATCAGCCGAAGACGCATTTGCTGTAAAACAAGAAGGATTGGCCGCCTTTGACAATAAACAGCCCCTTTCCACCATTGAAAAGTTGAGGCAATACTTGCAACTGGTTCCCAACATCTCGGAAGACGAACACATTTTGTACTTGTACATCGGATTGGCGCGCCTGGAATTGAAGGAGTACAAAGAGGGAATGGAGGCACTGACGTACGGGATTGCCAATTTGACCAGCTCCAATACCGTCTTGCTCAAGGAAATGATGCAGTGGCATCTGGCACTGGCCTACTTGAAGGCGGGAGATGAGCAACAAGCCCGACACATGCTGGAAGCAGTCATCCAATCGGGCATGAATGATGAATTGAAAATCAAAAGCGAAGA
This sequence comes from Bacteroidota bacterium, assembly GCA_039821145.1. Lineage (GTDB taxonomy): Bacteria > Bacteroidota > Bacteroidia > Chitinophagales > Saprospiraceae > JBCCSZ01. Next base: position 20,867 of record JBCBOS010000029.1, on the reverse strand, counting down.
ACTGTTAAATTCCCTGCCATGAAAAAAGTCTACTCTTTTGTCTTGTTGGGTTGCTTGTTGTGCATGGGGTTGTCCGAGCTACAGGCAGCAACCCTACACGCCATTTTGGTCATCAACGACCAAGATCCCATTATAAAAGATGGTTGTTCAAAAGATAAAGAGAACATGACAAAATACCTGCGACGGATGGCGCGTTCTTATTCCAATCTGCCTCCAAAGATCAAGATTTTGGAAGGACGAAGCTTCCAACGAACAAAAGTTTTGCAGGCTCTTTCTTCCTTGCAAACCCAAGAAGACGATGTAGTGGTGTTCTATTTTTCCGGCCACGGCTTGTGGTCTGATGACAAAGGTTTTTTGCTCGAAATGACAGAAAATCAGCACATCAAATTTGAGGACATCAATGCATTGCTAGACCAAAAACTGGCGCGATTGAAATTGTTGTTGACGGACTGTTGCAAAAAAGAGGTCAGCACGCGAGGCACTTCGCCGGATTTGGTCATCCCGGTTGACAATCCCATCATCGACAACAACTTCAAGTGGTTGCTGTCTTGCTCCGGGACCTTGGTGGCGACGAGTTGTGAAAAAAACCAGGAGTCGTTTACAGACACTGGTGGCAGTTATTTTACGTTGGCGTTTTTGCAAGCCATTTCTTATTATGTAGAAAACAACATTCCCGATTGGGTGGGCATTGCGGAAAAGGCCAAGTGGAATACCCGCTTGATGGCACAGCAGAAGTTGAGGATACAGACGCCAGTGATTGAGCTAAAAATAAAAAACCCATAAAGTGAACTTTCTTTTGAACCGGTACTTTTGATGAGGTGCCGGTTTTTTTGTGGAGAGAGGTGAGAGTTTTTGTGAGGGGGTGTAGAATGGGGCTTCGGGGGGTGGGACCCGCCCTCAAGGTGACCCCCAAAAGATCACCCCTTTTTGGAACCGCACCCAGGCACAGCTCCGCCAACCCAAACCTGGACTTGTTTTGTCCAAATAGGAACGTTTATCTACTTCCACAAATCGTCTCCATGGACCGACAATTTGTTTTTCGTCTATAATAGGACACGGCACCTACCCAAATTCCATAAATTTTTAAAATATTTTTATTTATTTAAATTAATCGAAGCTTTCAATTCATTCGTTGTCAATTGATTGCAAAACACATTATAAAAAATAAATTATTTTAGTTGATATTTTTATTTTTTGAATATGAAAACTCCTCACTCCAATTCCAGCCCTTCCACACAAAAAAAATTCTCAAAAAAAGCAAAAAATAAGTGGTTACGCCGAAAGAGTTACTCGTTAAACGGGTGTCAATAAAATTCTTACAAGCTTCAACTTCGGCTCATGCAGGTAAAACTTTTCCCCCTGATTTTTTTCGCACTTTGTTACAATTGCTCCATGGCACAAGATGCCCAAAGCTCGGCCACTCCCAACAGTGATCCCGATTCACAAACAAGCATTGAAAACAGAGACAGCACCGAAAATCCATTTACCGAAGCCTTCATTGCGTTGATCGAAAGTGCCGATACAATGGCTGCCTTTCACTTGGAGGAATGGGCGGTGGATACCAGCGACAGTTCCTTTTACGGATACAAAACCATTGCCCATCAAGGCTTGACATTGGAACAGCTTGACAGCTTTCAAAACCTCTTATTGGACGAAAGCAATTACGTCATCGACCAAGTCGCCAAGCGATGTGAATTTGGTCCCAACATCGGTTTTTACGTGGGCAACGACACAGAAGAAGCCATCATCCTGGTGGCCCTCAATTGCGACATCATCCGCATTGTGTACAACGGACTGGAAATTGTCAAGGAAGACATTGACCCTTCTCACCAAGCATGGGTCTCCCTGGGCAACAGCATCTTTCCGGATGCTTTTACCTTCTATGCCAATACCGCGAACTAGGAGCTGATTCAGCTCTGAAAAATACTTTTCCAAACTGTAATTACTGGATCCGCCGGAAAGAACGACCGGGCAAGTTCCCGAAACTTCAGCCAGGCGATTTGATCCTTTGCCATTGATGGGTGACGCATGATGCGGTCTGATGTTGCCATGCTCAGGCGTTTGCCCAATTTTTTGACATCAACCAATTATTCTTTTTTCAACTCATAATCAATTGTCGTATGTATAATTTGAAAACACTCTTCTTCGTACTATGCACTTTTCTGCTTGCTTTTGGTTCGACAGTAGATGCGGCTACCCTACACGCCATCATCATCACTGATACTGATCCCCGGATTGGGTCGACAAAGGACAAGGTACTCATCGACGATCTGGTTACCCAAATTGGTCGGATTGCCAATATGACCGTCAACAAGCAGGTCTTCGATAAGGCCAACAACGAATATCTATCTGCCATCCAGGAATTGAACCCTGGAGAAGACGATGTGGTGTGGATTTACTACAGCGGACACGGTCGCAATTCCGGCGATGGTTGGCCACAGTTTACCAATGGCGAATACAAGTACAAACTCACCTCCATCCGCAACATGTTGTCGTCAAAGGATGCTCGCTTGAATTTGGTAATGTACGATTGTTGCAACCACGGTGCCACCATGACCGCAGATCCTGGCATTCGATTGACTCCGGCAGCTTTGGACATTTTGTTCCGCAGCTCACGCGGCACCATCGTTGCCTCTGGTTCTTCTCCTGGTAAGTACGGCCACGGCAGTCCACAAATCGGTGGGTTCTTTACCGTTAGTTTCATCAAGGCCCTCTACGAAGTATCTCCTGCCGATGGCAACGATCTTTGGAAGGTGGTTTTTGAAAAAGCCAAAACATCCACCAACGCCATGTGCCGCAGAATGAGCAAGCCAGAGCAAACACCGATTTACAGTCTGGATGGCATTGCAGGCGATGGCTCGTGTGACGTCCCTGTTCAGATTGCCCCAGAAAAAGAAAATCCAAACGCAGTTGATCCATTCCAATAAATCATTGGACGCTGCCAAGGACTCAGAGCGTGTTTGATCCCACTCACTGATTCATATTTCACAATGGACTTCAAACCAGATTAGGGGCTTCTATTTTTGTCTCTCATAATTGCCCCGTAGAGCCGTTGCAAACATTATTCGCAAACGTTTGGCAACGGTTCTTTTTTTTCACCTCAATTCATTTGCCATGCTGCTTTCTTGCCTGAACCATCGCCCAAAGGCGTTCCTTTTCTCCATTTCCAGTATTTGTACAATGGCATTCGTCCTGCTGCTTGCCTGCCCCTCCTGGGCACAACCTGCCATGGAGATTGAGTTTTGCCCAGGTGAAGAAGAAGCAGTGCTGACAGCTCCCTATTCCGACAATGGCTACACCTGGATTCTCGGTGGACAAAGTACCCCTTCCATCCGGGTGGGGAGAGATCTGATTGGCAAGGAGATCGTGTGCCTGATCGAACGCAAACTGCCTTGTGAATGCAATTGCGAAAACAAAGATTGTGGCTCTGAATATCTCACCATCAGCCATACATTGAGCGCAGAAGATTTCCAAGGCATGCAGGTTCAGCCCCTGGCAAAAGATTTGACTTGCCACCAGTCAGCAGATGGCGTTATTTCACTGGACATCGAAGGGGGTGAGGGGCCGTACATGGTTCAATGGTCAGATGGATACAATGGAGAAAATCGAAGGGGGTTGGCAGCAGGTCAGTACAAAGCCACCGTCACTGATGGCAACTATTGCAGCCAAGTCATCACAGCCTCATTGAACGAACCCAAAGCAGTCGACCTCTCTCCTCTCCACTTCAATACCCAACAACCGTTTTGTCAGGGAAGCAGCAATGGGCGGGTCATCATAGAAAGTGAAGCCGACCTACAAGCGTACCGCTTTGAGTGGGATTCCGGGCAAGAAGGGCCACGCCTGCAAAATGTTCCCTCGGGCTTTCACCAAGTCCGGATTCATCATGGAGAGGCGTGCACGGACCAACGCATTCAAGTACGCGATCCCAAACCCGTTTCGGCCACCGTCGAGATTGCGACAGAACATCACGGCAGTGCCATCAGTTGTCCCGATGCGGCGGATGGACAAATTTCGCTGCACATCAAAGGTGGACAGCCCCCCTATCAACTGCAGTGGAACGAATCAGAAAACATCGCACTGGGACAACAACGACAGTGGACAAAGTCATCCCTGGCAGCAGGCACCTATCAAGTTCAAATCACAGATGGCAATGGCTGCAGTGCCCAACAGCAAATTGTATTGACAAATCCTGAGCCTGTTCAAGCCAGTTTGGAATCATCCACCTATGGGGAGTATCAACTGCGTTGCTCCTCCGACAGCAGCGGCTTCATTCGCCTGCATCCCAGCGGCGGCAGTGGCAGCTACAGTTATGAATGGAAAAATACTCGCACGGGACAAACTTACCACCAACAACATCTCGATGGCTTGTCCGCCGGACGATATGCCGTCACGGTAGAGGACCAAAATGGCTGTCGCTACACAAATCACATGCTGTTGAAACGCCCCAGGAAGCTCAATCTATCGCTGAAGGAAGACAAGGCACTGCTGGGCAAAGGAAAGAAGGTCAAGCTAAAAGCGACAGGAGGCACGGGGCCATATTTGCTCAATGACCAACCGATGGGATCTTCAGAAGTCATGCACATCACAGAATCCGACCAGCAGACCTGGCAAATAGAGGATGCCAATGGTTGTGTGACCGAGCGGGTGTATCGGCCGGGGCGGATTCGGTCCAAAAAACAGCTAAAGTATCGGCGGTTGCCCAAGAGTCGAAAAAAGCGGAGAATGGCATCGCGTTGTCCGGTATTTTGAGAAAAAACAGTCCATCAGCATCGTAGCAATAATGCTGATGGACCAGGACAATCATTTGGCATCTACTGCCCTGTAGCTATGTAGACCATTGGATGTATTGTTGGGGCAGCAGGATTGATTTTTGTTCCTTATGAACCAAAGCAAGAGCTAAGAGGTGGGCACCGGAGGGTGCAAGTTCGGCCATTGGCTCTGTGAGTACTTCTGTATAGGCCATCGTGAAAGGGAGTGGCAGAGCCATTGCAGCCATTGAAAGAAGGATGATTGCCGGGGACGACTCTCGAGATGCTGGAAGCATTTGCATCAAAGCCACCGTCAGAAAAGAATACCCGTGGCGTCGGACTACAGTTGGACCATATCTTGACAAAGTTTCCGGAGTAATTCACAGAAATGGTCGTGCGGTTCGACCACCAAACGCCAAGTCTTCTGCGCTGGTGTTTGGTTCTCATGATGCAATCATTGTCAAACAAAGTTTCGCGCAGGATTTGTCCTCTGGTTCTCCTTCCATTGGCCTCATTGGTGCATTCACCAACGGTTTGAGCTCTTTGCGTGGCCACATTGGTATCGCTGATCATGAAGTCTCGCTTGATGGTTGTTCTGGTTACAGCAGGATTGGACAGGTCGATGTTGGCCGTTTTGAGAAGATCGATGTCCTCTACATCAACAGAGTAGAAATGGTCATGGGTAAAGCGGTACACAGTCGTTCCAATTTGCAAAAAACCATCGTTGCTGACCAAGGTGGAGATGACATCGTTGTAGATGTTTCTTTCAATCGAGTAGTCACCATTTGGCTCACTGATTTTGGCAAGCAGGTATTTGTACTCTTCGAAATTTTCCAAGATTTTTTCAGCATTTTCATCTGTAAATGACTCAAACTGAGTGCGCATGGAGGTGTAGGATGGGACAGCTTTTTCCCATTTGTCGAGTTCGTCTTGTGCCAGGTACAATTGGTTCAATACATCTTTGTAAGAAGCCTCATCATCAAAGGCCAGTCGGCCATCAATCAAGGCAAAGCCCTCGAACTGTACAGCCTCATTGGTCGTGATGTTTTCCTTTTGGCAAGAGACCAAAGCGGCCATTCCGATCAATGCAGTAAAAACAAAAAAATAGATTTTTTTCATCATCATAATGAGTTAAATAATTTTGAGGAATGAGATACAGACACTCTTTGCACAGAGAGCTGCATCCCTTTGCTTTAGATCAATTGAAAGCCCGTGACATGCAACAAACTTTCAAAGACAAAATTATTTCTTGCTCAAATCATTGCGAAATTTTTACTGCGGATCATTGAGGCATTTTGGGGCATTCTGTGGCACTTTGGGACATCACTGCATCGAGCGACTGCCGAGAAGACATTTTTGCATCTATCTCCCATCGGTGTCATCGGGAACTCCCAATTCCGTAAAAATCCGCTCCTGATCTTTTGGACAAATGACTCCCTTGGGAATGTCGATTTTTCTTTTCTTCAACCACCGACTAAAGGTTTTTCGGTCCACGCCATAAAGGCTGGCCAATTGCAATCTCGTTTTTGCTTTCATGATTTGGTTGTGCTTTGGCATCACACCTCTACGCCAGAGATGTAAACGTTTAGATATTGATTGATTCACTTTTCCCTTGAATACAGTCTTGCCATCCGATGAGAAGCACTCTTCCCAGCGGTCACCTATGAGTGCAGACACTCGCCCTTTGCATAAGAAAACATCTCTGCCCAAAGGATGCAGACATCAAGTCGATTCAAGCATGTGAACACAGATGTATGCAAGTGTAGTTCAGCCTACCATCTGTCGAAAGCAGGATAGGCAATTCAATGACTTTTTTGTTAGCAGGGACAGCGCAAAGAGAGCCTTTGGCATGGCCGAATGGTTTGAGTCGTCTCGATTGACTCTGTAGTAACGATTGAAAAATGACTTATATCAGATGGTTCTGAATTGAATACGAAACAAATATAAAAGGAAAATCACTTGAAAATCAAGAAATTCTTTGGAAAGATTGTCCTTCACACCACACAGAACCATTTTCACCTCGTTCACTTCCTGATTCTTCACGAGACGTCAACGGCTCATTGTCAATATATTACAGCACGGTCGTCTCCATTTTCCCATCTCACTTTCCAAGCAATTTCCGATTCAAAAATTGATAAATTTCCATTTGTGCCCGCAGCTTTTTTTTGTCATTCCGGACGTAGGCATTTGTTTGCTCAGCGTCGATGAGGCGGGCTTTGACATTGTCGGTCAATTGCAAATCGACAATGGTTCGGAGTTCTTGAAAAACTGCAGGGTCGTAAATCGGGAAAATGACTTCAACCCGTCGATCCATATTCCGAGTCATCCAATCTGCAGAGGCCAGATACAGTTTTTCCTTGCCACCATTTCCAAAAATGTACACGCGGGCATGCTCCAAGAATCGATCTACCAAACTGATGACGCGGATGTTGTCGCTCAGCCCCGGCTGGCCGGGAACCAGACAGCAGATGCCGCGGACAATCAACTGAATCTGCACACCTGCCTGACTGGCTTCATATAGCTTTTCGATGAGCTGTTGGTCCTCCAAACTGTTCATCTTCAAAATCATGTAGGCTGGCTTACCTGCCTCTGCATTGGAAATCTCCTTGTCGATCAATCGCTCCATGCCGATGCGGGACGTAAAGGGCGAGACGAGGATGTGCTTGGTGATGGGCACGATGATCTTGTGTTCCAACAGTTGAAAAACCTGAAGGGCTTCGGTTGCCAATCTGGGGTCCGCAGTCAACAAAGCGTGATCACAATAGAGTTTGGCCGTTTTTTCATTGAAATTCCCCGTTCCCAAATAGGCGTAATATCGCAGGCTTTTTCGCTCGCGCCGACAGATGAGCAACAACTTGGTATGCACTTTTATGCCCGGATAACTGTAAATGACCTTGGCTCCTGCCTTCTCCAATTGCTCGCCCCAATAGAGATTGGAGGTTTCGTCAAAACGAGCCTTGGCTTCTATGAATACCGTCACTTCCTTTCCCTTGTCCAATGCCTTGAGCAAAGCTGTGGTAACAGCCGACTTGCTGGCCACCCGATACAAGGTGATTTTGATTTGCTCCACCTTGGGGTCCTTGGCAGCTTCGCGGATGAGTTGAGAAACGTAATCGTATTTCTGGTAAGGAAAATGCAGAATGTAATCCTTCTTTTTGATGGCCTGCAGCAAGGAGCGCTTTTTTGACAGCTCGGGATGGACGTGTGGGGGCATGGGCAGATCGTGTAAGGCCGACTGAGAACTGGGATCCGGAAAGCCAAAAAAGTCATTGAAATTGTGATACCGGGCGCCCGGAACGAGATCGTATTTTGACAAGCCCATCGCCGTTTTCAATCTGTCCAGCAAATGAGCGGGCATCTTTTGATCGTACAAAAAGCGAGTGGGCAAACCCGTATCACGCCCGCCCAAACTTTCTTTCAATTTTTGAATCAGATCGCCGCTGAATTCATCTTCCAAATACAATTCAGCATCGCGAGACAATTTCATCGCATACGCCCCCTTGACAGAATTGATCTTCTGAGAGGCCAACCATTCCGCCAAATTGTATCGAATCAAATCATCCAAAAAACTGATGCAATATCGACCTTCGGAAGCTGGCAGGACCACAAAGCGATCCAGGACTGTACTGGGTATGTTGACCACTGCCAATCGCCCAGTCTTGCGCCCCGTATCAATCAAAAGATACAGCTGCTTGTTTTGGAGAAAAATGGAAGATTTTTTGTTGTCAAAAAACTGGACAGTGAGGTGTTGCTGCACCTCTTTGTGGAAGAATTTTCGCACAAACTTTTCTTGCTCTTCTGTATACTCCAACTCATTGACAAGATGGATGTTGTAATCTGCCAGACCCGGCAAAATCTCGTCGCGAAAGACTTTTCCAAAAGCTTCCTGTTGCGTTGCCACAATGGACATGATCTCCTTGAGTACCTTCTTGGGAGGAATCTCCAACTTCCTGCGGGTCTTTTTCTTGACCTTTTCAAACCTTCGCATGGAGGAGACGCGCACGCGAAAAAATTCGTCGAGATTGGAGGAATAAATGGCCAGGAATTTCAGGCGTTCGTAAAGGGGATTGCCATCGTCTTGGGCTTCTTGCAATACGCGCTGATTGAATGCCAACCAACTGATGTCTCGCTCCGTAAATTGCATAGTGGGCATAAAGGGTGTGGAATTGGATGAGGGAATTGAGTGCGCGAATCTAGCACCTTAGGTTTAACTAAAGATGAAGAATATGTAAAGTTTTGCGCTTTTTATGTGGAAAATCCCCCAGCAATTCTCTCAATGTGGAAGCCGCTCGCGCAGCAGTCCATAGACAAAGGTCCCCAGAATGGCACTCAAGATGACAACCCCAATCGTCACTACCCCATGCCCCAGAAGGGTAAACAAAGGCCCCGGACAAGCACCTGTCATGGCCCACCCAAAGCCAAACAATGTCCCACCCGCCAGGTAGCGAGTCACAGACCACTGCTTGGGAGACAAACGCAAGTCTGCCCCCTCCAAGCTCTTGAGTTGAACACGCTTGAGGATGGCCAGCAAGATGGCTCCACCAACGACTGCTGTTCCAATGATGCCATACATATGAAAACTTTCGAAGCGAAACATCTCCTGTATCCGAAACCAGGATATTGCTTCTGATTTGGTCATCACAATGCCAAATAAAACGCCGACAACAAAATATTTTATCAGTTTCATGTTGTAATTTTTGACTGCCAATACCAGCTTGGTCAGAGTTGCAAAATTTGAGGAAGAATGAAATAAGTCATCAGCAGTCCTCCCGCAAAGAAGCCGATCACCGCGATCAAAGAAGGCAACTGCAAATTGGACAATCCACTGATTGCATGACCAGATGTACAACCACCTGCCCACCGGGTACCAAAACCAATCAGAAATCCACCGAGGATCAAAATGATGACACCCCGCAAGCTGAACAACTCATTGGGATCGTACAATTCTGCTGGCACATAGCCCCTGCCCTCTTCCAAAGTCTGTGGCGTCTGAATGCCCACCGAAGCCAGGTACTCCTGCGTCGATGCCGATATTTGAACAGGTTCTGGACTCGACAAAAATTGAATGGCCAAAAAGCCGCCCAGCACCGCACCAGCAATGAAAACCAAATTCCAGCTCTGCGCCTTCCAGTCATAATCAAAAAAGGGAATCTTTTTGCCCGCTCCCCCAATGGCACAAATGCTTCGCAAGTTGGAAGAGACACCAAATTCTCCCCCAAACCAGAGCAGCAAAAACATCACGAGGACAATCATCAGTCCGGAAAAGGACCAATGCCAGGGTTGCCGCAACAATTCCAACAGTCCCCCCGATTGTGATAACAAGATCATAGTTGTCTATTTGTTTGATAAATTTGTCTGTATTTACTCCTTGGCCTTGATGCCGTATTTGATCTGGCCCCAAAAAGTTTTCGGAAACTCCTCTACGCCCGGAAAGCCCAAGCGTATGTCGCGCCCATCATAGGGAATGTAGGCCGTCCCAAAAAGATAGTCCCAAATGGCGAGGGTCAAGCCAAAATTCACCCCAAACTGCCTCTCCTCCGGCAACTCATGGGCATGGTGCCAAATGTGCATCTCCGGACTGTTGAACAGGTATTTCATCAAGGGGCTCAATGCGCTCATGCCAAAGACACAGAACGCCAAGCCAAGGACGATTTTGAGCCACAGAGAGCTGCCGTCCAACAAGTGAATGTCAAAGCTTCCACTCACCACTACCAAGCCAATCAGTCCTCCTACGATTCCTCCCGTCACCCAAGAAGGCACCCGGATGTTGGAGTGGTTGTAGTGTCCGACAACCAGGGTAAAAATGTGGATGATGAAAAAGTCGTACAAGCCGATTCCCAACAATGCCAAGGGAAGGTATTCGATGGTCCGATATACAATGTTCTCCATCCAATGGTAGCGCAGGTGAGCGGCAAACCCCATTTGCTCAACGGAGTGATGTACCTTGTGAAACGACCACAAAAAAGGAACCCGATGCAACAGTCGATGGGTCCACCATTGCACAAAATCCCGAACCACAAATCCAATCAGCAACACCAGCCACAGAGGTGCCTGTCGCAAGGGATTGGAAGCCTGCAGATCAAAACCGCTCACAGAACGGATGAGGTCGTTGAAGGCATACACCACCACATCGGAGGCGGCATTGTAAATGATGAGAGAAAAGAGAAAAAAATTGAAAAACATGTAAAAGAAGTCAAGCCAAAAATCCTTGCGGAAGCGCGCCTGTTCCTTGCGCCAAGGAGTGAGGATTTCCAAGGCAAAGAAAAAGGCCGACACCAAGAGCAAACAGTAAAAGTAGTTTTGCAAACTCGGATGCGTCATCTCGTGCCACAAATAATTGGCATAGCCTTTATAAGCATTCAAAATGATGTCCCAATACGTCATGTCTCAGCAAGTTTTCAAATCATCAAATGTTGTGTCGTCCTTTCTCATTCATTGCTCTGGGTGGCATACTCCAAATGGCGATTGCCCGGCTTTTGGTCGTAGTTGTCAACGGCATTTTGTACGGTAAAGAAAAAGCTGTCCGTTCCCACCAACTGCATAAAGCCCGAGCGGTTGAATGCGTCGCGCACCGGTCCCTTTACCATGGCAAAATACAAGCGGACGCCTTTTGCCTTGGTATTGGTCACCAGGGTTTCCAGGCAGCGAATGCCACTGCTGTCGATGTCATTGATGCTCTCCGCATCCAAAATCAGCAGGCGCAGGCCCTCCCCTTTTTGCTCAATCCAATCGTCGATCGTATCCAAAAAGTAGCTCACATTGGCAAAATACAAGCGGGCATCAAACCGAATGATGAGTATGTCCGGACGAACTTCCAGTTGATCAAAGCGATTGATGTTTTTGTACTGATCCAAACCGGGAATCTTGCCGAGGACTGCCATGTGGGGCCGAGTGGTCCGAAAAATGACCATGCCGATGGACAAGCCCACTCCAATCAAAATGCCTTGCATGATTCCCAAGCCCAAAGTGCCCAAAAAGGTGATCAGCAACATCACAAAGTCCGTCCGATTGGAATGCCACAGATAGCGCCACTCCTTGAGGTCGATGAGTCCCAACACGGAGACCATGATGATGGATGCCAATATGGTGTGAGGAAGATGGTACAAGTATGGTGTCAGAAAAAACAGGGACAAGACAATGAAAGCAGCTGCAAAAATCCCTGACATGGCAGTCTGTCCCCCCACTTGGGAATTGACAGCCGAGCGCGAAAAGGAAGAACTGATCGAAAACCCTCTGAAAAAGGAAGCTCCGATATTGGACAAGCCCAGAGCGATGAGCTCTTGATCTGGCACAATCCGATAGTTGTGTTTGAACTGAAAGGCCTTTGCAATGGCGGTTGACTCCATCACACTGATGAAGGCAATGGTCCCTGCAATGGGCAGCAATTCCATGATCCGCGCCGGATCCCACACGGGCATCGTCAGACTGGGAAGTCCTTTCGGAATGGCTCCCACCACGCGAATGCCTTGTTCCTCCAACTGAAATCCCCACACGATCCCCATGCCAAATACTACTGCCAAAATGGGTCCCGGAATGGGAAAGCGCCAGTGCTTGACGAGCAGCAACAACAAAATGCCTCCAAGTCCCACCCAAAAGGTCGGCCAGTGGAGTTCTTGGATGTGGCCAAAGGTATGGCCGAGTACCTGGTGCAAAAAGTGACCACTGTCAAATTGCAAACCCAATAGATGCTTGAGCTGGCTGGCACTGATGATGAGCGCCGCCGCTGCCGTGAAGCCAGAAATGACAGGTCGGGACAGGAAGTTGATGAGAAAACCCAGTTTGAAAACGCCCATCAGCAATTGGATCAAGCCCACGAGCAGCGCCAACAATATGGCCAACTCTATGTACTCTGCACTCCCCTCAACTGCCAAGGCACCCAATCCGGCTGCAATGAGCAAGGAATCCAAGGCGGTTGGCCCCAGCATCAGGTGGCGAGAGGTGCCCAAAATGGCGTACAAACAGGGGGGAATGATGGCGGCATACAGTCCGTAAATGGGAGGCATTCCAGCCAACATCGCATAAGCCATGCCCTGAGGGATCAGCATGACCCCTACTGTCAGACCTGCGTTGAGGTCTCCTTTCCATTTGGCAAAATTGTACTGCCCAATCCAAGTTGTTATCGGCAAATATTTCTTCAATGCATATGTAATTTTCCCTACAATCTGCAAGGTAAGGACTTTTTGCCTAGTAGATCGGTAACCTGGATTACATAAGACCGGTCTTATTCACCAATCGGCCCCAGTTCGACACCCTCAGAATAAGCCACTCGGATGCCTTTCGCATGGAAAGCGCGCTTGACCCGTTCGTGGACCTCAAAGGTGGCATCCCAGTAGTCGTCTGGATTGATGAAGGGTTTGATGCCTACGATGATGTTGTGACTGTCGTACTGCTCGATGCCGATCAAAGGAGGTGGGTCTTGCAAGACATAAGGGGAATCCTTCAAGGCTTCTCGGATGGTCTGGCGCACCTTCTGAAAGCTTTCCTCATACGGCATGCTCACGGTGAGTTCCAGGCGGATGTGCCCCCGGGTAGAAAAATTGGTGATGATGCCGTCGGTGACCTGGCCATTGGGAATGATCAGGGTTTTTTCACCTGGTGTGATGAGGGTGGTATTGAAAATTTGAATGCCCTGTACCTTGCCAAACTTGTCTGAAATCTCCACCCAATCACCCACTTTGTAGGGTTTGAAGAAGACAATGGTGATCCCGGAAGCAAAGTTGCCCAAAAAGCCTTGTAGTGCCAGTCCTACGGCAAAACCTGCCGCTGCCAAGACGGCGACCAAGGACGATACCTCGAACCCAAGCATGCCTGCTGAGATCAGCACGACGACGAATTTCAAGCCAATTTCCAAGATGGAACTCAAAAAAGAGGCAATCTCCGGAGAGACTTTGGCCTTGCTGAGGGTGGAGTCGATGATCTTGCTGATCTTTTTGACCAGCCACAAACCCACCACCAGTACGGCGATGGCCAAAAGGAGTTTGGGAACAAAGCTCACGGCCCATTCGATGATGTTGTCTATGTACGGTTGTATTTTTTCCATGAGGGTAGCTTTTTTGTTTGGTTGATGCAGGTCTGCGAAGGCCTGAGGCGTGCTTGTAGACCGCTGGATTCGCAAAAAAAGCAATGCTTGCTCATTGTTCCAAGAAAAAAACCGCTTTTTTTACCGCAACTCATCCAACTTGACCAACAACCAATCCCTTTCCACCAATGCTTTGCGGGAGTCGATCTTTTGACTCAACCGATCAATCCGCTTTCCGTTTTGGTAGGTCCCCGGGTGATTGACCTGGCGCAGCAAATCGATGAAGTTGTTGTTTCCCGTAAAGTGAAGCTGTGGCAATAGGTTTCGCTTGGAACTGCGGTAGATGTAGGCTTTGAAAGATTCGATCTTGGAATCCAGCAGGACAGAGCGCTGCTCAAAATAGATTTTCAGCTCCATCCGTCGGGCTGCCAGTCGGTAATAGGTATCCTCGTACTTATCCCCCAAATGGTCCAGGGCTGTGTTGTAGTCCTTGATCGCAAAATAGTAGTTGGCCAGATTGAAGCGATGCACTTCCTGCGGAAATTGGGTTCCGACGATCTTGTCCTTGTGAGCCACCAAAAAGGCATAAATCCAGTCGTACTCCTTCAAACTCAGACCAATGGTCACGATGTTTTTGATGATGCTGGGCAACAAGCCGTCTTGCCGATACAAATAGCCCCCTTCCAAATGCGAGCGATACAACTGGAAGCCCTCTTGGAGATAAAACTCATCACCTTGGTTGTAGCAGTGCGCACAAAAACTGCGGCAAACAGCTTGTAGTGATTGCAATTGCCCAAAAGGGATTTCGTGCTCGTATTGTTCAATGATGTGTTTCAGCTTGAAGTAGATGTCCGAGTCTTTGCCCTCTGCCAGTAAGCGATAGGCGTGGTAATAGGATTGGATGACGGGAAGGTCATAGAGCGGGTCGTTTTCAATCTGCTGGCCCAAAAGTGGCGAGATGCCCAATTCCATGACGGTATTCAAGGGCGCGCTGAATCGATGCTGAGACAACAGGCCACAGCTGTACTCCAATCGGGCGAAGACGTAAAACAGATCCAAACTCTGGATGGTCGCAGGCAGGTTGAGGCTTTCTTTTTGGCGTTTGTTGAAAAAACTTTCAAAGGTGCTGAGCTCTTCGTTGATCAAAAAGTCATTGAGTAAGTGCTCTTTGTTTTTGGGTTGCGAAGATTGTTGTACCTGCCGGAGGCGCTGAATGCTTTGTTGAAAATGCTTTTCCAATTGGCGTTGGCGGTAAAAACGGGCCTCCAGGAGCAAAGCGTCGGCCTCTGTACTGTCTTCGAATAAGCCCTCCACGACAATGAAGCGGCGAATCTGGCGAAACAGCAAGCTCATCAGCTTGTCCAGCTTTTGCACCAAGGGCTGCTCGGGGTACAACTGCTTGACAAATCTCGACTTCTGCATTTGCGCTTCCTCAAAGGTCGGATGCTGCTGCCTCAGCAAGGCAAAAAGTGCCAAAACTTTGGCTCTGTGCTTGACATCGGCAAAGTAGGAGCTTTGTAAAAACCGCTCCAAACGGCCCATCTCTTCGGGCTTCAACACCTGTAAAACCTGAACTAATTTACTCGCTTGCATCTTTCAGTGGTCATTTTCTGGACGGAAAGGGGGAAGGATTCTGCAAAAATGTCATAGGATTTTCCTTCGCAAATTACCACCTTGTAGGGCTTTTGAGATCATGTGCCAATCAAGTTGAATCTGGAACGTGATCCGAATTCCTAAATGTAGTACAAAAATCGAGAACAACATGAAATTTTCTACAACCTTTGTGCTGGGCGCGGTCCTATGCATGAGTTTTTGGTTCACACCAACCGCCTTCGGCGCCTCCTTTTACTCCATCAACAACGACAATTTCGACACCACCATCACCCAAATTCTGATTGACCACGGTTCGGAGATCAACATGCAGGGCGTCAAAAAATTCAAGAACTTCCTCAACCAACGCATGGCCATCGGCCCGGAGGGACCCTGTGATTTTCCCCGTCCCATTCCCACTCAATGGCCAAGAGGAGATTACGGCTTTGTGTGGGACAACAATCCCAATGCTTTTTTCATGGAATTGGGTACCTATGATCTGTTTTCAGCCGAGTCAAACGTACGGAGAACCCTCGATACACAGGCCATTCTTGGCTTTGATGTCCAGTACAAAGTCTACACCTTTGCCCATCTGTGTCCCTCTGGCAGAAGCTACCTGAACATCATCATTGTAGACAAGGACTTCTTTGTCGTCGGCCCCACAACTCCCTCTTGGATGATCCGCGATGGTGGCAACCCAAGTGCTGGAAACAGCCGCAAACGCCTCTCTGTGTCCCCCAACCCCGTTCAGGACATTTTGCAGCTTGAGTTTGAGCTGCCTCACTCCCAAGAGGTGCATTTTCGCATCAGCGATTTGAATGGTCGCCAAGTACTGCCTCTCCAATACGAAGGCAAACTTCACAAAGGTGTGTACCGCAGAGACTTGGACATGAGTCATCTTCCATCGGGCATTTACCTCTGCCAAATCTGGTTTGATGCAGAGCAGCGTCAACAGAAAATTGTCAAAACGCAATAGTCCAAACAATGCACTTGGTAGATGATTGAGAGAAAACTGTCATAGGTACTGTCGGCAAAGAGCAGGATTTTTGAGTCAATGGTTACACACACTTTCTGCCTTATTTGATTCGCTAAAACCTTTTAAATGTTCTAAGCATGAAAAAAATCCTCTCCTTTGCCACAGTGCTACTCGGTCTGACGCTCGTCATTGTCAGTTGCCAAAAAGAAGATCTACAAACACAAGCCAGCTTCCATGAGTCGAATTCAGTCCCCTCTGGCCTAGAGCTCGATCAGAACAACGCCTCTCTCGTCTTGCCAGACTTGACGATCGTTGCCTATCGAACCACGGTTACTGCTACCACCACTGCCTGCGGCATCGTGCCCATCGACACCGGTGTGGTCACCCCCGTAGGCCAACTGAGGGAATTTACCAAGCGCAGCCCTGATGCCATGCCCATTGACATCACCCCCGTGGAGCAGGAATGCCCCAACGTAAGCTGCGCAGGTGGACAGCGCTTTTTCAGAGCTTTTGTCGGTGTGAAAAACATTGGCAGAGCCCCACTTCCACCGGGTGAGCTCTCCGTCGAATGGTTTGACAGCACACCTGCTGGTACCTTCAGCCTTGTCCAGACCATCCCACACAATGGCATCCCAGTAGATGGGCTTCTCCGTTTCAGTCGCCCATACTACATGGGGCCATGCGATTGTGCGCCTCCACCCTTTTTCTTCAAACACATCTTCTGGGCTGTCGTAGACCCTGCCAACCTCATCCAAGAGTTGAGTGAACTCAACAATCGGTCGGAAAATTGGGCAGCCTGTGATGGATGCTAAAGATATCAAAAAGATAAGTTCTCGTACTAAAGTCTGAAAGCGTAAAGCTACTCAACAGACGTTGTTTGAAGGCTGTCGGAAACCGAATCCGGCAGCCTTACTTTTATTCCTCCACTGCTGGTGCCAGCGATTGACTCATTTTGCTATCTTTGCGCTCACAGGCAAAGCTTCGTACCATGCTAAAATACCTCCTCCAATACAGCAAATACCTGATCTTCCTGGCCGTCTTGGGCATCTTTGTTCTGGCGCTCGCCTCCTTGGCGGTGGGATGTCACAAGTCCTTTTACGTTGTCAAAACCCTCTTTGTAGAAGGCATGCCTCCCAAGGGGGACAAGACCTACCTGCTGGGATTCATCGAAATCGTTGACATATTTTTGCTGGCCACGGTGTTTTACATCATTGCCTTGGGACTCTACGAGCTGTTCATCGACGACCAAATCATCCTTCCCGACTGGTTGAAAATCAAAAACCTGGACGACCTCAAGATCAAGCTGATCACCGTCGTCATCGTCACCTTGGGCGTGCTGTTCTTGGGCCGCATCATCTCCTGGGATGGAGAGTCGGAGCTGATGGGGCTGGGGGTTTCCATTGGGGCGGTGGTAGCTGCCTTGGCGTATTTTTCCAATAAAAAAAAGGAGAAGTAGTTTCCTCAGCAGTAGTTGACAACAGTCAGTGCATTTCTCTTCAAAAATTCTTACTTTGTTGAAAAGCACCTGTACGATGACAAAAGGCATTGACAAACAGCTGATTTCTACCATTCTGGATTCGCCCATTGCCCCGGTGATCCTAGAGGAAATCAAACAAAAACTGGAAGAAGAAAGCAAAAAGCGTCTCGACTTTTACAACGCCATCACCGAGCAAGAAAAGGCAGAATTCATCAACGGAGAAATCATCATCCACTCCCCTGTCAAGAAATTCCACAATGAGATCAGTGGAAATCTCTACAAAATCCTTGATACCTACGTCATCGAACAAAATCTCGGATTCGTCGGGATCGAAAAAATCTTGATTCAGTTCACTCGCAATGATTACGAGCCAGACATTTGCTATTTTCATCGGGAAAAGTCTCAAAATTTCACAAAGGATCAAAGCATCTTCCCCGTCCCGGATTTGATCATAGAGATTCTATCGGAGGGGACTGAAAAAAGAGAGCGAGGAATCAAATTTGAAGATTATCAGGCCCATGGGGTCAAAGAATACTGGATCATTGACCCAAAGAAAAAAACCGTCGAGCAATATGCGTGGAGGGAGGAAGCATATGAGCTGGTTCTAAAGTCAAACTCTGGCACAGTGCATTCCATGGTGATTCAAGATTTGGCCATCCCCATCACAGCCATTTTTGATGGCCAGGAGGCTCATCAGCTGATCAAGAGACTCATGGGGTAAGTTCCACCTGACGCCTTTTCATTCGCCAACAAAAATGAGCTACCAAAAACAGAACGTCAAACAACTGCTTGTCCCCTTTGTAGCATCACTTGCCATTGCATTGACGATGTGGAGCTGCCAGCAAAATCCCAAACAGGCTCCGGTCCCCACTTCTCGTACTGCCTGCCAATACTTCAATGCAGCCGGAAAAAGTTTGTACCCCCACAATGCAAGAATCGGATTCGGGAAAGAGGCCATTCCTTCTTCCATGCTCAGCCAGGCATTGCTGTTCAACAATGTCCCCGGCGATGAAACAACAAATTTGCATCGCAAAATCTGCACAACAGAATCTTCTGATGGAGAAGCGATTCATTACTTTCACTACGGCATCATCCGAGACAATGCCCTCGAACAATTGCGGGTCAGATCCATTCGCAATGGCCAGCTCATCGACGATGTTGCCATTCTCAAGGTCGACTCCAGCAAGCAACACTTCCGCTTTGATTATTTCATCCTGGACCACATCCAATTGACAGCCAAAACCGCTGATGGACAAGTTGCCAGTCAATTCTTCCGCTGTGCCGAAGGGCGAATTCGCCCCCTATACCCACTGCTCCCCTTTGTGGCCGATCCTCCTCCCAGAGCATTTGCAATCAATGACCAGGTCGTCATGTACAATCTGCCAGCCACCAAAGAGTTGCAACTGCCCGGGGGGCAAGGCAAGGTCAAGCTGACAGGGCGCATTGTCGATTTTTATGGAGGCAAGGGGTATGGCAATTTTGCACTTGTGGAAATTGATCCCACACCTGGCGTGCCAGAAAAGTACGTGGGCCTGTCTGCAAAATACCAGACCAACCATGGAGGTCACACCTCCTATCATCCCGGTTCAATGATTGGCCTTTCCACCAACGCCTTCAAAATCGAGAGTCGTCAGTTCACTGGCGACATCCATTTGCCAAAAGAAGAAGGGAGGGTGATTTCAGAAGATGTATTGATGATGCATCGCTGAAGCAGAGTTCGGCTGGTATGGCTATTTACTTGGACTTTGTCAGTATATTGGGTAAGTTGCTGTACTGATTTCATTACGTAAATTCTTGAATGATCCCATCTTTATTCTCAACAATTTTTTTAATCAGCTTTCTATGATTCTTCTCTTTATCTAAGCTCTCATTGAAGGATAAAAACTTGGCAACAATCTCTAGTTTTACCACAAAAAATGACTTTGCGGTTGTCGCTTCGTGAGCATCGGTAAAAAAGCCTTTCTTTATTTCCCACACCCCTTTATTATTGGGCTTTATTTGAACCATTCCCAATCCATAGTCCTCTCTGTTCATGGCCTCAAACTTTATTACTGAATACAAATAGTAAAGTCTATTTTTATTGAAGTCAGATACCATTTTAATTGTATTCCATTCATAAAACTCCTTTCCAGAATTCTTGTAATTTATGCCATTGAACTCATATTCCTTCTTAATTTCATTGTATATGAATCTTCCAATGCTAAATTGACGTTGCTCATCAGAGAATATTATTTCCAACCAATAACCTTGTAGATTTTTCAATATTTCCAACCCTTCGAGTTGCCTCTCATATTGTACCTTATTGAGCAAATTAATTAAGTAAGCATTTTTGTCAATGAGCTTTTGATTTTCATACTGAAGCTTCTCAATTAGTAAGTCCCCAGTTTCTTTAATGATGTCTTTTGAATCTATTCCTTCTATCATCAATAGAATAGAACTGGATATTTTATTCCGCTTTATGGAGTATTGCTCATGTGATATTAACCCCTTCCTAAAGTCTTTAGACAATTGAGATACATTGCTTCTATGGGTCAAAACTTCATTTAAAGACTCAGAATCTGTTCTAAGCTGTTCTCGAAGAAGCTCCAAAGCAGTTACTAGATCAGAACTCTCAACTAAATTTCTAATTTTATTTATTAGCTCTTTTTTTTTCACAAAGCAATTTTTTGGTAAAGTAGATATCTTGTGCATATAAATCTAGTCGATTTTGCTTTGAATACCATAATTTAATCGCTTTTCTTTTCAGGCGCTGCCAATTGAAAAAATCCATCACATTACATTCATATACTAGACTTCAATCAGATTTCATCTCCAAACAAAACCATCATCATGACTTTCAATTTTAAATAGAAACATTCGCATTTAGCAAATATTCCATTCGCAAGTACTCAGATTTAGGCTAAGGTGTATGTAAAGTATAAATCATTTCACAAACCAGTGACAGCACCCAACTTTCCTATTTACCAAAAGTGAACCCTCCGATTTTGCAGCTCAACGGCGAGAGCAGCTACACATTACAAAAATAAAAATACCAACTCAAATAATTTATTTTTTATA
>JBCBOS010000028.1:0-124188 GCA_039821145.1 Bacteroidota bacterium | reverse complement strand
CTGAGCAAATCTGCCGAGGCAGCAGCTATTCCTTTGATGGGTTGCAACTCACCCAGTCAGGTGTGTACTTTGATACGCTATCGACCATCGCAGGCTGTGATAGCATTTTGGAGTTGAGTCTGACGGTAAGTGATACCGTTCGGACACTTTTGTCAGATCAAATTTGCCAAGGGGAAAGCTACAGCTTTGATGGTGTCCAATTGACGCAGTCTGGTATATACTACGATACCTTGCAGACGAGCACAGGCTGTGATAGTTTGATTGAATTGACGTTGATGGTCAATGATACGCTTCGCACCATATTGGCTGCCCAAATCTGCCGAGGTAGCAGCTATTCCTTTGATGGGTTGCAACTCACCCAGTCAGGTGTGTACTTTGATACGCTTCAAACCGTTGCGGGCTGTGATAGCATTTTGGAATTGAGCCTGGTGGTAAGCGATACAGTTCGGACACTTTTATCGGACCAAATTTGCCAAGGAGAAAGCTATGGTTTTGACGGTCTCCAATTGACGCAGTCCGGCACATACTACGATACCTTACAGACGAGCACGGGTTGTGATAGTTTGATCGAATTGGCGTTGATGGTCAATGATACAGTTCGCACCATGCTTTCTGAGCAAATCTGTCGAGGCAGCAGCTATCCCTTTGATGGGCTGCAACTTACCCAGTCAGGTGTGTACTTTGATACGCTTCAAACCGTTGCGGGCTGTGATAGCATTTTGGAATTGAGTCTGACAGTGAGCGATACCGTTCGGACACTTTTGTCAGATCAAATTTGCCAAGGAGAAAGCTACAGCTTTGATGGCCTCCAGTTGACTCAAGCGGGTGTGTACCTCGATACGCTTCAAACCCTTGCAGGCTGTGACAGCATTTTGGAATTGAGACTAACAGTGAGTGACACCGCTCGAAGTCCTTTATTTGTACAAATCTGCCAAGGCAATAGCATTCCTTTCAATGGCGTCCAACTGTCTCAATCAGGATTCTATCTAGATACCCTGCAGACCATTGCCGGTTGTGACAGCATTTTGGCCCTGACCCTAACAGTCGTTGACACCGCTCGCAACTCCCTGGCCGTACAGATTTGCCAAGGCGAAAGCTATGTCTTTGGCGGACAAGCCTTGACCCAAAGCGGCGTCTACAGAGAGGTCTACCAAAGCAGCCAGTGGTGCGACAGCTTGGTCATCCTGACCCTTGATGTACAACAAGTCATGGCAGACATCGACTATCTCGGGGCTCAACAACTCGACTGCAACCAACCTTCCTTGGTTCTGAATGCCGCCAATTCGACCCCCCCTGGAAATCTGTCCTTTCAGTGGGAAAATGCATCGGGGATTTTGTCTACCGACATGATGACCGAAGTGGAAAATGGGGGAAGCATTCGCTTGATTGTACTCGATACGCTCAGCAATTGTAGGGATACCGCTGCCTTGGACGTGACAACAGATTTCAACCAACCCGCTGTACAAATCGCACCGCCCGATTCTCTGGATTGTACCCAGGACCGGATTTGGCTGGACGGAACAAGCTCGGTAGTCAATCCCACTGATTCCTACAATTGGACCGGACCCAACGGACCCATCTCCGCAGACAGCTTGCGAATAGAAGTCAGTCAAAGTGGGTGGTACTACCTACAGGTGGAAAATGTGGTCAATGGCTGCATCGGTTTGGATTCGGTAGAGGTGGAAGGAAACGCAGATGCCCCACGTCCTTCCATTCAACTCCAACAACCAGATTGCCAGAGAGCAGGCAGCATTGAGCTTGACCAAGTCAGTGGCGGCCTGTCCCCCTATTTGTATCGATTGGATGATGAAGCCTTCAGTGACCAGCCCTATTGGCTGTCTCTCAAGGACGGACGGTATCGGGTGAGCGTTCAAGATGCAGCAGGCTGTACTTGGGATACGGTATTGACATTGTTGTCCTACACCCTGCCAACGCTCAACCTGGGCAATGACACCACCATCTTGCTCGGAGACAGCATCGACATCATCCCGGAGACCAACCTTCTCCGCTCGGCCATAGACTCTTTTGTCTGGTCTCCCGCTGCTTTGCTGAGCTGTCCGCAATGCTTTGACCAAACCGTACGACCTTTTACCACCACCCGCTACCGCCTCACCTACTGGGATGCCAACGGATGTCCTGTGACAGACGACATCAGCATCAGCGTAGACGCTACCGCCCCCGTTTTTGCCCCCAACATCTTCACGCCCAATGGCGACAACCTCAACGATCGCTTCACCCTCTTCACTGGCCCCTCCGTCACCAACATCTTGCGCCTGCAAGTATTTGACCGATGGGGGGAATTGGTACACGAATCCGTCAATCTACCTCCTAACAATCCCAATCTTGGCTGGGATGGACGTCTGAATGGAGAGTTGCTCAATCCAGCCGTTTTTGTCTTCCATGCAGAACTGCAAATGGCGGATGGCAGCATCAAAATTTTGCAAGGCGATGTCACCCTCGTCCACTAGGGACCACCTTGTTCGTAAGTGATTGATTGTGAGGCCTCTTCTTTTGTCCAAAATGGCAGAACTTTTGCACTTGTAGTCTCTGGAACGATCCCCTTGGGGACATCGTGCCACGCCCCCTTTGAGCTCTCTGCCTCCGAAAAGACAATCCCCTCCCGCTTTTCAGAGATGGGCTCTAAGTCATTTTCCCATTTTTTGACATACTTCGATAAGACTGATGATGACACTAAGAACATGGATTAGCTCTTTGGCATTCCTCCTGGCGGCTACCCTGGCAGCCCAACCTTCCAATGATGACCCCTGCAACGCCATTGAACTCAACATTGGGACGAGTTGCAGCTCCGTAGCCTACACCAACGCATTGGCCACAGCCAGTGGGGGGGTGTCTACGCCTTCTTGCGGCAATTATGCTGGGGGAGATGTCTGGTATCAGCTCACAATGCCCAACAATGGGTATCATGTCACGCTCGAATTGACGGCCGGAGGGGCTTTTGATGGGGGCATATCGGTTTACAGTGGAAGTTGTGCGGCTCTGTCGGAGCAATTCTGTGATGACAACAGCGGACTGGGCAACAACCCCAGCTTGACCCTCGACGATGGGTGCAATTTTTCCAACATCAATCAAACCTATTGGGTGCGCGTATGGGAAAACGGCAATGATGCCAATGGGACTTTCAACCTTTGTGCCTATGCACATCCGCCTGCTGTCCCTGCAGATGTCACGGGATGTGGCAGTTTTCCAGTGGCGGGCAACAGCTGTTGTGATGCCATCCTGCTGTCTGATCTTTTCGATGGATACTGTGGAAATACGGGGGGCTATACAGCGAACAATACGGGCATGAGTGCCTTTTGTGCCAACATAGAAAACAATTCCTGGCTGGCTTTTACCGCCTCGGCACCAACTGCCATTTTCGACATCGCAGCCAGTGCCTGTCAATCGGGAGATGGGATACAAGTTGCCGTTTTTGAGACAGCAGATTGCAGTAATTTCAACTTGGTGTCCAACTGTTGGAATCCCAATACAGAAACCAGTGGTACCATCACAGCTACCGGATTGACGCCGGGGCAAGTGTATTACGTCATGGTGGATGGTTTCCTGGAGGATACTTGTGATTATACCATCAATGTGACCACTGGCATTGACCAGACCAATGCGACGGTGGATGATGAGGTGATTTGCCTTGGAAATTCCACCACCCTTCGGACCAATGTAGTGGGCGTAGGGCCTTTTACCTACAATTGGATGCCTGCTGCCAGCTTGGACGACCCGAGTGCCGCCAGCCCAGTCGCTACACCAACCACCTCTACCAATTATTCTGTCACCATTACGGGGCCATCGGGTTCTTCGGTGCATACAGTGGCGGTCACTGTCTACAACGGCGCTCCTGGCAACTTGGCCATATCGGGAGCCAATAACCTCTGTGAGGGGGCCACCAATGAGTTGTTTTCTGCAGCCGCCGACAATGCATCTTCCTATAATTGGACGGTGACAGGTGGAACGATCGTCGGACCCAACAATGCCGCTTCTGTGAGCGTCGACTGGGGCAACGGCAATGGCAGCATTTGCGTGACGGCCACCAATCAATGTGGAACGAGCAGTCCGGTTTGCCAAAACATCACCGTCATTCCAAGGCCCAATATTTCTGCCCAAGACCCACCTGTAACTTGTGCTCCCAATACGGTCAATCTCAGTAGCATCATCATCAATAATACTGGTGGCGGTGGAGGATTTGTGACCTATCACGCCGATTCGATGGACGCAGTGGTGGGAACCCCTTTCTTGCCCTCGACCATTGTGAGCCTCAGTGGTACCTATTGGATTCGGATGGCATCTGGCGCCAATTGCTACGATGTGACCTCCATCGACGTGACCATCGAAGACCCGCAGGTAACCGTGGTTCATCCTCAGCCGACTTGCTCGCCCAATACCATTGATTTGGCAAGTGTTGCAGTGAGTGGGACGGGTGGATACCCCAATAGCTCGACCTTGTTTTTTGCCGATAGCCTCGATGCCACCATCAGGGCCAATGCCATGAGCAATACCGTGGTTTCCTCTGGGGGGACCTATTGGTTGAGGTTTGAGACAGAGAATGGCTGTTTTGATGTCGAGGCGATCAATGTAGACATTGATGTCACACCCGATTTGCCTGATGTGATCCAATTGCCCAACATCTGCCCCGGCGAAAGGGTCGATTTGGATACGGTGAGCCTGCCAGATGCCAACAATGCTTCACTGACATTTGCCTATTATTATTCGAGCATCTTCGTGGCCCAGCTGGGATTGCCTGGTTTGGCCATTCCCAATACGACGGTGGGAGCGGGAAGTTACTGGGTGTGGACTGGTACAGCCGGGGGGTGCAGTGACATTGCCGAAGTCCGGGTGGTGGAATCCACGCCGCCGACAGCTTCCATCAGCGGGGGTGGGGCAGTTTGTCCGGGTGATTCGGTGGATGTGAGTTTTCAATTGACAGGAACACCTCCTTTTGCTGTGGTACTCAGCGAGGGAGCCAATACATACAATCTGAGTGATTTGTCGAATGGCGACGTGATTCGTTTTGCCGTTACGGGAAATATGAGCTTTGACATTACATCGGTCACTGATGCAACGACTTGTCCGGGAACCTTCAGTGGTGGACCGGTGACGGCTTCTCTGCTGACCGCACCCACAGCGGTGATGAGTGGCGGAGGACGAATTTGCCAAGGAGATGATGCGATCCTCAGTTTTACCTTGACAGGAAGTGGGCCTTTTGACTTGGAATACCAAGACGACATGGGCAATCGCTTTCCGCTGACCAATGTGCCCAATGGCCATACGGTGACTCACATGCCTACGACCAATACGACTTATACCTTACTGTCGGTGACAGACAATACCACTTGCAGCGGCAGTGCATCCGGTACAGCAGTTTTTGAGGTTTCGCCACCTTTGCAAGTGATCAATTTGAGCGAAGATTGCAATGTGGCCAAGACCAGCTATACGGTTCGCTTCGAAATTACGGGTGGCAATCCGGCTGCTTATGTGGTGAATGGACTGATGGGAACCCTGACGGGCAATGTCTTTGTCAGTGATCCAATGCCCAGCAATACAGCCTACTCATATACGGTATCAGATGACAGTGGTTGTCCTTCGGTAACGGGCAATGGACAAAGAGAATGCGACTGCCAAACCAGCGCTGGCAGCATGGACCCGACGCCCTTGCAAGCCTGTAGCAACGCAGCTGTTACGGCTACGCACAATGCGGACCAATCCCTGGAAAGTGGTGATGTCATGCAGTTCATCCTTCACGACAATGCCGGGACATCCATTGGAACCATCTTTGCCATTGGCGCGACCCCAACCTTTTCTTTGGTAGGGGGAATGACAACTGGAACGACCTATTACATTTCGGCCATTGCTGGTCCCAACAATGGGTCGGGAACAGTGGATCAGTCGCACAAGTGCCTGTCTGTCGCTCCGGGAACGCCTGTGGTATTCATTGATTTGCCCCAAGCCGAAATCAGCGGTGATGCGAGCATTTGTGCAGGGGAGACCAGTCAGTTGACCTTGAATTTTACCGCAGGTACGGCCCCTTTCGATGTCATCATTTCAGATGGTGCGGGAGGAATGATCAATCTGGACAACATTGTGGATGGGCATCAACTGGATGTCACACCAAGCGCCACTACAGTATACACCATTATGAGTGTGATTGACAATACGTCTGCTCTTTGTGATGGCGTTGGGCAAGGCAGTGCGAGCGTGACGGTGCAAGATGCCATACAATTGACCAGTTTGCAAGAACTTTGTAGTGTGGACAAGACCACTTACACTGTGAGCTTCTCGATCAGTGGGGGAGCAAGTGGCCCTTATGTGGTCAATGGCGGGACCGGGACCTTGACGGGCAATCAATTTACCAGTGATCCGATTCCGGCCAATACAGCCTACAACTTTTCCATCAGCGATGGAGGGGCTTGCCCGGCTGTGGACATCAGTGGAATCTTTGACTGTCAGTGTACCACCGATCCGGGAAGCATGCAAAGTGATACCCTTCATCTCTGTGCGGGGATCGATGTGGTGGCCATTCACAATGCCGATGAAGTCTTGGACGCTTCTTCGGGAGACCTGCTGCAGTTTGTCTTGCACGATGGAACGGCTGCTGGCATTGGTACCGTAATGGCTGTCAGCAACAATCCGCAATTTCCCTACAACAATTCTTTCAGCTCGGAGGTCGTGTATCACGTCACTGCCATTGCCGGACCCGATGATGGCTTTGGTCAGGTGGATGTGTTGCACAAATGTTATCGCATTTCCAATGGCACACCAGTGCGTTATTACGACTTGCCAGAACTGTCGATGAGTGGCAATGCCACCATTTGTCCAGGGGATTCTGCGGACTTGATTTTTGCTGTGCAGGGTGGACAAGCACCTTTTACAGTTACAGTAGACGATGGACAGGGGACCATCACCATAACAGATGTGGTAGACGGTCATCGGTTCAGAGTGGCACCAAGTAGTTCAACGACTTACAACCTTGTCAGTGTAACAGATCAGACGGTTGCGGCCTGTACAGGAACTGCTTCTGGATCGGCCAACATCCAAATCATTGATCTGCCAGTTGTCAACAACTTTCAAATCGTCTGCAACTCTACCAATACCGCCTACCAGGTGCAATTTGAGATCAGTGGAGGCAATCCAGCTCAGTACGTGGTCAATGGCGGAAGTGGAACACTGGATGGGCCGACGCGCATATTCACCAGTGATCCGATCAACAGTGGAGATGCCTACAATTTTTCAGTAAGCGATGGCAATCCTTGTGGCCCCATTGAACTGATTGGGGACCACGTTTGTGAGTGCAGCTCTCAAGTGGGAAGCATGGGCACCAATAGAGTGGAGGTGTGCGATGATCAATTGGCCAATGTAGATTACGACGCTGCTGCTGAAGTTCGGGATGGAAACGATGTCTTGGGCTTTGTGTTGCACGACCTGCCAGGGACTACCTTGGGGACGGTCTTCCAGCGGTCGCCCAGCCCAGCCTTTGCCTATGATGCCGCTTTGATTCATGGGACGACCTATTATGTCTCAGCAATCATTGGAAACGACGATGGCAGTGGTGCTCCGGTACTCGACCAAAATGCCGACCTGTGTTTGTCCATCTCACTGGGTCAACCCATTGTTTTCTACCCTGTGCCCACCGCGGGAATCAGCGGAAGTACCACCATCTGTGAAGGCGAAACAGCCAGCCTGACATTTGCTCTAGAGGGATGGCCCAACTTTGACGTTCGCTATACCGATGGAACAGATACATTTGCCCTGCTCAACATCAATGATGCTCATACGGTGGACGTTCGACCACTGACAACGACGACCTATCGGGCGATCTACGTTCGGGGAGGAAGTGATGCCAGTTGTGTAGGGACTGTCGACCCAGCAATGGAGACGGTGACCATTGATGTGATCGATGTACCAGAGGTCACCAACCTCAGCATTGCTTGCAATGATGCGGGATTGGCCTATTCTGTGTCCTTTGAGATCGAGGGAGGCAATGTAGCCAATTACCAGATCAGTGGGGATACCGTTGCACAACTCGCTGGAAATGAATTCACAAGCAGTTTCTACTTGGGTGGAGAGACATACTACTTCGAAATCACAGATGGCAGTGGGTGTCCGCCCATTGTATTGACCTCCACAGAATATTGCAATTGTACACCAGATATTTTGCCACAGATTGAGGAGGTGCGGTCCATTCGCTGTGCCGGGGAGGCCAACGGCAGCCTGAGGGTCGAATCTCTCGGGGGAGAGGCTCCGTTTCGCTTCCAGTGGAGCAATGGAGAAGAAGGGGAGTTCATCGACTCTTTGGCCCAGGGCTGGTATTGGGTGACCATGACGGATGCAAATGACTGTGAATCTGTCGACTCTTTCTTCTTGGCATCACCCGAGCCCATTGTGGCCAGTCTTACCAGCACATCGCCTCGTTGCTTTGGCGAGTCCAATGGCGAGGTGTTTTTTACCAATGTTGGTGGGGGGACGGAACCATTGAGGATGACCTTGAACGGACAGGAATCTGTGGGCGACAGTTTGTTCTTTGCACTGCCGGCCGGGCAGTATGTTGGCCAGATTTCAGATGTCAATGGTTGTTTTTGGGAAGACAGCATCATCGTGTCCGATCCCGAACAGCTGATCGTGGAATTGGGAGACAATGAAGAGATCATCCTGGGAGACAGCGTCTTGATTCGCGCGGAACCCAATCTACCCATTGACACCTTTGTATGGACGTCCAATGTGAACATGCCTTGTGATGATTGCCTGGAGACCTTTGTCAAACCCGACTTTACGACCATCTACAGCATTGAGGTGCGAGATGAGGACGGTTGTGTGGCGACCGACAATGTCACGGTCATTGTGTCAAGCGACATTCCTGTCTATGCGCCAACAATCTTTTCGCCCAATGGAGATGGGGTCAATGAGACCTTTGTCTTGTATGGTGGGCAAGGGGTTGTGATGATCGAAAGTCTTCGCCTGTTTGATCGTTGGGGAGAGGTGCTGTTTGAGGGGCTTGACATTCAGCCGGGTGACGAGGCCAGGGGATGGGATGGCCGATTCCGCCAAAAGCGCATGTCTACCGGCGTCTATGTCTACCAGGCGCGCATTCGGTTCATCGATGGAAGTGTGCGGGTATTCAACGGCGATGTAACCTTGATGAGATAGCAATAAATAGTCTGTTATTCCATTATTCCAATTGGGATTCTGAGAAGTGACTGACAGACGGATTTTGGACCGAAGAGGTCGGAAAAGCTACAAGCCAGATGGTTTGTAGCTTTTTTTTTAAGAAAATTTTAAGAAAAAATTGAACAGAGAACAGCCAAAAATGTTTAGCCGATTGCTGAGAAGAAAATAGCAGGAATGGGGCAGAAACCCGAAAAAATGGAGGAGAATGGGCTGTTTTTCCCAATCTTATTGGTGAATATTTCGCCTTTTTTGCCGTTTAGGTTGCATTAGTGCATTAAAAAAGGTAATTTTCCTGCCTCGACCAATCCTTTCTCTTACCAGAAACCATAATTTTCGTAAACCTACACTGAAACGTTTGCATACGTTTTGTTGTGTATGATATTCTTATGAATTACCCGGAAAGTTTATTATTTTCGGGCATTGATGAGAAATACCGAATTTTTTTTGTGAATCCATGACCCCCTCG
This sequence comes from Bacteroidota bacterium, assembly GCA_039821145.1. Classification (GTDB taxonomy): domain Bacteria; phylum Bacteroidota; class Bacteroidia; order Chitinophagales; family Saprospiraceae; genus JBCCSZ01. The sequence continues at coordinate 114,551 of JBCBOS010000028.1, read as the reverse complement.
GTATGTTAAGGAAACTTACATTTACAAACCACAACTGGAAATCCTATGTGACCAGCTCACATTGGCGTTCACCACTTGTCGTACAAGTTTCCCACCTTTTATCGCTAGACATTCGGAAAGAAATTCTCCAGGCAGATTCCCAGCTATTCCAAAAGCATTTCCAAAGGCGCATTCGCCTTACCGATTTCATACAAAATATAGCATACAAAGCTAGTCGAAGTACACCCGTTGAGGCCGTTTCAAGCTTACGGGGAGCTCAACTGTTACCTGTTAAAACCGTATTGACCGAACCCGTAAACAAAGAGAAACATGTTCAAAATAATAATTAGCTAAATTCTTACTTTCTTAAACTACCTAAGAATGAAAAGATCTTTACTACTGTTTTTTGCCACTATGTCGCTGCTGTTCTCTGCTCAGCTGGCCTCCGCTCAGTGTGGGTCAGGAGGATCAGGGTGTTCCTCAGCAGGGCAAGTCTGCTTTCCGGTGGAGGGTACTCTGCCAAGCGGACAAGCAGGCGCGACCTTTCCCGGTTGTCCAGCCAACTCCTTGGACAATCCAGTTTGGTATGCTATTGAAGTCCTTTCCGCTGGAACGGTTGTCGTAACGGTTACGCCTACCAACTGCCCAGGTACCAATGGTGCTACGGGAGCCCAGTCTGGCTTTTACGCCGATTGTGATCCAGCTTCTCCACCTTTTGGTGTGCAGTGTGGATGTACAACGGGCGCTATGACTCATACCGGTACCATTACTGTACCCGGTATTTATTACGTTATGATGGATGGTTGTGCAGGTGATGAGTGCGAATATCGCATCGATGTCGCTGGTGACATTGCTCAGGTTCCTCTGGGTCAGTTGTTCCCTCCTGCTGTATTCCCAGCTGATCCATGTCCAGGTGAAATCGTACAAATCGATGCGGTTCCTGTGGCTGGTGGTGACAGCTGGAACTGGAACCTGCCTTCTGGTGTGACCATCATCAGTGACCCTCCCTTCTGTGAGAGCATCACTGTTATTTGGGGTTCTGACAGTGGAAACGTCGGCTTTACCGTGACCAATGGTTGTGGTGATGTTGGACAGTCTCCCGAAACTCCTGTCATCGTCCCTACTTTCACTGGTGTGGATTGGGGTGCTTATTGTATCAACGACGAACCAGGTGCTTGGCATCCAGGCTCGCAAACGTATTGGCCTGATGGGGTATGGGAGATTCCCATGTTTACCGCCAGGGGGTGCGATAGTATTGTCACCTTTACTTCTGATGGCTACCTCACGGAGGAAAACTTCGTCTTGTTGCCCATCTGCGAAGGAGAGGAAACTTGCCCACTCATCTACGGTACGTTTGATTCGCCAGTAGATTCTACCTTCTCGATTGAAAATGGATCGATCAATGGTTTTTGTGATAGTACAACTCGGATTGAAGTATGGGTCGTTACGCCAGACGTCTCCTTCGATCTGCCTGATACCATTGATTGTAACAACGAAGCCAATGGGGTATTGCTGACGGCCAACGGTTTGGCGACCATCCAAACGGCCAACGGAACCAATACATCCAGTACTGGTTTGACATATAATTTCTGGACCAACAATGGTACCCTCGGCCCCATCGCCAATAACACGGCGACTGCCTTGGCGCCTGGTACCTATTATGTGGAAATGAGCTTTGAGAGCAATGCAGGCGATTGTGGGGCGACCACTTGTAGCATCATCGACAGTGTGGTCGTACAGGACAATTTCAATTTTCCAGCTCTTACCTTCAGCTCAACCAATGTCTCCTGTGGAGGAGGCAACAATGGAGCGGCTTCCATTGCTGTGAACTCAGGTTCAGGTGAGCCGCCTTTCAACTACATCTGGAGTGATGTCAATGCTTCTACCGGAACTTCCATCAGTGGACTGGTTGCTGGTAGATATTACGTGACAGTAAGTGGTGCCAACGGCTGTACAACCATCGACAGCATCGACATTACAGAGCCCATGCCGCTGGACTTGGCCGTACAAGGAACGACGGATGCGGGTTGTGGTGGACAAGCGGATGGTTCTGGTACCGTTGCCGCCAGCGGTGGAACGCCAAACTATTCCTATGCTTGGCCTGATGCACAGACTGGGGCAACTGCCATTGGATTGGCCTCCGGTTCTTACATCGTCACGGTGACGGATCTCAATATGTGTACCGAAACTGTAGAAGTAACCATCAGTGAGCCTTCTACCATCGATGCAGTTCCATTGAGCACCATGCCAAGCTGCCACGATGCGACCGATGGTGTTGCTTATGTAACCACCTCCAATGGTACACCTCCTTATACTTATGCCTGGGGCTTTGACGGCAGCTTGGTAGATTCTGTTGCCACTGGTGTGGGAGCGGGAACTTACACCGTTACCATCTCCGACCAAACAGGCTGTAATGAAATCGTTCAAATCATCGTCGATGCACCAACAGAATTGATCGGTAGTGCAGCACCCAGCCCAGCCGATTGCTTCGGTGCGGCGACTGGTAGTGCCACCATTACCCCTGCTGGAGGAACTGGCCCATACGACTACAACTGGCCTGTCGCAACAGGTGTTCCCAATACAAATGTGGGTACAGCCTTGGCCGCGGGTACTTATGTAGTTACTGTAGTGGACGCCAATAGTTGTGATACAGAAGTCACAGTCAATATTGGCGAGCCTGATGAATTGGTGCTGGCCGAAGACAATGTGACCGATGCAACTTGCTTTGGTTTCAACAATGGACAGGCCATCGTATCAGCTACAGGTGGTACTGGAAGCTATGGCTACTTGTGGAGTAATGGAGCGACAGATCGGATTGTTTCTGGTTTGACGGCTGGTACTTACACGGTAACAGTCACAGACGGTCAGACTTGTACGGATGAAATCACAGTGGTCGTTGGTGAGCCCGATGTACTGGATGTGACGGAAACCTTGAACGAGGCTGTCCTTTGCTTCAATGGAAATACAGGTGCTGCTACTGTTTCTGTCTTGGGAGGAACTGCTCCTTACCTCTACAGCTGGAGCGCTGGTACCAGTGTAACCAATGTCAGTACGGATTTGCCAGCTGGCAATCACGAAGTGACAGTAACAGACGACAACGGATGTGAATTCATCCTTCCCATCAATATTACGCAGCCAGATCCTCTGGTGGTACAGCCCGATGCGCTGACACCTGCAGAGTGTTTTGGTACTGCTACGGCCAGCATCACTGTTGTTGGTGTTGGAGGTTCTCCAAACTACAGCTTCCTTTGGAGTGATGGCCAGACAATGGCTACCGCTACCAACTTGCTTGCTGGTACGTATACTGTGACCATCACAGATGCCAACATGTGTACAAATGAAGTAACTGTTACCGTAACAGAACCAGATGATTTGGAATTGAATATCATCAACTTTGACGATGTCAATTGCTTTGGTGGATCAAGTGGATCTGCCACAGTTGCTGCCATTGGCGGTAACACGCCATACTCTTATGAGTGGCCAGGTGGAGAAATGACTTCTACGGTAACTGGTTTGACAGCAGGTGTTTATGTCGTCACAGTAACCGATGACGAAGATTGTACAGAAACAGTGACCATCAACATCGATCAGCCCGACGAATTGATCTTGGCAGAAGATGTGATCACCGATGCACTTTGCTTCGGCAGCGCAGATGGTACAGCCTCTGTCACAGTCGCAGGTGGTAGTGCACCTTATACGTTCAACTACTTGGATGCCAGTGGCAACCAGATTCCCGGCCAGTCTGTCACAGGATTGTCTGCTGGAACTTACACCGTCACGGTTCGCGACGGAAGTGGTTGTGCCCAGCAAATCGACATTGTCATTGACGAGCCAGACGAGCTGGAATTGAGCGAAATCGCCAACTCCGACGTCGTTTGTTTTGGTGAATCCAACGGTAGCTCCACTGTCGAGGCCATCGGAGGCACAGGACCTTACACTTACTCTTGGCCGGTTGGTGGTCAGGTAGGGCCGACTGCTGATCTGCCAAATGGTCTCCACATTGTAACTGTAACAGATGCCAACCAATGTGAAACAACCATCCCTGTTACCATTGCACAACCAGATGATCTCACCCTTGCGCAAGGTGCCATTGGTGATGCAGATTGTTTTGGTGCAGCAACTGGTACGGCTTCTGTCGTTGCAGGTGGTGGCGTCCCCGGATACACTTACGATTGGAGCAACGGAATGTCTGGTGATCAAGTGACTGGCTTGGTAGCTGGAACCTACACCATTACGGTGACAGATGTCAACATGTGTACAGAAGAGGTAAGCGTCACTGTTGGGCAACCCAATGAACTGGTGGCAACAGCGGCCCCAAGCCCTGCCGATTGCTTCGGTGCTGCCACTGGACAGGTTTCCATCACTCCTGTAGGTGGTACGGCTCCTTATCAATATGATCTGAATGATGGCAATGGCCCAGGCGCTTCTAGCATCATCTACGACTTGCCAGCTGGAACCTACACCATCACGGTGATCGATGCCAACGATTGTACGTTTGATGTAAACGCTGTCATTGGTCAGCCAGATGAGTTTTCTGCTTCTGCTGTCTCCACACCTGCCCTTTGCTATGGTGGTTCAGACGGTACAGCAACAGTTACGCCTTCCGGTGGAAGTGCGCCATATACTTACACATGGCCAAGCGGCGTAGGCACAGAGACAGAAACTGGCCTTGCTGCTGGATTTGTTACGGTCAACATCACCGATGCCAATGGATGTACCACACAAGCTACTGTCGAAGTAACAGAGCCAACAGAGATCACTTTGGACATGGCCCAAATAGCTGTCCTTTGTAAAGGTGAGGCAACTGGTGCAGCCAGTGTAATTGCCGACGGAGGAACCCCTCCATATACCTACAGCTGGGGCGGCAACGGCTCCATCGACAATAATGCCAGTGGATTCCCAACCGGAATGGTCACTGTTACTGTGATGGACCTCAATGGTTGTACCATGCAGGGAAGCATCATGGTAGAAGAACCAGATGAGGAACTTGGGCTCGACATGAACGGCATCATCGCTGCAACTTGTGGCAATCCAAATGGTAGTGTTGACATCACTGCTACAGGTGGTACACCTCCGTACTACTATGAGTGGAGTGACAACAACGCATCAGCTACGGAAGACCTCTCTGGTGTATTGCCAGGCAATTATACGGTCACCATCACCGATTCAAATGACTGTACATACGAAGAAACCTTCAACGTCAGTGAGCCAGATGCACTGCAGATCAGCAACATCGCTACCATTGATGTTTCCTGTAAGGATGGCAACAATGGTTCCATCGACATCACTGTCATTGGCGGGAATCCTCCTTACCTTTATTCTTGGGACAATGGTGGCATTGATCAGGACCTTGGCACCCTTACGGCAGGTATTTATACCATCGTCGTGACAGATGGTGACAATTGCTCCGTTACAGAGACCATTGAAATCACAGAGCCAGAAAGACTGGTCATCGACGACATCACGCCTACTCTTGCAGGTTGTGGATTGTCTGATGGTAGCGTTTCCATCACCGTCAGCGGTGGTACAGGAGACTACAGCTACGATTGGTCCAACGGAACCTCTGACCAAAATGCGCTCAACGTGCCTGCAGGAAACTACTGTGTGACAGTGACGGATGAACTTGGGTGTAGTGCAGAATTGTGCGCCGATGTTCTCAATCCGAACCCACCGGTTATTTCTGAGCTTCATACAGACGTCAACTGCCGTGGTGGCAACGATGGTACCATCGAACTCACCATCAACGGTGGCCAGGCTCCCTACCAGTACAACTGGACAGGTGGTGTCCTGACAGGCGGAAACCAAAACGCATTGGTCGCTGGTACGTACACTGTCATCGTCACAGATGCCGTCAACTGTACAGATGAGCTGACCATTACCATTGAAGAGCCTCTGACAGATTTGGCAGTGGCCGACGATAACATCGTCCTGGCAACTTGTGGTGCTGCCAACGGTAGCATTTCCATCACAGCTTCCGGTGGAACGCCAAACTACACCTATGAGTGGAGCAACGGCAGCCAGATGGAAGACATCACCAACCTTACACCAGGTACCTATGATGTAACTGTCACTGACGGAAACGATTGTACGGTTGTCGGTAGCTACAATGTCTCTGAGCCAAATGCACTGCAGATATTGGATAAGGTGCCAACACCTGTCCTTTGCTTCGGCGGTGATGATGGCGCCATTGATCTATCAGTTGGTGGGGGTACCCCTCCATACATCTACTCTTGGTCCAATGGAGAGGGCACACAAGACATCGGAACTCTTGAGGCAGGCATCTACAGCGTGACTGTCGAAGACCAAGATGGTTGTGAAGTGTCTACTACTGTAACGGTTGAACAGCCAGATGAACTGCTCATCACAGACATTACAGCCTCCTTGGCCAGCTGTGGTTTGGCAGATGGAAACATCAACATGACAGTAGAAGGTGGTACCATGCCATATACTTACAGTTGGGACAACGGAGCAGCTGCTGTAGAAGATCCTGATCAGCTCATCGCACAGACTTACAGTGTGGTGGTGACAGACTTCAACGGATGTACTGCAGTTGCCTCTGCAGAAGTCATCAATCCAAACGCTCCAATGGCAACCTTCCAAGCAACAGATGTACGCTGCTTTGGAGAGGCCAACGGAACGGTGACATTGGCGGTACAAAACGGTACGGCTCCTTATCAGTACGACTGGAGCAATGGTGGCATAGAAGACAATCCAAACGACCTGCCAGCTGGTACCTACTCTGTGACAGTCACAGATGCTGCCAACTGTTCGGATGTGATCAACGACATCATCATCGATCAGCCTGATGTACTGGCACTGACCCTGGACAACTTGGAAGAAGCAACTTGTGGTTTGCCAAACGGTGTTGTAAGCGTGACCATCTCAGGTGGTACTCAGCCGTATGATTATACTTGGAGTGACAATTCCAAACTGGAAGATCGCAACGATCTGCCTCCCGGTAGCTACGACTTGACCATTACAGATGGAAATGGTTGTGACCTGGTAGAAACTTTCACCGTTGTAGAACCAGATGCCCTGATGGCCAGCTCTGTCGTCACAGACGTCAGATGTAATGGTGGCACTGATGGCATCATCACTGTAACGACCACAGGTGGCAATGCGCCATATACATACCTGTGGAGCAGTGGGGAAACAACAGAGAGCATCTCCGGCAAGGCCATCGGTACATACATACTCACAGTCACTGATGCAGACAACTGTACCTTTACCCTGCCGCAGGAAATCAAGCAGCCAGAAGCCATCACATTGGCTACTGTCCCAACTTATGCAACTTGTAACAACGCGGATGGTGCCATTGATCTATCAGTAGACGGTGGTACGCCTCCTTACACCTACGCATGGAGCGGTGGTGGTGGAGCTTTGCCTCCAATCGAAGACCCAACCAACCTCTTGCCAGGTGTTTACGTAGTGGTTGTAACGGATGGAAATGGTTGTACAGAGACGACTTCTCAGTCTGTTTCTACTCCGGACGGCTTGAATGCATCCAGTGACAAGATCGACGCTCGCTGTAATGGAGAGTCCAATGGTAGCATCGTCATTACGACAACAGGTGGTGTTCCTCCATACCAGTACAACTGGTCCAACGGTCCAACAACCAAGGATGTGGACGGACTCATCGCGGGTACTTACACCGTCACCATCACAGATGCTGATGATTGTACCTTCACTGTCACGACACTCGTCGACCAGCCAGATCCGCTCATTCCATTGATCGACCTTCCATTTGCTGGCCCAACTTGTAACGGCTTTGCAGATGCGTCCATCAACATCACTGTAACTGGTGGTACCATGCCTTACTCCTTCGAGTGGGACAATGGCGCTGGTACTGAGCAAAACCCATCTGGTCTTGCTGCCGGAACCTACAATGTGACTGTAACCGATGCACAGGGCTGTACCGCTACAGATTTTGTTACCCTGATAGAGCCTGATCCAATTGAGATCGACTTCTTGGTGACAGATGCAACTTGCTTTGGCTCGCCCAACGCAGCCATCGATGTGAGTGTCATCGGAGGTACAGTAGACACAGATTACGAATATGCTTGGAGTGGTGGTTTGACTGCCTTGCAGGATCAGATTGACATCCAGGCTGGACTATATGCTTTGACTGTCACGGATGACAATGGTTGTGAGGAAATCATCTCCATCAATGTCGACCAGCCTTCTCAGGTACAGATCGAAGTGATAGAACTCTCTGACAACGGCGCCTTCAACATCAGCTGTTCTGATGCAACCGATGGCTCTGCTCGCGTCCAGGCAGATGGAGGTACTCCTCCCTATACCTATCGCTGGCCAAGTGGAAATACTGGAAGCGTAGAAGAAAACCTCGCTGCTGGTACCTATGTGGTCACAGTATTGGATGACAATGGTTGTGAAGCAACTCTTCCAGTCGACTTGTCCGCACCAAGCCCCATCGTTGTAGATGCCTTGGCAGTAGGACCGACTTGTTTTGACGAAGGAAATGGATTCATCAGCCTCGAATCTGTCACAGGTGGTGTTGGGCCATATGTCTACTCCTTGAACAATGGTGCATTCACCGGACTGCCGCGCTTTGGCAATCTCGACGGTGGCGATTACACCCTGACCATTCAGGATGTCAATGGCTGTGAGTGGACCAATGAGGTCAACTTGGTCGAACCAGCGGAAATATCTGTTGACATCACCAGCGAATATGAGGACGAACTCATTCCTTTCGGAGAGTCCACTCGTTTGGGCTTTGATGTGACCAATGCAGACAATTTCACCTTCCAGTGGACACAAGGAATTGATTCTACCAACTTGTTGTTGAGAGATCCACTTGTAACGCCACTGACAGGAACGACTTATGGCATCTTGATCGAGGACGAGAATGGTTGCCGCGCCGAAGACTTGTTGTTCTTACAGATCAATAAGGAGCGTCCGGTTTACATCCCGAACGTGTTCTCACCAAACGGTGACGGTGTCAACGAAACGATGTCCATCTATGCCAAGGCTGGCATCGTGGATAAGGTCGATCGCTTTGCCATCTTTGATCGCTGGGGTGAATTGGTTTACGAGCGCCGCGGTTTCGACCCAATGACAAGCAACGGAGATGATCCGGATGGTTGGGACGGTCGATTGAACGGTCAGCAAATGGACCCTGCCGTCTTCATCTACGTCGTCGAGATTACCTTCATCGACGGCTGGAAAGAGGTCTTCAAGGGAGATTTGACATTGGCCCGCTAAATGGCTGATTCGCTTCCTTGGAGCGGACAAACGAACTTGTAATTATTTAGCTAATTATATCGCAGTTGGCAACTTCTTACACGGTTGCCAACTGTTTTTTTTTGCCCATTTCTCCATTGTCTCACAGTGGGAAAACGCACTTTTCAGGGGCATTCCAATTCTGGGAATGGTACGTTTTTTTGGCAGGCAAAAAATCTTTGTCAATGAATGGGGAAATGCAAAAAATCAATTCTATCTCTCAACAATATAATTTGGGAAATATCTTTGGCAGAGATGGTGATAAGTGTTGTAAAATAAGTGATAAGTGTATTGTGCAGAAGGAAGAAAAAGAGGGGAGTAGATGGGATGGAAACAAAAATGTGGCGATGAGATGGTCAGATGAGGGGATTTGGACTGGCTAGTTTCAAAAAAGGAAAAATGTTCCCATTTTGGGAACAAATGTGGGGTGGTGTTTTTTGTAATGTGCTGATTTACAATGAATTAGTTTTTTGGCACGGATTTGATAGTATACTACGCGAAATGAGTAACCTCCTCTAACCCAGGCAAAAAAGATTACTTACTTTCAAGTTCTTTTAATGGAATTTAATTTAGCATACAACAGGAAGGAGAAATCTTTCTTTTAAGGCTTTGTTTTAGGGTATAATAGTAGGCTTAGATTTATGAGAGAGTTGTTCCAAAAAAACTACTATTTATTAAGAACTAATGATACATGATTGATCAGTGAGATGAATGTAGCGAAATCATGTAGAAATTGAGGACTCTGACCTGAACTAGTCGCTGCCCAGGCAGTGACTAGTATATGCTAACTCCGATTGAATACAATTTTTGTTTAAGATAATAGCTTTGGGGAAATTAAGCCACTTCTACTTGATTGATAGGGTGGCTTTTTTTATTGCCCCATCCGCAAGTTGGCCAAGGCAAGACTCATTGCCAATTGCTCCTCCCGACTGAGATTGGTGTTGTCGATCAAAACAGCATCTGAGGCCATCGAAAGCGGGCTGTCTTCGCGCGTAGAGTCAATTCTGTCTCGTTCCAAGAGATTTTGCCGGATGTCTGCCCTCTTTGTCTCCATTCCTTTTCCCAACAATTCCTGATAGCGTCTTTCGACCCGTATGCCAACATCGGCGGTGACAAACAGTTTCAGCTCGGCTGTGGGAAATACCACCGTCCCAATGTCCCTTCCATCCATGACAATGCCTTTTTCGGCTCCCATGCGCTGTTGTTGCTCCACCATCGCCCGCCGCACCCGCGAAAGTGCCGCCACTGGGCTCACCAATTGAGACACAGCCATGCCCCTGATGACTTGCTCGACATTCTGGCCATTCAAATAGGTGTGATTGCCTTGTGGACTTCTTTGGAAAGAGATTTGGATATTGGTCAGCGCCTCTTCTACCTGCCGATCTTGCGCCAGGTCAATTTTGTGTTCGATGAAGTAATGGGTCACCGCCCGGTACATGGCACCAGAGTCGATGAATACATAGGACAGGGAGTGGGCGAGGGCCTTGGCAAGTGTACTTTTTCCGCAGGACGAGTAACCGTCTACGGCAATGGTTATCTTTTTCAAATCGATGGTTTGTGTGGCGTAGAATTCTCGAAGGCCCTCAAAATTACGGAGATCAGCTCATTTTTTGCAATCTTTTCAAAATCAGATTCCACAATTTCTCGTAAGGAATGACTTCCAATTCTGTGATGAGGCCGCGATAGAAAAAGGGCGTCTCAATCAAGCGGTTGTAATATTTTTCTGTATTGCTCAATTGATCGGTCGTAAAGTCGGCCTTGTTGAGTTGCTGCAACAAACGGATGAACTGGATGGCGCGAAAATACTCTTCCTTCTTGAGTTGGCGATTGGCATAGCTCTTCAGGCGGTCTATGCGCTCTGTGACGGCATTGTAGCTTTTCTTTTCCAACAAGAACAATACTTGTGCAATGACGAGCAGCACCGTAAAAATGCGTTGGTCTTTTGGATAGAGAATTGGGTCGTTGAGGAAGCGGGAGAGACGGAAGGACTTGCGCTTTTGGGTCAACAAAACGGGATTGCTGTCTCCTTCACTTTCGATGATGAAGTTGAGATAGATGTCATAGATTTTCCACTTTTCCTTGGTCAAGAAGGCCAGCTTCTTGAATTTGGTGTTGTTGACAGCCTTGTTGTAGATGGCAATGGCGTTGAGGAAATTGTCCGTGTGGATGGCCAACAATAGGTAGTATTCCATGAATACAAACCAAGTTTCACTGCCCTGGGGGAAGGACTGCAGACATTTCTCTGCATTGATTTTTCCATTCTTCCAATCGCGAAGATGAAGAAAGGCCGACATCTTTTTGAGCTGGAAGGTGGCCAGCTTGTCGTCCTGATAGTAGCGTGGATTCTCCTCTATGTAGGTCTCGGCCTTGTTGCAAACTTCGAGCATGGCTTCGAAATCGTGCAGCATTTCGTAGCGATACGCCCACACCAAGTACATGTTGTAAATGACGACTGGCGAGTCGTAAATCTCCGACAGACCCACCAATGCATCACAATAAGTATCGATGCGCTCCTTGAGATCGGCATTCTTGGAGGGCGGCTTGTGATAATTCATGATGACGCGCTGGTACAACTCCTCTGATCGAATTTCTGCATCCAATACATTCTGATACTGTTTGCTGTATTGATCGTAGAGTTCATAGCTTTTTTCATCATCTGACTCTGCGGCATACTTGCGAAGAATGCGAGAACAGTTGACGATCACATCTGCAAATTTGAACTTGAGAGCGGTCGTCAAAATCTGGCGGGCAAGGGAAGAGGCAGTATGAGTGGCATTGTTGGACATGAGGATTTTGACCAAAGTCCAATCTTTGTTGCAGGAGTAGTAGGCTCTGTCATAATTGGAAGCCGACGGCAGGTTGACATCCAGAAAGAAAAGTGTATTGAGCAGTCTTTTTCGAAATCGTGACTTGAGCTGTCTATACTTGTCATCCGTGGGACTACAGCTGTAGAGAAAGGAGGCAGCATCGCGATCGTTCTTGAACTTTCCCGCCATCAAGGCTTCGTAAAACTCGTTGAACTTGCTGTTTTTGTGCTTGAGCGAATGATCGTCAAATATTTCAATCTTTCGCACCTTCTTTTTCGTGACGATTTTGGAAATCTCAATTAAGTTTTTCATGTACTGCTAACTCGTTTTTAGGGATAGCTAATATACCTATACTTGTGAAGGAATCGAAATGTTTGCTGTCACAAATTCGGATGAAAAATTATACGAAAGGCTTCCTTCGAATGTTGCGGCGACTACATTATATCATCAATAATACTTATATTCGAGTAAATGGCATAAATAAAGAACTGTTAGCCATTATTTTGTGTCGATGAGAGTAGGGTTGGATTCGGTGGAGAGACCAAAGAGGCCATGGCACTCATTTGAGGGGCCGAAAATGAGAGGGAGCAAAGTTTGAAAAGTATCGGTCTAAAGTGTGACGTTGAAAATTGCAGGTCAACTCTTCTTGTTTGCTTTGTCCTTGTGACGAGAAAATCAAACTCGGGCAGCAGCTTGGCCCAAAAAAGACTGGGATGGAAAAACAAAAGGGCTTTGTACGCATACAAAACCCCTGGATGTTATTTTACGAAGCGGGCCCAGCGGCCAAGCTGTTAGTATTCGTCTTCATTGAAGAGGAAGTCGTCCTTCCGGGGATAATCCAGCCAGATGTCCTCCATGCTTTCATACATTTCCCCCTCGTCCTCCATTTGTTGTAGGTTCTCAATGACCTCAAGAGGTGCTCCGGACCGGATGGCAAAGTCAATTAATTCGTCCCTGCTGGCGGGCCAGGGGGCTTCTTCCAAATGAGAAGCGAGCTCTAATGTCCAATACATAAATAAACAGTTGTTTTAAAATCTGATAAACAAACAACGATTTTTCAATAAGGTTCGCATACAATTTTAAAATAAAAATTGTGCCTGTTTTTCCGGCAAATGTAACAAACTTAGTTTATAGATACAACAGTCTCTGCAAGGAATTTTATGGCTTTGTCTCAGAAGGTATAAGTATTTGGTAGTCAGTGGTTTGGACTGTTTTGTCTCATCTGATGGGTTCCTCCATGGCTCACAAAGGAGCAAATGGAGCGCCCAAAGGAGGTTTTCAGATTCAATGCTCGGGGGGATTCGAGGGCCAAGAAAGGGGGGGGAATGCTCCCAAAACAAAAATCATCCTGCCAGATGACCAGCAGGATGATTCTCGAAGCCCGACAAAAAGCCAGAAGATTTACAGGATCAGCATGGCGTCACCATAGCTGAAGAAGCGGTATTTCTCCTTGACGGCTTGCTGATATGCTTCCTTGATCAGGTCATAGCCCCCAAAGGCGCTCACCATGATCAGCAGGCTGGTCTTTGGCAAGTGGAGGTTGGTGATCATGCAATCGGCAATGTTGAACTTGTAAGGCGGGTAGATGAATTTGTTGGTCCATCCTTCGGCTCCCTTGAGCAAACCCTCAGCAGAGACAGCCGACTCAATGGAGCGCATCGAGGTTGTCCCCACTGCACAAACTCTTTGTCGGCTCTGCTTGGTTTCATTGACCATATCGATGGCATTAGGAGTAATGCGGAAGTACTCTGCATCCATTTTGTGCTTGGACAAATCCTCTACATCAATGCTGCGGAAGGTCCCCAGACCTACGTGGAGGGTGATTTCAGCAAAGTTGATCCCCTTGATCTCCATGCGCTTGAGCAACTCCCGGCTGAAGTGCAAACCCGCTGTCGGTGCAGCTACAGCACCCAATTCCTTGGCAAATACCGTTTGGTAGCGCTCTTTGTCAAGCGTCTCGGCAGGGCGGTTGATGTATTTGGGCAAAGGAGTGTTCCCGAGGTAGTTGAGTTCCTTTTGAAACTCCTCATCTGTGCCATCAAACAAAAATCGGATGGTACGGCCTCTGGAGGTGGTATTGTCCACAACTTCTGCAATCAGAATGTCGTTGTCATTTTCATCGCTGAAGTACAGTTTGTTGCCAACCCGGATTTTGCGCGCAGGGTCTACCAACACATCCCAAAGGCGGGACTCGTTGTTGAGCTCGCGCAAAAGAAAGACCTCGATCTTGGCACCCGTTTTTTCCTTGCGTCCATACAGACGGGCAGGAAACACCTTGGTGTTGTTGAAAATGAGCGTATCTTTTTCTACAAAGTACTCGATCAAATCCTTGAATACCCGGTGCTCAATCTTACCGCTGTCTCGATGTACGACCATCAGACGAGACTCATCCCGGTGCTGGGTTGGGTACTGCGCGATTAGATTTTCGGGAAGTTCGTAATTGAATTGCGAAAGTTTTGCTCTCATATATTAAGGCACGGTTTTATCAAAAGACGGGCAAAGATAGATATTTTAGCATACAATAAATATACCCGAGGGCAGGGATTGTTCAATTTGGCAGAATATTTTGTTGTTTTCATCGATTGATTGCCATTTATCTGCGCCATATTGGCTATTTTCCGACCATCTTAGTAAACAACTGGTGCGCAAGGCTTGTCTCTCAAGCAAACACCAGTCCGAAGCCCAGCTAAACAATTATGGTTACCATCCTGAAAGTCATCCGCGAAAGCATCGCCCAAGCACTGCAACAGCTGGCCGGGAACAAGCTGCGTACCTTTCTGTCTTTGCTGGGCATCACCATCGGCATTTTTTGCATCATCGGCGTTCAATCCGGAGTCGACTCCTTGGAAACCAGCATCAAGTCCAGTTTTGAGCAACTGGGGCGCGACGTGGTCTACATCTCCAAATTTCCTTGGGCAGGTGGCAGCGAAACGGAATTCAGAAAGTGGCTCCGCCGTCCCAATACCAGCTACCAAGACTACAAGGCGATCAACAAGAAGGTAAAGAGCATGGACAATTCGACCTTCTACGTCTTCATGGGGCTCAAAACCATCCAGTACCAAAGCAACAGCATCGACGATGTGGAGTCCATTGGGATCACCTTTGAGTATGCCGACATGTTTGACCTCAAATTTGAAAGAGGCCGCTACTTTTCTTCCAGAGAATATTTTTATGGCGACAACAAGATCGTCCTGGGCAATACCGTGGCCAGCGAACTCTTCGGCGATCTCAACCCGCTCGGCCGGAAAGTCAAGCTCTTTGGCAGAAAGCTGGAAGTGATCGGCGTGCTCGAAAAATCGGGAGAAGACCTGATTGGGATCAGCGATTTTGACGAACGGATACTGGTCAGTTTTGAACTGGCGCGCAAACTGACCAACCTTCGCACCAACGCCAATTTTCAGAATTCCTTCCTGGCTGTCAAGGCTGCCGAGGGGGTCAGCATCGACCGGCTCAAGGATGAGGTCACAGGGGTGATGCGCGCCCAGCGTCGACTCAAACCCAGGCAAGAAGACAATTTTTCGGTCAACGAGCTGTCCATGATGACATCTGTATTTGAGGTCATTTTTGGCTCTTTGAGCAACATGGGCCTGGTCGTCGGCATTTTTGCCATCATCGTCGGAGTCTTCAGCGTGGCCAACATCATGTTTGTCTCCGTAAAAGAACGCACCAACCTCATTGGCATCAAAAAAGCATTGGGGGCCAAACGCTACATCATTCTATTGGAGTTTCTCATCGAGTCCATTATCTTGTGTATATTAGGAGGCCTGATTGGCCTGATTTTGATACAGTTGGGGGTCGTCATCCTGACCGAAGTCACGGGCTTCCAGTTGTATTTGTCGCTCAACAACATCATCAATGGTCTTCTTTGGTCCATTTGCATTGGCATTTTGGCGGGCGTCATTCCAGCCTTTCAAGCTTCCCTCATGAACCCAGTGGATGCCATTCGGAGCAAATAGCTGACCCATTTGTCGGCTGCTTTCCGGACAACAGCCAATTTTGGTTCTCTCCTCAATGTTCTTGTGGAAACATCGCTTATGACCCCTCAAAGAATCATCCCCCTGGCCTGTCTGCTGTTGTGCGCTTCCTGTCAATTGTTCAAACCTTCTGCGACAGAGCTTGCTTCCCCTCCGCCACCATCTGGTGAACCCAGCACCATTTTTTACTCCCTTCGCCACACCCCCTTGCATCCTGCCGACGGAGAGTCGGTCCAATACCATTTGGATGTATCGGATACGGCGGGCATTGCCAAGATCGAATTGTTTGTCTACGAATACGAATTGTACCGAAATACCCAAGGCCTGCCATCCAAGCGCAAAAGGCAAGGCGGGCGTTGGGGCTTGCTGAACATCTGGCGCCAGGCTGTTCCCTACAAAGAGCGCATGAAGATCATGCAACCCGTCGTGATGGGTTACCCCCCAGCAACCAACATCGAATATGTCTTTCGGATCACCGATCGATACGGCCGAAGCAGCGAACAAATGGTCTCCTTCGATGCGGGCACTTCTCCCTGGCCACAGGACAAAATCCTCCTCTACAGCATGCATTCCGATCCTTTGAAGTATTCCATCAACAGTTGCTTTTTGCCAGATACCGATTACGGAGGGGATTGGCAGCAGTTTTTGGAAGATACAGAGTCTTTGATCTACCAAGGCTACCACCAAAACAACATGATCGAAGGGCACAAGGAAAAATGGGCATTCTTTTACACCCGCCAATCTGTCGACGGACTGGCTCTGTCACAGGATTTTGGCAATCCAACGCGCTATCCCGCCTTCATGAAGGATACCTTGATCTATGGCATCGATGCATTTGCACTGCTGCACCTCAATGAGTATTCAGACGGGGCCTACATGCATGGAAACATCCACTTCTTGGCACAAAATCTCTTCACTTCCGAAAGCTACAATTGGGGGACTGCCGTACACGAAAGTGCCCACGCCATTTTCAACCTCAGCGACGAATACGATGGCTGTGCCTGTTTTGAATCCATGGATGGCAGCAACGTCTTTCGAACCCTCGGGGCCTGCCAACTCTTCAACCGCCAGCTCAATGTACCGGAGAGCGACTGCCGGGCCATCCAACACCTCAACGGCAATACCTGGTACATTTCTGAACCCAATGTCTATTTTGACACCCGGGAAGAATGCGAGGCCTACAACTTGGAAAACGGCCATCCACTGGACCGCTGTGAGCTGTTTCAAGACATTCACGGCCAACGATTTTACCGTGCGTTGGATGGGCTGTGCATCATGCAAGACGATGGCGATCGACGGGTACCCAACTTTCAGCGAACCTGTTCCTCTGTCATCCAACGCTACTACCGACAATTGGATGATGGCAACGCTCCTTCTGTTGCTGCCGAAGAAACACAAGACAACATGTATGGCTACCAACCCATCGTACTGGCGGAACTCGACCTGAACGAGGCAGATTGGGGCGTTGCCCTTCGGCGAATGGAATATGGCATTCCTCACAAAACCGTCAAGCATCCGGTGGATTTTCAGTTGGAAATCGAGGCTTCTGACGGCCAGCCCTTGTACCGACTTTTCAGTGATCGGCCCGATTGTGTACACATACACGACAGCTCCGACAAAGACGGTCGCCACATCAGCGGCAAAGGCAAGGTGTATATGGCACTGCCTTATCTGATCAACATGACTCAAGTGAAATGTACCTCCACCCAGTACGGACGGCAGCCCAAGGGAGGGAAACCTCAGCAGAGTGAGCGCAAATTGAAAGTGAAGGACCAACTGTCGAAATGGCGTGATGAAATGAGCAAGGAATAGCTCAGCCAAAGTTGGCCTTCCGAGACAATCCCACTGCCAGCAGACACAGCAGAGCGAGCAGGGCAAAACCCGTCGTCATTCCCCAGTACTCCGCGATGTATCCCAGCATGGGCCGGCCGATGATGATGCCGATGATGCCCGCCGTAGCAATGGCTGTGACACCCAATGCGGGGTTGTCCTTGGCCACGCGGGCCGAGGCGCTGTACAAACTCGGCACCGTACAAGAAAATCCCAACCCCACCAGGGTAAACCCGGCAATGGCCGCCCCAATGGATGGCAAAAAAGCAGCGATGACAAGACCAAAAATTCCGATCAATACCCCGTAGAAGACCAACTTCCTCGAACCGAGCCGGGTCACCAAGCCATCGCCGTACAAGCGTCCCAAGGCCATGGCAAAAGAGTAGCCTGCAAATCCGAGACCTTTGACCATTGGACTGCTTTTGAGGTCGTATTGCAGATATACGGTACTCCAATCCATGATCGCCACCTCTGTCATCACGATGAAAAAAGAAATGTAGGACAGGCGAAGCACCCCGGAGGAGGGCCATTGGCGGCGGCGACTTTGCTCTGGGGCCGCATGTGGCAAGCCCAGAAAGAGCGGGCGAATGTAGCAGGAGGCCAGCAGCAGCAAGCAGGACAAAATGCCGAGGTGCCAACCGATGGACAAACCGGCACTGGCCAGAAAACCAGCAGAGACAGATCCCAATACTCCCCCGATGCTGAACATGGCGTGGCAGGTGGAAAGAATCTGGCGCTTGTCGCGCTTTTCCACTTGAGAGGCAGCCGCGTTGACGGTCACATTGACCCAGGCGTGGGTCATGCCCAGAAGGAAAGTGGCCACCAAGAGACTGTAAAAATTGGGTGCCAGCACGGGAGCGACAAAGCAGGGGCACATCAGGATCATTCCCCAAAAGGTGGCGGGCCCGGTTTGGAAGCGGTTGATGATCCAGGTGGTGATGGGGGTAAAGAGGAGAGCGCCGATGGACATGCTGAGCAAGGCCAGTCCAAATTCGGCCTTGTTGACCTGTATGACGTCCAGCCATTCGGGAAAGCGGGCAAAGAGGGTTCCGTAGAGGATGCTCAGAAAAGTGTAGCTCAGGCCGAGGACGCGGCTGTCTGGATGAGAGAGAAACTGGTGGAGGTTGCGATACATCAAAGGGTGTTTCAGACATAAAAATATACAGCCTCCGGCAAAGAGGCTGTATGATTTGTGTATGAAACTTTAAAAATGCGTTTGAAGCTATACAATGCTGTTGAACTCCGGTACTCTACAGAGTCAGGTGCTCGTAGTAAGTTTGCTTTCCACACTTGATTTTGAGGATGATGTCTTCAGCGGGCAGTTGACTGAGATCAAATCTTTGGTGAATCCGCATGGGGCGGCCCAAATCCAAGTCGTATACAAGCTCGTTGTTTCGGTTCAGAATGGCAAGTTTGACCTTTTCCCCTTTTGACAAGAGGTTGACATCGAGGCGTTTGCCTTCCAGTTGGATGACGGGCTTGTAGTCCACGTCTACTTTTTCGTCGGTCAATACCAGGCCAGTGTTGGTGATTTCGATGTTTTGCCGGATGGTGCGAGTCGGTGTGCTCACTTTCACCTCATAGGTACCTGCAGGCAGGGAGGAGAGGTTGTAGCGTTTGGCGTAATTGGCCTCGGCCATGACGCGCTCGGTAAAAACACTGACGGTATATCGATCGCTGATTTTTACGCTGAGCGGCATTGCGCTGAGGTTGCCCACGAAGAGAGTAAAAGTCTTTTGCTTTGTATTTGGAACCAGTTTGATGTTTTCGAAGGCAGTCGCCGCAGTCATACTGACCAAGAAGAGGCAAAAGGTAAGGATACTTTTTACAAATGTCAGCTTGTTCATGATAAACAATTTTGGGTTGAGAAATGCATAAAATGATCTGTCTGATGCAATTGGTTTTGTTTGTAGATGATCATCTCAGATTCATTTTATACAGCAAAGATGCAGGCCCTTGGGGTTTGAAACTACCACGATTTTTGCTGATATTGGTCCTATATTAACCCTGTTTCGCGAATTAGAGATATTTGCGAGTTAATTTTGTATGTAATATTCCGAATTTTATTTTATGAAAGCTTCTCTCGAAAAAATTGAACCCGTTTTTGGCAGCTCTTTCACCATCAGAAAGTTTACGGAGCTAAACACTGATCGAGCCCCCTTTTGGCACTTTCATCCCGAATTTGAGATCGTCTACATTTCCAATGGAAGCGGAAAACGGCACATTGGCAACCACATTTCTTATTACGAAGGGGGAGATTTGATTTTTTTGGGCCCCAAATTGCCCCATTTGTCTTTTACCGACGAATTGAAGGAGGCCCATACGGAGGTTGTGCTGCAAATGAGGCCCGACTTTCTGGGAAGTGGGTTTTGGGACATTCCCGAAATGATGCACATCCGCCAGCTGTTTGAAAGAGCACGCCAGGGCCTGTCCTTCCGCAACCCCATCAAAGATGCCATCGGGCAACGCCTCATCGAGATGCACTCCATGAGTCATTTTGACCGATTGGTAGAATTGGTGCGCATATTGCAAGACATGGCATTGTCGGATGAGTATGAAATGCTCCAAGCGAGTGGCTTTGGCTTGGAGGTAAGTCCGCAGGAGCAACAGCGCATCAACATCATCTATCAGTTTGTCGATGCCAACTACCAGCGGGCCATGCGATTGGAAGAAATCGCCGCCGAGGTCAATATGACAGTCCCGGCTTTTTGTCGGTACTTCAAAAAGTTGACCCAGAAGACCTTCACACAATTTGTCAATGAATACCGCGTAGCCCACGCTTGCAAGCTGCTGGCCGAAGAACATTTGGGAATTTCGGAGGTCTGCTTTGAGAGTGGATTCAATAATTTTTCGCATTTTAACAAGCAATTCCGCCTGGTCACCAGCAAAAGCCCTTCTGCCTACCGCAAGGAGTTGCGAGGGGCTGTATCGGTGAGCAGTTAGGCACAGAATACACCAAAGCTGCAAAAGACTGCTGGAGTCAAAAGCCTCTGGTTGGCCTTTGCAGTCTGTTCTTTCCTACACACAAGCCAGTAGTTTGTGATACAAGCAGTTCCTCCACTTGTATCTACTGCCACCCATGTACACCAGTGGCACACAACAAATGATTGTTTACTGTAAAGTATAGACCTATGAACTGGGAAACCATGCTATGTGTGGGCGACAGCATCACCATTGGAGCCCGAAGCTATCTCGGCTATCCAGAATACCTGGGCGCCTTGTTGGCAAAACACACCAATTCTGAGTGGAACGTCATCAACAATGCCATCAGCGGCTACACAACCTGCGAAATCATGCGGGTGGTCTCCGAACGGCACAGCAACATTCAGCAACAAAATCCATCCCTGGCCACCATCCTGATTGGTACCAATGATGTGAAAAAGAAGACCCGATACGACTTATTTGAAATCGCTTACCAACAGCTTTTGATCAAAGTCAAACTGTTGCTTCCCTGCAACAACATCGTCTTGATCAAGATTCCTCGATTTACCAAGGGCGTGAAGTATCCCTACACCTACCAGATGAACGAGGAGGTGACAAAGTACAACAAGATCATCACCGGCCTGAGCAAAAAGTACCAAACCAAGCTGCTGGAATTGACGGTTTTGGATGCCCATGTGTTCGACGGGGTTCATCTCAACGAAACGGGATCGGAAGACGTCGCCAAGCAGATTCTTCCCGTGATCCTCAAAGACAAAGGATATGAAGGTACTGCAGATCAGTCATAAGTTGCCCTATCCGCCGCTCGACGGTGGCAGCATCGTGATACACAGCCTGACGGAGGGCTTGCTGCGGCAAGGGCATCAAGTGAAAATGCTGTCCATGCTGTCGCCCAAACGAGCCATCTCCCTGGAAGAGATCAGCCCGGACTATGTCTTCTCCACCCAACTGAAAGCCATCTACGTCGATACCAAGTTGAAGGTCTTTCCGGCCTTGCACAATCTGTTGTTTCAGACCGAGTCTTATCACACCTCTCGCTTTGAGTCCGTAGATTTTGCCAAGACATTGGAAGGCATTTTGAAGATTGAGAACTTCGATGTCATTCAACTCGAATCCATTTTTGTCCTCCGCTACGTCGATCTCATTCGTCGCTGCAGCGATGCCAAAATTGTGTTGCGCACCCAAAATGTGGAGCACATCATCTGGGAGAACATCAGCAAGAACGAGAAGAATCCTTTGAAGAAGTGGTACCTGACCAAGATGAGTTCGCGACTGAAGGCCTTTGAGTTGGAGAGGATGGGAGAGGTCGATGCAGTCATTCCCATCACAGATTTTGACGCCCGACAAATTCAGGCTGCGCGCCCGGACATTGCCAGGATCAAAGCCATTCCCTTTAGTATTTCGCTGGACAAATTCACCGGACTCGACACCGAGCCGACGGTTCAGCCCAACAGCATTTTCCACCTGGGGTCAATGGATTGGTTTCCCAATGTCGAGGCGGTTGATTGGTTTTTGGAAGACGTCTGGAAATCATCTGGACTGGAAAAATCGGCAACGCTTCACTTGGCTGGGAAATTCATGCCCGACAGAATCTTTGACCAACAAAGCGACAGCCTCATTGTGGAGGGCAAGATCAGCAAGCCCATCGAGTACATGTTGGACAAACAAATGATGATCGTTCCCCTCTTGTCGGGCAGTGGGATACGGGTGAAAATCATTGAGGGGATGGCTTTGGGAAAGGTTGTCATTTCCACTTCTCTGGGGGCCAATGGGATCAATTGTGAACACAACAAAAACATCCTCATTGCCGATCGTCCGGAGGAGTTTTGCCAGGCCATCAAACGATGTGTGGAGGATCCATCCTTTTGCAAGCGCATCGGGGAAGCTGCCAAAGACTTTGCCCTCCAAAACTTTGAAACGGGCCGAGTGACCGAGCAATTTTTGTCATTTTACCGATCACTCTGAGAGGAAAGCCTTAGATCATATTCTCAATGGCCTGTGCTTCCAGATCGAAGCTTTTGAGCACCCCTTCGCGGTTTTGCAGATGGCGTTCTTCGGCGGGCAGGGTGAAGATAAATTTGCTGCCTTGGCCTTCCTCACTTTCGACCCAGATGCTGCCGTTCATCTGGTGAATGGCCTTTTTGCTGATGGCCAAGCCCAAGCCTGAGCCTTTGTACGTCTGCCGGGTGTGCAGTCGCTTGAACATGACGAAGATTTGTTGGTGAAACTCCTCGGGGATGCCGATCCCATTGTCTTTGACATAGAAGAAATATTCCCCATCCATCAGCTCGTAGGTGATGACCACCTTGGGGATCATGCTTTGGTTGTATTTGATGCCGTTGGAGATGAGGTTTTTGAAGACGAGAAACAGCTGAGAAGAATTGGCCCGCACAGTTGGCAAGTCGGTCGCCACGATGTTGGCATGGCGCTCCCGGAGGCTGCTCTGTAGCGACTTGGCTACCTGCGACAGCAAATCATTGAGGTCCACTTCCTGGTAGAGCAAAGACTTGTTGCGAATCTTGGAGTATTCCAGCACATCTACAATCAGGGTATTCATCTGCTTGGTATTGTCCTGGATGAAACTGAGGTATTCTTTGAGCTTGATGTCGTTGAAATGGCCCAGCCGTCGCTCGATGAGTTTGGAAAAACTGGAGATGTTGCGCAGTGGTTCTTTCAAATCGTGGGAGGCGATGTAGGCAAAGCGCTCCAACTCCTCATAGGATTCCTTGAGCATCTTGTGCGAGCGCTCGATGTCCTTGGTTTGCCGCTCGACCTCCTTTTTGAGGTTGCTGCTGTAAATTTTCCGACGCTGGTTGATGCGAGACAAAACAAACGCTAGGTAGCTGACCAGCAACAAGATGACGGCAATGGCGATGATGAGGTAGCCCCTTTCCCGGATCATCATTTCATTTTTGCGTTGTTGGAGGCGCAGCAAATCATTTTCTGCAATCTTTTTTTCAATCTCAATCTGACTTTGTGCCTTGGCCAAAAACTCGGCCTGTTCCCCATTGAATAGACTGTCCGATTCTTCCTTGAATTTTTTGTGGTAGTAAAGTGCCGTTTGGAAGTCGCCCAGGCCTTCGTAGCCTGCGGCATAGATTTCATAGATTTTTTCGAGATTTTTTCTGTTGTCGGCTCCTTCACTGAGCAACATGTTTTTGTTGTTGTAAATCAAGGCGGTTTGGAAGTCATCGGTTTGCAGATAGAGTTGACTGAGAGAAAGAAAGTAATCGGAAACCAGTGTTTGGTTGTCGATCTTTTGGGCGATGTCGAGTGCCTTCTGAAAAGCGGTCAGGGCCTGATCTGGTTTTTGTTGGCGAAGGTGGAGGGTGCCAATGGAGTTGTGTAGTTGGGCCTGGGCCATTTTGTCGTTGCTTTCCAGTGCAATTTGCTGGGCTTGTTTGTAGGTGGTCAGTGCCTTTTCCGACTGTTGGGTCATGGCATAGACGCTTCCGATCTGACGCAGGAGCTCGGCCTTGTACAGTTTCGTTTGAATGGAATCTCTGAGGTATCGGGCTCGTTGGTAGTAGTCCAGTGCCGTATCGAATTGTTTTTGTTCGAAGTAAATGTCACCCACATTGGATAGGTAGACGCTCAGGGCAGTGGGGTTGTTTGACTGTTTGGCCAGGTCGATGGCCTTTCTGTAGTAGGAGAGTGCCTTGGCCATGTTGCGCCATTGGTGGTAGATCAGTCCGATGTTGTTGGTGGGTTTGTGGGCGATCTCTTTGATCTGTAGTTCTTCTGCAATCTGGGCACATTTGAGGAAATACTCCAGTGCTTTTTGGCTATTGCCTTGGCAGCAATGGCCGATGCCGAGAACATTGTAGGCACAGGCAATCCCTTTTCCGAATTGAAGTTTTTGCGCCAGCTGCAATGCTTGCTCCCCGTAGGTCAGGGTTTGGCGCACATCGATGGTGTACATCGAAAAGCCGATTTGGTTGAGTAGATTGACTTTGTTGGTGTCTTCCTTGGCCAGGCTGAGCTGGTAGAGAAGACTGTCAACAGATGTCGATGCGGTGGACCATTTGGAAAAGAGTAAAAAGAAGAATGCAATTGCGATCCTACAAGGAGTCATGCCTAGCTGTTTTCGATTGACAGATTGAGTAATCGGACAGCAGTCTTTATTCGTTTTGAGGAGAAATGGATTCTCAGATAACTTTTTTATAGCATACATTGAGCCAAAAAAGAAAAAGCCCGGAGCGCGAGGCCGCCGGGCATTTCCGATTGTACTATGTTGAGAGAGGATGCTTAAGCGCGTCCTCCTTTCAATTCATCTTGTAGTTTGCTCAATTCATCCCATTTGCCAGCGGCAGCCAGCTTGGCTTGCTTTGGCCAAGTAGTGGGGTCGTGCATTTTGAAACGTGGGCCTGCAGCATCCAGAATTCCTTTGAGGGTTGTCTGCTTGGCCTTGGCCAGATCAGCAAAAGTTACGATGCCACCGTCGACCATCAACTTGGAGATTTTGGGGCCGATGCCTTCGATCTTGGTCAAGTTGTCTTTCTTGGCCTTTGTTGTGGTGGCCTTTTTGGTAGTCGCCTTTGCAGTGGTTGCTTTCTTTGTTGTTGCCTTTTTTGCCGGTGCTTTCTTGGCAGGCTTGGCGTTGGCGATGACAGCTGGAGTTTCGGGAACAAAAACGACAGAGTTGTCCACACCGTAGGGAGTAGATACGTAGTCGTCGGCATTCCAATCGTTTTCCCAGTTTTGGCCATCGATCAGGTAACGGAACTCATGACGGCCTGGAGTCAATTCCAAATCCGCTTTGAATTCTTGTTTCAGCGCTTTCATAGGCAGGCCAGTGTCAACATTCCAATCGTTGAACTCGCCCAATAAAACCACTTCAGTACCACCATTGACAGCCTCCTTGGGAAGGGTGAAGGTCACTTTGTAGGCCGCCTTGGATTTGAGAAATTGCTTTTTAAGACTCATGATTTTTGATTTTGGTTAAATACGATTTACGTTAATGGTTCTATGAATGTTTTGATTTGTCGAATGAAATTGTTGTAAAAAATTGTCGATCGGAGATTGTACTAAACCTTTTGGTGCGGTAAGCGTTTTTTGCGTATAACTTCAGTGTTTCGTCTGCTTTTTCGTATCCTGTAAATTCGGCGCAAAGGTAAGTGTTTTTTTCCATTCAAACACAGGAGCCACTAACTTTGTGTGATTTTCACACTAATTAAGCGCCTTTTTCCATAAAAAAGTATTTTACAACCCACAAAATTGACTTATCATGGCATTAAAACTCGGAGACAAAGCTCCCAACTTCCAGGCCCAAACCACAGAAGGCGACATCGACTTCTACGAATACCTGGGCGACGGCTGGGGATTGCTCTTTTCTCACCCAGCCGATTACACACCCGTTTGTACAACTGAACTGGGCCGCACCGCCCAACTGGCAGAGGAGTTCCGCAAGCGAAATGTCAAAGTGTTGGCGGTCAGTGTCGATCCGTTGGATTCCCACCATGGTTGGGTCAAAGACATCAACGAGACGCAAAACACCACTGTCAACTTTCCGATCATTGCCGACGATGATCGCTCCGTGGCCACTGCCTACGACATGATCCACCCCAATGCCGACAGCAAGTTGACGGTCCGTTCCGTCTTCATCATTGCACCGGACAAAAGCGTCAAATTGACCTTGACCTATCCAGCTTCCACTGGTCGCAACTTCACAGAAATTTTGCGCGTGATTGACTCTCTGCAGTTGACAGCCAACTACAGCGTGGCAACACCCGCCGATTGGGAACACGGCCAGGACGTGGTCATTTCTCCTGCCATTCCCGATGAGGACATCCCCGAGCGCTTCCCCAAAGGACACAATCGGATCAAGCCTTATCTCCGCACCACTCCCCAGCCCAACGTAGACTAAGAGCTTGTCTTTTCTACAACCAAAAATCCCGAAATACTCCAAGAGCGTTTCGGGATTTTTTCATTCAGACAGGAGGATGGTCCTTCCTTATTCCAAGCGGATTTGCTCGTAGTCTTTGAAAAGTGGTTGGCGGGCCGCTTCTACTTTCTGGCGGTAGTCCTTCCAGTCCTTGTCAAAAAAGTCATTGACCTTTTGCAAGACCTCCTCTAGCTTTTGCTGCGCCTCTCCCTGGGCCAATTTGGCCATTTGGCTGGGTGGGCCGTAGGAGGCATCGATGTAGTTGCGGGCACGCCAGAGCAGAGAGTTGAGCTTTTTGTTGCTGCGCACAATGCCCTTGGTCTCTGCAGGATTCATGTACAGGTTCATGAGCTGAGAGGTGCTGTCGCGCATGGCTTTGCCCATCTTGGTGATGTCTTTTTTGACGGAGTCGGGTGCATGCATCAGCTGGCCATCCACCAATTTGATGATCTTTTGGGCCTCTTTCAGGCGGTCGAATCCAGCCTTGGCTTTTTCGATCATGGGATAGAAATCTTTATGAGCTGCTTGCTGCGCCTGTAGATCGGCCATGCTTTGCGACAGCCGTGGGTCGTCTTTGACCGTTACCTGCGTGGAGTCTTTGTAGTCGCCATAGGTGAAGACCAACTTGTATTGGCCGGGCAGGACACGGGGGCCCCAGGGATCATTGCTGCGCTCCTTGCGCTCGCGTCGACTGGGCATTGCCACGCCCTTTTGGCGCAAGTTCCATCTCATTCGGTTCATTCCTTCTTCCTTCACCTTCTGGTAAAATGTGTAGAGGGTATCACCTGCCGTGTTGAAGACTTGGACCTGGACTTTTTTGTCCTTGGCACCACTGGGTTTCTTTTCTTTGTCAGCCTTGTCTTTTTTGTCTTCCCCATCTGCTGCCTTGTCCTTTTTGTTTTTGCCTTTGGCTTGTTTCGCGTCTTTGCCTTCCTCGGCCTTGTCCTTCTTCTCAACAGGCTTGATCCACAGGCTCAGCATGGCACCGCGAGAGCGATTTTGGCCCCGGTAGGCACCATCGGCATCGAAGCGCACACCATCTACCGAGCGGTATTCTGCCAGATAGGCGTCGGGGGATTCGAAGGCGCAGAAGGGCTTTTGTAGATTTTGACCATTTTGAGCGGCGATGGCCCGCAGTGGTCGGATGTCGTCGAGTATCCAGGCGGCCCGGCCAAAGGTTCCGACGATGAGGTCGTGTTCGCGGGGGTGGATTTTCAGGTCGCGGGTCGATACACTGGGATAGTCATTGGTCCATTTTTGCCACTGTTTTCCCTTGTCAAAGGAAACATACAGGCCGTAGTCGGTTCCCAGGAACAGCAATTTTTCTTCTACGGGGTCCTGAACGATGGCCAGGGTATGTCCTTGCACCTTGGAGGGGTCGGCCAAACGCGTCCAGCTTGCGCCATAGTCGGCAGTGTGGTAGAGGTAGGGCGTCCAATCGTTGCGGCGGTAGTTGTTGACGATGACGAAGGCTTCTCCTGCGTTTTTGCTGGAAACTTCGATTTGTGGTATCCAACTTCCCGCTGGGCATCCCGGCAATTTGGCGGAGAGGTTTTGCCAGTTTTTGCCACCGTCTCTGGTGAGTTGCAATTGCCCGTCGTCTGTTCCTGCCCAGATGACCTGCTCTTCTACGGGGCTGGGCGCGATGCACAAGATGGTGGTGTAATTTTCAGCTCCGGTGACATCCAGGGTGAGGCCGCCGCTTTTGGCCTGTTGCTGCTTGGTGCTGTCGTTGGTGGTCAGGTCGGGGGAGATGATCTCCCAACTTTTGCCACAGTCCGTGCTCTTGTGGATGAATTGGCTGCCAAAGTAGATGCCACAGTCGGCAAATGGGTTTTGGGCCAGGGCTGCATTCCAACTGAAGCGCAGATCGATGCCATCCGGGTGAACGGGTTTGATGTATTGGGCGCGTCCGGTTTGGCGGTCGAAGTAGGAAATGTTGCCACCCTGTGACATGCCCCATCCATAGCGGTTGTTGTCGCGGCGCATGACCACATCAAAACCATCACCGAAAAGGACCTCTGCCCAGTCGTTGTTGCGAATGCCGCCCGACTTCCAAACGTAGCTCGGTCCCACCCAGGAGCCATTGTCTTGCATGCCACCACAGACGTTGTAGGGGATGTCCATGTCGTAATTGATGTGGTAGAATTGTGCCAGGGGCAAATTTTCAATGAAGCGCCAGTTTTTGCCGCGGTCCCGAGAAATGTTCAGGCCTCCGTCGTTGCCATTGATGAGGAAGTTGGGGTTGTCTGGATGGATGTAAAAGGCGTGGTGATCGGGATGCACGCCTTTGCCATAGTCCAAAATGGTGGTGAAGGTTTTGCCCCCATCCTCACTTTTGGAGACGTAGGACCAGAGATTCCAAATGCGATTTTCATTTTGTGGGTCTACGTAAATGTCTGCATAGTAAAACGGTCGGTTGCCAATGTTTTTCTCACTTACCTTTTGCCACTTGCGCCCGCCGTCAACAGATTTGTACAGTCCATTTTTTTTGGCTTCTATGAGTGCGTAGACGAGTTGGGGTTTGGAAGGAGCGAAGGCCAATCCAATCCGGCCGAGTTCTCCTTTGGGCAGGCCATCTTCGGCCTTGATCTGCTTCCAATTGTCTCCTTGGTCATGGGTCGAGTACAGGCCAGAGCCTTTGCCACCTGATTTGAAAAACCAAGGCTGTCGGCTGAATTCCCACAGAGCGACCAGCAATTTATTTGGGTTGGTGGGATCGATGACCATGTCGCCTACGCCTGTGTGTTCGTTGACGTAGAGAATCTTCTCCCAATTTTTGCCCCCATCTCTGGTTCGGTACACTCCTCGATCCTCGCTTGGTCCCCAGGCCGAGCCCAAGACGCCTACATAGACGATGTCTGGATTGTTTTTGTGGATGAGGATGCGGTGAATGTTGTGGGTTTTTTCCAGCCCCATACGCTTCCAGGTCTTGCCCCCATCAATGCTTTTGAAAATGCCCTCGCCGCTGTTGTGGGAGTTGCGGGGGTTGCCCTCACCGGTGCCCACCCATATTTCAGCGGGATTGCTTTGGTTGATGGCCAATGCGCCAACGGATTGCAGTGGTTGATCGTCGAAGATGGGCTCCCAATCAATGCCACCGCTGTCCGACTTCCACACCCCTCCGGAGGCTGTCCCAACGAAGATGACATGGGGTTGGTGTCGAACCACATCGATGGAGGTGACGCGGCCGCTCATCCCAGCCGGACCGATGTTGCGGATTTTGAGTCCTTTCAGTGTTTCTATGTCAATGGATTGCGATTGGCCCATCAGCGGAATCATCAGAGCGCACAGAATCCATAATTTGTAGTTTCTCATGAAAATCAGGTTGAAATGGTAAATAGCTACTAGTATTAGATCACAAATAGGGTTGCCAAACAAGGGGGAAGCAACGGCAGCTAATTTAGTGAAATTCGGCCAGAATGTTTTCTTACTTCTTGCCGATCAATGCCGTCCAGATGCTCAATTTGCCATTCTCATAATGGGTCCAGATGGGGCGGACTTTGCCGTCGTAGGCGCTGATGTTGTTGTAGTCGCCAAAGAATACGCCTGCTCCCGGCGGGGTAAACGGCTTTTGAGAGATGGTTTTTTGCTTGAAACTCTTGCCTCCGTTCTTGGACACGGCCAAGACGACATCGGTTTGGTTGTCATCGTGGCGGCTCCGATCGTAAAACACAATGTAGATGTGGCCACTGACGGGATCGACGCTCATCCAGGGAAAAAACTGTTGACTTTGGGTCTTGTCCTGGTTGACCCGAACGGGAGCTGACCAATTTTCTCCACCATCTGCCGAGCGAATCAAAAAGATGTCGGCATTGTCTTCCCCATTGCGGGTATCGGCCCAGCAGACGTACAGCTGTCCGCGATGCTTGCCTTGGCTCAGGTCTGTGCCCGTGATGGGCATCCCATTGCAGCGGCCAATGCCCGAGATGTCCATGGTCCATCCCCCCGCCTGTTGGGCGATGACTTTGTCAGAGGACATCCAACTCTTGCCCCCATCGGTACTTTTGTCAAAGAAGATTTTTTCGTCGTATGCCCAGGCCACATAGACCTCCTGATTTGGTCCTACGCAAGGCACAGCACCTTCCGTGGTTTTGTCATCATCGATGCAATTGCCCTCCAGCTCGGATAGCACGATGGGATCGCTCCAGTTGTCGCCTCGATCGCTGGACTTGGAAAACAAAATCCTAGAATGACAATTGGGAGAGGGATCACCATAGCGATCAAATTCGGTCCAAGTCACAAAGAGGTCATTGGTTTGTGGGTGAATGCTGATCCATTCTTTGTCCTGGTCCTTGGGTGGATTGGTGCCGATGGCTGCCCCGTCGTTCCAACTCTTGCCCCCGTCTTCGGAGCGTTGTATGATGATGCTTTCCAAAAGTCGCGAACTGCTCCAACCCATCTTGTCCGGATCTGCCAAGTGGAGGTAGTAGACGTTTCCTTGTTGATCAGCCGAGATGACAGGGTCGCCGTAGACGCCATGCGTCTCTGAGGTGAGTCGTTGGGTGGCCCAATTCTGGCCTCCATCTTCGGATACGTGGTAAAAATCGAGGACAGAGCCTGCCACGATGTTGTCGGGACGTGCGGGATTGATGAAAATGGAAGGTTCGCAGGGGCCAATGTTTTCCCCTTGGTCCTCGTAGATGAGAACATTTTGGGGACTGCAGCCCGCCAGAAACCCAATAAAGAGAGAGAGGCAAATCAGTCTGAAAAGAGAAAAATTCTTCATGTGGTTCAGCAGTTGGAAAGTGGATTGATGAACACAAATATACAGATAGATTTGGGGATGTACATTCTGATCTGGGGGAAGCTGTCAGACTGAGGGGAGATGGACAAAGAATAGAAAAAGTACCTTGTCAGCCCGGGCCGCAAGGTACCGATTGGAAAGAGTGAATCACTAAATAAAAAGACATGTCTGTGCTTTGGAGTCCTCGTATTTGACTGCTTTGAGAGATGTCAACTGGGTAAAATATGACCCGATTGCATCATACGTTAATACCTCAAATGACAAAAACGTAACTATGGGCATGGCAGAAAATCAAAGAAAAATTTTACCAAGGACCTCCTTGGGTGTGAATACAGCTCTAAGAGCGGGATTTGAAAAAGAAAAAGACGGCGACAAGTCCCAGTGCCAATGCCAGCATCCACCAAATGGACGAGGGTTGTCTGTGCTGCAATTCCATGGCGCGGGAGTTGCCAAATTGCAGGAAGGCCCCCCAGTAGTAGGGGTGTGCATACTCCTGACTGGCTTGTGCGATGTACTGTAGTTTTGCTTGGCGCAACGCTTCGTTTTTGGGCAGGCCCTTTTCCAGTTCCTTGTAAAAGTTCAACATGATGTCGGAGGTCGTGCAATCGTTGACTGCCCACAGACTCATCAAAGTGCTGTTGCAACCAGCAGTCATAAAACTTCTGGCCAAACTCATCACTCCTTCTCCTCTCAAAAGCTGTCCCGAGCCTGTGTTGCACGCACTCAATACAGCCAGTTCGGCATCGAGTTGTAAGTTGTTGAGGTCAATGACCGAGAGGTACCCATCGGTCAAATAGATTCGATTCAGTAGAGCCGTGTTGGAGTTGAGACAAGCGTGGGTGGCCATGTGGATGATCTGGTAGCCGCTCACTGCTGCTGCAAAGTTTTGCTTGTTGGCCTCCCCTCCTAAGAGCGGCCTGCCCTTGAGCAACTCTGCAATTTGACTGACTTCCTGATGGTTGCAGTTGAGTTGATTGAGGGGGACATTGTTGCAGTCGCGAACCGTCTGGGCCAATTGTGGACCTTCAAAATCAGGGGCAAAGCCCAAGATGCTGGCCTGATGTTGGGGCTGTACCCTGTTTCGACTCAAGCAGTAAAGGGTCGCCGAGTACTCATAGCTGAGCGCGCAGTGATTGAGCAGGTAATCGATGGCAGAGGCCTTGAACGTCGGCTGATTTGGGTCTGCTGGCTGTACGAGCAACAATCCAAAGGGAAGGTAATTGAGCTGGTGGTCGGGTACGATGACGATTTGTCCATCTGCATCTGGGAGCTCGGGCAAGCCCTTTTCCACCAACAATTGGTACAACTCGTGGGACTGTTTCGTAAAGGCAGCAAAATCCTGTTCGTTCAACTGTCGGCTGGCGGGCGCTGTGAGGCTCTGGCGAAATTGGTCGATCTTGTCAGACAGGCCCTCGTTGGTCAGCTTGTACATCTCGATGGCATTGGGGCCTACCACAAAGACAAACAAAAGGGAGTCGCCATAAAAATACTCAAGCAATCGTTCGTCTTTGGTCTGTAGGACGGTTTGCAGTTGTTGCAGGGCGACCGGTTGGGTGTTGGAGCGCAGTTGTTGGTACCTTGGGTAGTCTTGGCCAAAGCGGTCTGTCAGCTCCTCCAGTTGTTTGTTCAGCTCAAAGATGAGCGATTCGTAGCTTTTGATGGCCTTTGTTTTGGAAGGCTTTCGGATTTGGGTTTCCAATAGTTTTCGCTGGTAATATGCCAAGTCTATCCGCAAGTCTTTTTGACAGGTGAGAAGACTATCAGGAATGCCGGCAAATCCACGAGCGTTTTGTTCGTTCAGTGCCTCCAGGAGCAGCAGGGCTTTGTTGCTCTCGGCCAACTGGAAGGCGGTTCGGAGATGATCCTGATTGTCGGTTTGGCGGTACAAAGCCCAAGTGGCCAGCAGAGCACCTTCGTAGATGCTGACTGACTTGCTTGCCAAGGTGTTTTTGGCGTCAACTGTGAGATACCCCTGGCGGATGTCTTTGACCAAGTTGGTGGCTGCCAAGTAGTATTCTTGGGCCGATTGGAGCATCTGTCGGTCTTCTGACTGCAGGTACAATTGCCAGTAAGTAGAAGCTTTGCCATTGAGGACTTCGAGCGCACGGGGCTTGTCGAGCAATTGGTCGACGGGAGGGATGCCTGTGGTCAAGGGGACATACCCTGGCCGTAGGTAGGTCAGGGCTTGGTTGTAGCTTTCCAAGGCTTTTTTGTGCTGCTTTTGAAGGCTTTGGGCCTGTGCAAGCCGAATGAGAATGCGGGCTTTGGAGGGAGCACCCATTTTGTGTTCTGGCTGAAGGGCCAGCGTGAGAGCCTTTGTCAGCAGTCGGACAGCCTTGTCGATTTGGCCAGCTTGGGTGGCAATTTCCCCCTGTATCTGGTAGCTGGTGGGAGTGCGCCAGGACAATTTTTGTTGGAGTTGCAGCGCCTTTTCAATTTGTTGATTGGCCTTTGTCAACTGTTGCTTGGACATCCATATTTGGGCCAGGCCATGGAAGGTAGAAATTTTGCGTTTGGTGATTCGGATGTTCTCCTCTGGCAAGGCGTCGAAGAGCTTCAATCCTTCCCGATAATAGGCCCGGGCAGTATCTAATTGCCCCTGGTCCTTGTAGGCCTCCGCAATGTCTCGGTAGGTATTGGCAATGAGATAGTGCTCTCTTGGCAGGGTATCCAAGCGATACTCCAAACACTTTTTGAGGTATTCAATGGCTTGGGAGAATTCTCCTTTCTTGCCGTAGTTCTTGCTCAGGTTTTGAAAAGTGTAGGCCATTTCGATGGGGGCTTCGTCTATGGCCTCCTTGACCTTGAGGTCTTGCTTCAGCAAATCGATGGCCTTGTCGTAATTGCCAATTTCATAGTACAGTCCTCCCAAGTTGTTGAGACTTTCTGCGTAGAGAGGATGGGAGGAAGGCAGGTAGCGTTTGACTTCTGCCAGCGAAAGTTGTGCGTATTGTCTGTAGTTGTCAAATTCGTTGAGGTAGTAACTCAGGGTCGCCAGTGCGTTGATGGCTTTGATGTAAGGCTCCCATTCTTCCGCTTTCCGAAACAAGGGCATGGCCCTCTCAATGGCAATGGCGGCGCTATCGAGTTTGCCATCGTTGAAGAATGCCTCTCCTTTCTGATACCAATGAC
Source organism: Bacteroidota bacterium (assembly GCA_039821145.1). Lineage (GTDB taxonomy): Bacteria > Bacteroidota > Bacteroidia > Chitinophagales > Saprospiraceae > JBCCSZ01. Next base: position 80,018 of record JBCBOS010000028.1, on the reverse strand, counting down.
TGCCCATGGATGCAGTGGAATCCACACTTTCTTGGGCCAATAGGAGGGGGGGAGCCTGGAACAGCCAGACGAAAATCGCAATGCTTGCTGTGAGGGGCGCATTCCACGTCATAGTATTTGGAATAGAAGGATGACCGAATTTCATACACATATCCTAAGCAGCAACAATATGGTAGTGGCTGTTGCTCAGAACAATTTTCATAGGTCAGCGAACGGATTGCAGCTGTTTTTCACAACGACCAGGTCGACTTGGAACTTGGAAAATGCCTGGCTTTCGAGTGCAGCAGCCCACATAAGTCGCTGTGTTGGGGATGGGCCGAAGACTGCATACGGATTTTGGCATCCTCACCCAGATGGCTGTGCATCGAGTAGGGGATGGATCAGTCTGAAAATTGACAGAATAAGCTTTTCCAATGTGTCCAAAAGGAGCGGTGCTACTTTCAGGGGCTCAGTCGCTTTGCTGGTGTTGACCGAACAGCTTGTACAAAACAAATATACTATTTTTTGTGGGAGCCTGGAGAGAGAATAGAAAGGACAGAAAAACGGCAATGCTGACTGCTCCAACAAATGGGTGATGGTGTGTGTGGATGGCAGTTGGGGATAGATGTATGTGGACAAGAGGCAAAAAGGACCGGTACTTCCCAAAAAGGGAGAGTACCGATCATAAAGAGCCTGCTAGTATTTGACTAATTTAAAAGTTTGACTTCGCTCTTTTTGAACGACGTGTAAATTGTAGATTCCTGGAGAGAGTTGGGACGTGGTGATATTGAGCTGGGTCGCATGCTCAGCAGAATTCACCACTTCTTGTCTTACCAAGGCTCCGGAAACGTCAAAAAGACGAATGTTTATTTTTTGTTGTTCCTCTGACTCAGGAATATTGAGAAGTAGATATTGATCAAATGGATTGGGAACGATGGAAAATTTCGGGGCATCCAGTTCTTCCTCAACCTTCGAGCTGCGCTCGCTGGAAGTCGCAATGGGCTGTTTCTCATCACTGGGTTTGACCGTACCATCGCAATCGCCACAATGGACTTTAAAGGTATCTGCTCGTCTGGCTGCCTCGCTGTTGACGCATTCCAGGCCGTTGCAGTAATCGTGGGTTTCGACGAATGCATTGCAGTCAAAGATGCCGTAGAGGTGCTCACAAACAGGGTATTCTGTATAGCCTCCTTCGCCATTGGTGGTCAGCAAGTGGGCGGTCCAGGGGAACTCCACTACGGGACCATTTGAGTTGAAGCAGTAGCCAGCAATGTTGACAGACACGGGAATGGTGATGCCATAGATGGGAATGCCTTCGTCGTCAGATCCCAAAGTTTCTACATAATCAAAGGCAACGAGAGGGATTGTATCTGTCAGGTATCCCACCGTGTATGCCAAAAACATGGGAGGCGCTTCTGCGGGCAGTGTGTAGTAAGTATTTACCACAACTCCATCAGGGTTGCTCTTTTTGTCATGGGGAGGACTGATCATCTCCACTGTGGTACTGGTCTGTACCAAATGAGCCAGGTGGATGGTAAAGTCTGTGTGAAACAGACAATCCTCTCCCACATATTCGGGAGACGTATAAAGGGAGGAGCGTTCCTCGTAGATGATGGTGGTCAGCTCCGGGAAGGAAGACCTCTGTGCATTGGTTGAAGTAATTAGGGCACTATAAACCAAGACTGTCAAAATAGTTAAGTTAATGAATCTCATATTCCTTAGCTTAAATGAGTTAATGATTTGTCACTTAATTTTCACTCTGAATCGGGTTCTGTAGAAGTTCAAATAGTCACCCTCTCCGGTGAAGAGCAGAGAAGGTGACACAGAAAGAGTGAAATTTAACAATCGTGGTTATGGTTATGGTTATGGTAATAATCAGATTTTGCATTGGTGAACCATTGGGGTGTTAACCAAGGTTCTATTTCACTCTTTCCGAAAATTAATACCGCAGGCTTCAAAAACGTAACGGTCAATTTTCGTTTTTTTTGAAAAAAATCTGAACCACGAGTTCGTCTCGCTTATTTTTGGATACTTCTGCTTAATTGTGAAAGCTGGACAAATCGTCTCATCTTGGGGACCGAACATTGGTCCTATGTGTCGCAATTGTTTGTAAAGGAGTGTACGAAATCTACAGCCTTATCACCACGAGGCTATATGACAGAATGCTGCAAAACATCGCATTTTGTCGAAAGTAAAAGGATTGTTGTTGAAAACCATGACAGAGATCGTCCTTACAGAGATTCTCTTTTTTGCAGGCATGTTGTGAGAGTCACAAATATAGTAAGTTTCTTCCATATTTGCTAGTTATCGCCTCATAATCTGTGTCTTCTCTCCAAATGAGGCCCTCAAAGGGGAAAATCCTTCTCGCAAGACAAAATCAGCCGAAGAAATTGAATAGCTTTGCCTGCCCCCCAAGCTGGTCGAATTGACAAAAAAGTAAATTTTTATTGTTACCTTTTTTTTTTCAATGTTATTAACAAAAGAATGTGTGAATGAATGAGCAGTCTGACGACTGGATATTATCTGGTCTTAGGTCACCAGACAAAGGAAAGCGAAACCAGGCTCTGAAAGCTGTCTACAGCCAATTCTATCAGTCCATGACGGATTTTGTCTGCAAAAACAGCGGCTCAGAGGCAGAGGCAGCCGACGTCTTCCAAGATGTCATCATTGTGTTTTACACCAATGCCCAGGAAGAGGGGTTTTCATTGAATTGCTCCATCAAAACCTATCTCTACTCCATCTGCCGAAACCTGTGGTTCAACACCCTGCGACGCAAAAATAAGGTGACTCCTACGGATGAACTCCCCGAGATACCAGAAGAAGATTTTGTCCAGGTACTACTCAAAACCGAACGTCAGCAACTCATCGCCAAAGCCATAGAACGAATGGGCGTCGGATGTAAAAAGATACTGGGCTTTTACTACTTCGACCGATTCCGCATGAAAAAAATTGCCGAGCTCATGGGCCTGGCCAACGAACAAGTTGCCAGAAACAAAAAGGCAGATTGTCTGCGAAAGCTTCGAAAACTGATGAAGGAAACGCCGGGCCTGGAGAAAAACCTTAGATAACCTTTTAATGATTTAGGCAGGATGAAGAAAAGCGACTCAAAAGATGATCTCATCGATAAGTATTTGTTGAATCGACTGTCCGATGATGCCAAAAGAGCATTTGAAAATGACTTGGAAAATGATCCCCAATTGAGTGAGCAGTTGGAAGAGCAAAAGGACATTCTCATGGGAGTACAGGCCTTCCAACAACGCCAACTCAAGGAGGATCTCAAGGCCATGCACAGCGAGTTGATCCCCTCTCAAGCCAAGCCCAAGCTTCGCACCCTCAATATTTATCGACTCACAGCAATTGCTGCTGTATTCGCAGGCATTGCCTTTGCACTGGGCTGGATGTTGCAGTCCCAGTCCAAAAACCATGAACAATTGTTTGCAGATTTTTACCAGCCTTACCAACTCAAAATTGGTCAGAGAGGCAGTGCGCCCGAGCAGCAGACCGCTGATTTGCTCCGTCAATACTCCGACAAGCAATACGAGGCCGCCCTTGCAAGCGCGGAATCCATTCTTGCGCAGGAGCCAAATAACAGTGTTTGGCTCCTCGCTGCAGGCAATTGCCTCATGGAATTGGACCGACCAGAGGAGGCCATCGCTCGCTTTGACCAAATCATCAACCGCAACGAACCCTTCTATCTCCAACAGGCCATTTGGTACAAAGCCCTGGCGCTCCTGCAATTCGGACAGGAAGAGGCAGCCGCTGCCCAGCTAAAGACTTTGGCCAACAACCCAAATGCCGACCATCACCAGGAAGCGGTAGAACTTCTGAAGGCCATCCAATGAGCTGATTCTCAAGTGCTTCGCTCCATGAGCTGATTTGGAAAGACATTTGCAGTATATTTGCCTCGACACACAAAAGACAAATGTACCAATGGCTAAAAAAGAAAACAGCGCTAGCTGGAACATCAGGACCATTCTGCTAGCAGTCATCGCTGGCTTGCTGCTTGTCACACTGATCTTCAAAAACTTCAAAGGCTCGGTCGATGGAGTTGCACTCTATCAGGAATATTTTCAAAAGTATCCTCTGAACCTGAGTAAAGATGCCGCCAATCCCAACAATCGGATCTACACCGCAGAAACAGCCTACAACGAGGGCAAGTACGACATCGCCCTTCCCATACTCGAATCTTTCATCCGTACCCAAGGCAACGTCAGGGGGAAGCTGGGGCTGGGTGCAGCCTGTTGTCTACTGGAAACGGGCAAGGATGCCGAAGCCATTGCCCACCTCGACCAGGTGATGGAAAACGGATTGGGCGGAGAAAAGACCCAGGCCAAATGGTACAAAGCCCTGGCCTTGTTGCGACAAAACAAAGTGGAACCCGCCAAGGAACTGGTCCGCCAATTGTCTGTAGACATCTATGCCGTTCACCACGAACAAGCCAAAGAGTTGATCAAAAAACTTTGATGTTCCCTTGGATTCCCACCCCTTGGAGCTTCTCTTTTCTTCCTGAATACAGGGCAGGAATGGCATCGCCTTGCAATTTTAACAGATAGAATTTTTCCATTCCCCGAAAATTAAATACTTTTATCGCTCAGCGCATCCCGCGCCGAACACCCAACCACAGGCAAAGAACGGCCCCGCGCCCCTTTGCACTCCCTTGAGTGATTTATTTGGAATTATGCAACAACATCGGCGAAAGTCTACTCGTCGGACCGATTTTTATTGGTCCGAAGCGATGGACTGGGTCGTAGATGTAGAAGCCAAGAACCGATAAAAGTCTGCCCGGGTATTCATCCTTGGGCCTTCCGCATTTCCCTGGTTTCCACATTGCCAATTCACAGTCGCGAGACAATGCCCCGGCAACGTCTCAATACAGAAGGATGACCTCGGTGGCCACCCACCGACTGTATGTCCCATTTTTCAACCGTTTTGGTAGCCTCTGGCCCTGGCCATTGACTATCGGAATCAGAAAACAGCTAAAGATGTTTGTATCCTGTGCATGGAGGATACTGGCCTGTCTGTTGGCAGCCGCCAGCCTGTCCGCCAATGATACACCCGGTACAAATTGTAATCCCATTCTCAATACACCGGATACCTTGCAAGTCAGCGAGCATGTCATCAGGCATTCGTTTGATTGGCAGGCACCGGAACAACAGGTAATGATTTGCCAGCTCCTGACTGGCCAACAGTACACTGTCACCCTAAACGGTCCGGAGGCTCCATTCGTCCACGCAATGGCAATGAGCCTGCCGGACCATACAGCTTTTCCTCCTGCAACAGGTCATTTTTCCTTCGTTGCTCCTGCAGATTGCATCCGCCTTTCTCTCCGCGCGAACCAACAAGCAGCAGCCAATCTCATCCTGAGCATCGCTTGTGATGATTGCCCAAAGCCACAGCCACGGACGGCTTTGCTGCGCCAGACGGACAGCCTAACCACCACCCATGGGGGAGATCCGGTGACTTTGGTGCAGGATGTATTCATCGGGGGAGATTGTTTTGATGTCCTGCCGTCCAGCATTCGGCATCGGGGGAGTCCCTTGAGCCGGGGCACCTTTGAGGGGGCCAAAAATGTCATTGACATGGAAGAGGGGGTATTGTTGTCCACTGGGAACGTTCGCACCGCGGAAGGCCCCAACCAAGAACACAATGCCAGCGCGCAGTTGCATCCCCTGCCCATGAGCGATGCAGATTTGCGCCAGATTGTTGGCAATGGCGTCAGCCTCCGAGACATCAGTGCGCTGGAATTTGACTTTGTCCCCACTTCCGATCAAATTTTGTTTGAATACGTTTTTGCCTCCGAAGAATATTGCGAATATGCAGGCAGCAACTTCAACGATGTCTTCGGCTTTTTCATCAGTGGCCCCGGAATTGACGGCCCTTTTTCCAGGAATGCCGAAAACATCGCTCGCATTCCCGGCAGCTCCGACTATGTGACCATCAACAACCTCAACCATTACACCAACGAAAGTCATTATGTCAACAATGTCCCGGCATGGCACCATGCTTCCAATACCAGCAGTTTGCTCTGCGATGGACATACCCTCCAGGATGGCGATTTCATCAACGACATAGAATACGACGGCTTCACCCGGGTGCTGACCGCCATTGCCGATGTACAGCCTTGCGAAACTTACCACATCAAACTGATCATCGCCGATGTCGACGATGGCTACTACGACTCTGCTGTCTTCCTCAAGGCCAACAGCTTTCGGGTGCCCGGCGCAGTGAAGGGACGGGCAGAAGTGCCGGCATTGGGCGGCAATCTCGCTTATGAAGATTGTACGGATGCCCACTTTGCCTTCCAGCGGACCAACAGAGATCTGACCGATTCCGTTTTGGTGCGTTTTGCGCTTTCTCCGCAGAGCAGTGCAGAGCTAGGCTGGGACTTTTTGCCATTTCCAGATTCCATTGTCATCCCAGCGGGAGATTCTGTCGCCTACCTGCCAATCAGCATCCTGCCAGATGGTGAGGTAGAGGGGCAAGAGTCGATCATCCTGGATTTGGAGGCGGCCTGCAGTTGCCAGCGTTCTTTCCTGGAGATGCTCATTCAAGATGCCCAAGCCCCAAGCCTGCAATTGGAAGATGTCTCTCTTTGTGAAGCAGACACAGTTCTTCTCCAGCCAGTGGTAGAGGGTGGCCTGGCTCCTTTTCAGTACAGGTGGAGCAACGGAGCTACTACCGCCCAATTGCAAGTACAGTTGACGGAAAGCACGCGTTATGCTGTTTGGGTCACAGATGCTTGCGGCAGAGAGGTCATGGCATCGGCAGAGCTACAGATCGTAGACCCACCCGAGGCCAGTCTATCTGGGAATGAAGTCTTGTGTGCAGAAAACAATTCGGTTGATTTGCTGCTGGAATTGGAAGGAATCGGCCCTTGGCAAGTCACCTATCGATACAATGATACCAGCTTGGTGGTTGTCGACAGCATCGCCAGTTCTCCCCATCGCTTGGTCGTAGACCACCCAGGGACGTACGAGCTGTTGACAGTCAGCAGCCGAGGCTGTCCTGGCCGAGCCAATGGCAGGGCCAGCGTGTCGGCCATCGAATGGCAACTAGGATGGAACTACACAGCAGAAAGCTGCCCGGGAAAGGCAGACGGTCAGATACACCTGGAGGTCGCTGGAGGCTCGGCCCCCTACCAATACCTGTGGAATCGGGGAGTGGGAACGGTGGAAGATCCCGTCGGCCTTCTCGCTGGCAGTTACGAGTTGACGGTGATTGATGCCAATGGATGTCAATTCCAAGCTTCAGCAGAGGTGCCCTTAAATGACCTTGTCCCAAGCGTAGAGGCGGGAGCTGCGGATTCTTTGACTTGCCGCGACAGTCGCCTGTATCTGTCAGGAAGTGGGTCACAGGGCTCCGACTATGTTTGGCAGTGGTCGACGGTAGATGGGCGCATATTGGAGGGTGCCAACCGCTATGATCCCTTGATTGATCGCCCTGGACGGTATCGCCTGAGCATCACCCATTTGCCAAGTGATTGCAGCTTGTCCGATGACATTCAAATCGGAATAGATACCACCGCTCCCATCCCCCAAATCGACTTGCTGGGCCCACAGGTGCTCGATTGTCGCCAGCCTTTTACGGTCCTGGATGCCACTGCCTCTCAGCCGATGGGTCGCTTGCAATTTCAATGGCAAAATGAAGCGGGAGATGTTCTCAATACCGATTTGTCAAAAACACAATACGAGACAGGAGATGCGGGCCTGTACCGACTGACCCTTGTGGATACCCTCAATGGCTGTCGATCGACTCGCATGCAGCAAATCGCATCCGATCAGGACTTGCCCTATGTCTCCCTTGAAATGCCTGGCATTTTGAATTGCAAGGATGTGATGCTGCAATTGGATGCCGGTTCCTCTGATCAGGGGCCGGCCTTCCAATATCGTTGGACGACTTCCGATGGTCAATTGCTCAGCGGAGAGGATGGCTTGTATCCTTGGGTCAATCGGCCGGGAAACTACCAGTTGACAATCGTCAATATCCAAAACTCTTGCTGGGACTCGGCAAGCTTGGTGGTAAACATCGACACCTTGGCTCCTCTGGCAGATGCCGGCCCTGATCAGTGGTTGCAATGCGATACCAGAGAGGTGGCCTTGGATGGAAGTGGTTCTTCTTCGGGAGGCAATTACCAATATTGGTGGTCGACTGCAGATGGTCAGTTGTCGTCGGATCGCGGAGCGCAGCAGGTGTGGGCCAGGGCGGTAGGGCGATACCAATTGGAGGTGACGGATGCCTCCAATCATTGTATGGCTCGGGATGAGGTCGTGGTGGCAGAAAATCCGGATCGACCACAGGCTGTCGCATATGAACTGAGCCCTCCGTTTTGCTTTGGAGAGTTGGGGCTTTGGGAGATTGTTGGGGTAAGTGGAGGGCTTCCGCCTTATTTGTATTCTCTCGATGGAGGCCAAAACTTTGTGCAACTTGATTCCTTTGCTTTGGAAGCGGGCAGTCACCGCCTGGTGGTGCAGGATGCCAATGGATGTCAGTTGGAGGAGGTCTTTGACATGCCAGAGGCTCCGCCGTTGTGGGTAGAGGCGGGGCTGTCGCTGGAAATTCCCTTGGGGGCCACCCATCGGATTGTGGCGCGGACCAATGTCCCGGATGAGCAGATTGCTGTAGTGGAATGGACGCCCTCTGAAAGTCTGAGTTGTGGAGATTGTTTGGAGCCGCTTGCCCGTCCGTTGGAGGATACGCGTTATCAAATCCGTTTGCAAGATGACAAGGGCTGTAAGGCAACAGATGTCATCGATTTGTGGGTGGACACAGAACGCAATGTCTACATCCCCAATGCCTTCAGTCCCAATGACGATGGAGTCAATGATCACTTTACGGTTTTCAGCGATGCCTATGGTATTCGGCACATCCGTCGGATGCAGATTTTTGACCGATGGGGGGGCTTGTTGTACGATGCACTGCAATTGCCACACAACCAACCTGGGCAGGGATGGGATGGGACAGCTGCCGGGCAAAAATTGAACACAGGCGTTTTCGTCTACCTCATTGAAGTAGAATTTGTGGATGGTGTTGTTGAGCAATACCAGGGAGATGTGACGCTCCTGAGGAGTCCGTAAGAGAAAGAAAGTCACTTCTGCCACACCGCTGATGGTTTTTGACCAGATGAGGGGCAGGAGAGTTGTTTTCATAATTCCAAATCCATGGGGTTGGGTGAATCGAAGGATTTGCTCAACTCTTTTTTATGGACTGTTTTGCCAAATTGCCAGGCACTTCCCCAAAACGTGAAAAAAATGTTGTTTTTTGGCAATCCCCTTTAGATTTCAGGAAGATTTACCTTATTTTAGTGCGAGTACATTGGGGTGAATCCTCATCCCATACTTTACACCACACAAGACACATTCTCACCTTTTCGCCTTTTTCATAGCAGAAAAAGCCCCCACTGGCGTCCCATTAGGGACGTGTGGAATGGGCATTGGAGCGAAGGACACAGGACTTTCTGTGGACTTGGCAGAGATGAACAATGCTGAATACATGGTGAAAACGATCCCCCCCATCTACGTCCTATTCTTGAGTGTATTGGCCATTTCTACTGGTGTGTCTCTTTCTTCCATCCAGGGAATTGCACCGGAGAAAAGGGAGCAGAGTTCTCTGAACTGCAGTCTCTGGACCAATGCCGGGCCAGATCAATCGATTTGTCAGCCAGGGGGAAGCTTGCAGCTCAGCGGGCAGGCGGGAGACAACTATTGTGATCATTATTGGACTCCGGTGACTGGCCTTTCCGCTCCCCGAAGTCTCAATACACAAGCTTGGGTCAACCAAACGACCACTTACACCCTCACGGCGGTTGGCCCCGATCCCACTGCTCCCAATTTGATTTTCAATCCTGATTTTGAGGCAGGGGATGTCGGATTTCGCTCCAATTATTTTTGGGACGATTCCGGGGTGCTCAACGAAGAAGCTTATGTGTTGACGACCCGAGGGGATTTTGCCAAGTGGGATTGGGATCGCTGTACCGACCATACGTCTGGCAGTGGCAATATGATGTGTGTCAATGCCTCGACTTTGGGCAATGTAGAGGTCTGGTGTCAAACCATCAATGTAGAGCCCAATACCGACTACATCTTTTCCCTTTGGTTGGTGACGCTCTTCCCGGCCAGCCCGGCCCGACTGGAGTTTCACATCAACGGAGAAGTCATCGGTCCACCCTTTACCGCCAATCCCGCCACCTGTATATGGGAGCAAAATTGCAGTGCTTGGTTTTCGGGCAACAGCGCGGTGGCCGACATTTGCATCATCAACTTAAACACCGACTCCTGGGGCAATGATTTTGCCATCGACGATTTGTCTTTCAGCAAAGCATGTGTGTCTCACGACGAAGTCACCTTGACTGTCTTGGGCCAGCCCGATGTGCAAGACTTTCAGTTGCTTTGTACGCCAGATAACTTATTTTACCAGATCAGTTTTGAAGTGCCCGGCGGTCAGCAGGCGGGCTATTTGGTCAATGGCTTGAATGGCAACTGGCAAGGCGATCGCTTTCTCAGTACCCCACAACCCAGCAATACGTCCTACTCCTTTCAACTACAAGATGGCAACGGCTGTGGCCAGCAATCTTTTCAGGGCACCCACACTTGTCCTTGTCTGACCGATGCCGGGGCCTTGGAGATGACTCCACTTGAATTGTGTGAAGATGAGATGGCCATTGTCAATTCATTGGGTGGGGTGGTATTGGATGGCAATGATGTGCTTCGATATGTACTGCACGATGAGCCGGGGCCTGCCATTGGCAATGTCCTCGCCACCAGCAACCAGCCATCCTTTGCCTTTGAAGCTGGGATGGCCTATGAGACAACGTATTACGTTACGGCAGTGGCAGGCAACAACAACGGGCAAGGTCAGGTCGATTGGTCCGACCCTTGTTTGTCGCTCAGTCCATCGGTGCCGCTTCGCTACTTTGCACGGCCCGAGGCCAGTCTGTTGGCCCCAAGAGCTGTTTGTGTAGGCGATCCGGCAGTCCTCGAATTCCAATTGGGCAATGGCCTTTACAATCTGACCTACTTCGATGGCACGACCAACCACTATCTGACCAACATCAGCGATGGGCACCGTCTGACATTGCCATTGATGGCCACCACCAATTTTACCATCGCATCGGTGGAACGGGCGGTCTCTCCTTACTGCCGCTCATTGATCGATGAATCTGTACAAGTACAAGTTCCCGATGGTCGGCCTTTGCAAGAGGCAGTGTCCATTTGCTGGGGTGACAGTTCTTGGTTGGCTGGTCAGTGGCAACGACAGGCAGGAGTGTACATTGATACCTTTCCCTCCGTTTTGGGCTGCGACTCCATCGTGCAAACTCAGTTGGATGTTCAATTGGCCGATACCATCCAATTGTACCGTATCAGCTGTGATCCGGAGGAGGCGGGCCGATTCCATTATCCCTACCTCAACCAATTTGGCTGTGACAGCTTGGTGTTCGAAGAAGTGGAATACCAACCGGGTGACACCCTTGATTTTCAAGAACAATCCTGCTCCCCTCTGGATACGGGTTGGCATGTTGTCCAGTTACAAAACCGCTATGGTTGCGACAGTTTGCTGCGCACCTATACCGAATTACTCCCCAGCGATACCACCTATTTGGAGGCTTACAGCTGCCATCCAGCCGATACGGGTTGGAGCATCCAGACTTTATCCAACCGCTATGGTTGTGACAGCCTGCTTCGCATCCACACGCTTTTGTTGCAAAGCCATCGGACGGAGCTGCTTGCGACGACTTGTGATCCCGACCAGGCCGGGCTGACCCAACGCCTGTATGTCAACGCCTTTGGCTGCGACAGTCTCGTTGTGCAAACCACCCATTTGCTCCCATCGGATTCTACCTATCTGACCCGGACCAGTTGTGATCCGACCCAGGCGGGCCCCAGCCAGTTGTTGCTCCGCAATCGTTTTGGTTGCGACAGCACCCTGTTCATCCAAACCAATTTCATTCCCGCTGACACCACCTATTTGCAATCTTCCACTTGTGATCCTTCCCAGGCCGGCCTGCAGATCGCACAATTGGTCAACCGCTATGGCTGCGATAGTTTTCTGTTGACTCAGGTCGATCTGTTGCCTTCAGATACATTGTACTTCAGAGAAGTGAGCTGCGACAGCAATCGAATAGGGGTTTATGTTCGCTCGATGAGCAATCGCTTTGGGTGTGACAGCACGCACATTACCACTGTGGCCGCAGAGCGTCCGGATTACTGTACGGTGGAAGTCTCCTTGGAAGGCGATGTGATCGATTGTACGGAAACCTCTGGCGCTGTTCAGTTTCGGGTAGAGAAAGGAAAACCGCCGTTTCGCTATCAATTGAGAAATGCGTCGGCAGAATTGATGAGGAGTGGGGAGGTAGAAAGTGTGGGGGAGCCTGTGTCTGTTGCTGGCTTGGGGGCAGATCACTATCGCCTGCGCATTCGGACCGACAATGGCTACGAACAGGAATTGGAAACGCACATTCTGGAAGAGGAGCGATTGGAAGTCGCCATTTTTCCTGCATCCGATTTTTCGGGAGAATCCATCAGTTGTACCGGGGCTCGCGATGGCGCTTTGGAAGTGGACATCTTATCCGGTGGCACACCCCCTTATCAATACCAATGGTCTGCCGGACGGAGTGGTCAGCGCATCGAAGGTCTATCAGCTGATTGGTATCATCTCACCGTGACCGATGGGATTGGATGCATTGCATTGGATTCCTTTTTGTTGGAGGAGCCAGCTCCCTTGTCTTTGGCCTTGGCGACCTCAGATGTTCGTTGCTTTGGTTACAGTGATGGACAATTGGAGGTGTTGGATGCCAGTGGCGGGGTAGCGCCCTATGAGTATGCCTATGGCAATCAGGCATTTGGGGACCAATTGGTCTTTGAAGGCCTCGGGGTGGGCAGTCATCGCATCAGGCTGCGGGATGCCAATGGTTGTGAACAAACGGAGGTGATTGGGATCGGTGCCCCACCGCAGCTTTTGGTGTCGCTCGGCAGAGATACGGTACTTGCCTTGGGAGACAGTCTGCGGATACCCGCCATTGTGAGCGTGCCTTTGTCAGAGGTAGAACGTCTGGAGTGGGAGGGAGAAGACTGTTCTGGCTGTCCGGTATTGGCCTTGCGTCCCTTGTTCAGCACAACCTATGCCATAGAAATCAGCGACAGTGCGGGCTGTCTGGCCTCTGATGAGATTTCCATTCGCTTGTTGAAGGAGCGCAAGGTCTACTTTCCCAACGTCTTCACGCCCAATGGCGATGGTGTCAATGAGCGGTTCTTTCCGCAGGCGGGCCGGGAGGTGGCGCGCATTCGCCATTTGCGTTTGTTCAATCGCTGGGGAGACTTGTTGTTTGAGGCCCGGGATTTTCTGCCCAATGATCCTTCCATGGGCTGGGATGGGGTTTTCAGGGGCCAACGCTTGGACCCCGCTGTGTTCCTGTACAGTGCGGAAGTTCTCTTCATCGATGGAGAATCCAAGCAGTTTCAGGGAGATGTCAGCTTGATCCGCTAAGAGTCTGCCCGAAAGGCATAACAATTCCTGCTTTTAAACGTATTAGAAGGGGCCAAAGCCTGTTTGGGGTTTATCCAAAGAGGCTCTTGGACTATATTCGGTCTTGATTTCATTACTTTCGGGTATCTTTGTTGAGCTGAAACAAGAAAACCGATTACTCAAACATTAGCAGGAACCCTTATGCAGTTTTTACATCCGTCGTTTCTTTGGGCTTTGTTGGCCCTGGCGATTCCGGTCATCATACACCTTTTTTATTTCAGAAGATTTCGGAAGGTATACTTTACCAACGTGCGTTTTCTCAAGGAGGTAAAGGAAGAGACGAGTGCGCGGCGGAAAGTCCGCAATCTGTTGGTGTTGAGCCTGCGGATGTTGGCCATTGCTGCCTTGGTATTTGCCTTTGCCCAACCCTTCATTCCCCAAGATGTGGAGGTGAAAAAGGGAGCCAAAGCAGTGAGCATTTTTGTGGACAATTCTTTCAGCATGAGTTCTTTGAGCGAGGATGTGCCTTTGATTGAAAAGGCCCGCCAGAAGGCTCGTCAGATTGTGGATGCCTATGGAGTGGAAGATCAGTTTCAGATATTGACCAATGATTTTGAGGGGCGGCACCAGCGCCTGGTGGGCAAGGAAGATGTCCTCAGTTTGATCGAAGAAATTCAAATCAGCCCTGCAGTCAAGGAGTTGAGTACCATTGTGGGACGTCAGCAACAGGCGCTGAACACCGCTCGGACCAACAATCGTTCGGCCTATGTCATTTCCGATTTTCAGGAGAACATTTCCGATCTGGAAAACTACCAAGATTCTACGGTGGATTTGACTTTTGTCCCTCTTCAATCGGTGCAGGAACAAAACATCAGCATTGACTCTTGTTGGTTTGATGCGCCCGTTCAGATGATCAACCAGACCAATACCCTCATCATTCGCCTGCGCAATCACAGCAATGAAGATGCCGAGAATGTGCGTTTGTCGCTGCGTCATGAGGGACAGGTGAAGCCCGTCGGCACCTTGGCCATTCCGGCAGGTAGCTCCATCACGGACAGTGTCAACATCACCATACAGCGGACGGGTTGGCACGAGGCGGAATTGACCATTACGGATTATCCAGTCCAATTTGACGACAAATACTTTTTCAGCTTTTATGTGGACGAGCAGATCAACATGTTGGTCATCAACCAAAACAGTCCCAACAAGTACTTGGACGCGTCCTTCTCTGGCCTTCCATACTTCAAGCTGGACAATCAGCTGAGTCGCAATCTGAACTATTCTGGTTTTCCCAACTACGACTTGATCATCTCCTATGGTCTGGAAAACATCTCGTCGGGTTTAGCGTCTGAGTTGAATCAATATGTGGAAAATGGGGGCAATCTGTTGGTTTTTCCCCCTTACAATGCCAACGTGAGTGCCTACAAGAGCTTTCTGAATGGTTTTCGCGCCAACGAACTGCAAGCCTTTGATGAGACCGAACGGGAAGTGTCTGGCATCAATACAGAAGAATTTGTGTTCAACGATGTATTCGAAAACAGAAGTGCCAATCTGAAGCTGCCCGTTACCCAAGGCAATTTCATCTTGACCAACTACGGAGGGCGAGGAGAAGAAAGACTGTTGACCTACCGAGATGGCTCGACCTTCATCGGAAAGTATCGCCGGGGCCAAGGCAATTTCTACCTCTGTGCTGCCCCACTGGGGGAAAAGTACAACAATTTGGTCCGCAACGGAGAGATTTTCATCCCTATGCTCTACAAAATGGCCATCTCCACGGCCCGCAAAAACAGCATTGCCTATACCATTGGCAGGGATGATTACCTGGAGGCGGAAAATCGCCTGACGGGTTCTGAGTTGGTGTACAAGATCAAGGGAAGCAAAGAAGAATTCATTCCCCAGCAACAAATCATCGGCTCCAAGGTGGTGCTGGGCGTCAACAACCAAGTGAAAGAAGCAGGGTTTTACAATCTGTCCCTCAACCCAGAGGAGCCATTGGCCAAATTTGCCTTCAACTATGACCGCAAGGAATCCAAACTGACCTATTTGAACAGCGATGACCTGTCTCAAAAAGTGGGGCCATTGGTGAAGTTGATAGAGGCTTCTTCAGCTGCTGATCTCACGCCATTGATTGGCGAGCGCAGCCAGGGCGTTGTCCTGTGGCGTTGGTGCTTGATATTGGCCTTGTTGTTTTTGGGCTTGGAGGTGTTGGTGTTGCGCTTTTGGAAGGTGTGATGTGGAGATAGATGAGGTCTGTGATTTTATGATCAAAGCCATCTTTACAGGATTACTATGAGTGATTTCTGAGTAATTTCTACGACAAAATTGTGGGCAATTTCCTCCATGATCTTGTCGAAGTTCTCATCAAAGAGCTTCATTAATTTTTGTGTACTTAGATTTCCCGTTGATATTTGGAGAAGTTTGAAAGGTTCTAGTTTTACCAAAAAACGATTGTAAAAATCAGAGTCTTTTGATATAACGATTCTTCTTTCCTTTAATGATAAGTCATTTATTTCTTGGTCAGAAGTGGCATTTTTCTTGGGCAAGTCTAGTGTGTGGATACAATCATAACCTCTTTCACTCAAGTAGATCGCCAGTTTTTTTGGTAATTGTGCATCTACTAAAAATCTCATGCTACTAGTCTGCTGATATTTTTGACCTTTGACAGCTCAACAGCAAATAATAAACACGCTTGAAGGTCTGCTTCCTCTAAGTCCTCATAATCTTCAAGTATTTCTGTACTTGTCATTCCTGAAGCAAGTAATTCCAGTATATTCTCTACTGGATATCTCAACCCTCTTATGCAAGGTTTTCCGTGACAAACGTTAGGATCGATAGTGATTCTTTCTAATAACTGTTTATTATCCAATTGCTTACGCTTTATGTTATCGTTATCTTATTCTCCCTTAATATACATTATTCTATTCAATATTTCAACGTTGTAGAAAGCGTGCTTATATCTATGTCTTTCTCCTTCGATATTCATTCAAAGAAAAGTCGTGCGCATGTCGTTCGTCCTTGGCTTGGTAGACGGATTTGACCAACAGCCAATCCTGCCAATTGGGGGTGGGGAAGAAGGCGTCGCCCTCGAATTGATCGTGGACGATGGTTAGGTAGAGGTAGTTGGCGATGTCGAGGGTTTGTTCGAATACCTTTCCTCCTCCCAGAATGAAGATTTCCGGCTCGTCTCTTAGTTTGTCCAAAGCTTGGGGAATGCTTTGGGCCAGTTCAAAATTGGGGGGCAATCCCTCCAGTTGGCGGCTTGTTAGGATGATGTTTTTTCCCGTTGAAAACAACATATCGGTCGACTCGTAGCTGGCCCGGCCCATGACAAACGGTTTGCCTTTTGTGATGGCGTGAAAATTTTCCCAATCGGCCGGCAGGTGCCAGACCAGGCCTTTGTCCTTGCCCAATACATAATTGAGACTGATGGCAGCGATGAGGGCGATTTTTTGCATTCCGGTGATTATTTGCGATCTTTCTGCAATGATACCCAAAATTTGGAGTCCCTCCTGTCAATTGGGTGTTTTTACTGTTGACTTTCCGCTCAGTATCGCCAACCAAAATGGATTTTTGGACGTATACTGTATCAGAGTCGGGAAAAGGAAAACTCCTTGGTCTGCACTCGCATTTCCGAACCCAAATGTTTACAAACTGACCCATTATGGCCGAACAGAAAAAAGCTGGCAACCAACTCAACATCGAACTACCAGAAGAAATCGCAGAAGGCGTGTACTCCAATTTGGCAATCATCTCTCACTCCCACTCAGAATTTGTGGTGGATTTCATGCGTTTGATGCCCAATGTACCCAAGGCCAAAGTCAAATCGCGCATCATCCTGACTCCACAACACGCCAAGCACTTGCAGCGGGCGCTGATGGAGAACATCAAAAAGTTTGAAGCACAGTTTGGCCCCATTACGCCTTCCGAACAGCCACCTTTTCCCCCCATGAACTTCACGCCCTCCGCCCAGGCCTAAACTTGGGATGTTTTCAGACAAACGACTATGAGCTACAGCAAACCATCGGCAGACATACTGGATAAGTTTCCCAAGATTCGAGCAGACTTGCCCCCGGCCTATCAGGCAGTATACGAGTCGCACTACAAGAAAAATCGGGGAGGGGAGACCCAGGCGACTTCCTTGTCTTCCAAGATGGAGCGCTGGCTGCACCGCAAAGTGGCGGAAGATGTACAAGGAGGAACATCGGATTTGTGTACCCTTGAAATTGGTGCTGGAACCCTCAACCAATTGGCATTTGAGCCGGGCATCCGCACCTACGACATCATAGAACCGTTCACCGCACTGTTTGAAGGTTCGCCTCTGCTCAAGCGGGTCCGACATGTATACCGAGACATTTCCGATCTGACGGCCGAACCCACCTACGACCGCATCACTTCTGTGGCCACCTTTGAACACATCATGGATTTGCCATTTGTTGTGGCCCGCGCGGCTCTGCTGCTCAAGGACGAAGGCAGTCTGCGAACATCCATTCCCAATGAAGGGACCATCCTGTGGAAGTTGGGGACGATGGTGACGGGCTATGAATACAAGCGACTTTATGGCTTGGATTACCAGGTACTCATGCGCTACGAACATGTCAATACAGCTGATGAAATAGAGGAGGTGCTGCGGTATTTTTTCCAAAAAGCCTCGACCAGCGTATATGGTCTGAGCCGGGGCTTGGCATTTTATCGCTTCATTGCCTGCGCACAGCCCCATCGGGAACGCGCCCGAGAATACCTGGCCAAACGGACTTCTTCGGTCGGCTGAAAGCTTGTTGCTCTGATCGGTTTTTGCAGCCCAGCTTGATGGGGGCAGAAATGGCTGTATGTCCTCTGCATTTGTTAAGAGCGTGTTAATCAGTTGGGGAAATGGTAAAATATGCACCCCTATTGCATAAATTCAGTCTCCGACCAATCAAATAGTAGGCGGTTCGCCGCCCATCCGCAAATCAAAAATTGACAGGATCATGCCACATTCCAGATGGCATGCAACCTTCGTTCACCCATACTCAACAAACTATGCGCCCCAAAGTATTGATCCCTTTATTGGCATTGCTCGGACTGGCTGGTCTGGGGTATTATTTTCTCTCAGGATCGACCGGACAGGATGAGGATGTGGAGTTGCTCACCAAAGTGCGCAAGGGCAACTTTGTCATTGATGTGACTGCCACCGGAGAGCTGAAAGCCAAACGCTCCGAAAAAATCCGCGGACCCAGCGGCATGCGTGCTTCCGGTATTTACCAGACAACCATTTCGGACATGGTGGCAGAGGGGACACTCGTCAAGGCGGGGGCCTATGTGGCAGCTCTGGACAAGACGGAGTTGGATACTCGCTTGAGGGAAGCGCAGACGGAGATTGAAAAAACGGAGACACAATTGGATGCTGCCAAAATTGATACGGCCATCGAATTGCGGGCACTCAGAGACGATTTGGTCAATCTCAATTTCATGCGAAAGGAAAAGGAATTGCAAATGGCCCAGAGCAAATACGAAGCTCCCATGGTCATTCAGCAGTCTCAAATAGAATTGGATCGCAGTGAGCGCGACTACAAGCAGGCACAGACCAAGTATGTGTTGTCCAAAGAAAAAGCAGAAGCCACCATTTCCGAAATCCTGGCCACACTCCGGCTCAACCAGCAGGAGATGCAAAATCTGATGAAGTTGGCCAGCGACTTTACCATCAAGGCGCCCAAGGACGGCATGGTGATCTACGCGCGAAGTTGGAATGGAAAGGTGGGGCCCGGCTCTCAGATCAGCACCTGGAATCCAGTGGTGGCCGAACTGCCCGATATGAGCGATATGGTGTCCAAAACCTATGTCAATGAGGTCGACATCAGCCGGGTTCGCCTGGGGCAGATGGTCAACATCAAGGTAGATGCCTTTCCGGACAAATCCTACGAAGGCCAGGTCATTAAGGTGGCCAACATCGGAGAGCAATTGCGAAATTATGATTCCAAGGTATTCGAAGTCATGGTACAACTCAGCAAGGTCGATTCCATTTTGCGGCCGGCCATGACCACCTCCAATGAGATTGTGACCGACATATACGAAGACGTATTGTCCATCCCCTTGGAAGCCTTGCACAATGACAGCTTGACCTATGTTTTTACCCAAATCGATCGCAAACTGAGTAAGCAGGAAGTCATTGCGGGCCTTTCCAACGACGACGAAATCATCATCGATTTTGGGTTGGAAGAGGGAGCAGAAATTTATTTGACCATTCCTCCCAATGCCGACGATTTGCCCATCGCCCACATCGATGAGCAGAAGCGCAAAGAGGTGCAGCAGTTGCAGCTGAAAATGCGGGAAGACAGGGAAAAGGAGCTTCGGGAGAAGGCGGCCAAAAAGGAGCTGTCGTCCTCAGCTGTCCCTTCCGGCAACAACATGGTCAACTAATCTTCGCACCACAGCTGATCAATCAACGCATATGGAACGCATTCTCTTCAATTTCTACCTGGCCCTGGAAGGTGTCTTTTCCAATCAGCTGCGGGCTTTCCTCACCGCTCTGGGGATCATCTTCGGTGTTGCGGCGGTCATTACCATGCTGGCCATTGGGACAGGTGCCAAGCAATCCATTTTACAACAAATGGAACTGATCGGTTCCAACAACATCGTGATACAGGCGGTCAATTCTCGTCCGGATGACCTCATCGGCGCAGAAGATGAAGACAAGCTACCGCCCTGGTCGCCTGGTCTCAGCATGCAAGATGCCCAGTCCATGCATCGATTGTTGCCTTCCATCTCGGAGGTGAGCCCCGAAATTGTCTTGTCTCTCAACATCATCCAGTCCGGCAAAATTCACAAGGCTCGATGCATTGGCGTGGACAATTCCTTTTTTTCCCTCAACAATCTACCACTGGCGAGCGGGCAGCTGTTTCATCCCCAACATTTGAAATCGGGTCGTCCTGTGTGCATCATTGGCAAAAACATACAGAGTCGCTTTTTCAGTGACCAAGATCCACTGGGTCAAAAGATCAAGTGTGGCAAGAGTTGGTTGACCATCATTGGTGTATTGGATAGAAAGGAGGCCAAGCAGGAGAACCTGGAAAAGCTGGGCATCCGCGACTACAATGATGATGTTTACATTCCTGTCCAAACGGCCTTGTTGCGATTCAAAAACCGATCGACCATCAACAAAAACGATGTCCAGCAAGGGTTTGATGATGATGACGAGGAAAAGAAAAAAGTCCCCGAAAACTACCACCAATTGGATCGCTTGGTGGTGCGGGTCCGGCAAGCCGACGAACTGGTTCCTTCTTCTTCTGTGATTGCGCGCTTGCTCAAACGGCGGCACAGGGGGATTGTAGACTACGAGATCAAAGTCCCGGAAAAAGAATTGGAAGCACAGCAGCAAACCCAGGAAACCTTCAACAAGGTGCTGGCCTTCATTGCGGGCATTTCGCTGCTGGTTGGAGGCATTGGCATCATGAACATCATGTTGGCCTCTGTATTGGAGCGGACCAAGGAAATTGGCGTGCGGCGTTCGTTGGGCGCCAAGCGGCGGGACATTGTCCTGCAGTTTTTGTTCGAGTCCATCTTCATCAGTTTGATCGGAGGTCTGATTGGGGTCATCCTGGGAGTGGGAGCCGCTCGTTTCATCGCTGTGAGCTATGACATCCCCACAGTTGTTTCCATCTGGTCGATTGTTTTGTCCTTTGTTGTGGCCTCTGCGGTCGGTTTGGTATTTGGCATTTTCCCCGCGCGCAATGCCGCACAGATGGATCCCATCAAAGCCTTGAGAACAGATTAATTGCAATATCAAAAGCTTGCCTTTATGACTTTACTCCCCACTCGATCTTTGTTGCTTTTTGCCATTTGTTGTTTTTTGTTGTCCAGCTCTTTGTGGGGCCAGACCAAAAACTTGCAGCTCAACCTCCCTGAGGTGATCGTTTTGGCACAAAAAGGGGCACCAGATGTGTTGCTGGCAGAAACCCGATTGGTCAACAGCCGCTGGCGCTACAAATTCTTTGAGGCAGGCTACAAACCACAAATCATCCTGCGATCCACCCTTCCCAGTCTGGATCGGTCCATCTCAGCCATTACCCTTCCCGACGGAACGGATGCGTTCATCAAACGCGCTCTGATGACCAACAGTGTCGGTATTTCTCTGAGTCAGCCCATTCAGCTGACAGGGGGAAACATTTATGCCTCCACAGGCGTACGCCGCATCGACATTTTCAAAACCACTGGCCAAGACGGCAACATCTCGTACCTATCGAGTCCTGTGTTGATCGGTTTCAATCAGCCCATTTTTGCCTTCAACCAGCTCAAGTGGGACAAGCGCATTGAGCCGCTCCGCTATGAGGAAGCCTCTCGCGAATATGCCGAGGAGATGGAAGGGGTGGCCCAAGAGGCGGCCCGCTTGTTTTTTGATGTCCTCATCGCACAACTCAACGTGGTGGCAGAAGAGAAAAACAAATCCAATGCAGATACGCTGCTGAAAATCTCTGAGGGGCGTTTCAGGGTGGGGCGAATCGCAGAGACAGACCTCCTGCAAATCGAGCTGAGTGCCCGCCAAGCCGATGCTGCTCTCGCCGAAGCCATTTTGTCTAGCCAAAGCAGTACCGAACAACTTCGCAACTTTCTGGGCATTACAGAGGCGGTCAATTTTGATTTGGAAGCTCCCCTGGACATTCCCAACTTTGAGATCGATCTGGAAACAGCCCTGGAGCAGGCGCGCAAAAACCGCAGCGACATCATCGCCTTTCAAAGACGCAGGCGAGAGGCGGAGCGCGATGTAGCCGAAGCCGAGGCGGAAAGTAGTCTCAGCATCAACATCAACGGGGAGTTTGGACTGACGCAAACTGCATCGAGTTTTGGCGACGCCTACCAAAATTTATTGGATCAGGAAATGCTGATGCTCAACATAGAAATTCCCTTGGCTGACTGGGGAAAGGCTCGTTCTCGCCGGGAAATTGCCAGGTCCAACCAAAAGCTGGAACAAATGAACTTGGAGCAAGAACAGGTCAACTTTGAACGCGAGGTCATCCTAAAAGTACAGCAATTCGATTTGGTCCGAAGACAAGTGGCCCTCGGCAGTCGAACCTTTGAGGTGGCCCAAAAGCGAGAGGACATCACGCGCAAACGCTATTTGATCGGAAAAATTGGGGTGACAGAACTCAACCTCGCCATCCGAGAGCTCAACGAGGCCCGGCGCTCATACTACACCGCCCTTCGAGAATTTTGGCTGGCCCATTACGACCTTCGCCGCCTGACACTGTTCGATTTTCAGTACAACAGCAGCCTGTTCCGGGCCCTGGATTGAGTCTGGGAGTCTACTGCTCGAAGGCAAACCGAATGATGTTGGCCCCCATTTGCAAGGCTTGTCGGCGGGTTTCTTCTGGGTCTTTGTGTACATCCGGATCTTCCCAGCCATCTCCCAAGTCGCATTCAAAGGAGTAGAAACAAACCAGTCGTCCTTCCCAGACCAGACCAAATCCTTGGGCGGCCTTGTCGTCGTGCTTGTGGATCTTGGGTAGTCCTTTTTTGAAGGCATAGGGCTTGGCGTAAATTTCGTGCTCAAAGGGCAGTTCTACGAATTCCAACTCTGGAAAAACTTTCTTCATGGCTGTGCGCACGAAGGGGTCCATGCCATAGTTGTCGTCGATGTGCAGAAATCCACCTGCCAGTAAGTATTGGCGCAGATTGCTGGCTTCGGCATCGGAAAATACGACATTGCCATGTCCTGTCATGTGTACAAAGGCATAGCCAAAAAGGTCGGCACTTCCCACCTCTACGGTGCCGTAGTCTTTGTCGAAGTTGGTTCCCAATTTGTCGTTGCAGAAGAGTGCCAAGTTGGGCAAAGCAGTGGGATTGGCGTACCAGTCCCCTCCACCGTTGTACTTGAGCAGCCCCATCTTGAGAGCTGGTGGGGGATTGTCAGCAGTGGTGAAGGCCTGTAGAAGCCCAAGGGTCAATAAGAGGAGAAAATACTTTTTCATATCTGTCTGATGGTGAATCGGTTCACATTTCGGTTAATAGATTGCAGCTGTGGCAAGCAACGATGCCGGCTGTTTCTGTGCGAAGTCGGCTTTTGCCCAAGCTGATGGCCTGGTATCCTGCGTCGATGGCCGCCTCGATTTCTTCGGGGTGAAAATCCCCTTCTGGCCCGATCAATATGCTAACGTCTTGCCCTGGCAAATAATTTTCCTTGAGCAGTGGCAATTGTTGGGTTTGGCAGTGGGCGATGAATTTTTGAACAGCATCGGCCCGAAAAGGTTTTTTCAAAAATGCTTCCATACTGGTCAATTCATTCAATCGGGGCAGCTGGGCTTTGAGAGATTGCTTCATGGCCGACAGCAGGACCTTTTCCAAGCGATCGGCCCGAATGGTTTTGCGCTCGGACCGTCGGCAGCGCAGCGGAGTGATTTCGTTGATGCCGATTTCGGTTGCCTTTTCCAAAAACCACTCCAATCGGTCGATGCTTTTGGGTGGCGCTATGCCGATGTGTAGGTAGAAGCTCCGGCTGTTATACGCTGGGATGTGTTTTTGGATGCTCAGGACACAGCTTTTCTTGTGCGCTTCGATGATGATCCCCTCGTAGTAGTTGCCTTGGCCGTCGACGAAGTGGAGGAGGTCTCCTTCGCGGTGGCGCAGCACTTGGATGCAGTGTCGGGCTTCGCTTTGGGGGAGGTGGGCGATGTTGTCGTGTATGTCTTGTGTGAAGAAGAGTTGCATGTTGGTGGTGGATTTTGTGGGGGTAGGGAGGGGGCAAAAGTGGGTGGGACCCACCCTCTAGGCAACCCCAAACAGGCCGCCCCTTTTTGAAGCCCTGTCCAGACAAAGCTTCGCCAACCCAAACCTGGGCATTTGTGCCCAAAATTGGTGATCAACAGCGCTAACAAAGGGCTCGTCGCGACTCAGAAAAGACCAATTGTTGCTATAATAGGACACGGCACCCCCCGAAATTCCATAAAATTTTTTCATCTTTTTTTATTCCTTACGCGTAATTGGCTGATCAGTAGTAGGTTACAGCCAAAAAAAATTCGGTGCAAAAATAGTAAAATCTGAGGGAAAGGGCTGTTTTTGACCAGCCTTTGGAGTCATGTGGCGTACAGCAAATACCCAAAGGAAGTGACCCAGGCCAGGATCACCACTTGCAAGAATCGATCGCTCAAAAGGACCTTGGTGGGCGAATCGGTCGCTTGAAAAACAATGGCCAATTGCAAGTAGCGCAAAATGCCGATGATGACAAAAAAGCTCGTCAGATACAGTTGTCGACTTCCGATTCGCTGGATGACTTCTTCCGATAAGGTGTACATCAAATAGGCCACAATCGTCACGGCCGTCATCAATGTCATTGCCTGATCGATGAAAGCCAGGTTGTAGCCTTGCAAAGAGGGTCTGGTTGGACTATTAGGAGACTGCAAAACAAATTCTGTTCGCCGTTTGCTCAGCCCCAAGATCATGGCCAGCAAAAACGTCATGACGATCAACCAATGGGAGAGTGGAACGTCTGCCACAAAGCCTCCGGCCAATACCCGTAGCAAAAATCCCAAAGCGATGATGCCCACGTCTATGATGGCGATGTTTTTCAGATGCAGAGAGTAGGCGATGTTCATGCCGATGTAGGCCAGCAAAATGTAGAGAAATTCTTCCTTCAGCCATCCTGCCAAAAGCAAGGCAACACCCAGCAAACTGGCGCCCATCAGCGCAGCAGCTCGGATGCTGAGTTGGCCACTGGCCAGTGGCCGATTTTTTTTCACCGGGTGCAATCGATCTCGCTCTCGGTCCGCCCAATCGTTGAAGATGTATACCACGGAGGAGGCTGCGCAAAAAGCCACATATGCCAGGGAGACTTGCCAGAGAAGCTCAGCTTCGTTCAAGCGAGCAGCAAAAAAGGCGGGCAGCAGGACAAAGACATTTTTGATCCACTGCTCTGGCCGCAGGAGTTGTATGGCAGCGCGCGCACTCATCTACTCAGACAGGGGATCATCCGCTAGGGGAAACCAACGGTTGTTGCGAGCCAGTTCTCCCTCGGCTTCTTTGAACAATAGTGCTTTGTGCGATCTCAGTTGTAGTTCGTCCATGAAGATGGGCTGGTCTTTGAGACTGTTGTTTTGCAAGATCAATTGGATGTGACTGTCGGCACGTTTGAATCTCAGCGGAAGGTCAGAGATGGCCCAATCACCATCCACCGAGCGAATGTAGTTGGCCATTCGGAATTGCTTTTTCTGAATCTCTTTTCCAGAGACCGGATCGTACTCTCGCATGCTGATCAGAGTTTTCAGATGCAAATCTTCTCGGATGTAGTGCCAAGCGGAATAGACATACAGAAAGTTGGCCTTTTGATTGGGAATGGAGCCGTCGAATACGATGTTGGAATTTGCGCCAGGCCCTTGCCAACTGCCTCCGCCTCTGTACGATCGCTCGTTGGGGGACTGATCAAAGGAGCGGTAGATGAAGTTAGGAAGGCTATCGGCTGAGAGCAATCCGTCGACTGGGTAGTGCTGGGTTTTGGCAAAGGCGGCCTGCACTTTTTCTTTTTGTTGCTCAACTCGCTCATCAATCAAGGCAGGAGGGAGGGCGTAAATTTTGAGCCAGGGAGTTTCGTGAAGTGGTTCCAAACCATAGAGCAAATGGTCGAAGCGATGCCAACGCCTTTTGTATTCTGCTTTTTCAACAATCACCAGGATGTCTTTGTCATTGGGAAGGTCGTCCAGCAGTTGGGGGCGTCTGTAGGGTTCTCCGATGAATGCCAGGTGATGGATGGTTTGGGAAAGAGAGGTGCGACCCAAAAAGACCCCCATGGAGGGAAGGCCTGTTTGCACGGAGGGCCAAAAAGTGCGTTGCAGAATTTTACCGGCTGGTTCCAGCCAAATGTTTTCGGACCCTACATGGTAATAGGGCAGTGGTAAAATGGCTTGGTACTTTGCCACATCGATGGAGTCCAGCCAGGCATTGTCCTCTTTGCGAAAGCTCTCCCGCCACTCTGGTCGTGGATAAAGTGCAACATGTCGGCGAGCCGTAAATACAATCGATTCTACCAGCAACAGTCCAACAAACAGGGCCAGCAAACCCCATCGCCACTTGGGCTTGTCCCAGCTCCGAATCTGGTGATAGAGCAAATAAAAGACAATGACATTGGAGCAGTAGTAAAATGCCCAGGCAAAGCGACCCAGACTGCGGAACTGTCGCAAGGGTCCGATGTAGTCGGCCAGAAAGGCAAAAGGCTCGAAGACAAAGGGGATGCCCATCGAAAGCAGCAACAATGCGACAGCGGTACCAAAGATGGTAGACAGATACCGACGGTGCAATTCGGGACAGTTGGGATACCATTGGAGACTTTTTCGCTGCCAAATTGCTCGACAACTGCGATTGCCTTGCCAAATGCTTTCTTTGAACAAAAAGGTTGTGGCAGCCAGCCCAATGTAGGCCCAGCCCTCTCCCGTCACCCAGGTACCTGCAGGAATGAACTGCTTGGTCCACTTGCCACTCCACAGCTCTGGGGAGAAAAACACGGTATGCCAGTAGGAAATGTAAGTGAAAAAACCATAGGGTTGGGTACAGCGGTCCGTCAGTGTATCAACAGATTTCATCCAAACCAAAAACAAGCCCATCGGCAAAACCAATTGTAGAAAAGCATGTCCGAGGTAAGAGGTCCATCGGCCGCTGCGCAGATTGAAAAGGATTGAGAGCCCAAAATAGCCTGCCAGAAAGAACACGCAAAGGGCAAACAAATAAGATTGGATCTGACTCAAAATCAACAGTCCAATGCCCATCAGCAAACTGCGCATCCAGTGGCGATTCTTTTCAAAACAGTACAATTGATACAAGAGTGTTGGCAATACAAAGGTGTAGGCCAGGTCGTAGTGAGAGCTGAATCTTCCGTTTTGGGGGGCCAAAAAGGTGATGCCCAAGGCAACCAGTATGGCGTACCAATCGGGCAAGGACAACCTGCGGAGCAACAAAAACATCAGCCAGCCACTGAAAAAATAGGAGATGAACAACAGATAGTGGATGATGCCGGTCGTGTAAGGACTCACATCCACGATATGGGTACTGATCCATTTCAATACATTGGTCGTCAGCGGTTGGGCACCAGCGAAGTGGATGGCATCGCCATAGGGGTGGTTCATGCCAGCGAAATGTCGGTAGGTACTGTCGTGGAGGATGTGGTATTCTGTGGTCAGCAAAGAGCGAAAGCCGTCTTGCGAGTCACCCAAAAAGTAGGTGTTGGGCGTCAGGGTAAGGGGAAAAAATCGAAGAAAGACCAACACAAACAGCAGCCCGGCCATGATCCACTTCCCCCATTTTTTTGGCTCATTTGTATGCTCAGTCAATGATTGCAGCGTTTTTTGCAGAATTGTGTCTACTGCACGGTGGTCTAATAATCTTTTTCTAATTTTGGCACGCCAAATCACTCAAGAGAATTCTGTAGCGCTATGTCGGCTTCAACTCACAAGGCAGATAAGATTTCCATCGTCGTTTCGGTCTACAATGAGGAACAAATGCTTCCCTTGTTTTGGAAGGAGCTGTCCTCCTGTCTACAGCCTTTGCCAAGTAGGTTTGAAGTCTTCTTTGTCAATGATGGCAGTGCCGACCAAAGTCAGCAAGAGATTCAAAAGATCGTGGCCAGCAGCGATTCGATGCCCAACATTCAGGTCAACAGCCTCGAATTTTCCCGAAACTTTGGCCACGAGGCCGCCATGATTGCCGGGATCGATCACGCCAGTGGTGATGCCATCATCTGCCTGGATGCCGATTTGCAGCATCCGCCCGCAAAGATAGGTGAAATGATGGCGAAATTTGAACAAGGCAATGACATCATTATGATGCACCGGGAAAAAAGGGCGGACCAGAAGGGCTTGAATAAGTTCCTCTCCCGTTGGTTTTACCAATTGCTCAACATGACTTCGGAGTTTTCTTTCGAGGAGGCAGCCTCTGATTTTTTCCTGATCTCCAAATCTGTTGCCCAGCTGTTGCGGCAATACTATCGGGAGCAAAATCGATTCATTCGCGGCTTGATCCAAATTGTGGGCTTCAACAAATGTACCTTGTACTATGAGGCGGACAAGCGCCTGGCAGGAGACAGCAGCTATTCTCTTCGAAACCTCTTTTCGCTGGCCTTTGTGGCCTTCACCTCCTTTTCGATTCGCCCGCTGCAGATCAGCATCTTTGTCGCCCTGCTTTTCATCTTGTTTTCTTTTGTGGTAACGGTTTTCTCTCTTTTGGTGTACTTCTTTGGAGAAACCCCTCCCTCTGGCTACACCACATTGGTGGTCTTCATCAGCATCTGCTTTACCATTTTGTACTCTCTGTTGGCCATTTTGTCCATCTACATCGGATATTTGTTTCGGGAAATCAAGCGGCGGCCTCTGTACATCGTCAAAAATGCCGAGCTGAAACCGCCACCTGATCCCAATGTCATCAATACAAGCGATTCACAATAAAATTGCGACTGATCTGCTTGCGCTCTCCCGCCTTGATCCGAATGGTGTACATACCGTTGTGGAACTTGCGCAGCTGAACCGCATGTGGACTGGAGGGCCATTCGGCTACTTGCTCCTCCAGCACGAGCTGTCCAAGCTGGTCATAGACCTGCAAAAGCACGGGGAAGCCTTCCAACTTTTGGGCGTGGACAAACAGCCGCTCTGTCGTTGGGTTGGGAAACAGCGCAATTTCATTCAAATCCCAATCAAACTCCACCTTTTTGACCAAGCTGTAGCGATGGCTGCCATTTTGGAATACCTGCTTGAGTCGGTAGTAATTGACGCCCACAAAGGGGGTATCATCCACCTGTTGGTAGCGCATGCCGCCCATGCCATTGCCCACATGGTCCACCTCCCGATAGGGATCGAAGCGGCGCCCGTCAGCAGATCGTTCGATGACAAAGTAATCTGTTGCATTGCCTGCATTGGAGACCCATTCCAACTCGACCAGGCGCTTGCCCAAACGAGCGTCGAAAAGCAAAATGTCCTGTTGGAGCGAAAAGCCTGAGCCTGCTCCGATGTCCACGCTGTAGTCTTCGACTTCTCCATACTGAAAAGACTCGCAAGGGTCGGCATAGCTTCCATTTTGCATGCTCACACGCATGCGGGTGGTTCCCAAAGTGGCAGTGGCAGGAATGTCGATGGTTCCAGTGACTGGATCAACACTGCTTCCCGGTGTTCCCTCGGGGAGAATGCCGCTGAAGACTTCTTCCCCTGCATCTTCAAAATCTCCATCCTGGTTGTAATCGATCCACACCCGGAAGTATTCCTCAAAGTGGAAGTAGCTGAAAGTGGCCTGCAGACTGATGGGGTAACTTCCCCCGCGATCTACAGAAGCAGTTTGCGCAGTGAAGTCGCCGTAGAGGTCCTTGTTGCTGTCGTTGTCGATGTCGGCAAAACTCACGTTGGAAATCCATTGCCACCAAGGTTCTGTTCCTCTGGAGTTGCAGTAATTGCCGCCTGTTGGTGGATCGATTTGGGTGCGGAAATTGACGCTGGCCCTCGCCTCCGGATTGGGGAGCGGATCGTGGTTGTTGTCGAGCAGTTGCGCAACCAGTGTGTGATTGCCAGCCGGGACATTGTTGAAGGTGTGGGTGCCAGAGGCGGGTGGATCGTGTATGTCTATTTCAAAATCATTGTCCAGTGTGAGCAACAAATGCTCGTCGGTCAAATTGGCGGTGGTAAAGCTGACGGTGACGCTGTTGCCCGTGATGGATTGTCCGCTGGTGGGGCTGCTGATGCCCACCCGTGGCACCAAAGGCGGATCGTAAAACACTTCCAGCAAATTGGAAACCGTATTGCCGTTGCCAGCTCCATCGATCACCTTGTTGGCAGGTAGGCGAATGCTGACGTTGCCTTCCGCCGTCGGAGTGATGCTGATGACATAACTTTGGCCACTTCCACTGACCCCACTGATGGAGCCATTGGTCAGGTCAAAATCAGAGGCAGTCAATCCTGTAATGGACTCGCTGAAATCCAAAGTGGCGTCGAATGCCCCATTGACAATCAGGCCAGAGGCACCCAAGGTAGCACTTGGAGGAGTAATGTCGCCGCCGCCTCCATTGCCAATCACCAGCAGATAGTCCTCTACCTCTCCTCTGTCGAAGGCCTCACAAGGATCGGCATAGGCATCTTTTTGCATGCTGACCCGCATCCGGGTGGGACCGTTGGAAGCAGAGGACGGAATGCCGATGGTTTCGTCGATGGCTTGCGAAATGGCATTGGCCTCCATGACCAATTCATTGGCATCGTTGAAGTCACCGTCGCGGTTGAGATCGATCCAGACCCGCCAGTACAAATGGGTCTGATAGCCGCCCCAACTCAGTCCGGGCTCCAGTCGAATGGGGTAGGCCGCCCCCTTGGCCACGCTGGTCCGGATGGAAGTATAGTCGCCATAACCATCTTTGGCAGAGCTGTTGTCAATGGAACGGAATTGCACAAGTTGAATCCACTCTTGCCAAGGACTGCGACCTCTCGAATCGCAATAACCCGTGGGAGGGTCACCTGCGTTGGAGCAAGGAGCGGGGGGACTTACGCTGATGTTGGTTTGACAATCTGGATCGTCGCTGTCGGTGATGGTCAGACTGATGTTGCCACCGCTGATGGGGTAGGGGCCGAAGGTCGTAGGAGTGCCGTAGTTGCCACTTTGCCCATCGGCTGTCCAATTGGCTCCGGTATTGCTGCCACTGACGGTCAGCTCAAAGGTGAAGGTATCATCGCTTGGGTCTACGTCTGTGCCATTGTCGTCGCAGCTGAGGTTGTCGGAGCTGGCAAAGAGAAAGCAGCTTCCCCCTGAGCCCGGCTCGATGTTGACCAGATAATCCTCTACTTCTCCGTTGGAAAAGACTTCGCAGGGATCGGCATAGGCGCCTCTTTGCGCAGAGATGCGCATGCGGGTCAGGCCGGGACTGGCAGAGGCTGGGATGAGGATGTTGGCAGAAATGGGGCTGGAAATGGCGCGTTCTTGCAGCACTTGTTCCCCACTGTCTTCAAAATCGCCATCCCGATTGGCGTCGATCCACACCCGCCAGTGCAGGTCGGTCTGGTAACCCGGCCAGCTCAATCCAGGGGTGAGGGTGATGGGGTAAATGTTGCCCTGACTGACATTGGTCTGCTGGGCGGTATAATCTGCGTATCCATCCTTGGCAGATGTGTTGTCGATGGAGACAAACTCTACTCTCTGTATCCATTCGACCCAGGGAGAAGTCCCTCTGGCATCGCAATAGCCCGTGGGGGGCGTGCCACCGCCGCATCCGCTGCCCACTTCTTTGAACACCACATTGGAAATGCCCACGTAGGCGCTGCAATTTTCTCGTCGGGCGCGTCTGCGATACCAAGTAGATTCAGTGATGGCAGGCGGGTCATAGGAAGCGCTGTTGGAGGATGGGATGTTGGTCCAAGGGCCAGTGGCGCTGCTGGTGGAATATTGCCAGCGATATTGGCGCGTGCCAGAGCCGCCGCTGGGCAAGCTGTTGTTGTCGATGCGGGCCGGATCATAGGGATCGCATTGGCTTTCGTCTCCGTCGATGCTGCCGCCACTGGTGACATTCTCGCAGGTGACTGTACTGTTGTAGCCTACATTGAGGGTGTTGGATGCCGTATTTCTCTCTCCATCTACATCTTCTACCCGATTGCCAGGCAGGCGGATGCTTACCGTACCAGCACTGCTGGGGTCCACCGTGATTCGGTAGCTTTGTCCATTGCCACTCAGATTGCTGGCCGTTGCGTTGGTGATATTGAAATCGCTGATGCTCAGTCCAGTGATGGTTTCACTGAAGTTGATGATGACAGTGAAGGGGCCATCTACTGTTAGGCTTTCGGTGCTCAGACTGACGGCTGGCCGTTGACTCGGGGGCGTTCCGCCGTCCCAGGGGGCCAAGTAGCTTCCCGGTATGGGGCGCTCTAGGTCATTGTTGGGCAACTGCCAACCGACAGCGAGATTGTCCCCGCCTCGTTGCTCCTTTTGGAGTGCTTCGATGTAGTAGCGTTGGCCTGCCTGCAGGCGGATGGGGCTGGATTGTTGATCGGAAAACTTATCCCACTCCCGGGAATTGGTCCAGCCTGGGACGGAGGCTATTTGGACTTTATTGGCAGGGTCGTCATCTGTGCTGAGCCAGAGTTCGCCATTGTCATCACTGGCAATCCAGAAGGTATAATCCCCCGTTTGTGGTGGACAAATGTAGCCCCTGATGCGGCTGCCATAGTTATCGGCAACATTGCTGGGCCCTTCGAAAATATTGATCAAACCTCCTTGATTGGGGGGATCGTTGACGGGAATGTCAGAGATCAGCAGCCCTGAAATTCCCGTCCAGACTTCTCTGGTGATTTGACCTGTGGCGGAGCAAGAGCCGCCTGATGGGGGCGCTTGGGATACATGGAAGGTTCGCTCTACAGGCCTGGCGGGTTTGTAGGTGCCATTTCCTCCTTGGGCCGCCCGCACTGTCACAGTACCTGGCTTGCCGGTGAGACGGATGGTATTGCCACTGATGGAGGCTGGACCATCTACCACATACAAGGCAACTGGAAGACCAGAACTGGCAGAGGCGCTAACGGGAAAGGGCGCATCGCCGACTTGTTTGTCTGCAAGGGCACCAAAGCTGATCGATTGATTGCTGCCACTGCAATTGGGGAAGATGTCCTTGGAAAAAGTGGTGGAAAGCCCTTCTGGATCTGTCACTGTCAGGCTGACCCGGTACCAGTAAGTCGCGCCATCACAGCCGACTGGCGTGAGAACTGTTGTGGTGCTGGGGTTGTTGTCGGCAGGTTCCAAGTGATTGTGGTTGTTGTGGTACAAAGAAGTACTCCATTCGTAGGTCAGCTCACTATTGGCATGTTCGGCATCTGTCACATCGGCGTTCAGAGATAGGGTCGTGCTGTTGTTGATGCTGAAGGTATTGCGGTTGTCGATGCTGGTCGAATTGATGACAGGAGGGGTGTTGTTGATGGATACCACTACAGAGGCCTGGGCCGATTGCGATTGGTTGTCGCTCACTGTGAGGGTGACTGTGTAAGTGGTAGGGCCACCAGGAGCAGCTGTGAAAATGTGGGTGGGGTTCGCCTCTGTACTGTTGACAGTGCCATCGCCAAAGTCCCAGGAAAAATTCAGTCCTCCATTTTCTGGGTCATAGGATTGGTCTCCGCGGAAGGACACCTCCAATGGGCTGCTGCCGTAATTTTGGTCGTAGCTGATGCGGGCCTTGGGCGCCAGGTTGCCATTGCCCACATAGCTGATCTTTCGAATGCTGCCTGGATAGGATACATAGAAGATGCCATCTTCTGCGGGGGAGGTGGCCATGTGTACCACTGCGCCGATGTTGGAGAGAAAGTCCCGGACGGCGAGGGGTTCATTGTTGGCATCAAAGCTGAAGTTTCGAATCCATCCATTGCCATAGTCCGCATGGAAATAGGTGTTTTGGTATTCTGGGGGGAAGTCGTCTCCCGTATACCAGACTCCTCCAGTAGAGGCATTGCCCTGGAAGCTGCTCCCTGGAAAATTGCTCGATCCGATGTTGTAGATGTTGCCATTGAGCCATACGCGAGCGGTTGAGCTGCGCCAGTCCACCTTGGGGCGCTCATGGCTGGATGGAGCATAGTTGGGATTGTCATAGCCAGGCTGGTAGGTCATCCCTTCGTATTTGGGCCATCCAAAGTTTTGCCCGGCTGCCGATAGTACGTTCAACTCTTCTCTTGTGCCCCAGCCCACGTCTCCAAAGTAAAAAGTTCCCGGATCACCCTCTGAGGCTTGGTGACTGCCTGTCTCCGGCCGCAGGCACATCCTGTATGGGTTGCGAACGCCGACGGCATAGGTGCGAGACTGGGGCGAGCGCGGATTGGAGGCATTGTAAAATGGATTGGACGGAATGCCATCACCTGTTTCGGGGTCGATTCGGATGATCTTGCCATTGAAAGAGTTGGGCATTTGGCAGCGATAGGCACCGACATTTTCATCGGAGCGAATGATGCCGTCGGTCAAGCCTTGGGCATAATACGTTTCTGTGGCCGAGCCTTCGTCTACCGAGCTGTAGGAGGCACCGTCTCCGAGGGTGGCCAGCAGGGTCCCGTCGGTTCCAAAAACCAGGGCACCCACTCCGTGTGATTGGTGGAGGCTCGGCATGCCCGTGCTGACTGATTCTCCAAATAAAACTCTGCGACTGTTGTAGTCAACGCTTGTGAAATTGGAACTGGCAGTGGCTGTATATCGAGTGATCCGTCCGATGGTGGCGGCAAAATAGGAGTTGGTCGATGGATTGTAGGAGGAGGTGCCAAAGTTGAGAAGGTGGTGTCGATCTACGATGTAGAGTAGGTAGATGTGGCCGTTGTTGAGGAAATTGGGATCGAGGGCAAAGCCAACCAGTCCGAAATCCCGCCAATTGCCCACTTCTTCGCCGATGTCGATGAGTGGATTGGGGAGTTTGTTGCCATTTTCGACCACCCAGACCTTGCCTCCTTTCTCGAAGACATACATTCTGCCGTTTTCATCGAAGGTCAGGCCAGTCGCTTGGTTGAAACCGCTGAGGTAATTTTCATCCACGAAGCCGTTGGGTTGTGCCATCAAAGGAGGGGAGCCAAGGACCAGGATCAAAAATAGTAGATGGCAAAGGAATGAGAGGGAAAGTGTTGAGTTGCTCATTAGGTTGTGCCTTTTGATTTGTTTAGTCTTTAGATTGTTGATCAACACCGCTTACAGAGCTTTGATGGGCTGTTTGCAAGCAGGTTGTTTGTCTGCCCAAGGAGTCGTTGCAAGCGGTGCAAAGAATCGAAGACAGGAAAAGCCGTTGGATGACAGACGGTCATCACCCAATCATTTTTGTTTGACAGGAGAATGTGTGCAAAAGCGGTTGTCGGAGAGGAGCAGCAATGATTGCGCTCTATGACAAATCAAATATAGCTAAATTCTAGTTGAAATAATAGATTTGGGGGGGGCGAAAGTGAGCGGGTTTGGCAGTTTGTCAACTGCTTCGATCGGCTTGACTACGCAGGAATCTCGCCATGAAGTGTTAAAAAAATGTTAAAAAAATAGTATTTTCCTCTTTATGCATTCAATGAATTGACTATGTGAAATAAAAACGCTTAACTTTGCGGCGAATTTACGAAATATCCGAACAAACTAATTTTTTCCCTCAAAACCGTTAACAAACACACCCATGAACAAACACTTAGGGCTGCTATTCGTAGCAGTTGGACTGGTAACGCTGTGTGCGTGCCAGTTAGACGACGACTTACCTCCTGATGTTCCCAATTCTTCTTCCCAAGAGTCTCTTCTGATCGAGCCAGGTCAGAATTACATCCACAGTTCCAATGGCAAAGTACAGGATGCACCTGTTCTGGAAGAGCTGTATACCAAGGCATCTCTTGCTGGCTTTTCCGAGTCATTGGTCAATCACCAATTGGTGGTTGGTTTGAAGCGTCAATTGCGCGTATTGAAATACCAGCGCCGCAAGCGTCCTTACCAATTTGACGATGTGGAAGTTCAGCTCTCTCAATTGGAGCAAAGCATTCAAACCATTTTGGATGTGGCTCAAAACAATCCCGAGATGATGGCTGACTTCCTGGATGCCTATCAGCTGAAAGGTGCCGACTCCAAGGGGAATGTCAAATTTACTGGCTACTACACGCCCATTCTCAAGGTGAGACGCGAGGCGAATGCCGAATACAAATACCCCATCTACACCCGGCCAGACTCCTGGGAAGGACGTTTGCCAAGTCGCGAGGAGATCGATACAGATGGTGTCCTCAAAGACAAAGGGCTGGAGTTGGCCTATGCTCGCAATTTGGTTGACATCTACTTCATGCAAGTACAAGGGTCAGGCATTGTCGAGTTTGAAGATGGCCGGCAAGTATTGTTTGCCAACAATGGAGACAATAAGTACAACTACAGTAGTGTGGGCCGCTACATGGTTCGCAAAGGATATGTCACGGAGGCGGAAACCTCTCTCAGAAGCATCCGTCGCTACTTGGGAGAACATCCTGAACTGATGGCGGAGGTGCTGAACTCCAACAAATCCTACGTCTTTTTCACCCCTGTGAAGTCAAAGCCCAAGGGAGCCGGCTTGGTTCAACTCTTGGCTGATTACTCCATCGCTGTAGACAGGCGCTTCATTCCGATGGGGAGCTGCTTGTTGGCTCGCGTTCCTGTGATCCATAGAAATAAGGTGACCCATCACGAATACCGCGTTTTGTTGGCCCAAGATGTGGGCGGAGCCATTAAAGGTCCTGGACACATAGACGTCTACATGGGCGTAGGCGAGAAGGCCCGTCGCAAGGCCAGCAGCATGCACCACTATGGAAATTTGTGGTTGCTCCTGCCCAAAGACAATGCGCCATTGGCCTTGGCCAATTGAGCCATTGACAGCCGGATATTTTCAGCAGACAAGCCGAATTCTTCTCAGTGGAGGATTCGGCTTGTCTCATTTTGGATGGGACTTTTTGATTTCGCGGCACTTTATGAGTGAAGTATTTTTTGATATATACTTTGATTCTATTCAAAAATAGATTATATTTGAAAGCCGAATGCAGCTGAGATGGCTGTTTCGGATACCGTATCCCCCCTTATATGAATTAATTGTCCTCCTCCTTTCCAAGCGACCCATGTGCTTGTCATTGGCTTTGTGTCAGTGCAGAAGATGGAACTCTATCGTACCATATCGATGAATAATTCGTAACCTCAGCACCAAAAAAACCATTTGGATGGGTTTGAAAACCCTGCAGTCTTCAAAGCATTTGTTGTACCAAAATAATCCTATGGACCATAGTTACAAAAATCAGGAGTTGACTGGGGATGCTCCAAAAACTGACCTCTTCGCAAAATTTACACTTTATCAAGAATCCATCACCATTGTCCTTTTGATTGTGATTGGCTTTGGTGGATTGGCATCCATTCCGCTCAGTCCATTTGGAGGGGAGAGGGCAGATCGATCCAATTTTGACATGGCGGCCCAAGTCCCTGTCTCGTCTTCTCTCAGATCTCAGCCGGCCCAAGGCCAGCCATTGGACGAGCAACGCAGCTCTCACCCACAGCTGCTCATCGAAGGAGCCCAACAGGTGGGAACCAAGCTGCAATTTACCATTGATAATTTTGATGCCAAGGCCGACTATCGCCTGTACATTGGCGATCGGGCGTCCATTGCTGTACACGAAAAGACCTTTTGGCACAGCTTTGACCAGCCCGGTACCTATGATCTGGTATTGAAAGTCAGCTACCAGTCCGAGACGGCTGTCCTGTTTGAGGAGCCTCTTGAAATTGAGAGCGATTGGCTGACGGCTACTGGCAATTGATCACAGAGCCTTTTCGGCTTGGACAAATGGAAAACAGTCAGACTGAGTGAACAATCTGACTGTATAAAACCGCTTGTATACACGACCTAAATAGGTTTCTTTGCGCGCAAGCCTTCTTGTTCGAGAGGGGGCTTTGGCGGTATTCATTCCTGCTGTTCCTGCGCAGGGATCGGTCAACAAAATAGTCCCCCTCCAACAAAGGGGGAGACTCTTCGGCCCACAACGGATTCGTTTTCACAAATCAATTTTGGACGTTACATTGCAACAATTTGCTATGCAAATTTATTCTAGTAAGCATAGTCCTTTCTGGTCTTTGTCCATTGGATAGCTTACTGGCTCGTTACAGTTTGCAAAGAGTCATCAGTCTCGGGACGTTGGTCTGTTGCGAGGACAGGGGCCAACAAAGTCTATAGTTAGCGGGAAGTGATTCAGTTGTGTTTGCAGTCGATGGGACAATTGGGACAGGAAAAGAGAGAAGTTTTTTTGACCATTGCCGACTCTCTCTTAACAAAAATAATTCATTTTGCAGGTGATTTTATACCCTGTTT
The DNA here is from genome assembly GCA_039821145.1 of Bacteroidota bacterium. GTDB lineage: Bacteria > Bacteroidota > Bacteroidia > Chitinophagales > Saprospiraceae > JBCCSZ01. The sequence goes on along the minus strand of JBCBOS010000028.1, from coordinate 41,827 downwards.
AGGGTATTTTAGGATGGTAAATTATTCGTATGTCAAGAATTGTACTGGGTAATATTCTGTTTTTGAATCGATTGTATATATCCCTTTGGAAGACATAATTTGTGTTACTCAAATAGTTTTCATATTTTAGGAATCAGCTACAACTAATTGAATGGTCATGTTGAAACGTCTTTACAACATCAAGGATTTGCTCGAACGATCTGCTTTTGGCGTTTGCAGTTATCTAGGAAAGAAAATGGGCATTGCTTCTGCCAGGGTTCGGGTATATTTTATTTACATCTCTTTTGTTGCCCTTGGCTCACCACTCATCATTTACCTTTTCATCGCCTTTTGGCTCAATGTCAAACGCTACATCAAGCAAAAGCGAAGCGCCGTCTGGGAATAGCGATTCCACGACCTTAGAACAAGGTGCCGCTTTGTGAGGGGGGGACAATCCCCAAGTGTTCGTATGCTTTTTGGGTTGCTTCTCGGCCCCTTGGCGTGCGTTGGATGTATCCTTCCATGATCAGAAATGGCTCGTGTACTTCTTCGATGGTCCCTGCCTCTTCTGCTACGGCCGTGGCAATGGTGGTAATCCCGACGGGGCCTCCCTTGAATTTGGTGATGATGGTTGACAATATCTTGTTGTCCATCTCATCCAGTCCACTTTCGTCTACGTTGAGCGCCTCCAATCCGTATTTGGAAATTTCGATGTCGATGGTTCCATCTCCTTTGATTTGGGCAAAGTCGCGGATGCGGCGCAGCAGGGCATTGGCAATCCGGGGTGTGCCGCGGCTGCGTCGGGCAATTTCGGCAGCCCCGTCGTTGGTAATGGGGACTTGGAGGATGCCAGCCGATCGTTTGATGATGTGTTGGAGGGTGGCGATGTCGTAATAATCCAGGTGAAAGCTGATGCCGAAGCGGGCGCGCATGGGGGCGGTGAGCAGGCCCATGCGGGTGGTGGCTCCGATGAGGGTGAATGGACTGATGGAGATTTGGATGCTGCGGGCGTTGGGGCCACTGTCGATCATGATGTCGATCCGATAGTCCTCCATGGCAGAGTACAGGTATTCCTCTACCACAGTATTGAGTCGATGGATTTCATCGATGAAGAGGACATCGCCTTCGTCCAAGTTGGTCAATAGGCCAGCCAGGTCCCCCGGTTTTTCGAGAACGGGACCGGAAGTCATTTTCATTTGAGACTCCAACTCGTGTGCGATGATGTGCGACAGGGTGGTCTTCCCCAGACCCGGTGGGCCGTGGAGCAGTACGTGATCGAGCGCTTCCCCGCGCAACTTTGCAGCCTGAATAAAAATGCTGAGGTTTTCTACAATTTTGGGCTGACCACTGAATTCCTTGAGCAGGTGCGGACGTAGTGCTCGTTCGATTTTGTGATCTTCCGTACTCAGGTTGTCGTCGGTCGGGTCTAAATTTGGATTCATTCCTGTGGCTGTTTGCCTGCTGTTTTTTGCCGGACTTCTCAAACCTACTTGGCGCCGGATGCCAACAAATGTACAGCTTTTTTCTTGCGATTGAAAAGGTCTTTTCTTGGACGGGCATTTGCTTGCATTACGGATTGGGAACTGCCTCTTCGGCTTCTTTCAAAAAGCGCTGGATCAGGCCTTCGAGTTGATTGGCAGAGATGTCTTTGATGAGAATTTTTTTGTCTTCATCGAGGACATAGATTTTGGGGGTGCGTTGTGCATTGTACAAATAAATGAAGCGAGAGCGGTGTCGGGGATCAACGGCATTGATCCAATCGTCCAGCTCGTTTTCGTCTACATAGGTCCAACATTCTTTGACTGATTCGCCCAAGTGGGTACACAGACTGAGTAGCTCAACTCCCTGCTCCTGGTACTTTTCGTAGAGCGATTTGAGAATGGGGCTGGCTTTTTTGCAATGTCCGCATCCGGGGCGCCACAGAAAAAGGACCGTCAGTTTGGCCTCAATGTCGTGGAGAGAAATGCTTTGGCCACTTCGCTTTTGTACTGTGATGTCGGGGGCCACTTTTCCGATGAGAATCTTTTTGTAAATCCGTGCAGACTTCTGAAGTTGGTTGCGTCTTTTCTCGCTCAACCAGGGCGTTTTTCCTTCGTTGTGGTACCGATCAATCAATGCAACAAAGACGGCATCCATTCCAACGATTCGGGGCTTTTCGTATTTTTTGACAAAGTGGTCGAGGCTGTATTGAAACAACTTTCCGCCTTCGTCCAATCGGTTGAGAAATTGTACAATGGCCGCAGTGGCACTATCGGGATGTGGTGGGATGAGTCGATCAATGTATAGGCTGAGCTTGTTGAAATAGCGGGGGTTGTGAATGTGCCCGGCATTGTCCAGAGAGAGTTCGTCAAAAAAGTGTGTTCGACGGAATTGGTACTGTTGTTTTTGGACTTCTTCCTCGCTCCCTTTGAAAGAGGGAAAGGGGAGTTCGAGATCGGTCTGCACAAACAAGGCCAGCCAAGTGTTGGTGTATTTTTTCAACAGGGACTCTTGGTGATCGCGCAGCTCCTTGGTGCATTTGTCGATTTGTTTTTGTCGTTTTTTTCGCGCCCTACCTTTGCTTTCTTTGAGGGCTTTGTAGTGTTCGTTGATCTCTCGTTGTTTTTGGGGCAAGTATCCGAGATATTGGTAGAGTTGGCTGTTGATCTCGCTGTTGGAAAATTGAACGGTTTGCGGTTTGATGTCTGCCGCATCGGCCTGCATTTGCAGATGTTGGTTGTTGGGGTCGATGAGAATTTGAATGGCCTTGAGGTAGGGCTTGAGTACGATGGTGTACACGCCAGGTGAGAGAGCTTGTTGGTCTTCGATGATGAACAGTCCTTCCTCCTTTCGTTCGATGGTATCGAGGTATTCAAAATTGCCCCCCATGAAACGAGCAAAATACAACTGTCTCATTTCATAATTGTCCAGTTTCACTTCCAAGCGATGTCCCTCCTGCGATTGTCCTGGCAGCGAGGGGAATAGCAAGAGGAGCCACAATAGATATTTCATTGTCTTTGGTTTAACGGTATAGAACGGAATTGTGGGGTGTAGGTTTGAAATAATTACTTACTTTTGTGCAGAATTCCAAAACGCATTCAAAAAAATAAAAATAACGAAACAAAATGAGCGGATCAAGAATCACCATTAAAGATGGAAATCTGATTGTCCCCGACGATCCCATTATCCCTTTCATCGAAGGGGATGGAATCGGCCCTGACATCTGGGCATCGGCTGTTCGCGTTTTCGATGCAGCAGTGGAAAAGGCCTACAAAGGCAAACGCAAAATTGTTTGGCACGAAGTACTGTCTGGCCAAAAGGCGTTTGACCAAACTGGTAAGTGGTTGCCAGCTGCTACTTTGCGCGACATCAAAAAATACCTGGTCGCCATCAAGGGCCCTTTGACAACTCCCGTCGGTGGTGGCATTCGTTCATTGAATGTTGCATTGCGCCAAAAGTTGGATTTGTACGCTTGCGTTCGCCCCGTTCGCTATTTCAAAGGTGTGCCTTCTCCAGTTCGCAAGCCCGATGCTGTTGACATGGTCATCTTCCGCGAGAATACTGAAGACATCTACGCAGGGATTGAATACCTTCACGGCACTGCCAAATTGAAGAAGCTGAAGAAGTTTCTGATCGAAGAGCTGAAGGTGAAATCCATCCGCTTCCCGGATACCGTTTCTCTGGGTGTCAAGCCCGTTTCTGTCGAAGGGACGGAGCGACTGGTTCGCGCTGCCATCGAGTATGCCATTGCCGAAGGACGTCCTTCTGTCACTTTGGTCCACAAGGGCAACATCATGAAGTTCACCGAAGGGAAGTTCAAAGAGTGGGGCTACCAACTTGCCGAGCGCGAGTACGGCGACAAAGTATTTACCTGGGCACAGTACGATCGCATTGCGGAAGAGAAAGGCAAAAAAGCGGCCAACAAGGCCCAAGAGAAGGCCCTCGCCAAGGGAGCCATTTTGGTCAAAGACGTCATTGCTGATGCTTTCCTCCAACAGATCTTGACTCGTCCAGCAGAGTATTCTGTCATCGCTACCCTCAACCTCAATGGCGACTACATCTCTGATGCACTGGCCGCAGAAGTGGGTGGCATCGGCATCGCTCCTGGTGCCAACATCAACTACCAAACTGGCATCGCATTGTTTGAAGCGACTCACGGTACGGCTCCCAAATATGCCGGTCTCGACAAGGTCAACCCAAGCTCTGTCATTCTCTCTGGCGAGATGATGTTCCGCTACATGGGCTGGGGCGAGGCTGCTGACCGCATTGTCAAAGGTGTCGGCCGAAGCATTCGCAAAAAGCGTGTCACCTATGACTTCGAGCGTTTGATGAATAAAGCAACTCTCCTCAAGTGTTCTGAATTTGGTGACGAGATCATCGCCAATATGTAATGCAATTTTTTGCTTTCGCCATCTGAGTCAAAAACGATGCAGGTGGCGAAAGCTTCTCTCTTCCTCTCCCGTCCATTCCAATCATCCTAGTCAATGCCCATTCTCATCATCATCGCTGGCATAGCCGTTCTTTTGATTCTCATCATCGGCTTGCGCCTCAATTCTTTCATTGCACTTTTGTTGGTCGCTCTCGGGGTCGGCATCGCCGAGGGCATGCCCATCAACACCGTCATCGACTCCATCCAAAAAGGTGTAGGAAGTACGCTGGGATATTTGGCGCTGGTCTTGGGACTTGGTGCCATGCTGGGATCGCTGATTGCAGAAAGTGGATCGGCCCAGCGAATCACCAATCGCCTCATCAATTCTTTTGGGATCAAAAACATTCATTGGGCCGTCATCCTGACGGGCTTCATCGTGGGGGTTCCGATGTTTTACAATGTGGGCTTCATCATGTTGATTCCCATCATCTTTACCATTGCCGCCTCTACCCAACTGCCCCTGCTGTACGTGGGCATTCCCATGGTGGCTTCTCTTTCGGTGACCCATGGTTTTTTGCCGCCACACCCTGCCCCTACCGCCATTGCTGCCATCTATGAAGCCGACATCAGTCTGACGCTTTTGTATGGTCTCATCCTGGCAGTACCGACCATCATCATTGCGGGGCCTGTCTTTGGCAGTACTCTTCGGAACTTCAAAACCAGGCCTCCACAAGAGTTGTTTCCCGTCAAGGAAATTCCGCCGGATCAGTTGCCGGGTTTTGGCATCAGTGTTTTTACGGCGCTCTTGCCAGTGTTGTTGATGGCTGTTGCGGCCATTGGCAAGTTGTACCTCCCGGAAGATCACCTAACGAACAAGGTGCTGTCTTTTGTGGGCAGCCCGGTGATGGCCTTGCTGATCGCAGTTTTGGTGGCCATTTACACTTTGGGGTTGCGACTGGGAAAGGACATGAAGTCCATCATGACGACCTTGACGGAATCGGTCAAAAGCATTGCCATGATCATGCTCATCATCGGAGCTGGGGGGGCTTTCAAGCAAGTCTTGATCGACAGCGAAGTTGGGCAGTACATTGCCGATTCGCTCAAGGACACCAATTTTTCGCCATTGCTATTGGCTTGGCTCATCGCGGCTGCGCTGCGCATTTCTTTGGGGTCGGCCACAGTGGCTGCTTTGACGGCGGCTGGCATTGCACAGCCTTTGATCGGCGCGACGGATGTATCACCTGAGTTGTTGGTGCTGGCGACAGGAGCAGGGAGTTTGACATTTTCAAACGTCAATGATACGGGCTTTTGGATGTTCAAGGAGTATTTCAATTTGACGATTTGGGAGACCTTTCGTTCTTGGACGGTGATGGAGACGATTGTGTCGATCGTTGGTTTGATTGGGTGTCTGTTGCTCGGGATGTTGTTGTGAGGATGGAGGATGTGGTACGGAGCATTTGCAGGGGAGAAGTCGGCGGATTTGGAGGGGGGATGTAGCATTGGGCTTGGGTGGGATTCCCGCCCTCTGGTGACCCCAAGCGGCCCACCCCTTTTTGGAACCATGCCAGCGCACAGCTCCGCCAACCCAAACCTGGGCAGATATGCCCGACAGGGAGTTTTCAACTGCTCCGAAAATCACTTCCGCGGATCGTGGATTTCCGTTTTTCTCTACAATAGGACACGGCACCTACCCAAATTCCATAAAAATATTCGAACTTTTTTTTTGCGACCTTTCCAATGAATTGATTACCAGTTGTTTGCAACGATATTTTTTTGCGATTTTTTTCTAGTTTGATATTTTTATTTTCATCAACTGATTTGGTTGCTCCAACTTTTTTGCCACTCATCACCCGCCAAGTGATGGCCAAGGGTGTTGAAAATACCTTGTTAACCCGCTTCTTCATTCCCCACCTGACAACTGTCAATGCCAAGACAGTGAGTCCACTAGGGTGCAAAGCATTTGACGATACCAAAGGGAAAGTGTACATTTAATAAACTTGGCTGCAGAACAAGCCACTCTTGTCCATCTCCGAGCCCACAGCTTGGCGTGACAAACAGACTATAATTCCGTGATATTTTTGTGATACTCCAGCACTACCTTTGCACAAAATCGACCATTATGAGAAATGTTCTGGCCGTGGAAGACGACCCAAATATCTTAGAATTACTCAACATACACCTCAGTGATCTGGATTGTACCATGGAAAAGGCCATGGATGGACCCAGTGGCTTGGACAAAGCCCTCAAGCATTCTTACGACCTCATCATCCTCGACATCATGTTGCCAGGCATGGACGGCATGGAAATTTGTCGGCGCCTCCGGGCTCGCGAAATTCACACCCCCATCCTCATGCTCACCGCCAAGTCGGAAGAAATAGACAAGGTGCTGGGATTGGAAATGGGGGCCGACGATTACCTCACCAAGCCTTTTGGCATTCGCGAGTTCATCGCCAGGGTGAAAGCCATTTTTCGCAGGGTCGATATGATGAAACAAACAGAGGCCGTCAAACCCGCGGGCCTTCTCCGATTTGGCGACATGACCATAGACTTGGACAAGCGCAAAGTCAGCATCTCCGGAGACCGCGTAGAGCTGTCCCCCAAAGAATTTGAACTCCTGAGTTTATTGGCGTCGAGTCCAGGCAAGTCCTACGACCGAGCCAAGATATTGAATCTGGTGTGGGGCTACGACTTTGATGGCTACGAACACACTGTCAACTCACACATCAACCGATTGAGAAGTAAAATAGAACCGGATTTGCACAATCCACATTACATACTGACCAGTTGGGGAGTCGGCTATCGATTCAATGAGGAAGTCTGATTGTCGTCGAAGAGCACATCGATTCTCCTGATCTCTCAACCACCAATCGTTTTACAATGGCTTTGAAATCAAATAGACTGTACTGGAAAATATCAGCCATCCTACTGTCACTTCTGGTGGTGGTGGGAGCTGCCTATGTCATCATTGGAGGCTACTTTCAAAATCAATACTTTCAGGAGATCAACCAGCGTCTCAATGGGGGCATTGCCGAAAGTACAGTCAACGAGGTCAAACCCCTGATTAATGGAAAGGTGGATACGTCCGCCATCCAGGACATCATGCACTCCATGATGGTCATCAATCCGAGTGTGGAAGTGTACCTGCTCGATACCGATGGACAAATCATCACCTATGTGGCTCCTTACAAAAAGGTGAAACTGGAAAAGGTCGATCTCAAACCTGTTCGGACCTTCATCGAGTCGGAGGAAAAACCTTTCATTGCTGGAGATGATCCTCGCCACCCTGGCAATTACAAGGTCTTCTCTGCCGCTCCCATCCTCGACGGAGAGACATTGACGGGGTACATTTACATCATCCTGGCCAGCGAAGAACAGGCCGCCGTTGCTTCGACACTCTTTGGCAGCTACATCCTGCGGTTGGGAACCCGCTATTTCTTCATCGCCCTGGCAGGTGCCTTGCTCATTGGACTGATTGCTTTGTGGTTTTTGACCCGCAACCTTCGCACCATCATCGAAACGGTTCGCCGCTTCAAAGAGGGAGATTACCAGGCGCGGATTGCCACAGCAGCAGGGCAGGGAGAACTGTCCGTCCTGTCTGATACCTTCAACGACATGGCCGATACCATCGTCGACAACATCGACAAAATAAAAGCAGTCGAGAAACTGCGCCAGGAACTCATCGCCAACGTCTCGCACGACTTGCGCACCCCGCTGGCCATCATGCAGGGCTACATCGAAACGCTTTTGCTCAAAGAAGGAAATGTATCTGAAGAGGAACGCCGCAAATACCTGGAAATCGTTTTGAGCAGCAGCGAGAGACTTTCTAGACTGATTGCCCAATTGTTTGAATACTCCAAACTAGAGGCCCGACAAATAGAACCCAGCAAAGAACCCTTCTTCCTGTCAGAACTGGTGCAGGATGTCTTTCAGAAATACCAAATACTCGCCAAAGAAAAACAAATCGATCTTCACCTGGACATGGAGCCAAAGCTTCCCATGGTCTTTGCCGATCTGGGACTGGTGGAAAGGGTCATTCAAAATCTCGTAGACAATGCCCTCAAGTTTACACCAGAGGGTGGACGGGTGACTTTGGAACTGCAGGCCCACGACAAGGAAATTGAAGTCCGCATTGCAGACACAGGCCCCGGCATTGCAGAAGACCAACAATCCGCCATATTCGAACGCTATCGCCAAGCAGCTCCAGAAGCCAAGAAGAAAGGGGTTGGACTGGGGTTGGCCATCGCTCAGAAAATATTGGAATTGCACAATGGTCGCATTGAGGTGAAGAGCAAGCTCAACGAGGGAACGGTCTTTTTCTTCCAATTACCGGCCTATGCTGGCTAAACCAATCGCCACTTGGCTTTGGGTTGATTGGCAATCGTACTTGAACTGGATGCTGCAATTTGGAGACAACTATGGCGTCAATCCAGTCATCTTTGCGTTGCTGTATTTTGGGACCATTCCTTTTTCGTTGCTTGGATTCAGTTGGCTGGTCCGAAACCTTCGCCAGGGAAAGCCCATCCAGGGGCCCTTGTTTCTCATCTTCATTTGCTACATCGGCACCTACATCTACTTGTTTTGGGCGGGCCACGACATTCCGCCTTGGGTGTATGGCATTGTAGTCCTGGTCATGTCCTACACAGCTTATCTATCAGTGAAAAAGATACGGACTGCCCTCCGAGGCACGGGTGACCCTACTTGATCATTTGGGGGGAGGAAGATGTTGTTTGCTGATCGATCCATCGACTTTTACAATACGCAAGGAAGTCTTTGACAGCCAGTTTGGCCCAGTTTACATGTTGTCCAAAGAGTTGTTGTTCTTGGGGAGACAGGGCAGAGCGACGGGCCAGGGGAAGCAGCTCCTGATCCAGCCACAGATAAGTCGCACGCTGCTGTTGTAAGGCCAGCTCATAGCCCCTAGCCTCCGCCCGGAGGTTGTCTTTGGCTGCCTGAAAATAGTCGGGGACAAACTGCATCTTGCGCTGTAAAATGCGCAGCTGGTCTTCCACCGAAAGATTGCTTGCCTGCAAATTGGCTTGTAAGCCGGGGAGTAGGTGATATTGTCCGGCGTCCATGGCATGTGTTTGCACACTGTCCAGCTCAAATTGAATGCGAGCCAATTCTTTCTCGATCATTTCCAATTGTTGTTTCCCTTCGGCCTGTAGTTGTTTTGGGGAAAATTGAGTCGCCTGCTGCTGGTACGCTTGGCAAAACAGCCGTTGCTGTTGTCGATGGGCAGCATCCGGAATGGCCAGCAGGTAGTTGTAACAATGCTGACTGTCGGGGCTGGGACGACCGGGATACAGCTCTTGATGGGCTTGTCGATAGTTTTCTTGGAAGGCCTCAAAAGAAAGAGGGGCTTGGGAATCTTGGCAAGCAAGCAGTCCCAAAAGAATCCACAATGTGCTTTTACAAAAAGTTGGGCATTTCATCAGTTGCGAAAATAGGCAATTCACTTTGGGTAGATACATGCAATGGCTGGAAAAATAACAGCAGGAAGTGCCAACCACAACTTCTTGGGGCAACAGGCCGAAATTTGCCTTGGGTATAGTACATTTGCAGTGCTTTTCTGAGCATACCCACTGATCAGCAAATATCTCAAACATGACAATAGAGCAAAGAGCCGTTCAACAAACCAATTTCCAATTGCCGGGACAAACGGACTTTTATCGAGGCAAAGTGCGCGATGTCTACACATTGGACAAACGCCTTGTGATGGTCGCCTCAGATCGAATTTCCTCCTTCGATCACGTCCTTCCTCGTCCCATTCCCTGCAAAGGCCAGGTGCTCAATCAAATTGCCCTTCACTTTCTGAAAGCCACCCAAGACATTGTGCCCAACTGGGTGGAATACTCGCCCGACCCCAACGTTACCATTGGCTTTGCTTGTGAGCCTTTTAAGGTAGAGATGGTCATCCGGGGATACTTGGCTGGACATGCGGCTCGTGAGTACAAGGCCGGAAAGCGCCTCCTGTGTGGTGTGCCTATGCCCAATGGCATGCGCGAGAATGATCCCTTCCCCCAACCCATCATCACGCCCACAACCAAGGCCGCCTTCGGACACGATGAGGACATTTCCCGAGAAGACATCCTGTCAAAAGGCATCGTTGCAGAAGCCGACTACATCCAATTGGAGGAATATACCCGCGCCCTCTTTCAAAAAGGGACTGAAATGGCAGCAGCGCAGGGACTCATTTTGGTGGATACCAAGTACGAGTTTGGGATGCACAATGGAAAAATTTACGTGATCGATGAGATTCACACGCCAGACAGTTCCCGCTACTTTTACCAGGATGGCTATCAAGAGCGCCAGGAGAGGGGAGAACGCCAAAAGCAATTGTCCAAAGAATTCGTTCGCGAATGGTTGATGGCCAATGGCTTTCAGGGGAAAGAAGGGCAGATCATGCCGGAAATGCCCGATTCTTTCGTGGAAAAGGTCACCCATCGGTACATCGAATTGTACGAAAAAATCACTGGACAGTCATTTGTCCGCGCCGATGACAATTCCATCCAAGATCGCATCCGAGACAACATTTTGGGCTACCTGGATCAGTTGGGCTAAACGAACACTCTATTGGCTGAGAGCGTGTTTGGGATTCAGTAATTCGGCTTATTTGTACACTTATTCGCTTATCCTTCCTTCCCAAAATCCTCATTTAGCTATGGCTAAACTCCGGTTTTGGAGCGTCGTCTAAACAAATAATTGAACAAATCGCCACAAAGACCAAATTCCCCAACACGCTCTTAGGAAACAGCCGCTACATAGTCGGCCAAATACTGGAAGTGCGGACCCAATTCTCCTGCCTGCGCAATGCTGGCTCGCTCAATGACTCCCGTCTGTCGCTGACCCAAAAATTCAGGCAAAATGTGATCGATGAATTGCTGACCAAATGCCACAGAAGCATCTCGCGGTAGTTCGTTGGGCAGATTGTCAATGGTCATCATATCGACGCTTCCCCCTTGAAAGGGCGCCGTCTCTTGCTCACTCACTGGATCGTACCCAAAGAATGGGTCGGCAATGGTGCTGGGACGCAGAGTAGAAGGGATGGATGATATGGGGGCAATGTCGCAGGTGACATCGGCAATGACAGAGATGCGGAACTGTTCCTGGCGCATCTCCTCCTTGGTGAAAAATGCCGGCGCATCATTGTCCCAGTAAATGCCATTGATCATGATGTCGGAACTGCTCGTGTAAGTGTCGAAGATGCTCTTGAACAGTTTGGGATGTTGGTAGAAATCTTCCTTTTGGAAAGGGGAGCCATCAATTCTGGCAGCATAATCTTTGCAGGCAAGTTGGGTGAATACTGGCTTTCCGGGTGCGTCGATGGCCAAATATTCCTCGGGAGTCAATTGCTCGATGCCCATGTCTCTCAACACCAGGGCCGCACCATTGGCCACCCGTCCATTGCCCGTCAGCACAATTTTTACTGCAGGAAATGTGCAATCCTTGTAATAGGCAACTGCCTCGGCATAATCCAAATGGTCCTTCATGCGCTTGAGAACGGGCTGCCCTGTGCGACGCCCATAGGTGAGCAATGCATTGTGCGCCCCCACCATGCCCGCAAATTTTCCGAAGGCAATCAGTCTCTTTCCCGCCTCATTGGTCAATACCTCATAGTCGACCAAATGGATGTTTTTGCTCAAAATGGCCTGTAGCAAGGGGCGATTGTACACCTGCTCCTTGATGGTATGCGAAAAAAAGCAGTAGGTCTTGTTGGGAATGAGCATGTCGATGGGTACTTCTTTGACACCCAGCAACAAATCGCGATCGCTCAGGTCATCTGTCAGGGGGATGCCCGCCGCCCGGTAGTCTTCGTCGGTAAAGCAACGACCCGGAGAAGGCTGTACAACCAAGTCGAGGCCAAGTTCTTGTCGAAGATGGGCGCACTGACTGGGGCTGAGTGGGACTCTGGAATCTGGTGGAACTTTGCCTTCTCTGATGATAGCGATTTTCATATGCAACAATTGTTGTGATAAGTGACGGAAAAGCAGCTCGTCGGTGGCATTGCCTGATGGTAAAATGACAATACCAACATGCCGATTGTAAGCCTCAAAAAACCTCGCCAAAGTAACAAATTATTGACAGCTGTTTGGAATAGCACTGCAAAATGTGGTTGAAAATCGCCCTGGCCATAGCCGAAAAGATCATCCAGGCGAATTTTCTGATGGTTGGTGATATGGTAAGAAAAAGAATGTTTGGCCAAAGAGAGTCTGCCCCCCTTGTTGGCATGGAAATTGGGCATTCTCAAAATGAAATTCTAAACCAATACCCTCCTCCCAAAACCGATTTCTCCCCTTTACATTTTCTCCCATTTTTTGAATGTTTGTAAAAAACCGATAACAAAACCAAAGCATGTCCACTTGAACGGGTTTCGCACCCGGCATCAAAATGAGACATAACCACTTGACCATGAAAATAAACCTAGTAACCATCGCCATGGCTCTTGTCATGGCATTGCCCTCCTATGCGGATACGGGCGGACCTGTCGTTGAGTCCTCTGCTGGACTGCTGCACGAAACGGGGATCAGTTCTCTTGCCAATGTCTTTTTTGTAGACAAGGAGGAAGAGACACTCTTCATCGATTTTGAAGCGATCAACGACAGAATCGTAATGCTCAATATCCTCAGTGGGGACAAGTTGATGATGGAGGACGATGTAAGGGATTTACCTGCTAATGTGATCTACGAAGTCAATCTGGGTGTTTTTCGCAACGGTCAATACACCATTGAACTTGTTACCGATCAAAGCATAAAGATTCAGAAAAATATTGTGATTGATTAGTACTCATTAGCTTTTGGTATTCATCTGGATCGCTCAGCCAAGGAAGGTTGAGCGATTTTTTTTATTTTTGCCGTCCAGATAACCTGAGCGGCTCTCTTTTTTGCCTTTAATCATAGTAAGTAAGAGCTTTTGGGAAACTTTTTACCCACCTCAATGGTTATTTGCCTTGGAAGACGCCAAAAGAGGCCTTCCCACCAATAGGGGCTGACCGGAATCGACAGTAGGGTCAACTGATTGGTAAGCATGTCGGAGCAAAATTGCTCACTCCGTCAACAAATGGTAATTAATCTCAATTTTAAATGGCAAGTCTAACTATGCCATGGCAGCCTAAGACCAGGTCTTAGAATGCCTTTGTGCCGACGCTTGACGCCTGATACATAGCGTTTCGCACATCATAACCCTCGGGCTAGTGGGATGACCTGCTCCGATCATCTCGCGAAATTCAGGAGATAAGGCTGCTGTCTAGGTGTGTGGACAGACCTCTCGGCAGCTCGAAAATTTAACTGCTCACTAAGCATGTAGAAAGCCCTTTAGTGCTTTATCTGGACGAGGGTTCGAATCCCTCCAGCTCCACCACCAAACGCCCGGACGACGACAGTCGTTCGGGCGTTTTCTTTCCCTTTTCCTCTCACCAGAAAAAAGAAGGTATTTACCAATAGAATCGAGGTGTTCTCCATTCAGAATTGGCCTAAGTGGCTGAATATCATTTATTTTTATATTGTTAATTTATTACTGTTTTAGTTTTGCCTACTGATTTGCCCACCGGACAATCCGTGTCTGTTGTCGGTGAACAGACGGGAAAACAATGGCAGTATTTGCTCCACTTCTCAACCCAAATTACAGTATGAAACCTCGTCCCTCTAAGAGTAGACACCCCAAACGACAACAGTATGCAATCCTGAGCACTCAACAAGTCAAACACATCAAAGGAGGTGCCGATGCCCCCCCGGACATCATTACCGAAGATGTCATCGATGTGTAAGGAGCGTACAAATCCCAGGCAAGTCCAGCCAGTGAACCAGCGAAAAAGACAGATGTACTTTTGAAGAGCGACTTGCGAAGGAATCACAAATGGCCTGTTCCAGAGACTGTGGACAGGCCATTCATCGCTTCAGTCCGATGGCCATCAGCTTTTCCTCCAGCCACGCCCGATTGCACACATCCATATTGCGCAGCCGCTCGGTCAATTCCTTTTTGCGATTGGCACTGATGGTGGTCCACCTGTGACCGATCAAGGTACGCGTAAAGCCATAAAAATTCATGTAGGCATTTCCCTTGAGTGGATAACTTTGTCGGTATTTGCTGATGAAGCGGTACAGGTTTTCCAATTCATTGGCCAAAGAGTCTTCCATCTTTCCATTGGTATAACTCAATTCGTAAAAGGTGCGAATCAACAAAGACCGAATCCGAAAATTGTAGGGAATGTGAAGATATGTCAGTTGCTCCAAGGCTTGAAAGCACTCGTAAAATTGCTGCTGATTGAAATGCCAAAAAGCGCGGGCAATGGAATAAGCGTCTTGCTGGTGGTCTTTCTCCAAGTGTTGGATGTACTCCTCGATGAAGTCTCTTGTCCAGTCCGGATCGATGAGCGAGCCAATGGCAGCGATGTTGGTATAGGTCGGATAGGTCATGCGTTGGTGCTTGAGCAAGGCACCAGTCGACAAGGCGTATTTGTACAGCTCGAGGCACTCCTTCAAATGCTGGTTGCGACCTTTGGTGATTTCCTTGGCCACAATGTTGATCAGGTACATCAGTACGAGGCGTTGTTCTTCCTCTTCCAATTGTTCGAGATGCTGGAAGTAGACCGACTTGACATGGGTAAACAATTCGGCTGAAAAACCCCTCGTCTGCAACTGGATGATGCCCATGTACACATTGATGAGGGTGTTGCGGTCGACCCACTGCTGCCCCAGTTCCATGCACTCTTTCAACAGAGGGATGTGGTATTTTTCCGACAGGGTAATTTCTCGATTGGTCAGCTCACAACTCAAGCGCAATTTGCTGAGCAGATAGGCCATGTCCAGGTGTTGCATGGCCGCCTCAATATAAGGTTGTCCCATTTTGATTTTCTCCACATCGGGGTGGAAGAACAACTGGCGGTTCAGACGCATGAGCATCCAGTGATCGTAGCCATGGGGGAGGAGCTTTTCCTCCAATTTTTTGATCAACTTTTGAGAAATGCGGAGAAATTCTTTGAACACCCCACGGGCTGCCAAACCGAGGGCCGCAAAATGCAGCAACAGACTCGGTGTTTTTCTGACTGTCTGCAAGGCAATGAAGTCCTGGACCAATTTGCTGAGCAAAGACATCTGATGGCGCAATTGCTTGTCGGCCGCTTCTGAATCTTCTCCAAAAAAATCGAGTAGGATGGTCTTCTTGTCTCCTTCGAGAGGCTTGAACTTGCGGGCCTGCAGATAGTCAAACAATCCCGTGCCCAAATCTGTGGCTTTGAAATAGCCGATGGAAAGCAGTTGGCCAAACAGTTGGCGCTCCTTGGGTTTGAGGGAAAAAAGCAAATAGGCTAACCGAGTATTTCTCATATACTTATTGATTCAACTTGATGTGGTAGACAATCGCCTCTGAGTGATGCAAAAACTCTGACAATGGCGAAAATAATTCCGTAAATACGAGCAATCGGTTGCCTAACTTGGCAGTTCTGTGAAATCCTGTGTAATTGAGCTAGACTAGGCTCTTACAAGCTTACAAGGCCCAATGGTAATAAGCACAGAACTACTTTTTTCTATTTAACGCTCTTCTCAATAAGAACCTGATTTGCTGCTTACGCAATCTCATAAGGGGTAGATCAGGTTCTTTAAGTTTGCTTGGCCTTTGTCTTCTTACGCGGCATCATTGTTTTTAGGCCACCAGCATTCCATTTCATCAGAGGAGAAGTCCAGCCCCAAAGAGTGAATACGCAAAAGGCATTCAAGTGAGACAAGCGACAACATAGACAAACTGTTTTCAATGGATTCGGCACAAAAGTGATACACCGAAAGTCGCATCTCCCGGCAGATACATCCAATATATGGGTTTTACTTTATGGCGCACATTTACATCGTTGGTTCGAAACGTCTTGGTCCTTTCTTTGGGGACAGAGGAAAACCGCTACCTTTTTCTAGGTGGAAATATACACAAAAGCAAGCAACCCTCTTTCATTTTTACTTATATTTTGACAAACTCAATACGGCCTGCTAATGAAGGTGCTTCGCATCCTCGTCCTTGCCGATGATCGGGAGGAAGCCGAACAACTGACCCGGTTGCTTACCCAAATGGGGTATGAAACCGCTGTACACATCTCCGGCTCCTCGGACGGTTTACTGCCTTTTTTACAAAAAATACCCGACCTGGTCATACTAGACGTCGACCAAGATGCCATTGCCAATTGGGTGCGGGGGATTCCCTCGGCCAGGCTTCAGGAAAGTGTTCGCTTCCCCATGATTTTCATCTCCTCTTTTCAAAGTGTTGACCCGCAAAAGCTGAATGCCCCTCCTGCAGTTGCCCATTTTTTGGCCAAGCCCTACAGCAAAAAACAACTCAGAAATTCCCTCGAACGCGTCGTATATGCCTACTCCTGGGGCAACGATACCACCGGCAATTCTCCCGGTCTCGACTTGAGGAAAGGCAGCCTGCCCAAGCACTATTTTTTTCTCAAACAACAAGACCGCTACCTGCGGCAAAACATCGCCGACATCTACTGGATCAAAGCCGACAACAACCGCATCATCATCCACTCGGGCAAAGAGGAGATCAGATATGGGGTCAGCCTCAAGAAGTTTTGCCTGCAAATTGTCCATCCCGACCTCTTGCGAATCCACAAGTCCTACCTGGTCAACATCCAACGCATCTTTGCCTTCGAAGAGGGCCTGGCCTACCTCTCAGATGGCACTCCCTTTGGCAAACGAATCCCCATCGGAGATCGCTACAAGAAAGCCTTTCTGGACCGCTTTACCCGCCTGCGCACCTAGCCCAATGCTCCCTCCTTGAGCATCGTGTGAATGGCTTTGGAGCAGATTGTCATCTTCAAAATGTCGTTAAACCTCTTTTTCGGGACCTTTCTCCAATCTTTTTTTCAAAAATTACGATTGTAACAAAACTTCCGTATTTTTGAATCATCAAATCCGAAGGCTGCTCTCGATTGCCTTCTCGGGTCGCTACACAGGCCAACTGACAACCCAATAAACCGCCCAAACCCAGACAAACACCGACTGGACTCCCAAAACTGCATTTCGTTCAATTTGTCATCAATAGGCTTCTTTTCGCCAATTGTATGCGTAAATTTGTTAAGGAACCGGGAAACGGCTACTGACAGCCCGGTTTTCTTCCAAGGAGTACCAAAGACTACACACAATGATGCTCAATTGCTCCCCATCCCACCTGAAATATCTCAGACCCATCTTCCTGGTCTGTTGGTCCTTCTGTTTTTGCTTGCCACAGGCCCAAAGCCAATTTGCCCGCCCCGTCAAAGAATGGGATCGCTCTTTTGGAGGCAATGGATGGGAAGAACTCAACAGCATCCAGCAAACCACAGATGGTGGCTACATCATGACCGGATTTTCTGGCTCCAACGCCAATGGCGATGTGGCTGGTACCAACAATGGAGGAGGAGACATCTGGGCGGTCAAAATTGATGCAGATGGCAATCTCGAATGGGAAAATCTCTATGGAGGTGACCAACTGGACCGGGCCAGAGTCGTTCGCCAAACCACAGATGGCGGCTACATTTTCGGAGGTTGGTCTCCATCCAACATCAGTGGCGACAAGTCACAAGCCAGCCGTGGGTTGGACGATTACTGGGTGGTCAAGACTGACGCCCTGGGTACGATCGAATGGGAAAGAACCTATGGAGGCAGTGGGATGGACCAACTGTTTGACCTCATCCAAACCACAGACGGTGGATTCCTGCTCGGGGGCAACTCGACCTCCGATGTCAGTGGCGAACGCAGCACGCCCTCTTTGGGTGGCCAGGATTGGTGGCTGATCAAAATTGATGCACTGGGCAATGTAGAATGGGACCGAGCCTATGGCGGTGGCGATGAAGAGCGACTCAATGAATTGCTTCAAACCGACGATGGCCATTTCGTCATCGCCGGGGGCAGCCGCTCCGATCTGGGGGGCGACATTGGCTTGCCACTCGAAGGGGTCAAAGATTTTTGGATGCTCAAGGTCAATGCTCTTGGAGGAAACATCATCTGGGAGCGTCGCTATGGCGGAACAGATGAAGATGAGATCAATTCATTCATCCAAACCAGCGATGGCGGCTTTTTACTGGGGGGAGGCTCCCGATCGGATGCTTTTCCCGGACAAAAGGCGGACAATCGACGAAACATAGTGGACATGTGGGTGGTCAAGACCGATGTGGCTGGGGCCATCGAGTGGGAGCGGACCTTCAGCGGTACCGGAGCCACTGCCATCACCAATTGCTACACCGTAAAAGAAAACAGCATCGGAAATTTCCTCATCGGGGGCGTGACCAATGCCGATAGTGGTTTTGAGAAAAGCCAAGACTCCAAGGGAGGCTATGATTTTTGGATGCTCTATGTCGATCCGGCTGGAAATGTGCTTTGGGACATGACCATCGGTGGCGACAATCCCGACTCCATGGAAAACCTTTTTCAAACCTCTGATGGTGGCTACCTGTTGGCAGGCCATTCCAGTACCGATGTCAACGGAGACAAGGCCTCTCCCAACAATGGCCTCAATGATTTTTGGGTCATCAAAACCGCCTGCAACCTCACCTTGGATCTGCCCGACATCAGCCTGTGCCCCGGCGAAGAGGTCGTCTTCGATGCCTACGATTCCAATTGCGTGGATTGTGATTGGCGGTGGGACGACGGAAACACCGATTCCATCCGCACCCTGAGTTTTTTGGCGGATGACTCTTTCGGGATCACCCTGACCGATGGGGCTGGATGTGCTCGCTTCGATCAGGTCGAGGTCGATGTATTGCCCGCCCCTTTGGTTGACTTGGGTGGTGACCAAGACATTTGCAATGGACAGTCTGCCACCTTGGATGCGGGAGCGGCCAGCTCCTACGAATGGTCGACGGCTGAGACCACCCAGACAATAGAGGTGACTGCGGCCGGGCGTTATGGCGTCACGGTGACGGCTGCCAACGGCTGCGAAGGGAGAGACTCGGTCGACATTGGCTTGGCCCGTCCTTTTGTTGTGGATTTAGGGCCGGATACCACTTTTTGTGCTGGAGCTGATGTCGTGCTGGATGCGGGCAACAGCGGGATGACCTACGAGTGGTCCAACGGCAGCAACAACCAAGTCTTGCGCACTGATCGGGCTGGTATCTATTCCGTCAGCGTAACAGATGCCACCAATTGCCAAGTGACTGATACCATCGAATTGTCGGAATACCAATTGCCAGCGGTGAACAACTTACAGATTCTGTGCAATCCCAGCAATACTTTTTACACGGTCGAATTCGACATCAGTGGGGGAGAGGCGGCCAGTTATGTTGTGTCTGGTGGAAATGGCACCCTCACGGGCAACCGATTTGTCAGTGGTCCCATCACCAAAGATCAGCCCTATGCGTTTTTGATCGATGATGCCAAGGCTTGTGGTCCCGTTCGGGTCGAAGGCCAATACGACTGTGGCTGCGGCACCGATGCGGGGGCTTTGTCCATCACCGCTCTGAACCTCTGTGGCCTGCAGGACTTCGACTTGCCCCTGCCCAACGGCACGAGCTTGGATTCCAATGATGTTGGCCAATTTGTCTTGCACGATGGCGATGCCATGACCTTGGGCAATGCCTTGGCGACGAGTGTTGATGGAAGGTTTCGGAATCTCAGCGGGCTTGTGTTGGGACAAACCTATTATGCGACTTTCCTCGCTGGCAATGACGATGGAAGTGGTCAGGTCAGCTTGGCGGATGGATGTCTTTCCATGGCTGCTGGCATTCCAATTACCTTTTACGATCCTCCCCAAGCGGTGCTGCTGGCACAAGGGCCGCAAAGCATTACTTGTGATCAGCCGACCGTTGTGCTGGATGCTGCCTCCTCCTTGCCCCAGGGCCAGTTGGACTACAATTGGACCACCGAAGATGGCAACTACAACAGCGCTGGAAATGGACCCCAGGCGATTGTCGACCGAGGAGGAATGTATGTAGTGGTGGTGACGGACCGACTGAGCAATTGCCGGGATACAGCCTCACTGGAAGTATCGACAAGTCAAGATGTCCCCCAAGCACAAATTGCCGTTCCATTGCCACTCAGCTGTCGGGACAGCATTCGCATACTAGACGCCAGCCAATCTTCACAAGGCCCTGCGTACTCCTACCGCTGGATCGGTCCCGGCATTCTGCAGGGGGGCAACGGTCTGCAAGCTACGGTGGGCCAGCCTGGAGAATATCAACTTGTGGTGACCGATGGTCGCAATGCTTGCACCCAAACAGCGATGGTAGAACTCCTGGCAGATCGGGATCCTCCCTTGGTAGATGCTGGCCTGGATGGACAGCTGGATTGTTTGACCGAAAGCATTCAATTGCAGGGCACCGTTCAATCTTCCGGAGAGGTGACCCATCAGTGGTCGACTGTGGATGGCAACATTCTTTCTGGTTGGCAGGAGTTGGAGTTGGAAGTAGATGCGCCAGGCTTGTACTATCTGGAAGCCACGGATTTGACCAACTCTTGTCGTGCCAAGGACAGTGTTCGGGTGGGAGAAGTTGTGGACATTCCACAGGCTTTTCAGCTGAATGTGCAATCGCCCAATTGTTTTGGAGAATTTGATGGGGTCATTGACGTCCTCTCTGTTACAGGAGGGGTGGAGCCTTATGTATATGCTTTGAATGGACAAAACTTCCGCTCTCAATCTACCTTTTCACAACTTCCTGCTGGCAATTATCGCCTGCGCCTGCAAGATGTCAATGGCTGTGAAATCGACAGTGTCCTGACTCTTTCTGATCCCAGATTGGGCACGGTTTCTCTCGGAACAGGCGACAAAATACTCCTTGGCCAGACCAAGCGTTTGATTCCCACCACCAACTTGGCTCCCGCCGAGATCGATACATTCTACTGGGAAGCAGCCAATGGCCTGGACTGTGTTGGTTGCTGGTCACCCCTCGTGCGGCCGACGGCAACGACGACTTACACCCTTTTCGTTCGCGACATCAGGGGCTGTTTGATTCAGTCCAGTACCACCATTACAGTGGAGAAATTGCAGCGGGTCTTCATTCCCAACGCCTTTTCGCCCAATGGAGATGGCGTCAACGAGCGATTTATCGTCTTTGGAGGCCCGGAAGTAGACCATATCCGTCGACTACAGATATTTGACCGCTGGGGTACCTTGGTATTTGAGCAACAAGACCTGACACCCAATGATTTGTCGCAGGGATGGGATGGCCGTTTCAAGGGTGAGTTGATGAATAGTGGGGTATATGTTTACTTTGTAGAGGTGATCTTCGTAGACGGCTGGGAAGAGTTGTACGAAGGAGATTTCAGCCTGCTGCGATAGAAGTCGTCAAAATTATCTTCTCTTTCTTATGGCATTAAAGTGGGAAAGTTCGTTATTTTGTATAAATGGTTTTTGCCGATGGATAGGTAATTCCGTTGTAAGTGCCTGTTTTTCAGGCGTACTACTACTGCTCAAAAGCGTGTGAAACATCTTACAACCAAACAGAACGATTGTTTCAAACAGTTGGAAAATTGAGAAAACGCTCTCTGAACCTGTCTTTTGCGGACTGCTTCTTCCGGCTCAAACTATGAAGACATGATGACTCAAGAACAAATCAAGCAGCTCATAGTCCCCCTCATTCGCCAAAAGGGGCGTATCTATCGCAAGGCCAAAAGAATTTTTGCCAAGGTCGCCAAAGGAGGAGAGATCATCTACACAGTGACCAGCGACGGACTTGAATCCCAAAATGTGGCTTCTAGAGGTGACTTCATCGTCAGGAACCAAACCCAAGCTCGCGAAAAGTACGTTGTCGACAAAGAAATCTTCGAAAATCGCTATCAGCTCATCAAATCCAGTCCTCAAGGATACAACGAATACCAATCCATTGGCAAGGTGATGGCCCTGGCTGTCGACGATGACTTGATGGGACGAATGGGCATGGGGAACGAGTTTTTCTTCATTGCCAGATGGGGAGAAAAAATGATCGTCAAAGAGCACGACTTCATCGCCTGCCCGCCCGATTTCAGCGAAGTATACCGCATCGCCCGCAAAGAGTTTTTCGAGACTTACATCCCCGATGCCTCCAAATAACACAAATCTTTCGGGGCAAGCGTGACAGCCTATTCCGGCAGATCATCCACGCTCGCTCCTTTTGCCTTCCAATTGCCATTCTGCATTTACCAGGTTTTGAGGGTTCGCCAAGCTCATGAGGGCTCTCTTGGCCAGTGATAGAATCCGGCCAGTTGTCACATTTTTATTATTTATATTTATTTGTTTTATCTCTGATCTCCCTTCCCATAGGCTGAATTTTCCTTTTACCTCTCCCTTCCCAGACCGATGACCTTCGATGACGACTGCCAAGCCTGTCACACTTTTTGCATGCATGCGAGCCGTGTTGTCTGCCAATGAACTGTGACGCCGATCCCTTTTGACTCCTCCGAATTGCACCAAATAAGGCCATTTTTTCTCATTTGACTGGTACAGTTATTGTCTTCCCTAAAAGCATATTAAGGTGAGCAATTGGAGTGATGAACAAACAAGAACAAATCTCCATCATTTCCCGGCTCTGAAAAGCCCGCCTCGGCAAATGGCAACAGCAAGACGGGCCAGTAGAATGAAAAACAAATGCGAATGAGTAAACCTTTTACTCCGAAACGCAAAGGCTTATCCCTGAACGAATGGAAGAAACGACTGTCTGGCAGTCAGCGTCTTTCGTTTGTCCACACCCATCTGTACTCTTTCCTCTTCGTCATCATTTTGTATCCGGTTTTTGGTCACTACATGGACTTCAATGTCAAGGTGTTTCGAAAGTGGTGGGCAAAGAAGTCGGTCGCAGCTACTCTGGAGTTGCAGCTCACTTCCAACACCAGCAACGTCTTGACAGGTACGACCTTTACCTACACACTGGCTTATCGCTGCGCCAGCACGACGGAGGATTGCAATGGAACAGTCATCACGGACCTACTTCCCCCGGAAGTAGAGTTTGTCAACGTACTGGGCTCATCTCACACCACGAGTGCGAGTTACGATTCGGGAAATCACCGGGTAACCTTTACCTTCAACGACCCCTTGGCGGCGGGTACCACTGGGCAAGTGCAGATACAAGCTCGCTTTCCCAATGGATCGACAGCCAATGGAACCTTGGCCAGCAACACTGCGACAATGAGTGCGAGCAATGCCAGCTCGGTCAACTCCACCGCTGGTGTGACAGCTTCTGCAGCCAGTTATCCCGTTTTTGAAAAGTATTTTGGAGTGGGAGGAGCCGTAAATGGAAATTTGACTTATCACTTCCGGGTTTGCAACCATTCGAACAGCTCCAATCCTTTGGGTGTTGTCAATTTGAACTTAGTAACAGTAAGAGATACACTTCCGATTGGCTCGCAGTTTGTCAGCCTGGATTTTGGAGGAGGAGGAACGTATGATGCCAGCAGCAATTCTGTGACTTTTTCCTATCCTACTTTGACACCTGGGGAATGCATTTGGCCCAGGATCACCATTCGCGTTCCGGATCCACCCTACGCTTTGGGGTCGACGGTCGAGAATACGGCCCACATGGACTTTACCCCGGTGGGAGAGTCCTCCGCTCGCTTGAGCTCTACTTACTCGCACACCGTCACCAACCCCAACCCACGGGCATCAGCTTACAAAACGGTTTCTTCCAATCTCTATTATCGAGGGACTGGAGGGACGTATTCCATTGGTGCCAGTGTTTGGGGAACGGAAGATTTGGACGACTTTTGTGTCCATGACACCATCCCGGCAGGCATTGAACTCATAGACTTCACCCTAGGGGGCTGGTATTTTGGTGGGGTATCCGGCACGAGCAATCTCATGTCCATTACCTACACGACCAATCTCAATGGACCGAGAACCGTTCCTGGCTCTCCTTTTACCATTTGGGACCCTTCTTTTCGGATTGATGTGGTCAACGATCTTGGGATGCCTACTGGAGGTGGCGAATACATCACCAGTCTCAATTATTGCTTCGGAGATGTACCCGCGGGATTTGCATCTTATGAGAGCATCAGATCCAACTTTGTGGTGATGAGCAGTGCGCCTTTGGGAACCATTACCAATTGTGCAAACATCTCTACGTCCAGCAGTGGAATCACTCTGACACCGGGATGTGCCAGCCTAGACGTCAACGCCTCCCCATCGGGCATCACGGCGGATCCCACCGTCTGGTATGCCAACAACGACAGCTTTTACAACGTTGGAGATACCATGAGGATGTTCCTGACAACGAAAAACGTGAACATCTCCACCAACAATTTGGTCAATCCAACATTGGTGACCCTCTTGCCTTTGGAATTGTCTTACATCTCAGGTTCTTGGTACCAAAACTGGTCAGTTCCATCGGGCCTGCCAACGCCTCAACTTACAGAGGTGACAGATTATCAGGGGACGGGCCGGACCTTGCTCAGCTTTGCCTGGACAGGAAGCTCTGCCCACACCTTCACGCCAGGGCAAGAAGCGCAGGTCAACATTCGGGCCATCATCACAGACCAAGCCAGTGGCGGTCCCAATTCATTTCATCAGTCAATTGCCATTTTGGATGAAAACATCAACAATTGCTGGGGATACCAGTCTGCTGATGTCTTCGATTTTGATGGCGATTCGGACGTGACGGAGCTTTTCTGCATGGACAGCATCAGCTTCAACATCAACCCCATCGTTTCGCTCGAATCTGAAAAACTCGTCAAGGGGCAACTCGATTCGACCTATACCAAGTACCCCGCCGTCGGGCGCACGGTACCGGGAGGTGTTTCGGATTACCAACTTTTGATCAAAAATACAGGCAATGTTACCATGACCAACATCGTGGTGGTAGACATCTTGCCATTTGTGGGCGATGAGGGAGTGATCGATCCCAATACAAGAAATTCCAGGTGGCGTCCCAACTTGGTGGGCACAGTGGCTGCACCTGCGGGGGCTACCGTTTATTACAGTACAGAGGGCAATCCTTGCCGTTCTGCAGAATCCATCAATCCCACTGGTCCTGTTGGCTGCGCCACTCCGAATTGGAGTACGACCCCTCCATCCGACATTACGACGGTTCAATCGCTGAAGTTTGACTTTGGCAGTACCCAACTGGCGCCGGGAGATACCCTGAGCTTCAGCTGGCCCATGCGGGCGCCCATCAGTGCGCTGTCTACCATTGGAAGCATAGCGGATACCATCGCATGGAGTTCTTTTGCCTTTACCGCCAATCGCGCTGACAATGGAGATGCACTCCTCGCAGCTGAACCGGTGAAGGTGGGGATGGCCATGCAAAGCTTGGTGCCGGGGGTACTGGGAGATTTTGTGTGGGATGATACCGATGGCGATGGGGTACAAGACGGCGGAGAGCCTGGCGTGAACGGTGTCCGGGTAGAGCTGTACAAAGACAATGGCGATGGCATCAACGATTTGGCAACTGACAGCCTCGTCAGCTTTACACTCACAACCGACGGAGGACTTTTCCTTTTCCCGAACTTACAAACAAATGATTACTATTTGGTCTTTTACCAGCCAAGTGGCTACCGCTTCAGCCCGGCCGATACAGACCCCACAGATATGATGGACTCAGATGGTGTCGTCAGAATATATGGCACGGACACCATTGCAGTGACTGGCATTACCAATGTGTTGAATACGGAGACAGATTTGAATTGGGACCAAGGGATCCAGCTTGGCGTGCAGGGATCTCCCATGGAAATTTGCGACAATGGTGTAGACGACGATGGCGATGGATTGACCGATTGTCAGGACCCGGATTGTGCCAGTGCAAGCAATTGCCAAGCATCGCTGACCTGTGCCAATCCCAATCCCCTAGTGGCCAATACCTATAACATATGGCATACTGGTAATGGAGGTGGAATCGATTTCAACCAGATCCAAGACACGGGGGCGCTCGTTGGCTACCCGTCTTCCTTTGCCCAATTGGGCACCCCTTCCAATATGACCAAACGAGAGGGAGGCGCCACTTACTGTCATCCAGCTACAGGAGAAGTCCTCATCTATTCGGATGGGGAAAAAGCGTGGGATGGTGATGGCAACGAGTACAATACCAGTGCTTCCAACAACGCATTCAATACAGCCTCTACTCGGCTGTTTAGTGCGGCTGGTACTCCTTTGATTGTGGGCTCTCCTGGACAGTGCGACATGGCCAATGAACTTTACATTTTCTTTACAGACGATCATACCGGAGCCACCAAAGAGCTGTACTACGTAGTGGTAGATGTACCCAACAAAACGATCGGAGCTGTCAACCAGCTGACCAGTTTCGAGACAGCGGAACAGATCAATGCTGTCCAGGTCAATTGTGATACCATTTGGATTGTTACTCGCAGTGGCAATGATCTACACTCCATTCGCTGGACGACCGCTGGCTTTGGTGCGCCTGTGACAACAGCTGGCATTCATACCCATACAGACCAACGGTATCGATCTGCCTTTTCTTTGGATGGGACCCTCTATGCTGCCACTGTTGGTGTGTCAAGAGCGAATGAAGACATCCTACTTTGCAATTTCAATCAATCAACAGGGGCATTTTACAATGTAAATTACTTGGACATTCATGGTCTGTTTGGTGGAGGTACTTTGTTCAATTACGGCATTGCCTTCTCTCCGGACAACAGCAAACTGTATACCTCAGGAGAGGTGGCATCTTTGAATACAGATTGGCTGCTGCAGTTTGACTTGTCAGCTGGCTCCATTGCAGACATTCAGGCCAGTGAGCAATTGATCGCAAACAATTTTCACGGAATCGGAGGGATTCAAAACGGTCCCGATGGCAGATTGTATCTGTCCAATGGCGACGGCAGCAATGATGGCAGAAGCACCATTCACGTCGTTGATTTTCCCAACCTGGCAGGAGCTGCTTGCAACCTTCGTCTTGATTTGATCGAGACAGGAGGTGCAACAGGGGCTGGACTGAATAACTTTGTCTATGGATTGGGACCCGCAGCTTGTATCCCCGTCATCACCACAGTTGGACCCGGGTCGAATGTCTGTACTCAAATTGCATTGACACTTCGGAGTTGTTATGTGGGAGCAGGTGGTCCCTACGATGCGTATTTTGAACGAAATGGGGTCTCGGATTCCTTGATCGGATTGCCAATCGATGGAAGCACCGATGAGATATTGCTGACTGGATTGACAACTGGTATTTACACCAATTTGTATGTAGTAGATGCAGATGGTTGTCCCAGTAACTTGGTCAACATCACACTGGCCGATGCCAGTTGTACGGAAATATGCGACAACGGATTTGACGATGATTTGGATGGCGATGTCGACTGTGCTGATGAGGACTGCGTACCGGAGGCAGACATCGAAGTGGAGGACATTTACTGTGTAGATTCCATCGTTACAGTGGTGGCGGATGACATTGAAGTTGGACTGACCTACAGTTGGAACTTTGGCGCCAATGCCGTCCCTGCTACGGCCAGTGGTCCTGGTCCACACGGGGTGCGCTACACGGCGGCAGGAACATCGCAGATTCAACTCACCGTTTCGAATGCTGGCTGCTTGTCAACAGATACAGAAGACATCACTCTCTTATCGTGTGGTGTGGAACCGTTGACCGAATGGAACTACGGTTGTGATGCCGATACTTGTGTGGAGATTTCAGGAGTAGGGATCAAAGGAAATGTACCCGATACAGTTTTCATAGACGATCCATCCAGTGTACACATGATCATTGTGGAGGCCACATTCCGCGGCGGTGGATCGGCACCAGATTACATCAGATTTACCAATGCCAATGGCGATTCGGAAGATGCACTCTACCAATTGTTTGAGTCCAGCAACAATCGCTATTTCCGCGCACAACTGCCTGCAGCTTCCTTCGTGACCTTTTCTCTGCCGGCTGGCGGCAATGTGAATCGAGCAGAATCCTTCATCGCTTATGTGTTCCGCCAATGTGAAAACACCATCTCTTACGGAAGCTTTGTGCATCGGAATTTCAACAATGATTTCTATCAGTTTTCTTATCCTTTGCCAACGACGAACATTCGTCGAGATTTGGAAATCACCGTTCCGTTGTCTGAATTGAGCAACAGTGGTGGCATTGTCCAAATTGCTGGAGAAGCTGGAGGGGTGACCGATACCTTGACCATCACTGGATACAACCAAGGCAATTCTCTCAACATCACGCCACTGATTTTGCGCGATGTGCCCGGTGGTGCCGACAGCGTCCACATCACTGTCATTTCGCCCCCTGGTGGCCAGTCGCTTTATCTGTCAGGAGCGGGTTCTTTCAACCTCATTTGTCCAGATATTTTCGTCGATAAGGAGGCCGATAAATCCGTCGCAGAGGTCGGGGAGGTGATCAACTACAGCTATACGATTTACAATTCAGGTGATGAAACGATCAATGGAATCACCTTGCAAGACGACAAGTTGGGAACCATCAGCTTGCCAGGAAGTAGTTTGGCGGTGGGCGATTCGATGACAGTAAGCGTTCCCTATACGGTACAGGCCAGTGATCTTCCTGGACCGATTGTCAACATCGCCGATGTCAATGGAGTAGGAGGCAGTAGCAGCAATCCGGTTGCTTGGACCGATTCGGTCAGTGTAGATTTGATTGCCCTGGATTTGGTAAAAACAGCGGACAAAACCATTGCCTATGTAGGCGATACTGTCTTTTACGACTACGTCTTGACCAACAATGGCAATACTCCTTTTGTGATTGATTTGACAGATGATCGCCTGGGGAACATCACGCCGGACTCCGGTTTGGGCAGTGCCAGCATCCTTCTGCTCTACGATTTTGCAGACGGCAGTGGCACAACTGTTTCAGACAAATCTTCTCAGGGAACCCCACTGGACTTGATACTCAACAATCCGGCAAACATCAGCTGGGGACCATCCAGCCTTACTATGACCGCTGCCACAGATGCTACCAACAATGCGACCAGCAACAAATTGTGGGAGGGCTTGTCCAACAGTGGAACTGGAGGCAACGAGATCAGCGTGGAAATGTGGGTACAACCAGCCAACAATACCCAAGGTGGTCCATCTCGGATTTTGTCCTTGTCATTGGACGACAGCGAGCGCAATTTCTTGATTGGGCAAAACGGAGACGAATACGTTTTCCGCCTGCGCACGACCGGAAGTTCCTCCAACGAAATCTTCACAAATGCCAACGTCATCGCTGCCACACCCAGCTTGCAACATGTCGTGTTTACCTATGACGGCAGCAATGCAAACTTTTATGTCAATGGAGCACCTGTTGCCATAACGGGCAGTGTAACGCCCAGTGGAGATTTCAGCACCTGGAATCCATTGTACACCCTGATGGCTTTCAACGAAAACAATTATTCCAATATCACCACACGAGATTGGGTGGGTGAGATTTCGCAACTGGCTGTCTACAACACAGCTCTGTCTGCTTCGAAAGTCAACGAAAATTATGCAAACGGAGTCAGTTACATTCCCACAGATGTCTTGGAGCCGGGCCAATCGGTCAGCGTATCTTATTGGGACATTGTAGAGACTGCTGACTTGCCAGGACCGTTCACCAACATTGCCACCCTGACGGGAATCATTCCCAATACAACCGATACGACCACCATACTAGACACGGCCAGCGTCATCATTTGCAATTTGGGTGTCACCCCCAGCGTTTCTGATGCCTGTGCAGGTAGTTCCGACGGAGACATCAATGTCAGCATCAGCAATGGCAGCAGTCCGTTCAGCTATTCGTGGAGTACAGGGGCAACGAGCAGCAGCATCTCTGGCCTGCCAACGGGTTCTTACACACTCACTGTCACCGATGCCAATGGTTGCACCACAGAGGAGACCATTGCCGTGGGAGAAAATGCCTTGCCCTCCGTGAGCTTGGCACTGACCAACAGAGAAGCCTGTGTGATGGAAAATACCCTTGTGCTTGCGGGAGGAAATCCCAGCGGCGGAAGCTATTCCGGACCAGGAGTGAGCGGAACCAATTTTGATGCCTCCACTGCAGGTGCAGGAACCCACGTGATCACTTACAGCTACACCGATGCCAATGGCTGTACCAATACGGCACCGGATGCCATCATCGTGTATGCCGAGCCTGTGATCGACAGCGTCGTATTTGACAACCCAAGTACATGCAGTGGCAGTGACGGAAGCATTCGAGTCTACGTCAGTGCTGGGACAGGCAATTTTTCCTACCGAATCAACGGAGGCAGTTGGCAGAGCAGCAGTACGTTCAATGGTCTAGCCGCAGGAAGTTATTCCGTAGAAGTGCAAAACGACAATGGTTTTTGTACCCTGGCATACGGAGCCAATCCCGTCATACTCAGCGACCCAAGCGTCCCAACAGCCTCCATCAATTTGCCCTCGCCCATTTGCCAGGACAACAATGCGGCCTTCTCAGCTGTCGATGCAGGCAGTGGCGTGACATATGCTTGGAATTTTGGAGCTGGTGCCACACCATCTACTGCTACGGGCCTTGGTCCACATGTGGTGTCTTTTGATTCAGGAGGAAGCAAATCCATTGGCCTCACCGTGACCAGAAGTGGTTGTGTGGCAGTGGCCAACCAAAGCTACACCGTCTACAGTTTGCCGTCTGTGAGCCTGAGCCTACCGGATCGTTCTGAATGCGTTTCTTCCGTCAGTCTGGCCCTTGGTGGCGGGACTCCGCTGGGAGGTGCATACAGTGGAACTGCGGTCAGTGGAACGACCTTTGACCCATCGGCAGCGGGTGTGGGAGAACACATCATTTCTTATACCTATACAGATGCCAATGCTTGTACCAACGTGGCCACCGACACAATCTGGGTCCGCGAATTGCCCACCGCCAGCGCAGCCAGCAGTGATGTGAGTTGCAATGGCGGCAGTGATGGGACGATTAATTTGACGGTCAGCAACGGCCAAGCACCCTACAGTTTTTCCTGGAGCAATGGGGCCACGACAGAAGACCTTTCTGGCCTGGATGCCAATACTTATGATGTAACAATCACCGATGCCAATGGCTGTACAACCACCAGCTCAGTTGTCGTCAACCAAGCCTCATTGCTGGCCATGACCGATGCAGCCGTTGGGGTCAGTTGTTATGGCGATACAGATGGAAGCATTGATTTGACCATCAGTGGCGGAACGCCGCCTTATGCTTTCAATTGGAGCACTGGTGCCACCACAGAAGACGTGGCAAATCTGGCAGGGGGAGATTACAGTGTGACCTTGTCAGATGCAGAAAGTTGCCAAATTCTCCGGACCATCAACGTGCCCGAACCCGACTCTCTGCAAATCAACCCAACTGTGGTCAACGTGACTTGCAACGGGCTGAGCAATGGGTCCATCGACATCGATCTGGGAGCAGCCGGGGGAACACAGCCCTACACTTTTATCTGGGCCGATATGAATGTGGAGGCACTTTGGACAATGGAAGGCACAACGGATGATACGACAGGCAATGAGCACAATGCCATTCTGATAGACGGAGCAGAACGCTATTCAACCACAGCCCAAGCGGGAACACAATCTTTCGATTTCGATGGAAATACCCGTATCCGCTACAATGTCGACAATGTATTCATGGGAACGACTTTCGCAGAGCGCTCTGTCGGGATGTGGATTCGACCCAATACACTCAGTGGGACACAAGTTCTATTTGACGAAGGGGGAAGTTTCAATGGTTGGGCGCTGCGCCTCAACGGCAACACCTTAGAAGGGGCCATGCGGTCCATCGGCTTCCGCTTTACAGCAGGAACCCATACGTTTCCCAATGATGGCCAATGGCACCATGTAGCGATGGTCTATGAAAACAGGAGTCTGACCGTCTATCTGGATGGGGTAGCAGCTGCGAGTGTCACAAAGACATTTACCAGCCTGACAACCAGTGGCAACAACGGTGGATTGGGCGGTACCTTTTCGTCTGATGCCTTTGGCAGTTCTTCCAACAACTTTTACAACGGCCTGATGGATCATGTCAGTTACCATCACACTGCTCTTACTCAGTCTCAAATCGACGATCTGATCTCCAATGATGGTTCTCGGACCAACTTGACAGCCAATGTATACAATCTTACCCTCATCGATGCCAATGGTTGCTCCATCAATGAGGACATCACCATCACAGAGCCATTGCAATTGGTTTTATCCATGACGGCAGATCCTGTCAGTTGCAATGGTGGGGCAGATGGATCCATCGATTTGGTGGTCACGGGAGGAACGACTCCCTATGTCTATACATGGAACAATGGCGCTGGTACCAATGAAGATCCCACCGGACTGTCTGCCGATACCTACACGGTGACTGTCACTGACTTTTGGGGATGTACCATTGTCGACAGCATAGCGGTTGTCGAACCAAGTGCCTTGTCTGCAAGTAGTACAACGGGGGCAGAGTCCTGCCTGGGAGCGGCAGACGGAAGCATTGATCTGACAGCCAGTGGCGGAACAGCCCCCTATGCCTATCAGTGGAGTGGGGGATTGGGCACGGTCGAAGACCCTGTCAACCTGGCCGGAGGAACCTACAATTACACCATTACCGACAACAACAGCTGTACTTTTACAGGCAGTGTGGTGGTCCCGATTGTCAGTGGAATCAACATCACGGAAGTCGTTACAGATGCAGCTTGCAATGGAGACAGCTCCGGCTCCATTGACTTGAGTGTGTCCGGCGGGACTCCTCCCTATACCTATGCATGGAGCAATGGGGCAGGCAGCTCGCAAGACCCCACCAATCTGGCAGCAGGAACATACGAGGTAACCGTAACCGACAACAACAGTTGTGGAACCACCAAATCAATCACAGTGGGCGAGCCTGCTCCCCTGAACATCTCCGTGAGTACGACAGATGTGAGTTGCTTTGGCGGATCGGATGGCGGTGTGATCAGTACGACAGTCAGCGGTGGTACACCTGGCTACACCTACGAATGGCTCGACATCCAACCCCTGGCGCATTGGACCTTTGAACAGACGACCAATGACATCAGTGGCAATGGCAACAATGCAGTATCCGGTTATGGAACAGAACAGTATAGCACTACCTCTAGGGAAAGAGCTTCTTCTTTCGATTTTGATGGAGGAACTGCCATTCAGTACAATGGTGCCACTGCCGGGTTCATGTCTTCGACCATCAGTCAGCGTACCATCATGATGTGGATTCGCCCAGATCGATTCAATAGAGAAAGAATGTTATATGACGAAGGGGACCGCTTCAACGGAATTGCCATTCGCATGGACAATGGTCAATTGCGGGCAACCTTCCAAGACAGTCCGGCGACAGGCATCGTGGCCAATGGTCCCGCGGTTCCCAACGATGGCCAATGGCATCACATCGCATTGGTCTACAACAATGGATTCATCAGCCTGTACTTGGATGGTGTCTTGAGTGTATCGGGCAATTCTGGCCTGGGTAGCATCGCGTCCAACGCAACCAATGGTGGCTTGGGTGGCCCTTTCAATTCTGATGCCTTCAACGACGGAGCCAGCGATGCATACGACGGCCTGATGGACGATGTTCGTTTTTACAACATCGCATTGACCCAAGAACAATTGATCAACGAAATGACCAACGATGGCAGTCGGTCCGATTTGACAGTTGGGACGTACACAGTACGAGTCATTGATGCCAATGGCTGTGTGGACAGTACGGATGCTGTCATTGGAGAACCAAGTGAACTGACCCTGGCCTTCAGCTCCACAGATGTACTCTGCAACGGGGGCAACAATGGAAGTGTTGATGCAACGCCAGGGGGTGGAACGCCGCCTTATACTTACGCTTGGTCCAATGGAGCGACCAGTCAAGACATTGCCAGTTTGACGGCTGATACCTACGTCCTGAGCTTGACAGATGGCAATGGCTGTATCATCGTCGATTCTGTGACCTTGACCCAGCCCGGTGCCTTGAGTGGAACCACCAGTGTGACCTCCAACTTCAATGGGGAAGATGTCAGCTGCCCGGGAGCAAGC
Organism: Bacteroidota bacterium; assembly: GCA_039821145.1. GTDB lineage: Bacteria > Bacteroidota > Bacteroidia > Chitinophagales > Saprospiraceae > JBCCSZ01. The sequence continues at coordinate 7,713 of JBCBOS010000028.1, read as the reverse complement.
AATGGAACCGCCTCGGTGGTTGCCAATGGCGGAACGACTCCCTACACCTTTGCCTGGAGCAATGGGCAGACGAGTAACAACCTTCTCGGGGTAGGGGCCGGAACATATACAGTGACCATCACTGACAACAACTCTTGTACAGCAACCACCACGGTCACCTTGGTAGATCCACCTGCAGCAGTGGCCAATGCCACCGTCATCTCTGATTACAATGGTGCCGACATCAGTTGTGTTGGAGCCAGCGATGGATTTGCATTGGTTTCTGTGACCAACGGCACAGCGCCATTCACCTACTTTTGGGACAATGGTCAGACCAGCGATACCTTGAGAAATGTGGCTGCTGGAACATATGGGGTGACAGTGACCGATGTCTACGGCTGTACCGCTGCAGGCAATGTCACTTTGAATGACCCCAGTACCTTGACAGTGGCAACTTCTGTCACTTCAGATTACAATGGATTCGACATCAGTTGCGACAACACATCTGACGGATCTGCCACTGCTACAGTAAGCGGTGGGACAGTGGGATCAGGTACCTACACCTATGCATGGAGTTCTGGACAAACAACCGCTTCCATCAACAGCATTGGTGCAGGCACGTACACTGTGACTGTTACCGATGCCAATGGTTGTACCGCCGAGAGCAGTGTGACCTTGGGTGAGCCAACCGCATTGCAAGCCACCGTCTCGCCTGCCAACCCGACAGATTGTGGGGTCAACGATGGGATCATTCTCGTCACTGCTCAGGGAAGTACGGGAGGTTATGAATACCGACTGAACTTTGGAAGCTGGCAGTCCAGCAATTCCTTTACCAATTTGGCACCGGGTACCTACAACATCTACATCCGCACCACATCGGGAAGTTGTCAGATTGGGCCGATCACAGTGACCATTGAACTGCCCGAATCTCCTTCCATTGACAACATCACCATCATCAATCCTGCAACTTCTTCCAGCAATGATGGGGGGATTTTGGTGACCGCGTCTGGAAATGGCATCCAGTTGAACTACCGACTTCTGGACAGTGGTGGTACGCCTCTCACTTCTTGGCAAACCAGCAACTTGTTCAATGGATTGGACGAAGGCGACTATACCGTACAAATCAAATACTACAATCAAAACTGTATTGCTGCCGTCAATGTCACCCTGACAGCGGGAGGAGGCATCATTGGCAGTACGGGAGGGGTGGACTATTGCTCGGATGAGCTGAACAGCACCCAGTTTGTGGAAGAATACTACATTCCAGGTCCGGAAGATCAACTGTTGCTCAGTTTGCAGACCATCAATCCAGCCAGTTGTGCAGCCGGATTCATGGCCAGCGATCCGATGAATACCTACATCTCCATCGGGATTGTAGAAACAGGCACCATCTTGCACTACGACCATTGGGAAGACGGATACGAACCCAATTTGGCATTCCCCATCAATCCCACTACGGAAATCTGGGGAGACAATGATCCTTCCAATGGGATGCCTCCGGGTTACACGGTGGATGTATTGGTAGCAGGTTCCAATATTACCTTGGACAATCAAGTCCAATCGACGACTCGCGCCTCTGTGATCGACTTTGATGGAGGGGATAAAATTGGCAGTCGAGGCAACCTGGCCATTACGCGCTTGGCTTGGGGAAGTGTCAGTAGAACCCTTTTTGCTGGTGCCCTAGAAGTATATCCAACCCTCAACTGGGGCAATGATTATGTGATTCCAGTAGGGGAGAATGCGGATGTCAATCAAATGTTTGAATACACCGGGGCGGTCATCATGGCCAATACCGACGGAACAACAGTGCAGATCGACGCCAATGGGGATGGCAGTTTCGAAACGACCCAAAACCTCAACCAAGGGCAAAGCTATTTGATCAATGGTGGCATCAGTGCCGGAGGGCGCATCACCTCATCCCAACCCACACAGGTGCATCTGTTGACGGGAGATCGCTGTATTTTTTACGAATCTCGCTTCTTTACCCTGCGTCCCACAAGCGATTGGAGCGATTCGTACATCAGTCCGGTTTCTACGCCAAACACTGGTGGAACGGAATCCAGTTCTTCCAATCGACCAACTTATGTTCACATTTACAACCCACAGAGTTCATCGATCACCATTGAGTGGGAGACGATTTCTGGTCCGCAGACATCTTTCACGGTAGCTGGTGGTGGGACTGCCTATCGCGAAATGCCAAATGCCACAGGGGCTCGCTTTTCCTCCACAGGTGGTCAGTCATTTTACGCCATCGCCACGATTGACTCTGATCCGGATGCTTCCTTTGTAAGAAACAGCACCCACGATTGGGGATTTGCCCTGTTGCCAGAAAGTGAATTGACCTCTCAGATTACCCTCGTCGGATTTGCGCCGGGTTCTGATCCGTCCAATCCAGGGCTTTGCTGCAATTCTCTTACCTATGGCATTTACGATGTGTCCAGTGAAGACATTGGTTCGGGAAGTTTTGCCAACAATGCGGTAGACGGGAATCCCAATACATTTTGGCACACAGACTTCAGTGGTGTTCCCGGCCTTCCACACTACATCGAGATGGACATAGGTGCCGCGCAGCCTTTCAGCGGATTCAGGTATACCCCTCGCCAAGACGGCAGCACCAGCGGGACGATCATCGATTATGAATTGCAATACTGGAATGGCAGTGGATATACGAGCATCACAACTGGAACCTGGGCCAGCAATACCCAGCCAAAAGAGGTGTTCTTTTCCGAAGTAACTGCTCGATACATCCGTCTCATTTCCAATTCGGAAATCAGTGGAGGAAGTGTGGCTTCCGCCGCAGAAATGGAATTGCTCCGGCCCGAAAACTCTGCTCCGGTATGGGTGGCGGCGAGCTTCCCCAGCGGCAGTACGAGTACAGGAACGATCAACATTTGTGTGGATTACAATGGAGATGGAGGAAGCAATACCGATGCCAATGGCGTCCAATTTGACGACCTCATCACCCTCAACGAATTGGAGATTGCCAAGCTCTACGATGCCGACGGAGACCAGACGGGGATGCGGATTTGGGTGTGCGACGGAAGCGATGCCCTGCTTGCCGGCGCCTACGGCCAAGACCCCGCTACGGCCAGTGGAGCTTCTCCTGCCATCGACCTCGGTGTGGGACTGCCCAATGGCATTCCGTTCTCTGTAGAAAAATGTGTAGACCTGAGCAAAGACTTCAATGGCAATGGATTGTTTGACGAATGCGATGAGGTCATTTATACCATCACCATCAACAACACAGGAGCCTTGCCCTTGGCGACAGGTTCACTGCGCATCATTGATACCGTTCCAAATGGCTTGACCTACATTGGTGGTTCTTCCATCGTCTTGCAAGGAGTAAGCATCAGCAACATTCCAGACGATGCATCACCTGCGAGTCCTTTCCCATTGGATGAATCAGGTTACATTTACAACGCGATTGTACAGCCAGACGACTCATTGATTGTCCGATTCGAGGCAGTAATTGATCCGGTGACAGCAGCCACTTTTATTCAGAACGAAGCCAGAGTAGCCAACAACACCAAATACCTATTGTCAGAGGTGACCTTCCCGGTAGAAGAACCTGTCAGTCCGACGGTAACGGGCTTGCCCGCCGATACCCTCATCAACTGCGATGCAGCCATTCCACTGCCGCCATTTACCGATACTTGTACCCTTGAGTTTTTCACTCCTCAAAATGAATGGAGCATTCTCAATGTAGACAGTGAGGAGACGGTTGCAGAAAACGGGGCGGCCTTCAACGCATTTGATGGAAGCTCTGCCACCCAATGGCTGACCAAGTACGACGGTGGCGTTGATCCATATCCACACGAACTGGCCATCGACTTGGGGGCCACCTATGACGTATCGGGTTTTACCTATCTTCCCAGACAATCCTCTGCCGATGGCCGGATTGCGAATTATGAATTTTATGTCAGTACAGATGGGGTGACTTGGGGCAGCCCATTGGCGTCGGGCACTTGGGCCAATGATGCGGCAGAGAAAGTCATCAGCGTCAGTCGAACTGCTGGCCGCTATGTGCGTTTGGTCGCCCTGTCAGAGGTCAATGGCAATGATGGAGCCTCCATCGCAGAGTTCAATGTGAAATACTGTGCAACGGAAATTTTGTACACGGAAGTCAATCCGGGTGGAAGTTGTACCTACGACATCACCCGCACTTGGAGCACAACCAACTATTGTGGCCGCACCGGGGAATATACACAGACCATCACGATCCAGGATACAGTGGCACCACAATTGGTCGGGACACCTGCGGATGCAGCCGTAGGCATTGGCAGCATTCCAATTCCTGCCGTTGTGACCGCCAATGACAATTGTGATGCAAGCGTTCCCGTAAACTATTCTGCCGACACGACCTTCGCAAGTTGTTCTTTTGTCATTCAAAGAACTTGGACAGCTTCCGATGATTGTGGCAACTCCACGGCGCATACACAAAACATTTCTGTCAACTCTCCATTGGATGTCTCCATTGCGGTGAGTTCAGATTACAATGGTCGGGATGTGAGTTGTGTTGGAAGTTCAGATGGAGCGGCCATTGCAACACCCGTTGGAGGGATCAGTCCATTCTCCTATGCTTGGAGCAACGGCCAGACAGGCAATACTGCAACAGGACTTTCCGCTGCAGTTAGCTACACGGTGACTTTGACAGATGCCATTGGATGTACCTCGGAAGAGACCGTTGTATTGGTAAATCCACCAGCAATCATTGTCAGTAGCAACATCATTTCCAACTACAATGGAGAAGACATTTCTTGCAATGGTTCCAGCGATGGCATGGGCTTTACCTCTGCCAGTGGAGGGACAGGTACTTTGGATTTCAATTGGAGCAATGGCCAGACTGGTCAGAGCTTGGTCAATGTAGCTGCCGGAACCTATTATGTAACTGTTACGGATGACAACAACTGCAGTCAGATTGATTCTTTGGTATTTGACGAGCCAGATACCATTCGCTTGCAGCCGACGGTGACAACGGACTACAACGGTCGCGACATCAGCTGCGCGGGTGAGGCCGATGGTGGTGCTCGGGTAGATGCGACGGGAGGAACAGCTCCTTACACCTACTCATGGGCGGGTGGTCAAACGACGGCAAACATCAACGGCTTGCCTGTGGGGACCTATGCGGTCACGGTGACGGATGCCAATGGTTGTACCAACAATACGCAGATTAGCTTGCTTGAACCTCCTGCCTTGGCAATCGGGACAAGTGTGACCTCAGATTACAATGGTGCCGACATCAGCTGTGCAGGAGCGAGTGACGGGAGTGCGTCGGCCACGGTCAGCGGTGGAACAGGCACTTACACGTATGCTTGGGATGTAGGCAGTTTCACCTCCAATGCCATCAGCAATGTTGGAGCTGGGACTTATCGCGTGACTGTGACGGATGAGAACAATTGTTCCATCGTGGACAGTGTGACGCTCATTGAGCCTTTTGTGCTGAATAACAATTCTGTGGTAACATCAAATTACTATGGGTTCAACGTCACTTGCTTTGGAGCGACAGATGGAACCGTCAGCAGTACAACCAATGGTGGGACGGGCAGCTATACGTACAACTGGAGCAATGGAGCGACAACGGCTGATCTCAGCAATATTGGAGCAGGAACATACTATTTGACAGTGAGTGATCAAAACAGTTGCTTGGCATACGATACTGTCACCTTGACCCAACCACCACCTTTGCAAATCACGAATGTCAGTCCAACTGCTCCGACGCTTTGTGAAGGATCCGATGGAAGCATCATTGTTTTGGCATCTGGTGGAATTTCGATTTATGAATATCGACTGAATGCGGGCAGTTGGCAATCCTCGAACACATTCACTGGCTTGTCGGCTGGCAGCTATGATGTCTTTGTGCGCGACAGCAGCAACAGTGCTTGTATGGCAGGCCCGGTCAATGTGGTTTTGGACGATCCGATCCCGCGCGCCTGTCCCATTACCAGCAGCGGTGATCCCTTGACAGTTTGCAGCAGCAATGTCGCCGTACCGTTTTCCATCAATCCATTGCCAGATGCCACCAGTTATACATGGACGGTGCCATCGGGCATGATCATTACATTTGGACAATCGACGGATTCCATCTCTGTGGATGTCAATGGGGCAACCCCTGGCACTTACAATGCCTGTGTGGTGACCAATAGCAATTGTGGTGTTTCTGGCTCCTGTTGTTTCAGCTTTACAGTCATCCCTTGTGTTGAGATATGCGACAACGGAATAGACGATGACGAAGATGGTTTGGTAGACTGTGATGATCCAGATTGTGATGTATTGGCCAATATCGAACTCGGTCCTGATACCGTAGCCTGTACCAGCGAAACGGTGGTATACGAAGCGACGGATGCAGGAGCAGGAGCCTCCTACACTTGGGACTTTGGCAACAATGCATCACCTGCCACGGCCACGGGAAGAGGCCCACATAATATTACGTACAGCAATTGTGGCAGCAAGCTGGTCAGTTTGTTGGTAGAAGTATCCGGATGTACGGCAACGGATTTTGCCAACTTCCTGATTCAAGATACAGACCCTCCTGTCTGGGACATTGACCCTTCCAATTTCAGTGTAGAATGCGACAGCACATCTGATCCTTCTGGTGCCATTGCCAACTGGCTTGCCAACAACGGAAATGGAGCGGCATCTGACCCTTGCGGAACGGCGACCATCACCCATAACTATGCTGGCATCAGCTACAGTTGTGGAACCACAGGCAGCACATTGGTCACATTTACGGCCACAGACATTTGCGGCAACACAGCCACTCGACAAGCCACGGTCAGCATTGTGGACACATCGAATCCGATTGTATTGGAAAGTGCCAGAGATACCATTGTCGAGTGCGACGGTTCAGGTAATCTGTCAGCCTTGAGCGATTGGATAACCAATCTGGCGGGCTTCGCGGCAACGGATGTTTGCGGCAGCGTCACCTTGTCACACGACTACGCAGGCGGAGGTGTCCCATCCCTGTCCTCTTGCAACAGCGATACCTCTGCTGTCCTTTTGGTGACCTTCACTGCGACAGATGAATGCGGCAATGTCTCCAATTCGACCGCTCGTTTCATTATCATTGACACGAGCGAGCCAACGTTCACTGTACCGGGGGATCAGACGGTCTATCTCACGGCCACTTGTCAATTGGATACAACGATTACCGATATTGGAGATGTGACGGATGAAGATGACAATTGCTCGACAGGAATAGAAGCAACATATGCAGATGAGCTGAGTGGTCTAACAGGTTGCAATGGCACAGGAGAATTCCTTCGCATTTGGACCTTGGTAGACGATTGTGGCAATACGACGATCGATACGCAGCGGGTGACGGTTTTGGATACGATTCATCCAACGTTCACTGTGCCGACCGATCAAACAGTCTATCTCACAGCGACATGTCAATTGGATACAACGATCACTGACATTGGAGATGTAATGGATGAAGATGACAATTGTTCGACAGGAATAGAGGCAACCTATGCAGATGAGCTGAGTGGCCTGACAGGTTGCAATGGCACGGGCGAATTCCTCCGGATTTGGACCTTGGTAGATGACTGTGGTAATACAACGATCGATACGCAGCGAGTGACTGTCCTAGATACGATCCATCCAACGTTTACTGTACCTACGGATCAGATGGTTTACCTTACAGCGAGCTGTCAATTGGACACAACGATCACTGACATTGGAGATGTAACGGATGAAGATGACAATTGCTCGACAGGCATAAGTCGCCTCTATGCC
>JBCBOS010000027.1:0-124396 GCA_039821145.1 Bacteroidota bacterium | reverse complement strand
TAGGCATAACTTGAAAATAAGATTTTCAAATAAAAATATAGCATATATTTCAATAGCCCAAATTTCAAAATGGTATTATCACAAAAAATAACTGGTCAAGGATAGAATGGAAATGAACGTAAGTTGGTAATCTAATGATTCTATTTCGAAATAAAATTGATACCACTTAATGAGCTGTGAATGGCATCTTTAAGATCGGCAGTCTTGATTTACTTTACTCTTATGATAACCCAAGTATGCTAAGATCAAAATAATGGCCTGTCATTGAATTGCTAAGATTAGCTTAAAATTTATCCAAGGAGAAAAACCAAATCTGCAAACCCAGATGTAAACCAACAAAAAAAGGAGCCACGATTTTTCATCGTAACTCCTTGATTTTCAGTTGTCGGGGTAGTAGGATTCGAACCTACGACCCCCTGCTCCCAAAGCAGGTGCGCTAACCGGACTGCGCTACACCCCGAATCTGTAGTTCACAGGCTACAGGACCTGTTGCTTGTACATCAAACACCGAACCAACTTTTGAACCCTGTGCTTGACATGCCAAACGGCTGCGGTGGAGGCGGGATTCGAACCCGCGGTACCTGTTTCCAAGTACGCCGGTTTAGCAAACCGGTGGTTTCAGCCACTCACCCACTCCACCTGGCTGATTCGATTGACCAATGGTTCTCACCCCTTTCGATGTACTGCATCAGTCATAAGCCGTGCAAAAATATTGATAGTTTTTACAATATGCAAGGGCAAAGGGAATATTTTTTAATCCTACCAGCCTGTAGCATGCCACACCGGGCCAGACCGGTAGGATCACACCCAACTTTAGTTGCTGCCCGAGAGGATGTAGCGGACACCCAAGGTGCCATATCCCCCGCCAAAGCCGCCCAAAAAGCCGCCCAAGAAAATCGAAGGGATCCAGTCGGCTGTGATGCTGATCGGGACATCCGAGAAGGTGTAGTCCAAGCCGAGGTAGCCCTGGAGACCTAGATTGAGGTTGCTGAACTCGCCGCCAACAAAATCGTCGCGGAAATTCCAGAAGTAGACCGAGGCACCTGCCCCAAAGTACCACTGCAGGCCGTCCACGCCCTCGATGGGCTTGTGGATCTGGTAGGCGCCACTGATGTTGGTCCAACGGTAGGTCGACCAGCCACGAGTGCCGATGTAACCTTCCAATGCATGGGACTCGTTGATGAAGTGCTTGATCGAGGCCGATAGTGGATAGCCCAGGCGAGCTCCAATGGCCGTTTGGTAGTTTTGCGCCTGTACATCCGCCGTACAAAGCAACATCAATAGAATGGGTAGTACACAAATAAGCTTTTTCATTTGGATGGTTTTTTAGATTTGAATGATGGTATTACTGAGTGTTCCCCAATGGCCTGGATGCGGCCAGAGAGTATTGCGAATCTTGTATGGGTGCGTAACGAACAGTAGTGGGAAAGTCGCCTCCTGTCCCTCCTCAGATGGAGGTTTGCTCTTCTTCGGCGGAAAGATACTAATCTTATCGCTAAATTAAAAAGGAGACTGCCCGCTTTGATCACAGACAATCTCCTGAATACTCATTATAATAGTGTCTGGCCGGGCTTCCATCTTGCCCAAGACCAGCATTTGTGGTTTTTACATCATCGCAACAAGATCACTGAGCCCATCGTCTTGTATACGCCTTCCTCTCCTTTCACACCCTGCCAAACGGTTCCATCACAGAATATTCCCGTCGCTCTCCATACGTATACGTCTTGTGGCAACAGCTGGCCATTGTGCGTTCCATCCCATGCCTCGGAGGGCATTCCGTCTGAATCCAACTCCCGACTCTCCCACAGCAACTGCCCGTATGGACTGTATACCTGCACGTGGAACTCCTTCAGCCCAATTCCGCTCGGCTTGAACAAGCGAACATCTCCAATGCCGTGCTCCGGTGAAAATCCATTCGGCAAGTGCAAGCCCTTGATGCATGGTGGGACAATCGTCATGATGGTGTCGTCCACACATCCAAAGTCGTTGCTGACTTCCAGGTAAATCTGCTGGTTGCCATTGTGCATGAAGCGGTGGATGGGACTCTCGTCCTCAGAGGTCGTGCCATCGTCAAATTCCCAGAAGTAGTAGTCTGCGTATTGCGAACGGTTCAAAAACTGGTAGGTTCCGCTGTTTTGATCCAAACCGCTGGCCTCCACCGCTTCGAAGGAAGCGATTGGCTGTGGATGGACCCGCACTGCTCCAAACAAGGTCGTACTGTCAAAACAAACATCGTCTATCGAAACCACCAACTTGACATCGTAGTCTCCCTCCTCATTGTACACATGCGTCGGCACTTCTTCGGTCGAGCTGGCCCCGTCTCCAAAGTCCCAGTAGTAAGAGTTGCTTCCTGTGGAACGATTGGCAAAGGTAGCCGTCAGTGGCGCACAGCCTTCCGTGTCGATCAGGGCAAATTCTGCACTTGGTTCAGGGAAAATCCGGACATCCAAAGTGCTCGTATCTGTACAGTTGTATTGATTGACCGCCACCAACTCTACCGGATAGGTACCCGATTCTGTGTAGATGTGGCTTGGTTCGTTAAAGGTCGATTCTTCGCCGTCGCCAAAGGTCCAGCTGTAGCCGATCGCATCCTCTGATAGGTTCTCAAAGTCGATCTGAGCTGGCAATTGACACTGAGAGATTTGATCGAAGGCAAATTCAGCCGTTGGAACTGGATTGACCAAGATGTTGAGCAAGGTCGTATCGTTGTAACATCCGTTGGCATCTCCTACCACCAGACTCACACTGTAACTCCCGATCGAGTCAAAGACGTGGTTCGGAGCCGGACCAGCTCCCGTGTTGCCATCGCCAAAGTCCCAGATGTAAAAGTCGGCGCCTCTTGACAAGTCGGCAAATTCTACATTCATCGGCACACAGCCTACAACTGCGGATGGTTCAAACTCTGCATGTGGCAGCTCCAAGACCGTCACCTCAGAGGTGTGCGTGGCAGGACATTGGTTGAATTGTGAAATACCCGACAAGGTCACCGTGTAAGTTCCTGGTACATAATAGGTATGGACCGGATTGTTGAGAGATGAACTGTCCCCATCGCCAAAATCCCACAAGTTTCCACTGACGTTTTGCGATTGGTTGTTGAAGCTCACTTCCTGCCCGATACACACCCTGGTCTCATGGGTGAAGAATACGTCAGGTTGTGGCAATACCCTGATCTGCAAGGCCGTCGTATCGTACCCACAATCACTGCTCGCATACTGTACCACCGTGAAGGTACCCGCCTCTTCGAAGGTATGGGTCGGATTGTCATCGGCAGAGGTGTTGCCGTCGCCAAAGTCCCAGTCGATGTTGGCACCTGGTGTGGAGAAGTTGGAGAAGTCGATGGTCAATGGCTGGCAACCGAGCAGAGCCGATGGCTCAAAGAAAGCGCGGACGTCGGCTGGCTCTACCACCACTTGGGTGAAGGCCGTGTCGGTACCACACTCGTTGAAGGCAATCAGCATGACATCGTATATCGTCGTCGTAGAATCTGTTGTGTAAATCTGTGGCGGTGGAATGGCATCCGTAGAAGTCTCTCCATTTCCAAAGTCCCAATAGAAGCCCGCTGCTGCCCCCACCGTGGTGTTGGCAAAGTTGATCGTGATGGGCGAACAGTCTGACTCCGAGGAGATTCCAATGTCTGGTTTTGGGGTGGGTCGCACCGTGATGACGTCCTGGAAGACACTGGTTCCACATAGGTTCGTCACTTCCAAGGTGATGACATAAGAAGTATCGTTGATCCCCTGACCAAAGTACACAATCCCAGGATTGGCCTCTGTGCTGGTGCGGCCATTGCCAAAGTCCCACAAGTACGACAAACCATAGCCATAACTTTCATTGGTCAAATCCAACTCAATGCCCTCGCACGCCAGATTGGTCTCCGGCTCGAAGAAGGCCACCGGACGGTCGGTGATGATCAAGGAATGCTCCACTGTGTCCCGACAACCGTAGTCGTTCTCCACAATCAGGCGCACTGTGTAGTCACCGTCGTTGTAGTAGGTGTGGACTGGCTCAAAGGCACTTGATGTGCGGCCATCTCCAAAGCTCCACCAAAAGCGGTAGGTGCTCGGCGTGAGGTTTTCAAAGACAACCGGAATTCCTCTACAAGCCACTTCCGGCATGATGAAGTCTGGCTCTACCATTGGGAAAACCGTCACTTCCTTGGTCGTCGTGTATTGGCAACCCGACATGGGGTCTGTAAATGTATAGTCGATCGTATGGGTACCTACGCCCGCTTGTCCAGGATCGAAGAGTCCCGTGCTGGAGTTCAAAATGCCTCGTCCGCCCCAAACCCCACCAGGAGGGCTTTCTCCACTCAGCTCAAAGGCCGGGTAGGTCAAACAACTGTTCTCCGGCGGTCCAGCCAAAACGTAGCTCAAATCAACCACCAGAATGGTTTTGCTGTCTTCTACCAAACAACTTCCCACACCATAGCTGTAGGTCAAGATGTGAATGCCTGCTTGGGCGACTTGTGGGTCAAAAATGCCCTGACTTGCGTCTACAATTCCAGGTCCCGACCATGTTCCGTCCAGGCTGGTCGTGAAACCGGGCAACTGATACAAGCCTTGGTCAATACAAACTGTATCGTTTGGTCCCGCTTCAATGATTTGTGGTGCTACCACTGTGACAAAAATTTGGTCCTGATCCGTACAGCCTGTGCTGATGTCTGTGTAGGTATAGGTCAAGGTGTAAATGCCCTCTCCACCTGCTGTTTCTGGGTTGAAGGTTCCATTGGTTGGATTGACAATCCCAGGGCCACTCCAATTGCCTCCAATCGGTGTCGCAGGCGTCAGATAGACGTTCAAGGGCGCATCACAGAAGGTGGTATCTGGTCCGGCATCTACCACCGGCAATGGCTTGACTTCCACCGTCCGTGTATCGAAATTGACACAGCCGAAAAAGTCTGTAAAGGTGTAGGTCAGTTCGTATTCACCCGGCGCCACACTGGCAGGATCAAAAATGCCATTGACCACATCGATCAATCCACTTCCACTCCATACCCCTCCTCCTGGGCTGTAGCCGTTCAAGGTAATCGGGTCTTCATTGATGCAAATCTCGACGCGTCCACCCGCCTCTACAACAGGCAGTGGTTTTACTTCCACCACCACATTGTCTGTCACCCGGCAATTGTCCGCACCCACGCTGTAGGTCAGTACATGGATGCCCGCTCCGGCTGCCATCGGATCAAATTGATCACCCGACAAACCACCACTGCCGTTGGCCGACCAACTGCCGCCCAGCGGACTGGCTGATACACCCAAGTCAATGACGCCATGATCAATACAAACCAAGCGATTCGGTCCGGCCTCTACATCTTCGGGAGAGACGATCGTCACGCGCATGTCCTCCGTATTGTTGCAACCATTGTTGTCTGTATAACTGTAGGTCAATGTGTACACTCCTACCCCACCAGCTGTCTGTGGGTCAAATTGACTTCCCAATACCCCGGGGCCACTCCAGGTACCGCCCACCGGAGTCGGCTGCGGCAAGTTGACCAAACCAGGTGTATTACAAAAAGCAGTATCAGCCATCGCAGAAATGACAGGCAATGGATGTACCGTGATGGTGCGGCTGTCTTCAGATTCACAACCGTAGATGTCTGTAAAGCTGTAGGTCAATTCATAATCGCCCGGTGCCACACTGGCAGGATCAAAGATGCCGTTGACTACGTCCACAACACCCGTTCCACTCCAGACTCCACCCAGCGGACTGAAGCCAGTAAGCTGGTAATTGCCCTCGTTGATACACAACTCCACATCTTGGCCTGCCTCTACCACTGGCAAAGGTTTTACCTCGATGATCAAATCATCCGATACCAGACAGTTGCCCGAGCCCACACTGTAGGTAAGGGTATGCACACCCACGCCTGCTTGGCCAGGATAAAACGCTCGTCCCACCAAACCGCGGCTGCCATTGGCCGACCACACACCTCCTACCGGACTTGAACTGACACTCAAATCAATCAGATCGAGGTCCACACAAACGATGCGGTCCGGTCCTGCTGATACCGACTCTGGAGAAATCACTGTCACGTTGATGGTCGTGCTGCTGCTGCAACTGTTGCCATCCGTGTAGCTGTAGGTCAAAATGTAAGTTCCAACCCCACCAGCGGCCGACGGATCAAATTGACTTCCCAGCACACCGCTGCCACTCCAGGTTCCTCCTGCCGGATTTGTCACTGGCAAATCTACCAAGCCAGGTGTATTACAATAACTGGTATCCCTCACTGTCAGGTTGGGAAGTGGGTATACCGTAATGGTCTTTGTATCAGAGTCAGAGCATCCAAATGCATCTGTATAAGTATAGGTCAACACATGGTCTCCTGGGGCAACACTTCCCGGATCAAAAATGCCATTGACCACATCGGAAAGCCCCGAACCACTCCATGTACCACCCGGAGGAGAAAAGCCTGCCAAGGCAAAGGGTGGCTCGCTCTCACAAAGGGCAAAATTACCGCCCGCCTCTACGATGGGCAATGCTTTGACGTCTACGGTGATGTCATCTGTTACCTGACAGTTGCCCGAGCCCACCGTGTACGTAAGCGTATGCACGCCCACCCCTGCAATCACAGGATCAAACTGCCCTCCACTCAAGCCATTGCTGCCGTTGGCTGACCAAATACCGCCCGACGGACTGGCCATGACCGCCAAATTGATCGCCGCATCATCCGCACAAAGAATGCGATCCGGTCCGGCATTGACAACATCTGGACTGATGACTTGTACCGTGATGGTCTCACTGTCAGAACAACCTTCTCCATCTGTGAAGGCATAGGTCAAGGTATAACTTCCTTCTCCCCCAGCCTGCGCCGGGTCAAACTGCGTACCCACAACTCCCGGACCGCTCCAGTTGCCTCCCATAGGGGTGGCCAAGGGCAGGTCCACCAAGCCAGGTGTGTTACAGTAAGTCGTATCCTGGGTATTGACCACTGGCAGCGGATTGATCGTAATGTCTACGCTGGCACTGTTGCTACAATTTGTCGTGGCATCTGTGTAGGTATAGGTGAGGGTAAAAGTCCCTGCTCCTGCTACGACCGGATCGAACTGCGTGCCACTGACACCGATGCCCGTCCAGTTACCTCCTCCCGGAGATGCCACCAGATTGATGGTGCCAAAGTCGATGCACTCCTCCCGATCCGACATGATGGTGATGGTCGGTATGTCTCGTACCGTGATCAATTTGGTATCCTGATCCTGGCAATTGCCGCCTCCAAAGGTGTAGGTCAATACGTGAACCCCGACACCAGCTGCGGCTGGATCAAATACGTTGGAAGTAGAATCTACGCCTGCTCCCGTCCAATAGCCACCTACTGGGCTGCCCGTTGTGATGACATAAGGATTGTCGTTGATGCAAACCTCCTCATCGGCACCAGCCACCGCACTCGTTGGCGGTACCACGGTCACTTGCAAGCTGTCTGTGTTGGTACATCCACTGACCATATTGGTAAAGGTGTAGTACAGGACATATTGTCCCACACCAGGTGTGTTGTTGACATTGAAGATTCCAGTAGGCGTCACTCCCACTCCTGACCAAACCCCTCCTGCAGGACTGAAGCCACTCATGGGCACATCCGTCGGATTGTCGCAAACGGTTCGATCCGGTCCGGCCTCCACTGAAGGAAGCGGATGGATGATGACAGTCTTGTTGACTTGTGCTCGACAGCCATTGCCATCTGTGTAGGTATAGGTCAAAGTGAAGACCCCATCTCCCGAAGCGGAAGGATTGAAGGCATTGGCCCCTACGATGACCCCGCCATTGTCAGACGTCCATGTTCCACCAACAGGTGAATACCCCAGAATCAAGAAGTTGCCATCGCTGACACAGGCCTCCTGATCCGGTCCGGCCGTTAGCATCGGCAGTGGATGGACAGTAATGTTCATGGTATCTCTCAGGGTACAAAGGCTGTCCTGGTAGGTATAGATGACCTGGTTGACCCCAATCTGAGCCGTCGAAGGGTTGAACAATCCAGAGCCCGACACCCCATTTCCACTCCACAAACCGCCCAATAAATTGGCATTCAACTGAAACGGAGTAGAATCTCGACAGACCTCCATATCGGGATCAATGATGAGATTGCCCGGTTGCTGGATGTAGAAATCCGTAGAAGTGGTATAGCTTCCACATTCATTGGCCACAGTGACCATCACAGTATAATTGCCGGGAGAGTCATAAGTGATTCCCGTTGGGTATTGATCTGTAGAGGTAGAAGGTGTCGCTCCTGGAAAACTCCAGATAAAGGACTGGAAGGTTCCCCCATTGGCGTGGAAGAGCACATTGCCTGCATTGAAGTTCAAGACCGTAGACTCACACACATCCGGAATGGGATCGAGAATGATGGCCGGGTCGCCTGCAATTACCAAGGTGGTATCCCAGGTATCGGCTGAACATTGGTTGAAGGCCGTCAGACTCACATTGTAAGAGCCTGCATCGGTGAAGATCACATCCAAGTTGGAAGTGGTATCGTTGGTTCCATTGGCATACAACCAGCCAGTATTTGGACTGATGTTCCAAGTGTAGCTCAAGCTGTCGCCGATGGATGTATTTTGAAACAGTCCCAGCGTTGGTGCGCAGATGTCGGACAGCGCAGGAGAAGAGGCATTGATCAAGGTAGCGGTTGCTCCCGCCGTGGCTTCGTCGATGATGGTAACTCCTCTTTCTATTTCAAACTCCCCACAAGAAGGACTGCTGATGTTCATCTTTACGGTGTAATCGCCAGGGATCAACCACTCTACCACCAAGATGTCGGACCCGAAGGGGTTGCCTGCCAAGATGTTCCAGTGAACGCCAGGGACACCCGGTGTGATGGTCCAACTTCCCGTCAGGTTGGTCGAACAGTTTCCACTGATGACTTCCTGAATGCCAACGGATGAGTTGGTAAAGGTAAATGGTTCGCTGGCACAGCCCGTCAGCGGCCGATCGACGTCGAAGTTGATCTCTGGTGGTTCACTGATTTCGATGGGTTCGATGATGGCATTGGAAGATCCACATGGGTTGGTGGCCAATACCTGTACGTCAAATGCATTCTGATAATTTCCGGTTGATGTTGCTGTGCCACAAGAAGATTCCAGGAAGGTGTAGACCAAGGTATCGGGAATGTTTGCCTGGGTGTAGACCCCGACTGTATCGCCACCAATTCTGATGACATAGACAGTTCCATCTGGATTGAGCTCCGTGTTGATGATGGGAAAACGGATGGTTGCAGGAACGCAAAGTCCGACGGTGTTACCAGGACTCGCCAAACCCACCGACGGGTTGCTACCGTTGTAGAAGACATAGGTTTCGACGCCCACACATCCGTTGGTTCCCGTCACGGTGACCCGCACATTGTAGTATCCCTCTCCGCTGTAGTTGTGCGAAATGAAACTGGTGTTGGGAAAGGTGGCATTGGTATAGGTCTCCACCGTACCATCTCCCCAATCGATCTCGTACTGGGTGTTGTTGGTGTAGGTCAGAGAGGCATTGTAAATGCTCAGCTCTGCCGTAGAGTCTGCATTACAAACCCGCATTTCGTTGCCATCCATGATGCCACTTCCCGGTACCACCGCAATGGAAGCATCGGGTGTGAAACGCACCTGAATGTTTTGCGAACTACAAAAAGCACCATCCCGATAGAGCGTTACGGTAAACGTTCGATTGATGATGTCGGTGGGAAACGGAAAAGACACCATCGTACCAAAGTTGTCGATGTTGCCGTCGTTGTTGAAGTCCCAAGAGTAAATGCTGCCTCCCGCGGGACTGATCACGGTAAAATCCACCAATTCTCCCCCACATACCAAGTTGGAAGAAGGAGAGAAGTTGCATTGCCCACTCGCCAAAGCAGGTAACCACAACAGTGAAAAAAACGAAAATAAGTGTAGTAGGTTTTTGTTCATGGGAAAATGCAATTTGAGGGTCTCGTTCTAGCGAATGAAAAATGATTAGTGTGTGTAATGGCTCTATCAATGGCTCTTAGAAAAAGTGATAGCAATCCATGGGTTTTTTAGATGATCTTCCGTTTTTGCCGCCAAAAATGTTTGGTGCCTTTGCGAAGGTCCAACGGACGGCCAGTTCGTACACGCCACCTGCGGTTGTTCCCAACCCAGTGGTGTTGGCATCGTAGCTGAATCCTATGAAAAACTTATTCTTCGATTTTTCGTTTTCGATGTGCGCTCCAAAGGAAAAGATGAAGGCATTGGTGTGCTTGGGTGCCGAGACCAAAAACTTGTGCTGGTACATCGCTCCCATGTAGATGCCTTCGTAGAGCAAGTAGAATCCGTAGGTGAAGACCTGCAGATTTTCCTTGGTGTTGAACAAGTCAACCCCCTGTATGTCGTACTTGAAGTTGGGCGAAATGGAAATGGTCTTTTTCTTGGATCCTCCCACAAAAGCCAGTGGAATGATGGATCCTCCATGTATCGTCATGCGGGGAGGTGTCTTGGTTTCCAGGTTGAGCAAAGACTCATCAGCGCCCACCGAGTTGAATACATTGGTGGCGTGATTGAGAGAGATGCCGATGCTGTTGTGGGTGTCGCGGTAGCGTTTCTTTCCCAAATTGATGGCCCCCTTGAATCTCCACACCGCTCCGATGTTGAAGTCTGTGAATGTGGACCGATCCAAACCCGATTCGAAATTGGTGCTGTAGATGTCGCCATAAACCGGATCGAGTTCGTCAGAGAAAATGATCTTGTCGTAGTCCACCGTTTTCTGAAACCAGTTGGCTTGCATCCCGATGTGGACCGAATGGCGCTCCATGGGAATGGTGTAGGCATAGGTCAGACCAACCCCGGAAGTTGTCAAGGCCGGCAAGCCCTGAATGTCTTGATAAACACTCAGCCCAAATCCACTCCGAATGAAGGGTTCCTGAATTTCAAAAGTCGCCACATAGGTCTGGAACCCATTGTCGACATTCCTCCATTGCGAGCGGTAATTTCCCGACAGGGTAATCCCCGGGTCAAGTGCCGCCAGTGCTGGATTGAGATAAATCCGGTTGGCATAAAACTGCGAAAACGATGGATCTTGAGCCTGAACAGAAAGTCCCACACACAAAAGAAAAAAGGTAAAATAAAGTCGCATAGAATAGCTTTTGGTTGTTAATTCTCAATGGTGGGGGGAGAATACAGCGCCTTACCTCTTCAGAGGACAACATCCTCAAGAGCTGAAGACAGCAATGGCTAAAATAGTGATGTGAATGTGAGGGGGTCGGTCTTGCTTACCTCAAGGTAGAGTTTCGAGTAAGCGTTCTAATGGCTCGGTAAGTGCAACAAAGAAAGACCTATTAACACTCTTTAACAATCAAGCAATCACAAACAAGTGTGACAGGCATTTTGACTTGATCCCTGACGAGTTTCAGCAGTCAATTCTCTGCTGGCAACACAAAAGGCACCTCCCATTGATGTGATTGCTGTTCTCTGAGGAGGTCCAATCACAGGATTTTCTGCTACATCCAAAGGACTTTCTGCAGATGGACAGACACATGGGATTCTTGATGCAGTGCCTCCAACACCCAGCGAGTAGGCGACCATCATTGTCCGCACTACATGGCAACTGATAACCGAATGTGACATTATCGGGAATCGCAGGAAAGACAATATTTCTCCCAAACAATGGTTGACAGGTGAAAAAAATATGCGCCGGTACACCACCATTGGCAAAACCCAGCGCGCTTTTTCCCCAACGCGAATCCACTGCCTTTCAACCAATTGCCCGAATCCGTGTTTCGATGTAGGACCTTGCAAAAAGTCCTCAAATTTCACACACAAAAAGTGCATATGAATCGGGTACTACTTTGGTTTAGAACAGACCTCAGACTAAGCGACAATCTGGCCCTACAGGCAGCCCTGGAAGAAGCAAATGAAATCGTTCCGGTATACATCTTTGACGAACAATGGCTGGGAACAGACCGCTGGGGATTTCAGCGAACCGGACCTTTTCGCCTCAAGTTTTTGCTGGAATCCCTCGAAGATTTGAAAACTCATCTCAAAGAGACTGGCAGCGATTTGATCATCCGGCGTGGCCAAGCCGCCGACATCCTTGCCCAACTGGCCGAGAAGTACGAGTGCTCCACCGTATATGCATCCAAAGAATACACCTCTGAAGAAATCAAGGTCGAACGAGCCGTGGAAGAAAAACTGGCTGTCCAGTACTACCACAACAGCCCCCTGGTCCATCCCGACGACCTGAGTTTTTCCATCGAACGCATGCCCAAGGTATTCACCGCTTTTCGGGGAAAGGTGGAAAAATACAGCGAGATCCGACCGTCTTCTGAAAGTCCCAAAAGCATCCCAAGTCCCAGCTTGGAGGACACCCCAGTCCCTTCTTTGAAAGACTTTGGATTTGAGGAGTTCACCGCTGACGAGCGCACAGTTCTGCCTTTCAAAGGAGGTGCCCTGGAGGCTTGGAAACGAGTCGATCACTATTTTTGGGACAAAGAACTGCTGTCTACCTACAAGGAAACCCGCAATGGCCTCATCGGTGCTGACTATTCCAGCAAATTTTCTGCTTGGCTGGCCCACGGCTGCATTTCTGCCCGAGCCATTTATGCCGAGGTCGAAAAGTACGAGGAAGAAGTCGAAAAAAACAAGTCGACCTACTGGCTCAAATTCGAATTGCTGTGGCGCGACTTTTTCAAATACACTGCCATGAGATATGGCCGCCGCATTTTCTGGCCCAGCGGCATCAAAGACCAGCCCCGCCAGTGGCAACACCGGCCCAAGATCGTTCAAAAATGGATCAATGGAGAGACTGGCGATGAGTTTGTGGACGCCAACATGAAGGAACTCAAGCTGAGCGGATTCATGAGCAATCGCGGTCGGCAAAATGTCGCCTCCTACTTTGTCCATCGCCTCAAACAGGATTGGCGCATCGGAGCAGCCTGGTTTGAATCCATGCTCATCGACTACGACGTGACCAGCAATTATGGCAATTGGTTGTATGCTGCGGGGGTGGGGAATGATCCACGCGACCGGGTGTTCAATACCAAGCGGCAGGCCGATATGTATGACAAGGCTGGGGACTATCGGGCGCTGTGGCTGCGATGAGGTTTTGGGCGTGGGGTGGAAGGCATTGTTGAGAGGGAGGCTCCGGGCTTGGACTGAGAAAATGAGCATTGGGGGGGAGGTAGAGCTTGGGGCTTGGGTGGGATTCCCGCCCTCCGGTGACCCCAAACGGACCACCCCTTTTTGGAGCCATGCCCAAACACGGCTCCGCCAACCCAAACCTGGGCAGATGTGCCCAAAAGGGAGTTTTTATGCTGTCCGAAAATCACTGCCGCGGATCGCAGATTTTCGTTTTTCTCGGTAATAGGACACGGCACCCCCCAAAATTCCATAAATAAAAGTGTTAAAGTTTTACATTTTTTTATTCTTCAATCGTATATCATTTATCACCAATTTATTACACAGATAAATAAAGTACATTTCGGAGACCTCAATTTTCCAATAAATTTGGGTATTGCCCCCAAAAAACATGACCTGGACCACTTTTCTTCAGCAGCCCAGGTCACATTGTCCTGAAAAAACATTCGATTGATCATCCAGCAGTCGGGGCGCTTCCTCCTAACGACCTTGCCAACTAGTACTCATCGCAGCAAAATCAGCGACCCCATCGTCTTGAGCCCTCCATTCTCCGTCTTCATCCCCTTCCAACTGGTTCCATCACAAAAGATGGCCGTCGCTTTCCAAACGTACACATCCTGCTGCAGCAATTCTCCCTGCAAGGTGCCATCCCAGGACTCCGCAGGCATGCCATTGGAAATCTCGGTGCTTTCCCATATCAGCTGACCATAAGGAGAATACACCTGAATGTGATACTCCTTCAATCCAACGCCCTTGGGCTTGAAGAGGCGAACATCTCCAATCCCCTGCTCGGGAGAAAAGCCATTTGGAATGAACAAGCCCTTGATGCAAGGCATCTCCAAATTGATCACAGTATCGTGGACACAGCCAAAATTGGTACTTGCCTCCAGGTAAATCTGACGATCACCATTGTTCGAGTAGCGGTGCAGAGGGTCGATCTCTCGCGACTCATTGCCATCGCCAAAATCCCAATAGTAGTTCTCAGCGCCTGTCGACAAGTTGGTAAACTGGTAGGTACCGGATCGCAATCCATTGTCGATGATTTCTTCAAAACTGAAATTGGCCACAGGCACGCCTTCGACCCGCACCAGGTTGTTTGCTCGCATGGTGTCAAAACAGACATCGTCAATCGAGGCGATCAATTCCACGTCGTAGCGACCCTTGGTTTCATATGTGTGTGAGGGAGTTCGTTCATCAGAGCTTTGTCCGTCGCCAAAGTTCCAGCGGAAGATGTTGGCATTTTCAGAATTGTTTTCAAAGAGGACCGATACCGGGACACAGCCCTCTGCATCCCCAATGGCCAGCTCTGCTTTGGGTTGGGGATAGATGCGCAAATCATCGCCAAAGGTGTCCCGACAAGCATACTGGTTGATGGCCACCAACTGTACGGGATATATGCCCGATCGATTGTACAACTTTTCAGGATTGGTTTGAGAAGAAGTTGTTCCGTCGCCAAACAACCATTCAAAGGCATCGGCATCCACAGATTGGTTTTCAAACTCAACCCTGGCGGGCAATTGGCACAATTGGTCTTGCTCCACCGCAAAGCCCGACTGAGGAGATGGATGGACCAAAATGTTCAAAATGGTGGTATCCTTGAAGCAGCCATTCTCGTCCGTCGCAATCAAGCTGACATCGTAACTCCCCGGCTCGGTAAATATGTGATCTACACTCTCTCCCACCCCGACATTGCCATCGCCAAAGTTCCACTTGTAATAAGTCGCTCCCGTAGAATTGTTGACAAAATCAACCCGGAAGGGAACACAACCGTTTCTGGACGAAGGAACAAAGTCCGCAATCGGAACATCCAAGACCTTGACCTCGCTGATGTATTCGCTTTCGCACTGGTTGAACATGGAGATGCCGCGCAAACGAACCGTGTAAATTCCTGCCTTTTGATAGGTGTGGGTGGGAGATGTCAAGATCGATGTTGTTCCATCGCCAAAGTCCCAGAAGTTGCCACTCAGGTTGTCGGATTGATTGTAAAACTGAACAACCTGTCCCAAGCAAGCAACTGCATTGTGGCTAAATTTGACCTCTGGTGCTGGCAAAACAGTCACAGTCGTCATACTCGTATCGTACCCACATACCGTACTGGCGTACTGGATCACTTCATAAGTGCCAGGGCTGTCGTAGACGTGGGTGGGGTTGGGCAAAGAGCTGGTATTGCCATCCCCAAAATCCCAGTCAATGGTCGCCTTTGGATCGGATTGATTGGTAAACACGACTTCCAATGACTCACATCCCAGCCGAGGCTGTACGCCAAAGACCGATTTGACATCCGGAGGGGTGACCACCACCTCGCTGGTCGTTGTATCTGAGCTACAGACATTGAAGGCAATCAAGGTGACAGTAAATACATTGATGTTGCCATCCGAACTGTAGGTTTGTGGTTCGGGAATGGGATCCGTGCTGGTTTGTCCATTGCCAAAGTCCCAGAAAAAACTCGTTCCATTTCCGATGGTCGTATTGGCAAAAGAAACGGTGATGGGCGAGCAGTCCGAATCAGTGGAAATGCCAATGCCTGCTTGTGGAATCGGATGTACCTGGATGACGTCCTGGTGAAAACTCGTCCCACAGAGATTGCTGACCCGCAAGGTGACAATGTAACTGGTGTCTTCAATGCCAGGTAAGTAGTATAACAAATCGGGATTGGGATCAGTGCTGGTTTCTCCATTGCCAAAGTCCCACAGATAGCTGAGACCATAGCCAGAGCTTAGGTTGTTCAATCCCAAACTGATCCCGGAGCAAGCATCACTGGCTTCTAGCTCGAAGAGCGCCAAGGGAATGTCCGTTACCTCAATGCGCTGCTCGGTGGAGTCGATGCAGCCAAATTCATTTTCTACCGTCAGTTTTACCATGTATACGCCCACCGCTTCAAAGGTATGCTCGGGGGCAAAATCCGTAGAGGTATGCCCATCGCCAAAGTCCCAGAAGACCGATAAATTGCCCGTCGATAAATTGTCAATTCTGACCACCTCATTCCGACAAACAATCTCTGGCATCTCAAAGTAAGGCCGATCCATCGGATATACAGTGAAGGCCTTCACATCGGCATTCGAACAGCCAGAGATGGGATCCGTATAGGTGTAGGTCAACAAATGTGTCCCCACCCCAGCTGTGGCCGGATCAAAAATGCCTTGCGCCACATCTGTCAATCCATCTCCGCTCCACACACCCCCTGCCGGACTGAAACCCGACAAGCGAATGCTTCCCTCGATGATGCACAATTCCTCATCCGGTCCAGCATCCACCGGATCAATGGCAAAGACCCAAATGGTTCGACTGTCTTGGACCAAACAACTTCCCTTGCCCAAACTGTAGGTGATGATGTGCCGACCAGGCCCCGCCAAAGTAGGATCGAAAATGGGCCGCAATGGATCGGCAATACCGGGACCACTCCACTGACCGTTGTTGGGCGAGTAATCTGTAAAAGTCAACAGTCCCCCATCAATGCAAAGCGTATCATTGGGCCCGGCCTCTACAGGCGGAGCATCTACCACTTCCACTTGAACATCCACGCTATTGGAGCAACCGAAGAAAGTCGTATAGCTATAATTCAAAGTATAAATTCCAACCCCTCCAGCCAGCAAAGGATCAAACTGCGCCCCCACAACGCCAGGACCACTCCACACACCACCCAATGGCTGAGCCGCTGGTAACCCAACGACAACCGCTTGGCTGCAATACAAGGTATCACTAGCACTGACTTGCGGAATGGGCAAAATCTCCACCCGCCAAAAATCATTGTCCGAACAACCCGTATTGGGGTCTGTATATTCGTATTCCAACAAGTAAACACCTACGGGCACCTGTGATGGATCAAAGGAATTTCCCTGAATGCCAGGACCTGTCCACACACCACCCAATGGCTGGGCCGTCAAAGGTACAGGAGCATCATCGGCGCAGAAAGAAGCTGGTTCTGGCAATACCACTATCGGCACATCCCGCACAATGACCACCAACTCATCGGAGCTTTGACAAATGCCACTGCCAACGGTGTAAGTCAAGGTGTGCAAACCAACGCCTGCCGCCACTGGATCGAAAAGTGAAGCGGCCGAACTTACGCCCGGACCGCTCCAAACACCCCCCATAGGCGTACCGCTGTTCAGAGGGAGGTAATCGTCATTGATACATACACTGAGATCTGGTCCGGCATCTGCCTGATCGTTTGGCGTCACCGTCACGACCAAGCTATCCGTAGCGGTACAGCCCGTATTGGTATCAGTAAAAGAATAGTATAAGGTATAAGCGCCCACCCCAGGGGTATTGGCGGCATTGAAGCGCCCGCTGGCTGTGACACCGGGGCCGCTCCACACGCCCCCCACCGGAACAGCTCCATTCAGCTGCACATCATTGGGGTTGAAGCAGATCGATTGGTCCAGTCCCGCTTCCACAATCGGCAGCGGATTGACCAGTATTTTTTTCACATCAGAATTGCTACAGCCATTTGGGTCTGTATAGGTATAAGTCAAGGTGTAAACACCATCGCCGGAAGCAGCAGGATCAAAGACGCTCCCAGATAGCAACACCCCACTGCCATCAATGGCCCAAGTCCCGCCCGCAGGACTGCCACCACCGACAAACTGCGGACTGTCGTCTACACAAAACGTCAAATCAGGACCAGCCTCTACCGTTGGGTCTGGCCATACATCCACCACCAAGCTATCCGTCGACAAGCAACCACTTTGGTTGAAGGTGTACACCAGGGTATGGCGCCCAATATTGGCTTGCAGGGGGTTGAACCAGCCAGAAGGATTGACCCCCGGGCCGGTCCAGTTGCCTCCGCCTGGGCTGGCAAACAACTGAAAACCACCAGCTGTCATGCAAATGCCCGTATCGGGGCTGAGAAATACACTGCCCGGTTCAAAGATGGTGAAGGTGGTCGAGTGTGTCGAACTGCCACATTCATTGCTGGCCGTCAGACTGACCTCATAGGTTCCCGGGGAATCGTACTGAATGTTCGTGGGATATTGGTCGGTGGAACCAGCGGGGGTAGCGCCGGGGAAACTCCACTGAATGTTGGTGAATGGAGCGCCATTGGTGAAAAAGCTGACTTTGTTGGGGTCAAAATCCAAGGTTGCCGTTTCGCAGAATCCACCAATCGGCAAAATCTCTACCACAGGTGGACCAGCCACGATGATGGTGGTGTCCCATACATCATTGGAGCAGCGGTTGTAGGCATTGAGGGAGACCTGATAGACACCTGGTTCTTCCAACAGCAACTCTACATTGCCACTTTCGGCATCCGTCCCATTGGCAAACGACCAACCAGTGGAAGGCTGTACACTCCAATCGTACAAGAGACTGTCGCCAGTAGAAGCATTGGTGAAGGAAGCCAACAGGGGGGCACAACTGCCATTGGGTGGCGATGCTGCCGAACTCACTTGTGCATCTGCCTCCGCATCGGTCCGCTCGAGGATGTTGATGGTTCTGGTAATGGGAAACTCGCCACAGGCTTCACTGTTGATGACCATGCGGATGGTGTACTCGCCAGGGAGCAAAAAGGCCAGCTCTACAATGTCGGAACTGAACAGGTTGCCAGAAAGCAGCTCCCAGTCTACGCCATTGGCTCCCGGCAAGATCTCCCAACTGGGGCTGAGGTTGGTTGAGCAGTTGCCATTGTTGACCTCCAAGACGGTAGAGGCGCTCGTCAAGGTAAATACATCATATACACAACCAATCTCTGGCCGTCCCAAATCGATGGCCGGATCAGGTGGTTCACTCACTTCGATGGGTTCGATGGTCGCCTGAGAAGATCCACAGGGGTTGACCGCCTCTATTTGGACGTCGAAGGCATTGTAATAATTGCCCGTGGAGGTGGTGCGACCACAGGACGACTCGTCGAACGTATAGGTAAAACTGGACGGAACATCCTTTTGGGTGTAGGAATTGATCAACTCCCCACTGACATAGATGTTGTACACGGTCCCGGATGGATTGCTGCCCGTATTGGTGATGGGGAAGGTAATGGTAGCTGGCGCACACAGCCCAACCGTATTGCCTGGGTTGGCCAGTCCCACCGACGGATTGCTTCCGTTGTAGAATCTGTAATCGGCCACTCCCTGGCAGGCATTGGTGCCATTGACCGTCACCCGGATGTTGTAATACCCAAAGCCATTGTACTCATGCGTCAGTACACTGGTGTTGGTAAATTCAGTGTTGGAAAAAGTTTCTACGCTGCCGTCCCCCCACTCAACCTCATAGGACACATTGGTCGCCAGGGTTGCGGAGGCATTGAAAATGGACAACTCGGTTGTCGTCAGCCCACTGCACACCCTGATGATGTTGCTGTCCATGATGCCACTCCCAGGCACCACCCCGATGGAGGCATCTGGTGTGGAGAGAACGTAGACCGTGTCTGATCCACAGTAGCTGTTGTTGCGAAACAGCCGAACGGTATATGTTTGATTGTTGTTTCCTGGTGGAAATTGGTGGCTGACCTTGTCGCCATAGGTATCAACCACCCAGTCGCCATCAAAATCCCAGCTGTACAGGCCGTTGGGATTGACCACCTCAAAATCGACCAGACTCATTCCACATACAATCTGGTCTGAAACCGTAAAGGTACATTGTGCTTGCAAGCCAATCGTACTCAGGAGGTAAATCAAAATTGCGTAGATAATGTGACGCATATGCATGAATTAATTTTGTAAAAATTCAAACTTTCATGGAAAAGGTTTAGGTAGTGTTTTAATGTTGTCTTTTGGTTTTCAGTAGTTCGTTTTCTCATCAAAAAAAGGAGCGGCAGTCCAACGACCTTTTGGCCGAAGACCGTCTGCGACGCCCAAATAAATTTGGTGCATCTTGAAACGACCAGCGGAAGGCGAGTTCGTACACTCCTCCCGAGGCAGTTCCTACCCCACTGGTATTGGTATCGTAGCTGAAGCCTATGAAAAAGCGGTTGCCCTTCTGCTTCTGTCCGTCTACATAGGCCCCCATCATTAGGATCAGAGCATTGGTATTTTTGATGCCCGGGCCGGGATATTTGTTTTGGTAAAACCCGCCCAGGTAAATGCCTTCGTACAAAACGTACAAACCACAAGTAACGACCTGTAAGGTTTGACGTCCTTTTGTGAGGTTTGTTCCCTGCCTGTCGTATTTTATGTTTGGCGAAAGGGAGATATTTTTTCGCCCCCCATTGAGCACAAATGTGGGCAGGATGGAACCTGCGTGCAATGTCAGTCGGGGAGCTGTGCGGGTGTTGAGCCCTTGGAGCGATTCGTTGCCGCCTGTGCTGCGAAACAAGTAGGGGGCGTGACTGATGCTGAAGCCCACATTGCTGCGGGTGTCGCGAAAGAGTTTCTTCCCAATTTTCAAATCTGTATTGGAACGCCATACAAAGCCAAAATCAAAGTCGGTATACCGAGTCTGGTCCAGGCCCGGATCGAGAGAGGTGGGAAAGATCGGACCAAAAACCGGGTCCAATTGATCGGAGAAAAGGATTCGATCCCAATCGACGGCCCGCTGCACCCAACGAGCCTGTAGGCCAGCCCGTATCTCGTGATCTCCCAAGGGAATGGCGTAAGCATACGAAAGCCCCACATAGGTGGTTTGCAAAGCCATGATCCCTTCGGTGTCTCGCCAAAAGGTGAGGCCAAAACCCGATCGGATGAACGGTTCGAGCACTTCCGCCGTCACAGCATAGGTCTCAAATCCCTGATCGATGTTCCTCCATTGCATTCTGTAAATCCCTGACACACTGATGCCCTCTTCGAGTCCCGTCAGAGCTGGGTTCAGGTAGGTCCGATTGGCATAAAATTGCGAAAAGGACGGGTCCTGACCATAGCTCAGCAGACCGTACAGGCAACAAATGCCCAGCACGTAAAATTGCCGCATAAGCAAGACCAACATTTTAAGCCATCCATCCTGACACGCAGGTGGACACAGCTTGTTCACAATTGTTTAAAAAAGGGATTCAAACGGGGGGCACGCAATCTTGAGATATGTTCTTAAGCGGGATTACAGATGAGATTACTAAAAGGTTTCATTACGATTACGTACGCAATGTATGAAAAAAACACAAAAGATGCCAAATTAAGTTAAAATGTATTTGTGACAGTGTTTATATAAAAAAATCCCTAAGATATATTGTTAGGAAGCCAGTGGACTTGCCCCGAGAAGGGAAAGAACGTATATTTCGGGCAGGTAAAATACATTGAGCAAGGACGAACCTATACAATTTTATACCATTTCATTTATTTCGGGGGCCATTCTCTCCCTACCCTTTCGATTAGGGTGTTGCCCCATTACCAAAGATTTGTACCATGAAAAAACAGGTTCTTGCCACTTCCCTATTGCTGCTATTTGCTTGTTCTCTTTCGTTGACATCTTGCGGTCGCAAGTGCGGCGGTTGGTATCACAACCGCAACAACGTAGATGTACAAAAGCCACAAACACCTGCCGACTCACAACAGAGCGGGGAGTACTATGCCGTAAAAAGACAAAAGTCAACTACTTGTGTAAGTAATTGACCCTGTTGTTTTTAAGAAGGCTTGCTAATATGGTTCGGGTTATTGGTTTACTTTTCGTTGAGGCTCATTTTGATCTTCTTCTCCAGATCGGCGACCGTATCCTTGAAAATGGTATCGGTATCGAGTAGGTCCTGGACGGCCTTGCAGGAGTAGATGACCGTAGAGTGGTCGCGACCGCCAAAGTTTTCCCCAATGGCCTTGAGTGATTTGTTGGTCAGGTTCTTTGCCAAGTACATGGACAACTGGCGAGCAATCACAATGCCGCGCTTTCGGGTCTGGCCCTTGAGCTTTTCGACAGGTACGCTGAAGTGATCGGCGACGAGCTTCTGAATGAACTCGACGGTGATCTCTTTGGACATCTGGGACACGAAGTTCTTGATGACTTCTTTGGCCAAGTCCATATCAATTTCGCGACGGTTGAGGGTCGACTGAGCCACCAATGAGATCAGTACACCTTCCAATTCACGGATGTTGTTCTTAATGTTGTAACAGATAAACTCCGTAACATCATGTGGCAGGTCCAAGCCCTCTTGTGACATTTTGGCCTCCAAAATGGCCATGCGCGTCTCCAAATCTGGTGCTTGCAAGTCGGCAGACAGTCCCCACTTGAAGCGAGAAATGAGCCGTTCTTCCATGCCGTCGAGGTCCTTTGGTGGACGATCGGAGGTCAGGATGATTTGGCGGCCGTTTTGGTGCAGCTGGTTGAAGACGTGGAAAAAGATTTCCTGGGTCTTTTGCTTGTTGGCCAAAAACTGTATGTCATCGACGATCAGGACATCGACCAATTGGTAAAAATTGACCAAGTCGTTGACCGCATTGTTCTTGATGGATTCGATGATCTGGTTGGTAAACTTCTCGGAAGAGACGTATAAGATTGTCTTGCCAGGGTCGAGCCGCAAAGCTTCGTTGCCAATCCCCTGTGCCAAGTGCGTCTTTCCCAAACCAACATCTCCAAAGATCACCAATGGATTGAAGGCAGTTCCGCCCGGCTTGCGCGCCACGGCAAAGCCTGCAGAGCGAGCCAGTCGGTTGCAATCGCCTTCAATGAAATTATCGAGGGAATAGGTCGGGTTGAGTTGAGGATCGATCTTGAGCTTCTTGATGCCGGGAATGACGAAGGGATTTTTGATGTTGCCTGCGTCGATGGCGCCGGGTCCTGTCAGGTCTTTGCTCTCCTTTTTGTCGGTCACCACATTGTCCTGAGGCTTGCCCATCAATATTTGGTATTCCAGCCGTCCTTTCTCCCCAAGCTCTTGGCGAATGCTTGTTTTGAGGAGTGCCACATAGTGCTCCTCCAGCCACTCGTAGAAGAACTTGTTGGGGACTTGTATGGTCAATGCGCTGTCTTCCAAACGGACAGGACGTATGGGCTCAAACCAAGTTTTGAAACTTTGAGAGTTGACATTTTTCTTTATTGTCCGCAGACAGTTATCCCATACTGTAGCGCAATCTTTGACCATTCTCCAGATTCGATAAAAGGCTAATGCCTTGTGAATAAATTCAGAAATTTAACTGTGTGTAGATTCCCCAGTATCAGTAAGATAGAGCAACAAGAGGTCATAAAACATTCTTACTGCCAGTTGCTGGCATTCTTCTCATCATAGTATGTTATTTATGCATCTTAAGCGTTGAGGACTACAAAGTTGTGAAAAAAAAACCGGATTGAAAAATCAATCTCAGCTCTTTCAAGTATAATTTTTTCTTTAATTTAAACAATTGAAATCTATGTCATTCTAACAATGAAAGACAGCAAAATTTAAGCAAAAAAATGAATCTGTTGACTATCAGTTTATTAGCCAAAGTCTCTTCTCAAGTGCCAAATTTTCTTTGGTGACCAGCTCAATTTTTCCGCGGATGAACGGATAAAAATGCTACATCAACAGGGCTGCCTCTTTCTTAATGGCCTCCAATGCTTTGTCCAGGGGATGGACTTGGCGGCTCTCCAAATAAGCAAACATGGACCGACTGTAGTCCCTGGCATCTGAGGTGGGATCGCTGTCTCCGTAGATCACATTGATCACGTTGAGCACATCATCTCGCGCAATTTTGATGATTTTCCACAGATTCTCAGACACATACACCTGTTGGGTAATGTTGTGCTCGAACTCTTTTTGAATGGCGATCATCATGGCCAAGCGGAGTTGGGCAGCCGTCATGCCTTCACTGCGGAGCCGCAATACCAGGCCGGGAATGTTGATGCGCTCGCAAAAAAGCGACAGACGCTCGTAGGCCTGGAGACGCAGCGGAACTGTGGTCTTTTGCTGGTTTTGTTTGAATTCCAGGATGCGAATCCGATACTGTCCATCCATGAATTGCTTGAGCAAATAGTAGACAGTCAAAAAGACGATCAAAGCAGGGACGGTGACTTTGACAATTTCTAGTATGACAGATAACCAAGTAGGCATAGGCTGTGGTATTTGGTATGAATGCAATTCGGCTTGGAAGCCAAAATTTGCGCAAAAATAGCGACTCAGTGTGGAAGCAGAATGGTCTGACCTCGTTTTTTTGGCAGCTTTTCCAAAATTTTGCCTGCAAAAATACTGTTGGCGAGCCCCTGGATGAGGCTGATTTCTCACCAGCGCGTTCTTTCTGGAGGGAAAGTCGGCACCTGATCAAACTTGCTTGCGGAAGACAATACCATAACGATCTTTTTTGCCAAAGACACAACCTCAAGGGGGCACTGGCTGTTGACATAACAAGCTTTTGCTACTGGCACTTTCGCAGAAAGCGTTTTTTGTGTAATTTTATGATTCATTAAATAGAGAACCTATGAGTGAAGTCAAGATACAAGTCCAAAGCCCCATCACCCTAACAGAGGGAGCTGTCAAGGCACTCCAGCAAATCATGACAGATCAGCAAATCCCCGCTGATCACGGACTGCGAGTAGGAGTCAAAGGGGGCGGTTGCTCTGGTTTCTCCTACATCCTGGGATTTGATGCCAAAAAGGACAAAGACGATGTCTACCAGATCAATGGAATAAAAGTATTTATGCAACAAGCCCATGCCATTTACTTGCTGGGCATCGAGATCGACTGGACGGAAGGACTCAACAACAGAGGGTTTACCTTCAACAACCCCAACGCATCTGATACCTGCGGCTGCGGGTCGTCCTTCTCTGCTTGATCCAAGCACCATCTGCCACCAGAGCAGAATCCCTTTGTGTACCCATCTTGGCACGCAAAGGGATTTTTTGTTGCCCCATGCCTTGCTTTCATTTGAGTTTGTATGCCTATATTGGGTCAAAAAAAATGCGATACCTTCTCTCCTCCCTCCTCATTTGTCTGTTCACCACCGGATTGCTACATGCACAAACCACCGACCCAAAGGACACCGAAGTCTGGACCCCTGTCCCCAGAGTGGTCACCCCTGGCGAGAAAAGCCAAGCCCCCTCTGATGCCATCGTCCTCTTCGACGGCCAGCAACTCGACCAATGGGAATCGGCCAAAGATGCCAGCCCGGCTCCCTGGAAATTGGCCGATGGATGCATGACAGTGGTCGCTGGCAGCGGAGACATTCGCACCAAGCAAAGCTTCGAAGATTTTCAACTGCACATCGAATGGCGCACACCTGCTGAGGTCGTCGGCGAGGGGCAAGGAAGGGGCAACAGCGGCATTTTCCTCCAGGAGCGCTACGAAGTACAAGTCCTCGACAACTACAACAATACCACCTACCCCAACGGCCAAGCCAGCTCCGTCTACAAACAGCACATTCCACTCGTCAATGCCTGCCGCCCACCTGGTGTCTGGCAAACCTACGACATCCTCTACAAGGCCCCCCGCTTCAACAAAGACGGCATTCGCCTGGCCCCCGCCACCCTTACGGTCCTCCACAATGGCGTCTTGACCCAACACAATGTGGAAATACAAGGCACCACCGAGTACATTGGCCTGCCCAAGAATGCAGCCCATAGCAAGGCTCCCATCAAGTTGCAAGACCACGGCAACCCGGTCAGTTATCGAAACATTTGGATCAGGGAATTGTAGGGAGAGAAAAAGCGGATTGGCAACGATCTCTATGGATATGGATTGGATTCTGGACGCTGTCTGCTGTCAAAGAAGCTCATGTGGGATGTGGTTTTCCTCGTCATCGCTTTCCTTGATTGCTTTGTTCAGCTCCCTCTTTTCCTCCTCGCCCAATTCGTCCCAATAATCCGTATCCTTGATGCGATTGCCAATGAATTTGACAAGCAGTTCTTTCAACTCCTCCAAAGTAGCCTGATCATTGATCTTGGCAATCATCTCCAGTATTCCACCTTTCAGTTCTAATTTACTCATTGGCACCACATTATGTAAATGTTACAATATCCAAGCATAATAAAACTAAGCAATTTATCTGACCTTGTAAAGATGATGCGCCTGAAGCCATAAGACCACGACAACCCGGTCAGTTATCAGAATATTTGGACTAGGAAATTGTAAGCACAAGTGATTCCGTAAACACTTGACTGCATGAACAAAAATACTTACTTTTATCGTTAGTAATGAAACACACTAATGATCACAAGTTTTGGCAATAAAGAGACGGAAAAAGTGTGGAGGGGAGAATTCAGCAGAAAACTACCAGTTGAAATCCAACAAGTTGCGAGAAGAAAACTTCGGATGATCAACAGTTCCCAGGACATTGATGATCTTCGAATCCCTCCGTCCAATCGATTGGAAAAGCTCAAGGGTCAACTCCAAGAGTACCACAGCATCCGGATCAATAGACAGTGGAGGATCATCTTCATCTGGGAAGAACCAAATGCCCATGAGGTTGCGATCATTGATTATCACTAAAGTGCATGCGACATGAACATCAAGGCTGAAATAAAGGAAATCGGTAAATTCATCGACGAGAGCAAGATTGAAAAAAGTCTGATCAGAAATGTTGTCAGGTTCCTGGGAGGAGAAGACAGTCCGTTGAGAAATGACATTTTGCTTTCCAACCAATATGAAATCAAGCAAATCAAAGAAAGTTTGCTGATCGCTACATTGGAGTTGAGTCAGGAGGAGGCAGATGATGTCATCGAAAAGTTGCTACAGACCACCCAAGGACATCCGTCCATCCTCAGATCAGCCTTTTACTACCTAGCCATCATACAAATGGATGCGACGAGAAAGAAGCTAGAGAACGTGCATCCCGGAGAGGTACTCCAAGAAGAATTCCTGCGCCCCATGCAAATCAGCGCCTACAGACTCTCCAAGGACATCGGCGTTCCCCAAACCAGAATCAGCATGATACTCAAAGGAGAAAGGGGCATTACCGCCGATACAGCCCTGAGGCTGAGCAAATACTTTGGGACCTCTTCTAAGTTTTGGTTGGGATTGCAAAATGATTACGACCTGGAAGAGTCGAGAAGAAAAAACATTCTCGATCTAAAACGAATTAAAAAGTGCGCCTAAGCCCCTCCTCCACCTACTGATACTTCCAATAATACACAAACACAGCCCCATAGACCACCAAGGTCAACATCATATACACAATGAAATAGGCAAAGTAACAGCCCACACTCCGAAAAATCGACTCCAAAGTGCTTTCGTAGGGAAAGGTACTGCTCAACGCATAGATCACATAGACAAACGAGACCAGCATCATCACCGCTCCCGTCAGCTCACTGTTCAGGAAAAAACAGGGGATGGACAGCAAAAACAAAAAGGCCATGTAGCCCGTAATGTACGCGCTGACCACCAAATGCTCTGAGAAATAATACTTCTTGTTGCGAAAAAACAGAAAGCTGAAAAAGGCAAGGACAGGCACAGAAAAAAAATTCGAGACGTTGTAATACTTCAAATAGTCTGCTCCCATCTTTTGAATGGCTTGCTCGGCCTTGAGCTTGTCTTGCTCCTTTTGTTGCTGTTTCACCAAAGCCATGGAGTCAACTTCCTGATGCGTGCTGTCGCCAAGGATGCGATCCACAGCTGCACTGTCTGCCGACAGGCTGTCCATGACAACCGTCATGGTCGCACGCTCCCTTTCCGCTGCTATCTTCCCCCCTCCTTCCAAGCCCAGCCGAAAGGCATCATCAGCCTCATCGATCCGGAAAATGGCATCGGCAAAGGTGATCACAAAAAAGGAAGAGATGGTGACAAAAAAGACCAAAAAGCCAACGGGCCGGGTCATCCGACTGCGGTCCTCAAACAAGAACCGACGGATGAGGCTGCCGGGCCGACGAGTCAGCTCCCAAACCGTATGCAGCAGGCCCTTTTCCAAATTGAGAACCCGCATCGCATCATCTGCAATCTTGCGAAAGGTAATTCGCTCCAGTCCGCTTTCTTTTGAAGATTGTGTTTCCATGACAATAAGTTGTTAATAGCAGGCTCCAAAAGCATCGACTCGCACAAAAATATTAATTTTGCGTGGTTTTGTGTTTAACCTCGCTCAACCAGATTTGTTTAATTGTTTTGATTCATTCAAAGTAAAACCATCCTAACATGAAAAAATTGATCCTCAGCTTGTTTGTTGTGGCCTTGGCGTATACCCTCCAGGCCCAGATCAATACACCATCCCCTAGCCCCTTTTCCAAGTTGGAGCAACAAGTTGGTCTGACCGATGTCACCATCGAATACTCCCGCCCAAGCGTCAAGGGCCGCGAGCTGTTCGTAGAGGTAGAAAAGTGGGGCAAGGTCTGGCGCACAGGTGCCAATGCATCTTCCAAGATCACCTTCAGTGACGATGTCAAAGTCGAAGGCCAAGCCGTACCCAAAGGAACATATGCCATCTACAGCATTCCCGATCCCAAAGAGTTCACCATCATGCTCTACAAAGACCTCAGATTGGGTGGCAACGTAGGCAAATACGACCAAAACCAGGAACAAATTCGCTTCAAGGTCAATACCGTTACCATGCCCGTGTCCATGGAAACCTTTGCCTTTATGATCGATGAAATCACCACCAACTCTGCCGTGATCGCCTTCATGTGGGGCAACTACTACGTGCCATTCAAAATGGAAGTGGAAGTCGACAGCCGTGTGACCAAAAACATCGAGCAAGTCATGGCCGGACCAAGTCGCAACGATTTCTACACAGCCGCTCGCTACTACTACTCCAACGACAAAGACCAAAAGCAGGCGCTCAAGTGGATTCAGCAGGCCAATAACATCGACGCCAAATTCTGGCAACTGCGCCTGGAAGCTCAGATCCTGGCCAAAATGGGTCGCTACAAAGACGCCATTGCCACGATTGAAAAGTCCACAACCGCTGCCAAAGAAGCTGGCAATATGGACTATCCCGACATGAACGCTCGCTCTGCCGCTCAGTGGAAAGGAAAACTGACCAATGGCAGCAGTGGAAGCGGATCAAGAACCTCCGCTCAATAATCGAGCACTCCCCCATCACCCATCCAAAAACCCGGCCGTCCGAGCAAGATAGTCGGGTTTTTGTCTTTCCTCCCCTTCCCAATTTCAAAGACCAAAAAAAATTTCTCCCCCCTGGTCACACTTTGCAAAACAAAAGCATTCAAGAGGAGACACTACCAACTTAGCAGTTGATCTAAGACGACATTTCTCAAACATCTTCTTAGATTTTTTTCCGCCTACAGATCATCACAATCTCAAATTGTCCATCCCAACCAGCAAGGTGGCATACTCCAATCCAAATCCTACACAAGGGAACGCTTCGTCAACATTGAAGTAGCACCACCGATGCCTTCAGTCATTTCGTCCATGACTTGTCTGCACAGACAGGTGTGCCGTTCATTGCTCCTGCCATCATCACATCGATGCTGATTCACATCGCTGTGCCAGGAAGTCGGGCAGGTCGATCCATTCCCAAAAGTGTCATCATTTTTTTAATTTAAATCATAGTAAAATGAGTAAACACCTTTTGATTATTCTTTCCATTTTGGGATGCTGCCTATTTTTTAGCAGCTGTGAAAAAAACGACGGTTTACTAGCAACAAAAGACAATCAAACACTGCAACAAGAGCCACTTGACGATGGAACCGTCTTGAGATGTGGCATGGACTACCTCTATCCAGACCCCATCGAAAGAGCAAGGCCAAGGGGAGCCTCTGATTTACAGGAATACCTTCCACTCGAAGAAAAAGTCCCCCTCCGCCTCATCTGCGTCAACATACACGTCATGCAAGACGCAAATGGACAAGGCAACTGGACTTCTGACCAAATTGACGAACTGACCCAACTCTTCAACTGGAGCAAGCAGGCCTATCTACAACCCGATGCGTCTTCCAATCCCATACCAGGAGTGAGTCCAATACAAGATACCCGCATCCGTTTCCGCTTGAATAGAATAGAGTTCTATCGCGCCCCCAATCTCATCAATTCGATTGACACCGATGACCTATTCAATGAAATCACTGCTCGCGATCCCAACTTCCTGAATGGCATCAACGTCTTTTTGACCAATGGGTCCATTCCCAATACCACCGCAGGAGGTTTTGCCTCCCTCCCCTACACCCACCAAGATGCGTTCGTGGTCCTACTTGGCAGTGTCATCAACCAACCTGTCTCCAACTATTCCTACTCACAGCTGCTGGCACACGAATTTGGCCACGTCATGGGACTGTGCCACACCTACCTGGGCGGCGGATGCAGTGCCAACTGTGATGTATCCGATCCAGACTTCCTCTCCGATGTATTCGGAACCTCTCCTTCCAACTGCGCCCACCTGCCTGGCTGGGGGGTAGACCCATTTGACAACAGCATCCCCAATGCAGACAGATACACCAACAACCTCATGGGAGGAGGCAATTCCAACAAGTGGATTTCTGGGCTGCAGGCTGCCATGATGCACAGAAACCTGGAGACCACCTTCCTGTCCAAATACATCAGCAATGACCCATTCTGCCAATCCAGCGAGCCACAAGCCTTTTATACAACAGACCCCGAAAGCAGTGATCCAGTCTGGAGTTTGCTGACCTACACTTCTCACTTCTTTACTCATGTCCTTGTGGGAAAATTCGATGCCGATGACAAAGATGACATCTTCATCAGTACAGGCACACATTGGTGGGTGGCCGAAAGTTCACAAAATTTTGCTTGGCGCAGGCTGGCCGCTTCAAATACCAGTGCCAGTCAGCTTCACCTCGCTGATTTCGATGGCGATGGCCTGTCTGATGTCTTCTTTGCCGATGGTGCCCGCTGGCAAATTGCCGAAAGCTCCAATGGATACAATTGGACGACCGTGGCCACCTCCAATGCGCGCTACGACCAGATCTTTTTGGGTCAGTTTGATGGCGATGGCATCCCGGATGTGTTCTTTCCCAACGGCAACGAGTGGGAAGTCGCTGAAAGCTCCAACAATTGGGCCTGGCGTGTCTATGCCACCTCTCAGACCACCATCAATGAGATCAAACTGGGTGACTTTGACGGCGATGGCCTGTCTGATGTCTTCTTTTCATCTGGTAGGGTATGGGATGTAGCCGAAAGTTCCAATGGATACAGCTGGAGGACAATTGCAAGGACCAGCACAACCCCATTGGCCAAGATCGACGAGCTTCACATCGGATACTTTGATACCGACAACAAGGTCGATGTATTTTGGGCCACCGAGTTCCGCCCCAGCTTGTATACCTGGGGACTCTCCAAAAGCACCAACAGCTACCGACGGGAATTCAAATCTTACTCCAGATACGATGCATCCGTCCTCCTGTTAGGCGATTTCAATGGAGACAGTATCTCCGAAGTATTGCGATAAAATACGGACGTCGCATCGACCCATAAATACAAAACCCGGTGATTCACACAGAACCGCCGGGTTTTGCCTTGCTGACAAAAAGGCTACGCCTTTTCCGGACTCGGAATGACCAAACTCAAGATCACCACCAATCCACAGCCAATCAAATTGAGCCACAAATACGCAATGTCGACATGGCCCAGCTTTTCCAGTACAAAGACCGTAATGACGACGGCCTCGGCAATCAACGCAGCAATGAAAACCGACGTTCCTTTGACTTGTTTGAGGAAAAAAGCCACCAAAAAGATGCCCAATATGGCCCCGTAGAAGACCGAACCGACAATGTTGACCGCCTCGATCAGATTGTCAAACAAACTGGCAAAGGCGGCAAAGGCCAAGGCAATGAGCCCCCACATGATGGTCATGCCCTTGGAAATGACCAAATAGTGTTGATCGCTTCGACCCGGACTGATCTGGCGCCGATACAAATCGATCACCGTCGTGGTCGCCAGGGCATTGATCTCGGAAGAAGTTGAGGACATGGCCGCCGAAAAAATCACGGCAATGAGCAGTCCCACCAAGCCCACCGGCAAGTAATTGATGACAAAATAAATGAAAACGTAATCGGTATCTGCCGTATCGCTGTCCGGGTCCTGGGCCTGGAGAATGCGCTTGAAACTGCCTCGCAAACTCGTGTCCCTGGCTTGCAATTGAGCCACTTGCAACTGCACAGATTGAATGCGCGCCTCATCTTCCGAATCAATCGCAGTCAACAAATCGCGCATGGCCAGGCGCTTGTCCTCAAAAACCTGACTGTGTTGCTCTTTCAAGCTTTGGTATTCCGACTCGTAGACAGTCCCCAGGAGTTTTTCCTCATTGGCCTGATTGAAATGCAAAGGCGGTTGGGTAAACTCGAAAAAAACAAACACCATGATCCCCACAAACAAGATGGCAAACTGCATGGGCACCTTGAAAATGCCGTTGAACAACAAGCCCAAGCGACTTTCCGTCAATGACTTGCCTGACAAATAGCGCTGCACCTGTGATTGGTCCGTCCCGAAGTAGGACAAAAACAGAAAAGTTCCCCCCAGCAGAGCCGACCACATATTGTAGCGGTTCTCCAGGTCAAATTCAAAATCCACCACATTGAGCTTACCCAACTTCCCCGCCAGCCCCACTGCATCTTTGAAAGACACATCCGCAGGCAGGCGATACAAAACGACCACAAAGGCGATGAACATCCCACTCAAAATCACGATCATCTGCTGCTTTTGGGTTTGGCTTACCGCATTGGTTCCCCCAAAAACTGTATAGAAAATCACAATCAACCCAATGACCAAAATGGTGTAGATCAACTCCCAGCCCAATATGCTCGACAAAATGATGGCCGGCGCATAAATGGTAATGCCCGCCGCCAGCCCTCGCTGGATCAAAAACAGGCAGGCCGTCAGGGTACGCGTCTTCAGATCAAACCGACCTTCAAGGTATTCGTAGGCCGTATATACCTTGAGTCGATAATAAATGGGAATGACAAAGATGCTCAGGATGACCATTGCGATGGGCAAGCCAAAATAGAACTGGGCAAAACGCATCCCGTCGTCATATGCCTGACCGGGGGTGGACAAAAAGGTAATGGCACTGGCCTGGGTGGCCATGATCGACAGTCCAATGGTCCACCACTTCAGTTCGCGATCACCCAGCAGATAACTCTGTACATTGTCCACATTTCTCGTCTTCCATATGCCGTAAAGGACGATGGCGGCCAGGGTTCCAACGAGTACGATCCAGTCTAGTGTTGCCATTGAATTGGAGGGGTTTTGGTGGGTTGGTAGTCGGAGAGTTCATCTGTGCAAAACACAGTCTCAACTGTAAGCATTGGTAAATAGGTAAAACAAAAAGATGATCACCGCATGCAAGATCAACACAAAGGCATACAGTTGAGGCCAGGTGCGAAATACCGGAGGGGAGCCTTCTTCCACCTCTGCAGCAGCTTGAGAATCCGACTCTTCCAATTCGTCCAAAGGTCGTTGCATCGTAGCGTTTTTTGAGTTACCAACCCACGTAGCGGGGTGGTCGAATGGAATTCATCCGCAAATAGATCACGATCTGTCCCTGGTGATGAGTCAGGTGATCATGCATCAGGTTGACAATTTGCCGCACCCGCATTGGACCAGCAAAAAATCGAACCTGCATGCGCAAATCTTGCTCTTCCAATTGTTCCAGTGCCTGACTGCTGAAGGCAACTGCCTCGCGCGCCAAGCTCAACAATTCTTCCTTCGACTGATCTTCTTTCTCCAACTCTTTGTCAAAAGGACCTCCTCCCAGATAGGTACTGCTCAGCCAGCACATGTTTTGCAAGGCATGTTGGACCTGTTCCCGAAAAGAGTGTACCTCGGGAGCTGGGCGAAAATTGAATTTCTCCTCTGGCATCAGTTCTATTGCTTCCAAGATGTAGTTGGTGGAATTGGTCCATTTCTGGCGCATCTGGCTCAGGTAATCATCCTGCGCAGAGGCGGGAAGGACAAACAGGATCATCCAAGCAAGGGAAAATACAAAGGTCCGTGGTTTCATAAGGCAATATTTAGCGATGCGCAAAGGTACACAAAATTACCATCACTGGTTGTTGCCCTCTTCCTTGCCGATGGAGACCAAATTGGTAAACAATCGGAACGCACCTGGGACACCTGCTGGCAGTTGCCGAAACCAAGAGTAGCCTGTGTAGATGTAATGGCCCTTGCCATGAGAGGCCACCAACAGGCCCCCATCCCGGGCAGGCTCCCCTGGATCATTGCTCGACAGGATGGCCTCGTAGCGCTCGTCCCATCCATTAGGGAAGTACAGCCCTCGTTCTTGCACCCAGCCCTCAAAGTCCTTGGCCGTGATCTTGTTGGGGGCATTCAAAACCGGATGGTCGGGCTTCAGCATGCGAATCTCCGCCTCCTCTACCGTCACTCGATCGCGCGACAACTTGAGAGGATAAGGCGCAAAATCCTGTGTGACCATCCGTCGATTGGTATTGTACTGCACAATCATCGTCCCACCTTCTTCCACATACTGCAAGAGTTCCGATGTCTTGAACTTCAATTTTTTAACCGTATTGAAGGCCCGGATTCCCAATATGACCGCATCGTAGCCCCGGACCTTGTCCAGGCTGATGTCCTCTTCGGCCAACACATCTACCTGATACCCAATCTGCTCCAAACTGGCTGGAATGTCGTCTCCAGCTCCCATGATGTAGGCAATTCGTTCGCCACGCTTTTTCAAATCAATGCGAACTACCTTGGCAGAGGCAGGCCGCAAAACGGTTTGTGTGGGAATGTGGTCGTATTCGATGAGCACCAATTCATCGTTGTAGGATTG
Source organism: Bacteroidota bacterium (assembly GCA_039821145.1). GTDB lineage: Bacteria > Bacteroidota > Bacteroidia > Chitinophagales > Saprospiraceae > JBCCSZ01. Next base: position 89,904 of record JBCBOS010000027.1, on the reverse strand, counting down.
GCCCTCCACTTGGACGACTGCCCCCAACTTGCCTTCACTTTGGGCAGCAGGAGGGTACACCTTGAATCTCAACAATTGCTCCTGTCCTTTTTGGTTGATTTGAAAGGGGGCCTTTTGCGGCTCGACCCGCCAGCCATCAGGATGTGTCAGCTGCACAATGCCTTCCACATTTTCTTTTCCGGAAGAAACGCGCAGTTCTACCTCCTGGGCCTCTTCTCCTGCAAATACATAGACCTTTTCCGCAATGCCGACGAAGACGGGGGGCGTGATTTCAAAGGGGCGATAGGATTCTCCCTTCACTGGATCGGTCCGTTTGAAGACCACATCCTTGTCCCAACTCAATTGGCGACCTTCTACGGCCAAGACGAAGCTGGCTTTCAAGGGGCGCGGGGTTTCTGGCAAGCCCCTCAATTGCTGATCCTGTACCGTATACATGCCCAAATCTGCCTGTTCGTTGAGCCAATAAGGATTGGTCGTCGGATGATCTGCAGGGATGGTGAGCTGGCGGCTGACGTAGTATCGCTCGTTTTCTTCCAATGACTTTTGCAAGACGGTATCGACTGCCATGGGAGCAAAACTGATCTTTTCCAGGGTCAGGGGAATGCTGGATCGGTTGACGACCTCTACTTTCAAATCCACCGTTCCACCGGCCGTACTGGAATAATCATCGGCCACTGCCTCCAGAAACAGTCCCATGCAAGCTCCTATCACAGAGTGAATCTCTTCGTTTTTGATCGTCTTCCAGCGGCCATCTGGCAACTTTTGGATCAAATCATAGGCCTGCAGCAACTTGGGAATGCTGGCCGAAGGATTGTCAAAGCGGAATTCCTCCTCTACTTCCTTGAGCAACTTGCCAATCGGCGCTCCTCCCTCCAAGCGACTCCAAGTCGTATTGATGCCAGCAAACAGATCGTTCATGTCACTGGGCTTTTCTCCTTTCAACCATTCCAGATACTCCAATTGGCTGCCCCGCACCCAAGTAGCCCCCATGCCCTGGCACTGGTGCATGCTGCGGCTCTGAGAAGCAATCTCATTGTTGGACTTCCCTTTGAGGGGCAAGTACGTTCCAATGTCTACCGAGACCATATTGGATTTGTCGGCCTTTTCGAAATTGTCGCGAGAGCCATAGAACCACCAAGAAGTGTTGAAAAACAGGCGATTGGCCTGCCAGGCAGAGACAGAAGACAACTGTTCGGGATAGGCCTTGGCATCGGCAGCCAGGTCAAAAGCTTCGAAGGAAAGGACAGCCGAGGCAGTGTGGTGCCCGTGGGTGCGGCCAGCCGATTTGTGATCGAAGCGATTGATGATGATGTCGGGCTGAAAGTTGCGAATGGCCCAAACAGCATCTGCCATGACCTCGTCGCGTTGCCAGATGCGCAGGGTTTCATCGGGATGCTTGGAAAAGCCAAAGTCGTTGGCACGAGAAAACAACTGCCTGCCCCCATCGATCCGACGAGCCGCCAGCAACTCCTGGGTCCGAATGACCCCCAACAACTCCCGAATCTCTGGTCCAATGAGGTTTTGTCCGCCATCGCCACGAGTGAGTGACAGGTAGGCCGTGTTGACCCTCAAGTGGTTGGACAAATAGGAAATCAAGCGGGTATTCTCATCGTCGGGATGGGCGGCCACGTACAAAGCCGAGGCCAATACCTGAAGCTGTTTGATGTCGTCGTAAATATCGGCAGAGGTTGGGCGGGCAGGCGCCTGTGCCCCAAGAGTATGTCCCAGCAAGAGGCCGATGCAGCTGAGAAAAAACGCGCGGTAGAACATGTCGTTTCGTTTAAGGAATTACTAAGCCAAAGATTGCCTGTAGAATCAGTTGTCCAGTCAATCTTTCCGGCGAATGCAAGCATTGATGCCATACAAACAAGTTCGCAATTTAATAGTTTATTCCCAGACTCTTTCACTGCGCTTGCAAATGGGCCCAAAGCACATCCCACAAAAAGATGAGGACGAGCAAGAGCTGCACCAAGGAGCTGACGACAACAGAACAAACATAGACTGCCACCCCTTTCAAAATCCCGACAATCCAATCTTTCTGAGGACCGAAAATGGTGTAATAGGCATAAAGCGTGTAGGCGATCGCCAAGGCAGAACCAAACAGGGCAAGCGGCAAGGAGTCGGCGAGCATCGTCAAAAGCAGCCCCAGGGAGGACGCCAGCATGCGCATGCCCGTCACATAGCTGTTGATCACCAAATGCTCTGCATAATTGAGTTTGCGTTCTCTGTAAATGGCCTGGGTGGCCAAAGCCAGGATGGGAATGATGCCAAATTGAACGAAGTGTTGGTATTTGCGCAAAAATTCCATGAATTCCTTGAGGGCGGCTTCCAAGTCGGGGGCACTTTCCCGGAGTCCTTTTTCCAACATCCCCCCCTGGGCAGTGGTCAATTGGTCCAAAAGACTGAAAGAGATGTAGGTCCCCACCACCCCCACAATCAGCAAAAAAGCAAATGGCTTGGTGTAGTTTTTTCTCCTTGGACTTTCCAAAAAATCATAGACAGCCCGCTTGGGCCTGCGCAGATACTGCCAAATGGTAAAGGGAAGGCCCCGGTCGAGATTGATGACACCGAGCAAATACTGCCAAATGGTCGACATACTGATCCGATCCACTTCCGGAGGGGAAGGCTCATTTGATGGATCGGGTGAAATGACAGATGACAAATTGCAAGATGTTTATGGATGGCCGCCATCGTTGGAGACAACTTTGGCCCGAAATATATTGAAAAATACAAGTCCTTCTTTCTACATTTGTACGGGCCGCCCAGTGAAAACCACGGACAGCCAAAGGCAAAATAGCAAAATTATGCGCTTGGGACACAACCCGAGTACGTCTATATCAATTTTTTCATCCACAGCGACTACCGACATGAGCATTGCCCGCAAGTACCTCTGTATTCATGGACACTTTTACCAGCCACCACGCGAAAATGCCTGGTTGGAAATCGTAGAACTGCAGGATTCTGCTCAGCCCTTCCACGACTGGAATGAGCGCATCAATTTTGAATGCTATGCGCCCAATACCGCCGCTCGCATCCTGGGTGCCAAGGACAAAATCACCAAAATCCTCAACAATTACACCCGGATCAGCTTCAACTTTGGGCCCACACTCCTGTCTTGGATGGAACATGCCGATTCGGAAACCTACTTGTCCATCTTGCTGGCCGACCGGGAAAGTCGGGATCTCTACGGGGGACATGGCTCTGCAATGGCACAAGCGCACAGCCACCTCATCCTCCCCCTCTGCAATGAACGCGACAAGCGCACCCAAGTCATCTGGGGCGTCCGGGATTTTGAGCACCGTTTCAACCGCCCGCCGGAAGGAATGTGGCTGGCCGAAACAGCCGTCAATACCGAGTCATTAGAGGTGTTGGCCGAGCAAGGGATTCGCTACACCGTACTGGCTCCTCGCCAAGCCAAGGCCTTCCGCAAAATTGGCGACGCCAAATGGACCCATCTCCCACACGCAGCTGTCGATACCAAACGCCCTTATCTGTGTCGACTGCCGTCTGGTCGCAGCATCGCCCTGTTTTTCTACGATGGCGAAGTGGCACAAGGGGTGGCTTTCAAGGGCCTGCTCAACAACGGAAAGGCTTTTGCAGGCGAACTGGTCAACCAATTTGACGGCCGAGAGGAACCTCAACTGGTCCACATCGCCACCGATGGCGAAAGCTATGGTCACCACCACCGCCACGGAGAAATGGCATTGGCAGATGCCCTCAATCACATAGAAGAATCTGGCCTGGCCACCATCACCAACTATGGCCAATTCCTGGAGTTGTTTCCCCCACAATACGAAATACAAATCCACGAAAACAGTTCCTGGAGCTGTGTACACGGAATAGAACGGTGGCGATCCGATTGTGGCTGCTGTACCGGAGGCAATCCCGGCTGGAATCAGAAGTGGCGCGCCCCCCTGCGCAATGCCCTCGACTGGCTGCGCGATCAACTCATTCCAATCTTCGAGGAGAAAGCCTCTGAATTGGTCAAAGACCCTTGGCTGGCGCGCAACAATTACATCTCCGTCATCACCAATCGCACCAAAGAACAAGTCAATGCTTTTGTGCGCCAACACGCCAAAAGAGAACTCAACAAAGAGGAAGTGACCCAATTGCTTCGCCTCATGGAGCTGCAGCGCAATGCCATGTACATGTACACTTCCTGTGGCTGGTTTTTCGACGAAATATCGGGCATAGAAACCAACCAGATTTTGCAATATGCCCTGCGGGCGCTGGAGTATGTCAAGCAAGTGGCCGGACAGAGCTTTCACGCCGAGTTTGAAGAGCGGCTGGCCATGGCCCCCAGCAATGTCTACGAAAACGGAGCGGTCAGCTACCACACCAACGTAGTTCCGACCAGAGTGGGATTGATCCGGGCTGGCATGCACTATGCGGTGAGCTCTTTATTTGAGAAAAAACTGGAACGCCTGGCCTTGTTCAACTACACAGCCGAAAGCCGACAACTCATCCGATTCGAGGCGGGAAAGGAAAAACTGACCATCGGGGAGACCATCATGAAGTCCAAGATCACCCTGTCGGAAAAGTACTTCACCTTTGCCGTCATCTACCTGGGCCAGCAAAACATCATCGGCAACATTTCGACCGATATGAACCACGAGACCTTCGACCGCATGAAAGACCAGCTGACGACTGCCTTCAACGACCACAACCTCAGCGAGATCATGAGCCTGATGCAGCAGTATTTCGGTCCGGAAAAGTACTCCTTCCGCAACCTGTTCAAGGACGAGCAACGCAAGATTCTCAAGCGGATCGCACTGACAAACATGAAGCAGGCCGAAAAGGATTTTCGCGACATCTACAACGACAACTACCAGCTCATGTCGGGCATGCAAAAAAGCAACATCCCCATTCCGAAGGCCTACCAAAATGTCACTCAATTCATCATCAATACAGATTTGCACCGCTTCTTTGCACAGGAGGAATTGAAGCTGGCAGAGTTGCGCCGATTGTCTTTCGAACTCAAAAAATGGCCCATCACCCTGGGCAACGAGCAGTCGTTCAAACTCGCCGCCAGCGAGCGCATCTACTACGAGATCAAAACCATCGCCCACAACCAAGTCTCCTTGGACCACCTCAAGATGCTCAACAGCATTTTCGAGATCCTGGAAAAAATGGGCATGGAACTGGACATCTGGAAAAGCCAAAACACCTATTTCTCCATGACTCTCGGCTTCCGCAATGGCGAAAACCAATTCCCCGACGAGGAATGGAAGGCAGCCTTTGTCGAATTGGGTGACTGGCTGAAGGTGGATGTACAGACCTTGATTGGGAATGTCGTCGCATGATCCTTTGCAGCTGATCTGGCGTCAAAGCCAAGCGAATGCCATCCAATTTTCAAAATCTAAAACCCAAAGTTTTCAAAATGAAACAGAACATTCTCATCACCGGTACCTCTACAGGCGTAGGCTTTGAAAGTGCCATCCTATTTGCCCAAAACGGCTTCAAGGTATACGCCAGCATGCGCAACCTGCAAAAGGCCGATAAACTCAAGAGTCGAATCGCAGCGGAAAACCTGGACATCGACATCCTCGCCCTCGATGTGTCAGACAATGCCTCGATAGAAGCTGCCGTCAATGCCGTTGTGGCCAAAGATGGCAAGATCGACATCCTGCTCAACAATGCCGGAGCAGGCTTTGCCAAGACCTTGGAACAGGCGAGCCTGGAGGAAGTTGCCTGGATCACAGATGTCAACTACCTCGGCGTGGTCCGCACCACCAAAGCAGTCCTGCCCTTCATGCGCGAGGCCAGGTCAGGCCACATCATCAACATCACCTCCGTTGGTGGCCTTGTCGGCCAGCCTTTCAACGAATTGTACTGTGGGGCAAAGTTTGCCGTCGAAGGATTTACAGAAGCCTTGGCCACCTATGTGTCTGCCCCATTTGGCATCCACTTTTCTGTGGTAGAGCCAGGAGGGATTGCCACGGAGTTTATGAACAATGCCGTTGCCAAAACGGTCAACGAGGAGGGCAAAATGGCCACGGGAGAATATGCCCCCATTTTTCAAAAATACCTGGAAGGAGCACAGAGCAGGGCCGGAAGCGGTGATGCCTCTCCCTATCAAACGGGAAAGGAAGTGGCAGAAGTCATCCTGGCAGTTGCCCAACAGGACAGCCCTCCCCTCCGAGTTCGGACGTCCCAATGGGCTGAAAACATGTGCAAGCTCAAAACACAGTCTGATCCCGACGGAACAAAACTGGTTGACGAAGTCAAAAAGTATTTTCTATAAGAGCCTTGCCATGAACTACATCTATTGGACAAGTACCCTGGCGATTTCCGGATTCCTGCTCCTGAGTTCCTACACCTACTTTTTCAGTGAATCCACCATCAATGGTCTAAAAGAATTGGGCTTTCCCAACTTTTTCAGAATCCAACTGGGCGTCTTGAAAATCATTGGAGCCATCATTTTGCTGCTCCCAAAGGCACCACTCTATCTGAAAGAGTGGGCCTATGCTGGGGCAGGCTTTTTCCTCCTCACAGCCCTGGTAGCGCACATCGCACACCGCGATTCGGTGATGATCACCATCCTCTTATTGGTTTTGTTTGCCACCTTGGCAGTATCGCGCTACCAGTTGTGAATGTGCTGAGGCAACAGGCAAGATGCTATTCCCGAGGCATCACCAGCAACTTTCTGCTGTAGAATCCCAAGGGGGTCTGCACGCTCAATACGTACCAGCCGGCACTGGTGTCGTCGGCCAGGTGGAGTTGTACACTTTGTTGGCCTGCCACGACATCTCTTTGCCAATATTGCGAAGTCGCTCTCCCATCATCTTCGTTTCCCAGTAATCGCCAAAGAAAACCGGACCATCGGCAATGTATTCATCATCAGCGGGAGCAGTCGAGACCTTACAAGGCTTGTCCCAACTGATGCCATCGTCATCGGAAGAGGGCCAGAACCCTACAAAATGGCCTGATAATCAGCACAATGGCACTGATGCATCCGATCACAACCGCCCACTGCCCCTTCTTGCCGCACAAAGCCCTCTCCTCCTGTAACTGCTGAAGACAGTCAGGTCAGAATCGGAGATCAATGGTCCAAAAGCTCAAATTTTGTTTCGATCAAATTCTATATCCACTTTTGGGCAAAGGGTTGCCTTGGATTTTCCTTTTTTTTCCAAAAAAACTTTGAAAGCCTTGACTTTTTCTGAAAAACCGTGTTACATTTGTAGTGTATTAGTTAAGTAGTACACTAAAACAACGAGACAATATGATTCGCATCAATCAACTTTCGTTTCGGTACAATCGAAAAGCCAACCTCTTCAAATCGCTTCAACTGGAATTGCAACCTGGCAACATCTATGGCTTGCTGGGACGCAATGGAGCGGGAAAAACCACCTTATTGAAGATCATCTCTGGTTTGCATTTTCCCCAAGAGGGAGAATTGAGTGTATTCGGATACCAACCAAAAGACCGCCATCCCGATTTTCTGGGAGACCTCTGCTTTTTGCCAGAGGAGCTGTATGTGCCTAAGATCAGCGTCCGCCAATTTGTGGATACACATGCGCCCTTTTACCCTCGCTTTGATCGGGATGCCTTTGACAATTACCTGCAGGAGTTCGACATTTCACCAAGCAGTCGCTTTGACGAATTGTCCTATGGGCAGAAGAAAAAGATCAACCTCGGATTTGGATTGTCTACCAATGCCCGCCTGCTTCTGCTCGACGAGCCTACCAACGGCCTGGACATCCCTTCCAAGACCCAATTCCGCCAACTGATTGCCCGCGCCACCACGGACGATCGCATCATCGTCATCTCGACCCACCAGGTCAGGGACATGGCAACGCTCATCGACCCCATCATCATCCTGGACCAAGGCTCCATCATTTTCCAGCAGCGCCTGGAGGATGTCTCTCAAAAGTTATACTTCGAGCTTATACCGTCCATGCAAGCACCGGAGGATGCCCTCTATGCCGAGCGTGTCCCCGGTGGCTTTTTGGCGGTCCGTCCCAATGAAAATGGCTGGGATTCGGAAGTAGACATCGAAGTATTGTTCAACGCCATTGTCCAAAACAAGGACCGGGTCGACGAATTCCTCGGCCAAAGCGTGCGCTAGGTACCCCATTCTCCCATCTGATCAACTTTTTGCAACATGAATCAATTCCTCATCTTCAATCCCAAACGCTTTGGTCAACTGCTCAGACGCGACCTCTTCTTTGCCAGCAAGCGCGTCCTGCTGATCGGAGCGGGCATCTTCACCTTTCTCGTCCTCTTCGCTCTCGGCTCCTTTTGGCATCGAGACAATGACCTGATGGAGTTCCACCAACGATTCTTTCCCATCATCCTATTGGCTGGCGGCATTCTCTTTACCAGCTCCATCTTCAGAGAGGCCCACCAAAACCAGAGTGGACAAATTTATCTGACCCTTCCCGCCTCTACCTTGGAAAAGCTGCTGAGCAAACTGCTGCTGTCGAGCGTCATCTTTTGTGTGGTGGTGACGACAGCCTATTGGCTGACATCGCTGCTCATCGGTGCCATGGGAAGTCTCATTTTTGGCATCGATCTGCCGAGTTTTGTTCCCTATGACTACTACAATCGCAGGTTCATTGTCCTATTCCTCATCCTTCAGTCCTTCTTCTTTCTGGGGGCAATCAGCTTTCGACGCTACAGCTGGGTCAAAACAGGGCTGACAGCTTTTGTGACTGCCATCGTCATGGTCCTCATATTTGCGCTGATTGCTCGCCTCATTTTCTGGGACTTGTTCAACGGCTGGGCCATTAGTAGATACGAAGTGGAAAAAGTGGTCCCGTCGGAAGGCTTCGACAACTTCGCGCGATTTCAACTCAGACACATCCTAAATTTTTTGCTATACGGTGTGACCCCACTGCTTTTATGGACGGTTTCTTTTTTCAAACTCAAAGAAAAAGAAATTTAACATGGAATTTATTAAACAGAAACCCATTTACATGCAAATCGCAGACTTGCTTTTGGAGAACGTTCTCAGTGGCCAATTGAAGGCAGGAGACAAGATCCAATCGGTCCGGGAAATGGCTGCGGCTGTACAAGTGAACCCCAATACAGTGATGCGTGCCTTTACCTACTTGCAAGAACAAGACATCATCTTCAACCGCCGGGGCATTGGCTACTTCATTGCCGAAGACGCTTACGACCAAACGCTCCACATCAAAAAGAAGGTCTTCAAAGAGCAATACCTTCCACAGTTTTTCAAGATGTTGGACTTGCTCAAAATGGACTTGAGTGAGCTCAGTGACCTACGTCCCAACGGCGTTCACAAAGACCCCTGACCTAGGGATCGCAACAAGGCCGACAGGCCCCATTTATTCATTCAAAACAAAAAGTCATGAAAACCAGCAACAAAATACTTTTGGCAGCCATGGGCACAATGCTCTTATTGGGAACGAGCTTTATGCTGGCCGCTCGCCTCAGTCTGGTCCCCAACGGAGAGGCCATCAAGGGCAACGATAACACAGAGAATGTCCAACGCCAAGTCGAGGAATTCAGCGAAATTCGCATCAACGGCCCCTTCCAGGTCAAAATCGAAAAGGGACCACCCAAGATTGACATTCGCGCAGAAAGCAACATCATCCCCAACATCATCACCAAAGTGAAAGGAATGGAGTTGAGCGTAGAGATCGCCGAGGGTACTGTACTGTTTCCCGAGCAAGACATCCAAATCCAAATCAACACCCCCGAGCTGGAACTCATCCGAAGCTTGGCCTCCAAATCCATCCTCGCCAACGGCCCCTTCAAAAGTGAGCAAATGAAAATCATCGCCCTTGGATCAGGCAACATTTTCCTGAATAGCGACAGCGAAGAACTCACCGTCAAAAACAATGGCACGAGCCGTATCGAACTCAAGGGAAAAACCCAAAAAGCAAAGTTGGAAATCAACGGCACTGGCGACATCGAGGCCTATGACCTCATGGCCAAAACTGCCAGGACGTCCATCAACGGCTCAGCAGATATGAAACTCCACATCATCGACCAACTCAAGGCCGAAATCAATGGCATGGGCACCATCTACCTCAAAGGCAAACCCAAGCTGCAATTCAATCGCAACGGTGTCGGCAAGGTCAAATATGTCGACTATGAGCCAGGAGAGGAGACCCAATGGGAAGAGGAAGAAAGCGATCAAGAACAGAAGGAAAGCGAAGCCAATGCAGGGGAAACGGCAGGAGAACCGAGCGAGCAAGACGAAGCAGCAGGAGAGCCGGACAAATGATGACATGAATTCTTAGTATCACATAAATGGATCAGCACAGTGGGAAAAGACTCGCTGTGCTTCTTTTTTTGTGCAAAGGGCAACGCGACCCATCAACAAAAGAAAAAGACGGCCGATTCGGGAATATACTGTTGAGAAAGCTGAGCTTTGATCTGTGCTTGTTGGGCGTCGCCAGCCACGGCAATGAGAACTTGGGGCTGAGAAAAATCTGCCAGTTGGTCTTCTCCCATCAATCGCTGGCCGTAAATGTCTCGGCCGATCTTTGCCGGGTTGTTGCACAGCCAGTGAAAGGCCACCTTCTGCTCCCTCAGTTTGCGAGCCAATGCCTTGCCCTTTTTGCCCGCCCCCCACAGCACCAAAGGCCTCTCCTGCTGTCGATCCAAGCGGAGAAAGTATGCCAACTTGATGTCCAAAAAGCGATTGTCAGCATAGTTGGGGTCCGTGCGCGAGCTGCGGCCCGGACTGTCTCGCCAATGGTGCAGCACCCGGTCAGAGGGCAGCACCTTGAGGTTTTGTTGGTAAAACCGAAAACACAGATCGTAATCCTCCGGATACACCTCCCTGTCGAAGGCCCCAGATCGATCCAAATCCTGCCGATGCAACATCCAGCAGGGAGACGGAATGACACACTCCCGGTAGATGTCAGAAAAATTGCGGCCTGCCCTGGTCAATTCATTGAGCCAATCCTGGTATTTGCGATAGCCCTCCCCCAGTGGACTGGCAGAGAAGTAGCGGACCAAACCCGTGGCCAAGTGGCCCCTGCCCGCTCCTTGAAGTTGGGCGTACATGTGAGACAGCTTGTCGATGGACATGCGGTCGTCGGCATCCATGCGGGTGAGGTAAGGTGCTTGGCTGTGTTGGTAGGCCAGGCGGAGCGCGGGGATGATGCCCCGGCCCTCGTTGTGCAGCAATCGGATGCGGGCATCGCGCTGGGCGTAGGCTTGTACGATGGCTGCGCTGTCATCGGTGGAGTGATCGTCGACGGCAAGCAATTCCCATCTTGTCAGTTGCTGTTGGCAAATGGAGTCCAGGCAGTCGGGCAAAAATGCTTGGGCATTTCTGATGGGAAGCAGGATGCTGACCAAGGGCTCGGACTCCATTCGTCAGGGGGTTGTGGTGGAGACGGGCAATACCTTGCCGTTGAAAAATCGGTGGCCGGTGAGGGCAAAATCGTGGATGAAGGAGGCCATTTCGTGGCTTTGGAGGGGGGCGGTGTATTGGGGAAACGCTTCGCGAAACATCTCGGTGTCGACTGCGCCGAGGCAAAGGCAATTCGCTGCGATGCGAGGCTGGTCCAATTCGACGGCCAGGCATTCGGTGAGGTTGGCAAGGGCGGCTTTGGAAACGCTGTAGCTGGAAAGGCCCCGAAACTTGATGCTGCCGGGAAAGCCTCCCATGCTGCCGATGTTGACGATGTGTGGGGAGGGGGAGCGGCGCAGTTTGGGCAGCAGGCTTCGGATGAGTCGCACCGGCCCAATGAGGTTGACATCCAGAATGGCCCGCCATTCCTCCAAGCTAATTTGCTCAAAGTCTTTGTTGACCAACATGCCTGCATTGTTGAGGAGGATGTCCACTTGTTCCATATGATCTGTCAAAGCAGCCAATTGCTCCTCGGGATAGCTGACCACATCGAACTCTGCAAATCGCAAGCGCGGATGCTGCCGAAGGGCTTCGTCGAAATTGCCAAAACGGTCGATGTCTTTGGAAAGGGCCACCACCTGATGGGATGCTCCTTCCAGGAACTGCTTGAGGACGTGAAAGCCCATTCCCCGGCTCGCCCCGGTCAACACAATGTTCATCAATGCTTTATTTTGAATCAAAGGAAAAAGTTGCGACAGCTCAATACAGGCAAGCGCCTCCCCTCCGGCCAACTGCCCTCGTAGCCCTCCAATTCGAAGCCTTCCTTTTCGTAAAAGCCCACGGCATTGGGATCGGATACCACCTTGAGCTGAAGATGGGTGGGCCGCACAATTCGCCCCAAGGCCTCCCGGAACAGCTTTCGCCCCAGCCCCTTGCCGATGTATTCTGGCAACACCCACAGCCGATCAACCCACAAGGTAGGCCCCTCTTCCATAAACGCACAGCAACCAATGACCTCTTCGTCGGCTGTCAGCAGCTTGAAGACAGGATGCTGAATGATGAATGCCTCTGTAAAGTCCAATTCTGCCTTCCACCGATCCAGCCATTCGCTGGGATAGCCCCAATGGGCTTTGGCGGCATGTGCGATGAGCGATAGATGAGGCGCATCGGCTGGCTCGGCTGGTGCAACGCGAAAAGAAGAGGTCATCAAACGAGTTTTTTCAGGGCCAGCATCGTACCGAGATGCATGGCTTCGTGCATGTTGTTGAAGTGAATGGCCTCGTCAATGCTGTCCAATGTGACCCCATAACTGGTTGAATAAGACTTGTATGGTCCGAAGCGACCGGAAGCGTGATCTTGTGTCATGGCACCGACGCTGCTGATGAGTTGCTGGCGGATGAAGGTCCATTCCTCCTCCTCGATGCGCCCCTCTGGCCGCGTCCCTTTGCGGTAGCGAGCGATCATCTCGTCTTCTACCAAACAAGGCGTTTGAGAAAGGCGGTAGCAAAGCAACTGTTGGGTAACCAGCATGTGTCCCAGATTCCAGATGAGGTTGTTGTTGAATCCGGCAGGGATGTGGTTGAGTTGATCCATGTTGCAATCTGCCACCAATCGGATGGCATTTTGGCGGGTGGCCCGCAGCATTTGAAAGGCATTCATAGGCAATGATTGTGCGGTCAAGGTAGGCATTTTTTTCAACTCCTTTCCCCCAAACCCTTGATTCTACCGCCTATTTTGACCGGGAGCTGGAGATGTGGAAAACTTGTCTGGGCAATCCATACGGCTTGCTGATCTTTTGTGTATTTTTGTTTTTACGGATACGGAAGGGAATCCATTCATCATTTCCCACCTCCACCACTGAGAAAACGAAGACCGCTTTGAATTGCCGCCAGGACAAGAACAACTGCCTGGCAACTCCTATTTGTAGACAACGTCACGGACCTCTTCCCCAGTCTGGACCACCAAAAAAGCACATATGCCAGAATACGTTCACCTGCATTGCCATACCCAGTATTCACTGTTGGACGGTGCCTCCGACATTGCCGCCATGATGGACAAAGCGGTTGCCGATGGTCAAAAGGGAGTTGCCCTGACCGATCACGGCAACATGTTTGGGGCCTTCAAATTTGTGGCAGAGGCCCAAAAACGGAAGATCAAACCCATCATCGGTTGTGAATTCTACCTGGTCAAGGATCGGCACATCAAGTCGTTTTCCCGGGCCAGAGGGGAGCAGGACAAGCGTTTTCACCAGTTGTTGCTGGCCAAAAATCAGAAGGGCTACGAAAACCTATCCAAGCTGTGTTCGCTGGGCTTCATCGAGGGGTTGTACAGCAAGTTTCCCCGCATCGACAAGGAATTGATCGAAAAGTACCACGAAGGCTTGATTGCTACTTCCTGTTGCATCGGGGCCGAAATCCCCCAAGCCTTTCTCCACGGCAAGGATGAAGAGGCAGAAGAAAAACTCAAATGGTGGCTCAACATTTTTGGAGACGATTTCTACATCGAAATACAGCGGCACCGGGGCTTGGAAAACATCGATGGCTTGGGCGTGTCCCAGGAGGATGTCAACCAAAAGCTCATCAAACTGGCCCGCAAGCACAATGTCGAAATCATTGCCACCAATGATTCGCACTACATCGACGAACAGGATTGGGCACCGCACGACATTCTGCTGTGCATCAACACCAACTCCCTGCTGGAGGAAAACAAGCGCTTCAAATTCCCCAGCCCCGATTTTTACTTCAAGTCACAGGCACAGATGGCAGAGCTGTTCAAGGACGTGCCTGAATCCATCGATACGACCATGGCCGTGCTCGACAAGGTCGATACCCTCACCCTGGCCCGCGATGTACTTCTGCCAGCCTTTCCCCTGCCGGAAGGCTTCAAGACCCAGGATGAGTTTTTGCGGCACCTCACCTATGAGGGAGCCCGACGACGGTATGGCACCATCACGCCGGAGATCAAAGAACGGCTGGACTTCGAGCTGAGTGTCATCAAGCAATCCGGCTATCCGGGGTACTTCCTCATCGTACAGGATTTTACGACGACGGCCCGAGATATGGGGGTCTCCGTAGGTCCGGGCCGTGGCTCTGCTGCCGGATCAGCGGTGGCCTATTGCATCGGCATCACCAATGTAGACCCCATCAAGTACGATCTGCTGTTTGAGCGTTTTCTCAATCCCGAGCGGGTCTCCATGCCAGATATTGACATCGACTTTGATGATGTGGGACGCCAAAAAGTCATCGACTATGTGATCGACAAATACGGTCGCAACCAGGTGGCCCAAATCGTCACCTATGGCACCATGGCCGCCAAATCCTCTTTGCGGGATGTCGGACGGGTCATGAACGTGCCACTGTCGGAGGTAGATCGGGTGGCCAAGACCTTCCCGCTCAACCTCAAGGCCAGCCTCAAAAAGGTCTTGGCAGACGGCGACATCGATCCCAAGCTGAAAGGAGCCATGAATTCCGATGATGTCGACAAGGCCTACCAGTTTCGGGAGATGGCCAACGCCAATGACGATATTGGACAAATGATCCGGACGGCCCGAGAGTTGGAAGGCTCGGTGCGCAATACCGGCATACACGCCTGTGGAGTGGTCATCACCCCAGACGAAATCACCAAATACGTACCCGTCAAGGTGGACAAGGAATCGGAAATGCTGGTCAGCCAATTCGACAACAGCGTAGCCGAAACGGCCGGCCTGTTGAAGATGGACTTCCTGGGACTCAAAACCCTGACCATCATCAAGGATGCCATCACCATCGTCCAACAAACCAAAGGCCGCGACATCGATCCGGATGCCATTCCGCTGGAGGATGAAGAGACCTACAAG
Source organism: Bacteroidota bacterium (assembly GCA_039821145.1). GTDB lineage: Bacteria > Bacteroidota > Bacteroidia > Chitinophagales > Saprospiraceae > JBCCSZ01. Next base: position 74,794 of record JBCBOS010000027.1, on the reverse strand, counting down.
CTGTTCCAAAGAGGAGAAACCGTCGGCATTTTCCAATATGAATCCGCCGGGATGCAAAAGTACATGAAGGAGCTTCTGCCGACGACCTTTGAAGACCTCATTGCGATGAACGCCTTGTACCGCCCCGGTCCACTGGAATACATCCCCGAGTTTGTCGAACGCCGGCACGGTCGCCGCCCCATCACCTACGACCTGCCCGCCATGGAGGAATACCTCAAGGAGACCTATGGCATCACGGTCTACCAGGAGCAGGTGATGTTGCTGTCGCAAAAACTGGCCAGCTTCACCAAGGGCCAGGCCGATATGCTGCGCAAGGGGATGGGAAAGAAGAAAAAAGCCATCATCGATGCCTTGTATCCCAAGTTCATCGAAGGGGGACAAGCCAATGGTCATCCCAAAGATGTCCTGGACAAGATTTGGAAGGACTGGGAAGCTTTTGCCTCCTATGCCTTCAACAAGTCCCACTCTACCTGCTATGCCTTTGTGGCCTTCCAGACGGCCTATCTGAAGGCGCATTATCCGGCAGAATTCATGGCCTCGGTCCTGACCCACAACAAGAACGACATCACCAAACTGACCTTCTTCCTTCGCGAATGCAAACGCATGAACCTGGAAGTACTCGGGCCAGATGTCAACGAAAGCCAATCCGACTTTACCGTCAACAAAAAGGGCCAAATCCGCTTTGGACTGTCGGCGCTCAAAGGGGTGGGCGAAGGTCCGGTGGAAGAATTGCTCAAGGAAAGACAGAAGGGAACCTTCCGCAATGTCTTTGACATGATGAAGCGACTCAACCTGCGCACGGTCAACAAAAAGTGCATGGAAAGCCTGGTACTGGGCGGCGGACTGGATTGTTTTGAAAACATCCACCGGGCACAGTATTTCGCTCCATCCGAAAAATTTGAAACCTTCTTAGAACACCTACTACGCTACGGCAACGCCTATCAATCACAAAAAGCACAAAGCGTCAATTCTCTTTTCGGCGACTCGGAAGACATTCTGATCCCAGAGCCCAAAGTACCAGAGCGAGAGCCTTGGGGACTGATCGACAAATTGTCCAGAGAAAAGGAAGTGACAGGCATCTTCATCAGTGGCCACCCCCTGGACAATTACCGGATGGAATTCCAAAACTTTACCTCAACCACCTTGGACAACATCGAACGCTTCAAGGGGCAGTCGGTCTCTGTAGCGGGCTTTGTGGCGAGGGCCAACCACCGCATCAGCAAGAAGGGAACGGGTTGGGGGCTGTTTACCGTGCAGGACTACAGTGGTTCGTTGGAATTTCCTCTGTTCAGCGAAGATTACAACAAGTTCAAAGACCAGCTGCGCGAAGGCCAAGTGGTCTTCATCAAGGGCAATTACCAAAAGCAGTGGAGCAAGGAGGAATTCCAGCTCAAGATCAAAGAGGTGCGCCTGTTGGAATCCGTGGGGGCCGAAATGACCAAGTCCATCACGCTGAAAATTCCGCTGGATCTGATCACAGAAGACTTCATCAACCACATCGACAAACTTTGCAAAAACCACAAGGGCAAACACCAACTAAAGGTCATCTTGCTGGATCGCTCCGAAAGAAGCAGCATCAACTTGATGTCCAACAGCCGAAAGGTCAATGCAGACAATGACTTCACCATGGCATTGGAAAAAATCGGTGTGGGCTACAAGTTGAATACCTAAGAGCTGTCCCCTGGCTTTTTTTGGAAGTGAATGGCCCCTGATTGGCTTTTGTGCTGTATCTTCAGAGGACTATGACGACTTTCAACAAATCGACCACCGAGGCTTCCCTTCTCATTCGAAATGCCCGGCAGGAGGACCTGATCCACATCCACCAAGTCGACCGGGATGCCTTCGGTCAGCTGGCCTACCCTGCTTTTGTTCTTCGGCAATTTTTCGACTGTTCGGCCCAACTCTTCAAAGTGGCTGTCGATGGAGATGCCATTGTTGGCTATGTCCTCGGCGGGCAAAAGCAAAACAGTTCATCGGCCTATGTATTGTCCCTGGCTACCGCCGAAAGTCATCGAGGACAAGGCATCGCCTACCAATTGATGGAGCAGTTGGAGGCAGAGAGCCGGGCGCTCGGACTGAGCAGTTGGGTGTTGACGGTGGCGCCGGACAATCGGTCGGCCCTGCAGCTGTACTTGAAACGGGGCTATGCCATCCAGGGCGACGAGTTGGACTACTACGGCGATGGACAGAGGCGATACATCATGGAAAAAACCCTGAGATGACCCCAATCGAAAAGCTGAAAGTCAGACTGGACCAAGCGCAAAGCCCGTTGTGGGAAAAAAACCTCGTCCTCAAGCGAAATGAATTTCTCAAAGTTCGTGGCAGCATAGACACCAAGTTGTACTATGTAGTCAGCGGAAGCATTCGAGCGTTCATCGAAGACGAATACGAAGAGCACACCATTCGCTTTGGCTACCAAGGCTCTTTCATCCTGGCCCTCGACTCCTTCTTCACGGGCCAACCCTCCGAGTTTTACCTACAGGCCATCAAAAAAACGGAGCTTCAAGTGATGAAACGCGACATTTTTCTGTCTTTCATCCACAGCGATGTGGAAAACGTTCGCCTGTGGGAACAGCTCAAGGAAATCCTCATCTGCCAGCAATTGGAGAGAGAAATTGACTTGTTGACCCACTCGCCACTCGAACGCTACCGCCGGGTGCTCAAGCGAAGTCCACAGCTCTTTCAGGAAATCCCCAGCAAATACATCGCCTCCTATCTCCGGATGAGCCCTGAGACCTTGTCCCGCATTCGAAACTCTTGACTTCAATCAATGTTTTTGTCCGTCAAAGCGGCCAACTTTGTCATAAAAAAAGAAATGCTCACAACAAACAATGCTTTGATCGACGACCTCATCGAGCGCACCCGCTCTCATCTCAATGCCCTCGAACAGCTGCGCAGCCTACCGGAAGAAGTCCTGCAGCACAAGACGGATGCCGACTCCTGGAATGCCCTGGAATGCATCGAACACCTCAATTTGTACGGCGACTTTTACCTGCCCGAAATCGAAAAGAGTTTGAAAAAAGCCAACATTTATCCAGCGGAGGGAACATTCAAAAGTGGATGGCTGGGCAATTACTTTGCAAAGAGCCTCTTGCCCAAAGAAAAGTTGAACAAGATGAAGACTTTTCGCGACAAAGACCCCAATGGGCTGCCGTTGGACAAGTCGGTTCTGTCCCGTTTTTTGCAACAACAAAAGCAGACCCTCGACTTGCTGAACAGAGCCCGAACCGTCAACATGACCCAAGTGCGCGTGCCCACCACCATTGCCCGCTGGATTCGCATCAATTTGGGAGACATCTTCCGGGTGGTCATCTACCACAACCAACGCCACATACTGCAAGCACAACGAGTCATCGCCCATCTACAAAAGCAAGAGGCCTAAGAAAGCCTGTTTACAACATATTGCCGGATTTTGTATTCTACTTGGTAAAACACATTGACATGGAAAAGACCTTTAAGGTAGAATACATCCCCACCATCAAGGAGGCAGGTGGCAAACTCAACCGGCACATGGGCCTGATCGATGAACTCGATCTTCGCCAACAACTCGAAGCCCTGCTGAACGAACGGCACGAAGAAGGCTATGACCTCCAACAACTGCACGAATCCCAGCGAATCAGTGGGCTTGGCCACCGCCAAAGCGGCTTCTTTCTCATCTTCAAAAAGGAGGAGGAAAAGTAGGAGCTGGTCCAAAATTCAGTATTCCCCAATTTTTTTGGTATCTTCCGAATACAACTGATGAGTTGCTTTGTCAAATTCCAGCAAAGCTGTCTCGTCATCTACTTTCTCCTGCGAAAGGACAACCTTTTTCAGACACCTGCATTTAAGATTGTAGAAAAGTTGCCTGTCTCTCAATATTGACAAACCTGCTTTGTTAAAGCTAACCCCTATGTCCATGAGAATAGCCATCTTTACTATCCTCTGCCTTTGCAGTCTTGGTCTACTGTCACAGAATCATCCCTCTCCTACGCAGTCCTTTGGATTCGCCAATTCAGTCGCCCTTTGCCACAGCGATGAGCACCACCAACAACAGATGAAAAACGATGCTCGTTATCGACTGCGACAGAACGACTTGTCTCGAAAAGCCTATCAATACATCAGTCAAAATCAAGGGGCTGCCAAACGACAATCGGGGCCTTATCGCTTGCCAATTGTTGTCCACATCGTCCATGACAACGGATTGGAAAACATATCCGAAGCCCAAGTCCAGACCGCCATCCAACACCTCAACGACGCTTTTGCCAACAGAGGCTACTACGATCCACAGACAGGGGCCAATACAGACATAGAATTTTGTCTGGCACAACAAGACCCGGACGAGAACCTTACCAATGGCATCGAGCGGGTACAGTCCAGCTTGACAGATTTCAATATGGTCACCAGCAACAACGATCTTAAGCTGCTTTCCCAGTGGGACTCCAGATGCTACATCAACATATGGGTCGTTCGCGAAATCAGAAATTCCCTCATCGGCGATGGCGTGGCAGGCTATGCCACCTTGCCGCCTGCGCACGGATCGGCCACCGACGGGATCGTGGTAGAGGCGGCCTACTTCGGAACCACCGAGGCCAACAGTGCTGTCACCGTACACGAAATGGGGCACTACTTGGGGCTGTACCACACCTTTCAAGGGGGCTGCGGCAACGACGATTGCCTACTGGATGGAGACCAGGTGTGCGATACCCCACCAGACCAGACCACAGCGGCCGCTCCCTGTGGCTTTCCCGTCAACTCCTGCAACACAGATGCCCAGTCGGGCCTTGCTTCTGACTTGCCCGACATGACCAACAACTACATGGACTATGGCTTCCAGGCCTGTTTCAATGCCTTTACAGCCGGACAGGTAGAGCGCATGCATTTTTTCCTCGAAACCACTCGCAAAAGCCTCACCGAATGTCCTTCTTGTAGAGTCCCCTGCAACAATCCCATCGTCACGCAAGTGGATGTGGACAGATTGAGCATTCAGGTGGGAGAACAGCTGACCTTTGACAACCAGACCCAAGGGGCCAGTCGATTTGAGTGGTATGTCAACGATAGCTTGGTGAGTACAGCGGTCAATCTCAGCTATTTGTTTGACAAAGTAGGCTCTTTCAAAGTCCGACTAGAAGCTTCGGACCAAACGAGAAATTGCGTTGGTGACACCACCATTTGCATCGATGTGGATTGCTCGGTCAACAGTCTTTTCAGCAATCCAGTAACTGCCTGCCTGGATTTGGGAGACCAAGTGACCTTTGTCAACCAAAGTCTGGCTGCTCCTACTTACGAATGGTTTGTCGACGGTGTTCTTGTCAGCAACGACCGCGATCTCGATTACACCTTCAACACGGCTGGCACCTTCCGCATTCAACTCATCACCTCCAACAATCTTTGCCGAGCGGCCTCGCCTGTTGCCATCGTTCGAGTCCTTTGCCTGGAGATTTGCGACAATGGATTGGACGATGATGGCGATGGACTGGTGGACTGTTTTGACGACGACTGTTGCAATTCCTGTACAGATCATTACTACACCGCTTGTGCAGACAGTTGCGCTGCCAACATCAGCTCACAGCCAGTCATTCAGGCGCGACCGAGAAGAATCAATTTTCCCATCACCTACAGCGAATTCAACAACATCATCGCGGGTGACATCGATCAGGATGGCGTTGTGGAAGTGGTTGGTGCCCCCACTCGGGCGTCTTTCGGTACGACCCGCTTGCCTCCTTTCATTGTCATTTATGAACCCAATACTGGCAACATCCAGCAGCGATTGCTCATTCCCGGTTACTTCTTTTTCGAGTCCCAAAGCCCAGTTTTGGCAGACATTGATCGAGATGGATTTGCAGAAATTTTCACCACAGCCGTTCGCGGCGACAATGGTGGGCTCAGCGTCAATTACTTCCCTGTTTGTTTCAAATGGAACGGCAGCAGCTACGAGCTTGACTGGATTTCTGCCTCTGGTTTGGCGGACAATCGGGCAGGCAACGTCTTGCGTCAGTATGGATATGAGAATTTGTCTGCTGCAGATTTTGATGGAGATGGCAAAACGGAACTCTATTCGGGCAACCAAATCTGGGATGCAGAAACGGGCCGCTTGCTGACCAGTGGCGGACCAAACAACAGCATCGGAACCTATCAGATTGCTTACACCCGATTGATTCCCCAAGCGATTGATGTCTTGCCAGATGATTATTGTGCCAATTGCAGTGGACTGGAGTTGGTCGCAGGCAACCAAGTCTATTCGGTGGGACAGGCGCCCAATTGGAGCTTGCAGGTGGAAGTCGAATTGCCCAATCAGATCGATGGATTTACCTCGGTTGTCGACTTTGACTTGGACGGCGATTTGGATGCTGTCACCTTGATTCAAGACATCACGAGCGGTTTCAGCATACAAGTTTTTGTTTGGGACATACAAACGCCAACGACGCTGGCTCCCGTGGTTCGGATTCCTGGCCAGTTCAATCGAGGCGCTTACTTTTCTGCGCCTGTCATCGGCCCACTCGATGATGATGGATTTCCCGATTTGGCTTTTCTCGTTCTGGAAGGCCAAGGATTCGGGGCGAGAGTTTCCCAACTGTATGCTTTCTCCGGTCGAGGCAATCGTTGGGAGCCCATTTTTGATCGTTCGCTGCCGGATCGCTCAGGCGTTGCAGGCTGTAGTCTGTTCGACTTCAATGCAGATGGCAAATCTGAGATCATGTTCCGGGGAGAAAGAACCTTTCAAATCATCAGTAGTGAAAATGGAGACATTTTGTACGAAGACAGTGACAGGTGCCAATCGTTTACCTCTTGGGAGTTTCCCATTGTGGTCGACATTGACAATGACAAAGAGGCAGAAGTTCTCATCGGTTGTGAAGGCGACCTCAACATCTATGAATCAGATGGAATTGCCTGGCCGGATACCCGCAATCTGTGGAATCAATTTAGTTACTTCAATGTCAATGTCAACGACGATCTGACCATCCCCCAGCAACAGCAATCTCCGCACTTGTTGGACGATCCATTTTTGAATTCATTCCTCCAGCAATATCCCTTTGCACCGACAGATTTTCCCGACCTGGAGCTGAGCTTGATCGACATCGACAGTTGTACCTCTGTGGACAGCCAACGGATCACGTTGCGCTTGTGCAATACGGGGGATGTCCTCATTGATTCCATCTACCTGACAGCTTATGAAAGTGATCCGCAAACTGATGATGCCAGCATTGTAGAGCAATTCAATCGATCTATTCGGCTGAGTCCCAGCACTTGTGTAGACATAGAATTTGTCATCGATACCAGGGGCTTGAATGGTTTGTGGTTTGTGGCCAATGACGATGGAACCGCAGCCCGCCCTTACCAACTCGACGGCAGCTTCACGGGATTTGCCCTGGAGTGCAATTTTGCCAACAACTTGGTCTCTCTGTTTCCACTGCCCGACCCCATCGCTACCAGCAGGCTGGACCTTGGTCCCGACCAGGTCATCTGTGACAATGGCGTTTTCACCTTCGAAGCTTCTGATCAGTTTGAGTCTTACCGCTGGCAAGATGGCAGTACCGACCGACGATTTACCACCGATCGGACAGGCACATTTTTTCTCACCGTTCAGGATGCTTGTGGCAACGAACAAAGTGACACGGTCCGCGTCACGGCAGATCCGGCCACGATCATTGATTTGGGAGCGGATCAATTGGTCTGCCCTGGTGCCAGTATTTCCTTGCAGGCCGACGGCTACAGTCGCTATCAATGGATACCAGATGTGAATTTGGATTGCGATACTTGCAGCAATGTCACGGCCCAAATCCAGCAAGCAATCACCTACACCGTCGTCGGCATCAATGCCAATGGTTGCATCGGGGTGGACAGCATCCGAATTGAGTTGCGAGATTCCATCCTGCGAAGGGAGTTTGTGGAAATTTGCGAAGGCGATTCTGCCTTGGTTTTTGGTCAATACATTCAACAAAGCGGCACCTATGAACAAGCTTTTCAAACTGCCAATGGCTGTGACTCTACCGAGCAAGTCATCCTGGAAGTCCTTCCCTCTCCCATTGTACAAGACAGCTTGACCATCTGCCCAGGTGACTCCGCCCTCATCTTCGGCATCTGGCGATCCACAGCTGGGACTTTTGCGGAAGACTTTGCCCTGCCCAGTGGTTGCGATTCTACCCAAATCACCACACTCCAATTCTACCCCGGCTACCTCAACACCAATGTTGCAGACCTTTGCCAGGGCGACACTTTGGTGTTCCAAGGACTGCGCATCACCAGTGGAGGAACCTACCAGCAAGTCTACAGTTCCAGCAACGGTTGTGACTCCATCGAGCAGATTCAGGTCAACATGAGAGATACCTTCTTCCAAAGCGACCTCCTCCAAATCTGTCAGGGTGACTCCACTTTGGTCTTTGGACAATACACCCGACAAAGTGGGACCTTCGAGCAATCTTTGCAGACCATCGATGGCTGTGACTCGACCAGACAAATCACGGTCCAAGTCCTGGCTGCCCCCATCACTCGGGAAAGTCTCACCATTTGCCCAAGTGACTCGGCCCTGCTGTTCGGCATCTGGCGGTCCATCCCCGGAAGTTATACCGAGACCTTCGCCCTGCCCAATGGCTGCGACTCTACCCATACGATCGATCTGAGTCTTTATCCCAACTACCTCAACAGCGGCAGTACAGACCTCTGCCAAGGAGACACCCTCTTCTTCCAAGGACTCACCATCATCGACGGAGGGGTGTACCAGCAAGTCTACTCTTCCATCAATGGTTGTGACTCTGTCGAGCAAATTCAAATCAACTTGAGAGACACCTTCTTCCAAAGCGACCTCCTCCAAATCTGCCAAGGCGACTCTGCGTTGGTCTTCGGACAATACACCCAGCAAAGTGGGACCTTCGAACAATCCTTGCAAACCATCGACGGATGCGACTCGACCAGACAAATCACTGTCCAAGTCCTGGCGGCTCCCATCACTCGGGAACGTCTTACCATCTGCCCAAGTGACTCGGCCCTGCTGTTTGGCATCTGGCAGTCCATCCCCGGAAGTTACACCGAGACCTTTGCCCTGCCCAATGGCTGCGACTCTACCCATACGATCGATCTGAGTCTTTATCCAAACTACCTCAACAGCGGCAGTGCAGACCTCTGCCAGGGAGACACCCTCTTCTTCCAAGGACTCTCCATCACCGACGGAGGGGAATTCCAACAAGTCTACTCTTCTATCAATGGCTGCGATTCTGTCGAGCAAATTCAAGTCAACCTGAGAGACACCTTCTTCCAAAGCGATCTCCTCCAAATATGCCAAGGCGATTCTGTGTTGGTCTTTGGACAATACATCCGGCAAAGCGGCACCTTCGAACAGTCCTTGCAAACGACAGATGGATGCGATTCGACCAGACAGATCACAGTCGACGTTTTGGCTTCTCCCATCACCCAGGAAAATTTGATCATCTGTCCAAGCGACTCAGCATTTCTTTTCGGCCAGTGGCAATCGACACCCGGCAGCTATACCGAAACCTTTGTCCTGCCCAGCGGCTGTGATTCCACCCATACAATCGATCTGAGTCTCTATCCGGACTACCTCGATGGCAGCAGTGCGGACCTCTGCCAGGGAGACACCCTTTTGTTCCAAGGGCTCTCCATTACCGAGGGAGGAGTATTCCAGCAAGTCTACTCTTCCATCAACGGCTGTGACTCCATCGAGCAAGTTCAGGTCAACCTGAAAGACACCTTCTTACAAAGCGATCTCCTCCAAATTTGCCAAGGTGACTCTGTGCTGGTTTTTGGACAGTACATCCAACAAGGTGGGGTTTACGAACAGCTTTTGCAAAGCACAGAAGGATGTGACTCCACCATCCAAATCAGGGTAGATGTACAAGCCACTCCTGTCACTCAGGAAAGCCTTCGCATTTGTCCAAGCGACTCCGTATTTCTGTTCGGCCAGTGGCAGTCGGCACCCGGCAGCTATACCGGAACCTTTGTCCTGCCCAATGGCTGTGACTCCACTCATACCGTAGCCCTTGACCTCTACCCAGATTATGTCAACGACAGCAGCACAGAGCTTTGCCAAGGAGACACCCTCTTCCTCTGGGGGCGGGCCATTGCCGACGAAGGATTCTACCAGCAATTTTTCACCTCCATCAATGGTTGCGATTCAGTCGAACGAGTGGAAGTAACGTTGATACCAAGTGTGGAGAAAGTAGACAGTCTTTGGCTCTGCCCCGGAGAATTTTATGTCTTCGACAACGATACCATTCGACAGGCGGGCACCTACACGCGCGAGCTGGTGGCATTGGGCGGACAGTGCGATACCATCGATGTTTTGGTGGTCGACATTTACCAAGAGCTGAGCATAGAAGCCATCACAAGTACTGGTTGCGAAGGAGGAAACAGCGGCTCGATAGAAATCATCTTCGCAGGGCAAGACATTCAATACAGTCTGGATGGCAACACCTATGTCTCCTCCTTGTTCTTTGACAATCTGCCTGCCGGGCCACAAACCATCTTTGCACAGGATGCCAATGGCTGTCGAGCAGAAGCTGATGTTTTCATTGAGGAAAGGCTGCCTCTTTCGGTCGATCTGCCAAGAGATACTGCTGTGCAGGAAGGCAATTACATTCAACTCGAAGCATCGATCAACAATGCGGTTGGCGAGTTGCGCTACGACTGGCAACCTGCTGATGGATTGAGTTGCGATGACTGTCCGACACCTTTTTTGCAAGTGACTCAGGATGCCAGCTATGTCCTTTGGGTACAAGACGAAGATGGTTGTTCGGCGAGCGATACCATCCAGATTGCCATGATCAATGCACCACAGGCATTCATCCCCAATGTCTTCTCTCCCAATGGCGACAACATCAATGATCGACTGACGGTCTTTGGGGGAAGTGATTTGGTGCAAGTCCTCCAGTTCCAGATTTTCAACCGTTGGGGGGGCTTGGTATTTGAGCAGAACAATTTCCCACCAAATGATTTCAGTCTGGGATGGGATGGAACCTTCCGGGGAGATTTGCTCAACAGTGGTGTCTATGTGTACAAGGCGGAAGTTGAATTTGCTTCCGGGCAGTTGGTCATGCTGTCGGGCAGTGTGACATTGCTGCGGTAGACAGGGGATACTTTTGGCAAAGACGAGGGCCGGGCAATTCTGCGGGCCTGTTAGGAGAAGTCGGAGAAATGTAGTACTTTGTATTTGTTCCACATGGGACAAGCATTTTTACTGTTCATCCAAAAGAACTTTTCTCTCAAAACATTTCCTACTCGATTTCATTGGCAAGTCCGATTTGTCAAACAGTAAAATGATGCCCGCAATGAGAGTAGCCATCCTGATCATATGTTGCCTTGTGCTTGCAGAGTCATCGGCACAACACATTCCCTCCCCTAATATCCTGTGGAGGGAAGTAGGATCGGAAAAAGCGTTTTGCCAAAGTGATTCCCGGCACGAACACCAACTGAACAACAATCCCACTTACCGACAAAAACATCAACAACTCTCCCAGCAGGCTTATCGAATCATCCGGCAGAAGCAGGCAAAAGGCGGCCTTAGATCAGGTCCCTATCTCCTCCCCATCGTCGTCCACATCATCCACGACAACGGACCAGAAAACATCCCAGACAATCAAGTACAAACTGCCATCCAACACCTCAACGATGCGTTTGCCAACCGGGGCTACTACGACCCGCAAAGCGGTGCGCCGACCGACATAGAATTTTGCTTGGCCCTGAGAGACCCCAATGACAAGCTCAGCAATGGCATCAATCGAATCCAATCCAGCCTCACAGATTTTGACATGATCCGTCAAGATGAATTGCTCAAAAATCTCGTGCGCTGGGACCCGACTTGTTACATCAACTTGTGGGTGGTTCAAGAGATCAGAAATTCCTCGACCGGGGATGGCGTCGCAGGTTACGCCACGCTTCCCACCTCCCACGGCCTTCCCACCGATGGGATCGTGATGGAGGCCTCATTCTTTGGAAGCAGCGAGGCCAAAAGCAGTGTCACCGTACATGAAATGGGGCATTACCTGGGTCTGTACCACACCTTCCAAGGAGGTTGTACCAACGACGACTGTTTGCAAGATGGAGACCAAGTCTGCGATACGCCTCCGGATCAAACGACGGCAAGGGTCCCTTGCGGCCAGCCAAACAACACTTGCCAAACAGACACACAATCGGGCCTGGCCAGCGACCTGCCAGATATGATCAACAACTACATGGACTACAGTCGTTTGGAATGTTACAATGCCTTCACAGCGGGCCAGGTGGAGCGAATGCACTTTTTTTTGGATGGTGCCCGGCAGAGTCTGACACAATGTCCCTCCTGCATCACCCCGTGTACCAATCCCATCATCCCGCAGGTCTCCGTCGACTCTTTGAGCATTTCTGCAGGCTCACAATTGACCTTTGACAACCAAACCCAGGGAGCCGACCAGTTTGCTTGGTACATCAACGACAGCTTGGTCAGCAATGCGATGGACCTGAGCCATTTTTTCGAGGAAGCGGGCAGTTTCAAAGTGCGGATGCTCGCCTCCAATCAAGCTGGCAATTGTGCAAGCGATACTCTTTTTTGCATTGACGTCAACTGTTCCATCGAAGCCACTTTCACCTCCCAAGCGGCCGACTGTTTGTCGATTGGCGACCAAGTTCTTTTTCTCAACCAAAGCGCGGCAGGACTTCGCTACGAATGGTATGTCAACCGCATACAAGTGAGCACAGATCGGGATTTGACATACACTTTTTCGACAGCGGGCATTTTTCGAATCCAGCTTTTGGTGTCCAACGGATTTTGTCAATCCAGCTCGACGGTTTACACCCTTCGGGTACAATGCCAGGAGATCTGTGACAATGGGCTCGACGACGATGGCGATGGCTTGGTGGATTGTTTTGATGAGGACTGTTGTACGCAATGTGATGCACATTATTTCACTGCTTGTGTGGACAGTTGTTCGGTTCCATCACCTGCCTCTCCCTTTGCGGTGAGCCTGCAAAAAGTAAGTGTTCCCCGCGATTTCAATGACATGAACAACATCGTGGCGGGCGACATTGACCAAGACGGCATTGTAGAAGTGGTGGGCGGGGCTGGCTCATCGGCCATCAATGCTTCCCTGCGAGATTCTGTCATTGCCATTTATGAGCCAACGGAGGGAAGGGTTCAGCAATTTCTGCGCTACCAAAACTACTTTTTCACGCCTTTTCAGTCTCCCTTATTGGCGGATGTAACTGGAGATGGATTTGCCGAAATTTTCACAACTGTCAGTCCGCACAGTGCTGGCTTCGGCTGGCAATCAACGCCGATTTGTTTCACATGGGACGGCACGAGTTATGTGCCGATGTGGATGTCTCCCAGTGGCATGGGCTATGGTCGCGACATCTATCAGGCTCTGGCATTGAATAGCATCAATTTGGCTGCCGCAGATTTTGACGAAAATGGAACCGCAGAAATTTATGCCCTCAACCAGATATGGGATGCCATGACGGGGCGATTGCTGGCAAGCGGTGGCTCGATGAGCAGTGCCGGGGTGATCAATCCAGTCTTTACCAAATCTTTTTCCCATGCCATCGATGTACTTCCAGACGATTTTTGCCCCGACTGTAGCGGACTGGAATTGGTGGCGGGCAATCAAGTATATGCAGTGGGACAAACGCCCGATTGGCACATGGAGGTGGTGGCCGAATTGCCCGATTTTTACGATGGCTACAGTTCTGTGGTCGACTTTGACTTGGATGGAGATTTGGACGCCATTGTGTTGGCCCATACCTTCAAAGACTCTGTCAGCGTAGAAGTTGCGGTCTGGGACATTCAGACACCGAATTTGCTGGCGCCCATTTTGCGCTTGCCGAGGTCCATCACTTACTACCCACAGATCACTCCTGCGGCCATTGGTTCGCTTGATGGGGATGAGTATCCCGACATGGCATTGATGGTCAAACAGATGATCAGTACTCGTGTTTCTGGAATGCGTCTGTATTCTTTTTCCAATCGAGCTGATCACTGGGAGCCCCTCTTCGAACGCCAACTCATCGATCGATCGGGGGTAGGAGGCTGTATTTTATTTGACTTTCAGTCAGACGGAAAATCTGAGATTTTGCATCGAGGAGAAAGGACGTTCAGCATCATCAGTGGAGAAAATGGAGATGTGTTGTACGAGTCCCCAGAGGTTTGTCAGTCCAACACCAACTTTGAGCATCCCATCGTGGTCGACATAGATAATGACCAGGAAGCGGAAATCCTCACTGGCTGCTATGGAGAAATCCACATCTTTGAATCCGATGGTGCTCCCTGGGCCAAAACCCGCAATTTGTGGAACCAGTTCAACTACTTCAACGTCAACATCAACGACGACCTCAGCGTGCCCATCCACCAACAAGCACATCATCTGCCCGGCGATCCAGCCTTGAATTCATTTCTGAGTCAGTATGCCATCCCCTCCTCTCTTGTCCCAGATCTGGACTTGAGTCTACTCGAAATCGACAGCTGTTGGTCGCCAACAGCTCATCGCATTCTGTTGAGCTTGTGCAACACAGGAGAAGTGGCCATCGACTCCCTCTACCTCACTGCTTATGAGCGCGACCCACAAGTCGATGATGCAAGCGTGGTGGATCAGTTTGCCCAATTCAACCGCCTGGAGCCGATGGACTGCCTGGAAGTAGAATTTTTCATCGATCCTTCCGGTCTGACTGGCTTGTGGTTCACGGCCAATGACGATGGCAACATCCCTCGGCCTTATGTACTGGACGGTCGTTTTGAAGGAATTGTCAAAGAATGTGATTTTGCCAACAATGCCGTACCACTCACAGCGCTCCCCACTCTCCCCTCCTCCAACACCTTGGATTTGGGGCCCGACCAAGTCATCTGCGACAATGGTGTTTTCACCTTCGAAGCACCAGATCAATTTGCCTCCTACCGCTGGCAAGATGGAAGCAGTGCCCGTCGATACACTGCTGATCAAGCAGGGGTGTATTCGCTCCGTGTTCAGGACTTCTGTGGCAATGTCCAAAGCGATACGGTCCGCATCATGGCCGACTCCACCACCGTCATCAACTTGGGAGACGACTTCTCTGTCTGTCCCGGAACAAGCATTTCGCTACAAGCCACTGGCTACAGTCGCTACCAATGGACTCCCCCCAACTCCCTGGATTGTGATACCTGTGGGCGTGTAACAGCTCAGGTACAACAAGCGACCACCTATGTAGTTGTCGGCACCAATGACAATGGTTGCGTAGGAGTGGACAGCATCCGGATTGGGCTGCAAGATTCTGTTCTTCAAAGAGAGTTCTTACAAATCTGCGAAAACGACTCTGCGCTGATTTTTGGGCAGCATGTTCGGCAAGCTGGGGTTTATGAGCAAGTTCTGCAAACGACAGATGGATGCGACTCTACCCTGCAAATTGTACTAGATGTTCAGAGAGGTTCCATCGGCCAAGACAGCATCAACATTTGTCCTGGCGACTCTGTCCTCATCTTCGGCAGTTGGCGATCCACAGCGGGAAGCCATGTCCAAAATTTTTCTCTGCCCAATGGCTGCGATTCGACCCATACTACGGTACTCGGTCTTCATGCCAATTACCAAAACAACAGCAGCGCAAGCCTTTGCCAAGGAGATACCCTCCTCTTCCAGGGCCTGCACATCACCAGCGGAGGAACCTACCAACAAGTGTACACCTCTGTAAATGGCTGCGACTCCATCGAGCAAATCCAAGTCAGTCTACAGGATACAGTTTTTCGTACAGAGACCATCCAAATCTGCCAGGGAGACTCTGCCCTCGTCTTCGGACAATACATCCAACAAGCTGGGACCTACCAACAACTTTTGCAAACAACGGATGGATGTGATTCGACCACACAAATGACGGTGGATGTCCAAGCTGCACCCATCACGCAAGAACTCCTTCTCATCTGCCCAAGCGACTCTGCATTTCTATCTGGTCAGTGGCGATCCATGCCCGGCAGCTATGCGGAGACTTTTCCCCTGCCCAACGGCTGCGACTCAACACATACTGTGGTACTTGATTTCTATCCAGCTTATGTCAATGACAGCAGCACAGAGCTTTGCCAGGGAGACACCCTTTTCCTTTGGGGACAGGCCATTACCAGCGAGGGATGGTACCAAGAACACTTCACCTCCGTCCACGCCTGTGATTCTGTCGAACGAGTGGAAGTGGAGATGATTTCCAAGTGGGAACAGCTGGACAGCATCTGGATGTGTCACGGAGAATTTTACGTCTTTGGCTTCGATACCATCCGACAAAGGGGCAGATACACACGCGAGCTGGTGGCATTGGGAGAAGAGTGTGACACCATTGACATTCTGCTTGTCAACCTCTACCAAGAGCTGAACATAGACGCCATCACGAGTCCCAGCTGTGCAGGAGAAAACAGTGGATCGATGGAACTTCTCTCCGACGGCCAAGACGTCCAATACAGTTTGGATGGCAATGTCTTTGTTCGCTCGTCTTTCTTTGACAATCTGCCTCCAAGACCTCAGACAGTCTTTGCAAAAGATGCCAATGGCTGCCAGACCCAAATAATCTTTTTCATCGAAGAGGCCCTCCCCCTCTCCGTCACACTACCCAGGGATACCGCCGTACAAAAGGGCCAGCCCCTCCAACTCGAAGCCTCAACAGAGCATGCGACAGGCGGCTTGCGCTACGACTGGCAACCCACGGAAGGCCTGAGCTGCCATGATTGTCCAAATCCATTTCTGCAAGTGACCCAAGATGTCCGCTATGTCCTTTGGGTGTCTGATGAAAACGGCTGTTCGGCAAGTGACAGCATACACATTGAGGTGATCGATGAGCCACAGGCATTCATCCCCAATGTCTTTTCTCCCAATGGCGACAACCTCAATGATCGGCTCACTGTATTTGGAGGAAGTGATGTCGTGAAAGTTGTTCAATTCCAAGTCTTCAATCGCTGGGGGGCGTTGGTATTTGAGCAAAACCATTTTGGGGCAAACGATCCCGGTTTGGGATGGGATGGGACATTTCGAGGAGAGCTTCTCGACAGTGGGGTGTATGTGTACAAGGCGGAAGTTGAATTTGCCAGTGGGCAATTGGTGGTATTGGCAGGCAATGTTACCTTGGTTCGATAGCCCAGTTCTCCAAACATACCAAGTCACAAAGATGAAAAGACTATCTTGCCATCAAAATGCATCGGTATGGAAAAGACATTTAAGGTAGAATACATTCCCACAATCGCGCTGAAAGGCTCTGCCTTGACCCGACACAATGCCATCGTCGACGAAATCGAATTGAAACAGCAGTTGGAAGCATTGCTCAACGAACGCCACGAAGAAGGCTACGACCTGATGCAAATGCACGAATCACAACGGACCAGTGACATGGGCAAACGGTCGGCAGGTTTTTTCCTCATTTTCAAAAAGATTGACGAAAAGTAGCCCTTCCGGGCTTCCGGTCATTGCACTTTGGTCGGCAGGCATTCAATTGCAGAATATTTTTTGTCGGATGACTGGCATAGGAAATCTAAGTCCTCTCCATCGGCTGTAGCCTACTATGAAAAGCAGCATTTTTTTGCTACCTTATGTTTCGATTTCGTAAACAAAGGATGTGCCTGTTTTATTTAAATGTTAGAGCCTGTCTGGAATTTAATAATTAGGCTTATTTGTACACTGATTCGCTTATACTTCCTTCCCAAAAGCCTCATTTAGCTACGGCTAAACTCCGGTTTTGAGGCGTCGTCTAAACAAATCATTGAACAAATCGCCGCAAAAACCAAATTTCCAAACACGCTCTCTTAGGAAATACACTCTCGTTCAGAAATCTTGCCTACACACTTTTCATTGACAACCGTTTTGTCAAAATACCAGAGCTATGTACAAAACAAGAATACCCATTTTCATCCTTCTCTGCCTTTTGGGAACAGCTTTGTCTGCACAACAATACTTTTCCCCCTTTCACAATACAGAGCAGTCAACCGCAATCGCCCCTTTCTGCCAGAGTGATGGCTTGCACGAGCAGCAAATCAAGAACAATCCAACGTATCGACAAAGACACCAAAAGCTGACCGAGGCAGCCTATCGGCACATGAGTCAAGGGCGTCCTGCAGCCGACCTTCGCAATGGTCCTTACCGACTCCCGGTGGTGGTACACATCATCCACAATGGCGGCGCCGAAAACCTGTCCAATGCCACTGCCCAGCTGGCCATTCAACACCTCAATGATGCTTTTGCCAATCAGGGATACTACGACCCGGCAACTGGTGTGCAGACAAACATCGACTTCTGCCTGGCCCAAAGAGACCCGGAAGACAATCCCACCAACGGCATTGTTCGGGTTCAGTCGAGCCTGACGGATTTTGACATGGTCACCAGTGATCTCGAACTCAAAAATCTCTCGCGCTGGGATCCCACCTGCTACATCAACATCTGGGTGGTCCAGGAGATCAGAAACTCCTCCATTGGCGATGGCGTGGCGGGCTATGCGACCCTGCCCTTTTCACATGGCCAAGACAATGACGGCATCGTGGTAGAAGCCACCTATTTCGGCTCCAACGAATCCAACAGTGCGGTCACTGTCCACGAATTGGGACACTATCTCGGACTCTACCACACCTTTCAAGGAGGATGTGCCAACAACGACTGCCTGCAGGATGGCGATCAGGTATGCGACACACCCCCGGACCAAACCACCGCCCGCGTGCCCTGCGACCAACCGAGCAATTCCTGTAATACCGATGCCAATTCCGGCCTGTCTACAGACCTGCCCGATATGATCAACAACTACATGGATTACAGCGATTTGACTTGTTTCAATGCCTTTACACAGGGCCAAGTGGACCGCATGCACTTCTTTTTGGACGACATTCGCAAGAGCCTGACCAATTGTCCCTCTTGCCTCACGCCTTGTCCAACGCCCATCGTGCCGGAGGTATCCATTGTCAGCGACAGAATCCCCGTGGGAGATCAGTTGACCTTCAACAACCAAACCCAGGGAGCCAGTCTGTTTGAGTGGTACCTCGACGACAGCTTGGTGAGCACAGATGTCAATCTCAGTTATTTGTTTGACGAAATCGGCTCTTTCAAAGTGCGCATGATCGCCACCAACCAAAGCAAAACCTGCGTCAGCGATACCCTGCTTTGCATCGATGTCTACTGCCCAGTCAACGCCAGCTTTACCACCCAGGGAGAGGACTGTTTGTCCATTGGTGATCAGGTGTTGTTTGTCAATGGAGCAGCGGTGGGACTGACCAACGAATGGTACATCAATGGCATGTTGGTGGGTACTGATCGCAATTTGAATTATACCTTCAACACAGCAGGTACTTTTCGCGTGCAGGTGGTGACTTCCAATGGATTTTGCCAAGCGGCCTCCACAGTGTACATCGTTCGGGTATTGTGCCTGGAAATCTGCGACAACGGAATCGATGATGATGGAGACGGATTGGTCGATTGCTTCGACGATGACTGCTGTGCCTTCTGTACCGATAATTATTATGCCTCTTGTGCAGACAGTTGCTCGGTAATCGTTCCACAGCCCAGTATTTCGGCCCGATTGGAGCGGCTCAGCCCCAAGGACAGTTTTTATGCCGTCAACAATCTCATCGTGGGAGACATCGATCAGGATGGCATCGTGGAATTGGTCGGTACGAGAAATCCATCCATCAACGGTGGGTTCACTGCCTTGTCCGAGTCCTTCTTGATTTACGAACCAACAGAAAATCGGGTGCAGGATGTCGTGACTGTCCCCGATCACTCCTTTTACCGAGTGCAATGCCCTCTGTTGGCAGACATAGACCGGGACGGACGGGCCGAAATCTTTACGACCGTTACCTCCAGTTCTCGGGGCGACTTGGGGACAGACTACTTCCCAGTTTGCCTCAAGTGGAATGGCAGTTCTTATGAATCGGCCTGGATATCCGACAGCAAAATACAATACGACAGCAACCTGGACCCCGACATAGAGTACGGTGTGCTCAACCTATCCGCCGCCGATTTCAATGGAGATGGTAAGGTAGAAATTTATACCACCAACCGGATTTGGGATGCAGAGACAGGAGAATTGCTCACCAATGGAGGCCCCACCAATAGCATGGGACTGTCCGACAAGCGCTTTACCAAGTCCTTTTCTCATGCCATAGATGTCCTTCCCGCCGGATTTTGCCCCAATTGCGACGGATTGGAATTGGTGGCGGGCAACCAAGTCTATGCCGTTGGACAACAGCCCAACTGGTCGATGGAAGTGGTGGCGGAATTGCCCAACGTTGCCGATGGCCATACCTCCGTGGTTGACTTCGATGCAGATGGCGACTTGGATGCAGTGCTTTTGTACGACTCTCCCAATCCCAACTTCAGTCTGGAAGTCGTTGTCTGGGACATTCAAACACCAGCACTCTTGGCGCCCACCCTTCGCATGCCACTGCGCGGCTCCACCGTGTTCAACCCCTTCTTCACCCCCGCTACCATGGGCGAGCTCAATGGCGATGGACTGCCCGATCTCATTTTCTTGGTGCGCGAAGACCAGGGGATGACGGGATCGGCCATGCAGATGTATGCCTATGCCAGCCGGGGAGATCGCTGGGAGGCCATCTTTGACCTGCCTGTCAATGACCGTTCTGCCGTCGCAGGCTGCTCTTTGTTTGACTTCGATGGCGATGGCAAGTACGAAATCCTGCACCGGGGCGACGATACCTTTAGCATTCTGAGTGGCGAAGATGGCAGCAGTTTGTTTAGCTTGCCAGGACAATGTACATCAGCCACGGGTTGGGAATACCCCATTGTGGTGGATGTAGACAATGATGCGGAGGCCGAAGTGCTCATCGGCTGTGACTCGGGCATCCACATCTACGAATCGGCTGGCATTCCCTGGCCCGATACCCGCAACCTGTGGAATCAGTACAATTACTTCAATGTCAATGTCAACGATGACCTGAGCATTCCCATCCAGCAGCAGGCCCATCAACTGCCCGGTGACATCCGCCTGAATTCTTTTCTCAAGCAGTTCCCCTTCCCTGCTCCCGGCATTCCCGATTTGGAATTGACCCTCATCGATGTGGACAGTTGCCAATCGCAGAACATCCTACAGATCACCTTGAATCTGTGCAATGTAGGAGATGCAGCCATGGATTCTCTCTACGTCACTGCCTACGAACGCGATCCCCTGACGGGCGATGCCAGCATCGTAGACCAATTCGTCCGCTTCTTCCGATTGGAGCCTGCCCAGTGCATAGAGGTCACCTTTGCGGTTGACCCTGCCGGCCTAAATGGTTTGTGGTTTGTGGCCAATGACGATGGCAGTGTGATCCGACCGTTCATCTTGGATGGCGACTTTCCCGGTGCTGCCCAGGAGTGCAATTTTGGCAACAATCTGACGGCACTCAACCAGATTCCCGACTTCACCCCTGTTGGCATCCTGGACTTGGGACCAGATCAGGTTGTCTGCGACAATGGCGTCTTTAGCTTCGAAGCGCAGGATGGCTTTTTGTCCTATCGCTGGCAAGATGGCAGTACGGAGCGGCGATACACCACGGACCGACCGGGTAGATTTTGGCTCACGGTGCTGGATCCCTGCGGCAATGTTCAAAGCGATACCGTTCGCGTCACCGTTGACACAAGCACTGTCATTGACCTGGGTCCAGACATTGTCATTTGTGACGAAACCGATATCCTTCTCCAAGCGGATGGCTATGAAAACTACCGATGGACGCCTTCCACCTATTTGGACTGCGATACCTGTGCCCAAGTGACGGCACGGCCGACCCAAGACATTACCTATACAGTGGTGGGAACCAATGAAAGTGGCTGTGTGGGTGTGGATACCATTGCGATTCAGTTCCGGGATTCCATTCTGATACGAGAGTATGCCCAAATTTGTGAGTACGACTCCATTCTGGTCTTTGGTCAATACGTCCGCCAAAGTGGCGTCTACGAACAGCTCTACCGAACTTCCAATGGTTGTGATTCGACCTATCAGATCACAGTGGATGTTCGCGATTCTCTTTTGACCGAAGAAAGCATTTCCATTTGTCCGGGCGACTCTGTCCTGGTCTTTGGCCTCTGGCTCTCTGCTCCCGGCACCTATGCCCGCAACTACCGATTGAACAGTGGGTGCGACTCGACTCATCTGGTGGAACTTGTCGAATATCCCACCTATTTGAATGAATCAGCAGAAACCATTTGCGATGGCGATACCTTGCTGCTCTGGGGACGGCCAGTTACAACGAGTGGCTTGTATCGACAATTCAGCCTGTCGGTCAATGGCTGTGATTCGGTGGAGGTGGTGGATGTACAAGTCGTACCCATCATTGAAAAAGTCGACAGCGTATGGATCTGCGAGGGAGACAGTTACGTCTTTGGGATGGATACCATCCGGCAGCCAGGCCGCTACACGAGGGAGTTGGTGCCTCTGGGTGGTGGATGCGATACCTTGGAGGTACTCTTTGTCAACAACTTCCCTCCCGCAGACATCGAGGCCATTGTCCTGCCCTCCTGCCCCGGCGGCAACAGCGGTTCCATCAGCATCAGCCCCAGTGACAGCTCTGTGTTGTACAGTTTGGACGGGCAAAATTTTGGTCCCAATGCACTCTTTGAAGACCTGTCGGCCGGGCCACAGACCATCTATTCACTAGACAGCAATGGCTGCGTTGGCGAGAACATCTTTTTGGTAGAGGAAGAGGAGTCGATCCGCTTGCAACTGCCCAGGGATACGTTCATCGAATTTGGGGACTATGCCACGCTGACGGCCTCTGTGGAAGGAGCTGTTGGGGAGGTGGTGTATCTGTGGCAGCCGCCAGATGGGCTGAACTGCGATGATTGTCCGGCTCCTTTTCTGCGGGTGGTCGAAGATGCCAATTACATCCTCGGGATTGTCGATGAGAAAGGTTGCTTGGCCACAGATACCATACAAATTGGCGTGATTGAGCCGCCCAAGATCTTTGTGCCCAATGTATTTTCGCCCAATGGCGACAACATCAACGACAGGCTGACCGTCTTTGGTGGGGCGGACATGGAGGAGGTCATTCAGCTTCAGGTGTTCAATCGCTGGGGCGCCTTGATCTTTGAGCAAAACAATTTTGCCCCCAACGACCCCAGCTTGGGCTGGGATGGTACCTTCAAAGGACAATTGGTCAACAGTGGTGTGTATGTCTACAAGGCCGAGATTGCCTTTTCCTTTGGCCGGGTGGTGGTTGAGTCGGGAGATGTGACGGTCTTGCGCTAAGGCGACCCCGTTGTTTCAACTTGTCACAAGAGGCAATGGCATGGCTTTGCAAATCGAGTCGTGCCATTGCCTTTTCTCTGTTTTGCCCCTTTGCAATCTGGCCAGCAGATGTGTTCTCAAATTTGTACCTTTGCCATTCTACACACTCCTAGAGCTTGTTCAGATGTAAAATTTTGATGCTGCAAATGAGCCTTTTGATATCATATCGCGCGAATTTTTCAAGCCATAGCGCGGCTATGCCTTTCAAAATATCACTTATCTGATGTCAAAATCTTTCATTTTCGCAAATAATCCCACATTCTGAATAAGCTCTTAGAAGCTAATTTTCTGTTAAAATCTCAGCCAATTGTATGGATTTCAGGCTTGCCTTAGTATCTTTAAGTATACTCCTCTCTCAACAAATCATCGCACAAAGGGACAATGGTGCTGTACGCCTGGGATATGGCTTGGCCAGCTTTTCCGTAGAATCTGTTACAACAGGGGCGGTTTATGCTGAGTTTTCTAAACCTTTTACAGGTCCAGTTGTACTCGCTTTTGGAGGCAGCTATGCCAGCACCACCCAAATGGATGATGCTTCGAACTCCAAAGACCTTCAGACGTTCTCCATTAGACTAAACGCCTATTTTCAGGCGTTCAAGAACGACTGGCAGGCAATCAACATTGGCGCTGGTGCCAGTGGACGGTTTTTCAGTGAAGATTGGATTTTGGACCCCAACAGAATACTGCCGTCCAGTTCCTTCAAGCCAGGCTTTTTGCTGATCCTGGGTTATGACTTTTTCATCAATGAACAGTGGATGATCGGATTGACGGGAAGTGGAGAGTTCTTTGGAAATGACAACAGCGTTTTTCTGATCGGTGCCAATGCCGGTTATCGTTTTTGAAAGTAGATGTTATGCGCTTTTGCAAATTTGTACTTCTGAGCCTATTTCTGTTGCCACTCACCCAATCGGCGGGGGCACAGACAGAAGGGTTGGCTGACTTCAGTGATCTTCCATTCCTCGTATCGGATTACGCTGGGTTGGAGCACCTTTTTCAGCAGAAAAACGATACCACCTACATCATCAACTTTTGGGCGACCTGGTGTGCACCTTGTGTCAAAGAGCTGCCCTACTTCGAGCAATTGGGCCAGCAGTACAAAGGCCAAAAAGTAAAAGTCATCTTGATCAGTTTGGACTTCAAAAAGCAAATCCGCACCCGCTTGGTCAAGTTTTTGGACAAAAAGAAAATCCAGTCCCAGGTGGTCGTATTGTCCCAGCCCAATGCCAATGAGTGGATCGGCAAGGTAGACCCTTCCTGGTCGGGCTCCATTCCTGCTACACTTGTATACAATCGACAAAAACGCGAATTTTACGAGCAGGAATTCTACGACTTTGCAGAATTAGAATCCATTGTTAAATCCTTTATAAAAAAGTAAAAAATGAAAAAATTACTTGGACTCATCGCTCTATTTGCGCTGGCGGCTGCCTTCGTCATTCCGACAAATGGCCCCGGCGATGGCCTCAAGATAGGTGACAAAGCACCTGACTTCAAGCTCAAGCACGTGGATGGCAACTTCTACTCGCTCTCCCAGCTGCAAGGACAAGTGAAAGGCTACATCATCGCCTTCACCTGCAATACCTGCCCATATGCTGTCATGTATGAAGAAAGATTGAAGCAACTACACGGCAAGTATGCCGATAAAGGTTTTCCCGTCATCGCCATCAACCCCAACGACCCAGAGGTGAAGCCTGGCGACAGCTTCGAGGCCATGCAAAGTACCTACAAAGACAAGGAGTTCAACTTCCTCTACCTCTACGATGAAGGCCAAAAGGTATTCCCAAGCTATGGTGCGACCAAGACCCCACATATGTTCATCCTCGACAAATCCATGACTGTACAATACATCGGCGCCATCGACGACAATGTCGAAAATGCAAAGGCTGTCAAAAACACCTATGTTGAGGATGCCATAGAAGCCATCATGGTGGGTGCCAAGCCCAAGGTCACAGAGACCAAAGCAGTTGGTTGCAGCATCAAGGTGAAGCCCGTCAACCGTCACTTGCTCAAGAAGAAAGCTTCTCCAACCACCAACTAATGGAAAAGCAATCTGTCCTCTGAACAGAGGCACCAATAGGGCAATCGGATGTGTATCTGATTGCCCTGTTTTGCTTGCCCCCTCTTTGGCGCGATCTTGGAAGGGAGGAAAATTGATCTTACTTGGCAACTTATTGCTATATTTGTCGAGAAAGTCTTTCCTCAGCTTGACTAAATTGCTCGCATGCCGTCCTTGGCACCTCATCAACTCCAACAAATCAAAAACCTGCTCGCACAGGGACAAGTTCGCAATGCAGTGGACCAGCTGTTGAACATGCTCAAGGAATTTCCCGATGCCGCCCTCGTCTTTGAGGAAGTCCTCGTTTTGTCGGGGGAATTGGGCCAGCACGAACAATCCGTCAGGCAGGGCTTGACCAATGA
Source organism: Bacteroidota bacterium (assembly GCA_039821145.1). GTDB lineage: Bacteria > Bacteroidota > Bacteroidia > Chitinophagales > Saprospiraceae > JBCCSZ01. The sequence continues at coordinate 49,219 of JBCBOS010000027.1, read as the reverse complement.
CAGCATCGACAATGCCATTTCTTTCCGATTGCTGCAAATCCTCAACACCCTCGATCCCAGCAAGCAACAAAACCACCAAAGTCGGATCGACGAGATCGTCAGCAGCCTGCGGCAGGACATGCTCAAGGCCAACATGAGCCAGTCGCCCCGCGACATCCAACGCCTCAAGCTCCGCATCCAAAACCTCACACAGCAATATCCCGACAACTTTGAACTGCACGAATTGCAACAGCAAATCAGCTCCTCTGCCGCATCCTACATCCCTCCCAAACCCGTCTCCGAGCTGAAGAAAAGCAACAACAGCCGCCTCAGGCTTTTCCTGCCAGTCTTGCTGATGCTGATCGTCGCCGGCGTTGCCTTTTTCTCCCTTCAAAATAATGACATCGATCCCGGTCCTAATCAAGAGGTCCTGATTGCCGCTGTCATCGCACCGGATAATATCCAACTTGAAGGAATAGAGCCCTTCATGGAGACGGAGGAATGCAAACAACTCATCGCCATGGCCGAGGAGATCAACGAAGAAAAGTCCTACCAGGCCAGCCTGAGCAAAAGTCTTCAGGCCAGCAGTCCTCCCTCTAACACCACTTCCCTGCGCGTGGAAGGGAACTACAAGGAGTTGTACGAACGACTCTACAAAGAGCGGTGGGCTGTCAGAAAGCAAGTGGATTCTCTGGAAAATCGCCTGATTGATTCGATCCAGAGTACAGAATTTCGCTTCGACTACAACAGTGCCGAGTTGGAGGGCATCGGGAAGGAAACCCTGGAGAAGATTTCCATCCTGCTCAAGGAAAACCCCGAATGGCAAATCAACATCTCGGGTCATACAGACGACATTGGCAGCGATGCCTTCAACGAGGAGCTGTCCCGCAAACGGGCAGAAAACACCTCGGACTACCTACAGAAAATCGGGGTTCACAAAAAGCAGATCAAGACCTCTTCCTACGGAGAAAAACGCCCCAAGAAGCCCAATGCCACCAAGGAAAGCCGGAAGTTCAATCGCCGGACCGAATTGGAAATTAAGCGTTCCAGCGGAGAAGAAGAGCAATAGCATCAACCCAATTTCAAAATGTTTTGTACCCGTTCTGGATCGGTCTCAAATCGGTCGTAGTCGGGAATGGCGTCGCAAGGGGAAAAGGACAACTTGCTATGTGTTCCCTCAAATGAACTGGCAATTCGCTTTTTGGCAGAAAGGTGAAATTCCACCGCTCCCGTTTCTTTCTGCAGGGCCATGATGTTGTCTTCGTTGATGCCACTACCGGGCATGACAACCAAGTCCTCCCCTGCCTCTTGTACCAGACTTCGGATCAGTGTACGCCCCTGCCAAGCTGTTGGCTCTAGGCCAGAAGTCAGCAGTCGATCCACCCCCAACTGCAAAAGCTCTTTCAGTCCCCGCTGCGGATCTGCCAACAAGTCGAAGGCCCGGTGAAAGCAAATGCTCATTGGGCGGGCCAGTTCGATCAAATGCCGCATCTGTTCCCGATTGATGGAGGCATCCGCATTCAGCACCCCGATCACAATTCCGTCGATGCCAAGAGACTTGCAGTAGCGGATGTCCTGCCGCATGACCTCTATCTCGCTCTGGGTGTAGCAAAAATCTCCTCCCCTCGGCCGGATCAGGACGTGAATGGGAATGTGCAAAGACTGGCGAGCCATCCGGATGAGTCCGGCACTGGGAGTTGTTCCGCCCAGTTCCAAATTGGCACAAAGCTCGATCCGGTGAGCAGCGGCGGCCTGGGCATGGAGAGCAGATTGTAGGTTGGTGGCACAAATCTCGATGAACATCTCAAAATGAGTTGAACAGAATTCATCCCCTCTTCCATCGCTTTGCATATTCTTCACTATATTGCGGGGTCAATAGAAAACTGAAATATGAAAAAATATCTGTTTCCCATCTTTTCATTTGCCATACTGTGGGCCTCCTGTGCTGGAGACGGCCCCTCCAAGGCCAAACTATCGAGCCGCAGCCTGTTGGAGTATGGCGTTCCCATTACCATCATGGCCCCTGATAGTACGGAGGTAGAAACAATGGATTTTAAAGTTACGAAAGATATTAGCCTCAAAGGACCGGATGGGTATTTCGTGCAAATTTTTGCCTCAGAAGCTTCCACCCAACGATCGGACCAGATCAAACAAGAGCAACTGGCCGAGGTGCGCAGCAATCCCTATTTCACTCGGTTGGTCAAGGAGGAGCCCGACGGTTTCATCTTCGAGACAATGGTCGACTCGACCCGGCAAAACTTTGATTTCCGCTACGTCCAAATCAAAGGAGACTGGGAATACATTTTCCGCCGGGGCCTCAGCGGTCGCTTCACATTGGAACAAGTGGAAATGATGTACAATGCTGTCAAGCCTGTCGTAGAATAGGAGCTAGGCAGAGACAAGTGCCATGAAATGAAAAAAGCCCTCTCCGCATTGGAGAAGGCTTTTTTCATGTTCGTTCTGTAAAATCGGTTTGTTTTCAGGCCTCGTTGACCAATTCATAGCTAAAAAGGCCAAGGATCACGAGGAGGATTGTTAGGATGATCATGGGAATTACTGTTTTGGTTTTGGAATATTCAAGTGCTATCCAGAACATTATTTGCGAAATAATGAGCTGAACAATTGTTTGTTTTGTGATTTCGGATATGCTTTCGAACAATTCTGAAAGGCAGTGCCCTCGCTTGGTCAAAAGATACCCTAAAATAACAATTTTTCAGATACAAAACAATAGGGGACGGTCACGGCAGGAGGAATGGAAGGCAAAGAAAGGAGGGGAATCCAACAAAAAAATCACTTTGAATCCGTGTCCAAAGTGATTTTTGTGGATTGGCAGTCTTTGTAATTTGTTCATTGACTACCCAGTATTGGCGCTCTTACTTCTTGGCATCAGCGGCCTTTTTGCGCGGAGCAGCTTTTCTTTTGGTAGCTGGCTTCACAGCGGCATTGTACAATTTGGAAACGACATCCCAGTTGACGACATTGAAGAATGCATCGATGTAGGACCCTCTCTTGTTTTGGTACTTGAGGTAGTAGGCGTGCTCCCAAACATCGAGCCCCAAAACAGGTGTTCCCTTTTTGTCGGCCACATCCATCAGTGGGTTGTCCTGGTTGGGAGTAGAGGTGACGAAAAGTTTTCCTGTGCGCTTGTTGACACACAACCAAGCCCAACCGGAACCGAAGCGAGAAGTGGCAGCTGCTTTGAACTGCTCTGTGAAATCTTCGTAAGACTTGAAAGAAGCGGCGAAGGCCTTGCCAAACTTGTTTCTGGTACCGGGCTGACCGCCAGCATCGGGTCCCATGACTTTCCAAAACAAAGAGTGATTGTAGAAACCACCACCGTTGTTGCGAACAGCTGTAGGATACTTGGAAATGTCTTTGAGGATGTCCTCGATTTTCAGTTTCTCCAGTGGCGTCCCTTCCACAGCAGCGTTGAGCTTGTTGGTGTATCCGGCATGGTGACGTTCGTGGTGGATCTTCATCGTACGCTTGTCGAGGTGTGGTTGGAGGGCATCGTAGGCGTAGGGAAGGTCGGGAAGTTTAAAAGCCATTTCTAATCTAGTTTTTTGATGTAATGAAATGAAAAATCAACAGAATGGACCTGATCAATTGTAACTTGAACCAATCGGCACCCACCGTCAAATTTGGTCCACTTTCAGACTTCCTTTTGATTGGTTTAGGGCAAAGTGTCAATCGATTTTCAGTTGTATATTTCAATCGTTCTGTTTTTGTTTTTGGAAGAGGTGCTTCACCAGTTGGGACAACACCTTGGGATTGTTTGTCAGTCAGAAAATTGTTGTTCTACCCGACGCAATCTCTTTGAAAAAAACTTGGCAAGCAAAACTTTTTTTGATGCCAGCGGCGCAGTCATTGTTGCTGCTTTGCAATCGTTTCGAAATCAAAAATGCAAAGTTGAAAAACTTTTGATCGAAGGTTTCGAATATGCAAATATTTGCAAATATAAAGTTTATACCTTCAGATAACAAAAGTTATTTTGCAGCGCCAGTTTGATTGGCAAAAGAAGTTTGTTATTTCTTTTCAAGCGATGCGATCAACTTCTTTTTTTGCGTTTCTCAAAACTGTTCTATTAACGCAAGAAAACGCAAAAGGTTATGATCCACTCATTGCCATTCTCTGTCGGTAAATCCATCGGTTCAAACTGGCCAACACCTTTGTGTCGATTGACAAACTTTGGTCTGCAAATTTTGATGGTGTACACACATCTCGTGCAACAACTTGAGACAAGCCGTCGATAGGTAAACAGAAGTTAAAATTAAATTGTTCTAAGTGTACATATGTGGGGCAATTGCGTACCTTTGTCCCGTTGTTTGAAACATCCATCTTTCAGAAAAAATCGTTTAACCAAATATGAAATACCGCAAGGAAAAAGACAGCATTGGAGTGGTGAAAGTGCCCGCCGAAAAATATTGGGCAGCGCAAACACAACGCTCCAAAGAGAACTTCCAAATCGGTGGTCAACAAATGCCGATCGAAGTCATTTATGCGTATGCTTACTTGAAAAAAGCTGCTGCCCAAACCAATGCAGAACTGGGTGTGCTCCCCAAGTCAAAAGCCAACTTGATTGCAAAAGTCTGCAACGAAATTTTGGCGGGAAAACTCGATGATGAATTTCCACTCGTCGTTTGGCAAACCGGCTCCGGTACACAGACCAACATGAACGTCAACGAAGTGGTGGCCAATCGCGCACACGTTTTGAAAGGTGGACAACTGACCGACGAAACAAAGGTTCTTCATCCCAATGATGATGTCAATAAATCCCAATCGTCCAACGATACCTTTCCCACTGCCATGCACATTGCCGCTTACAAAATGCTGGTGGAAAATACCCTTCCTGGCATTCGCGAATTGCGCGATACACTGGACCAAAAAGCAAAGGCGTTTAAGAAGGTGGTAAAGATCGGACGGACCCACTTCATGGATGCAACACCCGTTACAGTCGGACAAGAATTGTCGGGCTATGTTTCGCAATTGGACCACGGAATGGCAGCCATCAAAAACAGCTTGAAACACCTGTCTGAATTGGCCCTCGGTGGCACAGCTGTGGGCACGGGTTTGAACACGCCCAAAGGCTACGCCAGAAAAGTGGCCGGCCACATTGCCCAACTCACTGGCCTGCCCTTCGTCACTGCCAAAAACAAGTTCGAAGCATTGGCTGCACACGACGCCATCGTCGAAGCCCACGGTGCCTTGAAAACAGTGGCTTGCTCGCTGATGAAAATTGGCAACGACATTCGCATGCTGGCCTCTGGTCCTCGCTGTGGCATCGGCGAGCTGCGCATCCCCGCCAACGAACCCGGCTCATCCATCATGCCCGGCAAAGTCAACCCCACACAATCCGAAGCCCTGACCATGGCGATGGCACAAGTGGTGGGCAATGACGTGGCCATCAACATCGGCGGCATGACCGGACACTTCGAATTGAACGTCTTCAAACCAATGATGATTTTCAACTTCCTCAACTCCGCTCGCTTGATCGGCGATGCTTGTCGCAGTTTCAACAGCAACTGTGCGACGGGCCTGGAACCCAACCTGGAAGTGATCGCAGAAAAGCTGCAAAACTCTCTGATGTTGGTCACTGCCCTCAACACCAAAATCGGATACGACAAGGCCGCAGAGATCGCCAAGAAAGCCTATAAGGAAAACAGCACGCTCAAGGAAGCAGCGCTCCAATTGGGCTATCTGACAGACAAAGAATTTGACGCTTGGGTTCGCCCCGAGAAAATGATCTAGTCCAATGAGTTCCCCGTTTCGGCAGCAGTTCGAAACGGGGAACAAAAAAACGACATCCACAAATAATAAATATTCATTTTATTTCGTATTATTGTGGAGCGTATAAAAAACACTCTCCCTCACTTCCCTCATCCCTACTTTTGACATTCCCTTTCACAAGAACGTAGACTTGCGCATCCGATTGGAAAGCGAACAACTGTCTATTCCCTGATTGCAATTTCAAACTGCCAGCTGACCGATGTGGTCAGTCTGGCAAAGGTCCTCGCTTTGCATCCCCATGAGCAATGGCATGCAGGCGGGCTGTCTCAAGAACAAAAGCCCCGCTTTGCCTTGGCATCTGTTCAGGCGAAGCCGATGGCCATCCCCCAAAACCGATGACCCGGTCGTGCTTATTGATTTGCGGGCCACATGATCGCCCAAAAACGAATAATGACTGATTGGCCCCGGACGATCTTGTCCGGGGTTCTTTACCGGGCTGCAGTCAGAACAGTTTTCCAGGACACACAAGTGCAGCCAGGAGCGGGCCCAGGGCATCCCCTGCTGCATCACCTACAAAAATTCATTGGATACGGTTTTTCAGGTCGCTCTTTGGGAGCGGCCTTTTTTGCATCCCTTAACCAAGGGAGAAAGCACTCTTGTGGGATGCTCGAAAAAAGTTGGGGCTGATTCGTCATTTTACTGCAAAAACCATTATCTTTGCCCCGCATTTTTAAGAAGTTCTTTTGACATGTCTGATTTAAAGCACTATTCCCTGCCGCTCAAAGGCCTGAAGGATGGCATGCACGAGTTTGATTTTGAGGTAGATAGCCATTTTTTCCAGGATTTTGAAGCTTCCCCCATTCGGGAAGGGGAATTCAGTGTCCAATTGTACTTTGACAAGCGTCCGGACTTGATTGTATTGACCTTTCAATTGGAAGGAACATTTCAAGCAACTTGCGACCGCTGCCTCAACGAAGTCATGCTGCCAATTCGGGACAGCCACCAACTGATGGTCAAGTATTCCGAACAGCAGACAGAAGAAGCGGAGGTTGTCTACATTCCGAGGGGCAGTACAGAGCTGAACGTCGCAAAGTTCATCTACGAGTACATCTGCTTGTCGATGCCGATTGTCAAAACCTGTGATTCACCAGGAGAATCTCCTGCTTGTGATTCCAAAATGCTACAATATTTGGGATCAGAAGAAACGGATTCGGAAGAGGCAGAAGATCAGGACGAAGGCAATCCAATTTGGGATGCACTGAAAAATTTCAAGAAAAATTAATCGGCCCGTTGGCCTTAACTTTTAAAATACAGAGAAATGGCACATCCAAAGAGTCGGATATCCAAGCAACGCAAGCGCAAGCGCAGAACGCATAAGAAGGCAGCGATTCCGCAGGTCGCAACGTGCCCAACAACTGGCGAAGCACATATCTACCACCGTTCTTACTGGTTGGAAGGCAACATGTACTACAAAGGCCAGGTGGTCATCAAAGCCGACGCAATAGAAGAATAAAGCACTCTTGTGCTCAAAAAATAACGCAAAGCTCCCATATCTACTGTATGCGGGGCTTTTTGTGTTTTTTCCCACAATACCCCTATCACAATGAAAAAAATCGTACAAACCGACCAAGCTCCTGCTCCCGTAGGCCCCTACAACCAAGCCGTATTCTACGGTGACATGCTCTTCGCCTCTGGCCAAATTGCCATCGATCCAGCCACTGGTGAGCTGGTCAGTGGATCCATTGAGGCGGAAACCCATCAGGTGATGAAAAACATTCAGGCCATCCTGACCGAAGCCGGAATGACCTTCGAAAACATCATCAAATGCTCTGTATTTGTCTTTGATATGACCCAGTACAGCCGCATCAATGCCGTCTACTCAGAGTATTTCAACGACGACACAGCCCCTGCCCGCGAATTGGTCGAGGTGGCCAATCTGCCCAAGTTTGTCAACATAGAAATATCTGTGATTGCTGGAAGGTAGCGAGGGGATTCCTCTCAGCTCCTCTTCGAACGCTTCTTTTGGACATACACCTCATTGAGGCCTGCCGCCTTCAATTTGTTCTCCATCTGGCGCGCATCTCGCAAGCTCCCATAACGGCCTGCGATCAGGGTGTAGTATTGCGATAAGTCAAAGACCACCACTTCCATATTCGAAAAACCTTCCTTGCGCAAACGTGCTTCCTCTGCCTTGGCCCAGCGCTCCTGGTTGTAAGAGCCGACAATGACGAGGTAGTTCCAAGAACCACCAGCCCGGCTGTCCATGCGAGAAGCCACATCATCTTCTCTTCCCGAGTTTCGCCCATTCACTGTCTCTCTCCCGCCGTCATCGGCATCGTTCTCCGGATCGATGGTATCCCCTCTTCTGCTGTCGGCATCCTCTCTCCCATCGGCATCGGCCTGGTCCACATCGTCGTCGTCAAAGACATCATCTGCCATGCCCGCAAGTGAATCGGCCGCTTCTCCCATGGCATCGCCAACATCGGTGGTGACCTCCTCAATGGCATCTGCCGCATTGGAAATGGTTTTGTTCTTGTTGCCACAGTCTTTGAAGACCGTAAAAAAGAAGGTGGCCAGTGCAACGATGATCAATACAATCAAAAGCGTTTTGAGGACTCTGGGCATGGTTGGATCGTTTTTGTGGTTGACAAACAGCCGACAGCGCGGCAGGGTACATCGGTATTTAAATCGGAATGGGTTGTCACTGTGGGAAGGACAAAATAAGGATTAGTCGTTGGCTTGTGAAATTTTTGTTGAGATTTATTCCTCCCGCTAAAACAACTCCAACTGGTCGGGCTTGGGGCTGAGGTCTGCCGACCTCTTCTTCGCCTGGTACTTGAGTTCCATCAACAGTCCAGCAGTCACAAAATGCACAAATGTCTGAACCCGAGTGGTCTGAAAGCGTCCCGCCAAGGCCTGGCTGGCCAAGTACAACATGTCTGCCAACTCTCCCTTGATCCGCGACTTCCGCTGGCGGGCCGGACCGCTGAATCCGCTGTTTTGCACCAGGACCAATCCGTTGCTTGTCTCCAAAACCAAATCCACAACGGTCTCGTAACAACGCTGTTGAAAATGGCAAGTGACTGGATATTTTCGGTGGATTTTCAAAGGGGCATCAACGCTCGTCCAAAATTGTTGGTAGGCGTGGGACTGTCGGACCAACAGAAGGGGATCAACCACTTCATCCAACTCATATCTCACCAAAAGTCCTCTTGCCATGTCTTGCCGCAAGTCCATCTCATACTCCAAATGATCGGCAGTCAGAAAGGCTTTGAACGCCTTCGCAAAGGCATAGGCATCCGCCTCTGGAGGGATTTTCATGGCGGTCGAATAGGAAGCTGGCTTGGCAATTGTCAGTTGGTAGCTAGCTCGAAAATTTTCCTGTTTGAGGTTGACAAAATAAGCCGGATGCACAGCCTTGCCAACACTTTTTTCCAAAAAGTACAAAGGCTCTGGTGTTTTATCAGCCACCGTAAAATCTCTAGGATAAACAGTCACCTCCGTGTCGATGTACAAGGGCTCTCCCTCCCACTCCCAGGGAGAATCGCTGCTGGCAGGATCGAGGACCGGGTACTCCTCCTCCCCTTCGTGCCAAGTTCTGTTGAGCCATCGGGCCGCTTCTTTCCGGGTGGGAAATACCAGATAGTCTCTGGCCCGTGTGATGCCCACATACAACAGGCGAGCCTCCTCTGCCAAGGCGGCCGCGTGGACAGCCTTTTTCTCTGGACTGGCGTTCAGGCGTTCTTCCAGTGCGGTATTCCGAATCTGGTCGCTGTACGGATTGATCCAATACCGCAGCCAGCGATTGCCCAAGATGTTGTTCAGGTCTACCTGTTCCGAATCGGCTACAATGTTGAATCCCCACAGGTTGTCGCGGATGCGGTTTTCCAATTTGTGGCAAATCACCATGGGCCATTCCAAACCCTTGCTTTTGTGGTAAGTCAACACATTGACAGCATCTGCTCCCTGTCCGGCCCCTTGCCAATCCAAGCCTTTGCTGTTTTGGTCGTTGATCCACAGCAAAAATCCCCCTAGGGAGGCAGCCGTGTGCAGTCGATTGCAAGCATCTTCGTATTGCAGTGCCATGCGCCGCAATTGATCCACGTTGGCCATGCGTTGTGCCTGCTTTCCCCAACGGGCAATGATTCGTCGCAAATCCAAGCGCTCCAAAAGTAAATTGAGGATTTCTGCGCTGGACAATTCTACCACCTCCGAGCGCAGTCGATCCAATTGCTGGACCACGTCCCAAGCCATTCCCCATTTTTCGCCATAGGGAACATCTGCACCATGTCTCTCAAGAAATTGGAGGCGATCTTCGATGATTTCTTCGATGTCGAGTCGCTCAGCCAGGAGCAAGATCTCGGCTACGGACAGAGAGTCGGAGTTCTGCAAAATGTATTTCAGGCAGGCCAGGATCAGTTTGGATTCGGCGGTGTTCAGCAGGCCATTTCGGGCGATGGCGGCCTTCAAGCCTGCGTCGTGCAGTGCCCGGGCCATGTAATCGCAGTCCACATTGGATCGACAAAGCACCGCAATGTCACCTGGCTGGATGGGGCGGTAGACTTTTTCGGCTTTGGAAAAAACAACCGCTTGCCGTTCGAGGGTTTTGACGATTTCCCTGGCGATGCAATTTTCCATCCAAGGGCGACCAGGCGAACGCTTGCCCTCTCCTTCGAATGCAAAATGCCAGTGCATCAGGGCATCCTTCATCTCCATGGGCTCACTCTCTTGGTTGGCACTTTCGGCGGTGGCCATCTTGGTGCGTTTGGGATGCAGTGCGATCTGTTCTTTGGGCAAATTTTGGAACGCCTTGCAAAACAGGGCATTGGTTGCCTTGACGATGTCTTCTCTGGACCGCCAGGAAAACTCCTGAATGTCCTCTTTCTTCACCCCCCCATTTTGCTCGATGATGGCCAGCATGAGTTTGGGATCGGCGCCGCGAAATCCGTAGATGGACTGCTTGGGATCGCCAACCCAGATGGAGTGGCGGGCAATTTGGGAGAGTTTGAGAAAAATCTCCAGCTGGATGGGGCTCGTATCCTGGAATTCATCCACCATCAACAAATCCAATTCCTCACTGAGAACGGATCGCACGCGCGGGTGGTCCAGCAGGCGTTTGACCTGGATTTCCATGTCTGTATAATCGATCAGTCCCCGCTCTTTTTTGTATTGTTCGTATTCCTCAAGGGCATCCATGGCCATATCGAATATCTCGCTGACAAAGGCATCGATGTCGTCGTGGAAAGCTGGAATTTCATCGTGTTGGCGGGCGAAGGCCAATAGCTCCGCCACATCGTCCCGGCTTTTGGCCCCCACTTTCAATTTGGACAGCTTCACCCATTCGTGCCAGTGCAATCCCTCTTGCAATTTGAGTCGATTGGCCATGCTGCGGAGGGTATTCAGGCCCCCTTGTGTCACCTTGGTCTGATCGCCGTTTTGTTCGAGTGCCGCCATGGTTTCGGCCAGCAATGCTGCCAAGCGTTGGTTGAACACCTCTTCTGTTTGCTCTGAACGCTTTCCCAGAAACTGGCGAAAACTTTCCATGGACCGCTGCTTGCTCTTTTCCAAGGTCGCCCGATCGAAGTCATTTCCTCTGGCAATGTCTGTCAAGGTCCGCACCTCTCGCCGCCAATCGTATCGCTCCTTTTTGTTGAGTCCCAAGCGATCCGAACGCTTTTCCATCTCCCTGATCCGCCCTACGGTCAAGATGGTGGCCAATGAATTGTTAAACAACAGCTGTTGGTCCTCTTCAGCCATGATGTCTACCTCTGGAGAGACACCTGCCTCGAATGCAAAGCGCTTGAGCAATTTCACGCCCAAACCATGAACCGTTCCAATGAGTGCATTGGTCAATTCGTTGGCTGCCTCCGACATGCCCGCCTCCAGCAGCTTGACCCGCACCCGTTCCTGTAGCTCAGCAGCCGCCTTTTTGGTAAAGGTCGTTGCAATGATGCCGTCGGCTCGCAAGCCCTCCTTGAGCAGTTGGGTCATCTCCTGCGTCAGTCTGTACGTCTTGCCACTCCCGGCCCCGGCAGAAATGATTTTGAGGTTCATTTATTTCCTGTTTTGCTCCTTGCCATATGCCAGCACAAATTCTGCATCTATGATCTCATAGCCCAGTTGGTAGCTGGCCCTGAAATCGCCATATGTCACCCGTCCTTCGACTGTTCCCCCATTGGGATCAAACTCAAAAGGTTGGATGAGGATGTGCTCTTTGAATTCCAATTTTTTGCGTCCATAAGCCTTGTACAAGGCCTCCTTGGCTCCCCAATAAACATGCAAATGCGCGATCCGGGATGGCGACTGCAAACTGTCCATCTCCTCGGTCCGCATGAACTTGTGGGCAATCCGCTCTATTTTGGAGACGATCTTTTGGATGTCGATCCCCACTGGTCGAGGTGCAGCCATGACGGCGGCCAATTCCCTGGAATGACTGATGGAAATGTCGAAAGCGGAATTTTCCAAATAGGGTTTTCCGTACTCGTCCTTGAGGCAGGCCCCTCGGATGTCGCGCCCCGACATGATGTGCAACAGCCAGCGCCCTGCCAACCATTCGAGGCGGCGATGTCCTTGAATGGGGCTCAATTGCTGTTTTTCTACCTCCGTGAGCTGCATTCGCTCCAGGAAATAAGCCTCTGGCTCTTCGATGTGCCAGAGTCCCAACTCGCCTCCCTGCTGTAGGTACCTATGAAGTTTTAAGGGCATTTGCCAAGTGTGTTTGTTGGGTGAGAAAGGGAAGGTAGGAAACAATTTGTAATTCGGCAAATCCACCTTGCAATTCTGTCCAGCACATCAAAAACTTGCAATCCCGCCATGGGCTGCCTATTTTTGCCGCAAAGCTCAATCCCCTTATGTCTTCTCCTCTCAACGTCCAATTGACAGCCAGCTTACACGGTCACAAAGCAGCCATTTTCGGCCTTTGCCAAGGTCAGTCTCCACGCCATGTCCTGTCGGTTGGTGGCGACGGTTGGATTGTCCAGTGGGATCTGGCCCAGCCTGACCCTGGCAAGCTGTTGGCAAGGGTGGGAAGCCAGTTGTTTTCCGTTTGCCAACTGTCAAAACAACCCATCATAGTAGCAGGTGACATCAATGGCAAGCTCTATTGGTTGGACCTAGAAGACAAGGACCGCAACCAGGAGATGAATCACCACAAAAAGGGAGTTTTTGCCCTTCGGCAGATTGGAGAGGAGTTGTTGAGTGTGGGCGGCGATGGGGTCCTCAGCCGTTGGAACATCGACAGTCGGCGCCCAAGGGAAAGCCTGCAGTTGAGTTATCAATCGCTGCGGTGCCTGGCTTACCACGAGGAGCAGCAGTGGCTGGCAGTGGGGTCCAGCGATGCCAATATTTATTTGTTGGATGCCAAAAGCTTGGAGATTCGGCGGGTCATCCACCAGGCCCATGACAATTCGGTCTTTTGCGTAGCTTTCAGTCCCGATGGGCAACATTTGTTCAGTGGCAGTCGTGATGCGCATCTCAAAGTCTGGGATTTGCAGCATGCCCAAGAATGCGTTTCCTCCCAGGCGGCCCACTTGCTCACCATCAATAGCTTGGCCTTCCATCCTGAGGGCCACCTCTTTGCGACGGCCAGCCGCGACAAGCATGTGAAAATCTGGGATGCCTCTACGCTCCAACTGCGCAAGGTGATCGAGGCGGTGCGCGACGACGGCCATGTCAATTCTGTCAACCATCTTTACTGGTCAAGCTATAAAAATTCTTTAATTTCGTGCAGCGATGATCGGACTGTAAGAATCTGGCAAGCCGAACAGCCCTGAATGCCTACTAATTCACCAAACCAAACAAACACATGATCCTTTCGGACAAAAAAATACTGGAAGCCATCGACAAGGGCGAAATTGTCATCGAGCCTTTTGATGCAGACTGCCTGGGGACCAATTCCTATGATGTTCACCTGGGCCGTCACCTGGCGATTTACAAAGAAAAAGAGTTGGATGCCCGCAAGCACAATGAGATTGTTGAGATCATCATCCCAAGCGAGGGCTATGTATTGCAGCCCGGGACCCTCTATCTGGGCGTTACGCAGGAGTATACGGAGACCCATCAGACAGTTCCCTTTTTGGAGGGCAAGTCCAGCATTGGTCGCCTTGGCATTGACATCCACGCTACGGCGGGCAAGGGAGATGTGGGTTTTTGCAATACCTGGACCCTGGAGATTTCCTGTGTCCAGCCAGTGCGCATCTATGCAGGCATGCCGATTGGTCAGTTGATTTACTTCAAAGTAGATGGGGACATTGAAAACTACTACCATTCAAAATCCAACGCCAAGTACAATGAGCGGACCATCAAGCCAGTGGAATCCATGATGTGGAAAAATCAGTTTTGACATGAAGTACGTAATTGGATTCATCGCTGGTGTCGTCTTTACCTTGGGCGTATTTGTGGTCATGCAATATCAGGAAAAGCAGCAAATCGAGGCTGCCGATCCAATCGTGGCCGATGATGCGACCGCCTCCTCAGAGGAAGAAGCCACCAGCATTCCTCCCGATTTCTTTCAATTCTACACCCGCTTTCACGAAGACTCAAGCTATCAGCTGTCCCACATCCGTTTCCCGTTGCAAGGCCTGCCCCCTAATGTAGACAGTTTGACACTGGTCTCGGGACAATTTCGCTGGACAGCAGACAACTGGACGGTACACAAGCCTTTCGACACCATGGAAGGGGAATTCCAGCAGTATTTCGATGGCTTTGGACCAGACATGGTGGTAGAGCGCATCCAGCACAAGTCCGGAGCCTATGGCATGCAGAGGCGCTTTGCTCGTTTTGAAGATGGGTGGCAGCTCATTTTTTATGCGGCCATGAATCAGATGAAGTAAAAGCTTTCAGCTGTGGGCACAACATCTCAGGGGTATTTTCACTGTTTCACCAGCTTTCTTTTGACAGCCCGTCTTGTCCCTGTGTCTACCATCTCGAGGAAGTAAACGCCTGTGGGAATGGAGGCAAGCTCCAAAGAAGAAGTACCAGACAAATCGCCAAAGGACAACATCCTCTTGCCACTCACATCAAAGATGTGGACACTGTATCTTGGAAGAGACGTTTTGATTTGAAGGAAATTGGCGGTGGGGTTCGGATGGAAAGAAAAGACTTCATCCCGAGTTTGAAAATCCACCAAGACAATATTTGAATACTCAAAGGCACCGTTGAAGTCCATTTGTTTCAACCGATAATAGTTTGCGCCTTTCTGAGGGGTCTTGTCTGTGTATTCATATCGGGTGGATGGCCCACCGGGGCGCTGTTTGCTCTCTACGAAGGACAAAGGCAGCCAATCGATGCCATCCGTTGATCTTTCAATCTCGAATCCCGCACTGTGTACTTCACTCGCAGTTTCCCAGACCAAATGAACATCGTCTTCCTTCTTGGCTCCTCTGAACGACAAAAGCTCTACAGGCAAAGGGATGGCATCATCAATGGTGAGTCCAATGGCCCCCCTGTTGCCGATGATCACACAATCGTCATCGACCAATTGAATATCCAGTGATTCCAATCCTTCTTGTAACTCATCTTGTATAATGGTCAGGACATCTGTTTGGGCAGTGACATTGGGCGGAAAGAGAAGAAAGCCGGGGGCCCTGCTGTAGTCCAAGCCATAGGCAGCAGTTCCTTGGTATTCCAGAGAAATTGCCATCGGCATTTGCAAATCTCCACTCCTGGCAACATCATAGGTGATGACACCATCCTCCTCCAGGTAGTTCAATTGATTGGCAGAGATGTTGAAACTGGAGGCAGGAGCAGAGGCAAAATACTCATAGTTGATATTGACATTGTTGGGATTGGTCCCCGCTTCGAAGCCGTTGTCATTGGGACTGATGACAAAGAAATTGCCAGTAATGTTTCCAAGGCCTGCACTGGTAGCAGCATTCTCAAAAACACTCAAGAACGGAATGTTGGCATCGTAGACGATGGTACAATCGGTAAAGTTGGCACCACCAAAGCGCGGCACATTGTTGAAATAATCTGTTACCTCAAAGAAGATTGGATTGTTGAATTGGATGGGGTCGTTGGAAACATTTTTGAAGACACAATTTTCAAAATCCAGGCTGTAACTCTCCACTGTTTTTCGAGCGTAAACTGCCGACCACTCGCTTTGTTTGACAAGACAGTTTCTGAACAAGACCTGTCCATCCACCCCATTTCCATAATTGTCGGTTGCCATGATCTCCGTGTACGCATAGGCATTGGTCGGGTTGTAGTTGTTGCTCATGTAGGTATCCTCCACCACTACGGATACATCGCTGGAAGAATCATCCAAGTTGGTGAGTGCAAATTGGATGGCCCGGCCATTGTTGTTGAAAATGCGACATCCTTTGATCAAGATGTTCTGAATGATGTGCTCGGGAACATCTGGTTCTATGTCGATCCCATCTTCGGGAAGAGTGCCATTGGTATGAGAAAATTCACAATTGAGGATGGAGACATTCTTGGCAGAAATGATGGAAAGACCTTGGCGATAGTTATTGGTTGATTTGCAATTGACAACTGTGATGTTTTCACAATAATTTTGGCGGGACAGGGACGAAAAACTATTGCCAATGTACAACCCATCCCCACCAGTGCCCTCAATCAAGAGGCCTTCGATGTGGATGCCGATGGATGATTGCATAGAAATCCCGTGTCTGAACTCACTATCGGCAAGACTGACATATTCTTGTTTTTGCATTTTCAAGGCGGCCCCATATCCAATGATGCTGATGTTTTCCCGATCCTGGATTCTGATCAAGGATTCAAAGATGTCGAAGACTCCCGGCAAGGCCTCGATGACCACCCCTTGTTCCAAGATGATGGTCACGTCATTTCGGTTGATGTAAAGTGGGGAGACCTTCCAGGGCAAGCCTGTGTCATCCACCACAATCGTATCTTCGGTTGAGCTGTCAAACGCCCATTGGAGATAGGGGGTGCTGTTGGCAGGATCAAAGCCAATGTCTGTTGAGACGAAGATTCTACTGGCCCGAAGAGGGGACCACCCCATGGCAATGCAAAGGGTGAGTGCGAGGAGAATTGTTGATCTTCTGGTGTTCATCTTGTTGTATTTCTTGGGAGGTAAAATACTGTGGCATTCCTCTCGGCCAGCCTTGGCCATGGTGAGAGAAAACTTGATTTAAATTACCCCAAAACATCAACAAATTGAAATATAGGATGTGCTTTTCATGCAACAGGCCCATCAAGTCAGGGTCATTGCCACTCGCCACGTGGCCTACTGCTGATGCTGGTGTTCTTCCCACCATTTGTCGTCCTGTTTTGTCGGAGCAGAGAGGACGAATGCTTCCCCTATTTGTGGTGTCACCAACTCGATCTGCAATTCGCTTGCTTTTTTTGACACGCGCTCAATGGGATCTGTCCACGAATGCTGCGCCAGCTTAAAGGCACCCCAGTGAATGGGCATGATTTTCTTGGCGTTCAGGTCCACCCCTGCCTGTGCTGTTTCTTCTGGAAACATGTGGACTTGTGGCCACAACGCATTGTACTGACCACACTCCATCATGGCAAAATCAAAATGCCCGAATTTTTTGCCGATTTCCTTAAAGTGCGGTGCATACCCACTGTCGCCACTGAAAAACAAATTCTCACTTGGCGATTGTATGACCCATGAGCACCAAAGGGTTTTGTCCCGATCGGACAATCCACGGCCGGAAAAGTGTTGTGCGGGGGTGCTGGTGAATGTCAAGCCCTCGATCCTGGCCTGTTGCCACCAGTCCAATTCCGTGATTTTTTCTTTGGAAACGCCCCATCGCAGCAAGTGATTTCCCAGTCCCAAAGGGGTGTAGAAGTGATGGACCTTGTCTTTTATTTTTTTGATGGAGCCATAATCCAAATGGTCGTAATGATCGTGAGAGATCAAGACCACATCAATGTTTGGCAAGCGTTCAACGGTGATCGGCAGTTCTTTGGCAAAGCGTTTTCCCCCCAACAACGGATGTGGGGCGGGAACATTGCCAAGCATGGGATCGATCAATATCGTCTTGCCATTGATCTGCACCAAAAACGCAGAATGTCCAAACCATACGAGTCGCGTTGTATCCTTGTAATCCGCAATGGCCACAGAGTCAATTTTTTGAACGGGAAGTCGCCAACTTGGCATTGCATTGGGAATGGTCTTGAACATGCCGGCAATGGCTTTGAGCATATCCCCCATGCTCATCTCCGATTTCACCCCACCAATGTTGATGAATGCTCCGTCTTTGAAATTGTCTGAATTTGCATACGCTGCTTGCTGTGCTTTGCTTGCCTTTCCGCCGAATTGAGGACTCAAGTTGACAAACAATGCGACCAGCAATACAACGACTATGACAAGGATTCCTGCTGTCGTTACCATCTTTTTTATGATTTTCCCTGTTTTGCCCATGGGTTTTCAAAAATTGATTCCAAAGTAGAAGCTTCGCGCTTTTGCCTCATCAGTCGATCTCATTGCAAAGACAATTTCGATCCAGCGATGGGAATTCTTGCTCTGTGATTTTTCGAACCAAAAATAATCAAATAATGATGGCGGTTCGCATTGTCCAGTTTTTGGGAAGAAGAAGGAAGGATAACTCACCATCTTGTTTGTGCTGTTGTCGATTGCAGACTTACAATGAAAACAAGTACGCTTGTTGATGTATTTTGGCAGAAAAGGGATACATTTTGACATGGGTGAGACAACTTCAAAACGGCTGATGAGCCTTCAGAATCTGTCACTTCATCTTGACTCAGCTTGGCAAAGGTCTTATCTTCTTGTCTGCAAATTTGGAAAGCTGGACATTGATTTTGGGACAACTTTCTTCCAAAATCGATGAAAAATACTTTCAAATGATGAAAATAAAAATACTTTCGCGAAATAATTTATTTTTCACCATGTGATTCGCAACTCTCTGTAAATCAATATTCAAATTTTAAAAAATAAATTCGATAAACAAATATGTATCTCAAAATTTATGGAATTTGGCTAGGTGCCGTGTCCTATTATGGGACAAAACCCGAATCGTCGGTTCGCGAAGGCGGTTCATTGAGATGAAAAAAGTTTCCAGCTGGGCAAACAAGCCCAGGTTTGGGTTGGCGGAGCTGTGTTGTAGCATGGTTCCAAAAAGGGGTGGTCTTTGTGGGGTCACCTAGAGGGCGGGATCCCACCCAATAAGGCCCACCCCCTACCCGCTCCCCACTCGAGCGCTCCCCACTCACATCTCACCAACAAGTCGTTGCCATTTTTTGAAAAGCACTGCAAAACTCCTGATAAATGCTCGGACTACTCATCATTCTAGGATTGACTTTTGCTGGCATTGGCTTCCTGCTCAACGAGCAAAACGCACCGACTCTGCTCGCAGGCTACAACACCATGAGCGCAGCAGAACAGCAGAAAGTTGACATCGGTGCCTACCTCGGCGCCTTCAAGAGATTTCACCTCTTCCTCGGCATCTCCATCTTTCTACTGGGCCTCCTCATTTGGCAACTGGATCAGCCCAAGGCCCTGGAAATGTTCCTGACCGCTTACCCAATGCTGGCCTACATTTACTTCATTCGCACAAGCGCAAAGTACTGGCCCGACAGTCAGCAAAAGATGCAGAAGATGGGGATCTACGTCCTCATCGGTACCTTGGTGGTCGTCCTTGGCTTGATTGTCTTCGCCACCTAGCAAAGGGCCTCCTGGGGGATGGGAACCAGCCCGACCAACTTTCCGTTGTAGACGTCAATCATGACACTACAAGAATATTTGCAACTCATCCGATCTCAACTGACAGAGACACATGGCAAACCGCTGACCTGGTTCGACGAATCGGAGGCCATCAAACACCACCGTCCCATTGACCAAGGATGGACCGTATTGGAAATTCTGGAACACATCAGCCTGACCAGCCATTTCCTGCTCCTTCTCATCGACAAAGGAGCAGACAAAGCGCTGTGCAAAGCATCCCAGCACAGCGAGAAGGAACTGCCCCCAATCCCCGACGACTCGCTCGAAAGACTCCATCCCATTGGCTGGCACAAGTCTTTTCCCTGGATTTGGCCGGAACACATGGAGCCCAGTGGACAACTGAAAGAAACAGCCATCAAAGATACTTTGACTGCTCAGTTTAATCGATGCATCCACCAATTGGACCAACTGAAGAATGGCGAAGGGCTATTGCACAAGACAAAGATGAGTGTCCACGGATTGGGCAAAATCAATGTGTACGAGTACATTTACTTTCTGAGCAAACACGCGGAGAGACACATCGGACAAATGGAAGAAAACAAACGGGAGTCCAAAAGTAAATAAGCAGAGAGACATGCTCCTAACATTTTTTTAACTGACAACATACCAACGCTTTTGCTACAAGTCCCCGTCTTTCCAAGTGAAAGTCTCTATTGACAAACCGAAAAGTATGCGCTCATGAAAAAGTACTTGTTGCTCACAGCTGTAGTCGTCAGCTCCCTGATGGCCTGCAAAAAAGAAGATGTCACCCCAGATGCCAATGAAATCAAATGTACCCAGTGCATACAGTTTGACAACATGGAGGTGGGGCAGATCAGTAAATATGTGAAGTTCGAGGGAGAAAACTACATTGAAAAAAGCAATCCCAAGATCACCTACGAAGCCGACACCCTCATCTGGGAAATCACCGAACAACAAGGGGATGTCTACATCATTCAAGAACGTCAGCTGGGTCAAACTGGGGCCATGCCCATCTACCGGGTCCAACGACAAGACAACAAGATGGTCTTCCGAAACGCAGACGACGTCCTCCTCTACGAACTGCCACTCGACAAAATCGAAACCCCCAAGGCACAGCCCAAGGGTTGGGAAATTGGCTTGACTTGCCAGGAAGAACCTTGTACTGGATTTGTAGAAAACCACGAGCAAAATGGCAAGACCTTCGAACACCTCAACATCTACAAGGACTACACGCCCATGCATGTGGATGGCCCGGGATCGTTTCTGCTTTATGACCCAAGTCTGGGAGTGGTGCGCCACGCTTGGACAGGAAGTTGGATTCCCGTCGGAGGGGGATGGGATTTGATTACCGACTAATACAAGACTCTCTTCACGAGGTATTCCTTGACATACTCTTCCACCCCTTCTTCCAAGGGTTGAAAATCATCTGCATAGCCCGCTTTTTTGAGCTTGCTCATGTCTGCCTCGGTAAAGTATTGGTAGTTGTCGCGAATGTCTTTGGGTGTGTCAATGAATTCGATTTGGGAATCCTTGCCCAGCGCCGCAAAGGTCGCCTCCACCAAGGCGAGAAAGGTCCTCGCTTTTCCCGTACCGACATTGTACAAGCCGCTCTCTGGTCGGGCCTGACTGAGCCAATAACAGACGTTGACGACATCCTTGACATAGATGAAATCGCGACTCTGATGCCCGTCGGCGATGCCTTCTCTATGGGAGCGGAACAGCTTCATCTTGCCCGTCTCCTGAATCTGCCGGAAAGCGTGAAAGATCACAGAAGCCATGCGTTTTTTGTGCAGCTCATTGGGACCATAGACATTGAAAAACTTCAGTCCCGCCCAAAAAGGAGGACACTCCTCTTGCTCCAAGGCCCACAAATCAAAGTCCTGCTTGGACTGGCCATAGACATTGAGTGGCTTGAACTTGGCGACCTCTTTGTGACTGTCGCGATAGCCCCATTCCCCATTGCCATAGGTAGCCGCACTACTGGCGTAGACCAGTGGAATCTGGTGGGCCGTGCAAATGCGCCAGATGTCTTTGGAATAGGTCAGATTGAGGCGCTGGAAAATCTCTGGATCGCTCTCTGTGGTATCGGTCCGGGCCCCCAGGTGATAGACAAAATCTACTTGTGGAGCCACTCGTTCAAACCAGGAAATGAAAATGTCGCGATGCACCCATTCGAGGATGAACTTGTCCTTGAGATTGACTTCTTTGTAGTCTTTGTAAAAATCGTCGACCACGACGAGGTCTCTCAAATGGCCTTTGTCGTTGAGAAAGCGGACCAGGCAACTGCCAACGAATCCAAGCGCACCAGTAATGACAATCATAGAATGAGTTTTTAGAGTCGGTTGGGATTGGGTTTTCCGGCCGCAAGATAGAAACTTTTCTAATATTAATCCATCATGCCTCCCTGCCGAATCAAGGCCAAGGCAGCCTCCAGTTTTGCATTTCTATTCATCGAGTAATCTTCCCAGTATCGCGCCACCACCTTGTCTGGCATCACTCCCCTGCCCCGGACAGCTGGACGAACATTGATTTGGAAGTGAACGGTCGGTATGTCCACCAAGATCCTGGAATGGGGCAAGCGAACCTCTTCGCTGTATCCGCTCACATTGCCCTCATACGCTCCTCCGGTCTCTTCGCCAATGAACAGCCCCCGCTCTGTCATTTTGACCAGGCTGGACATCTCTGCTCCTCCCGAAAAGGTGGCACCGCTGATGAGGACGTACAATTTGCCATGGAAAATGTCCGCCACAGCAGGCTTTTCATAGCCCAAGTCCGATAGATAGTCACTATATAAAGTAAACTCGCCCCGGACAGCTCTCCCTTCCTTGGATTGCCATTTGTCAAAAATGAAATCTTCATCGGTCTTGTTTCCTTCATAAGGCCCAGGCAACATGCTCACCTCCCGATACTTTTGCACCCGCTGGTCTGTCAGGTAGGAAAACAACAGATTTTCATTCCCCTCCGTCCCTCCGCCATTGGCCTGTAGGTCCAAAATGAGGTGGGAAATGCCCAAAGAATCCATGCTGCGAAAAGAAGATCGGTAAAAAGAAGGGTAATCAAAGCCATCGCGTCCAAAACTGGGCACACTCATGTAGGCAATGGAATCCTCGATGACCCGAAAGACAAAGCGACGGTGCTCAATGGATTTGCGAGGCAGCTTGGCATTTTTGGTTTTGAAAGAAGTATAGCGAATGGCTGGAAGAGAAATGGTCCGGCTTTTTGTCTGCCCACTTTCCAGAATTTCCACCTCAAAACGCTTTTCCTTTCCGTACACCAGTCGATACAGCGAGGCAAAAGTGACACTCCCCATCCACTCGCGCCGAGAGGTTTCGTTGAAGCCATCTGTGGGAATGTAGGGGTACAAATTGGGAAGGATTTCTTCCATGGATCGTCCATTGACCGCCAACAGCTTGGCCCCCTTTGCCAATCCCTCCACTTCTTCTCCAAAATGCTGGGTCACAACATAATTCCCGTCACAATGCTTCAAGGTGAGGGGCAAAAAAGATTTGGACAGCCCCAATCGGAAACGGGCCAGCTTGGGCAAATCAGCAGAGGTATGCCCTTCGTTGGTCAAGCCAATGGTCTGAAGCACCAATTTGTAAAAAGCCAAACGACTCATGGGCGCATCGATCGAGGCCCGAAGGCTGTCAATTTGCTTGTCCACGGTCTCCTTGTCCTCGTACTGATACAATCCCTGGTGCTTGCGACGCAACTCTTGGATCAAAAAATCAAAATCCTCTTGGAGCTTGTCGGCGCGAATGCCAGATTGGGCAAGCAGCGGTACAGAAAGCACCATCAGAAACAAAAGCAATTGTATCTTCATATCCTTCTTCTATTGACAAACAAGATAGCACAAAAATCACTTCACCCCGACTCCGGTTCTTTTCCCCAAAGATACTTCCGGCACCCTTTTTGAGCCGTTTGACATCAGTTGACTCACATTTTTTTCAATTTTTTCCTCCTCCGCCGTAGGGTATTCCATTTCCTCCCCGTTTCCTTTACAAATCAGCTGATTGAGAATGTAGCGTAGATCGAACACCCAACCAACTGGCCTCCAAGTCTCCCTCTATCACAGCCACTGATCCCCTTCACCGATGGGGACGACTGCTTATCCAGCAGCCATTGCAGCTGGGCTGGGAATAGGTGCCAGTAGCAAAACAACTCAAAAATTTTGAATCAACTTATCAAAAGTAAAATACCTATGCGTACTCTAAAATCAATTTGCCTGCCCCTCCTCCTTGTAGGATTCTTCCTCGTAGGATGCCAAAAAGAGGACACCATTCCACAACAAGACTACCAAAGTGCCACCGATCTACTGGCTGCCGAAGTGCTGTTTGACGAAGTATTTGCCATGACCGACAATGCTTCCAAACAACAGGGCGACCTGGATGGCATCGTCTCTGACCAACCCAAAGCCCAAGACAGAGGCTGCATGGGGGTAGACCTGACAACGGCCGGAGACTGGCCCAATATTTTTCCCATCACCCTGACACTCGACTTCGGCGATGACTGCACCACTCAAAATGGAAATGAGATTTCTGGTAAGATCGTGACTACATTCAGCGGAAAATTGTCCGACGAAGGAACAACTGCCACATTGGAATTGCAAAATTTTGCCATGAATGGCTTCCAAATCAGCGGCGCAAAGGAATGGACCAACCTCGGGCTCAACAACGATGGCATGTTCCACTACCGCGTGGAGGTCAAAGACGGCCAAATCGTCACGCCAAATGGCAAAACCATCACCTACGAAACCCAAAACATCCGCACCTGGGTGGAAGGAATGAATACCAACTTCTGGACCAACGGAATCGACGGCATCACCGATGATGTATGGGAAGTCACCGGAACCGCCAGCGGCATCAACCGCAACGGGGTGGCCTACACCGCCACCATCCAAAATCCTTGGCGCCACCAAGCCAATTGCGAATGGCTCACTGCTGGCAGCACCGACATCCAAACCAGCAACCTCCCCGACCTGATCAAATTGGACTTCGGCGACGGACAATGTGACGACAAAGCCGTGATCAGCATCGGCAACTTCAGCAGAGAAATCCAACTCTAAACAATTCAATATCACAAAGCCAAAAATTCAAACAGCCCACAGTCTTTCCAGACTGTGGGCTGTCTTTTTATAATGCGTTTACGCGAACGGTTTATCCGTTGGCCAATACATCTTCTGTAGCTCCCTTGCCATTTTCTCCCATATAATCTTCGATGGGTGGACAAGTACAAACCAAATGGCGATCACCGTGTGCATTGTTGACCCGCCCAATGGAAGGCCAAAACTTGAACTGTCTCTGCAGATGGGGCAGTGGGTACACTGCTTTCTCCCGCTTGTACGGATAAGGCCATTCGTCCTTGGTGGCCATCCGGAGTGTATGCGGCGCATTGTGCAAGACATTTTGCTCCGGATCAGCCGTGCCCATCGCAATCTCGTCGATCTCTGCGCGAATGGCCAGCATGGCATCGCAGAAGCGATCCAACTCATCTTTGCTCTCGCTCTCTGTCGGCTCTATCATGATGGTGCCTGCCACTGGCCAGGACAGTGTGGGAGCGTGAAATCCATAGTCGATCAAACGCTTGGCAATGTCTTCTGCAGTGATGTTGACGCCCTTGAACTGACGGAGGTCGATGATGAGTTCGTGAGCCACCCGGTCGTGCTCTCCTGTGAAAAGCACCGGATAGTTCCCCTCCAGCCTCGCCTTGATGTAGTTGGCGGTCAAGATGGCATTTTCAGAGGCAGCCGTCAGTCCATCGCGGCCCAACATGCGGATGTATCCGTAGGAAATCAGCAAGATGCTGGCACTTCCCCAAGGAGCAGAAGCCACCGCAGGAATGGCCTTGTCTCCTCCTGTCTTGACCCGCACGTGGCGTGGCAAGAAGGGCGCCAAACTCTTGTTGACACAAATGGGCCCCATGCCAGGACCGCCTCCACCGTGTGGGATGGCAAATGTCTTGTGCAAATTGAGGTGGCAGACATCGGCATCGATGATTCCCGGGCTGGTCAGGCCAACCTGGGCATTCATATTGGCGCCGTCCATGTATACCTTTCCGCCATTCTGATGGATGATTCCGCAAATGTCTTTGATGGCTGTTTCAAATACCCCATGTGTCGAGGGATAAGTAACCATCAGGGCGGATAAGTTTTCTTTGTGTGCCTCGGCCTTTTCTTTCAGGTCGGACACGACAATGTTGCCTTCTTCATCGCATTTGACAACGACCACCTTCATGCCCGCCATGACAGCACTGGCTGGATTGGTCCCATGAGCAGAAGAAGGAATCAGGACGATGTTGCGATGCTCGTCTCCTCTGGACAAGTGGTAGGCGCGGATGGTCATCAATCCGGCAAACTCTCCTTGGGCACCAGAATTGGGCTGAAGAGAACAAGCCGCAAATCCCGTAATATCCGCCAAGTACTCTTCCAATTCTTCAAACATCTTTTGGTAGCCTTTGGTCTGGTTGAGAGGCGCAAAGGGGTGGATGTTGGCAAACTCGGGCCAGCTGACAGGGATCAATTCGGAGGCGGCGTTGAGCTTCATGGTGCAAGAACCCAATGGAATCATGGAATGCATCAAAGACAGGTCTTTGTTTTCCAGACTCTTGATGTACCGCATCATCTTGGTCTCCGTATGGTAACTGTTGAAAATTGGGTGCGTCAGGTAATCCGTCTGGCGGGCCAGCTTGGCGGGCACTTTGGCAGACTTGGGAATGGTCAGTCTCGACAGCGGTTCCATGCCGTTGGCTTCCGCAAAGATGCGACTGATCTGGCGCACGTCCTCTGGAGTCGTCGTTTCGTCCAAGTTGATCTGAATGTTCTCCTTGTCGTAGTAAAAGTTCATCTTGTTGGACACGGCCAATCGACGGATCTTGCTGCGCAGCTTCGAGTCTTCCACTTCGATGCAAAGCGCATCGAAATAAGAGCGGTTGGTCTGCGTATATCCAAGCTTTTTGAGCTGCTTGTCCAATGCCTGGGTCAAACGCTGGGTTTGGCTGGCAATGGCGTGGATGCCCTGGGGGCCGTGATAAACCGCATACATGCCCGCCATGATGGCCAGCAATGCTTGGGCGGTGCAAATATTGGAAGTGGCCTTTTCGCGACGAATGTGTTGTTCGCGGGTTTGCAAGGCCATCCGCAGGGCCCGATCTCCTTGGCTGTCGATGGATACACCGATGATGCGTCCGGGAATCAGGCGCTTGAAGTTTTCTTTGGTTGCAAAATAAGCAGCGTGGGGACCGCCATAGCCCATGGGCACCCCAAATCGCTGGGTGTTGCCCACCACGGCATCTGCCCCCCATTCACCCGGAGGAGCCAGCAGCGCCAAGCTCAACAAATCGGCAGCCACAGTCACTGTGATGCCTGCCTCATTGGCTTTTTGAGCAAAAGAGCGATAATCCTCCACCCGTCCATCAGCAGCAGGATACTGCAGCAAGACGCCAAAGCTCCGCTCGTTGAATTTGTATTCTTTCCAATTGCCTCTGACGATCTTGATTCCCAATGGCTCGGCACGGCTCAGGAGCGTGTCCATGGTGTGGTCAAAAACGCCATTGTCGACAAAGAATTCGTTTTTCGGCTCGGCCTTGTTGCGCTTGTTCTTGAAGCTGTAAAACAAGCTCATGGCCTCCGCAGCAGCCGTGCCCTCATCCAAAAGCGATGCATTGGCGATGGGCATTGCGGTGAGGTCACTGACCATGGTCTGGAAATTCAGCAATGCTTCCAGACGTCCTTGAGCAATTTCAGCCTGGTAAGGCGTGTATTGTGTATACCAACCGGGATTTTGAAAAATGTTCCGCGAGATCACCGATGGGGTGATGGTGGAGTGGTATCCCTGTCCGATGTAAGATTTGAATACCTTGTTGAGACTCGCCATCTGTTTGAGTTCGTGGAGGTATTCGTGTTCTGTTTGGGCATCCGGAACGCGCAACTTGCGGGTCATCCGAATCTTGTCAGGTACTGTTTCATCGATTAGCTGGCTCATGCTGTCCAGACCGATTCTCTTCAGCATTTCCGTGCGGCCCTCGTCACTGGGACCGATGTGCCGATGCACAAATTGGTCAAATACTTGAAATTTGCTCATGATTTACAAAAGATATTTGTGTTTATATCTGAAGAAATGTGATGTCTAATGCTTAGCCTCGGATTATACGAACAAATGTACGGTTTTTCCGCTTTCTTTCGAAGCGAGGCTGTCTCATAGTTCGGTAAAAAAATGCATTTCCCAGCCTTTTGTCCAACATTGGCCTATTTGGAAGCCGGGCGGCTGCTCAGGTTGGAAAAGGCTTCTTCGAGCCAGTCTTTGTTGGCCAGTGGCTGCAGTTGTTCCAGCCGTTCGGAAAGGGCGCGTTCCTTTTTCTTGAATTCAACAGTGCGCAATCTGTATTGGCTGCTTTTGAGCTGAAAGAGGCGTCGGATGAAGTGCAGAAAATTGAGATTGGCATTCTTGGCGTGTTCGGAAAGCTGCCGATTGCGACTGATGTATTTTTTGGAGGCTTCTATGAGGGCGAGAAAGGCCTCCGACTCGTCCAGTTCGTAATAGCTTTTGAGCTGGATGAGTTTGGCGCCCAGGTGGTAGGAGGCATTGATGAATTCGACATTGTGGAGCTGAGACAAGGCCCTTGGATAGTCTTTTTGGGCATAATACAAGGCCGCCAAATTGAAGGCAATGGCGTTGGGTCGCTCCTCGGCCAACAATTGCTCTTGGTAGCGAAGGATGAATTGCTCGGTCCATTCAAATTCTTTGAGGCGAATGCCTGCCGTAGAAATGTTTTTGAAGGTCCACTGTGGCATATACCCATTGCGAAAGACCACTTCGCTGTCGAGCATGGCCTTGTACAAGTCGAGCAATTCCCGAAAGTAGCGACTGTTTCCACTGTTGATCTGCCGGATGCAATAATTGAGGATGAAAATGTACACTTCGCGCAATTCTTCTTGGGGGAAAAGATGATGATGGGCCACCACCAGGCGCTTGGCCTGCCCATATGCCTTCTCTCCCTCTTTTCCCTGCAGCATTTGCAATACCTGGTGGTAAATTTCAAAAACGGCGCGCTCCTCTCCTCCCCCTTCCCACCGACTGTAGTGCCGCAGCAAATCGGGCAGCCAATGGCATTCATAAGCAGAGCCCACCACCAGATTGCGACTGGTCATGTCCGCTGCCATGCGCAATTTACTCAACAGATAAAATCGGTCCAGTGCATCGTTTTTTTGCTGGAGGTTTTCGTCGTAGGTGCGGACTCCTTTGGAGAAAAAGTGCCGATCGAGCTTTTCGTACAATTGGTATTCGTCCAGGTAAAAATCGATGTGTCGAAGCTTGGTTTGACGTTGCAACTGGGAATAGCCACGGGCCAGTCGCTCAATGTCCCGATGCAATTCTCGCCGCAACAACTCATCCAATAGCAAATGACGTTGCAATTGAGGCCGTGTCTCCAATCGGGATTGGGCCAAAAAATCGTACAACAAATGCAGCAGGTCAGATACCAGATTGTTGAAACGCCCCTTGTGGAAGGCCTCCGTGGGAAAAAGGGCCTTGTAGAGCAGTTGGCGATCCAGCTTTTTGTCGTCCCAGGCGGGTGCCAAGCGCAGCAATTGCTCACACAGCTGGCGTACCTTTTGATTTTTGTTGAAGTAAGGAGAAAAGACAAAATCCCGAAAACGCTTGCGTTCCTTGGGGTTCAACTCTTTGAGGTAAGACAGAAGACGACTGTTTTTCACTTTTTAATTCTACTTTTTTACATTACAATCTACTATCAATCAATTTTTTATGCAAAATTCGCTTGTAATATTTTCTACTAATTCTCAAAAAAGTACTTTTTCCAGCACGGGACTACCTGTAGTTTTGTAAGCAAGTCATTCAAATCAATCTTGGGATACAAAAAATTATAGACCATGAAACGAATTGTCCAATTTACCTTCCTTCTCCTGAGCCTTTGCCTAAGCCACTGGAGCCACGGCAGCCCCGTACACATTCAGGGTACGACGGGGACCCTTTTTGCGCTGTCCAGCCACAAGGCAGACGTAGGCGATACCATCACTGCCAATCTCAGCGCTTTTGGCTTTGAGGACGTCAGTCTGCTGAACATCACCCTCCAATGGGACCCACAGGTACTGGAACTTGTCGACACCCTGCCAACTGCTTCCAACTTCTATGAGGTCTTCGTCAGAGAGATCGACGAAGCCAATGGGACGCTGGTCTTCCGATTCGAAAGCGATTGGGAAACAGCCGCCAGAGAAGTGGCCTCGTTTTACCAACTCCAGTTTCGCCTCATCAGCGACCCAGGCAGCAGCAATGGCAGTGAAATTGCCTTTGATGTAGATCCGGATCGATACGACTATTTCAACCTCGATTTTGTTCCCAAAAGCCTCGCCGTACTTCACGGTCGGGTCCTCAGCGCCACTCCCTGCACCCTCGCCACTGGTGCCATGCTGCAAATGACCGAACCCAGCTGCGACGGCACCAACCGAGGCTCCATCAATATCCAACCCTTTGGCCCTGGCTCCTACACCTATGCCTGGACCTACCCGGATGGTTCTCAAAATACAACACAAAATATAAGCAACGTGGAGGCTGGCGCCTACGATCTGATCATGGCAGAAAGTTGTGGTCTTCCCTACAGACTGTCCTTCCAACTCCTGCAGGAAAACGAGCCCCAAATCGTCCCCACTCTCATACAAAGCGTGGGCTGTGCAGGGGAATCCAACGGAATCATCGAGGTACTGGCCACTGGAGGACAGGGAGGGCCCTACCGCTACACTTGGGCCCACACAACAGACAATACCAATCGGGTCGAACAGCTTTCAGAGGGACTGTACAATCTCACCGTCACCGATGCAGGGGGCTGCAGCACAGAGGAGGTCTTTGAGATCACGGCTGCTTCCAATCTGATGATGAAGGATGTCGCCATTCGCTGCGCCACTCCAGGGCAGAGCAACGGGAGCATCAGCCTCTGCATGGCCGACGGTGTACCTCCTTATGATTATCTGTGGAGTACAGGTGAAATCACGGCAGAAATCAATGGCCTTCCCCAAGGCAGCAATTACAGTGTGACGGTCACAGACCAAATTGGCTGTTTCTTCACCAACAATTTCACCATTGATGAAGGAGGACAAATCCTGCGCCTCACGCCTTTCCCGGATACCGCCATTTGCGCTGGATTGCCCTTGACGCTGGGGGTAGATGCGCCGGGGGCCATTTCCTACGATTGGAGCCCTGACAGTCTTCTGTCCTGTGACGACTGCCCCAACCCCATCATTCGCTTCCAAGAAGATGTCATTGCCACGGTCAGAGTCATTTTTGCCGACGGCTGCGAAGACCGGGGCCAGATCGAACTGAAGGCATTGGATTGTGTGTGGCCTGGAGATACCGACGACAACAATGTGGTCAACAATTTCGACCTGCTCAACATCGGAATTGGCTTTGGCAGTACAGGGCCTGTCCGCACGGGCGCCTCCCTCAACTGGATGGCACAACCCGCCTCCGACTGGGACCTCAGCCTCCCCAACAGCAATGTCAACTACAAACACATCGACTGCGACGGCGACGGCATCATTGGCTTTTCCGACACCACGGCCATTGTCCAAAACTGGGGACTCGTCCACATGGCCATCGGCAATGCACCGGCCCAAGACCGTCGAATGGACCTTCCCTTTTTCATCCAGCCAGACACCTTCGTTCCCAATGCCATGGTGCGCCTCCCCGTGATCTTGGGCGACAGCATCAACCCGGCACAAGATGTCTACGGCTTGGCCTTCAGCATCGACTACGACACCGACCTCATCGTGCCCAGCTCTGTGCGCTTGTCCTTTGCCAATTCCTGGATGGGCGATCTGAACAGCGACCTGATGGCCATTCAAAACAATGTGACCGCCGAAGGAAGACTGGATGTAGCCGTTACTAGGATCGACCAGCAAAACATCAGCGGTTCGGGCATGTTGGCAGAGCTGTTCATCACCATCGAAGACGACATCTTTGTCCACGGAGGAGGCTCGACTTCCACCCGCGGAAACGACAACAAGTCCCTGGCCTTTGACATCAGCAATGTCCGACTGATCAATGTGACCGAAGAAAGCTTGTCTGTGGTCCCCACCAAAACTGAATCCACCATCGAGTCGACAACGGTATCTACCCAATCGCCCTTCCGGAGAGCAACTGACCTCAAACTGTTTCCCAACCCGACACGGAATCAACTCATCGTGGAGACGTCCAGCGGCAGCATTCAACAACTCGATGTCATCGGCATTGATGGGCAACTGCTCCAATCACAGAAAGTACCAAAGTTGCAACGCACCCACATCAATGTCGGCGCTCTCCCAGAAGGCAGCTATCTCCTAAAAGCCCTGACCGCCAATGGCTGGAGCATTCAACGTTTTGTCATCCTTAAATAATCCCTGCTATGAAATACATGCACTTTTCATTTTTCGTCCTGCTCCTCTTTGGAGTCCAATGCACATTGCAAGCCCAAACCCCTTGTCAGCAGTCCTTACAAGTATCCGGATTCATCAAAACTGTCAAAGGAGAAGCCCTGCCCAATGTGCGGGTGTACCTCCATTCGCAAGACAGTCTGTTTCTGGATTCTACCCAAACGGACAACCAAGGCTTTTACCAAATTGCCAAGCTACCGCCCGCCCAAGACTACCACATTCGCCTGGCCAAAAACGATGACTCCCCTTTCAGTGGCATCGACGATCGGGATGCTCTTTTGCTGCGACAGTTCATCTTGAATGTCCCTCCACCAAGCTATTTGCAACTGATGGCTGCAGACCTTCGGAAGGACAATTCCCTGACGACACTTGACCTGGTTACCTTGTCACAACTAATCATGGAAATCCCTTCTTCCTCTCCCGATCCCAACAACCACTGGCGCTTCATCAGCACGATGGATACTGCCAACAGAGGAAAGTTCGATTTCAGCCGTCCTTCCCTGTCCCAAGCCGCTTTACAGGCTTTGCGCAGCGATCTTCTGCTCAATTTCATCGGCCTCAAGGAAGGGGATGTGGACTTCAGCGTACGCATACAATAAAATAGCAGAATGTAAACACCAAGCCCCTGGCGTCCAAGGATGATGCCAGGGGCTTTTCAGTGATCAAAAGCGACCACTGGCTTGCTATAGTAGCAATTTATTTGATCTTGAAAGCGCGCTTGATTTTACTGACCATGTCGAGCTTTTCCCAGGTGAAGGTCTCGACAGTCTTGGTGCGGCCCTTGCCATTGACACCAATTTTGACCTTTTTCTTGCCGGGTTCGCGGCCCATGTGGCCATAGGCAGCTGTTTCGGTAAAGATCGGGTTCTTCAGTCCCAAGCGCTTCACAATGGCAGCAGGACGCAGATCGAACAATTCGGACAACTTCGCAGCAATCTCTCCGTCGCTCAAGCCTTCAATCTTGGAAGAACCATAGGTATTGACATACAGACCAACCGGGTCGGCTACCCCGATGGCATAGGCTACCTGGACCAGGCATTGATCCGCCAATCCGGCCGCTACCACATTCTTGGCGATGTGACGAGTGGCGTAGGCTGCAGAGCGGTCTACTTTGGAGCTGTCTTTTCCAGAGAAGGCTCCTCCCCCGTGTGCTCCCTTGCCACCATAAGTATCGACGATGATTTTGCGGCCTGTCAGCCCAGTATCGCCATGAGGCCCACCGATGACGAACTTTCCAGTGGGGTTGACCAGCAGTCGGTATTTGCCATTGAAGAGTTTGCGGATGTGTGCAGGCAAGCGCTTTTTCAATCGAGGAACCAAGACCTTCTCAATGTCCGTTTTGATTTTTGCCAGCATTTTGGGCTCCTCGTCGAAATCATCGTGCTGGGTGGATACGACAATGGTATCGATGCTCACAGGTTTGTGATCGTCAGAGTATTCGATGGTCACCTGAGATTTGGAGTCGGGGCGCAGATACTTCATTTTCTTTCCCTCGCGGCGCAAATCGGCCAATTCTTCCAAAATCATATGAGACAAGCTCAGACCCAGGGGCATGTAGTTGTCGGTTTCGTTGGTCGCGTACCCAAACATCATCCCTTGGTCACCAGCTCCTTGGTCTTCGGCTTTTTTGCCAACGTCGACTCCTTGTGCAATGTCAGCAGATTGTTCGTGAATGGCAGAAATGACCCCGCAGGAATCGGCGTCGAATTGGTACTCAGAGCGAGTGTAACCGATGCGCTTGATGACATCGCGGACAGTGGTCTGTACATCTACATACGCTTTGGAGCGCACCTCTCCGGATACGACGGCAAGGCCTGTGGTCACCAGTGTTTCACAAGCGACTTTGGAGTTGGGGTCTTGCGTGAGAAAGGCATCTAGGATGGCGTCAGAAATTTGATCGGCTACTTTGTCGGGATGGCCTTCGGACACAGATTCCGAAGTAAAGAGATATGGCATTCTGCAGTTTTTTATGTGATGTGTTAACGTCTTCTTTGAAGAGCATGTTTCAAGTTCGTTCTGACCATGCTCCGAATTCGCTGCAAAGGTAGAAATTGTTTGAGAATTTTGTCAATATATCCCAGGCAAAGTCTTTTGTCCGAGCTCCACATCCCCTGGCTTGCATTGGGCAGGCCCATCGTCCATCGCCCTGGACCAGCAAATAAGGCTTGCCTAATTAAAAAATTGACTATTTTCGACCTGTAAACAAAATCTGAACAGATTCTTTGGCAAAAACAAAAAACAATCATCATGCGCACAATTCATTATCTAGCGATCTTTTTCTTCTGCAGCTGTCTATGGGCCTGCCAATCGGGCGACTCCACGGCCAACGAACAACAGGATGCAACGAGCGAAGAAACCGCCACTCCCGAACAAAGCGAATCAAGAGTAAAAGGTCGGGAAATTTCTTACACCAAAGACAGCCTGACCATGAAGGGCTACATCGCCTACAACGATTCCACCAGCGAACGCCGCCCAGGCATTCTGGTGGTACATGAATGGTGGGGACACAACGACTATGCACGCAAGCGGGCGGACATGCTGGCCGAAATGGGCTATGTGGCACTGGCGGTAGATATGTATGGCGATGGCAAAACGGCCGCTCACCCGGATGATGCGGGCAAGTTTGCTGGCATGGTCATGAGCAATATGGAGGAAGCCAGGGCGCGCTTTGACAAAGCCATGGAAACCCTCAAGCAAGATCCGCGCACAGACCCCGAAAAGATCGGTGCCATTGGCTATTGCTTTGGTGGTGGCGTGGTTCTCAATATGGCTCTACAGGGGGCTGATCTCGATGCTGTGGTCAGTTTTCACGGCAGCTTGCCCACTCCTGAATCTGTGGACGGCTCGCAGGTCAAGGCCAACATGCTCGTTTGCCACGGTGCCGATGATCCCTTCATTCCCGCCGAAAAGGTGGAGCAGTTCAGAAAGTTGATGGATGAGGGAGGAGTCAGCATGACCTTCAACGCCTACGAGGGTGCCACCCACTCTTTCACCAATCCGGATGCAGATGAAAATGGGAAGAAATTTGAGTTGCCCTTGGCCTACAATGAGCAAGCAGACAAGGAGTCTTGGGACAACATGAGCGTTTTTCTGAAAGCCATCTTCCAATAGAGCACATGGGCAAACAGGGACAGGCACCAAGTTCGTTGTCCCTGTTTGCCGATGGCATCAGCGAATTTCGCAGCTGAACATTTTTCGACCTTCCAAATGGCCCTCCAACAGATCGCCAATCTGGATGGGCCCTACCCCAGCGGGGGTTCCCGTGTAAATGAGGTCTCCCATATTAAGCTTGAAGTATTGAGACACGTAGGTGATGATGTGGTCGAAAGAAAAGATGAGGTCCTTGGTATTGCCGTCTTGAACCAGCTCCCCGTTTTTGTGCAACTGAAAGCGGATGGCTGTCCGATCGGGAATGTCGGCAATGGGGATGAATGGGCTGAGCACTGCCGAGCCGTCGAAGCCCTTGGCGATTTCCCAGGGATGCCCTTTGGCTTTGCAACGCGCTTGGATGTCGCGGGCTGTAAAGTCGATGCCCAAGCCAATTTGTTCGACATATTTGTGGGCAAACTCCTCCTGGACATGCCGCCCGTTTTTGCCAATCTTCAACACCACTTCTACCTCGTAGTGAATGTCCTGAGAAAACTCGGGATGGTAAAAGGGTTTGTCATTGACCAGCAGGGCCGATGAGGGCTTCATGAAGACCAACGGCTGGGAAGGCACGGGATTGTTGAGTTCTTTGGCGTGGTCGACGTAGTTGCGACCGATGCAGATGATTTTCATCTATGGCTTGGTTGTGTGGCTGATTTTATTGTCCGTCTTCTCCTCCCTCTTCCTTGAGGGCTTCCTCCTCACTGCTGTCGATGCCCTGTTGCAAGGCTGGCTGCTGTGCTCCTGCTTCAGCAGACGGTTTGCAGATGAGGCCCAGGATGTCTTTGTACCAAAACACCTGAAGGATTTGTTGGGCCTTGGTCAAGTCTTGGCAGGCCAATCCCAGCTGTCCACCGTTCATGAAAGCCTGGCCGCGATAGGACAACCATTCGGAATTGTTGGGAAACAGGCCGATGGCGTTGTTCCACATCTTGATGGCCTCGTCGGTTTCGCCCGCCTCAAATTTGTTGATGGCTTCGTTGGAATTGGTTTGCGCCAGTTTGTATTCTTCCACCCGCTGCTGGCAGCCTTGGGTCGGCGGTGCAAAGGTCAGGCGCAGGTTTTGTGCAGTGGCCACGGGACGGCCTTTGTATTGGGCTACTGTCCACTTGTCGTGCATGCTGTGGACCAAAGCAACTGCCTCGTACCAGTAATCCAGTCCGATGCCGGAGTAGTCCAACAACTCCACCAACTTGGCCTTGCCATTGGGCTGCACCAGAAACTGAACGTCCATTTCGCCGATGACACATTTGGCCACGCCCTCTTCCGGGTAGCGAAGGTTTTCGCCTACGTAGCTCTGCAGGGCATCTTCCCC
This sequence comes from Bacteroidota bacterium, assembly GCA_039821145.1. GTDB lineage: Bacteria > Bacteroidota > Bacteroidia > Chitinophagales > Saprospiraceae > JBCCSZ01. Next base: position 13,000 of record JBCBOS010000027.1, on the reverse strand, counting down.
CGGTTGGAAAGTAGATGGCGTATCAAATTTCAGCCAGATGGTGTCACGACCATCTACTGTGAACTCAGGCTCCTCGTATTTGGGCAATTTGAAGCGAACCGGGACCGTAAAGTAAGAGCGCACCGCCTCTCCCTTCACTTTGGCAGCCACCCAGGGCTTGGGCAGGCTGTTGAGGCCATTGATCACGCGGACCACCTCTTCCCCACATCCTCCGCCAATGTCGCGCAAGACATCCGGATTGCTGATCTTTCCGTCTTTCTCCACCACAAAGCGCACCACCACCTGTCCTTCCAGGCTGTCTTTCAAGGCTTGCAGAGGGTACTGAAGGTATTTGTACATAAAGGCCAATACCTGCTTGTTGGTACATTCTAGTTTTTCACTCTTCCCCCCCGGCAATTCAACACAGGCGGGAAAATAGGCAGGCTCGTCTGTGATCTTGTACACCTCACTGGTGTCTACTGCCAGGCTGTCTGCCGTTTGAGCCAGCAGGCAGAAGTGGAGGGAAAACAAGCAGCACAGGGTCAGGAATAATTCTCTCATTGTCATTTGTTTGAATCTACAGAAAAGCAAAATTCGGAAAATAAAGCGAAAATATTCAATACTCTGAAATACAAAATCATTTGAGCAAGCAGTCCGGGGGAATCTCTCGACTTGGAATGCCCATCCGTGAGGCAAAGCCCATTCGCAGCGAGTGAGCATCTTTCTGGCTCAAAATTGTCCAACTGAATAACGCACCAAGGACAGAAAATGTGGCCCTCCCCTTCTGTTCTGCCGACAAATCCCCACTTCTCTCCTTGCGCTCGTAGCCGACCATTTGCATCTATTCCGTACCTTCCGCGTATGAAAAAGATGAGATTTTTACGTTAAACACTTGATGGTACGATTTCTACCCGTCATACTGCTCTTTCTGATCGCTTTTCAAAGTAACGCCCAGGACGCCGGACTATCCAACTGGCGCTTCCGCTCTCTGTCCATTTCCCAATCCACCGAAGCCCTCGACAGCCTCAGCATCCTCCCCAGCTCCCTCACCGTTTTTTTGCCCGATGGACAGGTGGCCGACACCAGCTTGTACCGACTTCAAGGCAAATCTCTCCAATGGGACAGCAGCCTGATCCAGCAACCGCCCCTAGTGGTGGACATCCGCTACCGGGTGCTGCCTTTTGACCTGGAAAAGAACCACCAGCGCATTGATACCAGCCTGATCCAATCCGATGCCGAGGGCAATTACATTGGCTTTGAATACAATCCCTATGAAAATTCTGGTGGGCTGATCGATTTCAAGGGTTTGGACTACAACGGCAGTTTTTCCCGCGGCATCTCCTTCGGCAACCGCCAAAACCTGGTCCTCAATTCCAGTTTCAACCTGCAACTGGCTGGCAAATTGGGCGATGATGTGGAAGTCCTCGCCGCCATTACCGACCAAAACATTCCCCTACAACCCGAAGGCAATACCCAACAGATCCAGGAATTCGACAAGATTTTCATCCAACTCAAAAAGGACAAAAACACCTTTACTGCAGGAGATTACGAGCTGGCCCGGCCCAACAGCTACTTTATGAACTACTACAAAAAACTGCAGGGCGCCACCTACAGCAACCAAAAAGAGCTGGGAAAGGGCGAGCTGAGCACCACCATCAGCGGGGCGGTGGCCAGGGGAAAATTTGCGCGCAATGTCATCACGGCCATCGAAGGCAATCAAGGCCCCTATCGACTGGAGGGGCGAGAGGGCGAGCGATTCATCATTGTACTGGCGGGGACAGAAAAGGTGTACATCGATGGGATCTTGCTCAAAAGGGGCTTGGAGGAAGAGTACATCATCGACTACAACCAGGCCGAGGTCACCTTCACCAATCGGCGGCTCATCACCAAGGACAGCCGAATCATTGTGGAATTTGAATACAACACCCAGCAGTTTTTGCGCTCCCTGTACGCATTCAATACCGAATACAAGACCGATAAGATGCGACTGTATTTCAACCTCTACTCGGAACAAGACGGCAAAAACAGCGGCGGCATTCAGGAGCTGGATTCCCTGGACCAGGCCGTCTTGCGCAACAGTGGCGACCAACTCGATCAGGCCTTTGGCAGCGGCATCGATACGGTGGAGGAATTCAGCGAGTTTCGGGTGCTGTACCGACTGGCCGATACCACCTATTTTGTCGAGGGCAATGGCTGGATCAACGACAGGGTGCTGGTCTATTCCACAGACCCGGAGCAGGCGCGCTACAACGGCAGTTTTTTGGAAGTGGGCCCTGGCAATGGCAATTACATCATCGACAACGGCATTCCCGCCAATGGACGGGTATTTCGCTGGGTGGCGCCCGACAGCACAGGGCAGGCACAGGGCAATTTCGAGACCGGGCAAAAACTCATTGCCCCCAACCGACAGCAGATGTACAGCCTGGGCTGGGAGTACCAATTGTCCAAATACACCCAAATACAGACAGAAGTTGCTCTGAGCAATACCGACCTCAACCGATTTTCGGAAGTAGACGATGGCGACAACCTGGGGCTGGCCCTCTTCAGCAAGCTGCGCAACCGCAAGATGTTGGGCAAGGAAAAGAAGCAATGGGCCCTCAACAGTCGGCTGGACTATGAATATGTGGCCGAAAATTTCAACGCCCTCAACCCCTATCGCCCGGCGGAATTTACCCGCGACTGGAACTTGGGGCTCAACACCATCCGGGCCGATTCGGCGGCCACCGAGCAATTGATCCGGGCGGGGCTGAGCCTGGACAAGGGGACGACTGCCAGCATTTCCTACGACCTCAACACCTTTCTCCGGGCAGATTTGTACACGGGATTCAAGCACGACGGGCGGATTCGCCTGCAGGGAGGCGGCTTTCAGTTGGATGCGCAGGGGAGTTATTTGGCCTCGGAATCGAGCATGGAGAGAAGTCGCTTTTTTCGGCCTCGGATCGACATTTCGAAGACCTTTGAGAAGCTGGACAACTGGCGGGTGGGTGCCTATGGGGAACGCGAACACAACGCCCGCTATCAGGATGGCTCGGACAGCTTGAGTGCCAGCAGTTTTTACTACGATCTGTATCGGCTGTATTTGAAAAGTCCGGAAAAAGAACGCTTTGGCTTTGCCGTCAACTACACCCAACGCTTCGATTATGCACCGCTGGCCACCGCCTTTGAGTCCTCCACCACTGCCGATGAATTCAACCTCAATGGACATTGGAATCGCAAACGCAACTCCCAACTCAAGTGGAATCTGACCTACCGCCGCCTTCGCATCGACGATGAAGAATTGACCACCCAAGACCCACAGGAAACCTTTTTGGGGCGCACTGACTACGGCCTGCAACTACTCAAGGGCAGCATTCGCTCCAATACGAGCTACGAACTGGGGTCGGGTCAGGAACCGCGCTTGCAAATCACCTACCTGAGAGTCAATCCGGGGGAAGGCACCCACATTTGGCTGGACTCGCTCAACAACAACGACGGCCTGATCCAGCCCAACGAAATGGAAATCGCGCCTTTTCAAGACATCGCCGACTACATCCGGGTGAGTACGGTGACCAATGAATTCATCCGAACCAACAATGTCCAATTCAACCAAAGTCTGCGCATATCGCCTCGCAAGCTGTGGTACAAAAAGAAAGGCATGTTGAAGTTTTTGAGCAAATTTGCCACCCAATCGACCCTGCTCATCAACCGCAAAACCCGAGAAGGAGATGGAGTGGCACAGTGGAATCCCTTCCAACTGGACATTGCCGACAGCTCCTTGGTCGCCGTCAACTCGCGCATTGCCAACACCCTGTTTTTCAACCGCTCCAACCCAGTCTACGACATCCAATTGGGCATGTTTGACAATCGCAACAGGACGGTGCTCACCACGGGCTATGAAAGCAGGCGGCTGGCCGAGCAATTCTTTCGCCTCCGCTGGAATCTGAACAAGACCATCAGCAGCCAGCTCTTTTTGCGCCGCAACCGCAACTTCAACGATTCCGAATTTTTCAACAACCGCGACTACCTGTTGGACAACTACCAAATCGAGCCCCAATTTACCTTCCTGCCAAAACGCAACTTCCGACTGATCGTGGGCTACAAATTTGGGCAGCAGGAAAACGTCCTCGAAGGGGGAGGCGGAGAATCCTCGACCCAGCACGATTTCAATCTGGAGATGACCTACAATCAATCGTCCAAAACCTCCATTCGGCTCAATTTGTCACTGGTCAGCATCGACTTTGACGGCCAGCGAAGTACGCCCATAGAGTTTGCCATGTTGGAGGGTCTGAAGGACGGACAAAACTACCTATGGAACCTATCGCTGGATCGCCAACTGGGCAAAAACCTACAAATGAACATCACCTACGAAGGCCGAAAGACGGGCATTGCGAGGGTTGTACATGTGGGTAGGGCGCAGCTGCGGGCTACTTTTTAGGCTGTAAAGCCCCAAATCGCTTGAACGAGAGGGTGCAAAAGTTGTAAAAAAGTAAGGACAACAAGCAGCAGATGCCCCTGTGGAGACGTTTCTGCCGCCTCCCTTCGCTATTTTCCCGACAAATGTCATTGAGAGGCTTTAAAAACAGGTGCATAGATTGTATTTTTGTTTTGCCCGAAGTCTTTTTTCAAAGAACAACAATTAAACATTTGGGGATTCGCAGACACGCAACCGTTAAGACCTGCCCGAACGCCTAACAATTTTAAAAATCCATTGCAGATGCTTCGTTACTTTCTACCACTATGCCTGGGTATCCTATTGAGCGGAACTACCTTTGCACAACAAGATTATTGGCGCATTGTACAAGACGCAGATGTGTTTCTGCCTCGGGGCGCAGAATCGCCCTACATGCCAGAGGTACACACGACTGTCTTGTTGGACTTGCCAAGCGTACATCGACTCTTGCAGGATGCCCCACGAGAATTCACTCCTGAAGCCGATCTACGTCCCATCCACATCCAATTGCCCATGCCAGAAGGCAACATGGAGACTTTCGCCGTTTATGAAACATCCAACATGCATCCAGATATGGCGGCTCGGTATCCAGGGATCCGCTCCTTCAAGGGCAACAGTCTGGAGCATCCGGAGCGGGTCGTTCGCCTGGGCTACACCTACAAGGGCTTCCATGCAGCAGTGAGCACATCCAAAGGATACATTGCCATTGATCCCTATGTCGCCGATCAGGATCGCTATTACTTTTCTTACTATGCCGATGACTACCACCAAGGCCACGAAGTGATTTGCGGTGTGGAAGGACATGCATTTTTGCCAGAAAAGCCTTTCAACAATCTGAACATGGACTTGGAAAAGCCCGCTGCTGCCAAATTGCGCGGCTCCGGCGATCCAGTGGTGGTTCGTTTTTACACCATGGCGCTGGCCTGTACGGGTGAGTTTGCCCGATTGATGGGTGGTGATTTCGAGGATGTGGTATCGGCCTATGCCTTGACAATGGACCGGATCAACCTGATCTATGAGCAAGAATTTGCCATTCGCTTTGAGCTGGTCCCCAACAACGACAAACTGATCTTCCTCGATCCATTGACCGATCCCTATCGAAATGCGGACATGGGTGGAATGCTTCTCGGGCAGAACAAAGAAGTATTGGACAGAGAAATTGGACTGAACAATTACGACATCGGACACGTCTTTACGGCCGTTTGCAACGATGGTGTTGCAGGGGTTGCCAGTGGCGCCACTTGTACTGCTGGAAAAGGAAGAGGGGTGACTTGCCACTTTTCCAACAATGTTTTGTTCCGGGTATCCGGTACCATGGCACACGAGATTGGCCACCAGTTTTCTGCTGGTCACACTTGGTCCAACTGCCCACCTAGTTTGGGTCAGTTGGCTTCCAGCTCTGCCTTTGAGCCTGGCAGTGGAAACACCATCATGTCGTACTCCGGTGCCTGTGGCTCACAAAACATCCCCGGCGGTCGTTTTACCAACTTCCACGTAGGGACCTTGCAACAAGTTTACAACTTTACCCACTTTGGTCCTGGTGCCAGCTGCTTGGACACTGTTTTGATTGACAATACCACTCCTGAGTTGGAGTTGAAATACACAGATGGATTCACCATTCCCATCAGCACGCCCTTCAAATTGGATGCAGTAGCCACCGATGCAGAAGACGACGAGCTGAGTTACAGCTGGGAACAATATGATCTTGGTCCAATCACAGCACTTGGCAGTCCCAGAGGGAATGCTCCCCTATTCCGTTCTTTCCCTCCGGCAGAATCACCTCGCCGCTATTTTCCAAGCCTTCCTTTGGTAATAGAGGACGAAACATCTGTCTATGAATTGCTGCCGACCTACACCCGCGACATGACCTTCCGAGTAACAGTGCGCGACAACAACCCAGATGGTGCAGGGGTGGTATGGGATCAGGTCGCCTTCAAGGCAAGCGAATTGGCTGGGCCTTTTGAAGTACTGTCTTTCGACGACCGGGAAACGGTGGAGGTTGGTGACTATGTAAACATCGAATGGGATGTGGCCAATACAGACCAGGCCCCCGTCAATTGCCAACTGGTCAACATCCTACTGTCTACAGACGGTGGATTGACCTACCCAATTGCGCTGATCGAAAATGTTCCCAATGACGGTTTGCAGGGAGTGACCATTCCAGATGTCGATACGAGGTCTGCCCGCGTCATGGTAGAGGCAGCCGACAACGTATTCTACAACATCAACCGGGTGAACTTCATCATTGAGGAAGTGTCTCGGCCGGGCTATACCCTGGATTTGGGTACCTACTTCGAGCAGGTCTGTCTGCCAGATGTGGTAGAGGTTGACCTGATCAGCAGTGCTTTGTTGGGCTATGACAGCCTCATTACCCTGGACATCAACGGACTGCCGACAGGTGCCAATGTCTCTTACGACAAAAACCCCTTCATCCCCACAGATGACAACAAAGTATCCATCGACTTGAGCGGTGTGGTAGAGACGGAGGGAATCTTCGAATTGGAAATCGTGGCGGTGGCACCTGGTTTGGACACGGCCTACAGATATGTACAACTGGATTTGGTCTACAACGACTTCTCTGATTTGCAACTGCTGGGACCAGTCAATGGCCTGAGTGGTGCCAGTGAGAAGCCGACCTTCAGTTGGCAACCCTCTCCCTATGCAGATGCCTACACCTTTGAGTTGGCAACCAGCCCAGCCTTTGGCTCCAGCGTTTTGTACTCTGCCGTACAGACGGTAGACACCTTTTTTGACACACCAGATTTTCTGGATAAGAGCACGGAATACTTCTGGCGGGTTCGCCCGATCAACCGCTGTGGAGAGGGAGATTTCACCAAGATATTTGCCTTTCACACGGAGACGTTTAACTGTAACATCTTCGAAAGCCGCGATGGTCCTCTGATCATTTCCAGCACGGGAACGCCAACGATAGAATCTGAGATCAACATCAACAGCATGGGGACAGTGAACGACCTCAGCATCCCCTTCATTGAAGGAACGCATGCTCCTGTGCGCTTCATCGACTTGACCTTGCGCAGTCCATCGGGCCGGGAGGCGGTCTTGATGTCTGACCTGAGGTGTGGTTCGCAACTCTTCAGGATGGGATTTGACGACGACGCCACAGAACCCCCTCCTTGTCCTCCAAACAACGGCAAGCTGTTTACACCACTGGAACCTCTGTCCACCTTCATTGGAGACGAGACACAGGGCAAGTGGAAATTGCGGGTCAAAGTCACCGACCCCATTGGCGATGGTGGACGTTTGGAAGGATGGCAACTGGAGTTTTGTTCCAACACCAATCCGGCAAGTCCTTACCTGATCAACAACGACACCCTGTTTGTGCCTCCAGGGCTGAGCAACTTTGTCACCCGTCCGGTCCTGTATGCCGAGGATGACGACAATACAGAAGAAGAAGTCATTTTCACACTGGTGGAAAGACCACAACATGGCGATCTGTTCCGCAACGGCAACCTCTTGGAGCCAGGCGATGTGTTCAGCCAGGCCTCCATCGACAATGGATCGGTCCGCTATCGCCACGATGGCAGCAACACTTTCTTCGATTCCTTTGTCTTTACCATTAAAGATGGAGAAGGCGGATGGTTTGGAACGCCGACTTTCAACATTGCCATTGACGAAGATGCGGTGGTCAGCACCAATGAATTGGACAAGCAGGCCAACTTCCAGTTGTTCCCGAATCCAGCCAGGGACCTCCTGAATGTCGAGTTTTCGGAAGTGCCATCGGAGCGCATGACCTTGAGCATTTTCAATGTACAAGGACAATTGATCGACCAGCAGACCAGAAGAGTGGATGTCCGCCAATTGCCCATCAATACCCAGAAGTTGAGCAGTGGCATTTATCTGTTGAGCATTCAGACGGAAAGCAGCAAACTGGTGAAAAAGTTCACCATCCAACGATAGGGCTCTATTGAAAAGACCGACGTAAATTGCAAAAGAATACCAACATTTCTCCAAGCTGAGTCATTCGGCTTGGAGTTTTTCAAAAACAATTTTCTAAAGTGTAAATACCCAAGTATGCGACAATTTCTCTTACCCATTTTTTTCACGCTGTGCGTCACTACCGGATTCGCCCAGTCGGGACAGCAATACTGGAGTTCTGTCCAGGACATTGCAGTGCTGAGAGCAGCCGACTCTTCCGACGAGGAGTTTCCCAGTGAATTTCGCAGCCTGCGCCTGGATGTGGACGGGATCAGGCAGTATCTGAGCAAGGCACCTGCAGAAGACCTGATGGACGAAGGGGCTTCCTTTTTGGTGAGTCTTCCCATGCCGGATGGCAGGATGCTCGATTTTCAAGTATACAATTCCCCCAACATGATGCCGGGCCTTGCTGCTCGCTATCCGATGATCCAATCTTTCGTCGCTTATGCAGTGGACGAACCATCCATTGCTGGCCGATTGGACTATGGCCCACAGGGATTTCACGCTGCCCTTCGCACGAACAAAGGCGAGGTGTACATTGATCCTGTCAAGCGCGAGGGCTCTCCATTCTACATTTCTTACTACACCAGAAATGTCCATACAGAAGGCTATGGCTGTGGCGTAGAGGGAACCTTTGGACCAAAAGAGCTTCTGAGAGACTTGGTGGACAACCAACGCCCTGCAAGCCTGAGAGGTGGAGAGAAAGTGGAGCTGAAAGAATACAAGCTGGCCGTCGCCACAACAGGTGAGTTTGGCTTTCGCAACGGAAACTCTGTCCCGACTGTACTTGGTGTCATCAATACAACCATTGGCCGCTTGAATGCCATCTACGAGGTGGACTTGGCCACACGCTTTCAACTGATCGACGACAACGACAGACTCATCTTTTTGGATGGGGACGACGATCCATTTGACAACCCACAGATCGGTCGCGGCCTGCTGGCACAAAACCAAGCTGTGTTGGATGATTCCATTGGTTCGGCAAACTACGACATCGGCCACGTACTGACCATTGCTTGTACGGATGGCATCGCCGGCGTTGCCAGTGGTGGTGTTTGTACCGACCGCAAAGGACGGGGCGTGACCTGCGACAATGCGGGCAACCTCTTGATCCTGGTCACACGGGTATTGGCGCACGAGGTGGGTCACCAGTTTTCTGCTGGTCACACCTGGAACAGTTGTCCATCTGCTCAGGACCAGTTGGCACCCAATACTGCTTTTGAGCCGGGTAGTGGTTCTACCATCATGTCGTACGCGGGTACTTGTGGGGCTTCCAATGTGGCGGGAGACAATGATGCCTACTTCCACGTAGGGTCTTTGGTACAGATGTACAACTACAGCCGGGAAGGATTCGGCAGCCAGTGCGGTACCTTGACCGAGACCGACAACGATTGTCCAACCATCACTTTGCCATATGAAGATGGTTTTTTCATTCCAATAAATACTCCCTTCAAGCTCACTGCCAACGAAACGGATGATACCGACAACGATGGCGTGACCTACTGCTGGGAACAATACGATACGGGACCTGCCGTGGCTCCTTGTACCTTCAAGACCAGAGGTCCATTGTTCCGCTCCTACCCTCCGACTTCCAATCCGGAGCGGATCATCCCTCGCTTGGCAACCCTCATTGACAATACTTCTCCTGAAAACCAGGAGTGCATGCCGGATGAAGCGCGTGATCTGACTTTCCGCTGTACCGTACGGGACAACATCCGTCCGGGTGGTGGTGTGAGCTGGGAAGAAGTTGCCTTCAAGGTGGCGGGCACTGCAGGTCCATTTGTGGTATCCAATCCGACGACTGGAACAGAAGAGTGGGTCGGTGGTTCTGTCGAGACAGTGACCTGGGATGTGGCCAATACTGACCAAGCGCCTGTCAGCTGTGAGTTTGTCAACATCTTGCTGTCAACCGACAGAGGTCGTCCTCCTTACACGACTTTGGCAGAGGGCGTTCCCAATGACGGCAGCCACGATGTGGTGGTCCCCAATACGCCTACCCGCGATGCGCGCATCATTGTAGAGGCCAATGACAACATCTTCTTCGACATGTCCAACAGAGACTTTGAGATAGAGGCTGCCACCATTCCTGGTGTGACCTTCGAGGTGAAGCCCTTTACTCAGTTGGTGTGTTTGCCAGAGAGTCCTCAGATCGGATTGGAATTCAGCCAGATTTTGGGCTACGACAGCCTTGTAACCATGTCTGTAGATGGCTTGCCGATGGGTGCTGTGGCTGAATTCTCCAGCAATCCATTCCTCCCATCTGAAGGAACAGAACTGACCATCAATGTAGACGATGTGGCTGCGACCGGAGCATTTGACGTGACCATTACACTGACGGGGCCAAACATCGACGACTTCCAGCGCGATCTGGTCTTGAATGTGGTCAATAATGTCTTTACAGACTTTTTCCCGACAGCGCCAGCAGATGGTGCAACAGGTGTGAGTGAATTGCCGATCTTCAGCTGGACCCGACTCCCCAATGTGGATGAGGTCACGTTGGAGATTGCCACTACCCCACTCTTTGGCAACAGCATTGTATCGACCATCGACGGCATCACGGATACTTTCTATGTGGCACAGACCATTTTGGAGAAAAATACGCCTTACTACTGGCGCATCCGTCCTGTCAACATTTGTGGAGACGGACCGCTGTCGGCCATTCAGGGCTTCCAGGTGGAGACATCCAGTTGTGCCACTTACATGGCTTCGGAAGATTTGCCACTGACCATCCCCAGCTCTGGTACCCCTACGCTCACGGCCCGCTTGAATGTGCCGACAGGTGGTACGATCAGCGATTTGAACGTGATCAACTTAGAGGGGACCCACCAACCGATCCGCTTTTTGGAAGCAACGCTGAAGAGTCCGGATGAAAAGGCGGTGGTGCTGTTTTCTGAGATTCGCTGTGGATCATCGGCCCTCAACATTGGCTTGGACGATGAGGCACCGGACGACATTCCTTGTCCTGCCAATACAGGCCGGGCGCACAAGCCGCTGAACCCACTGTCGGCCTTCAATGGTGACAACAGCCAGGGCAACTGGACAATGGATTTCCGGGTGATTGACAACTTGGCGAGTGGTGGAGAGATTGTGTCTTGGGGCTTGGAGATTTGCTCGAATGTGAACCTGAGTGGTCCATTCCTGGTCAACAACGACCTGTTGAAGGTGAAGCCGGGCGAGGGCAACCCCATCATCCGCGACCTTTTGCTGGCCGATGACAATGACAATACGCCGGAGGAGTTGGTCTTTACCATTGTGGAGTATCCACAGTACGGCAGCTTGTTCCGCGCTGGCACGCGCTTGGAGCCCGGCAGCAAGTTTACGCAGCTCACCATTGATGCGGGCAACCTGACCTATGTCAATGACGGAGACGATACCCAGCAGTTTGACAGCTTCAGCTTCACGGTAGAGGATGGCAACAATGGCTGGCTCAAGTCTACCTACAACATCGAGATGGACCCGGATGCGGTCACATCTACGAAGGACTTGTTGGCCGATCAGAATGTGACGGTCTTCCCCAACCCTACGCAGGATGTGTTGAACATCCAGTTGCTCAGTTTGCCGAAGGGCGAGTTGGTGATGGAGGTGGTGGATGTCCAGGGTCGTCAGTTGATCCGTCGCCGGATGGGCCAGGCGGAGAACAACATGACTTTGAATACGGATGCATTGGCCAATGGCGTGTACTTCCTGCGCCTGCAGTGGGAGGATTCGCTGGTGACCAAGAAGATCAGCATTCAGCGATGAGGGCGTAGACATCCTTGTTGTGGCAAAAGTGGGGTGTCGCCTGTGGGGCGGCGCCCCACTTTTTGTATTGGAGCGGGGGTGGCGACGGTGGATGCAACCTCTGGGGAGGTGGTGCGTACAAGAAGGGAAACCATTTGTCTATGCCGTTTGAGATTTTTCGCAAGGAGGATGATCCTCGTTTTTATTTCCGTTTGGTAGATGAACGGGGGAAGGTGTTGTTGAACAGTCAGGCTTACAAGAGTAAGTATGGGTGTCGGAAGGGGATTGCATCGGTGCGGCGGAATGGGGGTAACGAAGGTCAGTATGTAAAAAAAATACTCAAGGAAAAATATTTAACCATTTACATCAAAGCGCCAAATAATGAGATTATTGGACAAATAGATAATATCCCATTAAACTATGTCAAAAAAATATACTCGAAATTGTTAAAATTAACCCAGAGTCATGAAGTTCAAGATTTAACGAAGAAAGCTGGTCACACTACAAGAATTTGACTCTTAAAAAAACAAAGAATACCATAGATAAAATTATTATAAATAAAATTCCTTTTTCAGAGAGCTTTTTAGATTTCTCCAAAGATAGAGGCTCCATATCCCCAATTGGAATAAAGGCTGCCCAGAAATATGGATGGGCAGCACGTGCCCTGACACTCTTTATGTACTCTCTTTTGGCAAGAGTCAATGCATCATCTTTAGAACTACCAGTAGAGAGATGTATATAGAATCTTTTGAGTAAGAGCGCGGTCTGTTTCTGATTACAGTATCATTCACTTAGCAACTCACGCCCAAGCTGATAACATCCAAGGTAATAATTCATTCCTGTTATTTTATACCCCTGAAGATAGCTTTCGTCAGGAGGCCTTATATGTTCGCGATATATATAATTTGGAGTTAAAGGCGGATATGGTCGTATTAA
>JBCBOS010000026.1:0-126668 GCA_039821145.1 Bacteroidota bacterium | reverse complement strand
CCCGGATTTCTATCTTTCCAACGACTCATTCGTCGTTTTCTGTCTCCTTATTTTCAAAAGGCGAGTGCAAAGATAGGCGGATGATTTTAATTATACAAGCACTTTTGAAAAATAAATCGAAAAAAATCTACCTCTAGGAATTTAGCCTAGTAGCCCGTCCAAAAAGAAAAGTGTTTCTGAAACCGTTTATTACAAGAGGTGAAGACTAATATAAGGCAATCAGATCAAAAAACCAAATAATATTATAAAAAATGGGCATTTTACAACATTGGGAAACTTTGCCCAAAATAGCCACATATATATTAACTGTTCTCACTGGCATACTGCCTCGAAATGAATTAATTTTGTCCATCATATTATCGCATCGAAAAAACACCTGATGGAAAGCATCACAACAACTCAAAAGAAACACAATTTCAGCGCTGGCCCTGCCATACTGCCAGCTTCTGTTTTGCAAGAGGCCGCCGAAGCTGCTGCCAATTTCAAAGGCATGGGCTTGTCCATCCTCGAAATCTCCCATCGATCTGCTGACTTTGTGGCTGTTTTGGAGGAAAGTACATCCTTGGTTCGAGAAGTTCTTCAGCTCAGCGACGATTACGAAGTCATTTTCGTCACAGGTGGTGCCAGTTCGCAATTCTTCATGGCTCCACTGAATTTGCTGAACGCAAACGAAACAGGCTGTTATGTAGACACAGGCAGTTGGTCCACAAAAGCCATCAAAGAGGCCAAGCTGTACGGCAATGTCAATGTATTGGCTTCTTCCAAAGAGACGAACTTCAACTACATTCCCAAAGGTTACAGCGTACCGGAAGACGCCAGCTACCTCCACCTGACGAGCAACAATACCATCTTTGGTACCCAGTACCAAGAGTGGCCCGATACCAATGTCCCTTTCGTATGTGATATGTCTTCCGATATTTTCAGCCGCCCCATAGACGTCGATCGCTTCGGGCTGATCTACGCCGGTGCCCAAAAGAATCTCGGTCCCGCAGGAACCACTTTGGTAATCGTCCGCAAGGACATGTTGGGCAAAGTGGAGCGCGACATCCCCACCATGCTGGATTATCGGACACACATCAAGAAAAATTCTGCTTTCAATACGCCTCCCGTCTACCCCATCTATGTTTGTATGTTGACCTTGCGTTGGATCAAGTCCATGGGTGGCCTGACTGCCATGCAAGCACACAACGAGGCAAAGGCACAGCTGATTTACAATGAACTCGACAGCAATCCTTGCTTTGAAGGCACAGCTGCCAAGGAGGACCGTTCCCGGATGAATGTAACGTTTGTGGCCAAAAATGAGGAAATCGAAAAATCCTTCCTCGCTGCCTGTGAGCAAGCGGGCTGCGTTGGCGTAAAGGGGCACCGTTCTGTCGGAGGCTTCAGAGCTTCCATCTACAATGCCATGCCAATAGAGAGCGTGCAGCTTCTGGTCGACCTGATGAAAGAAGTCGCCAGCAATCAGTAAAGTCCGCTCTTGTGGTCTGACCAATTGAGAAGAGAAAAGGCGGCTTTGCGTTCGACAAAACGGGAGTCGCCTTTTTTCCATTTTACAAAGTAAGAGCCTTACCTTCTGCACAAAAACTTTACCCCCTGATACCTTGACTGTACAGCAAACCTATATCACCATCAAAGGACGCAAAATCCCGGCTCGGATTTACCGGGAATCGCGACGCAATGTCCGCGCATCCATTGGGAAGAAAGCTGTCATTCTGCGCATGCCCTCTCTTGTGGGTTACAATGAACAGGAAAAACATTTCAACTGGTTCACAGAATGGGTGGCCATACAGTTGGAGAAAAACCCTGCCTTGAGCAATCGCTTTTTTGGGAAGGAATACCAAGATGGAGATTCGCTGACTGTCGGCCCCAAAACCTACCAAGTTCGCATTGAGCACACCGACCGCAAAACCCACAGCGGCAAACTCAGCAATGGCATCATTCTGCTCAAAATCAGCCAACAAGACTCGGGACCCAATCTGCAAAGTCGCATCAAACACCTCCTCAGCCGGATCATTGCACAAGACCATCTCCCCGCCATTACCCGCCGGGTGTGGGAACTCAATCAATTGTACTTTCAAAAAGAAATCAAAGGAGTGGCCCTCAAATACAACCAAAGCAATTGGGGAAGCTGTTCCACCAGAGGAAACATCAATCTCTCTACCCGCCTCCTATTCGCTCCTCCAGAAGTGATCGATTACGTCATCATCCACGAACTGGCCCATCTGATCGAAATGAACCACTCCAAGCGATTTTGGAAACTGGTCAGCGATGCCATGCCCGATTACAAACAAAAAGAAAAATGGCTCAAAGAATACGGAGAGCAATGCAATTTCTGATGGGAAATGATGTCTGACCAGAGCAAGACCTTGAACAACGCAAGGGCTAAGTGCCGTCTAATTAGCAAAATTTTAATTGATCAACGGAAAAGTTTCACATTCATCTGCAAATTGACAATTGAAGTCCTCCAATTATAAGAATTTGGAACTAAATTTATTATTCTTATAAGTGATAGACAGTCCGATTGCGGAAAAACTATGAGACAGTTTCTTTTCATACTTTGTTTTTGCTTTACGAGCCTACTGCATGCACAGTTGGAGGACAACAGCATTGCCCCCAACTGGACATTGACTGATATTGATGGCAACCAGCACGAACTCTACGAATACCTCAACGCAGGCAAAAGCGTCTTTCTTGAGTTCTCTGCCACCTGGTCAGGCAACAGCTGGGCATACCACAACAAAGGCCATCTCAACAAGCTTTACGAAGACTTTGGGCCCAGTGGTACCGATGAAGTCATGGTGATCATGATCGAGGGAGACCTGCATACAGGCATAGAGGAACTTCACGGCTCCGGCACCAATACCTACGGAAATTGGCTGGACAATACCCTCTACCCCATCATCGATGACCACAGCCTCAACCAAAGCTATCGCATCACTCGCTGGCCCATTGTGTATGTCATTTGCCCCAACAAGCGCATTCGCTCTGTGGGATTGGAAGAAGCACACAATCTGTACGACCATACCCAGCAGTGCCAAAATCCTTGGGGACAGCACAATGTTTCCATCCTGAGCTACGATGGAGACCACAAGGCATTTTGCCGCAACAAGCGCCTCACTCCCATCATCAGCATCCAAAACGAAGGAACAGATACCCTTCGCGACTGCACGATTGAGTTGGCTGTCAATGCCTCCTCAACAGAGACCATCAACTGGACTGGCAAACTGGCGCCCTTTCAGCACAAGCAAGTTTCCTTTTCGGAAATTGAGCTGCAGCGGGAATCCATGCTCTCCTTCCGAGCCAGCTCCCCCAACCAACAACAAGACGAGTATCCTCAATACAACGAACTTTCAGACATCCAGATCCGGTCGCCGAAAACCAATATGGAGGTCAGACTCTATTTCCACACGGACAATTGGCCAGAGGAAAACGCCTGGAGCTTGGAAGGTCCCAACGGCACCATCGCCTCCAGCGCCGACTACGACAGCCTGGAAGCAGATACCCAATACGAATATGTCTTTGACCTACCGACGGAAGGATGCTATACATTCGAAATGACGGACAGCTACGGCAATGGCTTGGCAAATGGTGAGCTTTGGCCTGGACAACGGGAGAATGGCGCCATTTCATTGGAAAGCGACAACGGGGTCATCTGGAACAATGCTGGCTTTGGATTTGGCTTTCACATCCCTTTTGAAGCATCCGACGGATTTACCACTGCGGAGATTTACCTAGACCCTGCTCCGACTTTTGAAGTATTCCCCAATCCAACCTCCAATTGGCTGACAATTTCCCTCGACGCAAACAATCAAGAGGTCAAACAGCTGAGCCTATACAATTCACTGGGACAACGCGTTTGGGTAGAAAATTCCTCTTTTCCAGCCTTCAACTCACAAAATCTGGAAATAGACTGTAGTGAATTTCCCAAAGGCATCTACTGGCTTTTCCTGGAAAACGCTTCTGGCAAGACTGCACAGCAAAAGATCATCGTACAATAAGTCAATACAGATAAGGCTCTTTTCAACCGGGAGAGAGGCATGAGTTTTCAACATATGCTATGGTTTTTTTGTGGAAAACTGTCTCTACAAGGGTGATTCTCCAAAATGCTCCTCTTTCTTAGTCGTGCCTTTCTCACTCCGTTTCAGCCCATAAAATGTGTCCTTCGAAGCTTCCAATTCCTATCCCTCTTTCGACAAAATGAAATATGCCTTTGAACGAGATTGTCCAAAGGCATATTCCAAAAAAGCGGTGGTCTCAAGACCGATGACAGTCCACGTTGGACGACATCAATGCTTGATCACTTTGCGGGTAATGACTTGCTCGTCGAGGTACAGCTGCATGAGGTAGGCACCTTTTGGCAAGTTGGCTCCTTCGATGGTCAATTTTTGGCGACCGTCCAGCAATCCATACGACTGATCCACCATTTGACGGCCGATGATGTTGTACAACTTCAAGTGTACATCAGTTGCCTGAGGCAGCTCCAGTTCGATCTGGGTGTCGTTGACAAATGGGTTGGGATAGATGGAGATTTGTCCTTCAGACAGCTCGTTGACATTGGTCAAAGAACACTCGGCGGCGTCCAAAGCAATGCAGAAATTGAACATTCCACTGACCGTATCTGTCTGGCCCTCTTCGTACAACAACAGTTCAACTACCACCTCTCCTGCTGTCCGCTGGGTTGGATACACGTGTACGATGACGGTATCGGCTTCATTGGGTTGAAGGGTGAAGGATTGGGTAAAAGTACTCGGATCGTAGCACAGTACGGGGTCGCAAATGGCAACTGCCCAGTCTTGTGGCATACTGATTTCTCTCTTGATCCAGGTGAATGTTCTTTCCCGGTTCTCCTCGTTTTTGAAGATGGCATATCCAGGGACATCATCTTTCCACTCCGACACCGTGTTGATGGGACTGGGTCCGATGCTCGCATTTTGGGCCTGGGCAAAGAGGCCTGCGAAGAATAAGATGGCAAAAAGTATATTTTTTTTCATAAGCGTGGATTTGTGAATTGTATTCTAAAGAAGAGAGTGAGGGCGTTGCCGAAAACAACCCCCTCACTCATTTATCAATTCAAATTAACACTTTTACAAACACGAGTTTGTCGAACTGCTTACGTATTGATTAGAATACGGTAACTTTTTTCGTGATTTCACCAATCTCGGTGCGAATCTTCACAGTGTACAAACCGCTGTTTTCCGCGCCATCCCAGATCATGGTGTGAGTACCTGCAGGGAAAGCACGCTTGGAAGCCAATGTCTCGATCAGCTTACCAGTGACGTCGTAGATGTCGATGTCTACATCAGTCGCTGCCTCCAATTCGAACTGGATGTTGGCAACGTTGTTGGTTGGGTTGGGGAAAATCTCGACCTTGCCATCCAACAAGTTGATTTCCTTGGTGCCTGTTGGCAATTTACCTCCAATGACGATGTTGTCCAGGAAGTTGTTGTTGCCCCAGTCGGAGATCGCTCTGATTTGGATGATCAACTCAGAAACACCATCATAGTCTTCCAGGCTGAACTCATCTGTTACCCAATCTCTGTCGCTTGGGACAAAGCGGTTGTTGGTATTGGAAACTGTTGCCAAATCGCGGCCACGAAGCTTTTCGATCTCTTGCCAAGTAGCACCACAGTCAGTAGAAGCCTCAATGATGATTTCATCACGGCTCAAACCTGTCAAGCGAGCACCTGCGCGGTCAAAGCGGAAGTAGCTATCCGTCAGATCAGTCATGTCTACCTTGTGGAAGGTGAGGGTTGCCTCATCCTTGGCATTGGCATCGGCTGGATTCCAATCGAAGAAGTTGATCCAGATGGAGTTGTCAGAATCGCCATAAGCGCCCATTTTGTCCCCACCAGCGAAAGTCCAAGAAGGACCGACAACGGTGAAGGTACCAAAGCCATCAACACCTGCAGGAACAGGAGGAACGGCAGCTACACCACTTGGGTATTCTCCCACACTCTTGTCTTCTACACCCAACTCAGCAGGTCCTGGATTGGCTGCTTCTGGAATGCTGGCGATGCTGGCAGAGAATTGAGAAATGTTGGAAGGGTTGTAATCGGCCTTTCCGTTGACAGAAGTGATTTCGAAGTTGAGGCTACGAGGATCATCTCCCAGCATGACTTCGTCAAAAGTAAAGCGAATTTTGTCACCTGGCTCCAGGGTACCTGTCCAGTTTTCTACCACAGGATCTTCACTGTCCAAGGTGTACTCGATGACCAGATCTGTGATTTGTGTATTGCCTGCGTTGCGCACTTCGGCAAAAGGCTCGATGCTGCGAGCACAGACAGAAGGCAATGCATCGCTGACAGTTTGCAATTCCGCATCGCCATAACCAACCAATGCTTTGGGGGTGCTGCGAGCAGACTGCCAAACCTCTCGGGTAGCATTGTCCTGGATGAATGCGATCACACCTGCCTCTCCAAGGTTGTAATAGTAGCTTGGCATGGGGACCTTCATGGTGATGTCGATGGAAGACTTGGCAGCGAGTCCCATGAAGGTGGTACCATTCTGATCTGGGACCATTTTGCGCATGACATCGTAGAATTCTCTTTCGCCATTGCTACCAGGAGCAACTGGGAAAACGATTTCTTTTTCATACAGGGCAACGTGCAATCTGCCATCGCTGAGGTTCAAGTCGTCGTCTGTTACGTTGGTGACCTTGAGGGTAATGGCAACAGAGTCCAACGCTTCGGTCAATTCGTGAGAAAGCTCCATGGAGATGGGAGACGTCTTTGCCTTTTCAAAATCGATGACAGCTTGGCGGTAACCGTAGGGACCACCGTCGTAACCGCTCCAATTGCCACCACCATAAGTTCCACTTGGAACAAGGCCATTGATGGCAGTCACAGGAACACCAGATTCGTTGTAGTAACGGATCCGAGCATCGGGCTCGTCAGGGTTTTGTTGATTCATTGGGTCGAAGCCAGGGAAATACCACTGGTACTTGAGCGCCACAACGTCGTCATAGTTGGCATCGATCAACGCATTGAAAGCGGGGTTTTGAGCAGCACAAGGGCCACAAGATGCATTGGTAAACTCTTCCAGCATGATTTTGCGTGGAACCTGACCATATGCTAAGGTTGAGAGAAATAGACCAAAGGCCACTAGGAGGTACAATTGCTTCATAACTACTACTTTGTTAGATAATGAATAAAGAATTTGAAAATACTGTAAGCAAGCACGAGTAAACCTCTCGTCTCAAGCAGGCAATTTGTAGGGTACAAGGTCTGCGCAACGGCAAGACAAAGATTTTGGCCTGTCTGACAAAACAGCTAAGTTTACTTACACTGGCTATAGGGTACAGCTATTGAAATCCATTGCATGATGCGAACGATTGCATCACTTTTATTTGTCCGAAAGATAAATTTAGCGAAAAACTGTAGGGAATTTAAGCAGTGGAGGAAATTTTTGTTCTCAAGCATGAACGCTTCTTCATATTTAACGTGCAAATGACGTGCGGAAGACGGTCTGTCAATTGTCCTTTTGAAGACAACAAACCCCAAAATCATCTTCGAGCCGACCCTTGCACAGAAAATCCCGAACATTTGACTATCTTCCAATGTAAGTAGTTGCGAAACTTAAAACCAATTTAGCAATGCACATCGTCATCATTGGCAATGGGATCAGTGGCATTACTGCTGCTCGGTTCATCCGAAAGCTGAGCGACCACCAAATCACCGTCATCTCTGCCGAAACAGATCACTTCTTCTCCCGAACCGCCCTGATGTACATCTACATGGGCCACATGCGCTTTGAAGATACCAAACCCTATGAAGACTGGTTTTGGGACAAAAATCGCATCGGCCTCAAGCGTGCCTATGTCCGCAAGATAGATGTTCAGGAAAAAAGGCTGGAATTTGACGGCGGCGAAGGGATGTCCTACGACAAATTGATCCTCGCCTGTGGATCTACCCCCAACAAATTTGGCTGGCCAGGACAAGACCTCAAAGGAGTTGGTGGATTGTACAGCTACCAAGACCTCGAAAACATGGAGGCCTACAGCCCAGGGCTGAAGCGGGCAGTGATCGTAGGTGGTGGACTCATCGGGATCGAAATGGCAGAAATGTTCCACTCCCGCCACATTCCCGTTACCTTCCTGGTCAGAGAAAGCAGCTATTGGAGTGGCGTGCTACCAGCAGAGGAATCGGCCATGGTCAATCGGCACATTCGCGCACATGGCTTCGATCTGCGCCTCCAGACAGAGCTGAAAGAAATCGTCGACGATGGCTCTGGCAAGGCTTGTGCGGCCATTACCAACAAAGAAGATCGAATCGATTGTGGCTACGTGGGCTTAACTGCAGGCGTTCGACCCAACATCCGCTTCCTCGAAGGCAGTGGCATCGAAACCCAGAGAGGCATCTTGGTCAACAATCAGCTGCAAACCAGCGCAAAGGATGTGTACGCAATCGGAGACTGTGCCCAATTGCACGAGCCCATGCCTGGCCGACGCCCCATCGAAGCCATCTGGTACACGGGCCGCATGATGGGCGAAACGGTTGCCCACAACATCTGCAAAGCCCCCACCGACTACGATCCGGGAATCTGGTTCAACTCCGCCAAATTTCTGGACATTGAATACCAAGTCTACGGCGATGTGCGGGCCAAACCGCCAAAAAACCACCAATCCATCTATTGGGAACATGCCGACGGCACCAAAAGCATCCGCATCATTTACGACAAAGACAGCAAGGAAATTTTGGGCTTCAATCTCATGGGGGTCCGCTACCGACATGAGGTCTGCGAAAAATGGTTGAGAGATCGGACAAATGTGGAAGAGGTCTTGCAACACCTGTCTCTGGCCAATTTCGACCCAGAATTTTTCAAGCAATACGAAAAAGAGGTCATCCATTTGTACAACCAACAAAGTGGCCGCGAGCTGAAACTTCGATCCAAGCGCAGACTCAATCAGGTCATTCGCTTTCTCACAGGCAGCTGAACACCCATCCACCTGTTTTCTCTTGCGTCATTTTTGACAAATCACCTTTAGCCAATTCTACATATGAAAACGATCAAAAATACTGGCCTTTTCCTGTTTGTGGCAGCTTTGCTTGTCTTTACCCTTTCGATCACCTTCAGCCGCCACCAACTGACAGCTGAATTACTGGAAAATCAAATCTCCAAACAGTACCACCGAGAGATGATCCAACAGCAAGCAGGAGAAGTTTTGAACAAAGAATATGCAACCAACATCACCTTTGTTTCTGCCCTCGAACCCATCCTCCAACAAAGCAAGGATGCCCTGGACAACGCATCGGGCGTGGACCCAGCCCAGGGAGTCTGGAATGCCGTAAATCTTCCGGAGGGCGTCTCTGAGTGGGAGTACCGCATGAGCGATGCAGACATCAAAAGCTACCTCTTTTCCCTGACCAAATACTCCGCCATGGGGCTGCTACCTGGCCGAGCCAGCCTGTTCTTTTTCCTCAGCTTCATCTTGGGCTCCCTGGGGGCACTGATGTATTTTTTGCCCGACCTATTGCTCATTCCCGGCATCAAAAACAACCAAATCTACGACAGTACCGCCACCCGCGGCGTCAACTTCCAAATTCGGATGGTCTTTTTGCTTGCCGTCGTCATCAGCACCATCATCGGGGGGATCTTCAAAGCCTTGATCCTGGCCATCCTGACCATCGTGGCAGGTGGGCTGATCATCTTTTTCATCTACCGCCACCACAAAAAGAAAAACATCGACAACCAAAAGTCCAGAACTGTATCTGCGCCCAAAGGCAGTGGGTGGATCGGACTGGCGGCTGTCACCTACTTCATTGGGTTTTACATCCTCTTGTACTTTTATCCACACTACATCACCAATTGGACGCTGATGCTCGACCCCATCAGTGAAGCTCTGGGAGGTAGTCCGGCCAGTCAGTGGTTTCTCTACGGCTTCTTGTACACCGTCATCATGATTGTCATGGGCATTCGGATGCTGATCAAGTACCGACACAATCGCTATCAATTGGTGCGAACCAGTTCCGTGATCTTTTTCCAAATTGCCTTTGCCTTTTTGATTCCAGAATTTCTCGTGCGGCTCAACCAGCCCTACATGGACCTCAAGAATGCCTGGCCTCTCAACTACAGCATGTTTTTCGACTACAACATCGACAGCATGGTCGGGGGAGGAACGCCTTTTGCCATTGCGGGCTGGAGCACCAGTGTGGGCACCATCATGTTTGTCTGGGGCATTGTCTTGTCGCTGGTCGTAGTGCCCTTGTTTACCTACATCTATGGCAAAAGATGGTATTGCTCATGGGTTTGTGGCTGTGGTGGCCTGGCCGAGACATTGGGAGACCCCTATCGCCAATTGTCTGACAAAAGTCTCACCGCCTGGAAAGCCGAGCGCTACATCATCCACGGAGTCTTGGCGTTTGCCATCATCATGACAGGGTTTGTTCTGTACAGCTATTTGACCAATTCATCACAGATTTTGATCTTCGATACCTATCAGGTTCGGAGCTGGTATGGATTTTTTGTGGGTTCCATGTTTGCAGGTGTTGTGGGCACGGGCTTCTACCCCATCATGGGCAACCGGGTTTGGTGCCGATTTGGCTGCCCGTTGGCTGGGCTCATGGGGATTGTGCAGCGATTCAAATCTCGCTTCCGGATCACGACCAATGGCGGTCAATGCATTTCCTGTGGCAATTGCAGCACCTACTGTGAAATGGGCATCGACGTACGCTCCTATGCACAAAAAGGGCAGAACATCTTGCGGGCATCTTGTGTGGGCTGTGGCATTTGCGCAGCTGTTTGTCCCAGAGGTGTATTGAGGTTGGAGAATGGGTCGGCAGACATCGATCAGCGGACCACCGAGCTGAAAGCCTTGCACATTTCTTCAGACGGAATTACCATCAACGCCTGATCAACTCCTGCTGAAGTCGATCTCCGTGTTGTCGCCAATGTTCAAGCTTTGGCTCATGCCTGTGATGGCGGCATCACTTCCGACAATGGATTCTTTGAGCACAATGTCTGCAATGCTGGCATAGCTGCCGATGATGGACTCCTGTACGATGGAGTTGTTGATCTTGGAATGGGGGCCGATGGTAACGTGTGGGCCGACGATGGAGTTGGAAATCTCGCAGTTGGAGGCGATGCTCACTGGATGGATGATGATGGAATTGTCGTAATTGGGCAAGCCCGAGGATGCGTAGCCTCCTTTGTCGAGCATCATGGCATTCGTTTCGAGCAATACTTCCTTTTTGCCACAATCAAACCAATTGTCCACCGTAATGGTGCTGAGCTGAATGCCCCGATCAATCATGCCCATCAGGCCATCCGTCAGTTGGTATTCACCATGTGTTTGGCGGCCTTCCCGGATCATGTCTTCGATCACTTCGATGAGCAGGTCCACCTCGCGGATCTTGTACAACCCCACCATGGCGAGGTTGGACTTGGGGATGTTGGGCTTTTCCACCATTTTGCGGATGATCCCACTGTCTTCCAACTCCACCACCCCAAACTCTCTGGGATCAGCGACTTTCTTGACCCCGACACAGGATTGTGGCTTTTCGATCAAGGCTTTGAAATCGACGTCTAGAATGGTATCGCCAAAAACAATGTAAATCTCATCTGCTCCTTTGATGAAAGAGCGAGCCGTCCACAGGGCGTGGGCAGAGCCTTCGCGAGAGTTTTGGTAGACAAATTGATTGTTGAGTTCCGGGTAGTTGTTTTCTACATAATTCTGAATCTTCTCTCCCAGGTGGCCAATGACATATACAAAATCCCGGACTCCTACTGCCTTCAGTTGGTCGATGATGAAGGAAATGATGGTTTTCCCTGCAACGGGAATCAGTGGTTTGGGCTGGGTGTAGGTATGAGGGCGCAGACGGGTGCCGGCGCCTGCCACCGGGATAATCGCTTTCATACGATGCTCAAGTTCAGATGAATGAGAATGGTAATATAGGAAATATTTGAGGAGACTGGCAAATTATAGTAGTTTAACTTGCAATTCGCCCAAAGACAAAGCCCTGCCTTGGGATGATGTCCAAGACAGGGCCGTCTATTTCTTGATCTACTGGCGGGCCTAGCTTTCCAAGGCTGCCGCACCACCCACGATCTCGGAAAGCTCTTTGGTAATGGCTTCCTGGCGGGCTTTGTTGTACGTTATTTTCAAATCTCGAAGCATTTCTTCCGCATTTTCGCTGGCCTTGTCCATGGCCGTCATGCGAGCGCCGTGCTCAGAGGCATGTGTGTCGAGAAGATACTTGTAAAAGGATGTCTGGAGAATGCTCGGTACGAGATGCTCCAACAGAGACGTCTTGTCGGGCTCGAAGATGTAGTCGGCCCGGGAGTTGTCTCCCTCTTGTTTTTCCATTTTAGCAACCGGTAGAAAAGACTCTGTTTCGGGATACTGCATGGCAGCATTCTTGAAACGGCCATAAGAAACGTCGATGGCATCGAAGGTTTTGTCTTCAAAGCGATCCATCAATTCCCTGGCCACAGAAGCGACATTGTCAAAGGTCAAGTTGTCAAATAGGGTAACGTAGTCCTCGATGATGGGACTATCGGCGTAGCGACGCCTCACAAAATCGTGCCCGCGCTTGCCAATGCACAAAAATGTCAACTTGCCACTTTCGAGCAGATGGCTGTACTTGGCCTCGATGTTGGCCAGGGCCGATTTGATGACATTGGTATTGAACGCACCGCACAAGCCTCTGTTGGAGGTGACAATGACAACCAATACATTTTCGACAGGGCGGTGTTGGCCAAAGGCTGTACTGGCATCCCCATCCAGGCTGGAGAGAATATTGGCCAGCATGCTGTTTTGCTTATTGGCATACGGACGCATCTGCACGATGGCCTGTTGGGCTTTGCGAAGCTTGGCAGCAGAAACCATTTTCATGGCCTTGGTGATCTGTTGGGTCGACTTGACCGACTTGATCCGCTCGCGTACTTCTTTTAACTGTCCACTCATCCTTGATGGAGATTAGTTAGTTAGACTTATATTGAGATGACAACTCAGCAGCCAAAGCGGTAACGGTGCTCTTGGCTTCGTCTGTCAATTTACCTGACTTGAAGGTTTCCAATACTTCAGGGTGACGCTTTTCCAAAGAAGTCAAGAACAACTCTTCGAATTCTTTCACCTTGTTGACAGGAACATTCTTCAACAGTCCGTTGGTGCCCAAGTAGATGATGGCCACTTGTTTTTCCACACTCACTGGAGAATATTGTGGCTGCTTCAGGACCTCCACGTTGCGCTTTCCTTTTTCCAAAACAGAAAGTGTCGCGGCATCCAGGTCGGAACCAAACTTGGCAAATGCCTCCAACTCGCGGTACTGCGCTTGGTCGAGCTTGAGCGTACCCGCTACCTTCTTCATGGACTTGATCTGAGCCGATCCCCCTACCCGAGATACGGAGATACCTACGTTGATCGCAGGGCGTACACCAGAATTGAAGAGATTGGATTCGAGGAAGATCTGTCCGTCGGTGATGGAAATCACGTTGGTTGGAATGTAGGCCGAAACGTCACCCGCCTGCGTCTCGATGATGGGCAGGGCAGTCAAAGAACCTCCTCCTTTTACCAATGGTTTGCCGTCAGCATCTTTGGCATTTTTGAGGGTTTCGGGCAAGTCGTTCATGCTGCGAGCGATCTCATCGTTGGCGATGACCTTCGCGGCGCGTTCGAGCAAGCGGCTATGCAGGTAGAATACATCCCCTGGGTAGGCTTCCCGTCCCGGAGGGCGACGCAGCAGCAGCGATACCTCGCGATAGGCAACGGCTTGCTTCGACAAATCGTCATAAATAATCAGTGCAGGACGGCCTGTGTCGCGGAAATATTCTCCGATGGCGGCACCGGCAAATGGTGCGTAGAACTGCATGGGAGCAGGATCGGAAGCAGAAGAAGAGACGATGACGGTGTAGTCCATGGCGCCGTTGTCTTCCAGGGTCTTGGCCACGTTGGCCACTGTGGAAGCCTTCTGGCCAGAGGCTACGTAGATGCAATAAACTGCCTCTCCTCTGTCGTAGAATTCTTTTTGGTTGATGATGGTATCAATGGCAATGGCAGTCTTTCCAGTCTGTCTGTCGCCAATGATCAGCTCGCGCTGGCCACGACCGATGGGAATCATGGCATCGATGGCTTTGATCCCTGTTTGAAGAGGCTCGGATACAGGCTGGCGATAGATGACACCAGGGGCTTTGCGCTCCAGAGGCATCTCGTACTTGGTTCCGCCGATGGCACCTTTTCCATCGATGGGCTGTCCGAGTGGATTCACAACGCGGCCAACAAATTCCTCACCGACCTCGATGGAGGCAATGCGGTTGGTACGTCTTACTGTAGAACCTTCTTTGATACCTTCTCCACTACCCAGCAATACCACACCAACGTTGTCTTCTTCAAGGTTCAATACAATGGCTTGAACGCCAGTTTCGAATTCTACCAATTCACCAGCCTGTGCTTGTGTCAGGCCGTAAACACGGGCGATTCCGTCACCCACCTGAAGAACGGTACCGATCTCCTCCAGTTCGGCAGCAGTTTTGAAACCGGAAAGCTGTTCTTTTAATATTGCTGATATCTCATCAGGTTTTACATCAACCATCTTGATATGATTTTGTGTTTAACTAAAAGCTTTTAATGTAGTCGTTTTTGGAAAATTCCTTGCGCAGCAATTCGAGTTTGTGGGCCACGCTGGAATCGTAGAGTTTGTCGTCAAACTCGATGACGAAACCTCCCATGATGCTGGGATCGACTGTTGTTTCGATTTCCACATTGTCGTCTGTAGCTGAGCTGGACATCAGGCTTTGCTTGATTTTCCCCAGGGTCTCCTCTGTCAATGGGCTGGCAGTGGTGAGTTTGACCGTAGAGATGTGCTTGTGGGCCCGGTATTGCTTGACAAATTCAGCGGCAATTTCAGGTAGATATGACTCTCTGCCCTTGTTGGTGATGATGCGAATGAACGCCATCGTCAACTCATCGAACCCATTCTTGAACAAGGCATCCGCAATGGACAACTTCTTGGAAGGATTGATGATGGGACTTTTCAACAGCAGGTAGTAATCTCGATTGTCGATGGCTTTTTGAAAGGACTCAATGTCTCCCTTTACCCGCTCCAACTTGTCCTGCTCAATGGCCAAATCGATCAAAGATTTTGCGTATCTGGATGCAATTCTGGTTACAGACATAACTGCTCGATGTGGTATTGATTAATTCAATTTGATTTCGTCGACCAGGCTGTTGGCATACTTTTCCTGCTCGGCATCACCTGCCAATTGCTTCTTGAGAATCTTCTCGGCAATGTTCAGGGCCATGACACCCGCCTTGTTTTTGACTTCGATCAGGGCAGCCATTTTTTGGTTTTCAATCTCCGTCTTGGCCGTGGCAACGATGCGCTTGGCTTCTTCGTTGGCCTTCTCCTTGGCTTCTTTGACCATGGTATCTCTCAATTCCTTGGCTTCGCGCAAGATCTTGGCGCGCTCTTCGCGAGCTTCGGCCAGAATGCGTTCGTTTTCCGCCTTGAGGTTGGACATTTCGTCCCGTGCTCTTTTGGCCTCATCCAAAGAATCCTGAATGGAATCTTCCCGATCTTTCAGCGCTTCCTGAATCGGACGGAAGACAAAACGACCCAAAACGGTCCATACGGTGATGAATACGACAGAGGTCCACAGCAAAAGACCAATGTCTGGCTTGATGACGGAAAAGTCTACTAGATAAATAAGCTCCATTGTAATGACGCTTTTATTGAGATAGTAAAATGTTTCTTTTTCAAGGGTTGAGCCAACAACCAACCGTTGCTGGACTCAACCGTTTTTTTCGTTGATGCACGGATTGCGATTAGTTTCCGCTCAGCAGACCAACAACGATCGCAAACAAAGCAGCTCCTTCTACAAGGGCGGCCATCAAGATCATGTTGTTACGGATGTCACCGACTGCTTCTGGCTGACGAGCGATGGCTTCCATGGCTTTGCTGCCAATGATACCAACACCCAATCCAGCTCCCAATGCACCAAGTCCAGCTCCAATAGCTCCCATAATGATTGAATTTAATGGGTTATATAAAATGGGTTATTAAAATCAATTAGTGATGATGTGGCTCTTCGACCGCCGCTCCAATATAAGAAGCCGACAAAGTGGCGAAGATGAACGCCTGGATGAATGCCACAATCAACTCGATCAAGTTCATAAATGCCGTAAACAGCATTCCCACAACTCCTCCAGCCACTGCTCCTCCTACACTGTTTCCATTGTCACCAAAGATGAACATCAGTCCGATCAAGCTCAAGATGATGATGTGTCCCGCCGTGATGTTGGCAAAAAGACGAATCATCAAAGAAAACGGCTTGATGAAGATTCCCATGACCTCCACGATGGCCAAAACAGGCTTGACAAAAGTGGGGATGCCCGGCATCCAAAGGATGTGCTGCCAATAGTGGCTGTTTCCGTTGATGGTCGTGAGGATGAAGGTCAGGAGTGCCAATGCCATGGTAACGGCCAAGTTGCCTGTGACGTTGGAACTACCAGGGAAAAATGGCACCAGCCCAATCAAGTTCAAAATCAGCACAAAGAAAAACAAAGACATGATGTACGGCTGGAACCGCTCGTAGTGTTTTTCTCCGATCATTGGAATGGATACTTCGTCCCTGATGAATACGAAGAAAGGCTCCATGAAGGATTGCAGTCCTTTGGGGGCCATGCCCTTGCGGGTCTTGTATCCCTTGGCAACGCGCAGGAAAACAAAGATCAGGATCAGAGAGCAGAGCAACATCGTGAAGACATTGCGGGTGATGGAGAAGTCGTAAAAAGAGGTCATGCCTCCTCCCAACAGACCACCGTCCAAAGTGCTGGCTGCTTCCAGTTCGTATTTTTTACCTTGGTATTCCACAAAGCCAATTTCCTTCTTTTTCTTCTTGCCCATGACTTCTACCTCCTTCTCGCCATGAGAGATGTGCCCTACGTCCACATGACCCAGCGGAAAGCCTTGTCCTGGCTTGACTCGCTTGACCCGACCGTGATCGAGTACATATCCGTCGGTGGCGGCATGGCCGTGGTGGAACATGCTGGACATTCCCGTGGTCAGCCCTTGATCTGGTGCGTACAGAATGACTGGCAGCGGCAAGTGAAAATCACCAAATACGTGAAATTCATTGGCATCGCTGATGTGGTGCATGGCTGTCGACACGGGATCGTATTTGTCGGATCCCTTCTCTCCATGCCCATGGTCGCCGTGATCATGCCCGTGGCTGTGATCGTGCCCATGATCATGACCAGAATGGTCGTGATGGTCATGGTTGTGCCCGTCCTGGGCCAAAGCATTGTAAGAGAGGAGGATAGATGCGGAAAAAACCGCGAGGAAGAACAGCCTGAAAATACCTTTAGATTTCGTATTCACTGCAGGATTTTTTGATGGTTCTCAAAAATCGACTGCAAAGGTAGTGATATTATCGTGCATATAAAAGCTGACTTTGCTTTTTTTAAGGGGGAATCCAAATAATATTTTGCCTCTTTTCAGCCAGCGATCAGACGGGGCTTCATTCGAGCTCGCCCAGCTCCAACCAAGCCATCTCTTTTTCCTCCAAAAGCTTGTTGACATCCCCCAATTCGATGGACAGTTGCTCGATCTGAGCAGGGTTGAGGCTCGAGTCATTGAATTTTTCGATCAGCTCTGCTTTTTTGACCTCCAACTTGCCAATTTCCTTTTCGAGCCGCCCCATTTGCTTGCGTTGCTCATAGGTGAGGCCTCCGGAGCTGGATTTGGCCTCTTGCTGGCGCTGGACTTTTTCTTTGGCCTTTCGATCGGCCCGCTCTTGCCGCTGGTCCTCCAACTCTTTTTGCCGTTTTTGGTCCCGATAGTCGGCATAGCGCCCATTGTAATCCTTGATTTTGCCCTCCCCCTCAAAGATGAAGAGATGGTCCACCAACTTGTCCATGAAGTAGCGGTCGTGGGTCACCACCATTAGGCAGCCAGGAAAATCCATCAGAAAGTCTTCCAAGACATTGAGGGTGACGATGTCCAAATCGTTGGTCGGCTCATCCAGGATGAGAAAATTGGGGTTTTGCATCAAGACGGTCAACAACTTGAGCCGTCGCTTTTCTCCTCCACTGAGCTGTGAGACGTAGACCTGCTGCTGCTTACGGCTGAATAGAAAGCGTTCCAGGAGTTGGGGAGCAGTCAGCTTGGCTCCTTTGTCCAGGGGAATGAACTCGGCAATGTCCCGGACGACGTCGATGACTCTTTGGTCTTCCAAAAGCTGAATGCCGTCTTGGGTATAGTGCCCAAACACCACTGTCCCACCTACGATCACCTTGCCACTGTCCGGCCGGATTTCTTTGGTCAGCAACTTGATGAAAGTCGTCTTCCCCACCCCATTGGGTCCGACAATGCCTACGCGCTCTTTCTTTTTGAATTTGTAGAAAAAATTCTCGACGATCTTCTTGTCGTCATAGGCTTTGTTGATGTACTGGGCCTCCAGGATTTTGCTTCCCAGGCGACTGCCCTTCATGTCGATTTGTATCTCCTGACTGTCCAGTCGGCGCGAGGCTTTCTCCTTGATTTCGTAGAACTTGTCCACCCGTGCCTTGGCCTTGGTACCGCGAGCCTTGGGCATGCGCCGGACCCATTCCAACTCCTTGCGAAACAGCTTGCGGGTCTTGTCCTGCTCGATCATTTCGTTCTCAAAGCGGGCTGTTTTTTTCTCCAAAAACTCGGAGTAATTCCCTTTGTAGCGATACAATTGCCCCCGGTCCAGTTCCATGATGTAGTTGCAGACCCGTTCGAGGAAGTAGCGGTCGTGCGTCACCATGAAGACGGTCAGATTGGCACCAGAGAGGTACTCCTCCAGCCACTCAATCATGTCGAGATCGAGGTGGTTGGTCGGCTCGTCCAGGATGATGAATTCGGGTTCTTCGATGAGAATTTTGGCCAGTGCCAGCCGCTTGCGCTGCCCGCCGGAAAGTGTCGCAATGGTTTGCTCCAAGCGATCGATGTTGAGCTTGCTGAGAATTTCCTTGATGCGGGCTTCAAAATCCCATGCCTTGAGGTCGTCCATCTGAATAAGGGCGGCCTGCATGGCTTGCTCCTCCTCTGGGCGCAGGAGGGCTTTTTCATAGTCTTTGATGGCCTGGACCATCTTGTTGGGCGACTCAAAAACAGCCTCCATGATGGTCTGCCCGTCTCGAAAATCCGGTTCCTGGGTGAGAAAGCCCACTCGGATGTCCTTTTTGATCCAGATTTTGCTGTTCTCTCCTTCGCCCGCCTCTTGCCCGGCAATGATGCGCATCAGGGTCGTCTTTCCGGTGCCGTTTTTGGCCACCAAGGCCACCTTTTCCCCCTTGCTGATTTGCATGTTGATGCGGTCAAAGAGGACCTTTTCTCCGTAGGACTTCGTGATGTTCTCTAATGTCAGGTAATTCATAGCACAATGTTACAAGATAGAAGGGGCAAAGTATCACCTTTATCAAAATATTTTCAGTCGGCAAAAAGTTTACTTCTCCTGGAAAAATGTCCTCTCGAATGGTCCACTTATGCGTCTAGATGGATGTCCACAGCCTCCTTCCCTTTCTTTCGAAGCTGGTGTTTCAATAATACCTCCGCATGCTTGCTCCGCCAAATCAAGATCACATCGCCTCTTTCAATTTTTTCATACAACTCCTTCCCCACCTTCATCAGACTTTCGGTGGTTTCCCCCTGAATGTGATACGTATCGTTCATCCTGCTTCGCTCCTTTTTGCGTATCTCTACCTCCTCCACTGTCTTGGTTTTCTCTTTCAAATCCAAGCGAAGAGATTTGGAGAAATTCCGACGAGTAATGAGATACGTAGGGATCAAGAACATGGCAACACAGAACATTTGCCAAATGTATTCCTCCGAGTTGGCAGGTGGCTCTCTGTGTCGCCGTGTTGGGATGATGGGCCCAAATAGAATCACTGCAATGATTGCATAAAACCATATATGTCCATTGGCCTTGAAGCTCGCAAAGGAAGCTTCCACCCGTTCGATCTCTTTTTGTTCCATTGGCTGTTCCATCGTACCAATCATTGCTTTGGTGGACAATTGCCCACTTGACTTTTTGTTGTATCCTACAAAAGACAGGCAAGGCACTCCCCCACCAATAGCAGCGACCCTCAGCCTGCGGATGCGGACTGAGGACCACCTGTGAACTGATGTCAGCTCTATTCCGAAGCGATTGTATGCAGTCGCTTACTCATTCATTAGATCCCCCATGATGGCGAGGGTCTCTTCGATGTAAATGTCTTTTTTGATGCCCTTGATCCATTCGTCGTTGCGAGCTTTTTTGGATTCGTCGGACTCGATGTCAGTCATGTCTACCTCCAAATTCGTGACTGCCAATCCATCGATGGGCTTGAACATGTCCTTGAACTTGTTTGCCGCCTCTTCTCTGGCTTGCTCATCGGCCTTGAAGGCATCCATATTCAGAGAGTAGGCAGACAGCTCGCTCTGGTCCTTCAGGCGCTTGGCATTGTCCAATACCTTGGCGAAGGTGGCATTTTCTGCGACTCGGGTAGCACTCTTGGCCTTGATCTCCTCCAATTTGCTCAAGCGGGTCACATTCTGAGCATAGCGCACAGAAGGTATTTGGGTCCATTCCATGGCGTACTCATTTTCTTTCTCTCCCATGTCGAAGTAGTGGTAGCGGTCTGGTAGAATGATGTCCGGCACCACGCCCTTGAGCTGGGTAGACCCACCATCTACGCGATAGAACTTCTGGATGGTCAACTTCACTTCTCCCAAAGGCTTGATGTCGCTTTTGCCGCGAACAGCGCGATCCAAGTCAAAAAAGCGTTGGACCGTTCCCTTTCCAAAAGTGGAGTTGGAACCGACAACCACTGCGCGCTCGTAGTCCTGCAGAGCCGCCGCCAAAATTTCCGATGCAGAAGCACTGAAAGAGTTGACCATGACGATCAGAGGGCCACCGTATTGCACCTGTGGGTCCTCATCTGCCAATACTTCTGGACGGCGAGAACGAGATTTGACCTGTACGATGGGGCCTTCCTCGATGAACAGTCCAGACATGGTCACAACATCCCGAAGAGATCCCCCTCCGTTGTTGCGCAAATCCAGAATGACACCGTTGACACCTACCGCTTGCAGTTTTTCCAATTCAGCGGCAATGTCTTTGGAACAAGAGCGGCCGCCTCGGCGGTTGAAGTCGGCGTAGAATCTCGGCAGTTTGATGTAACCGATCTTATCTGCCCGACCAGGCATATCCAAAATCACAGAACGAGCGTAGGATTCATCGAGTTGAACCACATCTCGCGTGATGGTAATGTCGTCGATGGTACCATTGACCTTTTTGACTGTCAGGGTCACTGTGGTCCCTTTCTTTCCCCGGATCAACTTGACCACATCGTCGATGCGGAAGCCAGTAACGTCTACTGCGTCGATGTTGGACTCATCTCCTTGGGTGACCTTCATGATCAGGTCATTCTCTTCCAGAGACTTTTGCTTCCAGGCAGGTCCACCTGGCACAATGCTGACCACTTTGGTGTAGTCGCCATCCGTTTGCAGGCGAGCGCCGATGCCCTCCAGCGTACCAGACATGCCGATGTCAAAGTTTTCCTTGTCCTTCGGCTCGTAATAGCCTGTGTGAGGATCAAAAATATTGGTAATGGTGTTGAGGTAATCGCTCATGTAATCGGAACGGCGGCGCTTTTGCATGCGCTGATACCAATCGTTGTAGGTTTCGAGCACAGCTTCGCGGGCCTCCTTTTCCAATTCTTCAAAAGACTTGGCCTCTTCGCCCTCTTCCAACTCCTCTTGCTCTTTGAGCTTGTTGTTGAGGCGAACAAGCGTCTCGTATTTCATGGACTTGCGCCAGTATTCTTTGAGCTCCTTGTTGTTTTTGGCAAACTCTTTTTTCTCGCCATCCAATTCGATGGTTTCTTCTTTGCTGAAGTCAAATGGCTTGGCCAAGAATTCGGCATAGTAGTCCTTGGTCTGATCAATGCGCTTGGACAGCAGGCTGGTAGAAGCATCGAAAAAGTCGAAAGACCCCGTGTTGGCCTCATCGTCCAGTTGCAAGCGGTATTTTTTGAGTTGGTCCAAATCTTCTGCAGTAAACCAGCGTTTTCCTCCATCGAGGCGTTCGACGAATAGGTCGTACAATTTGGACGAAAACTCATCGTCGATGGCTTGTGGGCGGTAGTGTAGCTGATTCAGTCCACTCAGGATGGTTTGCATCAGGACAACCTCTTTTTCGGCACTATTGGGGGAAGGGTAGTAAGCAGCCCCGATTAAGAAGGCCACTGCGATCATGGAAAAGAAAAATGGACCCTTAAATTTCATAATTGTTCGTTTGTTTGATTACTTCATCATTTCAATAAATGGCACAGATGCTATAACGCAGATATAATCAATAAATATACTTGAAAAGGCCGATAAATGTTCGGCATTAATCCTGCCAAAGTATTTTTTTAACAAAACAATAACCCTTGGGGTGAGAAGCTCTGTTCTACAGCCCATTGACTAAAGGCAAATTATGTATTAGCACTACTTATTATACAGCTTTTGCCGGGGAAGGTTGTGTCTATTTGGAAAAAGGTCTTACATCCACTCGACTTTCTCGCCGATCTCGCTGCGTTTTCCCTCTGGTAGGGGGGCGTCGGAGTAGCCCATGAAGAAGAAGCCCAGGCAGCGTTCTCCTTCCTTGAGGTTCAGCAAATCCGTGGTTTCCTTGATGGCACCGGGGCTGCTCCAGTAGGCCCCAATTCCGTGAGCCGAAGCGGTGAGCCACATGTTCTGAACAGCGCAAGATACAGCCGCAATTTCTTCCCATTCGGGCAGGCTTTCGGCAGGATCGCGTTGCATGCAGATGGCGATGATGCAGGCTGATTGGAGAGGCTTTTTGATCGTCTTTTTGTACTTGAGCTCCGAGAACTTCTCAGCAGGTGTATGCGCCTTGTAATAGCCTCCCAAAAAGTCACTGAGCTTTTGGCGCGAGTCGCCAGTGAATACCCGGAAGCGCCAGGGCTCGGTCATGCGGTGGTTGGGGGCCCAATTGGCATTTTCCAGTATTTCTTCAATCAACTGTTTTTCGATGGGCCGATCATTGTAGACAGGCGGAAACACGGAACGGCGTCCGCGTATGATCTCCGTAATTGATGGCATAAGAACTAAGGGTTAATGTCGTTTTCACATAAATATGGCGAAGAGGAAGGTCAGTACAGTGGCCACAAAACCAAGCATGAAAATGTTGTAGGACATGGTCAGGTAGCGGTACTTTTGGTCCAATACTTTGCCCAGATGATACAGGTCACGGGCCATGTTTCCGTACAGCAATTCCCCGTCTCTCAGCACTGCGTCGAGGGCTTGTTCGAATTGCTCCTCTTCAAGGTCGACAAAATTACCAAAAAATACCACATTGCGCTTGGCCTCTTCTACGGTTTTGACGCCTTCGTTGCGGGTCGTCACTTTTGGCCGGATGGACAGAACTGCGCAGATGAGCGACGCCAGGCCCGTGACCAAAAAGATGACCACTGGCAGCAGGACCATCGGGTGGGTATCCGGCACATTTCGATAGGACAGGATGGAGATGATCACCGAAATCAGGATGGCGTTGACACTGATCATGATGTTGGCCTTGTTGTCGGCAATCGCACTTAGGTTGATGTGGTTGCGATAATTGGCTCGGAAGAAGGTCTGTGTCGCACTGGTGGGGAGTTTCCGCTCCAAATTCTGAAAAGGCCGCGATTGGCCATCTTCCCCATCGACCACAGTAGGCCGATTGCGGGCCGACTTTTCAGCCTTGTCCTTTTGGATGAGCAATTGCTGGCCGATCAAAGGTTCGTATTGGGCCTTGGCATGGGCGGTGCAAAAGTGAGCCCCCAACAAATCTTGCAGCATCAGGTGGTGCCACTCGTAGGTCGACAGTCGGCGGTTTTCCATCATTTCCCATTCGAGGCGCAACAAAGGACGTTGGTCAAAAAACTGGCTGGCCAGGTTGACGGCTTGTATGGCATCCTTGAGCAGGCGAGCCTCCACTTGTCCGGGTGACTCTTTGCCATTCACTGCCCGCAGACAGTCCAAAACCGCTTGGAGTCGGGCCGGATCATAGCCCAATCCACCCAGGCATTGGCGGGCTTCTTCCAGACGGGCTTCAGCCGCTTGCTTGTAATTCTTCAGGTGTCCAATGGCATAAAAACAGGCAGCCAATTCTGCCGTTTCCTGCACTTCTGCATTGGCCTGCTCAGCCCTCGCAATTTGCCCAAGGGTCTCCAAAATGCGCAATCCTCGATGGTAGTTGTGGTATACCAAACGGGTGTCGCGTTGTCGATTGAACAATGCCAATACATGATCGTGGGCCGCCTCCAAAATGGGCCTTGGATTCGAGCGGGAGCTTGGATAGAACATCCCTTCTTTTGCAGTCTCGTTCAAAGTGCGGGCGATTTTGTTTTCTCAATATACGGAACAAAGGCTTACTGTGTTCTCAATTGGCGGACAAATCCAGCCAGTTCCAATAATTTTTGCCGAGGCAAACGACTCATCACCAAGGGTTCTTGCGGCGCTTTGAGTTCGTACAAAATGTAGTCATTGATCTTTTGCTGTCCGATGGCAAAGCCCAAGGACTCAAACTCTGGATACGCCTGTTGCTCGCTGGAATCCAAGCGTCCATACATGATGATGGCGCTGAGCAAGCACTCCTTTTCGGCAATCTCCTCCAAGGGAGCGTTTGACAATTTACGCATTTTTTCTTGGTGTTCCTCCTCGTACTTCCACACAGCCTTGCATTTGGCATAAGCCTTCCAAACCTCGCCACTGTAGCGGATGCGTACTTCCTGGGGAAACGGCTGGCTCAGCTCATAGCCTGGCACAAATTCATAGTTGGCAAAAGGATGGCCATTGGCTTCGTACATCTTTCTCACAGCGCCCAATATGCCAGCATCGTTGCGGTTGAGTAGGTGTGCCAGTGTGATGTGGTGGATGGCTTTCTCGCCATTGTCGGTGGCCTCGTAGCACTCAGCCAGTCGCTGGTGGGCCACAAAGTCGATGAAGTTGGCATCAATGGCTTGTGTGTACCAGTAGCTTGCTTTTTCCCAATTGCCCCCTTTCCGGTAACTTTCTCCGAGGCGTTTCATCAGTTCGACATCGGTCCCACCTGCTGGTGCCAACTTTTCGTAATTGGCTGCCGCCTTGAGAAATTTGCCCTTTTCAAAAAAATTGTCTCCCTTTACGCGATACTTTGCACGGGCAGTCTGCGTCTCAAGACTCGGAGCAATCAAACGAACGCCACCATCCCTGGGCACTGCGATCCAGCCTGCTGTTACCAAAGGCATATTCTGGGCAGCTGGAGGTTCGAAAAGGGAATCGAGGAGATAGGTGATGGAAGAGGAGCCGATTTTTTTGTCAAAATCGGAGGGCGTGTGCAGGTACTGACCCATGCCAAGCTGCCACAGGCAACAAAAGGACAAACACAAAAACAGTGGACGCATCATGGAATTCATTTCGTTTTCTTCGAAGAAATTGTCTCGGACGAGGGGCACATCGCATCCCTCCAAATTGTGTAAATTGCTGGGCTGAAAATTCACTTTGTGGAAGCGGCCAAGTACCAAGGCTGCGCACGCGATGCACAGGCAGTTGGGCAAAGGCCTTATAACGGCAACGGGCAGATCAAAGATAAGTTTCTTCTTTTTTGGTATGCCTCCCCAATTTTTTTATCTTAAATCGACTTTTTTAATCAATCAAATCTTTCTTTATGGATTTAATGGATCTACTTCAAGGCCAACTTTCCGAAGGCCTGATCGATCAACTGAGCTCACAACTGGGTGGTGCCGACAAGAAGCAAACCGCAGATGCGGCTTCTGGCATCATGTCCACCATGATCAGTGCACTTGCTAAGAACGCAGCTACTCCTGAAGGTGCTTCTGCTCTTTCCAATGCTTTGCAAAATGACCACGACGGTAGTATACTCGACGACGTAATGGGCATGCTGGGTGGCAGTTCTGCCCCCGCCCAAAGCCAAAATAACAGAATGATGAACGGCGCTGGCATCCTCAAACACGTTTTGGGTGGCAAACAAAGCGGAGCTGTCGACATGATCTCCCAAATCTCCGGACTTGAAAGCAACAAGACCGGTAGCCTGATGACCATGCTCGCACCACTTGTCATGGGCGCCCTGGGCCGTACCCAACGCCAACAGGGCCTCAACCCAAATGACCTGGCAGGCATGCTTTCCGGTACCGTAAAGTCTGCCTCCAACCAACGGGCCGAAATGGGCCTGATCGGCAAATTCCTCGACCAGGATGGTGACGGCAGCGTCATGGACGACCTGGCAGGCATGGGCATGAAAATTTTGGGCAACTTCCTCCGGAAGTAATCAATCCCATTTCCATACACAGCAAGCCCCGTTTGCACAACGAAAAACAGGGCTTGCTTTTTTATTAACAACATATGCAAGCTGACAATTCTCCCCTAGCAAGCGCCCAGGACATCCTCATTCGCCCCATCCAAGCAGCCGACAATCCAGAGGTGGCCCAATTGATCCGAACGGTCATGACAGAATACACCTGTGTGGGAGAAGGCTATTCCATCAACGATCCCGAAGTGGACCATATGTCGGAGGCTTATGCTGGCCCAAAAGCGTCCTTTTTTGTCATTGTAGATGCGGAGGGAATCGCGGGCTGCGGTGGGATTGCCCCTTTGAAAAATGGCTCGGCGGATGTTTGTGAGCTGCAAAAAATGTATTTCTACCAACGCCTCAGAGGCAAGGGCTTGGGACGCCAGCTGCTCCATCTTTGCCTCGATCAGGCCCGACAGTTCGGTTACCGTCGCTGCTACTTGGAAACCGTCGCTCGAATGAAAAAGGCCAATGCCTTGTATCAGAAAGCAGGTTTTCAGCTACTGAAAGAACAGATCGGCCAAACGGGACATGGAGCCTGTGATTTATACTACGTATTGGATTTGTAAATCGCCAAATCCATCAACTCTTGGCCGTGGCTTGAAAGGCAGAATAATAGTAAATGGCATCGGGATGCTCCACAAGGCGATTCATCTCAGCCTCTACCTCTCCCCACAATCCCACCTCAATGTAGTTCAACTCCAGCAGTTGAGTCCACGCACTCCGAAGCAACTCTTTGAAGTAAGCCACCATCTGGCGAAGCCTGTCAGGATGGCGGTGGTCGTGGTGCTGATAGACGGGATAGACTTGAATATCGGTAAACCCTGCTTTGTACAGCAAATCTCCGAGATGGGCCCCAATTTGTGGATGCCCTCCCAAATCAGCTTGCAATTGGCTGAAGGCGCGCCAGTAGCGCATGGTGGCTGGCGAATCCGGATGAAGGTATTGCGATTGGTTGTAGACTTCTGTTACCACAATGGTACTCCCAGGCTGCAGGGCCATCCGGCAATTTTCCAAAACAGTCAAAGGCTCCTTCACATGCTCCAGTACCCAACAGAGAAAAGCACCGTCCAAGGCATGTGATGTCTCGATGGGTCCCGACATGGCATCGGCTCGCATCAATTCGTAGCGCCCACTGACCTCCGGGATTTCTCCCAGATTTTCTCTTGCCTTGACGATTTGTTCGTCGGATACATCCACTCCCAGTACGCGCAGTTGAGGGTACTTTTGGAGAAGAAGTCGGGTCTGGGCCCCCACTCCTACGCCAATCTCCAACAGGTGGCGAACGTGACTCAAATCCAAGGGATCATGGATCATCCGTTCCAAAAAATTGGCTTGGGTATCCAGCCGCAACTGCTCCTCTTGGCTGCGGCCGTGTAGGTATTGATCAGACATGTTCGAAATAGCGCTCGTTTAGGATGTTGAGGTGGTGAATCTCGTGGCCTGCCATGATGAATCCAATGGCTCTGACACTACAAGCCTTGCCACTGGCCGTTCCCCTGGCGGACATGGCCTCTTCATCCAAATTGGAAAAAAGGGAAATGCTGGCGGCTCTCACCGCACTGTATTCTGCCATCAAAGAGGCAGGGCTGCGGCGGGAGGTCTTGGCAGGGAGCACATAGTCGTCTTGCTCAAAGCCTGGCAAGGGAGTGGTGTCGCCGCGGGCAATGCGCAGGGCCCGGTACACAAAGATGCGCTCGCTGTCCATCAGGTGAACAAAGATGTCTTTGACGGTCCACTTGTCGGGAGCATAGCGATGGTCCCAGCGATCAGCAGGGATGTTGCGCATCAGTTCCAAAGTCGAGTCAGCCGATTCTTTCAAGCATTTCAAAAAATCATTGCCCACGACATTTTGAATGTATCCTTTATAAAAGGGCGCACATTCATCTTCCTGTGGGCGAATCAGGCGGTAGTTATCCGAGTTTATTGTTTGGTCCATATGTCGATGTTTTGCAGACTTTTGGGCAATTCAATTCCTTCTGAGAGTTTGGGGTCCGGCATCGGTGCTTCGAAATTACTCTGGATCGGCAAGACGCCAGCCCAGATGGGCAATTCGTAGTCAGCTGTGGCATCTGAAGGGGGGCCCGTTCTGATTTTGGCAGAAGCCTCCTCGATCTGTACTTCCAAAACAGCCGTTGCGTTCAACTCCTTCTCGTTGGGCGGACGCACTTCCTCCCAGCGGTCTTTCAGGATTTGTTCGGAAATGTAAAATAAGGCTTTTTCTTTATCTGGCCCCTCTACCAAGCGAGCCTTGCCAAAGACAACCACAGATCGGTAGTTCATCGAGTGGTGAAAAGCAGAGCGCGCCAGTACAATGCCATCAAAGTGGGTAACAGTGAGGCAGACTGGCACTCCCTCCTCCAAGCGGGTCATCAGGCGACTATTGGTCGCTCCATGTAG
Source organism: Bacteroidota bacterium (assembly GCA_039821145.1). Taxonomy (GTDB): domain Bacteria; phylum Bacteroidota; class Bacteroidia; order Chitinophagales; family Saprospiraceae; genus JBCCSZ01. The sequence continues at coordinate 97,994 of JBCBOS010000026.1, read as the reverse complement.
ATAGAGGCGATCCTCAAAACGCCCATAGGCCATCGGGATGACAAATGGTTGGTCATCCACCACAAAGCCAACATGTGCCACGCTGGTACTGTCCAACAATTCAAAAACTGTTTGCTTGTCGTACTGGCCCCGGCGGGCGACTCGTTTGACCCTATTTCTATTGGTCAATGGATAAGACTTCATATTCTTGCGATTGGTTTCGAACAAATGTATTATTTTTCTGGACCGTTCGAATCATCCAGTTCTGCAAAACCAAACAGTCCAGTTATGCAATTGCTCAAATCCCAGCTTCGCATCGATCGACAGGCCCGCAGTCCGGTCTACCTCCAACTGGCCAACCAGCTGATCCACCTCGTGCAGTCGGGCCTGTTGCGCCCAGGAGACAAACTCCCCGGCACTCGAAAACTAGCCAAAGACCTCGATGTACATCGCCAAACCATCGTTCATTGCCTGGAAGAATTGGAGGCCCAAGGCTGGATTGAGATCCAAGACCGACGGGGAGCATTCATTTCTCAACAACTGCCACAACTCAAAAGGCGGCCACTTGGAAAACAGTCCCTGTCCACATCCCCTCCCCAAAGTGGATTTGCCATGCGCTCCTTCCCACATCTGAGTCCTCCCTACCAATACAACTACCCGATGGCATTCGACGATGGGGCGCCCGATACCCGTTTGGCACCCGTAGAAGAGTTGGCACGCGCCTACGCCCGCAACCTCCGGCGTTTCAACACCCGCCAGTATTTGGGCTATACAGAAGCACGCGGCAACCTGAGACTGCGCCGCATACTCGCCGACGAATTGGGCAGCACCCGGGCATTGCACCCCTCTCCCGAACAGATCATGATCACCCGGGGCAGCCAGATGGGCATTTACCTCACAGCAGCTGCCATCCTCCGGCCAGGTGATCGGATCGTAGTGGGACAAAGCAATTACTTTACTGCCAACATGCTCTTTCAACACCTGGACGCACAGCTCTGCAAAGTACGAGTGGACCAACATGGACTGGTCGTAGATGACATTGATCTGCTCTGCCAACAGCAGGACATTCGCGCTGTGTACGTCACCTCGCACCACCACCATCCCACCACCGTCACCTTGCCCCCCGAACGGCGGCTCCAACTCCTGGAACTGGCCAAACAACATCGCTTTGCCATCATAGAAGATGACTACGACTATGAATTTCACTACGACAACAGCCCCTTGCTTCCGCTGGCTAGTGCCGACCGGGACGGCCTCGTCGTCTACATCGGCTCCTTTTCCAAATCCATTGCTCCCGCTTTTCGCACTGGTTACATCGTAGCTCCAAGTCCTTTCATCGACCAACTTTGCTGCCTGCGCCGAATCATTGACCGACAGGGAGACCCCATCCAGGAATTGGCCCTGGCCGATTTGATCGAGGAAGGAGTACTGCGGCGTCACCTGAAGAAAGCCTTGAAACAGTACCGAAAAAGGCGGGATTGCTTTGCCAAATTGCTGAGAGAGGAGTTGTCGGAGCACGTCCAATTCCAATTGCCCAGTGGAGGAATGGCTCTTTGGGCACAATTCGATCCAGCCATAAACCTGACCGACTTGAGCAGGCGCGCGCTGGCAAAAGGACTTTACTTTTCAGACGGAGCCCTGTATCGGACTGCAAACAATTCGGTGAATGGCAGCCGGATGGGATTTGCATCCATGAACGAGCAAGAAATCGAGCGAGCAGTTCTGACATTAAAATCCCTCTTGATATGAGGAGGAAAAGCTTCAAAAACTGCCATTTTCGTCCTTAATCTTTTGTTAAATGTTATTAAAACTGTATACCTAACGCTAACTTTGTAGTCTTATTTACTGAATCAACATTCTTTCATTATGAAGAGACTACTCTATTTAGGAGCCTTTGTTTTGGCGATGTTTGCCATGAGTCACACGGCTGCTGCACAAAAATACGGTCACATCAATGCAGGCAATTTGTTATTGGAGATGCCTGCCACCAAGGCCGCCGACTCTAAATTGGAAGCGTACCAAAAACAATTGAGCGCAAAGTTTGAAGAGAAGGTAAACGACTTTCGCACCCGGGCGGGTAAATTTTTGCAAGAAGCCCAAAGCGGCTCTCTTTCTCAGCTGATCATCCAACAAAAGCAAACGGAATTGGCCAAGGAAGAGCAAGAATTGGCCAAGGAGGAACAAGATCTATTGGCGCAAGTCCAAAAAAAGCGCGAAGAACTGCTCGCACCCATCTTGTCAAAAGTAGATGCAGCCATCAAATCTGTTGGCAAAGAGCAAGGTTATTCGATGATCTTCGATACCAGCGTGATGAACGCCGTATTGTTTGCAGAAGACTCAGAGAACGTCATGGCCCTCGTCAAAGCAAAATTGGGATTGTAATTCCCTGCCAACAAATTCTGTAGGAAAGGTTGTTCGAGTGAGAATCGGGCAACCTTTTCTCATGTTGCCAATTCTGGTCTGGAGGGTGTGTTTGAAATACTCAAGAAGAGGACCGCAAAAATTGGTTCAGCCCCTTGACATCTACCACCCCAACCAACTGTCCCGACTGAAAGACTGGCAGAATGCTGTAGCTGTGGCGCTGCATTTTGCGAAGAAGGGTTTTCAGGTTTTCTTCGGCATCAATTGGCTCGAAGCGCGGGCTGAGAAAGGTCTCGGTCGAGAGCGACAGCGTTCCCCTCTCAATCGCTTTTTTGATGAATCGCTCTTGCAGGACACCTGCCACTGCCCCTTCGGCATCAAAGAGCAAAAAGTTTTTCTCATCCTCCCGATCAAATACATCCGCAACTTGAGACATGGAGTCGCCCAGCGTAAAACGCGAAAACTGGGGCCGCATGATGTCTTGTACCTGCTTGCTTCCCAAAAGGGCGTCCATGCGCACCGTGCGATTTTCATGGCGGGCCGCCAAAAAGACAAAGACACTGACGAAGCAGAGAAGGAAATTCTTGGTAAACGCCCCCAGTATGAACAAGAGGACGGCCATGATCTGGCCCAAAATGGCAGCCGCATTTGTCGCTCTCTTTCGCCCCAACTTCAAGGACAACAAGGAGCGCAGCATGCGTCCGCCATCCATCGGAAAGGCAGGCAGCAGATTGAAGAGGACCAAGAATACATTCATCCAAAAAAGTCCAGGCAGAAAGTAGTACAAAAAGGGATTGGACTCTGGCTCCATATCCCAAAAATTGGGCAATTTCCCCAATATGGCGTATACCACTAAACCGAAGAGAATGGCCAGTACGGCATTGACGAGAGGGCCTGCGATGGCGATTTTGAATTCTTCCCAAGGATTTTCGGGCAGCCGGGTCAAGCGCGCCACTCCACCTACAGGAAATAAGATGATGTCTTTGGTGGGCACGCTGAATCGACGAGCTGTCAAGGCATGGCCATATTCATGCAAAACCACACAGAAAAACAAGGCCAAGACCAGGGCAATCATCCACAAGATGCCCTCCCAAGCTGTATTCAAAGAAAAGCCAATGTACAAAATCCACAGCAGGATCAGACTGAAGCTCCAATGAACCAGTAAGGGAATGTCTGCAATAACTGCAATGCGAAAGGCACCTTTCATTCAAACGTCATTTGAGAACCACTTGGATGATGTAACAAGCCAACTGGCCAATTTGATTTTCTGTTTGCTGTCCGTATAATAACGGACGAAAGTCAATTATGGTTGGGCACAGCCTCCAAAAAGCTCTTGGAAAGCAAAATGGGGCATGGCTTGTCGGCCACACCCCATTCTCTGTTCTTTATTGTTCAGCTGAGCTGTTTGATCTCAAGCTCTCAAACTGATTCTACAACAGAAGGGAAGATGGGAATGTACAAATTGCCCTTCTTGATGATGTCTCTCGAAATGACGATCCGCTGCACCTCTGAAGTTCCTTCGTAGATCTGCGTGATCTTGGCATCTCTCATCAGGCGTTCGACATGGTATTCCTTCACGAAGCCATATCCGCCGTGGATCTGAACAGCCTCTGTCGTTTGGCGCATGGCCACTTCCGAGGCATATACCTTGGCCATGGAGCTGGCCGAGACATAATCCATTCCCTGGTCCTTGAGCCAGGCGGCGCGGTATACCATGAGTTTGGCCGCTTCTATTTCCGTCGCCATATCTGCCAGCTTGAAGGCAATGGCTTGGTGCTTGGAGATCGGCTTTCCGAAGGCAGATCTTTCTTTGGAGTAGCCAACAGAGAGTTCATAGGCTCCTCCTGCGATGCCCAATGCCTGGGCTGCAATGCCAATGCGACCACCGGCCAGCACTTTCATGGCAAATTTGAACCCGAAGCCATCTGGCCCCAAGCGATTCTCCTTTGGCACTTTCACATCATTGTACATGATGGTATGGGTATCAGATGAGCGGATGCCCAACTTGTCTTCTTTGGCTCCAATGACAACGCCATCCCAGTCACTTTCGACGATGAAGGCATTGATTCCCTTGTGGCCCAATTCGGGATCAGACTGTGCGATGACGAGATGTACCTTGGAAGTTCCGCCGTTGGTGATCCAGTTTTTGGTACCATTTAGTAGGAAGTGATCTCCCATGTCCTCGGCAGTTGTGCGCTGGCTGGTGGCATCACTGCCTGCCTCGGGCTCGGATAGGCAGAAGGCGCCGACCCACTCCCCCATTACCAACTTGGGAAGGTATTTTGCCTTTTGCTCGGGATTGCCATAAGTTTCCAATCCCCAACAAACCAATGAATTGTTAACCGACATGATCACGGAACAGGAGTTGTCCACTTTTGAAATCTCCTCCATGGCCAAGACATAAGAGATTGTATCCATTCCACCTCCGCCATATTCCGGCGCTACCATCATCCCCATGAATCCAAGTTCTCCCATCTTGCGGACCTGCTCTGTGGGATACGTCATGTTGCTATCCCGCTCGATAACACCGGGCTTGAGATCTTTTTGTGCAAAATCCCGTGCGGCTTCCCTTACAGCAAGCTGTTCTTCGGTCAGTTCAAAAAACATAGTCTAATTTTATTTGGTTTCGATAAATGTTTGTGTAAACAAGCCATGCAATGGACAAGATGTACTCAGAAAACATCTTTTGCCATGCGTTGCGACCCGTTACAAATAAACACGCAGCGAAATTACGCTAATTTTGACGCAATTCCTAGCGAGAAAGGGCTTGTCAAAGGGCAAATCCAGTTATTGGGCAGGCTTTTCAATCGTTTCCATCAAGGTGCGGATACAGACATATCGGTCTTTGTACCGCTTTTGGTGGTCTTCCTTGAGTGCAGCCGAGCATTTGCTGATGTAGGCATGCAGACTGGGCATGTCTTTGCAATGGTATTGAGTGGCGTAAGTAGACCCATCGGGCTCGTCCTTGATGATGCGGAACATTTGGTACGATTCGAAGTAACCCGTCGCCAATACATCGGGAATGTGTTTGTCCTGCATCCATTGCAACCAATCCTCTTCGACCTCTCTGTCGATTTTCGTTGTCACATTGTAAACGATCATGTGGGGGTATTTTCAAGCTAGAAAACAAAATCCAGGCAGATTCCTACTGTACTTCATCTCCCCGAAGGGAGCGAAAACGCTTGCGCGCATCCACGGCAAAGGTACTGCTGGAGAATTCTGTGAAGATTCGCTCGTAGATGGCCTTGGCTTTTTCCGGATCATTGAGTTGCCGTTCGTACAATCCCGCCAGGGCATACATGGCATTGTCGGCCCGGATTTCCTCGATGTGGTTGTCGATGATGGCTTGCAACATCTTGGAGGCCTGAACATACTCGCGTTTTTTGAGGTGGATGCTGGACTTGAGCCAGAGAATGTCGTCGTCCAACGAGTGATCTGGGAAGTTCATTTTGACTGAATCCATCTTGGTAAATGCCTCTTCGAAGTCGTTTTGAAAGACCAGCAATTCGGCATCTGCATACTGTTGCAAGGGGGTGGCAGTGGTGTCAAGGCCCAAGTTATCCAATATGAATATGGACAAATCCAATGCGTCATTGGCAATGAGTTTGGAAGTAGAGGCTTTCAATACGTCAAATTGGGTTTGCGCCCATTGGAAGTCGCCAAAGTAGTAGGACAGCTTGGCATTGCGAAAGCGCGCCTCGTGCCCCATGACGTCATCTTCAAATTCTTTGTCGACCTGGGAGTACAACAAAGTGGCTTCCCAACGCTCTCCCTGCATCAGGTAGAGGTCGGCCAGGCTCAGTTTGGAGCGTGCAATCAACTGTCGGTTGACGCCTTGGTACTCCACCAATTCCTGCAGCAGGCTCGATGCTTTGGCCAGGTCATTGAGGTAAAAAGCCTCCAAATCTGCCAATTCCATGACGATGGAAGCGGTGGCTCGGTTGCGACCAAATTCGTTGAGGAAGCTTTCGTACTCCCGCTCCAACTCCAAGAGGTCTGACTGTTGGTAGTCAAAGCCTTCCACCAGCTTGTTGCGCTTGCAGGTCAGTGATTCCCGCTTGGCTTCGATGTAGTAGCTAGAGGCCGCGCCCTTGGTACTGACGATGTAATCATATGCGGCGATGGCCACGTCGTAGTCCTTGTCATTGGCGGCGATTTCAGCCAGGTTGTACACCCTGCCGCCATTTTCGTCCAGTTTGCGATCCAGGGCTTTGGTCTGGCGCAATGCCCCTCGGTAGTCTTTGTTTTGGATGAATACCCAGGTGAGCAATTCGGGATAGTGAATGGCTTCGTCATTTTCTTGTATGCGATCGTAAAGCTGGGTTTGCAGCTCCAGATAATCTTCTTCTGTGAATAAGTAGCGTTGGAAGATGGTCTTGAGGGAACCAATGCGGCCCGGATTTTCGGCCAGGCTGTTGAGGTAGCTATCGATCATCTTGGGCGTATCGCCTTTTCTTCGGTAGAGATCGCCCATGTTGTAGGCAAAGACCTGATCATCTTTCAATACTTTTGCCCCTCTTTTGTAGGCCTCGATGGCCAGGTCGTATTTGGTGAGGGTGGTAAATGCATTGGCCAGCCGATTGATCTTGATGCGATCCGCGGGCATTTTCTTGATGGCCTTTTGGTATTGTTCGTTGGCCTTGTCGTCTTTGTATTGCCGTTCGAAGAGATTGCCGTAGGATACCAGCAATTGGACATCCTTGGGTCTTTTCTTGATCTGCTTTTTGATGACTGACTCGCATTTGTCGAATTGTTCGAGTGCCAACATGCAATCGATGTAGCGATTGAAGTAGTAATCGTTGTAGTTCTTTTCGTACAACTTCTGATACAGGGCACTTGCTTTTTCGTATTCGCCATTGTTGAAATACTGCTGGGCCAGTTTGGAGTTCTGGGCACAGAGCAAGACTGGCAAAAAGAACAAAACGAAAATGAATGGAAGACTACGCATTTCGTTGATCGGTTTTAAATGACATGTGATTCCGCATATTCAGAACGCATAGATAAAGTCAAAAGTTGCACCACATTCCATTGAGACGGATGGGAAAGGATGAAATGCCAAACGGCTTTTGCCCGCGGAGGACAAAAGCCGTTGAGTGCTGTGGTGTATGAGCAGTGAGTGACTACTCAAGGCGGAACTTCACAGGAAGGTTGAAGTAAACCTTCACTGGTTTTCCCCGCTGCTTACCAGGAATCCACTTTTGGGACATCTGGTTCATCATTTTGACCACGCGAAGGGCTTCGGCACCACACTGTGCTCCAATGTCCCTCAGGATGGTGGGCTCTTCTACCTTGCCGCCCTTACCGACGACGAAGCGGATGACCACGGTACCTTCCACGCCGTTTTCACGAGCGATGGGTGGATATTTGATGTTTTTATAGATGAATTCCAACATTTTCTTATTGGCACAAGCCTTCCGCTTGTTTTTGTCGGATTCATTTTCGCAACCCGGGAAACGAGGCATTTCCTCAACCACCTGGAAAATTTCCTCCACCTCTGGTTCGGGTGGTGGTGGTGGCGGCGGCGGAGGGGGAGGTGGTGCCTCCTCAATGGGCTCGGGTTCTACGATTTCAGTTTCTTCTTCCACACTCTGATCGACAAATTCGGGTTCTTCCTCTTCCTCGATCTCTTCCTCCGGTACCTCTTCAATCACAGGAGGAGGTGGCGGTGGCGGAGGTGGTGGTGGCTCGGCAGTACGAGGCGGTTCGATTTCAATATCCTCGTCGATTTCCAGTGCGTCGTCCGGGATGATGATCTCTGCTTCGTATTCGGTCCAGCTGAAAGCCAGGATGGTCAGTCCCAGAGAGACCAACAAACCGACATTGAAAAAGGTACCACTCATCTTGAACGCGTCGACATCAGGATACTTGTTCCGTCCTTCCAAGGGAGACTTGAAGGAGGCTCCAGCGTACCTGTCTTTTAGTTGGTCGGGATCGTTTCCGGAGAAGCGATTGCGCATGATGAAAATCAACGCAACGATACCGATGACCAGACCGATCATTGCCAGGAGCATGGAAGACCCCGTAAGTGCCAGATCGAATAGCAAGGGCATGCCAAGCAAATCTACACTCATAATGGTTACGTTTTGATGAATAAAAATCTTTTATACAAATAGGCTCCCAGCAGGGAACCAATAATATTAGCCAAAATATCCAGATATTCAAAATATCTGTTTGGGAAAAAGCGCTCTTGAATCCACTCCATTCCCACACCATAGGCACTGCAAACAAAGATCGCCAGTATCCAACTCCCAGAATTGCTCAAGAGGGAGCCGCCGCTTTTTTGGAACGCCCAAAGGAGCAATCCGGTCATGACGGCATATACAAAAGCGTGTGCCCATTTGTCGGGAGCCACAAGATCAACCCAGCGTTCTGGAAGATCGATTCCCGGCCCTGTCGACAGTACCAGGATGATGGCGCTCCAAGCGATGAACGGGAGGTAGTAAAGAGCCTTCCTCATGCGCTTGATATTGATACAGATGCAGGTCTGTTGCTTTTTGGTGTGCGGTCCAAGCTTTTTTTCAAAAAATCATTCAAAAACAGCTTGTAAGGCCTCATTTGTCTCGTTCTCCTCGGCATTGCTCAGCCCACCAAAGCTTCGTAGGCCTCTGCCGTCATCAAGGACTCTATCTGGCCGGCATCGCTCGGGCGAATTTTGATGATCCAGCCTTTTCCGTAAGGATCTTCATTGACGGCAGCGGGATTGTCTCCTTCGTTTTCGTCCAATTCCTTGTTGAACTCCAGGACTTCACCGGAAATGGGCATGAAGAGATCAGAAGTTGTCTTTACCGCTTCGATGGTCCCGAAAACATCTCCTTGGCCGAGGGTCTCTCCTACTGTATCGACCTCCACATAGACCAATTCGGCCAACTCGCTCTGTGCAAAATCAGTGATGCCAACGTAGGCAGTATCTCCTTCCACACGAATCCATTCGTGTTCTTCGGTGTATTTCAGTTCGGAAGGTGTATTCATACAATTTGGTGTTAAGCTGTTTGATGATAGAATCTTTTGGTCAGGGAAGCCCAAAAATAGGAGAATTTTCAAAAGATTTCGCGGGCGAGCAGTTTTTTTTTCTGCTTCGCCATGTTCTTGCTCCCAGTGGCAAAATCAGCATCTCCCATGCTCCAAAAAAACGCCCGGATTTCCAACTTGTGAAAATCCGGGAGATGGTGGCAATAGATGCCCTCGAATGGAAAGTCCAATCAGCTTTGGACGGCCTCTTTTTCTGCCTTTTCGAGGTATTCGTATACCCATTTTGTGGTAACGGACTTGGGACGCTCCAGCGGGAAGCCCAATGCGCGGGACCAACAGAGGGCAGACAAGACACCCAATGCGCGGGACACACCAAACAAGACAGTATAATAGCTGTACTCATTGAGACCGTAGTGGACCAAGATGGCTCCTGAGTGTGCATCGACGTTGGGCCAGGGATTTTTCACCTTGCCAAGTCCCATTAATACAGTGGGAACGACTTCGAAGCATTTCCATACCACTTCGACGATGTCCGAATTGCTGATGTAATCTTCTGCAAAGCGCTTTTGGGCGATGAATCGTGGATCGGGCTCGCGCAAAACAGCATGCCCATAGCCTGGGATGACCTGACCGGCCGCCAGGGTATCGTCGACATACCCCTTGATTTGTTCTTTGGTCGGTTGCTGGGTACCGAGTGTATCCAACATCTTGAAGACCCACTTGATGACTTCCTGGTTGGCCAATCCGTGTAGAGGACCTGCCAGGGCATTCATGCCGCCAGCCAAAGAATAGTAGGAGTCGCTGAGGGTAGAGCCCACCAAGTGCGTGGCGTGTGCAGAGGCGTTGCCTCCCTCGTGGTCAGCGTGAATGGCCAGGTACAGACGCATGAAGCTTTTGAAGTCACTGCCTTCGATGCCGAGCATATGGGCAAAGTTGGCACCCCAGTCCAATGATGGATTGGGAGCGATGTGATCGCCATTGTGGTAAGAACGACGATAGATGTAAGCTGCTACCCTTGGCAAGCGGGCAATCAGGTTCATGCTATCCTCATAAGTCGGGTCCCAATATTCCGTTTTGCGCAAGCCCTCGGCATATCTGCGGGCAAACTGACTTTCGGTTTGCATGCTGACGATGGCGATGCTGAACTGTGTCATTGGGTGGGTGGTAGTCGGCAGGCTGTCAAGCACTTCGAATACGTGGGCAGGTACTTCACTTCTGTCTTTCCACTGTTGGGTCAGCCATTTGACTTCCTCATCCGTTGGAATTTCGCCCACCAGCATCAGCCAAAACAGGCCTTCGGGCAAGGGTTCTTTGTCTCCTTCCGCTTTTGGAAGCTTTTCTCGAATTTCAGGAATGGAATATCCTCTGAATCTGATCCCTTCGATGGGGTCCAGTTGGGAAGTCTCCCAGATCATGCTCTTTACACCTCTCATTCCTCCGAACACTTGACCAAGCATGACTTCGTCTACTTTGCGCGATCCTTCCTTTTTGAGCATCGCTTTAATTTTTTGCCTCAGGTCAACGGCTTGTTCCTGAAATTTTTGCTTAAGCGGGTCCATTGATTTTATTTAGTAATTTAAGATGTGGTTATAACAATTGGGGTAAAACAAGAGTTTGCTCTACGGGCCGCTAAAATTAGTAAAATTCTGCTATATAACCCAAGCTCGAATCAGCTACATCTACCCGACCACGCCAGCCTTTTGGCGCCATTTGTCCAAGAAAAGCAGTATTTTTGTTTTTCTTTGGCCAAAGCAATGCCATACAATCTTCGACAAACAGATGCTGATCATTCAGGACATACTGGTAAGTGACGATGTCATCGAACAACAATTCCTCTGTCAGCTGGATGCCTGCAAAGGTGCCTGCTGCTGGGAAGGAGACTTTGGCGCTCCTTTGGAAGATTCGGAATTGCATACCCTCAACCGGATTTACGAGGAGGTCAAACCATTCCTCACCGAAGCTGGCCGGGTACACATCGAGGAGCACGGCACCTACCAATATTTCAAGGAAGACCAGTCTCACGGAACCCCACTACTGGAAAACGGTGCCTGTGCCTACATGACCATTGACAAGAGCGGAATTGCTCAATGTGGAATCGAGCAAGCGCACAAGGCGGGTGCCACGGATTATCTGAAGCCCATTTCCTGCCAGCTCTACCCCATTCGGGTAACTGCCGACGAATCTGCAAATTTTGAAGCGCTCAACTACGACAAATGGGATATTTGCCAAGCTGCCTGTAATTCTGGCCGAAAAGCACAACTTCCCGTCTACAGATTCGTAAAACAAGCCATCATACGCAAATACGGAGAGGCCTTTTACGAGGAACTCGACGCCGCCGCACGCCATCTGGCAGATCAAAGGAACTGACACTCAGGCAACTAAGCGTTTACTTTTTTTGATTTTAAGCGTCAATACCGTTACCTTTGCATGGATTTTTTCAAAACCCATCTACAAAGGATGTACTGCAGCAAAGATGCAGCGACAATAAAATTTGTAAAACAAACGTTCTCAACCACTTATACACGACATACGAACGAATTAAAGAAAATTAAAATACATTTACAGAATGGCCTTAATCGGAAAAATTCGCAACAACAGCTGGCTACTCATCATCTTGATCGGGCTCGGGCTCGGTGGCTTCATCATCATGGACATGTTCAACAGCCAAACCGGAGCGTTTGGTGCTGGTAACCAAACCACCATGGGCGTTGTCGATGGCAACAAAATCGATTACAACAACTTCTCCCGTACAGAACAGACTCTCTACAGCAATGCGGGAAGCGATGTCTATGGCAGACGCGACTACCTGTGGAATTACTTCGTAGAGGAAGCCCTGCTCAAAGACGCTGCCAACGAGTTGGGTCTTGGCGTAAGCCGCGATGAGTTGCGCGAGTTGCAATTCAGCGCAGACCCCAAGCGGATGAGTGAAATCATCAAGGCGCGCTTCTCCAACCCTGCGACCCGCCAAGTGGACCGCCAACAGCTCAACAACATCCAACAGTCATTGGACAAGGGCGAACTCGGCAAAAGCCCTCTCGGACCTTACTGGGCCATGCAGGAAAAAGAAGTCATCAAAGAGCGGCTGCAAGGCAAAATGGTCAATATGGTGAGCAAGGCCATGTACGCTCCCACCTGGCTGATCGAAATGAAGCACTACGAGCAAAACAACAAGTTCGACCTGGCTTATGTCCAAATCCCCTTCGATGAAATCTCAGATCTCGACATCGAGGTGAAGGATTCCGACATGAGCAACTACCTCAGCAAGAACAAAAACAAATATGTCAAAGACGAAGAGGCGCGCCGGATGGCATTTACCGTTTTCGAAGTAAAGCCCACCGCTGCTGACTCTGCTGCTCTGCTCAAGGAAATGGAAGACATGATCCCAAAATTCAGAGACGCAGAAAACGACACCTCTTTTGTGGAAAACAACTACGGCTCTTTGGATGCAGCCTATGTCAAGAAAACACAGCTCAACCCAGACATCGCCAACCAAATTTTCGATGCAGAGCCGGGCACAGTGGTAGGACCTTTCATTGCCAGTGGAAGCTATCAATTGGCCAAGTTGATTGGCCGCAAGATCGTTCCGGATTCTGTGCGCTCCCGCCACATCTTGCTGCGCGCAGAGAACCCACAGCAACTGCTCACTGCCCGCAACCGCGCCGATAGCCTCAAGCAATTGATCGAAAATGGCACCCACTCTTTCGACTCGCTCGCCCGCGCCTTCGGAACAGATGCGACTGCTAGTGGTGGTGGTGACCTGGGATATGCCGCTCCTGGCCGCATGGTCAAGCCATTTGAAGACCTGATCTTCTATAATGCCGAGGAAGGAGATTTGAACATCATTCAAACACAATTTGGGATTCACCTTGTAGAGGTGACAGGCCGGAAGATCACAGAGGAGGAGCCCGGCGTTCGGGTAGCTTACGTCAGAAAGTCCATCATCCCAAGTGAAGAGACGGAAAACAAAGTCAACAATGAGGCATTGAAGTTTGTCGCTGCTCACCGGACAGTCGAAGACCTGACCAATGCAGTGGCCGCCAATGAAAACCTCACCTTGTATACTTCCGAACCTTTGAAACGCAACGATTTCAACGTACCGGAGTTGGGCTTTGGCGAAGAAACCCGCCGCATCGTCCGCTGGTTGTACAAAAACGATGAGGTCAATAAGGTCTCTCCCGAGGTGTATGTCTACCAAGATCCCATCGAGTACTTCGAATCCAAGTTTGTGATCGCGGCCCTGAAGTCTGTTCAGCCTGCAAACAATGTGAAGGTGGAAGATGTGCGCGATGAGATCGAGCCAATGGTCAAAAATCAGAAGAAAGGAGAAGCCATCATTGCTCGGATCAACAGCCAGGACCTGAGTGCAGTTGCTTCAGAATTCAGCGTGCAGGTGGATACGTTCACCGAAATGTTCTTGGGCATCCGCGCTTCCAGAGACATTGGCAGCGACCTCAAAGTCGTCTCTACTGCCTACTACCTGAATGAAGGAGAAGTCTCCAAGCCCATCATCGGCGAAAAAGGTGTATACGTTGTCAAGGTTTTGAACAAGAAGGACAATCCCGTTCCCGACAACATCGCCAAGATGCGCTCTGTCCACTCTCTCGAACTGCGCAGTCCGGTTCAGCCTCGTCTGATGGATGCCATCAAGAGAGAAGCATCGATTACGGACAATCGATCGAAGTTTTATTAAAGAAAATTGGTATACCTTTTGAAGAAAACAGCTTGTAGACCAAGGTGGTAACACGCTGTTTTCTTCTCATTTTGTTCTTTCTCTATTTAGCGTAGCATCAAACAAAGCCCCTTGTCTAATACGATTGATTGTTGAAGAATCCACGCCTGGTTTTCACAGAGACAATCTACAGAATCGGCTACTGAAATCCCTAATAAAACCAGCCTGCTGCTCGTGGGCCTCGGATCAATGATCTCGATGTACCTCAGTAGGTAGGTGGCAGCGACCAATGCGTCGTTGGGATCGTTTTTTAACACAATAATATCATCATTAAAATATCGTAATATGAATATTGCAGTTGTTGGCACGGGTTACGTAGGGCTGGTTACCGGTACTTGCTTTGCCGAAACGGGTAACAATGTCATTTGTGTAGACATCGACGAGCAAAAAGTCGAGAAAATGCGCAATGGAGAAGTACCCATTTTTGAACCTGGCTTGGAGCTCCTCTTCGAACGCAACACCCGCCAGGGACGACTCCATTTCACCACCAACTTGGCAGAGGCTGTCGAGCCTGCAGAGGTCATCTTCCTGGCACTGCCGACTCCTCCGGGTGAAGATGGGTCTGCCGACCTGTCCTATGTTCTGGGAGTGGCCGAAAACCTATCTGGCATCATCAAAGACTACAAAGTCATTGTCGACAAAAGTACCGTACCCGTCGGAACTGCCGAAAAAGTACACGCCGCTGTTGCCAAAGGCATGGATGAAAGCATGTTCGATATTGTCTCCAATCCCGAATTTTTGCGGGAAGGAGTGGCCGTTGATGATTTTCTCAAACCCGATCGCGTGGTGGTCGGCACCAGCTCTGACAAGGCCCGCAAAGTCATGCAGCAGTTGTACCAACCTTTTGTCCGCCAAGGCAATCCCATCATCTTCATGGACGAGCGTTCGGCCGAGATGACCAAGTACGCCGCCAACTCTTACCTGGCTACCCGGATCTCCTTCATGAACGAAATTGCCAACCTCTGTGAAAAAGTAGGGGCCAATGTAGACATGGTCCGCAAGGGCATGGGCAGCGACAGTCGCATCGGCAAGCGATTCCTCTTCCCTGGTGTGGGCTATGGTGGCAGTTGCTTTCCCAAAGATGTGCAGGCCTTGTACAAGACGGCCAACCAATACGAGTACGATTTTAAAATCCTCAACTCGGTGATGAACGTCAATACCATCCAAAAGACGGTACTGGCCAAAAAGATCAAGCGATTCTATGGCGACAATCTGGCTGGCGTTACCATCGGCATCTGGGGGCTGGCGTTCAAGCCCAATACAGACGACATCCGAGAGGCACCCGCCCTGTACATCATCGATGAGCTCTTGGAAGCAGGCGCCCAGATCAAGGCATTTGACCCCGAGGCAATGGAAAATGTCCAAAAAATATACGGAGATCGCATCACCTTGGTCAACAATCAATACGAGGCCATCGATGGTGCCGATGCACTGGCCATCATCACTGAGTGGAGTGTATTCCGCACGCCGGATTTCAACAAAATTACCAGCAGCCTGAAAAATGATGTCATCTTTGACGGCCGCAATCTATACGACCTGAGCAAGATGAAAGAACTGGGCGTTCACTACGAAAGCATCGGACGAAGCACCGTGCGCAAAGCCGTAGATGTGTCGCACAATGGTCAAAGCCATTAGTCGGCCATAATCCAGTCTTTACTTTTGCGTTAGTATTTTGATGGCGCATTTGCGATGATCCAGAGGAAGAAGGAAATAGAATGCATCGCAAATGCGCCATCTCCTTTGTAGGCATAAGCAATTTTAAAGATCACACAACGTTCAAAAGCATTGTCATAAGCCCGTTGTTTTATAACTTGTCTGACGCTTTCAAAATTTGCTCTTTATGAATATCAACCAACCGATTGGCATTCTCAGCCTCAAAAGCATTTTTGGCCTCGCAATGATCTTGCTCTTGGCAGCCTCTTGCAGCAGCTTGGAGACCGTAGAAATGACAGAGGAATTTGGCGAGCGTGTGGTGTATACCCGCTCGAAGAAAAATTTTGCCAAGCAAGGCAAGCTCAAACGGTATGACCAAAATGGCAAGCTGTTGGAACAGGCCCAATATGAAAATGACAGCCTGCATGGACAACGCTTGTTGTACTACGACAATGGGCAAGCTGAGATCGAAGAGTCCTACGAACGCGGCAATTTTCATGGCCCTTACAAAGTGTATTTTGAAGATGGTACGCTCAAGCAGGAAGGCCAATATGTCGTGGGGTCGATGGAAGGGGAATGGAAAAGCTACTATGCAAGTCAACAACTCAAAGAAGTTGTTACATTTACTGACAACAACGAAAATGGCCCATTCAAAGAGTTTTATGCCAACGGCCAACTCAAAGCAGAAGGCAGCTACTTGGGTGGCGATCTTGAACACGGACCGCTGAAGTTGTATGACGAACAGGGCCAACTTGTCAAAACCATGGACTGCAACAAAGGGGTCTGCCGCACAACCTGGACCAAAGAGGGCGGCAAAGTTGAATAACAGGCGTTTAGCTCTATAACTATGAAATTACCCTTACACACTCTTTTGCTGATGTGTTGGTTGAGTCCAATGCTCTGCACGGCACAGGTCATTGGCGGCGACAATACCTACGAATTTCTCAATCTGCCGTCTTCTGCCCGCATCACTGCGCTGGGAGGTCATCTGATCTCGGTTCAAGACGATGATGTCAACCTCGCCTACCACAATCCCGCGGTGCTCAACGCCTCCATGCACCAACAGATCAGCTTCAACCACAGCTTCTTGGCAGGTGGCGTTCATCACGGGTACGTAGCCTATGGGCACCACCAAGAATCCTGGAAAACCAGCCTGCACGCCAGCCTGCAGTACGTCTCCTACGGCACCTTCGATGCAACCGATGAATTTGGCACCATCAATGGCGAGTTCAAAGCGTCCGAATATGCCTTCAACATCGGTGGCTCCTACCAATTGTACGACAGGGTGACACTGGGGACCAACGTGCGGCTGATCACTTCCCAGCTCGAAAGTTTCAACTCTTTGGGACTGGCCGCTGACTTTGGGCTGCTCTACCGCGACAGCTCCGGACGCTTTTCTGCGGGACTCGTCATCCGAAATGCAGGAGGCCAGTTGACGACATACACCCCTGAGCAAGAAAGGGAACCCCTGCCCTTCGACATTCAAATCGGCATCTCTCAACGACTCAAGCACCTCCCCTTTCGATTTTCAGTCACCTATCACAACCTCCAACGCTGGAACATTCGCTACGACGATCCCAATACAGAAGAAACCACCTTCATCATAGGCGATGGCGATCAGGGAGAAAGCGATTTTCAGGTCAATGTGGACAACTTCTTCCGCCACTTTGTCTTCAGCGGAGAATTCTTATTTGGCAAGTTGGAAAATTTCAGGCTGCGTTTTGCGTACAACCACTTGAGAAATCAGGAATTGAGCGTTGACAACTTTCGCTCTCTGACAGGATTTTCGATGGGCCTCGGCTTCAAGATCAAGCGGTTTCGCATCGACTATGGCCGCAGTTTTTACCACTTGGCAGGCGGCGCCAACCACTTGGCCATTTCTACAAATATTCAGCAATTCAAAAAGTAAGGCTTGGATCAGTTCTGTCCCTCCATTCTGGTCTTGAACATGGCATTTTCACGTTCGATGTAATTGTCCCAATACGCAGAGGCATAGTCACGGAACTTTGCATCCGCCTTTTCAAAGGCAGGATCGAACTCTTTCAACTTCATGCCACTGACATCGACGCCCATGGCCTGTAGTTCCTCCGTTGGGGGCAAGAGGTACAGCTGGGACGAACCTCGCACGACCAGTTTGGTAGCCCCACTGTGCATCATCAACTTGGTAGTGACCGGGGAGGCATCACAACGATCGTTCAGCAAATAGACAAAACTGCTCTCGGCAATCCCATCCTTGTTGATGTCGAGGATGTGCAGGGTACTGTCGACCACCAATACGTCGCAATCGCACTCGCATTGGTCCACCCAATCGTGGATTTTCCACAGGCGTTGCACCTCTCCATCTTTCTCGACATAGTGGTTGGCAAAAATTTCAGCTTTCGGTTTGTCACCATTTTGGTTGGCCTCGATCCCAGAAAGAATCAAGGTATTCTGGCCGTTTCCATCGGTCCAGTGGAGGGTTTTGATGAGTTGGCCGCTGAAGGGCATTTCGCGCATGTCGAAGCTCTGGTTCACACTCAGGCTGGCTGCATCGAAGGCATCGCCTGGGTTGGGGGTTTTTCCGCTGGGTTCTCCCGACAAACAAGCAGAGAGCCAAATGCTACTCACAACAACTACCAGCAAGTGAAATCCTTTCATACAATTTAATTTATCTCGCGTTCCAAATAGTAGGTGCCTCATCGGGCGAGGGGTACGGGCTCGGCGGATTGACTGGTGGATAAACGAATTGCCGGAGCCATCCGATACCCAACAAGCGCCTCTTAGGATGTATTTAACGACCGAATGTACAAATTTTACAAAATAAAACCTACTCTGAACGAGCCTATAGATTTTGGTAGTGCCCATGGATTTCGCGCCGATAGTATTTGCGGTATTTGAAGGGCGTCATTTGGGTCACGCGCTTGAATTGTTTGTTGAAAGTCGAGAGATTGACAAACCCACAATCGAAGCAGATGGAAGAGATGTTGGAATCACTGCTGCTCAACAGGCGGGCAGCTTGGGCCACCCTGTATTTGTTGACAAACTCCATGAAGGTATAGCCAGTGACTCGCTTGAAGTAGCGGCAAAAGGCGGGTTTGCTCATGTTGGCCAATCGAGTGGCCTCGTCGAGGCAAACTTCTTTTTGGAAATTGGCATCTACATAATCGTATACTTTCTGAATCCGGCCATGGTCATTCTCTCGCAATTGCAGGCCAATGCCCGATGCATTCAACAAGTGGTACTGGGTAGAATTGGCGAGGTCTTCTAAAATGGCGAGAAAAGGATGAAGGCGTTGGTCGGCTTTCATGTCAGCCAACTCGATCATCCGCTGGCCAATGGTCTGCCGGGTGGCCCCGAAGAATGACAAGCCAAATTGGCTGCGCTCCAGCAACTGCTGTACCTTGCTCATCTCTGGAATGGCAAAAAAGTCCTTGCCCAAGAAATCGGGATGCCATTGGATGATGATCTCGGTATGGTCTTCGAGCAAATCTTCTGCAAAACCACGATGCGGCAAGTTGCTTCCCACCATGATCAAATCTCCGTCGTCATAACGTGCAACGTGATTGCCGATGTGTCGAGTGGCCGATCCCCGATTGATGTAGACCAATTCGTATTCGGGATGGTAGTGCCAGTAGCGAGGGCACTGAGGTCCTGCTTGTTGGCAGGATCGCAAACGAATGGAACTTCCAAAGTCTGGCTCTATCTTTTCAAAAACGGCGGCTCCCATGGTGCGATGAAGTTTGTTTTGGTGGGCAATTAACAAAAAATGCGCCTCAACTGCAATGTTTCATCAATTGATCATCAAAAATGGACAATGTCTTTGTGGCAGCAGCCAAAAAATTGCTGAATCTTTGCGGAGCAAAATTGCCCAGTATGCACCGCACTGCCGTCAACGTCATTTTCTTGATCAATGGATTCATCTACGCCAATTGGGTCTCTCGATTGCCTCGCTTTCAAGAGCAGTACGAGATGGACAATGGCGCCTTGGGGCTGATTCTGCTGCTGGCCTCCATCGGGGCCCTCCTTTCCATGCCCTTCGCAGGTTGGATCATCGTGAAAAATGGCAGTCGCCGGGTGACGCTCATCTCCAGCCTCCTGTTTTGTCTGATCGTGCCCGTGTTTCCCCTCATGCCCACAGCAGGGAGTCTCGGTCTTGCGTTTTTCCTCATGGGCATTGTCACTGGCATCATGGATGTGGCCATGAACGCACAAGCCGTGTTGGTGGAACAACAATGGAAAAAACCCATCCTGTCCTCCTTTCACGCCATCTTCAGTGCAGGCATGATGCTGGGAGCGGGCAGCGGTGCGCTATTCACCCATTTTGAACTGGGCCTGCTGTGGCATTTGCCAGCCATTGGCTTTGCCAGTTTGTTCCTGGCATTGACTGTCGTCCGACATCTCATCCCCGATCCCCGAAGTCAAGACACATCCGAATCGGAGGGGCCTTTGTTTCGCTTGCCCAGCCGCGCCCTTTTGGGTATTGGCCTCATTGCTTTTTGTTGCATGCTGGGAGAAGGAGCGATGTCCGATTGGAGTACCAATTTCATGGAAAACATCGCCATGGCCGACAAATCCATTGCACCGCTGGCACTGGCAGGCTTTTCCACCGCCATGATGTGTGGTCGTTTTTTGGGCGACCGAGCGAGGACAGCTTGGGGAGATGCCCGGCTGCTGTTGTTCGGAGGATTGTTGGCCACCCTTGGCATTGCCGTGGTACTGCTCTTTGTCCATCCATGGGTATCAATTGGCGGTTTTTTCATCATTGGACTTGGCTTGGCCACCATTGTCCCCATTGCCTACAGCATCGCTGGCAACAGTCCCGGACTGGCGCCAGGGGTCGGCATCAGCATGGTCACCACCATTGGGTATTCCGGCTTCCTCTTTGGCCCTCCCCTCATTGGCTTCATTGCAGATTGGCAAAATTTGCACCTGGCTCTTTTCCTCGTCCTGGCCCTTTTCCTCCTCATGTGCTTGCTGAGTTTCGTGCAGTATCAAAAAGCCATGGCATAAGGTTTTTTCCTCCCCTATCGAACTTTCAAGCGACCGGGCTGTTTGTTCAATGTTCCAACATTGATTCTTTTGCCATCAAAAACCCTTATCACAGATGAAGCTATTCGAATCCCACACATTGGGAAACATCCAACTCGACAACAAAGTAGTAATGGCCCCCATGACTCGCTCCCGGGCCAGCGCTGATACCAACACCCCAGGCGACATCGTGGCCACGTACTATGCCCAACGCGCAGGTGCTGGCCTCATCGTTACCGAAGGAACTTCTCCCTCCCCCAACGGATTGGGCTACGCCCGCATTCCCGGCATCTTCAGCACAGAACAGATCAATGGCTGGAAAGCCGTCACCGATGCCGTCCATGCCGAGGGAGGACGCATCTTTTTGCAGATCATGCATACCGGACGCGTGACGCACATCGACAATTTACCCGAGGGGGCAGAAGTCGTTGCTCCTACTGGGGGAACACTGACTGGAGAGATGTATACCGATGGAAAGGGCATGCAGCCACATTCACCAGCACGAGAAATGTCCAAAGCAGACATAGACCAGGCCATACAGGAATATGTACAAGCTGCCAAAAATGCCGTTGCGGCTGGATTTGATGGCATAGAGTTGCACGGGGCCAATGGCTACCTGCTGGAACAATTCCTCTCTCCTCACTCCAACAAAAGAGAGGATGAATATGGTGGGAACATCCAAAACCGCCTGCGCTTTGTGTTGGAGGTAGTCGCGCAGACCATTGCTGCCATTGGCAAAGAAAAGATTGGCATCCGACTGTCGCCCTATGGCGTTTTCAATGACATGGCGCCTTATGATGAAGCAGAGGAAACCTATGCCATCCTGGCCAAAGAACTCGATGCCTTGGGAGTGGTCTATGTCCACTTGGTCGATCACGAAGCGATGGGAGCACCAGCGGTGCCGGAGAGTGTCGTCACCAAAATCCGAGCAGCCTATCAGGGCAATTTGATCTTGAGCGGTGGATATGACAAAGCGCGGGCCGAAGAGGCCTTGCAATCGGGCAAAGCAGATCTCGTCGCCATTGGCCGACCCTTCATTTCCAACCCGGACTTGGTAGCGCGCATGAAGGCCGATGCAGCCTTGGCCGAACCAGATTACAACACTTTTTATACACCGGGAACCAAGGGGTACACAGACTATCCCAGCTTGGAGCTGAGCCAACCGCCAGCATAATTGAGCAACCCAATGAACAAATACAAGCATCCGCAGTCAAGGCATTGTTCCCTGGCTGCGGATGTCGCATTTTTACTGTGCCTTTGCAGGAGACTTGGTTAGGGATTTCTTCTTTTTGCGATCAACTGTTGCCTTTTCCACTGATGTCACGATGGCGTTCTTTAGATTTTTTGCTTGCTCTTCGACAGGTTTTTCGCTGAGGTATTTCCGCCGTTTTTTGTCCAATTGGCGAATTTCTTCTTGGATGGCTTTCCGCTGCTTTTCTTTGGTTTGGATGAGTTTTTCCAACTCCTTTGTCGATTTTGGCATCTTCCCTTTCAGGCCCAAATCCTTTTTCTTCAAGATCGATTTGTCTTTTTTGTAGGCATCTACCAAGTCCCATTTTGCATTGTTGTATGCCTTGGAGCCTTTGAAGACTGCTCGGTCCACTGCGTTGGCCTTGTCGATCTTGTGGGCATTTTGGTCTTGTTGACGCTGGGTCATTTGGCGACTGTTGCCCAATTGGCCATATGGGACATAGGTTCGATTGAGGCGATTGTTCAAGTCTTGAATCTGGTCGTCGTAGGGAGTGGATTGGTAAGCAGTTGCCATGTTGTGATCCATGTGCAGGTGGGTGCCACCTCCAAGCGCCGCGGCAGCCGACCAGCCCAGGACTGTGCCATCGGCTTGGGAGCCACAAAAGATGGTGTTGATCTTGATGTTTTTGCGAGCGGCCATCTGTTGCACTTTTGCATAGCTGATCGGCCCTTGCTCGAACGATTCGTTGCCAGCGATGTAAATCATGCGAAGGTCTTTGTCACTCGTGCCCCATTCCAGGTTTTCCAATGCATGCCCAATGGCAGCGCCACAATATTCTGAGCCACCGTAGACTGCCAGTCCAAACAAATGCTCGGATACCTTGTCCATATCAGTGGTCAGCGGGAGCAACTGTTCTACATAGTGCTTGTCTTCCCGCAAGTGATCGTTTCCGTATTGATACAGAGAGATCATCACCCGAGGGGTCTCTCCGTCCAGCTCCAATTTTTGCAATTCGTTGACGATGTTCCACAGCTGTGATTTGGCCTGATTGATCAAGCCAGACATGGAGTTGCTGGTATCCAATAAAAGGGCCACTCTTACGGTCGCCCCTTGATCGGTAGTGGGTTCCTCCTGTCCCGTCCAAACCATTTGTGTCCATAGCTTGTGGACGGCGCCTGCCGCAAAAAAGTTGATGGACCATCCAAGAAGTAGGCACATGGCAAAGATGGCTGATAGGATGTACAACTTTGTTGTTTTCATTTTGGGAAATTTTGTACCACCAGGTGAAAGGGTGGCTGTGAAGGCGACCGTTTCACTGACAGTTTGCATTGCAAAGAAAGCAGCCGTTTTGGCGAAGCCTCTCTTTGAAATGTACGTGAACGAATGCTTCAAAAATCCATAAATAAAAAAGGGAAAAAAAGGAAGACTTGGCCAGGGATGCAGATGCCTTGGTCAATGAGCCATTTGAGTTGGCAAAACTGCCTAAACAGCATACTTACACAAAACCATCATTGCTCGAATTCCTGTATCTTTGGCTAAAATACTGCCACCAACATATGAATTGGCCATCAACAATTGGGATCTTCCTCTGCTGTCTGCTTCCATTTTGGAGCATGGCCCAAAAAGAGGTTGGGTTGAAGCGGCAGGTGCAAAAAGATGCTGCCGAGCTGTTGGACCGAGCCGCCAAGCTGCGAGACAAAAATCCCACAGCTGCCATTCAACTCATCGAGCAAGCCATTCGCCAGGCCAAGGACCGAAAAGACGACGCCCTCAGCGCCCGTGCCTATCTACTGCTGGCCGACATCAACGAAGACATCGAACAGTACGAATTGGCCATTGGCCGACGACAAGATGCCCTTTCCATTTTTCAACGACAGCGACAGAGCACCCCCATCGCACAACAGTACTACGAAGTCGGCCGACTCTACAATCTGGTGCCCAACACCACGGAGGCTGTTTCCTATTTCAAGCTTTGCCTCAAAAGTGCCATCTCAGAAGATTTGCGACTCAAATGCGAAGAAGGCATTGCCGATGCCAACAGGACCAACAAGGAATTGAGCAAAAGTCTGGAAACATACAACAGACTGGAAGACAGCTATCAGCTCAGAAACGACAACACCAATCTGTCTCGAATACAAGCCAAAAAAGCCAATGTGTATGCCCAACAGCGAAATGCTCCCCTGGCTGTGGAGAACTATCGCAATGCCAGCCAGAGCAATTCGCCCAGTCTAGACCCCGTCACCTACAAGGAGTTGGAGGCGACCAAAGAGGCCGTCATTTCCACTGATCCTGAAAAAGAAATCCAATACCGACAGGAGCACCTAGACCTTCAAAACAACCTCCAGGTAGAAACAGATCAAATCATCGGAGAGCAGCTCAAGATTGCTGATGCCTACTTGGAAAAGGGCCAAGTCTCCGATGCCGAAAAATATGTTCAACAATCCAAGGACCTCATCGATACCAAGGTGACGCCACAGCAAATCAGCAAGGTTTTTCTCAAATCGGCAGAAGTCAACCAACAGAAAGGAGACATTGCGGCAGCCATGGCAGATTTGCAGACCTACAAGTCCAATTTGTTTCAGGGCAATCAAAAGGAGAAAAAAGAGATTGACCAACTCCTGGCGGTCTTGAAAGCCCAGCGCAACATCGATTTGTTCGAAAAAGACTACAAGTTTCAAGTCGCCCAGTCCAAATACATGACCGATCAGCTTTTCACCCAGCGCATCATCATCGGTTTGTTGAGCTTGCTGCTCTTGGGTGCGTTGACATCGATTTACTTCATTTACAAAAGCGATCGGGGGAAGCGGCAGGCCAATCAAATGCTGCTGCTCAAGTCGTTGCGCACCCAGATGAATCCACATTTTATTTTCAATGTCCTCAACTCTGTCAACAGCTTCATCGCCAAAAATGACGAACGCTCTGCCAACAAGTATTTGTCAGATTTTTCGACCTTGATGCGTCGGGTACTCGACGACTCCAAGCAAGAATTCATCTCCTTGGAAAAAGAAATCGAACTCATAGAACTCTATCTACGCTTGGAACACACCCGCTTTCGGGACAAGTTTGACTACACCATCGACCTGCCAGATGCCATGGACATGAGCAACATCCAATTGCCGCCCATGCTCATCCAACCCTTTTTGGAAAATGCCATCTGGCACGGCATCCGCTACAAAGACAGCAAAGGACACATCCTGCTGCGGCTGACAGAAGAGGCAGGCAAATTGCGGGTGTTGATCGAAGATGACGGCATCGGCCGCAGGCGATCCTTGGCGCTGAAGACCAACAACCAACGACAATACAAATCAACTGCCTTGAGCAACATTGGACAGCGGCTGGCATTGATTCGCGAGTTGTATTCCAAAGAGTATACCCTCGACACCAGTGACTTGTACCCAGACCAACAAGACACAGGCACAAGAGTACAATTTACAATCCCCACCACATGAATGGCATTCAAGCTCTCATCGTAGACGACGAACTGGACAGTCGGGAAACCCTGGCCGCCTATTTGCAAAAGTATTGCAAGTCTGTCAAGGTCGTTGGCACGGCCACCAACATTGTCGAGGCCCAGGAGGCCATCGAACGCCTGCATCCTCAATTGGTTTTTTTGGACATAGAAATGCCCTATGGCAATGCCTTCGATCTGCTGGAGCGATTGGGAGACATTCAATTTGAGACCATCTTCATCACTGCATTTTCACAATACGCCATCCAGGCCCTCAATCTGAGTGCTGCCCACTATTTGCTCAAGCCCATCGACATCGACGGGCTCATACTAGCCGTGGACAAAGTAAAAGATCGGCTGGCTTCTCAGCAGGAACAAAACCACACGAGCATCCTTTTGCAAAACATCTCTTCGCTCAATCATCAACACCAAAAGATTGTCTTGCCACTGATCAATGGCTTCAAGGTGAGACGGGTCAAGGAGGTGATTTACTGCGAAGCGGAAGACAATTTTACCCGCTTTCATTTTACCGATGGCAACAAGTCTTTGATTTGTCGGAAGCTAAAATTCTACGAGGAATTGCTCGACCCCTTGGGTTTCTATCGCATCCACCGTTCTACCATGGTCAATTTGGAATATGTGCAGCAATACATCAAAGGAAAGGGGGGCCAGGTGATCATGAACAATCGGGAGGAGCTGGAAGTGGCGCAGTCCCGGAAGAAAGGATTTCTGGATCGCTTTGGATTGTAAGGGTTACAATTTGTCGAGGTACCGCTTCTGCAATCCCTCATAGGCATCGATTCGTCGATCTCGGAAAAAAGGCCAGATCCGCCTGACATCTTCACTTCGTTTCATATCCAATGGCACCACCTGTACGGCCTCTTCATGGGCAGGAGCTTGGTACAACCATTCGCCTTGCGGCCCCGTCACAAAGCTGTGCCCCCAAAAATGGATGCCTCCTGTCGCCCCGCTCCAATCTGCTTCCAAGCCCACCCGATTGACACTGACCACCAACAAGCCATTGGCAATGGCATGTCCCCGCTGGATGGTTTGCCAGGCATCCAACTGACGGTTTTGTTCATCCATAGAATCACTGCTCTCCCAGCCAATGGCCGTGGGATAAATCAAGAGTTCCGCCCCAGCCAATGCCATCAACCGAGCCGCCTCCGGATACCACTGGTCCCAACAAACGAGGACCCCCAACTTGCCAACAGAGGTAGCAATGGGTACAAAGCCAAGGTCTCCAGGAGTGAAGTAAAACTTTTCGTAATAGGCAGGATCGTCCGGAATGTGCATTTTCCGATAGGTGCCTGCAATGCTGCCATCTTTTTCAAATACCACTGCTGTATTGTGGTAGATGCCAGGAGCGCGTTTTTCGAAAAAAGACCCAACCAATACCACCGAATGGGCGCGGGCTGCTGCTGCGAATTGATCGGTCAGCGGTCCGGGTATGGGTTCGGCCAAGTCGAACTGATCGACTTCCTCCACCTGACAAAAATACAAGCTGCTGTGCAATTCTTGCAACACGACCAAGTCAGCTCCCTGCGCAGCACACTGCTCGATGCCCTGCAAGCTCTTTTGTACATTGGCTTGCTGGTCTGCCACATTTTTTTGCTGTACGATGCCTACACGTAAGGAGGTCATTTCCATTGATTTAGACGATTTCATTGGGAGAACATTCAGTAGTAATTCATACTCAGACAATGCAGGGAACCGTGTTGCTCGATCAAGGCCCGGCAATTGACTGGCAGGACTGTTCGATCTGGAAACAAAGGCCGCAACTGATCCAAGGCCAATTGATCTTCTGGCACTCCGTAAACAGGAACGAGGACTGCCTGGTTCAGGATCAGAAAATTGGCATAGGTGGCTGGCAGCCGATGGCCATCCTCTGCAAAGATGGGACTGGGAAGCGGGAGAGGAATCAGTCGATACGCTTGCCCGCTGAGTTGGCGAAAACCTTGCAACTCCCGCTCCATCGCTTGCAGGGGATCGAAGTGTTCATCGGTCGCGTCCGTACACTGCACATAGGCGATCACCTCTTCGCTGCAAAAACGAGCCAAGGTATCGATGTGTGCATCCGTATCATCTCCGGCTAGGTGGCCATTTTGCAGCCACAGCACCCTTGTCAAGCCCAGGTATTCTTTGAGTTGTTGTTCGATTTGCTCTTTTGACAATTGGGGGTTTCGGTGCGGAGACAACAAACATTGGGTCGTGGTCAGAAGGCTTCCCTTGCCATCGCTTTCCAAACTCCCTCCTTCCAGCACAAAATTGATGGACTGCATGGGCGCATTTGGCCAGACGCCTTGCCGATGGAGTTGTTGGGAAAGTTGGTTGTCCAAATCGGCAGGAAACTTTTGTCCCCAACCATTGAAGACAAAGTCGAGCAACAACCGCTTTTCTCCCTCCCAAACTGTGATTGCTCCGTGGTCCCTGGCCCATGTATCGTTGGAAGGCAGCTCGTGTATCTGCAACTTGCTGCGCAGATCGGCGGGCAAATGAGACTGTACAAGGGTTTGATCCTGGCAGGTCAGGAGCACGGGCTGAAAGGTACTGGCCAGGTGAATGATTTCCACGAAGCATGCCACTGCTTGCTCCCAATTGGCGATCCAGTCGGTCTGCTGATGGGGGAAGGTAAATTGAACCATTTGCTGTGGTTCCCACTCTGCTGGAAGGCGACGTTTTTGCATGCTTTTCTTTAGCTGTACGGTCGGACAAGGACGTTGTTGGGCAAGCACGTCAGGTCGCGAAAACCTGGGCAGGGTCTTTGAAGGATTTGAATTCCAGGGCATTTCCACTGGGATCGAGGAAAAACATGGTTGCCTGTTCGCCCACTTCTCCCTGGAAGCGAATGTAGGGTTCGATGACAAACTGGATGTTGGCTTTTTTGAGTTTGTCGGCCAGGGCATGCCACTGCGACCATTCCAGAATGGCTCCAAAATGCCGGACGGGAACCTGCTTGCCATCCACGGGATTGCTCATGGGTTCGGCGGGGCGATCATCGGTCAGGTGAGCAGACAATTGATGGCCCCAAAAGTCAAAATCAACCCAGCGTTCGGCAGAGCGGCCAATGGTGCAGCCCAGCAATTCACCATAAAATTGACGGGTGACTGCCAGGTCGCTGACGGGAAAGGCGAGGTGAAATGGATTCATAAAAAAGAGAAATTTCGGCTTGAAAAATGATGTAGAACTTGTGAGTCAGAAGAATCAATTCTGGGGAATATTTGGTTTGATGCTGGTCAATTGTTTTGACAATCCCAAATCTTCTCCCATTCCTCAAAGCTTATTTAGAAATAATCAAAGATAATTTCATATTTTGGCAATGGTTCATCTCTCCCAAGTTAAACGATGTCATAGGCTTTGCCAAATTTACAGAGATGCAAATAACGAAATATAAGGATGCACTAGAACTGGCACCCGTACAAGATGCCAATCCTCAACGAGACCAACTAAAGCGGCTTTTATCCATCAGCAGCAAGAGTGATTCGGAAGACACAGTCCGGCAACTGTTGAATGAATATTTGTTGTCAGGAACAAAAAAGCTTTTGTTCAAGGTCACATTTGAAGATCAGATTCTCGGGATCATTGGTGTGGAACAATTGGAACATCACCGATTTTTCATTCGACACATTGCGGTGGAGCCAGACATTCAGTGGAAAGGCGTCGGAAAGTTCATGATCGAACGCCTGCCCAAGCACTTGCCTGTCAAAATATTGGAGACCGAAGTAGATGAACTCTATGTCGGTTTCTTTCGTGAATGTGGATTCGATGCTTTTCCCGAGCCTTACGAAAAATTGCCTCAGGACCAATTCCACTGCGTCAAAGTCCACAAACTGCTTCCTCCGAGTGAGGACTAAGCCTACCTTTCCAACGAGCAAAGTCAAGCGAAGGTCGCTCAGCCGATACTCCGGCAGGGCAATTATTTGTAATCTTAGGAGACAAAACGATCTGATTATGTCGCGCGCTATGCTGTGTTTTCTATTCTGCTGTTGCTCTCTTTTTTCCATTGCCCAATTCAGCTTGTCTGGTGTCATTACCGACTGGAACAGCAAAGAGCCCGTGGATGCTGCCCACATTTTTTTGGAGAATACCACCTTTTCCACATTGACCGACGAACAGGGTCAGTATCGCTTCGACAAGCTGCCTGAAGGAACTTACAAGCTGGTGGTGTCTCACATCAGTTACCGAGCCGTCAGCAAAGTGGTCCGCGTTTCCTCTGCCACTACCTCTGCCTCCGATGGCAATTTCAAACTATTCCCCTCGACGGTGGATTTGAGCACCATCCAAGTATCGGCCAAGCGAAGCAGGAAGCGCAATCGATATTTGAAAGATTTTACGCAGGCCATTCTGGGACAGACCGCCAATGCCTCCAAATGTAAATTCCTCAACCCGGACAAAGTGTTGTTGGAAAAATCGTCATCCGGAGAGTTGACCGCCCAGGCAGCCGAATTGCTCCAATTTGAAAACAAGGCAACGGGCTACCTCATCCATTTCCTTTTGGAGGATTTCTCTCTCGACAAAGGCGGACAGCTCAGCTATGGTGGCAAAGCATTTTTTGAGCCTCTCCCTTCCACCGATGAGAAGGAACAAAATCGATGGACCAAAAATCGCAAAAAAGCATTTCTCGGTTCTCCCCGGCATTTTTACCTCAGCTTAATGGATGGCCAGCTCAAGGAAAACGGCTTTGATGTGTACACTGCCAAGTTGGAGAATGGCCAAAAGTTTACCACCACTGGCAGACCCAATATGGACCAACTCATCCAGGCCTCAGGGGAGCAGTACAGCCTTCAGTTCAAGGATTTCATCAAGATCATCTACACCAGAGAAGAGGAATTGTCCAAAGGTCGCGCCCCCAATCGCTTGGGAAGATCGGCCAAGCAGCTCAGTCATCGGGCAGAGAGCGATTTGGTAGACCAGGAGGTGAGCACACTGGGGCAGCAAAAAAAACGAGGACAGACGTCTTGGTTGTTTGCCCGCAAAAGCAAGGTTTGGCTCAACAAAGAAGGCTATCCAACCCAATCGGGTTTGCTGGTCGAGTACGGGCATTGGAACAATGAAGGGCTTGCAGATTTTCTGCCCATGAATTACCGCCCTGAAAAAGCGGCGACTGATGTGATCGCCGCCACTTCTGTCCCCTCCTCCCCAAAAGCTTCTATGCGCAATGGATTTGCCCTCTCCAACCTTGCCATCCCCCTGAAGGAGATCAAATCCGGCGGCCCGCCCCGAGACGGCATCCCCTCCATTGATCAGCCCAAGTTTTCTTCCGAGCCACCTGCTTACCTGACCGACAAAGACCCTGTCTTGGGCGTGTACCACAATGGCATTGCCAAAGCCTACCCAGTACGCGTCATGGACCGACATGAAATCGTCAATGATCAGTTTGCACAACAAGACGTCATCGTAACTTATTGCCCCCTGTGCCGAAGCGGAATTGCCTTTTTGACCACGGGCTTGGCCGAGGGAACCACCTTTGGCGTGTCCGGCCTGCTGTACAACAGCGATGTCTTGCTGTATGATAGAACAACGGAATCACTCTGGTCTCAGATCCTGGGGCAGGCCATTGCCGGGCCACTGGCAGGCACCAAGTTGGAGAGCATTCCCATGGAGTATGTTGACTGGGGGCGGTGGAAAGAGCGTTTTCCGGAGACCCTTGTCCTAGAGGTAGCTGGCGACAAATATCGGACTGATGCATATCGAAAGTATGCGAACTCTCCCGATTTGATGTTTCCCGTCGACAAGGCAGACAAGCAACTCGACAAGAAAGAATTGGTCATTGGCATAGAGATCAATGGAAAATACAAAGCCTATCCTTTCCGAAAATTGCACAAGCAAAAGGAGCTGCTCAGCGATACTTTCCACGGCCAGTCACTGCAAGTCCACTACGACGCCAAAAGCGGCCATGCCCGCATCACCGATGCAAATGGGAAACTACTGCCAGCTGTCAGCATGTATTGGTTTGCGTGGTATGCCTTTCACCCTGAGACGGAGCTGTATTGATGACAGTTCACCAGCAAATGGTCAAAAAACGCCGTTTGCATTTTTGATCTTGCCACCGACAAGTAGGTTGTAAAAACGCATGAACCCATCCAATGGCTGGAGGGCATCCCAATGGGTGACAATCTCTCCGTTTTTGATCTCCCAGGTATCTATGATGTTGAGTCCTTTCTGATCGTTGCCGCGATGCTGGGCCTTGGTGGTGGCATGAGAGTGAAAGATCACAAAATCACCATCGGCAAAAATGTGTTTGACATCATAGGCATACTCGGGATAAGTGCCAGCAAAGTTTTTCACATACTCGATCAGCGCACTCATGCCATCGGGAATCCCGCGGTTGTGCTGCACATAAGACTGATTCCCAAATTTTTTGGCAACGTAATCGAAGTCGTGTTTGTTCATCAGGTGATAAATGAAGTCAATGACCAGCTTTACATTTTCTGTTTCTTGATCAGACCAGCTGGCTTTGCGCAAAGAATCGAAATTTATTTGTATCGTATCCATTGAAAAGAAAGAATTGGTTGTAAAATTACTCACTTGCTAATTGCAAGTAAATAAAAATCCATCATTAACTTGTAAAACGCAAGTAACAAAGAGAAAAATTATGAGATCGGACTGCCCAATCAGCTATGCACTGGATTTTTTTGGAGACAAATGGACGTTTTTGATCATCAGAGACTTCATCTTTGACGGGAAGAAGTTTTATACCGACTTCCTCAACTCAAAGGAGGGCATCGCAACCAATGTGCTGTCTGATCGCTTGAAAAAGCTGGAAAACAATGGTGTGATTGAGTCAAAGGTGTACGAAAAGCTCCGGACAAAAAAGGAGTATTCGCTAACGCAGAAAGGCAAAAATCTGGTCCCTGTTCTTGTGGAAATGATGCTGTGGTCTGCAAAGTACAACGACCAACTGGCCATCCCTCAAAGCTTTCTCGACAAAGCAAAGACTGACAAGGAACAACTGATCAATGCCATTGCGGCGAGACTGGAGCAATGAGTCAGCATACGAGTGACCAATACATGAAAACTGCTAGAAATGGGATGGAAAGAGAGAAAATGGCAAAAAATGACACCTTACAAAGTGCAAAAATAATCATACCTTATGAACTGTATACCAAATTTTTACCCATATCAAATAAAAAAATTCAAAACTTTAACACTTTTATTTATGGAATTTCAGGGGGTGCCGTGTCCTATTACCGACATAAATCAACCCTTTGGGCTGCGCAGACGAGGGGATTGATGACAAAAAACATCCATTTTGGGCGTATCTGCCCAGGTTTGGGTTGGCGGAGCTGTGCCTGGGTGCGGTTCCAAAAAGGGGTGGCCTGATTGGGGTCACCTAGAGGGCGGGCCCACCCAAAGCCCCAAACTACATCCCCCCACCAAATCTCAGCGAGCCCAAACGCTCATCTCCTCCTCTCAAGCCCGTCTGCCAAACAACCTGTTCCACCCAAACCATACCGCCAACAACAGCGCTCCAAAAATGAGCAACACCTGCTGGAAAGGCATGTAAGAAAACACAAAGATCCGCGTCCGATCCACCATCCACATCAAGATCAGCACAGCTGTCACCATGATCACCAGGCCCGACAGCTTGCCAAAGCCTGGAATCAAATCGAGATCGACATTGCGACGAATCAGCAAAAGGGTGGCAATCATGGCCACAATGGGCAAAATCTGCGTGTACAAATCCGTATCAAAAATGGATCGGCGTTCAAACAAGAACAGGTAAACACTCAGTGTAATGGCAAAGATGCCTGGTATGCTCGCCAGATAGACCAAGGTCGCATACAAGTACTTCCACGGGGAGATGTGCCCTTCGTTCTTGCCAAAAATACCAGCCAGAAAGGCCGTCAAAGGCAGCATCAAAAAAAAGAACAAGACATAATAGGGATTGTCTCCCAGCATCTCTATGAACTGTCGGAGGGTCATTCGCTCGTTTTGTGGTGAACAGTGGATGGCATCAGATGCCCAGCAGCAGCTTAACCGGGTCTTCCAACAACTTTTTCACTTTGACCAAGAAGGTGACTGAGGTGCTGCCATCGATGATCCGATGATCGTAGGACAAGGCCAGGTACATCATCGGACGAATGACGACCTCTCCGTTGACAGCCACAGGCCGTTGTTGGATGGTGTGCATCCCGAGAATGGCCGACTGAGGCTCATTGATGATGGGTGTGCTGACCAGGGAACCAAAAACACCGCCATTGGTGATGGTAAAGGTTCCGCCTTTCATTTCATCCAGGGTCAACTTGCCTTCGCGGGCCTTGCCTGCCAGGCTCTTGATCTCTTTCTCGATCTCGTGAAAGTCTTTGGATTCGACATTCTTTACAGGAGGTACCACCAAGCCGTTGGGGGTAGAAATGGCAATGGATATGTCAACAAAGTCGTGGTAAACGATCTCTTCGCCATCGATCATCGCATTGACATCGGGCATCTCCATCAAGGCCTTGGCACATGCCTTGGCAAAGAGAGACATGAAGCCCAACTTGATGCCGTATTTCTCCACAAACTCTTCTTGGTATTTTTTCCGCAGCTTCATGACCTCGGACAGGTCTACCTCGTTGAAGGTCGTCAGCATCGCTGTCTGGTTCTTAGCAGATACCAAGCGCTTGGCGATGGTCCGGCGCATCCGGCTCATTTTCTTGCGGCGAGTCCCGCGCTCTTGGGGAGCAGGAGCGGCAGGGGCAGGGGCTTGCTCAGCAGGCGCCTTGGCCTTGACGGGAGCAGGGGCGCTGGCTTTTTTGGCAACCGCCTCCAATACATCTGCTTTGGTGATGCGGCCGTCTTTGCCAGTTGCGACAACTTCGGCCACACTGATGTTTTGTTCTGCCATGATCTTGGCAGCAGCGGGCGACGGGGTGCCACTGGCGTAAGAAGTCTCTCCATTGGCAGGACTTGCGACGGGAGCAGGAGCTTCTTCCTTGGGAGCATCTTCTGTTTTGGGAGGGGAAACAGCTGCGGGAGCGCCACCTCCAGCCGAAACGCTGGTGTCAATTTTGGCAACCAAAGCTCCAATCTCCAAATCGTCTCCTTCTGCAGCTACGTACATCAATTTGCCAGCTGCTTCGGCGGGGAATTCAAGAGTGGCCTTATCGGATTCAAACTCGCAAATGGGTTCGTCCAATTTAATGATTTCGCCATCCTCTTTGAGCCATTGGGAGAGCGTTACTTCGGTGATGGATTCGCCGATGACAGGAACCCGCATTTCTACAATACTCATATGTAATTAGCTTATTCTGTGGGTATTTGGCAACCGCCTGCTGTCCTGCTTGCTGCCAAATGAGAATGATGTTTTTTACAAATCAACACAATATTCCGTGAAAATAGGGAATTACGCAAATATAGCCAGAATAGACTGCCGTAATTTATTCACAGACCTCAAGAGTCTGCCTCCGAAGCAGGAGTTTTCTCCTTTACCAACCACCTGATCAGGACCGGAGTGGTAAACAAATCAGCCATCAAGGCACTGGCCAGTGTGAGGCTGATCAGCAAGCCAATGGTCACACTGGGTGGGTGAATGGAAAAAAGCATGACCAAAAATCCAAAAAAGAGGATCACACTGGTCAAACAGATCGCTTTTCCCGTCTCTATGAAGGTGATGTACAAAGACTCTTCTATGGTTTTGCCTTTGTTGAGGGCCAATTTGAACTTGCTGAGAAAATGGATGGTATCGTCCACCGCAATCCCGAATACGATGGCAAAGACAATCGCCACGCCCGCCTCCAGCTCAATGCCGACAAAGCCCAACATACCGCCTGCCAAGAGCAAGGGAAAGACATTCGGGACCAAAGAGATGATCACCATGCGCCAGTCTTTGAACAAAAAGGCCATGAGAATGCTGATGATCAAAATGGCAAGCCCCAAACCCTGGATGAGATTCTGGCGGACATATTCTGAGTTTTTGTCCAAGATCAATCCAGTTCCCGTAATTTTCACCTGTACCACCTCTGAGTCCACATTGGCAGCAATCCAATCGTTGATCTGCTTTTCCACCACCTTGACACTGTCTGCCCCTACGTCCAAAATCCTCGACGCCATCCGGGTATTTTTGCGATCCTTGCTGATCAGTACAGAACTGGTATTGTCGGGCAACTTGGCAATCAAGCGCTGGTATTTTTCAAACTGACGAGGCGTCTCCGGCATCTTGTAGGCATCCGGACGATTGTTGTTGAACATCTGGTGAATGCTCTTGTAAAAAGTGGCAATGGAGTTGACGGAACGAACGGCGGGAATCGAGTCCAAATAACGTCCGATCTTATCCACCTGCTGGACCACCTCATAGGAATCTGCCGTATACTCTCCCTGACTGAAAAGGGCAACTTCCAACGGCCGAAATCCTGCAAAGGTCTTCTCAAAAAAGACAAAGTCCTCCGATATCTTCTCTCCCCGAGGCAAATTGCTCTCCACCCGGTAATTGGTCGTCACCTTGCTGATGCCCCACAGACTCACAAACAAAACCACCAAGGACGTAATGGAGATGAATTTGGGATGCCGTACCGTAAAATGGTAGCTGCCATCCATCAACCGATGCCAAATGGATTCTTTCTCGGTAAAACGCATGATTTGTTCCGCGCGGAAAAGCACCAACAAGGCCGTTGTGAAACCAATGACAGTAATGTAGGCCACCACGACCCCCACGGCTGCATTCAGTCCAAAATCCCGAATGGGCCCGATGCGGCTGGTCATCAAGGTAGCAAAGCCAATGGCCGTTGTAATAGAGGTGAGCAAAGTGGCCAAGCCAATCTCGCGGATCGTCGTCCGAATGGCATCGGTGCGGCTGAAGCCTTTTCGCAGCTCGTCAATGTATTTGGACATGATGTGGATGACATCCGAGGTCCCCACAATGATCATCAACACAGGGTACAAAGCAGCCATGGCGCTCAACTCCCGGCCCGTCGCCCCCAGCAAGCCCATGAACAGCAACATCCCCAGCCCAATGGAGACCAGGGAAATGACAATGCCCCAGGTTCGTCGAAAGATCAACAACATGATCAAGGTGACCAATACGCCGGAAACAACCGCAGAAACGAGAATCTCCCGCTGCTGCATGTCCACCATTTCTTTTTGAAAATAAGGTGGCCCCAAAATGTGATAGTCGTCAAATCCAAAGCGCTTGACCAATTCCTCCGTCGCTGGGATCAATTCCTGAGACTGCTGCAAATCAAGGGTGCCATCGGTTTTGATGGCAATCATCAGAGAGGTTGCGTCTTCAGAAATCAGGTTGTGGACAAAACGCTCGTCGGACAGCACGCGTTCTTTGTCTTTTTCGTAATAAGCGGGCTGGTCGATGTGCAAGGCAGGGACGGTCGTCACCCCGAAGGGCGTCTTCAACGGATAGCGCACCGTGCTGAGGGATTGGGCCTTGGAAACGTATGGAAGACGAGCCGCCGCCAAGCTCAAACTGTCAAAGCGTTGGAGAAAGGACTGATCGAAAACCCCGTCTTTGCGCTCCACTGCCAGAAACAGAAAGTTGATGTCTGACTCAAAGGACTCGGTGAAAGACTGATAGAATTCCAGGTCTTTGTCTCCCTCCGGGAAAAACTGTTCCAGGCTAAAGGAAAACTTGAGCTGAAAGACGAAATAGACGCTCAAAAGCGCCAAGATGATAAAAGTAATGATGGATTTTCTTCCCGGCAGGACATTCATTGCTCCAAAGTTGATAGGCTGAGCCAAACTTCAGCACAATGCCAAAGTTCGGCTTAATTCTTCACTCAAAGCAATAACCCTGGAGACTGGATTTTGTTTCGCCAAATACGGCTTTTAGCGACCCAACCAGCTCACTATTTCATCGTACACCCGCTCGGCTGTGAAGCCAAATTTTTCATCCAGCACAGTATAGGGAGCAGAATACCCAAAATGGTCCAACCCCTGGATCTTGCCATTGTCTCCCACCAAGTTGCGCAGGGTGATGGGCAAGCCAGCTGTCAGGCCGTATACAGGCACGCCCTTGGGCAGTACGCTTTGGCGGTAGGCTTCCGACTGCTCCATGAACCGGCCTTCTGATGGGACGGATACCACTCGGATTTTCATCCCCTTGCGCTCCCGCAACAGGGCCGCACCACCCGCCAAGGTGGCCACCTCCGAGCCATTGGCCAGCAGCAAAACGTCGATGTCTTCTCCATCATCCTCTACCACATAGCCTCCCTTCTCGGCAGCCAGCATCTTGTCGTAACTGGAATCCACCAAGTTGGGGACATTCTGACGGGACAGGATGAGTCCAGAAGGAGTCGAGCGATTGTCGAGAGCCATTTTCCAGGCCACCGTTGTTTCGTTGGCATCGGCAGGGCGTAGGGCCAGGAAGCTGCTCTTGCCAGAGTGATTTTTCAGTTGTTCCAACAGGCGAATTTGTGCCTCTTGCTCCACAGGCTGGTGGGTCGGGCCGTCCTCCCCTACCCGGAAGGCATCGTGGGTCCAGATAAAGATCACAGGTTGCTCCATCAGACAAGCCAGGCGAATGGCAGGTTTCATAAAGTCGGAAAAGACAAAAAAGGTCGCGCAGGCGGGAATCACCCCTCCATGCAAAGCCATGCCCGTGGCCACAGCTGCCATGGTGAATTCTGACACCCCTGCTTGATAAAACTGACCACTGAAGTCTCCTTTGCGGAAGTGGCTCGTCTTCTTCAGGAAGGCCTCTGTTTTGTCACTGTTGCAAAGGTCAGCAGAAGCCACCACCATATTATCTACCTGATCGGCTAAGTAGGACAGGACTGCCGCAGAGGCATTGCGAGTCGCAGAGTTGGGCTTTTGTGGAATGCCAGCGAAATCCAGCTCAGGCAGTTCTCCACTGAGGAAACGCTTCAAGCGGGCTGCCTCTGCGGGATTGGCAGCTTCCCAGTCGGCTTGCTGCTGCCGTTTGTTGGCGATGTGCTGTCGCTTGCGCTCCATAGAGGCTGCATACAGTTCTTGTACTTCGGGAAATACCTGAAATGGATCATCGGGATTTCCTCCCAAGTGGGAAACCGTCTTTTCGAAAGAAGCCCCAGACTTGCTGATGGGCTTGCCATGCGAATCGACCATGCCCTCGTAGGAATCGCCTTCCTCGGTAACGGCCCCCTTGCCCATGATGGTTTTGCCAATGATCAGAGTAGGCCGATCCGTTTCGTCGATCCCGGCTTGAATGGCCTGCCGGATTTCATCGTGGTCATTGCCCTTGATGGTGATGACGTGCCAGCCCCAGGCTTCGTACTTCTTTCCCGTATCTTCGCTCATCACATCGGGAACGGTGGTCGACAACTGAATGTCGTTGGCATCGTAAAACATCACGATGTTGCCCAGTCCCAGGAAGCCAGCTGTCCGGCCAGCTCCTTGAGAAATTTCCTCCTGTACACCCCCATCGGAAATGTAGAGAAAGGTTTTGTGAGCAGTCCACTCTCCGAAACGGGCCGCCAAAAAACGCTCCGCCACAGCAGCTCCTACTCCAAAAGTATGACCGACTCCCAAGGGGCCAGATGTGTTTTCAACACCGCGCTTCACATCCACCTCTGGGTGGCCCGGCGTTGGGCTGCCCCACTGGCGAAAGTTTTTCAAATCGTCCATGCTGTAAAAGCCAAACAGGTGCAACTGGGCATACAACATGGCAGACATGTGGCCAGGATCGAGGAAAAAGCGATCGCGGAATGGATAGGTGGGATCGTCCGGATCGAATTGCATGAACTCGGAAAATAGAATGTGTACAAAATCGGCTCCCCCCATCGGGCCACCAGGGTGACCAGATTTGGCCTTTTCCACCATTGATGCAGCCAGAATGCGGATGTTGTCTGCTGCTTGCAATTGAACAGTTGTCGTAGAAGTTGAAGCTGATTCGTTACTCATTGGTAAGTCGTTTGCGGTGTTGCGAAATTTTGCCGCTAAGATACAAATATGGGGGAGGTTTTGAGACTTCGATTTAAGATTTCCAGAGAACAATTGTTTTTCGCAAAAAATAGCTAAACAAGGGCGAATACGCGGCCAGGACATTAATTTGCGCATCCCCACAGCAGAAATTCCCGTAAACCCTTACATTTACCGCATCCATTCACCAATGCCTACGGACAAGGGAATCAATCATGGAAAAACAAACTGTTGCCATACTCACAGGAGGAAATGTTGCCGAGCGCGGCATCTCTTTGAAAAGCGCCAAAACCATCTACCAACATCTCGACAGTGAGAAGTACCAGGCCTACATCATAGAACTCAATGGCCGCAGCTTTGAGGAGCAGGCCTCCAATGCCTTGGTCGACAAAAACGATTTCTCGCTGGAAGTCAATGGACACCGCATTCAATTTGATTTGGTCTTTCTCATGTTGCACGGCCACCCGGCGGAAGATGGAAGCATTCAGGGCTACTTCGAGTTGCTGGACATTCCCTACACGGGCTGCAACCACTTTTCGAGCGCCTTGGCCTTCAACAAACAGGCCTGCAAGGATTTCCTTCGCAGCTACGACATCCCCATGGCCCCCTCGGTCTTGTTGTACCGCCAGGAGCCCATCGACTTTTCCAGCCTTCACGAGATGGCACTCCCCCTCTTTGTCAAACCCAACAAAAACGGCAGCAGCTACGGCATCAGCAAGGTAACCGAACATGCACAACTGGAAGCGGCCATCCAACAAGCCTTTGCCTACGACGATGAAGTAATTGTAGAGGGGTTTCTCGACGGGGTGGAATACTCCAATGGGGTCGTTCGAAAGGGACGAGACATCGTTGCGCTGCCAGTGACAGAGATTCGCCCACAAAATGACTTTTTCGACTACAAGGCCAAATACGAGAATGAAAGTCAGGAGATTACGCCTGCTCATTTGACCGAAGACCAACGAAACCGCTGCCAAGCCTTGTCTCGCCAGCTCTACAAACTGCTCCACTGCAGTGGCATTGTCCGCTTTGACTACATTCTGGTGGAAGATGTCTTTTATTTCCTCGAAGCCAACACCATTCCGGGCATGTCAGAGCAAAGCATTGTCCCACAGCAAACACTGGCACACGGCTGGCAAATATCGGATTTGCTGGATTGCGTAGTGGACGAGGCCATGGCATCACAGGAGGTCAGCCACTGAGAGGAGGTCTATAAGCCTTGTACGTACACGATGACTTTTTCTTCAAAAAATTCTTCTTCAAAAAATTTGCGGATGGGGTGAAGCTCCACGTATTCCCCCTTGGGCAAAGCTGCCACTTCGGCCTTGATGCGCCCACCCTTGAGGCAGATCAGGCCATTGGGCAAGCTGTGCTCGTGCTCCCGCTTGAGCAGTGGCCGGGTCCAGGGAACCAATTTTTCCAAGACTGCCACTCCCCGGCTCAAGACAAAGTCAAAGCGTTGTTTTTTCAGCTCCTCCGCCCTCACTTGGCGGGCACTGACGTTGTCCAGCTGCAGGGCATCGGCCACTTCTTGGACCACCCGTATTTTTTTGCGCGTCCCATCGATGAGGGTAAAATTGGTCTGGGGAAAGAAGATGGCCAATGGAATGCCGGGAAACCCTCCTCCCGTTCCCAAATCCAGCACATCGGCCCCTGGCCCAAAGTGAATCAGGCGGGCAATTGACAGGGAGTGCAAGACATGGCGCAGGTAAAGATTCTCCAAGTCTTTGCGAGAAATGACATTGATTTTGCTGTTCCAGTCTTCGTACAAAGGCATCAATGCCTCAAAGCGCTCCAGTTGGCGGGCCGATAAATCGGGAAAGTATTTTTGTATGCTGTCCATCATCGGGGGCAAAGGTACGGATTCTATCCATTTATTCGTCCCACTCACAATTTCTACAAAGAGACAGATTCAAGCGAACATCGACACTGATTTTTATGTTACCTTTGCAATTGATTGTTCTAGTAAATGCCAATAAGAGATGGAAAAAGCCGCCACCAAGAGTCCGGTCATGTTGTATACAGAGCAAACTCCCAATCCGGAGACGCTCAAATTCGTCACAAACCGAATGCTGTACAAGGGTACGGCTGACTTTCGGGAAGAGGAAATGGCCAAAGAATGGTCGCCCCTGGGTACCGCTCTTTTCGAAATGCCTTTCGTCAAGGGAGTCTACGTCTGCAACAATTTTGTCACTGTGACCAAAGAGTTCAATTACAGCTGGCAAGACATCATGCTCAAGCTCAAGCAATTCATCAAAGAATACGTCCAGTCAGGGGAAACCATCGTGAGAGAAGGTTTTGCCGATGCCATGGAGAAAATCGAGGAAGAACGCGGCGCCAGCTACGAATATTCCGAAGATGAAGCGGAGATCGTCAAGAAGATCAAGGAGCTCATAGCGACCTATGTGAAACCAGCCGTGGAAATGGATGGTGGCAACATCGAGTTCAAATCCTTCAACGAAGGCATCGTCACCGTAATCCTACAAGGCGCATGCAGCGGCTGCCCTTCTTCTACTGTCACCTTGAAATCGGGCATCGAAGGCATGCTCAAGCGGATGGTACCAGAAGTGAAGGAGGTCGTTTCTGAGATGGGCTGATCCCCTTCCATCATTTGGTGACGCCCAAACCCCTCTCATCATCGCTACAAAACACCATTCCGCACAAGGCAAATTGCTCATCAGCGGCGAATATGCTGTCCTGGATGGTGCCTTGGCGCTGGCCCTTCCCACCAAAGTTGGCCAGCACTTAGAGGTCTTCGATCACTACAGCCGCCAGGCAGAACTGTACTGGCGCAGCCTCGATCACCAAAGCCAATGTTGGTTCGAAACCCGCCTGCAACTGCCAGACCTGTCCTGCCTACAGACCTCCGACGACCAAGCCACCCAACGCTTGCAACAGCTGCTCCAATCTGCCATTCGGCAAAATCCCGACTTTGCGCACCAACTCCCGGGCCGACTGGTCCAGACTCGTTTGGACTTTCCCCGCCTGTGGGGACTCGGCAGCAGCTCTACCCTCGTACACCTGCTCGCCCAGTGGGCCCAAGTAGATTCTTACGACCTACTGGCCGATACCTTCGGCGGATCTGGCTACGACCTGGCTTGTGCCGCCGCCCAGGGCCCCATCCT
This sequence comes from Bacteroidota bacterium, assembly GCA_039821145.1. Classification (GTDB taxonomy): domain Bacteria; phylum Bacteroidota; class Bacteroidia; order Chitinophagales; family Saprospiraceae; genus JBCCSZ01. Next base: position 55,707 of record JBCBOS010000026.1, on the reverse strand, counting down.
CTACCAGCGCATCAATGGCCAGCCAACGTCAAAAGAAATCGACTTTTCCCCCGACTTTCGCCCTCACATCTACTTTGTCTACCTGGGCCGCAAGCAAAACAGCCGGGAAGGCATCGCACGTTATCGGGAGCTGGGCAGTGCGTCTGACAGCATGATCCAACACATCACCAACATTACAGAAGCGATGTTGGCAGCCGACAGCCTGCGCGCCTTCGAATCGCTGATCCGACAGCACGAACAACTCGTATCCGGCACCTTGGCCCTGATCCGCGCCAAAAACCTGTATTTCGACGACTACTGGGGGGAGGTCAAATCCCTGGGGGCCTGGGGGGGAGACTTTGTCCTGATCACCAACAATCGCTCTCGCGAGGAGCTGAAAAGTTATCTACAAGCAAGGGATTTTCACACCCTGCTCTCGTATGACGAACTCATCCTGTCCCGGCCGTCTTCCACGCCCTGATACCTTTGTGTCCAATTGTTGTACTTTCGTGTATCCCTTCAATTTAATCGGCGCCATTCGAAACAATCTGCCGATAAATCCCTATTTTACCTGACTAAGTTCTGTAAACGATACGAAGACAAACCCAACTTTATGGAAAACATCAACAAGAACAGGCTCTTTTATGCCAGCTGCGTTGCTCTGATCGTAACGGCCATGACCTTTGCCATCCGAGCAGGCATCTTAACGGAACTGTCCGGTGATTTTGCCCTCGACGACATTCAGTTGGGATGGGTCAATTCGATGGCCTTTCTGGGCTTCCCCATCGCCATGATGATCGGCGGATTGCTGTACAACGAAGTGGGCCCCAAGCGCATGATGTGGGTCGCTTTCATCAGTCACTTACTGGGACTGGTACTGACCATCACAGCAGGAGGATTCTGGGGGCTGATGATTTCCACCTTCTTCATCGGTTTTGCCAATGGAGCGGTAGAAGCAGCCTGCAATCCCCTCATCGCCGATATGTATCCCGACAACAAGACCACCATGCTCAATAAATTCCACGTCTGGTTTCCAGGGGGAATTGTCATCGGCAGCTTGGTATCGGGAGGGATGGAAAGCCTGCAAATGGGCTGGCAGATGCAAATTGCCATCATGCTGATCCCCACGGCCATTTATGCCTTTTTGATCTTCGGTCAAGAGTTTCCAAAGTCATTGAACATTGTCAGCAACACCCGCAAAAACATCAGTGCCATTTTCAATCCGCTCTTCCTATTCATTGCCGCTTGTATGACTTTGACGGCAGCGACGGAGTTCAGCACCACTCAATGGGTGGAGAAAATCCTGGGTGCCTCTGGAGCGCAGCCCATGCTCGTATTGGCATTGGTGACAGGGTTAATGGCAGTGGGTCGCTACTTTGCGGGCCCGCTCGTACATCGCCTCAATCCAGCGGGTGTGCTTTTGGGATCGGCCATCATCTCTGCGCTCGGCATCTTCATGCTGAGTCAAGTCACGGGGCCGATGATCTACCTGGCGGCCATTCTCTTTGCCGTTGGCATCTGCTACTTCTGGCCAACCATGATCGGATTCACCGGAGAGTACCTCCCAGAAACAGGGGCACTCGGCATGTCGCTGATCGGCGGAGCAGGGATGTTTTCCATGACCATCTGGAACCCCGTCATCGGTGGGTGGTTGCAGGGCGCCCGTGAGGAAGCATTGGCGACTGGCGTGTCAGGACCTGAAGCAGAATTGATTGCCGGGCAAGCGACGCTCAGCATTCTCACCCTCATTCCCTGCGTGCTCATCGTTTTGTTTGGCTGCCTCTATTTCTACATGAAGAATCGGATCAATGATTCTAGTGCAGATCCTCAATATGTCGAGAATCAAATACTGGATACGCCTCTGGACTAGCGGACAACAGCCATCCGCCTCACAAAAAAGCCCCACTCGAATCATCAAAACGAGTGGGGCTTTTTCCATGAAAGGCTTTCACATCAAATGTATTGGTTGATGATGTTTTCAAACAGTTCCTGCTTGCCACTGCGAGATGCGGGCTCTCCCCCCTGCAGGGCAATGGTGCGCAAATCTTCCAGGCTCAATCGCCCTTCCTCAAAAGCTTTTCCATGCCCTTCGTCATAAGAGCTGTATCGCTTTTGGCGCAAACTTCTGTAGGGTGATTTTTGCAAGATGTCGTCGGCGATGAGCAAGGCACGAGCGAAGGCATCCATCCCCCCGATGTGGGCCAGGAAGAGGTCTTCCAAGTCGACAGAATTGCGGCGCACCTTTGCATCGAAATTGACCCCACCTGTTTGGAAGCCTCCTGCCTCGATGATCACCAACATGGCTTCGGTCAATTCGTACAAATCCATGGGAAACTGATCTGTGTCCCAACCGTTTTGGTAATCGCCGCGGTTGGCATCAATGCTGCCCATCAACCCGGCATTGGCTGCTACTTGCAATTCGTGGGCAAACGTATGGCTGGCCAGGGTGGCGTGATTGACTTCTATGTTGAGTTGAAAATCTTCCATCAAATCAAACTCTCGCAAAAAGGCTGTGACAGTAGCGGAATCGAAATCATACTGGTGCTTCATCGGCTCCATGGGCTTGGGCTCGATGAGGAACTTGCCTTTGAAGCCCTGCTTGCGCCCGTAGTCACGGGCCATTTGCAGAAAGCGAGCCAGGTGCTCCTGCTCTCGTTTCATATCGGTATTCAGCAAAGACATATAGCCTTCCCGACCACCCCAAAAAACGTAGTTCTCTCCTCCCAATTCAATGGTTGCATCCAAGGCATTCTTGACTTGTGTGGCAGCATAGGTGAGCACAGCAAAATCGGGATTGGTAGACGCGCCGTTCATGTAGCGGGCATGGCTGAATAGGTTGGCTGTTCCCCAGAGCAGTTTGACCCCAGACGATTTTTGCTTCTCAGCAGCATAAGCCACAATCGCTTGCAGGCGCCGCTCCGACTCTGCGATGCTGTCTCCCTCGCTGATCAAATCAAAATCGTGGAAGCAGTAATAGGGTGCTCCAATCTTTGTAATGAATTCAAAAGCTGCATCCATTTTGTCCTTGGCCTGTTGCAAGGGATCACTGGCTTCCAACCAAGGCATGTATCGAGTGCCGCCGCCGAAGGGATCAGCTCCAGCTCCGCAGAAGCTGTGCCAGTAACAAATGGCAAATCGCAAATACTCCTTCATGCTCTTGCCGCGAACCATCTTTGTTTCATCGTAATATTTGAACGCAAAAGGGTTGTCAGATTTCTTGCCTTCAAAGGAGATTTCACCAATGTCTGGGAAAAAGGACTTGGTGCCTGTAACTACACTCATGGACGAATTTTTTTAAGGTGCGAAGATGTGAAATTTGAATAGAGGTTGCACTTGGTTAGGACAGGTAAATATACAATCTAAAATGACAACAGCATAACGAAAATCCAAGCCCCTCTCATTTCTCATCCGCTTGAAATATGCCGTTGATCCCCCTGCGCCCAAAGAGCCTTGCAGAATGTACCAATGTTCAAAACTTTTTGGCCTTCTGTCCCAATGGAGTTCAAAAAAATTCTTATTATTGACACGAATGAACCAACAAGAAAAAAATACCAGACGCAGCATACAAAACGAAATACACAAAACCAGCTTTTACATTCAACCAACAGACTTTTTCTCCACACAATTGCAAGCCGTCACTTCCCTTTCTGACCGACGGCTTTCTCCTGCCGACAAGTTGACAAACGCTTCCCATTCAGCTGTCGGCAAGCGTCCAAAAATTCTTTTTGTCCATCCATAAAATACTGACACCTACAACCACCTAACTATGAATAGAAAAATGAGAATGGGAATGGTCGGCGGCGGCCGGGGTGCCTTCATCGGAGCTGTCCACCGCATGGCTGCTGCCCTCGACGGTGAGATCGAATTGGTGTGTGGCGCTTTCAGCAGCAATCCCGAAAAGTCCAAGCTATCGGGCAAAGACCTCATGCTGCCACCCGATCGGGTGTATGGAAGTTTTGAGGAAATGATCCTGGCAGAAAAAAAATTGCCCGAAGGCGAACGCATGGATTTTGTCTCCATCGTCACCCCCAATCACGTTCACTTTCCTCCGGCAAAAATGGCATTGGAAAATGGCTTCCACGTCGTGTGCGACAAACCGCTTTGCTTCAACATGAAAGAGGCCAAAGCCCTAGTACGACTGGTCAAGAAGACCGGACTGCTCTTTGCCCTGACCCACAACTACACGGGCTACCCCATGGTCAAGCAAGCTCGCAGCATGATCCAAAAAGGCAAGATTGGGAAGGTGCGAAAAGTCGTTGTCGAATATCCACAAGGATGGCTCTCCACCAAAGTTGAAGACAGCAATCAAAAACAGGCCGCTTGGCGAACAGACCCCAAACGATCCGGAGCTGCAGGAGCCATGGGCGACATCGGTACGCATGCCGAAAACTTGGCCGAGTACATCACTGGCCTCCAAATCAAGCGCCTCTGTGCCGACATCAATACCTTCGTAGAGGGCAGGCTGCTCGACGACGATGGCAATGTGTTCATCGAATATGACAATGGCGCCAAGGGAATTTTGTTTGCCAGCCAAATTGCAGCAGGAGAAGAAAACAACCTGCGCATCCGCATCTATGGAGAGAAAGCGGGATTGGAATGGCACCAACAAGAGCCCAATACCTTGCTGGTCAAATGGCTCAGCAAACCCACAGAAATCTACCGCACTGGAGTGGGCAAACTTTCCAATGAAGCCCTCGCCCATATCCGCATCCCCGCCGGACATCCAGAAGGCTATCTCGAAGCTTTTGCCAACATCTACCGCAACTTCGCCATCTGCCTGCGCGCCCGATTGGCAGGGAAAAAACCCAAAGCCATTTACAGCGATTTCCCGACTGTGGAGGACGGCCTGCGCGGCATGCAATTCATCGATAAGGTGATCGCATCGGGCAAGAGCAAACAAAAATGGGTGAAATTTTAATCCGTCAAAAAGAACACCATCAAGATGAAAACCATCAAAGGACCTGCCATATTTCTGGCACAATTTGTCGGAGACCAGGCTCCGTTCGACAACCTGGAAAACATGTGCAAATGGGCGGCGAGCCTGGGCTACAAAGGCATCCAAATCCCCACCTGGGCCGACCAACTCATCGACCTCAAAAAGGCAGCCAGCAGCAAAACGTATTGCGACCGCATCAAGGGGATCGTCGAATCTCACGGCTTGCAAATCACAGAATTGTCCACTCATTTGCAAGGACAACTCGTCGCTGTCAACCCTGCCTATGACACCCAGTTCGACGCATTTGCTCCCGACGAAGTACACAACAACCCAAAGGCGCGCACCCGCTGGGCCATCCAACAACTCAAATGGGCCGCCAGGGCAAGTGCCAAGCTGGGCCTCTCTGCACACGTCACCTTCTCCGGCGCCCTGATCTGGCACACCATGTACCCTTGGCCACAGCGGCCCGCTGGCCTGGTCAAAGATGCTTTTGCAGAACTGGCCAAACGATGGAAGCCCATCCTCAACGAGTTTGACAAAAATGGCATCGACCTTTGCTACGAAATACATCCGGGGGAAGACCTGCACGACGGCATCACCTTCGAAATGTTTCTGGAAGCCACTGGCAACCACTCTCGTTGCAACATCCTCTACGATCCCAGTCACTTCGTTCTGCAATGCCTCGACTACCTGGCCTTCATCGACATCTACCACGAGCGCATCAAAATGTTCCACGTCAAAGATGCGGAGTTCAACCCCACGGGGCGCTCCGGTGTCTATGGCGGCTACCAAGGCTGGGTGGATCGCCCCGGTCGTTTTCGCTCATTGGGCGATGGACAGGTGGATTTCAAAGCCATTTTCAGCAAGCTTACCCAATACGATTTTGATGGATGGGCCGTGCTCGAATGGGAATGCTGCCTCAAGGATTCAGAGCAGGGAGCACGCGAAGGAGCCACATTCATTCAAGACCACATCATAGAAGTAGCCAAGCGCGCCTTCGACGATTTTGCGGGAGGCAACAGCGACAAGAAACTCAACCAAAAAATCATGGGCCTATCATAGCAAATAACTGATATTGAAAAAAACGAATGAAACCCATCCTGGATTTGTCTTGTACTGATCCGGGCTTTTTTGTTTCATCTGTTCCAAAAACACCCTATCTTCCCAGCAAACTACTTCCCCTATGGCCCACCCCAATCTCCCCCTGGAAATCGTTCGCTACTTTGGCAAACGCAATGTCCGCATCGACTTGGACAAGGGGCCTGATGGAAAGTTATCCCCTGCCTATGCCAGTTTCCAAAAACTCAAAAAGGGCAAGAGAGGTTTTTGGGCCGAGTCAACCTTTTCCTACAATTGGTCCGGCAAAGAAAACGACTTCACAACATTTCCAGAAGAAAATGCCTTCGTCCTCTTTTTGGCAGAGGACCAACAATTCCTTGCCAGGATGGCGACCAAAAATATGGAACTGATCCCTCCTTTCGTTTTTGATTGGCTGCAGGAAAAAAAAGAGTTGCAGGAGCTCGACCCCAGTGAAGAACACCTTACGCTTTTTGTCCCCTTCGAACATCCAGACGTGGAGCGAATCAAGCCGTGGAACAAAATCAAAAACCACATGGTCTTCATTCAACCCAACTTCTTCGAATTCAAAAAAAAGCAATGGCAAAAGGACTATGCCAAGATGCTCCAAGCCATGCACCAAAACGACTACTTGTTTCAGTACACGCCTTATACCAGTCACTACAGACTCATCCTCAACAACGAGTCTCAGACACTTCCAACCATCTACATCCTTCCCACCGCAGAAAGGGGATTCACCGTAGCCCAAGAGGCCAATTCCCGATTGGGAGAAAAGCCTTTTTTCGAGAGTGAGTCATTTTTTGACATTGACGAAGCGGTCGGTTTCTATGCCGAGATGTTGGCTTGGGGCAAAAAGAAACAGGCATAGATCTGCGTTTTCAAAACTGAGCGACCAAACCAAAGAAAATGGTCCGGCGGTTCAAATATTCTTCCTTGGGAGCGGTGTAATCGGCATTGTAGCTGTAGTAGCGAATGTTGCGCTGATCAAAGGCATTGCTGATGTTCACGTAGGCAATCATCCAGCCAAAGGAAGTGGCAAAACGGCGGGAGCAGCTGATGTCCATGACCTGATAGGCAGGCAGGCGGTCGCCCTCCACTTGGGCGGCATACAATGGCTCGTATACATCGAGGATCGAATGTGGCGATGCATCGAGCACAGGCAGATAGTAGCGACCTTCTCGCAGGCGATAGACGGTACTAATTTCCATGCCACCATCAAATCGATATCTCAGCATCCCCCTGATGTAATAGTCCATGTCGTAAGAAGAGGGATAGGAACCTTCGTTGGTCTTCAGATGAGAATGGATGTGGGCAATCGAGAAACTACCAGACAGGTGAGAGCTTTGGTAGGCGATGAAAAATTCTGCTCCATAGATCAGATTGTCAAGCTGCCCCTCTCGATTTTGCTTGCCATAAAACGCCAAATTGCCCTGCCAGCGATCCTTTTCCCAGCGATAGTCCAATGACAACTGTCGGGATCGTTGCTGGACCGCCAGCTCGGAGGCAGAGGTGGGCAATCGAAGTTTTTCATACTGGCCACCCGACAAGATCAGCCAATGGTTCTCGTCTGCCTGATAGGCGATGCTGGCCTGCAAACTTTTGTAAGAAGGCTGGTCGCCCAAGCCAGGATGCCAGCGAAACCCTCCCCCTACCGTCCAATCCGTCGACAGATTTCGCTTGGCATAGACAAACAATTCCGGCAATTGCAAATCGCGCTTTCCATCGAAGGTACCTTTCGGATGGTTTTCGGCATAGGCAAAGCTGTACAAGGGATAAGTTCCTCTCGACTGATACTGATAGCTGTCGAAAGAAATGCCAGTCTTCAGTGTCAACTGGTCGCCCAAGTAAGAGGTTGTGGCGGAGGCGTGATAGTCGGCATTGTTGGTCCGGATGTTCAACGCCCCAATGCCATAGCGGGCCTTGCTGATGCTGAAGCCCTGGTTGAGCTGCCACTGAAAGCGATCCTTGCGGTGGGTCAGGTTGAGGATGCTGAGGTTGCGATCCTTCTTTTGCTCGTACACGCCAGCGTAACCTGGGAAGCGAGTGGCGTATGAGTAATTTTCAAAGAGACTGAAATTGAAAAACTTCAGATTGGTCCCATTGCCAAATTGGTGAATCAAATACAAACCCGCATCCGTTGTCCGAAAGTCTTCCAAATCCTCAAAGGAAGACGAGTTGACTCCTACCAATCCATGGTGCGACATGAGGTTGCCATAGACCACCATGGCCGTTTGCTGGCTGAGCTTTCGACTGTGCAGCCCACCAATCCCCGTCAGATTGAGACTGATGCCCGTTCGATTGTCCGGAAGTTCGTCGTCGGTGTACAAGGCCACCACACCAGAGGTAGCATGCCCAAATTCCAAGGGGGGATTGCTCGGAAATACATTGACAGTCTCAATCAAATCGGTGTTGAAAATGCTGAACTGCCCAACGCCATTGGACTGATCCAAGCGAACGACATCCCGGAGGGGAACATTGTTCAAAAAGATGCCAGTTTCCGACGCGGGACTCCCCCGCAGGCTGATGTTGGCTGCCTCATCGGGAGTGGTAACAGACGGCAGGGATTGAACCGCCAAAAGGGCATCGGCCTTGGCAGATGGGTTGAGGTAGATGTCCAACTTTCGGATGCTCTCGACCGCAAACTCCTTCGACACTAGTTTTTTGGCCCGCACAGTGACCGTCTCTATCTGCGCAGCCTGTGGTTTCATCCCAATCTCGATGGCCTTGCTTGCGACAGTTGCATTCAGAACCACCCATTGGTCTTCATAGCCGATGTAGCTGATCAAAAGGGTATCGGGGAGCTTGTCCAGCTTGAGCTGAAACTGACCTTCCACATCTGTCTGAGAGCCTTTGCTGAAATCGGACTTTAGGAAAATATTGGCTCCGATCAGTGGCGATAGATCAGTGGCATCCAGGATGATTCCCCCGATTTGCTGGGCATGGCTTCCCAGGCTGGTCCACAGGAGAACCAGGAGCAATAGAGAGCGCCTTTTCATAAGATGGCAGAATTAGTGGGTGAACGAAAATGTCTTACTTTCTGGCCTTCAGGTCTTTTTCCAAAGAGGGAGACAGAGAGTATTTGACCCAGCCAAAATTGGGAGACACAGCCAATACGTCATCGTACACGGTCTTGGCCTTGTCCAAATCCTTCCGCTTGTGATGGGCTTGCCCCAGGTGTGCCATCGTCGTCAGATAAGCCCAATAAATTTTGGAATCTTGTGCCTCAAAGCCCTGGCGAGCTTTCTCGAAGTGTTCAACAGACTTCGCCAAGTCGCCGCCAAACATGGAGGGCGTGTAATACAGATTGTTGCCTTTGAAGAGGTGGACAAATGGATTGTCGGGAGCACTTTCCAGGGCGCGCTCCAAAAGGTTAGAGCTTTTCATTCCCAAAGTCATCCCCTTCATGGGAGCCAGGGCAATCTGCATGCCGTAGACACCGGATAGCAAGGCATTGGGCTCTGCCGCCTTCTTGTCGGCCTTGAGCAGCTTTTTCAAAATCTTTTCCGACTTGGACAACAGATCAGCGGCTTTGTCTTCTTGCTCTCGGATCATGTAGATGGAGGCTGCCGCATAATAGGTCTTGGCCAATTCCAGCGGATCGGTCTCGTCAGATTTTTCCAATTGAGCGATGCCGTTTTCCCAAAGTGGAACACTGGCCGTGGCATAGGCTTGAAAGAATTGGGCATTCAGCGCATCGGAAGTGTTTTGTCCGACGGAGGTCTGTGCAAAAGTCATAGATAGAATGGCGAAGAAAAAAGTGAGTTGCTTCATGGATCAAGTATTTTAGTTTCTTCCAATTTGTCCCATCTTTTGGAATGAGTGCCGCTTCGATTGACCATTGGTAAGGATTCATTGATCAATGGCAGAAGAATGAGCCCACAGCCACCAGACATTCTTTCAATCCAGCTCCCAGTCCCATTGGTCAATAAAACCCAGTCAAACATCAATTGAGACCACCTGCTTTCCACAATTTTTGTAATTTACTACAATGCCTGGTACAAGTACATTTACATATCGTCCCCCCTGGGACAAGAAGCGCATCGCCTTGCATGTGACCTTCTGGCTGATCTTTTTTCTGTACAACCACATCGCCTTTGCCCCCTATCCGTTTCAGCTCACAGGGATGTTTACTACCTCGATCTTTGTTTTCAACCACATCGTGGCCGTCTACATCAACTTTTTGGTATTGATGCCGCGCTTTTTTGAGCGGCAGCGCTACTTCTTGTACGGCCTGTCCCTTTTGTTGCTGTGCGTCCTCTCCTCGGTCAACCTTGGTTTGATGATTTTTGCCTGGTTTGAAATCATGTATCCACCCGCCTGGGATTCGCTCTATGCCTCCAAGGAGTTGTTTGTGGGGACATTTTTTGGAAGTACGACCTCTTATGTCTTTCTGACAACTGTGATTCGGATGGTTCGCCAGCGGACAGCCTTCGACAAGTGGCAGCGGCAATTGGAAAAGGAAAAGCTGGAGACAGAATTGAAATTTCTCAAAAACCAGCTCAATCCCCACTTTTTGTTCAACGCGCTCAATAGCATTTACTTTTTGATCAAAAAAGACCCCGACCTGGCTGCCGACAAACTGGCGGGCTTTTCGGACCTGCTGCGCTACCAATTGTATGGCGCCAACGATGCCAGCATCTCTTTGAAAGCAGAATTGGATTTTTTGAAAAAATATGCCGACTTGGCCCAGTTGCGAAAAAAACGCGATCTGCAAGTCCATTGGCAACTGCCCGAGCGGGTCGATGGCCTTCAAATTCCTCCATTGGTACTGCTTCCTTTTGTGGAAAATGCCTTCAAGCATGTGGCCCACGAACGCGGTTGGATCAAAATCACGGCAGAGTTGGACGGAGAAAGCTTTCTATTTTCCGTATCCAACAATTGCTCTGACGACCCCATCCCGGAGCCTCCATCCGAACAGATCGAATCCGGTGGCATTGGCTTGGTCAACGTCCGCCGCAGGCTGGCCCTTTTGTACCCAGACCAACAATTGTTGCAAATACAGCAAGAGACCGACCACTTTGAGGTGCGCCTTCGCTTGCCTGTGCAATCCACCGTCGAACAACCTCTAGAACCTGAAAATGCATGAATTGTCTCATTGTAGATGACGAACCCCTGGCCCGGGAGGGCCTCGCTGATTATGCCCAGCAGATCGACTTCCTCCAACTGGTAGGCATGGCTGAGCACCCCATGGAAGCTCTTTCGATCCTGGAGCAAAACAAGATAGATCTCCTCTTTTTGGACATCCAAATGCCCAAGATGAATGGCATCGACTTTTTGAAGTCATTGGAAAAACGCCCTCTGATCATTTTGACGACGGCCTACCCCAGTTTTGCACTGGAAGGCTACCAACTGGATGTGCTCGATTACCTGGTCAAACCCATCACCTTTCAACGCTTTCTCAAGTCGGCCCTCAAAGCAAAAAAGCAATTCAACCTACTGGCACAAGCTGATCAGCCCGTTGCAAGCACCACAGCAGCTCCACCTGCTACCGATCATTTCTTCATCAAGTCAGATGGGAAAATTGAAAAGATTTCCTTTGCCGAGTTGTTGTACGCAGAGGGCATGCAAAACTACCTCATTCTCCACACCGAACGCGGCAAATTCACCACTTTGCTCACCCTGAAAAGCCTACTCGGCAAGCTCCCTCCCAAGCAATTCCAACAGGTCCATCGCTCCTTCATCGTTCAACTCAGCAAGGTGCAGACCATCGAAGGGCACATGCTGCAGATCGGTACATCCTCGGTACCAGTGAGTCGCAGTCGATTGGAAAAAATCACACAATTGCTCTTGGGTGACAATCTGATCAACTGACGAAATTCTACACAGGTCCATTTTTCTACGCCCTCCACGCCTTTGCCGACGATTTTTTTTGCATTTTGGCAGTGAATATGAATTCCTGCTTTTGTACCAAAGAATTGCTCTATGCACTGGAAAGAATGCTTGTGTATTTTGTTGTTTCCCCTCACTCTTGGAATCGCTCAGGCCCAAACCCCCACCCAGACCATCCGGGGTCAGGTGGTCGATGGGTTGTCTGGTCTTCCCCTGGCGGGGGCCAATGTCGCCTTGCTGGGGCAGAGCGGCGGTACGCAAACGGACAGCAGCGGGCGCTACAGGCTGGAACAACTCAAAGTGGGGCGCTACCAATTGCAGGTGAGCTATGTGGGATATGAACCCCAACTGGTTGCAGAGCTGTTGCTGGAGTCCGGTAAGGAGTTGATTCAAAATGTCGAGTTGCAAAAGCAAGTGACGGAGTTGGAAGATGTGGTGGTCCGCGCCGAGGCGGCCAAGCTCGTCGATCGCTTGTCGGCCAGTTCGGTAAACATCAGCATGGAGGAGACCTTCCGCCTTCCAGGGACTTTTTTCGATCCCGCCCGTCTGGCCACCAATCTGGCAGGGGTGGTCAACAACAACGACCAGGCCAACAACATGGTCATCCGAGGCAATTCTCCCAATGGGTTTCTGTGGCGACTGGAAGGACTCGACATTGTCAACCCCAATCACCTCAGCAATGCGGGCACCTTCAGTGATCGGCCTGCCGCCAATGGAGGAGGGGTCAACATCTTGAGCGGGCAAATGCTGGGCAACTCCGCTTTCTTCACGGGTGCCTTTCCCACGGGCTACAGCAATGCCCTGTCAGGTGTGATGAGCATGTCCTTTCGGCGAGGCAATGACGAGAAGCGAGAACACATTGCGCAGGTGGGCTTGTTGGGGATCGATCTGGCGACAGAAGGTCCGCTGAGCACCAAAAATCGCTCTTCCTACTTGCTCAATTACCGCTACTCCACCCTGGGTCTTTTCTCTGCCCTGGGCGTTCAGATCAGCGATGAAGACATCAACTTTCAGGACTTGTCTTTTCACGTGGTGGCACCTACCAAGAACAATGGTCGCTTTCATTTCTTTGGAATGGGTGGCAGTAGCAAAAATGATTTTGAGGCAATGCGCGACACAGAGGCATGGGAGTTTGAAAAAGATCGGCAGGACATCCGCGCCGACAACAAAATGGGCGCCATTGGGATGCATTACCACAAGGGCCTACAAAACGGTGGCTTGTGGCTCAACTCGGTCCTGTACTCGGCGCTCGAAAGTACCAGACGGGCAAATGTTCTCAGCGACGACTTTGAAGTGACCCCTCTTTCCTCTGACCGCTTGGTGCAGAGCAAGTTGTCGTTTCGCTCTCTCTACAAAAGCTATTTGTCCTCCTCCCGCTATGCCCTCAAAGCAGCCTTTCAGGGAAGCCTCCAGGATTTCGAATTGCAATCCAATCAGGGCCTCCAGGGCAGCTTGGCCAATGGGATGGGCAATGCCTGGTTGTTGCAACCCTATGTGGAGCTGAGTTCTTCTCCGGCCAATACCAACCGACTGACCTTCAATATCGGTCTGCAAATGATGCATTTTACCCTGAATGGCAACACGGCCTTGGAGCCTCGCATCCGACTGGATTACCAACTGAGCAGCAATGCCAAGGGAGGGCAAAACATCGGGCTGGCCTATGGCTTACACAGTCAATTGCAATTGCCCCAGTTGTATACAGAGACCGATGCCCAAGGTCAGTTGCTCAACCAACAATTGGGTTTTACCAGGGCACACCACTTCGTATTGAGTTATCAAAACCAATGGAAAAACTACCACTTGCTCCGGGTAGAGTTGTACTACCAACGGCTGTTTGACGTCCCCATCAGTGCCAACCGCCTCTCCTCTTTCTCGGCCCTCAATATGACCGAAGCATTTCGGGTGGAGACAGAGGCGTTGGTGAATGAAGGCACGGGGCAAAACTATGGCGTGGAGGTCAGTTGGAAGCGATACTTTTTCGGAGAGTACTTCTTTATGCTCAATGGTTCGCTCTACAATTCGCGCTACGAAGGCTCTGACGGAATCGAGCGCAACACCCGCTTCAACGGCAACTACATCCTGAACATCAACGGTGGTCGGGAATTCAAATGGAACAAAAAAGGAAAGGAAAAACGCCTGGGCATCAACGCTCGGCTGGCCTTCATCGGAGGCTTCCGCGATACACCCATCGATGTCCAACGCTCTACTGCAGAGGGGATCACTGCCTATGTAGATGTGGAAGCATTCAGCCTGCAGCAAAAAGATTTCTTCCGCCCCGATCTGCGGATTTATTTGAAGAACAACAAAAATGGCTTCAGCTCTACTGTATCGCTCGACATCCAGAATGTCGCCAACATCAGCAATGAGGCCTACAGTTATTACGACCAACAACAGCAACGCATCGTCGTCCAAAATCAGTTGGGCCTCATCCCCATCCTCAGCTATCGGATCGAGTTTTGATGGGGGTGGCGATGGGTATTTTGGACAAAGCTCAAGTGCCATGCTTATTCTGAAAAGAAATTGAAGATTATTCAAAAATTGAGTTAAATTCAGCTTCCACAGCCCGTCAGCCGACTCTGTTCAGGCAAGGACGGATTGTACAAATGCAACTGATAACAAAGTCGGCCTTTGTCCCAAACCAAGCAGTACCTCATGAAGATCGTCAACATTGTTCTCTGCCTCTTGTTCCTCTTGTTTGCCGTGGTGCAATACAATGATCCCGACCCTTGGATGTGGATTGGCATGTATACTTTTGTCGCCATCGTCTCGGGTTTTGCGGCTGCCGGGCGCTACAGCAAGGCAGTCCTGATCGCGGGCATTGTCATTTGCATTGCGGGCCTGGGCATTTTGCTGCCCGATTTCGTCAGTTGGATTCAGCAGGGCATGCCAACCATTGTGGACTCGATGAAAGCCGAAGCACCCCACATCGAATTGACACGAGAGTTTTTGGGCCTTGGCATCTTGCTGGCTGCCCTTCTGTTTCACCTGCGCCAGGCCAATAAGCTTGCATGAGAATCATTGTCCAAGTCTGATTTCCCCAACATTGAAAAAACAATCCATGCATTTCCACACCATCATCCATGCCGACGAACTCCATTCCCATTTGTCTCATCCAAATTTGGCAATCATAGACTGTCGTTTTTCCCTGGCCGATACCGAAAGCGGACGGCGCGATTTCCAGGCTGGTCACATCCCCGGAGCCCAGTATGCGCATCTGGACGACGACCTATCTGGCACCATCATCCCCGGCACCACGGGTCGCCATCCGCTCCCCGCTCCAGAGGACTTTGCCAAGGTGCTGTCCAAGTGGGGAATCGACAATGAAACGCAAGTGATCGCTTATGATCAGGGACACGGGGGCATTGCGGCCCGCTTGTGGTGGATGCTGCGTTGGCTGGGGCACGACAAGGTCGCCGTACTCAATGGAGGCTGGGCAGAGTGGAGCCAAAAAGGCTTGACAGTTGGTCGCGAATTTACAGCTGCCACTCCCAAGTCTTTTGTCCCAAATGAGCGAATGGAGTGGATCGCATCCGTCGAGGAGGTGCGGCAAAACGCCCAGGACTCCACCCACCGCCTGGTGGACGCGCGGGCTGCCGCTCGCTATCGGGGCGAACAGGAACCCATCGATCCGGTGGCCGGACACATCCCAGGCGCGCACAGTCTGCCCTTTGCAGAAAACCTCAATGAAAGTGGTTTGTGGCGCAGTCCAGAAGAGCTCAGAAATCGATTCGCTCCCCTGCTCACGGATGCAGATCAAGTGACGGTCTATTGCGGGTCGGGCGTTACGGCCTGCCACAATTTGCTGGCCCTGGAAATGGCAGGACTGACAGACCCAATGCCCAAGTTGTACCCTGGCTCCTGGAGCCATTGGATTACGGATGCCAATCGAGAAATTGCGTTGGGTGATTTTGCGACATAGACTACCATGCTTCTCAAATTTTCAACCCTCCACTTTAGCAGGAGATGCCTCCGGTCCAGGTTCCGCTCCTGAGAGACTGTTCGAATCGTTCAAACCTGTCTCTGTTTTCAAATGCGCCCCAGGAGGTTGTCCATGTACGCGATCAATCCACAAAAAGCCGAGCATTGATAAGAGACAAAAAGCAACCATCAAATACCACATCACTGTAAATCCGTAATTCTCTGCCAACTGCATCCCCAGGAAAGGCCCTGCGATGTGGGACACCGAATAAGACATGCTGAACAAGGCCATGTACTTTCCCCGATTGCGCGGCTCTGATCGCTGCAGGGCAAAGGCATTGGCAAAAGGCATGTTGAGAATTTCCCCAAAGGTGATGAACAAAATGGAGACAATGGCCACCCACATGTACGGGCCCCAAAGGTTGAACATCAAATAGGAAACGCCAATCAGCGCCGTACCGATGGCCGCCAGATGCAGCAGCCTGTAGCTCCTTTCCAATAGGTATACAATGGGCATTTCCAAGGCCACGATGATCAAGCCGTTCATGGCAAAGATCCAACCGATCTGACTCTCGCTCAACAAAATCTCCTGCCGAAAATACACAGGTGTTGCCGAGATGATTTGCAGAAATGCAATCGCCATCAAGGTATTGAGAAAAATGAAGATCATGTAGGGCTTGTCCCGGTAAGGCGATGGTGCTTCGCCCACAGGCTTGTCCTCGCTTTGCTGCGGAACTTCCTCGCTCTTTTCTTCCAACATCAGCCGAAGGAATATGGCTGCCAGGATGCAAGTGATGCCATCAATCCAAAACAAATAATGATAGCCAACCGCTGCGATGATCAAGCCTCCCACAGCTGGGCCGATGGAGTAGCCCAAATTGATGGCAAGGCGAATGAGGGAGACAGAACGCGTCCGGTTTTCGGCGCTGGAGTACACAGCGATGGCCGCAAAGTTGGCAGGGCGAAAGGTATCCGCAATGGCAGTCGTCAAAAAGATGACCCCACACATCAACCACAATTCCTGCATTTGTAGGATGACAAAAAACATGCAGCCCGTTGCAAAGAGAGAAATGAGCTGGGTGCGGTAGTACCCAATTTTATCCGTCAACTGACCACCAAAATACACACCTACGACAGAGCCGAGTCCCCAACAGGTCATCACATATCCTGCTTCGGCCAGACTGAAGCCAAGAGACTCGGTCATGTAAATGCTCAAAAAAGGCAAGACCATCGCACCGCTCCGATTGATCAGCATCACTGCTGCCAGCAACCAGACGTCTTTGGACAAACCGCTGAATGAATCTGCATACATGTCTATCATTCTGGATTTCATAGGGCAATGGATTTTGGTGAAGACGTGAATTTCTATAGAACCCGTCGCTTGGTAAAATCGTTCCTCGGTCCGCAGAAAAAGGCCGATGGGCTGTTAAGATTTTTTTAACAAATAAAAACGAGTACAATTTTCGAGAAGTCTGCTTATCGGTATAGAAACTTATTTGTCAAAAACACCTAAAATATTCGCACCATGCAAAAATTCTTGTTGAAAAATTCCTGGATGCTGATCGTAGCCCTTTTGTCTGTCCTCACTGCTTGCAACAAAGACGACAACCTGACAGATACCCTAAGCGAGACACAAGAGGTCGCCAATCTGGAATATGCAGACCAAGCCGTCTATCGAATTCAGGAAAGCAGCAATACCGGAAAATTTGGCTGCTACGAATTCATCTTCCCCATCACCGTTTCCTTTGCCGATGGCACATCCCTGACCGCCAATTCCTACGAAGAACTGAAAGAAGGTGTCAAAGAATGGAAAGAAGCCAACCCCGACGCCACAGACCGCCCCAATCTCGAATTTCCCATTGAAGTAACCTCCGAAGATGGGGAAATTATCACCGTAAACGACCAGGATGCGCTAAAAGAGTTGCGATTGGCATGTAAAAGAGATAACTTTAGGAAACGCGGTTTCAAAGGTTGTAGAGGAAAAGGTCACAAGTGTTTCGAACTCGTCTTCCCCATCAGCATTTCCTTCCCAGATGGCACCACTGTACAAGCCATTGACAGGGGTGGATTGAGAACAGCTGTTCGCGAGTGGAAGACCAACAACCCAGACGTGGAAGGAAGACCAATGCTCGTATTCCCAATCGAAGTGTTGCTGGAAGACGGAACCACCCAAAGCATTGCCAGCATTGAAGAGCTCAAGGCCTTGAAGGACAGCTGCAATGAAGAATAATCTTTTTGGTACATGGGAATGTCAATTCTCCTCTGTACTATCTGTTTCATAACATTAAGCATGACGGCCGGGCAGGATTGCCCGGCTTTTGACTTTGCCCCACTTTCCGATTGACATCTCATCCCCAAGTCCAGACCGATTCTGAGAACAATTGCTTATTTTTACAAAAAAGAAACCATTGTATCAATTATGAAAAGACTAACATTATTTATCCCACTGATACTGTTCTTTTTCGCTTCTGTCGGTCTGCAAGCCCAAACCGATGTGGCACCAGAGACGGCTCCCGAGGCCCCAGCCACCGAAATGGCTGTGCCCAAGCCGCCCAAAAAGAGCAAGAAGGACCGGGCAGAACGCAAAGTCGCCCAGGATGCAATTGTTGCCAAACTCAATCTCAACGATGCACAGCAACAACAGTTTGAGAAAATCAACAAGGACTACCACAAAAAGATGAAGAGCATCCGCATGGCAAAGGGGGGAGATCCCCAGACGAGAAAGCAACAGATGCAAGAGTTGCGAAAGGATCACAACAAAGAGCTCAAAGCAGTACTGACTGCCGAACAGTTCAAAACTTATAAGGACTTGTCAAAAGAAAAACGCCAAGGCCGCCAAGGTGGTGCCAAGCGCGGCAACTTTGGTCCAGGCAACTAAAAACCTCCACCCATCACGTACAAACCCGAGAATCTGCCAGGTAGATCCTCGGGTTTGTCATTTTCACTCAACAACGTTCCACTACTCGATGGGAAGAACAGCCTTGAACTTTACAGGCACTTCGTTCTTCGGCCCATTTCCATTAAAGCCCCACTTCCGACGCATGATCACGCCTTCGCCTTCTACCTCGTAGGGCGCCTCATCGCTGATGGTAAATGTCAAAAGTACTGGCTTGGTGTGCTTCTTCAAACTCAGCATCGCCTCGGTCTGGTAGCGGCCATCCCCCAATGCAGTGGCCTTGTCGATGGTCACCTTGGCCTTGGGAAATTTCTTGACATAAAAATAGTCTTTCTTCTTCTTGACATTTTTCTCCAATTCTTTCCAACCGGTAGACAAAGAGGAAATGTTGATTTCGATCTCCGCTTGTATGTTTTCCACCTTGCCATCGGGAATGCTGGCCTTGGTAAATTGCCATTTGTTGAAAACGAAAGTCTGAGGGGAGCCAGCGTCGCCAATCACTTCTATGGTGCCAGGCGCATCTACCTCGACATTTCCAATGCCGACAAAAGCAGTACCAAAGGCCAAAACAGATGCGAGCAGGCAGCAGGACAATACTTTGAGTAATTTCATAATTTCATTGTTTATAGTAAGTTACGAGGGACCGAGATTTTTGGATTTTATGGTCGCAACTCGAATGATAAGAGAGTTCGTTCATTGGACATCACATCAGGAAGCGGGTTTCATGTAGAAAACCAGATTGCACATCACCGTCTTATTGGCAGGCGCTGGACCGTCGGGCCCGTCAATGCCAAAGTCATCTGTGATGTTCATCGAAAAGCCAGCCTGTACCAACATCAGGGGCTGCCCCTCTTCATCCAATAGCGGGCTAAAGCTGGCATCTACCATGATGGGTTTGCGCTTTTTCATCAGTTCAAATGTACCAGGAATGCTGCGATTGGTCGTTTGTCCCACCTTCATATCTGGAAGATCCGACTGCAAATCAAATTCAAAGCTAGAGGTGGGATAGCGAAAGGCCTTGATGTATTTCTTCAACACCTTGGCATCCAAATCCATCATTCCCATGGTCAGACTCTTGGTGGCCACCTCAAATCGTCCCTGCAAACTTCCCGCTCCTTCGTCGAGTTGCATCTGTCCGCCCAACTCCCGCACCTCTCCCGCATAGCGATCCAGTGGGGCCTGAAAGTGAAATTGAAGAGCGGGCGTATCCTCGTCTACAGCACCGGCATATTCCCACTTGGCAGGAAGACTGACAATGGCATCATCCACCAATGCAGATGTGGGGGCTGCTGGCAAGTCCAAGTTCAAGGCTGCCCATTCTCCTTGTGGAACATCACTCGCAATGGGGCTGACCGCATCTCCGATGATCGATTCTCGCAACTGACGAGCCACCTCCTGCTCCAATTGACGCCCCGCCTGACCAAATAGCTGGAAGGCCTGGTCAAAGCTGCCACTCAAGGGTTGAATGCCGCTGGCAAAAACCGGATCAATGCAACTGAACTGAGAGTACAATTCATAGGACAGAAAAAAGCGTCCCTCGGCATCCTGATACGGATGGAAATCGAGATAAAATGCCCGATCAGTGCGCTGCAAACACACCTTGGCCAGCTGCTCAAACTGCAGCAGGGAATCCTGAATGGCCTTGAGGGCTTGTCGATGAAACCCCTGCTGATCAAAGTCTTTGGGCGGGCTGCCTGTCAGAGGAGTGATCTTGATGGGGGCGACAATCTGAGCCCTCCCCTTCTTCCAACACAATACCTCTTCCTTGCAATTGTCAGCCGCTTTTTGGGGAACAAAACGGGCCGTCCGCACGAAGTTGACAATGCTCGAAAAGCTGGCATAGCGCGCCGCATAGACGGAGCGTCCCCGATGATTTTGGTAGACAATGGCAGGGGTAGTGGTAAGCTCGCTGGGAACCCCCTCGGTGGGCTGGCGCTCCACGAGTCGAAGCTGCTTGTCGATGGCATATTCCCGCAGTTGAGGCAAACAGCTTTCTGCAAAAAAGGCATCTTTTTCAGCATCGTAAATGACAATCAATTCCTGCTGTTCGCTGAACTGATGATGCAAAGGGGCCTCCCACTTTGTCGCAAGGGAAGGCAACATACCCAGCAAGAGGATGGTTGCAAATAGTCGATACATAAAAAAACCATTGAATAGTTAGCAAGAAGCGGAATAGTTAGCTGACAACAGTTAGCATCAATAGTTAGCTATCCCATGTCTACAATTTGCCAAAAATGACTGGTTTTGTCGATCCAAATGATGATTTGACACGTATCAAAATGCCAAAATGAGACCTTTTGGGGCCAATGGGACAGAAAAAAGGCCCAATTTCTGGCTGTCGAACCAAAAAATCGGGCCTTTTTGCCTCTACTTAATGCCGTACCGAAGCCCGACAAAACCCATGGCGCCCGTGATGGGTGCATAGATTTGGGAGGCATCAAAATACTCTCCAAAAGGATTTTGCCAGTCAATGATGGGATTGTCTTGGGTATAGCCCGTGAGATTTTCCACCCCAGCATAGACTTCCAGGGGGCCAAAGCGGCGGGTGAGTTGCGTCCCCACGGTCACGAAGGCCGGAGAACTGCCATAGTGCTCTCTCGCATACTCGAAGGGAACGCCGTAGTTGTAGGGAAAACGCTGTCGGCCAACCAAATTGAAATGGGTGTTGAGTCGCCACTTTTCATTGGGGGTTTCCAAGTCCACTGTAATCAGCCCTTGATGTCTTGCAACCATGGGCATGTCGTGAAAACCGTGCAGAAACTCCATCCTGACATCATTGAGCTTGTAGGCCATTTTGATGTCTATCCCTGGGATGAGTTCGTAAGACAGCACAGCCAATATGCTATTGGCAAAGGAACGCCCATCCAGGTTGTAGAGCCAAATTTCGTCCGTTACATGCTCTCGATCCACAATGACTTGGTTGTTGAAATGTGTCCGATAGGCATCCAGGCTGATGCTTCCATCTTGCCCCCGAAGGCTGAAGTTCTGGGTAAAATTGACGCCCATATTCCAAGCATCTTCCATCTCCAATTCCTCCGTGCGCACAATCCGGAAGCTGGTAGCAAGCAGTCCCACATTTTCCGCAATGACATTGGCTGTTCGATAACCACGCCCTCCGGCCACCCGGATGACACTGTTGTCAGAAAAATTGTACTTGACATTCAAGCGAGGTGTCCAGAGCCATCCAAACATATTGTGGTAGTCCACCCGCATGCCTGCCACCACCCCCAGCTTTTGCCAAATGCCTTGTGACTCCTCCGACTCCTCAGCACCAGGCTCTTTTACGTGGCCATAGCTGTACTCAAAGAATGCTCCCGGAACGCGTTCGGTCCGGCTGAAGTCTGTCTCATTGAGCATCTCATCATAATCGTCGTATAGATAGCTAAACCCTGCATTCCACTTGTGATCGACTGAGCCAATGACAGAGGAATAGATTCCATTGAGGTAAAAATTCCGTTGGGTTCCCCGATGCCATTGCCGTCCATAGCGTCCATCGAGCCGATGCCAGGCCGCACTGGTGATGAGCCCAAAGCTGCTGTTGGGGTTGTCAAATCCCAGATACCCCATCTTGCCAAAAAGCTCTACCCGTTCATTGTTTTGTAAGACGCGGAACAACTGATCACTGTTCTTGTCAGCATCGGGCATCTGTCCACCCACAGTCTCGTCTTTGATTGCATGGACATTGAATTGGGCACGCAAAAGGTCCCCTCTGTAAAACAGGCGCAGCATTCCGTCGAGCATGTCTTTTTGAGGGGTATCGTAAAAACCATCCTTGTTGTTGTCCAAGGAATTGTGGCGGGTGCTGCCGTTGAGCAACAATCCTGCACTCCACTTATTGGTCAGTTGCTTGTTGAGGTGAATGTTGGCTTCTCCCCTGCCGAAAGTCGATCCATAGAGGTTGATGAAGAATCGATCATCCTCGAATGGCTTGACCAATTCGGAATTGATTTGGCCAGTGATGCTTTGGTAGCCGTGCTGAACGCTGCCAGCTCCTTTGGAAATTTGGATGCTGTGCAGCCAAGTACCAGGCAAATACGACATGTCAAATGCGCTGGCCAGCCCCCGAGTACTTGGCCGTTTTTCGACCATCATCTGGGTGTAAACCCCTCGAAGTCCAAGCAGTCGAATCTCCCGAGCCCCGGTCAAGGCATCGGTGTAGCCCACATCTACAGAGGCATTGGTTTCAAAACTCTCCGCTAAGCTACAGCAGGGCGCCTTGCGCAACTCTCCGCTGCCGATGACCTCTACGTTTCGGGTTTCGAGTGTTGAGGTATAGTTGTCTTTGACTTTGGCCGCCACTTCTACCTCCATCAGGTCTGTGATGCCATCGATGGTGATGTCCAAATTGTTTTCGTGTGGCTCTACCAAGACAGCGACTGCCTCGTAGCCCACATAATTGATCATCAGATAAGCTGCCGTATCCAGAGAAGGCAGTGAAAAATATCCCGTTTCATCAGCCACAGTGGCGATGTCGGTGTTCTCCCAGTTGAGGGTGGCACCAAATAACTTCTCTCCCTGATCATTGGATAGGGTCCCGGTCAGTTGCTGGGCACATGCACCCAGACTTATCAACAGACCGAGTAGGCCTGTAAATATCTTCTTCATGGTGTACCGGTTTTGAAAATGATTGAGCGTGGACCTTATGGCCGCTCAAAATAAAAAATTGCAATCGAATTGGGTTGGCAGCTGCGACCAACAATTGTCCACCAGTGAGCAATATCATCAATCTTTGGGCCCAATGTGCTGGAAAAGCACCGACTGGCCCCCTCCTTACCGTCTATACATGTGATCACACATATATGTAAAGCTGAAAAGGTGAATTGGGTTGGAAGAAAAGCTGCTTATGATCGCCTGGGAGGCTGCCAGATATCGGAGAGAAATTCAAAATTGGCTGACATTCGGTAAGAAAACCCCATCTGATCGATGTCGTCGACCTTTTGGCCAGTAACCTTTGAGAAGTTGGATCGGAGCGCGAAAGTCCCACAGCCATTGCAAAGACAAAACATGGAGCTGCAATCGTCGGAAACTGGCTTGGGCAGTTGGGCATCGTCAACGACCTGCTCAGCCGCTGTTTCACAATGGCTCTGCTCTTTGTCACAGCAACTACTGCCAGTCATGCAAGGCGAAATCGACAAGCAGGCAAAGTAGAATACAAACAACTGTATGAGCCATTTCATGTGTACAAAGATAGGAAGATCGGAGTAAAAGATCAATCACTGGCCTGCAAATGCCCTCAATTCAGTTGTGGATCTGTTTTGCGAGGAACAAGAACTGCCAAACGAAGCATCCCGGCCCTTCGCGAAAGGAAGGACCGGGATGTCGTTTATTTCAAGTATACAAGGAGCTTGCGCCCCCTTGGTCTGTTTCGATTAGTAACGGTTGCGGTTGTAACCACCGCCACCACCGTAGCCACCATCGTTGTAGCCACCGCCACCGCGATTGCCACCGTAGCCACCGCCACCGCGATTGCCACCGCCGCCGCCGAAGCCTCCACGGCCTCCGCCTCCTCCACCAAAGCCTCCACGGCCACGATTTTCTCTGGGTTCAGCTTTTTTTACAACAATTGTTCTACCATCCATTTCGCTGTTATTCAAGTCTTTGATAGCAGCGTAGCCGTCGTCATCGTTGGGCATTTCAACAAATCCATAGCCTTTGGATCTGCCTGTGAATTTGTCCATGATGATTTTTACCGACGAGACTTCTCCAAAACCTTCGAAGGATTGACGGAGATCGTCTTCAGTGGTATCGTAATTCAATTTAGCAACAAAAATGTTCATCTGAAAAAAATTAAAAATTTAAAAAACGGAAATATCTTAAAATGTGAGGCAAGAGATTGTTAGTAAAACCGAGAGAAGACTAATCCAGAGAGGAAAATAACCAATGAAGTGTCAACCGAGGGAGTCTAAAAAACATTTGCCAAGTACATAAATTATCAATGCAATCAGCCACAAGTTCAAACAATAATATCAAGAATGCTACTTTTCGGGAGGGTTTTTGCCAAAAAAAATACAAAAAGCCCGATTTGGTAGACTTTTGCAAGCAAAAAGCTGCTTACCAGCGGCCAATATATGCCACTTTTCCACCCAAAGAGGTCATTTTCCATCCAACCACCCCTTGAAATCGCGCACTTTTTCCCGGCTCACAATCAGATCAAAGGCCGCTGAAGGCTTCACTTTCAGCACCAGTCGATTGTTGAAATACGGCTGGACTTTCTGGACGGAGTCAATCCGAATGATGGCCTTGCGATTGATCCGAAAAAACAGTTTGGGGTCCAACAAGTCACTCAGCTGGTCAATGGTGTAGTCCAACAAGTGGCGCTTTCCGTCCAAGGTCTGGAGGAAAGAGAGGCTGTTTTCTGAGTACACATAGGCAATTTCATCGGTATTGACATAGGCCATGTGCTGGCCAGATTTGATCAAAAAGCGCTTTTGGTACTCCCGCTGGGTCAGATTTTGCAACAGTTGCTCGATCTTTCCCATGTCGTATCGGTCCGATTCTTTGGGCTTTCGGCTCTCGTATTTGTCAAATGCGCGTTTGAGTTCCTCCTCCTCAATGGGCTTGAGCAGGTAATCGATGCTGTTGACCTTGAAGGCCTTGATGGCATACTCATCAAAGGCGGTCGTAAAGATAACGGGGGTTTCCACCTGGATTTTCGAGAAGATTTCGAAGCTGAGACCGTCTGACAACTGAATGTCCATAAACATCAGGTCGGGCCTCGCTTGGGTTTCCAGCCATTCCACTGCCTCCTCCACACTGTCGATGGCTCCCAGTATTTCGACCTCGGGACGCAGCATTTGCACCAGCTTGGTCAATCGCTTTTGAGCATGGTGCTCATCCTCAATGATGAGAACTTTCATGTTTTTCTCATTTAGAATTTTGAAAAATGGCAAACACCTGGGTGAGATGCTGCAGATCAGGTTAGGCTATTTTGGTGCTGATAGACCAACAAGGGCAGTGCAACCCGGAAGATGTGCGCATCCTCCATCACTTCTACCCTTTGATCTGTAAATATTTTGTAGCGGATCCGGACATTTTCCAGCCCAACGCGAGTGGAATGCAAGACCTTGTTTTTGCGCTGCAAGCCGTTTTCCACAATTAACTTATCGTTTTCCACAAACAAGCGGATGCTCAGTGGCCGCTTGGCGGAGAGAATGTTGTGCTTGATGGCATTCTCAAACAGAATTTGCAAAGCCAAAGGGATGACCTGGTGTTGCAAATGGGAAGGTGGAATGTCGATGTCGATCTGCAGATTTTGCTGAAAACGCTCTCGGAGCAAAAAGATGTAAGACTCCATGAAGTCCATCTCTTCCTTCAGAGAAATGAGCTGTTCGCCCCGGCTTTCCAATATATAGCGATACACCTTCGACAGTTTCTTCAAAAAGGAAATGGCCAGCTTCTGGTCCTCCGCCACAATGTTCATCAAGGTGTTGAGGCTGTTGAAGAGAAAATGAGGATTGACTTGATTGCGCAAGCCCTCCAGTTCCGACCGCAGCTGGGCCTGCTTGGCCTCCTCCCGCTCCTGTATCGACAACTTGAGCTGATAGTAGAAGTAAATGGCCTCGTAAATGGCCAGCATCAGAAAAATGATGCCGTAGACACCCGCTGCCCCTGTCAGATTGTGCTGGTCTTCGTCCTTGATGAGGCAAAACAGTGGCATCAAGAAAAATTGCATGATCCTGCCCACAAAAAACGCATAGACCAATACGATGACAATCTGCAAGATGATGCGGCGGACGGAGTCCTCAAACTGTGGATATTGCTTCCGAACGGCAATGAGAATGTAGCGAACCCCCAACCAATAGGTGATCGAATAGGTCGTAGCCTGCAACCACTCCGCACCATAGCTCCAAAATCCCTGTGACAAACTCTCTCCAAAAAACAACACAGGCATCATGAAGCCAATCAACGGAACTCCTACCAGCATGAAGTAGAAGTCGTTGAATCCCAAATAGGGAATGTCTCGGCTGAAGTAATTTTTCATCTATTGGCGGCTCTGGTCCGGATTCATTAAGGTAACAAAAGTATTCGCAAAAAAGGATGTCCCAGCAGGGCTTCCACAAAAGTATACACCACAAAGCTTACGTACAATAGGCCGATGATGTTCATCCACTGCAGAGAAGTCAGCCAACTTTGGCCGGCTTTTCTACGGTCAAGTACCAAGGCTGTCAAGGGAAGAATCTGTAGAGCGTGCAATCCGAAAAAGTGCATGACCCGCAAATCTCCTCCCTGCAAACTCCAATTGACAATGGGCAGTCCCTCTCCCCCATCTGCTACCCCCACGCTGTGCTGCAACTGACTCCCCATCATTCCGCCCCCAAAGCAGGCCATCACTGCTGCCACAAGGGCAAACTGCAAACTGCGAACCACCACAGGCGAAGCATTCATGGGCTTGCGAAAAGTGTCAGTCCCCATCCATGCCAAGAAGACGGAAACAATGGCCACTCCCGTCCCCATGAGCATAAACAGGCTCCGATTCAGCTGCGTACTCTGGTTGAAGTGGGACAATTCTCCTCGCCACGCCTGCACCGCAATGATGACCACTTCCGCCAGCAAAATCCAGGCAATGGCACTTCCCATCCACCTTTTCTTGCGATCCGAGTAGGGATACAAGGGCAACAGCAGGGCGATGGTCCAGATAAAGATCACCAGTGAAATGGCAAACTTGGTAGGCTTCAGCCAGATGTTGACTCCTTGTAGCACTCGGTCGTCCCACTCTCCCAAGAGGTAAAAAGCAATTGCCATGAGGACGGAAAGGGCTCCTACCAAGGCACAAATTCGATGCCCGTCGTAAATCCGGTCCCATATTCTGGCAATTCTTTGCATGATGATTGGCTTTTAGAATAAGTCGTTGAAGTATCTTTTCTCTGGACTTGGGTACTCGTCTAGAATTCCAAACGGTACAGGAAGTCGGGGAAGAACATCTGCTGATTGACTTCGTTGATCTCGTTGGTCACCCGATTGTAGCGGCGATCAAAGATGTTCTCGCGATTGGTTACGTTGCGGAGGTCCACAAAAAACTGATGGGACAATTTCTTCTTGGAGCTGTTGAGCTTCACGCCCATCTTGACATCCCAGCGCAAATAAGCTGGAAAACGCTCGCTGAATGCCTGATCCTCCAAGACGATCTCTCTGCCCGCCTGCTGGGATGCCTCCAGGTCAACAGGGGTGTAGTATCTTCCGCCTGCTGTCGTAAATTTGGTATCGATGGAGAAAGCATTTTTCTTGTTCTTTCCAATTTTCCACTCCTTGCCCGCCAATAGGTTGAGGACATATCCATTGTTGAAAGCCGTGTTGCGCTCCACGCCATCGCTGCCTTCGTAGCGAGATTCGAAGATGGAAGCTGTCATCAGACCGTAATATCCCTTGCTGAAGAATTTCTCTACTGTAATCTCCAGACCATAGTTGGAGCCTGTCCCTTCGTTGAGAAGGCCATAGACATCATCGGGGAACCCAAAATCATCACCAACATTGAGGATGGAGAAACTACTGGGAGTTGGCTCCACAGGAACATTGCGAATCGCTTGGTAATAGGTCTCTACCTTGGCCCGCCAGTCGGAGGCAATGGCAAAGTCGTAGCCCAGTACAAAGTGGTGACTGCGGGTAAAATCGAGGTCTTCGTTGGTCTGTTCAAAGACTCCTGGGCTGGTCTCCTCTTGCAACAGCTGGATGGGCAAGGGCTGGGTTTGGTGGTGCAATCCGTAGCCCAGGCTCAAGGCGTGCTTGGGGGCCAGTTTCCAGTTGATGGCGGCCCTTGGTTCCAGGGCAAAGGTATTGTTCAGGGTCAGTGCTTGGCTGTGCAAACCCAAGTTGAGCGTCCAGGCAGAATTGAATTTGTATTGTGTTTGGGCAAATGCCTGCAACAAGGTCACACCTTCCTCAAAGTCGTACAAAGTCACCCAATCTTCAATGCCGTCGCCATCCAGATCGGGGCGGTCTTCTCGGTCGATGAAGCGGACATCGTACTCAAAGCGCTCCGCCAGAACACCAACCCGAGCAGTGAGCTTGGCATTGAACTTCCGATTGAGGTAGGAAGAAAGGGTAAAGCGATCTTCGATGTTGTCGTTTTGGGCAACGTTGAAGGGGGTTTCCTCGGAGGTTCCCAGGTTGCGGATGCGGTCGTTGGAAAAGTTGCCTCTGGAGGTAGAAGCAGACAGTACAGTCCGTATGTAGGTCTTGTTGTCAAGGATGATGTTGTGTTTCAGCCCGACGACCCCAAAGCGAGATTCTGCATACAGGTCTTCATCTGGTGCTGCGAATAAGTCATCTTCGTCAATTTCGTCGTGCAAAAAGTCGATGTCGCTCGTTCCGCCAATGCCAAAGATGGTGAAGCGGCCCAAAGGAGATTTTCCAAGATTGACCTTGAAGGAGATGTCCGAATAGTTGGGAACGGCATTGGTTCCTGCCCCACCAATCAGTCCGACCAAAGAATAGCGGGCGGCGATGATGTAGTTGGAGCCCTTGGCCTTGGAGATGGGGCCTTCTGCCATGGCCTCAAAACCACTGAAGGCCGCTACCTGAAACATGAATTCGTGCCGATCGCGGTTGCCATTGCGCAGTCCCAAGTCAAAAACACCTGCCAATGCATTGCCATACTCGGAAGGAAAGGCCGAGGTGAGAAAGTCAGAATTGCGCAGCAAGTTGGGGTTGACGGCACTGACGGGTCCTCCGGTGGTTCCCAAAGTGGAAAAGTGGTTGGGGTTGGGAATCGGCACTCCTTCCAGGCGCCAGAGAACGCCGGTTGGCGAATTCCCCCGGATGACGATGTCGTTCCGGGAATCATCAGCCGTGGACACCCCTGCAAAGTTGCCCGCCAATCGCGCCACATCATTTCCTCCTCCCGAGTAGCGATTGACCTCTTCCAAACTAAAGGTGCGAGCCGATACGGTGGCCAATTCGTTTTGGGCCTTGTCTTTTTGGACGTCAGCCGTTACAACAACTTCCGTCAACTCCTCGACGGATTCTTCCAGTGAAATGTCCAGGATGACCTCCTTTCCAGAGGAGACCAATACGTTGGGAATCGTCAGAGAGCTGTAGCCCAGGTAATCGATTTGCAGATTTTGGCGCCCCACAGGCACTCCTTCCAGGCGGAAGTATCCATCGATGTCAGAGACAGCCCCGGCAGTGGCATCGCTGCCCAGCAATTGTACGGTGGCACCGATGAGCGGCATTTCCGATTGTTTGTCTTTGATGGTTCCTTTGATGGTTTGGGTCTGGGCCACCACAAAATTGAACCCCAGAAAAGCCATGATCATAGTAGCGAGTATCTTTTTCATCATTGAATGATTTTTGAATGAGAGATGAAGTGTGAACTTTGCGCTACAAAGATGTATGGCTATGGAAGCCCAATAAAGCCTTTTCCGCTGAATTGTAAGATAGAGAGGTTGAATTGTCAGTATTGCAGATTCGAAAATTTCCTTCGAAAAAGACAGCTTGCTCTGGCGCAAATCAGCGGAAGTGCAAACAAGAATTTCGAAAAAAAGTTTACAAATTTCTCCTACATCCCCCTACAGACGGCCGAGCAGGTCCAGCAGGTAAACAGCCTTGATGAACTCCCGATTGGTCCCCTCGATTTCCGTTTGGCCCGCCGAGCTGTAGAACTTCTCGCGCAGGCGGCGCAGACAGCCCTCCATATATCGGAGACATAGACAGAGGCAACGCAATTGTTCGTAGCGTTCTATGTCAGAGGTTTGCAAGCGGCCCAGTCGTTTGTGCCGCAGGTTTTGCCCATTGACAAAATGATCAAAGAGGTCGAAAAATTCCTGGACGGAATAGCCCTGAAATTCTTTGAGGCGACGCAGAGCTACCTTAGCGGATTCCTCGGGGTTGAAGTCCAGGGCGGGTTCGTAGGCTTCGGGGGTTTTGAAAAACTCCCGGATGTAGTTGCGCAGGTTTTGGCGCTTGACCTTTTCGTCGGCCTTGGGCAGGAGGGTAAATTCCAAAAACTGCCGTGAAAAATAGATGGCTTTTTCCTTGGGTGGCTCCGGCGCATTGTCAAACCCAAAGCGATGACGGACCAGATCCTGCATGGTCAA
Organism: Bacteroidota bacterium; assembly: GCA_039821145.1. Lineage (GTDB taxonomy): Bacteria > Bacteroidota > Bacteroidia > Chitinophagales > Saprospiraceae > JBCCSZ01. Next base: position 25,040 of record JBCBOS010000026.1, on the reverse strand, counting down.
AAACTGCTTGGCCCGGGCCTGGTGCAGGGTTTGAAAATAGGAACGGCTTACTTTTTCCGGGGCATAGTCGTATTCGACCACCTCGATGCGCGACCAAAAGTCAGCGGTGAAAGGCTCGTCATCCTGGCGGTACATCGACCCCAAGTTGGCGGCTGCACAGAGCAGGATGTTTTCTCCGATTTGATAGCTGGTTCCGTCCGGGGCAATGAAGACATCGCTGCCAGCAAAAAATGGGTTGAGCGACTTGCGCAGGGCTTCGGGCCATTCCTTGATTTCCTCGATGTTGATCAGGCCGTAAGGTGTGGTAATGGCGCGGGCAAATCCGGCTGGGGTCGAGAAGGGGCCGTATTCGCCAAATTTGATGGCTGTGATCAGGCTGTTTTTGGTTTGCCACTTGTCTGCCGCATGCTCAAAGTATTCCCGATTCATCAAAGAAGAGATGAATTTGAGGAACACACTTTTACCCGTACTTGGCGGCCCGGACAGCAAGATGACACCGGTGCCACTGATGCGTTGCAATTTTGCCTTGATGACAAATTCGTGGAGTTTGTCCTGAAAATAAGGCGTATCGTCAATGAATTCAGGAGGGATGACCGGGACATATCGCTCGCGGTGACGTTCTTGGTATTCCAGTCTCTTTTTCTCCAAAGCACAACGAAGCGCCTTTTGCTGTACTGCTGACTTGGACTGCAATTGCTTGATCAAGCCCTCCTTGTACTGAGGAAAATTCTGAGCCTTCGCCTCTTTTGTGGTGACCTTCCAAACGATGTCCAACAACTCGGCTGAATAGCTCTGGTCACAATAGTCTTCGTACTCGCCTGAAAAGATTGGATATTCTTCTTCGCTCAGTTCAAAGGCCTTGCCCGATTGGAGATTTTCGGTGGTACTGGGCCGATGGACCGTATAATCTGTGGAGCGGATGAAGCTCACCAAATAGGTCCCCTCAAATCCTTTTTTCTCGATGAGTTGCAAGCTCCAAGTGGGAAAGTTTTGCACGGCAGATTCCAGATCGACATACAGATCGGGATCATTTTGGATGAAGGCATATTTGCCCTCAAAGGCCACCATTTTCTCTAGGTCGGCCCGATTGCGTTCCAGAATGCGGCGTTCGAGGCGGCGGCGCATGTCCAAGGCCAGGCGCACATCGCGAAATTCCTTTTCCAGCTTGCTGATGTCGCTGATCAGTTGTTGGTAACTGGAATTGGCGGATAGTTCCAAATCCGAAAACCCTCCGGAATGCTCGCTCACAAAAAAGTCGATGCTCTCCCGGATCATGTTGGCCAATTGCATCTTGGCCGCTTGTTTCTCTGCCTCCTTTCGCTCCAATTCCACCCGCAGCTCATCCTTGCGCTGGCTCACCGCCCGGTACAATCGGCTCTGGATGCCTGCCGGAGACAGCTTTTGTTCCTTGGCAATGCTTTCGAGAATGAATGGTTGCTTGAGCAGACTCATCAATTCGAGGGCAGCCGGGTGGGTACTCATCAACATCTCCAACTGTCGCGGGTCATGGGTATTTCGAATGGCACTTTCGATCTGCTCAATCTCGCCGTTGATGAAGCCGCGCAGGCTGGAATCGTCACTGGCAATTTGATTGGAAAAGGCCGTACTCAATTCTTTCTGGATGCCTTTGAAATCGGTGAGCATCCCCTCGATGTTTTCCTGCCGCATGGCCCGCAGCTCGTCCTCAAATTTGCGGACACTGTTGAGAATGTCCCGATAGGAAGACGGATCAGACAGCTCATCGATTTTCTGCTGGAAAGACTGCACCTGCGAAAGAATGTCCGAAGCCCGCGCCTCTTCTACCAGGTTGCGAATTCGTTTCTCGGAAGGCTTCAGGATGGTGTCGATGGCCGATTGCAGGCGTTGACCCAGCAAGGCCACCCCCTCCTTCTCGGCCTGGGCTGCCAACTCCTCGGCAATGTTGCTCCTGGCAATGGCAATCTTCTGTTGCACCCCCAGCAAGGCGTCGTAATCGGTCCCGGCCTCTACCAGCAGATGGTCCACATTGGTCTCAAAATCGTATTTGGCCAATTCAAAGGCAGTTGGCAATTTTTTCTCTTCAGGTGCTTTTTCCGTGGTGACGACCTTTGCAAACTGGGTTTTGACAAACAGACTGTCTCCCTTGAACAGGTGGGCGATGCTCTTCAAGGCCCCGGTGAGGTTTTTCCGTTCGGCTGGCGTTTCCAGGTCGCGGACATTGGTTTCGATCTTGATCAGGCGGTCCGTATCGATTTCGCGCAGCAACAAGCTGCCATTTTGGTCCAATTCGAAGCCAAAAGCATATTTTCCAAATCGCTCTATCTCCACGGGCTCCTCCACCGTCAAATCCAACAGGGCCACCTCCCCATCGGTGTATTGCACAAATAAGGTATACAAATTGTCATCGGCCCGCAGCCATTGCACCTCATTGGGTAGGCCGTACTTCTTGGGCCATTTGTGAGGAACGACCGACAGATGGGCATTGACCACCGTCAACTCCTTGGCCTGGCTCAGCAATACGATGACATTCTCGTCGGAGGGCAGCAGTTGAAAACAGTCATTGACCAGAGATAAGCGAAGCAAATTGTCTGTATTGTCGACCAAGCTGTCGATGGCAATTTGATCTGGGGTATGGTAAATTTTGTATCGCTCGGTGTCCACCCACTCGTTGTTGCCATCGGCTTGAAAAAACCGTTGGATGTCAGGGGAGCGAAATACCAGATTTTGTTCGAGCGAACGGGCATCTTCTGTGCGGGTGATCAGCCATTTGCGCGGCGGCAGCAAGAAGCCATCCGCACTTTGGGTCTCGATCATCACCGCAATGCCACTCCGCTTGTTGAGTGGGGTGATGATGATGTTGTCCTTTGCCGTGATGTGGACATAGCCATGGGTGAGCTGTTGTTGAAAGAGGATGTAGGTCTCCAAAAAGCCGTAGAAGTGAGGAAAGCGCTTGGTCATTTGTTGCACAACATCTTCCGACAAATCGATCTCGTGCAGGGCCAGAAATTTGCGCATGACCCCCTCATTGGTTTCCAATCCCAATTTTTTGACCAAACGGGTGCCCAATCCCGATGTTCGCCCACCGAAGAGGCCATGAAGGCGTTCGGCGAAGGCATTTTTGCTCTTGTCTTTTTCTACATCAATGTCTCTCAGATTGGCAATGACCATGTCGGCTCCAGAAGTGTCCTCCCGGAGGTAGGACTCGGGCAGGTAGTGGTCCACGTCTACCTGGCGGCCATCCACCCGATAGAAGCTCAGATAGGGGCTGCCCTTGTACAAGACCACCAGGATGTCCTCGTGTGGGCTTTCGCCATGGAGCATGCGGAAGCCTGCTATTTCCAAGCCTTGCAAGCCGATGTGGGTATCCGCTTCGAAGAAATCCCGTCGAATTTGAAAAGAAAACTGCTCTTCCAGAGACTTCATTGTCTGAGTCTGTGCGTTGTCGATAGCCATATATTCTGCGTAGTAAGATTTTGAAACAAATGAATTGCTACAGTCGTAGCGCAAGCAGTGTTTGTCGTTTTTTCGAAGCAATACTCACGAGGATTTGGTAAATTTATTGCTCGGGAAAATCACCTGATTCAATCAAAAAAGATATGAAGGATGAAAACTTCGAAAATCCGCTGGAAATTAACCAAATTCTCTTAGAAGGTCAAGAGCCAGGCCCCATCCCTCCCTTCCATTGGACCAACTGGGTCGGGCAACAGCGCCTCTACAGCCAGGAGGGCGTCGCACTGATTCTTTTCAACCCTTCGGCCACTTCTTCCTACCACTGGCATTGGAACATTTCGCAGGAGGACTATCGGACGCCTTTTCGATTTCGGGATCGACAGCAACTGCTTTCCCATTTCCCGCCCTACGAGGGCTTCACAGGAGATGAGGACCTGCGCTTGTTGTTTGCCCCACAATTTGAGCCGCCCAACGGATTTTGGGCCACCCATCGCAGCGTCCTCAAATCAAAAGGCTTCTTCATTCCCCGCACAGAAATCCGCGATCTCGCTCCTGAGGACCTGAAACAGATGTTGACTTATTTGTTTCTCCGCCAAAAATATTTTTCCATCCCCCAACTATTGGAGGGCATCAAGCAAGATACCCAGCGAAAAGACTTTGCCGATCTTCCCCTTCCCTTGATCGCCATGTGGCACTTTGGAGAAGAATACAGCCGTTTTTTGAAAGAAGCCCGCCGACAGGATGCAAAGAGATTCAAGGACGTTCAAGGCCTATTTGATGCCCTGTGCAGCATCGAACAGTTTGAGCAACAGCTCCCTTCGATGCAAGCCTTCCTACTGCTCCAAGCCCTTTGCCATCGCTCCCACAGCCCGAGCAAGAAAAACATCTTCGACAAGCTCCTTCCCCGCTCTGCTGAGCACATTCAGGCATTTTGGAAGGAGCAGCAGGTATTCATGGAGCACTATCTGCAGCACGGCTACAACAATACCTACAAGTGGAAGGATGAAAAGCAAGCTCTTTCCTCCATTGTGGACATCAAGAGAGCATTCTACGACTGTTTGTGTCAGGAAGAACACTTGTTTGCATGGAGAGAAATCATGGACGATCCAGCCGAGCTCAACTTTGCCCAATACCTTCCCAAGGCCTTGCAAGACCTTTATGGACCACTTCGAGTGCGTTCTTTTGTGGACAAGATGAAAGGCGGCCTGGGCAACAGCATCTTCAGCCGCCTGCAGTCGATGGCAGACAGTCGTCGCTCCAAAGCCCTGGTCAATCTTTGGCCTAGGGAAGGAGAATCTTCGCTTGGAAAGTGGCAAGAGTTGTCAGCCAACCAACGAGACGAACTTCAAGAAGGCATCGAGCAGCATTTTTCGCCCATCAAGTTGAAAGACCTGCAAAAGCTGGGGCGCGACCGCTGGGAGCAAAGCTTGCAAATGATCGGCAACCGCATGACCGCCCCCTTCTTGCAGTGGCACACCATCGATGGAAAGGCCCTGCCCAAATGGAATCTGCTCCCGACAAAGAGCACTGAGCAACTGGAAAAATTGTTTTTCTCGGATCGCCAATTGGAGATGGAAGAAGCGGAACGACTCCAGCAGTTGTTGGAAGAACTCAGCCGTACCATCACCCCACAGCAAATCCAATCACTGGGCCAACAGCAGGAAGGGTTTTCCCTCCGAAGCAATCAGCTGAAATGGCTCCGGGCCTTGCGCAATCGCCAGGCCAGTGTGAAAAACCAACAAGAATACCGGGTGCGCCGCATGCGAGAATTCGGCATTGTGGAAGGCGATGAAATTGTGGATTACCGCAAAAATATTTGGCTCAACGAAATGCTGCAAATCGAAAAGGAAGTCAGTCCGTACATTTTGTTTGTCAAAAAAGCTTTTCAGGCAGCTCTGCCCGTGCGAAAAACGGTCGAATTTGACCCCTACCGCCACAGTCACGACGGCATAGAGTTCGATCCACAGACCATTCAAGACCAGGAAAAGTGGATGCGGGCGCAGGTGATGAAGAGTTTTCGCACCCGGATCGACAAGGGGGAAGTGGAGCAGATCAATGCATTTGCCCTCGATTCTTCTGGTTCGATGGACCACGAGAAGATGCGCAAGCTATTCAAAATCCTCTACCTGCTGGTCTTGGGGCTGGAAGATCGAAAGTCGCACGATTCCTTCCACTTTTTTGGTACCGACTTCATCGAGGCGGCCAACTTTACTCGTCATTATACTGACCGGACTTTGTTGTTTAAGACACTTCTGCGCGTTGCCCAAATCAAGGAAGGAGCGGTGATTTATGGCGGCAAAGGAGGGACCAACATCAGCGCCGGGGTCATAGAGTGCCACAAACGCGTCCGGGAATTCTCGGAAAAACTCAAAGAGCAAAGTCCCAATGTCCTGCAATTGTCCTCCGTTTTTGTCATCACCGATGGAGAGCCTTCCATGGGGCTGGTGGATCCCGCAGAACTCTGCGTGCTCATCGAGCAGAAGCGAATGGATGGCAATGTGGCCATCAAGGGCATTTATCTCAAACCAGTCGGAGAAGACTCGCGTTTCATGGAAGAGATATTTGGGCCAGACAATTATTTGGAGAGCGACGATTTCACCACTGCCATCAACGAGTTTGTCTACATCATGGCCATGACCTACAAGGCACAGCGCAAGCAATTGAAGGAGGCCATCAAGGCAGCCAAAGCGAAGAAAAATCACCTATGAAAAGTATATCCAACCGCAGTCAGCCATCCACCGAAGAGAAGCACAAGGATTGGCATGCTTCCTACAAAGAACCCTACAGTGGCCTGTTGTTTCGGCAGGATCGGCTTGGCAATTGGTATGACATAGAGGGACAGCGACTCGAAACCCCTGTGTTCCTTTTGGGAGATGTCTTGTGTTCCCTCAATGGACGAGTCAGTCGCCAATCCTTTTCCTTTCGGGGAGAAGAACTGGTTGCAAGTCCTCATTTTTCTTTGGTTCAATTGGGCAAATTGGTATTGGACCAAAACCTTCAGCCCGTCAAGCACTTGGGGGAGAAAGTCACTGGTCTGGGCCGAAAAAACATTTGTTTCTCAGACGGCATCTGCATCCAGGAAGTCCATCTTGGCTTTGACAAAACCGCCTTTGTATTTGAGGACACAGGTGATCCTTTCCTCATTGGGAAACAGGCAGTCAGAAAGCATCTTGGTACCACACAGAAAGCGGGACACACCTATTATTCCTTTCAAACCCTTGAAGAAGCCTTTGTCCTCAAAGACCGAAGTGATCGACTTCTGTGTTGCGAGGGAGAGGCGGTGAGTGTAGACTTTGGCACCTACTTTCGGATGGGCGACGAGGAATTGGCTTTGTGCAACAGCCCTGGGCGCTCGTACTACATCGACCTCCAAAGCGAAACGCCATTTTTGCTGGATGGAATCTGCGATGGCCACATCTTGCACATCGACCAACAGGCGCTGACCTGCCAGGGCGATCGCTTGAGAAATGTCCGCACTGCCACCCAGTCGCTCGTCTACAATGAAAGCAAGGCGGAACGATTTGCATTGAACGACGGAGATTTCTGGCCCGAATCCATCCTGCCAGCCCCCGTCTATCCCGCCTATTTTGCCATGGCCATTCGCGGGACCACCACCCGCCTGTTTCAACAATCAACTCAACGGATCGTCCAATTGCCTCCTGCACAAACTGAAATCAGCGAGATGAATGGAGAAGAGGGACAGCTTTTGGTCAACGCAAAAAGCGCCGAAGGCAACTCCCTGGTCATTGACTTGCGATTGGGATACGATCAGCCCCGGCAAGCTCAGTCAGAGAGCCGTCCTCTCATAACAGTCCACGGCAGTCCAGCAGAGTTGGGCAATACCTTGGTACAAAATGCCTCGATCAAGACGCTGGGAGGCAGCGAGCGCAGGGTGATCGACCTCAACCATCCAGAACTGAAGGTATTTGGGCTGCCCAGTGACCTCCGCGCTTATCCTGAGGGAAATACCCCGTCCAGCTATTGTGACAATCCCATCCGCGACATGGACTTTTCCCAAGGGCTTCAGATAGAAGACGAGCTGTTTTTTCGCGCCACTTTCATTCCTTATCACGACACCCCCACCCCCATCCTCATTCAGCAATTCAACGGCAGACCATTGCACTTGGAGGGGTCGGGACACAAACACGAGTTGGTCACAGAACTGAAAGAAGAGACCTTGGAAAATACCTATCGGATTGGGCCGCATCGAATGATCGGGGCCAAGACCCTGACCGAGGATGGACGAGAAAGTGAAATCTTGTTCTCTTTGGCAGAGCGAAAAAGCTGGCTCCATTTTGAAGATGCCCACCTGCCCATCCTCAGGCGAGTCGTGGTGGTGCAAGAACCCACCAAGTGGGAGTATCTCCTCTTCGAACTTCATGGTGTGTCTCCCATCCCTGAATACATTGCTGTTGAGCGGGAGAGGCCCCACAGAATATTGACCGAGCGAGCCAGAGGAAAGGAAGTTCCCAAAATCATTCGCCGAAAGATTCACGACCTGAGTACACCAAAAGAATTGGGCTTGATTCAAAGAATTTTGAGAGGTGACCCAGGATATTTAAAAGACATTTATTAGCTTGAGGTATGTTGAGATTAGTTCACCAAATTCGGTAGGAAGATGACCTCAGAGCCATATAAAACGACCATTGCAAAGCTGGCCGATTTCGGACAGTTGGCCGGTCAGGAATTGGGGTTGTCAGAGTGGGTCACCATCACCCAAGAGCGCATCCAGCAATTTGCAGATGCCACTGATGACCACCAGTGGATACACGTCGACCCAGAGAGAGCCCAGAAAGAATCTCCCTTCCAAACCACCATCGCACATGGTTTTTTGGTCTTGGCACTTGCCTCCCGATTTGCCTACGAAACCTACCAAATCGAAGACGTATCGATGGGCATCAACTATGGCTTGGACAAGGTTCGCTTCCCAACCGCCACCCCCGTCGGCGCTCAGGTCAGGGGCCGGGTCTCTTTGATCGATTTTCGATCCATTCCCCGGGGTGCCCGTTTCAAACTAAAAATCACTTTTGAACTAAAAGATGTGGAAAAACCCGCCTGTGTAGCCGAATTCCTGGCCGTAGGTTTTACCACCTCCCAAAATACCAATCATGAGTCGTCTTAACTGGATCGATCAGCCCTCTGAAGTGAGAAGCGGAGAGCAAATCGACCTTCGCAGCCTGCAATCTTACCTGGAGACACGACTGCCCGAAGCCAAAGGAACCATCCGGATCGAGCAATTTCCCAGTGGGTATTCCAATTTGACCTACCTGATTCACGTGGGGCCCGATCAGTTTGTCTTGCGCCGCCCTCCCATTGGTGCCAAGATCAAATCGGCACACGACATGGGCCGGGAGTTTCGCATCTTGTCAGCTCTGTCACAGACCTACGACAAGGCCCCTGAGCCACTCTTGTACTGTGAAGACGAGGCTGTCATTGGAGCGCCATTTTACATGATGGAGCGGGTCGAGGGCATCATTTTGCGATCCAAGATGCCCAAAGAGATGCGGCCATCGCCTGAGGACATGTCGCAAATTGCATCGGCCTTGGTCAAAACATTTGCCGAGCTACACGCCGTCGACTACGAGGCTTGTGGATTGGGGCAGCTGGGTCGGCCAGAAGGCTATGTGGAGCGACAAGTCAGTGGCTGGACCAAAAGATACTATGCCGCCAAGACGGATGAAGTCCCACAGATCGAAAAGGCCGCTCAATGGCTGGCGGACAACATGCCTTCTCAGACCTCCGCTTCACTGATCCACAATGATTTCAAGTATGACAATGTGGTTCTCGACAAGAGTGATTGGAGTCAGATCATTGCCGTGCTGGATTGGGAAATGTCTACCCTGGGCGATCCCTTGATGGACTTGGGAACGAGCATTGGCTACTGGGTCAACCGCAATGATCCCGACTGGATGCAGCAGCTGGCACTCAGCCCGACCACCTTGGAGGGCAATCCCTCGCGTTCGGAGTTCGTTGAGATGTATGCGCGTGAAAGTGGCCGCGATGTCGGGCCGATTGTTTTTTACTACGTTTACGGCATTTTCAAAATTGCTGTGATCACCCAACAAATTTACGCCCGTTATCAGAAGGGATTGACACAAGACAAGCGTTTTGCTCGTTTGATCGATGCTGTCAAGGGGTTGGGAGTGATGGCTCTGCAGGCCATCCAACATCGGAGAATTGACGACTTGTTTTGAGAGAAAAGCAGAATATAGTAGTAAAAAAAACATATCGACGGGTAAATTTTTTTTACTCTCTAATACTTTGTTGATAAGCTGATTACACATTATGATTGAAAAAATGTGTTATTTTTTTATGGAAAATGGCCACCTGCCGTGTCCTATTGTAGAGAAAATTGAACATCCTCGGTCCGCGGCAAGGGTTTTCAATCGAAGGAAAAACTCCCTGTTGGGTCCAATGGCCCAGGTTTGGGTTGGCGGAGTTGTGCTTTGGTGCGATTCCAAAAAGGGGCGGTCTTTGTGGGATCGCCTAGAGGGTGGGCCCACCCAGATCAGCCCAAGCTCTACCCCACTCCCAACAAGTTCCACCTCTTTCGCATCCCCATACACACTGCCCGCCCGCCCATGAAATGGCTCAAAAACACCTTCCTGGCCCTCTTCATCCTCTACTGCCTGGCTTGCATGGCCCTCTACCTGGCCCAAGACGCCATCATCTTTTACCCGCACCCCCTGCCCGAGTCACACCAATTCCGAGATGGCAAAGAGGTGGAAATAGAACTGGATGACGGACTCTCCCTCAACTGCCTGTGGGTCAAAGAAGCTCCTTCCAAAGGAGTCATCCTATACCTCCATGGCAACAGAGGAAACAACCGCCGTTGTTTGTACCAAGCAGAAAACCTGATGGGCAATGGCTACGACATCTTCATGCCCGATTATCGAGGGTATGGCAAAAGCGATGGAAGCATTGAGTCAGAAAAACAACTTTTTCAGGATGTCGAAAAAGTTTACTCCTTCTTGCAAGGACACTACGAAGAAAGCCAAATCGTTGTCCTGGGCTACTCTCTGGGTACTGGCATGGCTTCCTACCTGGCAGCCCATCACCAACCGCAACAGCTGATTCTACTGGCCCCCTATGTGAGCTTGGTGGACATGAAAAACCGAAAGTTTCCATTTGTGCCGGATTTCCTACTGAAATACCCACTCAACAACGGGCAGCATCTGCAAACTGTCTCCTGCCCAGTAACCCTGTTTCACGGGACGGCCGATTCGGTCATTCCATTTGATTCTTCTGAGACGCTGCAAGGCATCAAACCCGAACAAATCCAACTGATCCCCCTCGATCGGGTGAGTCACCGAGGCCTGATCTTCCATCGAAAGGTGAGGCGGGAAGTGGGCAAGTTGCTTTTGTAGTCAGTTGTTAGCATGCCAAAAATCCAATGTACCAATGAACAGACCAAAGCAGCACATGCGCCTACAGGAAGCACAAAACATCTTGCAAAACAACTGGCGGGATGGCTTTACCATTCCCTGCGATCGCTTGTACCCCTTTCAGTGGAATTGGGATTCTGGCTTTGTTTGCCTGGGCCTTCGCCATTTCCAGATGGAGCGGGCCATGCGGGAATTGCGGATGCTATTTTCCGGACAATGGGACAATGGCCTATTGCCACACATCATTTTTCACAGCGAAACCGAAACCACTTATTTTCCCAATCACCCCTTTTGGCAAACCACCGTCAACTCTGCGGCACCACAACGGCCCAAAACTTCGGGCATCACCCAACCCCCTGTTCATGGCTTTGTTCTCGAATGGCTGTACAGGCAAGACCGAGGCAAGCCAGCCATGGAAGCCTTCGTTCGCGAGCTCTTTCCCAAAGTCCTCCGACTTCATCAATTCTTTTACCAATACCGCGACCCACAAAAAGAAGGCTTGGTGTTCATTTATCATCCCTGGGAATCGGGCCGGGACAATTCTCCACTTTGGGACGACATCCTGAATAGCATCGAAATCCACCCAGATCAACTGCCGGCCTACGAACGAAAAGACAACTTGATTTCTCAGCCCGATGATCGCCCACAGCAACGTGACTACGACACCTATGTTTACCTACTGGAATTGGGGAAAAAACATGCCTACGACGGCCCTGGGATCGCCGCCGAATCGCCTTATCTGGTACAAGACAGTTTGATCAACGCCTTGCTGATCCGCTCCAACCAAAGTCTGATCTACTTGGGCAAGGAACTCGGTTTTGATACAGGGCAGATCGAGGAGTGGCAGTCGCAGAGCTGTGAATCGTTCCAACAAAAGTTGTGGCAGGAATCCATCGGAAGTTACACTTGCTACGACTTGCGACATCAACGTCCCATCTACCAAAAAGAAATCGGCAGCTATTGTGCCCTCTTTGCAGGGGTGGCGGATTCGCGGCAGGCCCACCTCCTCGATGGACAGCTGCGGGAGCTGGTCGAGCGCAACTTTTACCTTTGTCCCAGCTTCGATGTAGATAGTGAGCGTTTTGAGTCTCGTCGCTATTGGCGGGGGCCCATCTGGCCGCAAATGAACTGGCTGATCTACCAAGGGTTGAAAGACAATGGCTTTTCGGATACCGCCCAACTGGTCCGACAGCATTTGATCGATTTGATCGACCGACAGGGGTTTTACGAATATTTCGAAGCGCAGAAAGGCATTTCTGATGAGTTGGAACACGGCTATGGGGGAGGCAATTTCTCTTGGACAGCTGCCGTTTACATCGATTTTTTGCAAGAATCTGCTGGTCGTTTGCTTGTGTAAGGATCTATTTTCCTTCCGATGCATCACGCCTGAGAATCAGGGTAATCCTGGCTTTTTTGTCTCTATCGAAACCGATTTCGTCAAAACAATGAGCAGTAAATTCGTTTTTACCAGGAGAAGGCACCACAGCTTCACAGACTCCTTTCTCGCCATTGATGTTTTCGTAGACGAAGTACAAGGACCCATTGTTGATGCCACCGATTTTGGAGCTAAAATCCACATTGGATCGCTTCATGGTCCCACTGATCTGAAAGAAGTCCATGCAGGCTTTTTGGTGAATGACAGCTCTGCCAGCGCGTTCCTCTCCACCATCTTCTGTGGGAAAAAAGATGGCCCAAGTACCCGCCAGGTTGACTTTGCCATTACAGGTGACAGGAGGCTCCTGGTAGTATTCCTTGGACAGGCCCCAGACCATCAAGGCCGTCAGCAGGATGGGCAGGTAGGTTCGAAGCAGGATGGACCGAAAGCTGGATTTGTTGGCGGGGGGTTGGAAGAGGTTCTTTACGACCTTTTCTCCCTTCAGCTCTTTTTTCATTGCATCCAACAGCAAGAGCAGGTCATTGTTGATGCGGCTTGACGAAAGGCTTTGCTCCTGACTGGACAAGAGGCCATTCCGGTTTTTGTGCGAAAACTGGTTCCATCGGCTGCTGAGGTTCAGCAAATCGTTTTTGTAGGCAGTTTGTTCTTTGACTTTCAGTAATTCGGCAATGGCAACATCCGTTTTGGATTCGGCCAATAAGTCTTCGCAGCTTCGCAGAAGGGATTGCGTCAGTTCCATATTCCGTATTCGTCTTTTAGGGAGTCCCAAGATACAAAATCGCCCCAATCAATCGGCCTCAAAGGGCGGACAGTGTTCTCACTTGGTCAAAAGATCGCTACTTTCTTGCCAGAACTCGTCCAATCCTCTGCCAGAATTGGAGGAATAGTTTTATCTTTGTTGTCGCTATATGCCTTACCTAGCCAACCAAATTTCAGCTTCCAGTCACCGCGTTCCTGCGTGGGTAGAATGAAGCAACATCTATTTTATTGAACCCAAAACGAGGGAGCTTTATGAAAAAATCCATAGCCCTATTGTGTGCAGGCGGGCCTGCCCCAGGAATCAACACCGTCATCAGTACCATCGCCAAGGTATTTCTCAAGGACGGATACGACATCATTGGCATCCATGACGGATACAAAAATCTCTTCAATGGCCAAGCTGAGACGGTCAACATCAACTTTCACTATGCCGACAGGATCTTCCCACGTGGGGGCTCCACACTGCGCATGAGCCGTTACAAGCCAAAGGACCACGAATTTTCTGCAGATTTCTTCATCGAGAACAATGTCAAACTCTTGGTCACCATCGGCGGAGATGATACGGCCTCGACCAGCAATCGCCTGGCCAAGTATTTGGCGGAGCAGAACGTCAACATCCAAAACATACACGTCCCCAAAACCATCGACAACGATTTGCCCCTGCCAGACATGATGCCCACCTTTGGCTTCAATTCTGCCAAGGATGCAGGTGTTGCCATCGGAAATACCATCTATGAAGATTCTCGTACCAGTGGCAATTGGTTTGTCATCTCCTCCATGGGACGCTCTGCTGGCCACCTGGCCTTCGAGATCGGCGCCAGCTGCCATTTCCCGCTGATCGTCATCCCAGAGATGTTCAACAAGACCAAGATCACCTTGTCCAAAGTGGTCAACCTCATCATCTCGTCCATGATCAAGCGCAAGATCGAGGGCATCGATCACGGAGTGGTCATTGTCAGCGAGGGCATTTTCCACATTTTGGATGATGAAGAAATCAAAAACTGCGGCATCACCTTCACCTACGATGCGCACGGCCACCCAGAATTGGGCAATGTCAGCAAGGCACACATCATCAACGTATTGGTTCAACGCAAACTCAAAGAACTGGACATACAGATCAAGAGCCGTCCGGTGGAAATGGGATACGAACTGCGCTGCCACCGCCCCGTCGCCTACGATCTCACCCTCTGCACCGTACTGGGTATGGGCGTAAAGAAGTTGTACGAGCAAGGCCTCAAAGGATGCATCGTAGCCACGACCCGAGATGCACAAACTTCGCCCATCTTCATGAAGGACATCGAAGATGAAAATGGCAAGATTCCACCAAGACTGGTCGACATCAATACCGAATTCTCCCGGATGGTGCTCAGCGATTTGCACGTACTCACAAAGAGAGATTACGAAAAGGCAAAGTCCTGGATTCCCATCCCCGAAGCATTCGACTTTTACAGACTGTTGGAATGGGAGTACGAAGATGCCACCCTGCGCCCAATGTCTGCACAAGCTGCAAAAAATGCAAGCAAGGCAAAAGCCAAAGCATAGTTTCTGCGCAAAAAACGAAGCAAGCGCCCTTGAGCAACACGAACAAGGGCGCTTACCTTTTTCTCCTTCCAAGCGTCTGCACTCCTGTTCACAAGCCCTTTCGTCACCCTTTTCGCAACATTTTCAGCCAAAAACCCTTCTTTCAGAGCGATTAATTTTGCACCTAAAAGAAAACTGCTTATATTTGGAAATAACGCAACAAATAAACGTACAAACTATTTTCACATTTATTTTCTTTTCTCATATGTACGTCGTGTTTTCAACATATATTTTTTTTGAAAATCGCGGAGTTATTCTTTCCAGCAACTTTAGTAAATAAGATTTTTTTCCAAAAACCCAACTGTATAAATGGACTCTCTTGCACACTGGTCTTCATCAGTGTGGCTACCTTGGTTTTCCAGTCAAAAGAAGGGTGACTGGGCGAGAACCTATCCCATTTGTGCGATCCTCTAAACGAATCAGGGCGATTCGAGAACTTTTGGACTTCGTGGCACATGCATTCCCAAAACCCATGCATCGACAAAGCCAACAAACGAGGAACCAAAAGCGTCCTGTATCATGACAACAACACCCTTTGTACGGGAGTAAGCTGCATGGTCCGTGGTTCACAGACTATCTGGGTTACTCCCTTGTTTTTTTCACGCATGTACGCTTCGGATCAATGCACATTGTCTAGTCATTTTTTCTCATCTTCTGCCATGGCTTCCTACCATTTTTCTGTTCTCCATCCAGAAGCAATGATTGGAAGATTGATTCCGATCCGCTTGGCATCAGGACTGGTCCAGCTGTCAGAAATGGGCTTGCTGTTGATGGTTACTTGATCAATGGGCTTGTCGTAGAGGGACAGTTTCAGGATGCTTGTTTGTTCAGCATCAAGCAACTGAGAGAGTTCCAATGTATAGTCTACCATGCTGCTGTCGGCCAACTGCAACTGAACGCGACCTCCTTGGTCGTGCATCCTCAAGTCGCGCAGTAGAAAAGTACTGTCTGGGAAATTGGGCAAGGGGTATTGAATCCAGCCGGAGAAGAAGCGACACTTGCGCAATAGATAAGGTTGATCACCAGCAAGCGCCAAGGCATCGGCAATGGGACGGACGGATAAAACATTGTTTTCCAAACGACAGATGGCTTGGTTGTCCGAATTGTACGCAATGATGCCTTCCTCCTCGTGGGTCCAGAACCAACGATCCACAATTGGCCCCAATTCCTCCATGCTTTGGGGCAATGTTCCCTCATTGGGGAGCACATACAGTTGGGTGTAGATGTTCATCCCACCAGCGTCTTCCCAGCAATGCCAAGCCTCTCGGGACAGGATGCGCTCTGTCCCACCTCCCTCAGCGTATTCCACAAAAAATACCTTTCCACCAGGCATTCTCCATTCCGCCTCCGAAATGCGGGCATGCACATGCAAACACTTTTGCTCTGCCTCTACCCGGTACTTGTCATCATCTGTATTCTGCTGCCAGTACTGCTGAAAATTGTCAAACTCTCCAAGCAAAAGAGGAGCCAGTTGGCTGAGCGGAGGAAGTGGCTCGTCTTGTCCATGTGCTCCCGTAAGGAACAAGCAGAAAAACAAGCAAAGGCTACATAGGTATTTCATGGATCAACAATTGTCGTTTTCAAACAGATCTACTATACTCATTGCAGAGTGCTATGGGCGAGTATAACCATCTTTTCTAAGGAAACAGCCTGCCAAATGTACCACAAGTTATTTTTTTCAACAAAATTGCTTTTGGCATGTATCTTTCAACGAAATTTTCGTTATAATAACGTAAAAATCGTTATACCACAAAACTATGATCCGACTCAACCGAAAAGAAGAAGAAATCATGAACATCTTTTGGAAGCTCAAAAAGGCTTTTCCCAAGGAGATCATGGAAAAAGTCGAGCCGCCACCACCGCCTTACAATACGGTCTTGTCCATGATCCGAAAGCTGGAAAAGGATGGCTTCATCGACTACCACAAAATTGGCAAAAGCCATCAGTACTACCCAACCATCTCAAAGAGGACCTACCAAAAGTCCATCCTGACACATTTGTTGAAGGACTATTTTGGTGGGTCGCCAGAGAAGCTCTTGAGTTTTTTCATCAAGGAAGAAAATCTCTCTGAGGAGGAGGTAAACGAGATATTGACCAAACACAAGAAAAACAACAAACAATGATCTATCTACTACAAGCCAGCATCTGCAGTGCGCTGTTCTATGTGGTATACCATTACTTGTACCGCCCCAAAAACCAACACCGATTCAACCGAGCGTACCTGCTGGGAGCACTCATCACTTCTTTGCTCCTCCCTCTGTTGCAGATTCCCGTATTCCCAGAATACTTGATGGCACAAGCACAAACAGGCATTGTCCCCACTCCCAAAACAGCGCCCGCCCCTTTCCTGTTACAGTGGGAAAACTGGCTTTTGATGGTCTATGCCTTGGGAGTACTCGTCCACTTGCTGATCCTTCTCCGACAGCTTTGGCAATTGGCACGCATCATCCGACGGGGTGAAAAAGAGCCAGCCCAAGGCTACGTCAAGGTCTATACCAAGCAAAACATTCCGCTCAGCTCTTTCCTGTCTTACCTCATCATCCCTGCCGATCGCCGAAAATCCTTGACCGACTTTGAGGTCAGCCACGAGCGCACACACATCCGACAAAAACACAGCTGGGATTTGTTATTGGTCCAATGCATCCACCTGTTCTTTTGGTTCAATCCACTGATCCATCTTTACAAAATGCGATTGGTAGAAGTACACGAATACCTGGCCGATCAATCCACCGCTCAGCAATTGGGCAATGAAGAATATACCAACTTCTTGCTGCAACAAATCAGCAAAAGCAAGCCCCAGCCTTTGGCCCACAATTTTTATTCACTTTTCAAAAAACGAATTGAGATGATGTCTTCCAAAAATGAATTGCCTCCTTGGCAGTATCTGGCAGTGCTGCCTGCCCTTGCTGTCAGTCTATTGCTTTTTTCTGCTGATACCTACCCTGTCTACTTGACTGGCGACACCAATCTGACGAGTACGCTGGACAGTCTTCCTCCTACAGAGGTCGATACGGTCATCGTTTTTGATCCCGCTACTGGACAAGAGAGTGTCTATTACACCATCCCGAATCCACCAACTAAATCTGCCCTCCCAAAACCAGGGGAAGAGGTCATAGACACCATCATTACTTTTGACCCCACCACCTTTGAAGAGACCATACAAATCGTCCGACGCAAAATCCCCGCTAGAGACAGCCTTTGAGGGCAGAGCGAAAAAAGTCGAGGCAGTCATTGCTGTCTCGGCGATATGAATGTTCATAGAAGCCAAGGTGATGGAATTGCTCATGCTGCAATTGGAGCAGATCAGCCAATCTCAAACCAATGCCACTGCCTCCTCCCTGAAACCATCAGGTGTCGAAAAGGTCCATGCGGTCAAAGAATTCATCCAGAAAAACCTTGCTGGTTCTTATTCTCAGAAAGACCTGGCACGCATGGTAGGCACCAACGAATACAGCCTGCGAAAAGGCTTCAAAGAAGTATTCGGCGACACCATCTTTGGCTACTGGCAGCAATTGAAAATGAAAAAGGCCACCCAGTTGTTGCTCGACAAGTCCCAAACCATAGCAGAAATTTCCAGAGAGATGGGCTACAAAAATCCACAGCATTTCAGCACCGCATTCAAAAAGCATTTCGGCCACAGCCCAAGTGAGCGGAGAGGGTAGCAATCATCTCATTGCAGGACATTTTGAAGGTGATCAAATATTTTCTATCTTCCAGATTGCTTAACCGCTTTTCCAAAACATCAAAAAATACAAAAGCATGACAAATCGATTGATTGTCCTGACAATCGTTCTCCTAGTGTCTTCCCTTCCCCTACTGGCACAAAAAAATTCAGAAGCTGACAAACTCCTCAAAGAATTGGTGACAGACAAAGGCAATGTTGGCATGGCTGCTGGCTACATGGTCGATGGCCAATTGAAGTGGACAAAGGCTGCAGGCCATTCCTGCAAAGACCAAAACATTCTTTTCTCAGAGCAAACACTCACCCGGATCGCGTCCATCAGCAAAAGCATGACTGCGATTGCCATCATGCAGTTGGTGGAAAAAGGGAAGTTGCAACTCGACGTCAACATCCAGACCTACTTACCGAATTTCCCCAAAAAAGAGAAGGGAGAAATCACCATCCGACAGCTGTTGTCGCACACTTCGGGAATGTCGGCCTACGATGGCAAAAAAGAAGTGCAAAACGAAAAACACTTCGACTCCTTGGATGATGCCATGGCCATTTTCATCAACAGACCACTTCTGTTTGAACCGGGCAGCGCCTATGCATACACCACCTATGGCTATGTGATTTTGGGCAAGATCATCGAACAGGTTTCCGCAATGAGCTACGAGCAATACATGCAAAAAAACATCTGGGATGTCGTTGGCATGAAACAAACAGGCATTGAAAAAATGGGAGTCACTTACGACAACAAATCATGCCTCTATCAAAAGGGCAAAAGGAAAACAAAGAAGTCAAAACAAAACGACCTGAGCAATCGCGTACCTGGCGGTGGCATCTACAGTAGTTTGCAAGACCTGATCAAGTTTGGACAGGCTGTATTGGATGGAAAACTTCTCGCAGACAGCAGCCTGCAGATGATGCTGCAAAGTCAGCCAGTGACATATGAAGGAAATCAATATGGACTTGGGTGGCGATTTTATGGTCCCAAAGGCCAAGAGCTTATGGTGGTTGGGCACGATGGCGGACAAACAGGATGTACCTCCCAACTCCTGATGGTCCCAGAATCCAAAATCATTGTGGTTGTGCTTTCCAATACTTCCCGGACCTACAAAGACATCGTTGCATTTGCTGGCAATTTGGCAAGAATGGCAAAGGCGGAAAAGGATTGATTTGTATGCCATCGTCAGCACTACAGGATTAACAAATAAAAAATGAATGAAATACTTGATATTCACAATCAAGCCATATATTTTTGTGGCAGAATAATAAAAGGCACACCACTTCGAACAAGCGACAATTGGTCCATACCAACCAATTCGTTCACATCCAAGTCGCAATAGCCTGTTGCAATGCTGATCCATTTTTTTGTGGAAAGATAAAGGCTATATTATTTTCACAATCTTCTATCTCATCTGAATCTTAGTATAGCGTCCCTGTGCAAGCCAATAAGCTCATTTGCTTGTTTGCACCGTACGGCCATCAAACCCATGACTGGTTCCAAATGCAATTGCTTTGTCTTGTGTTTGGAAAAGATGTTTTGTCGTCTTCGCTGACAGAATCCAAAAGGAAGTTATCCTTTGTGGGAGGACTACTTTATTGCCTAATGGATTTGAAAAGTCAAGCGGCACAGAGCATCTCGCATTGAATGGAGCACTACTCCTATGACTCCGTCTGCCCATGGATAATCACGTATATGAAATCGCTGACCAAAATCAAACGAACTACATCGGTAAGCTCTGCTAGATACACACACCAGCAAATGGATGGACGTGTGGTCGAGTAAATGGAAACCTCTAAAATCAAAACGAGTGACCATTTCTCATCGGGCCATTGCATCCAATGATCTGCTGAAAAAATTGTAACTCTTTTTTTAACCTAAGTGGACGTGGAGTACTCTGTGACCAACAAAATGTGGAACGGCAGAAATTCTATGTCTCGCTTACAAATGAATTGACTTTTTTATGAAAAGAAGAATCTTAGAAATGATCGGCTCCATGCTGCTCGTCATTGGATTGGCGGCCGTATGGGGACTGGGTTCGAGCTGTGGTGGTTCCAACCCAACACCTCCTCAACCTTTGGCAGGTTTTTTCAGTACTGATGCAGTTAATTACGAATGTACCACAGGTGTCTCACCACTCGAAATCGTCAGACAGGACGTCAATGGTGGTGGCATTTTCGTTGTTGACGTAACGGGAGATACCCCTCCCTTTTTCAACTTTGCCCGACAGTATGATCGCTTCAGTTCTGAAATTGATTGTCCATTTGGAACCAATTGCTGCGCATTTTTGGAGTATCCTGATAGTGACAGCTATGTGGTGACCATGTTCTTCAACGAAGCGGGAAATGCAACTTGCCTCCCACCGGGTCCAGGACTTTGCTTCCGTTGGTTCAGACAAGAGTCTTTTGCAAGCGGCTTTACCCTCGATTGTGCTGAATTCTTTACTGTCAATCAGATCAGCCCAGACGGTTTCATCGGCCCTTGTAGCTAACCCACTCCCATTACCATCAACTCTCAAATTCAAAACACACATGAAAAAAATATCACATCTTGCCTTCCTCCTACTGATCACAGCCATCTGTGCAGTATCCTGCTCGAAGCAAGAAAACGTCGCCGATCTACAGGGCGAACAAGTCGATGAGGCAATCGCCACCCCCAGAAGCAGCAACCAGGAACGAAACCGCATCCGGCAGTTGCTCGACGAGGCGGACTACAACATCGGTGTCTTTGCCGATGCCAACTGGGGTTCCACCGATGATTACAGCTTCAAAGTAAATGGTACTTTCCCCCAGAACTTCAATGTCGTTCTCAACAATCGCACACTGCAGCAGTCGCGCGACAAAAACGACATCCTCGTCCGCAACCCCAACTATGCCAACATGCTTGGCCGTTCTGTCAGAATTCAGGCAGGACCCGCTGACAAACCCGTCAACTCCTACGAGTCACAGACACTGTACCTGCCACAACCCATCATCGCAGAAAGACTTTTTGGACAAGATCCCAAAACCGTTTACCTCGAAAGAAGCTCCCAAAATGTACTCAGATGGGCTCCCGACCGCAACAACCGCGCTGGAGTCGCCATCAGGTATCAAACATTCGATACAGAAAACTACTGGCAAGGAAAGGAGATCGCTTCCGACATCATCGTATTGGACGATACTGGTTCTTTTGACCTCCGCGCTTTGATCGGCGATCCTGGCGTCAAGGCCATCAAATTGACCCTATTCCGCGTCAATGTCGTCGGATTCAACACCGCAGACCGCCAGTCTGTCGTCGTTGGAGCCAAGACCGCTGACCACCACTTCTACATGATCCGGTGATCCAGCCTTCAACTTTCCACAACGAGAACTACCGATTTCCTTTCGGTAGTTCTTGCTACTATCCGACCATCAGTTGATCAAACGCCCAATGTACTCGCCATTCCTCCCCGTTTTGGCAACACATCTTTTGCTTTCCCAATCACAACTACTCTCACCTACCATACATCGCAACAGCTAACCTACGGTTGAAACCTCATTTCGACAAGGGCACTGCTCTTGGTGTTCTGTGCTGTTTCGAACAAGAAGATCAATCATTTTCTCATCCGAGCAAACATGGGGTTTGCCATGGGTTGCTCACAAAACCACCATTCTATGAAAAAGAGAATTTTTGAATTATTGGGAGCCATGCTGTTTGTCATTGGGATCGCAGCCATTTGGGGATTGGGCTCCAGTTGTCGGCGCTCCAATCCAACGCCTCCCACAGGCGTTCGCGGCAGCTTTGGCACCAATCAGTCTGCCTATGCCTGCACACCCATTGGGTCCCCTTTGGACATCATAAAACGCAACAGAAACGGGGGGGGCTCCTTGACGATAGGTGTCACCAGCAACAGATCTCCGGCATTCGTAGACAATAGAGTATACACCCGATTCAGCTCTGAGATCAGTTGCCCAGTGGGAAGCAGCAACTGTTGCGCAGACATTTTTGTCCCCAATAGAGATGGCTATCGAGTAACATTGTTTTTCAATGAAGCTGGATCTGGGGCATGCTCTCCTGGCTCGGGTCTTTGCTATCGCTGGTGCAGACAAGAATCATTCCCCTCCCGCTTTGTCCCGCGATGCAGCAACCGAATCTCCATCAATATGATAAGTCCCAGAGGATTTGTGGGCCCTTGCCCTTAGGTCATCTTTTCCATTCCATCCGTCATCACCTTTCAAAACCAAATCACAACATGAAAAAAATAACTTTTCTTTCCTTCCTCCTACTCGTCACAGCCATGTGTACAGTATCCTGCTCCAAGCAAGAAAACATGACCAATCCTCAAGACAAACAAGTCGAAGAGGCCATTGCTGCTCCCAGAAGTGACAACCAAGAACAAAACCGGATTCGCGAATTGCTGGACTTTGCAGACTACCAAGTTGGAATCTTTGCCGATGCCAACTGGGGAATGACCGACGAATACAGTTTCAAGATAAATGGCGTATTTCCGCCCAATTTCAATGTAGCCCTCAACTACCAGATGCTTCAACAGTCACAAGACTACAACGACATCCTCGACCGCAACCCCAACCACAGCAACATGCTCGGACAAACCATCAGCATACAAGCAGGCCCTGCCTCAGAGCCACTCAACTCCTACGAAAGTCAAAGCCTGTA
This sequence comes from Bacteroidota bacterium, assembly GCA_039821145.1. GTDB lineage: Bacteria > Bacteroidota > Bacteroidia > Chitinophagales > Saprospiraceae > JBCCSZ01. The sequence continues at coordinate 2,187 of JBCBOS010000026.1, read as the reverse complement.
TCTGCCAAAGCCGATCGTTGCAGAAAGACTAATCGGACAAGACCCCAATACCATTTACCTGGAAAGAAACTCCTCCAATGTACTCAGATGGGCGCCCGATCCCAACAACCAGGCGGGAATCGCCATCATGTATGAAACCTATGATACAGAAAACCACTGGCAAGGAAATCAGATCACTTCTGACATCATCGTCATGGACGACACTGGTTCCTTTGACCTACAGGCTTTGATCGGCGACCCAGCTGTTAAGGCCATCAATTTGACACTGATTCGCACCAACCTCGTTGGCTTCCAGACATCAGAGCAAGAGTCTGTCGTAGTGGGAGCAAAAGTATCTGACCACCACCTTTACATGATCCGATGACCCAATGGTCAACCTATTGTATCGAGGACTGTCGACTCATATTGACAGTCCTCGTCACAAGCGGACATAACAGGACATAACAAAAAAGATGCAGAAGAAAAACAATGCGCCATCGTCAGCACCTTGAGATTTACGTATAAAAAATGAGTAAAATACTTGATATTCACAATGAACCCTTATATTTTTGTGGGCAGAATAATAAAAGGCCTGCCATTCAATAAAGCGACAACAGCTCACATCCGTTGGCTCAAAAAAATAAAGTCGCAGCACCCTATTGCAACGATCATCTGACATACATATCTGTGGAAAGATAAAAAGCTGGTTTCTACAATTTTTTGTTTCACTGAATTGTGGGACAGCACACTCGACAAAAGCGGCCGTCTCTTTCAGCTGCTTGCACTCCAGGGCCATCGAACCCATCGAAAATTCCAAATAGAATTCCTTTCCATTTGGAGAACAGTATTGTTTACCTCATGAGCAAAAAATCAAAGTTGTGTCATCAACACATCTGGACAATTTCCAGGCAATCACAAGAATGTTGTCTTGAAAAATGTCTCAGTGTACACCTGTCTGCTAAGAAAACTTTTGTTGCTTTTCACAAAAAAACTTCTTCTGTGAAATAGGATTCCACTGGCTAACCTAAATACATCCATTCCCTCTTCAGGAGGTGAGATGTATTGAATTAATTTGTCAAAAATGATTCAATTTTTTCTTGAATTCTCGACCAGAATTCAACAGATAGAGCTATGCAATTAACGATGCTTTATCGCAACCCAGTGATTCAAACCAGCCTGCATTCCGAGATAGGTGCAGCTGTCTAGAATAGATTGCACAATAATTTTTAAACCGGAGTAAGCATGGAATTTCCTGTACTGTGGTATGACAGCTCTGGATGCTTCCATGTCTTACTTACAAACAAACTGACATTTTATGGAAAAGAGAATTTTTGAATTGTTAGGAACCATGTTGTTCGTCATTGGACTGGCAGCAGTGTGGGGACTGGGATCGAGCTGTGGTGGTTCCAATCCAACACCTCCTCCCCCCGTCGACGCCAACTTCGGTACCAACAACTCTGTCTACAACTGTACGATCAGCGGCTCTCCTCTGGAGATTGTCAAACAAGGTCTCAATGGCGGTGGTTTTCTGGTGGTGGACGTAACCGGTGATGCATCTCCTGCCTTCACATTCAACAGAGTGTACAGCCAATCCAGTTCAGAAATCAATTGCCCAACCGGAGGTGCTTGCTGTGGATTCATTCGGGTTCCCAATTCAGGTAGCTACACGGTGACCATGTTCTTCAACGAAGCGGGAAGTTCAGCCTGCCCTCCTCCTGGTACAAACCTATGCTACCGCTGGTTCAGACAAGAGTCCTTTCCATCTGGCTTCGAACCAGACTGCAACGACAACATCTCTGTCAACTTGGTAAACCCCGATGGCATCATCGGTCCTTGTAGCTAATTCAACCCCATTACCATCAACTCTCAAATTCAAAACACACATGAAAAAAATAACGCATCTTGCCTTCCTCCTACTGATCACTGCCGTCTGTGCAGTATCCTGCTCGAAGCAAGAAAACATCGCCGGTACACAGGGCGAACAAGTCGACGAGGCAATCGCCGCCCCCAGAAGCAGCAACCAGGAACGAAACCGCATCCGGCAGTTGCTCGACGAGGCGGACTACAACATCGGTGTCTTTGCCGATGCCAACTGGGGCTCCACCGATGACTACAGCTTCAAAGTAAATGGTACTTTCCCCCAGAACTTCAATGTCGTTCTCAACAATCGCACACTGCAGCAGTCGCGCGACAAAAACGACATCCTCG
>JBCBOS010000025.1:5329-129390 GCA_039821145.1 Bacteroidota bacterium | reverse complement strand
CACAGTTTCGTCCTTGAATGGGTTTGGTACGTTCTGCAGCAGGGCAAAGTCGTTGCTGACAGTTCCGTTGAACATCAGCTCTGACTACACAGCAGCAGAAGCATACACTTCCAATGCTGACTTGTTGGATGTAAACCTGAACTTCAACGGAGCAGTAAGCAACGACTTTGCCCTGCTGCAGAACGTACCAAACCCATTCAAGGATGAAACTGTGATTGGCTTCGTATTGCCACAAGCAAGTGCAGCCAGCATCACCATCTACGACGTATCTGGCAAGGTACTGCGCCTGATCGAAGGTGAGTACAACAAAGGGTACAACGAAGTAGATGTGAACCGCAGCGAGTTGAGTGGAGCAGGTGTACTGTACTACACGCTGGAAACAGCTGACTACAGCGCAACCAAGAAGATGATTATCCTAGAATAATGATTCAGGTCTTTGACCTGAGTGAGGATATAGAATAGGGAAGGTCCCTGGTTGAGTAACCAGGGGCCTTTCCCTTTTTGGGTCAGTACAGTCTACACAGCCAAGAGATACGCGATGTGCGCAAAATCCTTATATTTGCAGCGCCGAATCAAACGATTGCGTTTGTGGCCCTTGAAACGTCCAACAATTACTGCTATTCAGGCCGGGACAGAGCAATGACATTCCAGCCTGCATCAAAATACAATTCTTGTGAGTGTACTAATTTTCCTGATCGTTTATTACCTGTTGTTGTCTGCCAGCTTGTATTTGCTTTTTGTCAAAGCTGGAGAAGATGGATGGAAGGCCTTGGTCCCAGGCTACAATTTTACCGTTTGGTGTCGACTGATCGGGAGAAAAGAGCTGTGGGCCCTGTTGCTCTTGGTGCCCATAGTCAACATCTTCATCTTGGCGGGACTGTGTGTCGATTTGGTGCGTTCCTTTGGAAAGTATGACTTTGGCAACTCGGCATTGGCTGTCATCTATGCACCCATTCCGTTCTTTCGCATCGCCATGGACAAAGAGGCCAAGTATTTGGGCCAGACCCTGGCAATGGAAAAAGAGTACGTCGATAAAATGAAAGAAGCCGAGGTCAGTGGAGACAAATTGGCGCTGACTCGCCTCAAAACCGAAAATCCCTACGCCAAATCAGTGGGGCGCGAATGGGTAGAGGCAATAGTCTTTGCTGTTTTTGCAGCCGCATTCATCCGGATGTTCCTCATCGAGGCCTACGTCATTCCCACGCCTTCCATGGAAAGTTCCCTCTTGGTGGGAGACTTCCTCTTCGTCAGCAAGGCGCACTACGGCATTCGCACGCCGATGACGGTGGCCCAATTTCCCTTGATTCACAACACTTTGCCCTTTGTTGGCTCTGAATCCTACCTGAAAAAACCCAACTTGCCATACAATCGACTGCCCGCCATCGAAAAGGTAGCGCGCAATGCCCCGGTCGTTTTCAACTATCCGGAGGGAGACAGCATTTACGTGACGCCCCAACGAAACTTTAGCTACTACGATGTCAAGCGCTCTGGCAGCGAAGCACAATTTCGCGGCTATGGCTTGCGGGTGCGGCCCATCGACAAAAAAGACCATTACATCAAACGCTGTGTGGCTTTGCCGGGAGACAAATTGGAGATCAAAGATGGTCAGATATACATAGACGACAAGATGGGGACCAATCCCACCAATGTACAGTTCAGCTACTTTGTCCGCTCTGAGAATGGGACAGGTGTCAGCGAAAATCGACTGGTAGAAATGGGGGTCAATCAAATTGACGTTGCCAACTTTCGAAGGAGCAAGATGCTGCATTTGAACGCGGCCCAGGTCAAGAAAATAGAGTCCTTCTCCGGTGTGACCGTAGAACGCAACAGGCCTCAGCCACGTCCCAATTCCATCTTTCCACACGATCAGAAAAATTATGGCTCTTGGACGGTCGACAACTACGGCCCGGTCGTCGTGCCCAAAAAAGGAGAAAGCATCGTCATCACCCCCAACAATTTGTCCTTGTACAGGCGAATCATCACCGTCTATGAAGGCAATGACTTGAGCGTGAAAAGTGGGCGGATTTACATCAATGGCCAACAGGCGGCCAAGTACACCTTTCAGCAAGACTACTACTGGATGATGGGAGACAACCGACACAATTCGGAGGATTCTCGCTTCTGGGGATTTGTCCCGGAAGACCACATCGTGGGCAAGCCTTTGTTCATTTGGTTCTCCACGAAGAACGGCAGCATTTTCAATGGCATCAACTGGAGCCGCCTTTTTACATCGGCTAATAAAATGTAAGCCAAACCCGTCAGCACACTAGAAAAAAGCATTCCCGAAACCGAGCGATTTTTGCATCAACAATGCCCAGCTATGTTGCAGAGAATGTTCTTACTATTGTGCTTGCTCTTGCCTTTCGGTGAGGCACATGCCCAAGTCAATTATACCGCCAACGATACTGTCCCGCTCTACAGCGACCCCTTTTCCTATGGGGCCAATATGGGCTACTATGCTCCCTGGCGAGATGAACAGTTGGCCGACATCGCAGCGGGCAATCCAGCTCTTCCAATCGATGGGGTAGGGGTGACCAGCCTGCGGCCCGCCCTCTTCGCCCACTTTCTGGAGCAATGGGGCTACGACATCCGCACCGATGCTTTTCAGCATTACGAAGACATCGGCATCCGCAACAATGTGGTCTTCATCGGCTACCCCTCACCCGCCCAACGCGACACCACCCATTTCTGCTCCGATCACCAGTCCGAACTGTTCCGCAACCTATACGAACCCATCTGGGACAATGGCGAAAATGGCACTCCGGTCAATGATGACAATGTCTATGCCCTGTACCTCTACAAGATGGTCAAGCGATATGGACCCTATGTGCGCATTTGGGAAATATGGAATGAGCCAGACTTTGACTACTCGGGCAATGCTTGGAAAACGCCTGACATGGAAGGCAATTGGTGGGACAATGATCCCGACCCCTGCGGCCATGCCCTTCGCGCGCCCATCTACCACTACATTCGCTTGTTGCGGGTGAGCTATGAGGTCATCAAAAGCATGGAGCCCGAAGACTATGTCGCCACTGGGGGCTTGGGCTTCCCCAGCTACCTGGATGCCATCTTGCGCAATACAGACAATCCCATCGATGGCAGTCGCACGGCAGAACATCCCTTGGGAGGGGGGGCTTATTTTGATGTCCTGAGCTTTCATTCTTACCCCCACATCGACGGGAGCCTGCGCAGTTGGAACAACGACCGCCAGGATTTTGACTATCGTCGGCATTCCGATGCAGCCGCGGATGGTGTAGTGGCAGCCAAGCAGGCATTCGAGAAGGTCTTGCACCGCTACAATTACAATGGCGGAATTTACCCAGAAAAGGAATTCATCATCACAGAATGCAACATCCCGCGCAAAACATTTGGCAACTACATCGGTTCCAGTGAGGCCCAGCGCAATTTCCTCCTCAAGGCCTTGGTCGAAGTGCAAAAAGTGGGAGTGCATCAGTTCCACATCTACCAACTCGGAGAGATCAGTGCTTTTGATGAAGCCAAGAGCGAGTTTCACCTCATGGGATTGTATCAAAAACTCGAAGGAACAGCTCCTTACCAGCAACAGCCCACAGAGGCAGGAATTGCGTACCGAACCATCTCAAAGCTGCTGTATGGTCGCTATTACGATGAGGACAAAACCCGCGAGATGAATCTACCTAGGGGCATCGGCGGAGCAGCTTTTGACCATCCGACGGGGGAGACCATCTATGTATTGTGGGCAAAAACACCCAACGACCGCAGTGAATTGGCCACGGCATCATACCGCTTTCCCAACCTCCTACAGGTGGAGCAACTATTGGTCAAAGAATGGGATTTTTCCAGGAGCGGGGACAGTCTGAGCATACAGGGCAATCAAATCCAACTGAGTGCAGCTCCCGTTTTTGTACAAGTTGGGGATAAATTCTCTTCTCCGTCGACTGCTTCTCCGGCCCGGCCTGCCCGCCTACAATGCCATCCATCTCCCTTTGCAGACAGTTTGAACATTGTCTTTCGACTGCAAGAGGAGCGCAAAGTCCGCCTTCAGTTGTACGACTGGAAAGGTCGGTTGTTGGCTCGTTATCACAACTCAGAGCGTTTGTCCCCTGGGATTTACCAGCACATTTTTGCAGAGGACGTACCGGCAGGGATTTACTTTTGCAAGTTGGAAGTAGATGGAGAGTTGGAGACCAGGCGGGTGGTCAAAGTGCAGAGCAGAAGGGATTGAGCAAGAGGATGAAAAACAGAACCTCCTCCGATCACAAGGAAAGGAGGAGGCCCGTAAATTTCTTTGTTGCAGTAAGGTTCAATTAGACATAGTTAAAGCCTTTGTTGAATTCGTCCTTTACCACATAGGTTTTCGAGATGCTGTCGTGCCAGCCCACTCCGCGTGCGCCCAAGAAGGAAAAAGCTTCAAAAGGGATCAAACGGCAGAAGGAACGGCCCACGATGTTGAGCAAGGTCGGTTTGTCTCCATGGATGGTGACCACCTTGGTTCCCGTGATGTATTTGCCAGGAGTCTTTCCTGTTGTGCCTTCGAAGAGGACGAAGTAGCCAATCATAACGGCATAAGTCATGAGATTGAAGGACACACCGCCGTCATTGAGAAGCATTTCTTCCGGCCCAAACAAAAACAGCAGGCCGAAGACGAGGACGATGGCGACAATGGAGTCGATCAAGTAATTGGCAAATCGAGTGCCTTTGGAGGCCAAAAACTCTTCTGGCGTGACTTCTGATTCCTGTTCGTCCAGGATTTCATCATTCTGATTCATAGCTAATAGATTGTGTTACCTGCGGTCCAAGACCTCCCAGGTATGGTCTGATAATAATTTTACAGTTGATACGTACTCGAAGGGGGGATTGTTGCCCCACTCTTCGGGTGCTACCAAAGATAACACATGTTTTCCACTCTTTCGTTCATAAAGATGGTAAGTATGTCCGATTCTGGGTTCAAATCCCATGTCTGCCATGTAAATTTTTTCGGAAACATCCACCCGGGAATGGATGACCCTGGCCTGTTCGATGAGCAATTCCACCTGTTCGCGGATTTGATCGAGTTGTACATCTGTTTGTTCGTACATGGCATTCATGGCCAGTCCCTTGACCCTGCCCTTGTCGATGGGCTTGATGATGGCGCTTCCCACATTGCTGGCGTAGGGAAGGATGTGGGGGGAATCAGCGATGGTGTCTTTGTCGATGGGATTGACAAAATCCTTTTCGTCCTGCGGTGTCTCTTGCTTCTCTTTTTCCATATGGTTGTACTAATTGTATTTAAGTGACAGATGCATCTGTTTGTGTACAGATGAATCGCTACATGCAATAACTAGAAAACCGCCGTAAAGTTCGTGAAAACCACCCACATTTGGACTGGGCCCAAAAGGAAAATGGTGACCAGCCGGAGCCGATCACCATTTGATCCTTGTGCATGATTGCAAACTATTGTCTCATGCTGGGGGGAATATTACTTCAGTGTGAAGGAACCCTTGCCAGCCAGGAAGCCTTTGTTGTAGATTTCTACATCGTGCTTTCCTTTGGAGAAGGCCGTATTGGGCTCCCAGAACATGCAGGTAGACATTTCCTCGTTGGTGTATTCTACCTCTTTGACCTGTGTGAAGCGCATCTCTTCATTGGTCTGTTGGTTGGTCATCACACCTGATCCGAGGTCTTCAACTGCCAGTGTCTCTCCAAGCGGATTGAGAATGCGAATGTAGAAACGCTCTACACCTGCATCAGTAACGTTATTCTGGGTGGCGTTGAAGCAAATCTTCAGGCGGTTGATGCTCTTGGCAGACTTCTTCTTGACTGGCTTGCCGCTTTTGCGGATCTTTTCGCCAGTGATGTTCAGATTGTCCACCTTGATGACGGAGGCGATGTTGACTTTTTTGCTCAGAGCGCTCTTCTCTTGCAGCAAGCTTTCCTTTTCGCTCACCAGTGCGGCGCGGGCAGTTGTCAACTCTTCGTTCATGCTGCGCTCCTGGGCAACGGTTGTTTGCAGATCGTTGCGCTCTTGGGTCAGTTGGGAGTTCTGGGCTGTCAGCATCTCTTTTTCTTCTCTTAGAGCTGTGATTTCGGCCAGGTACTCATCCACTTGTGTGCGCAATTCGCTCATTTGCTTGCGAGCAGAAGCCAATTCTCTTTTGGAGGCTTTGCCGCTGCGGATGGAACGGGCAATTTTTTCTTTTTGTTCTTTCAGTTCTGTTTTTTGTTGATCAATCAAGGCATTGAGTTCCTCGTTGTTACCCCTCATTTCTTCCAGCTCGGCCAATGCTTCGTAGTACTGCTTTTCCAGTTCTGTGTTCAGCTTTTGTGCTTCGTCCAGATCAAGGCTCGTTTGCTCGATGATTTTGTCCTGGTTGTACTTGTTGTACAGCAGGTAGGCATTGATTCCCAAAAGAGCTACGATGAAAACAGCTGCAAAGGCAATTAATTTCTGCTTGGAATCTTTTGAAAAGCTCATATCGACTATTTTAAGTGTGAAAATAAATTGACAAAATCTTTAATATTTAAAGCGTCTGTCAATGAATTAGTTGGTTGTGGTAATTTGTGGTTTCGTTTGGTCCAAAGGTACGACTTTGGGGGCAAAGGCTTTTAATTTATTGTATTGCAAATCCTATATTTTCGACTGTGTCATCAGGATGGTGAAACTCTGTAAGCAATAATTTGCTATCTTTGTGTTTCTGTCCTTCTGCAAGAAGCGAATCGAATGTTTTATCCTCTTCTTGTCTTACAAATGTAGCCTAATAACGCACATCAGGAGGGCAAGTTATACATTGGGCGCCGCTGGATTATACCAAAGCTCCATTCTATTATACGAACCCGTTGTATTGATATGCTTCAAAAACTAGACATCTCCAACATTCTGTTCTTCGACGCAGAAACAGTCTCCGGAAAAGCGACCTATGAAGAGCTTTCCGAGCCCATGCAAGAGCTCTGGCGCATCAAGTGCAAAAGCATTCTTCGCCAATACGATGAGGAAATCTCTCCCGAGCAGGCTGCCGAGCTGTACCCCGAAAAGGCGGGTATTTATGCTGAATTTGGCAAAATTGTCTGTATTTCAGTGGGAATTGTGGTCAAGGATGGGGCAAGTGGCAGACCTTCCTTGCGGCTTAAATCTTTTGCCAATCAGGACGAAGCGGTGCTGCTCACAGAGTTTTGCGAACTCATCAACCAATACTACGGCAATCCCAACAAGCATTATTTCTGTGGCCACAACATCCGCGAATTTGACATCCCCTACGTTTGTCGACGACTGCTGATCAATCAACTCCCCCTGCCCGGCATGCTCAACATCAGTGGCAAAAAGCCCTGGGAATTGAAATATTTTCTGGATACCCTGGAGATGTGGAAGTTTGGGGATTACAAAAACTACACTTCCCTCAAATTGCTGGCTGCCGTTTTTGGCTTTCCCTCTCCCAAAGACGACATCGACGGCAGCATGGTCGGGCGCGTCTTCTGGCAAGACGATGAACTGGACCGCATCAGCCAATACTGTGAAAAAGATGTGCTGGCCGTGGTTCAACTGCTTTTACGGTATTTGCGTATGCCACTGCTGGAAGAAGATCAAATCAAGTCAGTGAGCTGATCGACTGCCTGGCTGCCTCGCAAAAAATGCCGACCCTTATGGATTCCCGGCCACTTGGTGTACCTTTGCCGAAAACGAACCAATGAAACACCTCATTGCCCCATCCATTCTAGCCGCCGATTTTACTCGCTTGAAAGAGGAAGTCTCCATGGTCAACAGCAGCGAAGCCGATTGGCTGCACTTGGATGTCATGGATGGCAATTTTGTTCCCAACATTTCCTTCGGGATGTTCATCATCGAAGCCATCAACAAGCTTTGCGAGAAAACGCTGGATGTCCACTTGATGATCGAAAAGCCCGAGCGCTACATCGAGCGATTCAGAGAAGTGGGGGCCGACGTGATCACAGTGCATTACGAGGCCTGTACCCACCTGCATCGGGTGCTGGGGCAGATTCGGGACACAGGGGCCTTGGCAGGCGTGGCGCTCAACCCGCATACCCCTGTAGAAGTCTTGGCCGATGTGCTGGAAATGGTGGATGTGGTACTCCTCATGTCTGTCAATCCTGGATTTGGTGGACAAAAATTCATTTACCGCACCATTGAAAAGACCCACAAGCTCCGCGACATGGCCACCGTTCGCAATCTGCCAATCCACATTGAGATCGACGGAGGGGTTGGCTTGCAAAATGCAGAAGTCCTGCTCCAGGCCGGGGCCGACGTATTGGTGGCGGGAAGTGCCGTTTTCCGGGCCGATGATCCGCTGGACGTCATTTCGCGCATGAAAAGCATTGGCAAGGACACTTTAATGGTCTGAGTCTCGTTTTCAAATTGTACCCAATCCATCCCATTGTGATGGCACACGATCCTTCATTGAAAAATCGCCCAGTCAATTATGTTTGAAAAGCTTTTTGGTAGGTGGAAAAAAGACGGCAAAGGCAGCGTCGATGTATTTGCCAAGTGGAATGACCTGCCAGCCGATAAGAAAAAGTCGGTCGACGACAAGGCCCTGGTCATTCAACAAACCATGTTTGGAAAAAAGGGGGTTGCCGAACTACATGCCGTCTCCAGAGTGGGAAAACGCCCCAAACCAAGTACCTACAAAAGTGTACAATTTGACTCCCTTGGCTGGAAGCAAGAAAGAAATGTGGAAGGCGACATGTGCCTGTACCACAACGAGATTGGCGACTATCTGACCATCCAGGCCATACAACCCAATGGCCGCCTCGAACCAGGTGGGTCTACTGACATCGATACCTATCGGGATTGGATTCGCTCCCTGGTGGTCGATGAAGACGGTGGATTGATCAGCTGTGAGCAGATCTCGCGGCCAGATCGATTCGATGCCTACGAGAGCATTACCAAGGTGGCGCGCAAGGAAACCACCGGAGTGGACTATACCTATCTGTTGAACCTGCAACATTATGGTGAGCAGCTCTTGTATCAGCTCATTGTGCGTGTTCACGAACTGTCGCCCACAGGCGTGCGAGACAATACCCTGATGTCGCCCATTTGCGATGTCATGGAAATGGACATGACAGAGGTAGCCAAGTACTACCGTCAAGACCCCTACAACAGTGGCTTTACCAAGGGCAATGTGCGCAACCTGTCGGAATTGGAGGCATTTGATCATCTGTACCCCTTTCATCCACTGAGCGCCATCCGTCAGGTCATCCGTCCTCGCTTGCTCAAAAGTGTGCGCCTCAAAAACTGAGAACATGGACCCTAGTTTGGATTACTTATCCATCAACAAAGCCTCCTGGAACAAGCGGGCGGAAGTTCACTACGATTCAGACTTTTACGACAATGATGCCTTCATCTCGGGCAAAAACTCTCTCAACGACATTGAGCTGGACCTATTGGGGGATGTCAAAGGGCAGTCAGCCCTGCACCTCCAATGCCACTTTGGGCAGGATACCATTTCCCTGAGTCGGATGGGCGCCAAGGCCGTCGGGGTAGATTTTTCGGAGGTGGCGGTGGAAAAAGCGCGCAAGTTGGCGGACATCACCCAGCAGGATGCGAGCTTTATCTGTTCGGATGTCTACGGTTTGACAGATGTATTGGACGAGACCTTCGATATTGTCTTTTCCAGTTATGGCACCATCGGTTGGTTGCCGGACATTCGGGCGTGGGGCCAGCTAGTGGCGCGCTATCTTCGGCCAGGCGGTCGCTTCATCTTTGCCGAATTTCATCCAGTGGTGTGGATGTTCGACGATGACTTTACCAAAGTGTCTCATCGCTACTTTCAGGATGCGCCCATCGTGGAGCAGATGGAGGGGAGTTACACTGATCGGAATGCACCCATTTCCGCCCAATACGTCAGCTGGAACCACGGCTTGGGAGAAGTACTGAGCAGTCTGTTGGAAGCTGGCTTGGAAATCAAGGCATTTCGGGAATATGATTATTCTCCGTACAATTGTCTCAACGGAATGGAGGAGATAGAGGCGGGGCGGTACCGCATCCAAGCCATGGGCAACAAAATTCCCTTGGTTTATGCCATCGAAGCACACAAACCCTCGTAGAAAACAAACATCCATCGGTGCGGCTTGGCCTTTTGGCTGAAATGGACCGCTACTTGTATAGAATGGAGGGTAAAACGCCCTACTTGATCAAAAAATCCTGGAACTGATGAGAATATTCTCTACCCTTTTGATTTGTTGTTTTTTGGTCTCTGGCCTCCTGGCTCAGTCGAGTGACAAGGCCACAATTTTTGGAAAAGTAACCGACATTGCCACGGGACAAAGCGTGGAATTTGTAACGGTCTACATCAAAGGCACCAGTAAGGCCACCGAGACAAATGCCAAGGGGGAATACAGCATAGAAATCCCTACCTACGAACGGGTCCAACTCGTTTTTACCCGCATCGGTTACAAGGAAGCCATTGCCAAGGTCAAACCCATGAGCAATGGCGGCAAGCGACGGATCAACGTCAGCTTGGCCCCTTCTGAGGCAGAAATAGAGGTGGAGGTGACCGACAGTCGGATCGAAGATGCAGGGATTGTCCGGGAAGAAGTCACCGAACTCAAGCTCATCCCATCCACCACGGGAAATCTTGAAAGCGTACTGCCCTCGATTGCCCTTGGAACGAACAGCGGAACAGGAGGGGAATTGAGTTCACAGTACCAAGTGCGGGGCGGCAATTACGATGAAAACCTCGTCTACGTCAACGACTTTGAAATTTACCGCCCTCAACTGATCCGCGCCGGACAACAGGAAGGTCTCACCTTTCCGAACATCGACCTGACCCGCGACTTGTCTTTTTCCTCGGGGGGCTTTCAGGCAAAATATGGCGACAAACTCTCCTCTGTACTGGACATTCGCTACAAGCGTCCCGATTCTTTGCGGGCCTCTGTGGGTGCGAGCTTCCTGGGGGGATCGGCCCACTTGGAAGGCAGTTTCCGACCCATCAAAAGCAATGAGCAAAAAGTGCGTTACCTGTTTGGTGCCCGCTACAAAACGACTCGTTATCTGCTCGGTTCCCTGGACACCAAGGGGGAATACATTCCCAATTTTGCCGACATCCAAACCTACATCACCTACGACATCAATCGCGACTGGCAGGTGGGGATCATCGGCAATTACAACCGAAGTGAATACCGTTTCATTCCGACAGAGCGAAATACAGGACTGGGATTGATCGACTTTGCCTTGCAGCTCTTTACAGTCTTCGAGGGCCAGGAAGTCGACGATTTCACCACTTACATGGGGGGAGCCTCCTTGACCTATTTGCCCGATCGTGCGACCAATCCTTTTTACCTCAAGTTTTTGACCTCTACCTTCCAGATCAATGAAAATGAGCGTTTCGACATCATCGGTGACTATTTGCTGGGACAGGTAGAGTCGGATTTGGGAAGTGACAATTTTGGAGAAATCGTCGGTGTGCTCGGGACAGGCACCCAGCAGCAGTTTGTGCGCAACTATTTGACCTCCAATGTTACCAATGTGGAGCACAAGGGGGGATTGGAACTACAAGTGGGCAAGGACGACGACAAAGAGCGAAGCCACTTTTTGCAGTGGGGCCTCAAGTTTCAGCACGAGCAAATCAATGACCAGATCAACGAATGGGAACGCCTGGATTCGGCTGGCTACTCCCTCAATTACGATACCTCAGAGGTACAAATCCTCACCGTCTTCAAAACCCGAAACAATCTGAGCTCCAATCGCCTCAGCGCCTATTTCCAAGACACTTGGTCGTACCGCGATGGCTTTAAGGAAATCAAACTCTCGGCAGGCGTGCGGGCCCAATACTGGGACCTCAATGGGGAACTCATCGTCTCTCCACGGGCACAGCTTTTGTACAAACCCGTGGCCACCGACAAAGACATTTCCTACCGACTGGCGGCTGGTTTGTACTATCAGCCTCCCTTTTATCGAGAACTCAGACGGATCAATGGGACGGTCAATACCAATGTGCAGGCGCAAAAATCCTTGCACGTAGTGGGAGGGCTGAGCTATGACTTCTTCCTTGGTCGGGTCAACAGCAAAAAATTCCGCCTCATCATGGAAGCCTATTACAAGAGATTGTGGGACATGGTGAGCTACGACATCGACAACGTCCGCATTCGCTACTCTGGCGACAACAATGCGACGGGCTATGTGGCAGGTTTTGACATGCGAATCAACGGCGAATTTGTCCCTGGTGCGGAATCTTGGATCAATTTGTCCTTCCTGCGCGCCCGCGAGAGCCTGGATGGCGTCCAACACTTGCAGCGGGAAATCGGCGATGCAGTTGGTCAGGAGGTCAATGACGTCCCTCGCCCAACGGACCGCTTCATGAACCTGTCCATGTTCTTCCAAGACTACCTACCCAAAAACGAGGACATCAAAATGCACCTCAACCTGACCGTAGGAACAGGGCTTCCCTATGGCATTCCCAACAACAATGTCGTCTACCGGAATACCTACCGCTTTGGCGCCTATCACCGGGTTGACATCGGATTTGCCATTCAGCTTTGGAAGGAAGCCAAACGGACTCGTCGCCCCAACCACCCTTTGCGCTTCACCCGCAGCTCCTGGCTCAGCCTGGAAATTTTCAATTTGCTCCAAGTCGCCAATGAGGCTTCTGCTACCTGGATCAAGGCGGTGAACAACGTGCAGTATTCCGTGCCCAATTTCCTGACCTCCCGCCGGATCAACCTGCGGGTGCGAATGGATTTCTAAAAAAATACAATTCTGTAAAACATATATTTTTTCTTTGCGTTAAGTTGAATGATTGCCATACGGTAGTCATTTCCCCTCCTCATTAATTGTCACATCCTTCTTCTGCGCTGAAATTCATCTGTTCGCGCTTCATTTTACATCCGTACAGCCTTCGGTTTGTGGAAGGGCTGCTGTTCCAAGCTTGATTTTGGAGAACAGTTGCGTCATCATTCCACTTTTGTGAAACTGTTGGGTCCCGTAAACATTAGCGTTTTTTTTGCTAAGCGGGATTTTTCCGGTCACAAACGCTTGTCTGGCGGCATGATACTTGAATATTTCGTGAATAGTTTTGTCACTTAACACAATTAAAAGGAGAATACCACACCTATGAGATGTTTCGCTACCTGCCTGAGTGCATTCTGCCTCTTTCTGTCATTTCTTTTTAGTCAGTCCTTACAAGCACAACATTCACATCCACATCATCCCGGTTGCAGTTTTGATCACCGCAATGAAAAGTTGCTGGAGAAATTTCCGGAATTGCGCAAGGAGTGGCAGCACTATCGCCAAAGAGTGTTGCCCCAAATCCAGGAAGATGCCAAAGCAAAGGCACGAAGTACCAATACGATTAACGTCCCCATTGTCGTACACATCGTCCACAATGGAGAAGCCATTGGCACCGGAGCCAACCTATCCGATGCCCGCATACAAGCACAAATTGATGTGCTCAACGAAGATTTTTCTGCTACCAATGACAGTTACAACGACACGCCCACCCGCTGGCGTTCTGTCATCGACAATCCCAACATCCAGTTTTGTCTGGCCTCCATCGATCCCAATGGCAACCCAACCAATGGCATCGTGCGGACCCAAATGACCGTGACCGGAACAGACACCGACGACACCAACATCGAATCAGACATCAAACCAGCCATTGCCTGGAACCCAAGTAGATACTACAACTTGTATGTCCTGGGCATTCCTGGTACCACAGCAGGTGGGGGGGTGACGGGCTATGCCTATCTTCCCTACTCGGGTACCATCGGCAATTCTTCTTTTGATGGGTCTGTGGTGGATTACCGCTGGTTTGGCGGACCTGGTTTTGGACAATCTGGTTACAAAACGCTGACCCACGAAACAGGCCATTACCTGGGACTTTTCCACACTTTCAATGGCAGCAGCTGCAGCGATGACGATGGCATTGCCGATACCCCAAACATTGGGGCACCTACTTCTGATTCTGGTTGGTTCAGTTGCAACAGTGGGTATCCGGCTGGTCCTTCAAGTTGTGGCAATGAGCACATGTACGTCAATTATATGGATTACACTTCCAGCAGTTGTTATACTTCTTTTACCGCAGGTCAGGTCAGTGTGATGCGGGCCGTCCTCGATGGGACAGCTGGCACCTTTGGTTTTGGCAGTCGGGCAGCCTTGGCGGGCAGTTCGGCAACGGCTTGTGCCTTTGTGGACAATGATGCAGCCGTCACGGCCATCAATGAGCCAGGGACCCAAATTTGTGGGAGCGGAGACATCACACCGCAGGTGGTGGTGACCAATTTTGGAAACAATGCCCTGCAATCTGTCACCATTCAGTACCGCATCGATGGCGGCAATCCTGTGAGCACCAACTGGACGGGCAATTTGGTCACAGGCGGAACGGCTACCGTTGATTTGACGCCTTTCAGCCGCCCGTCCGGAAGCTTTACCTTCCAAGCCTATGCGACCCTGCCCAATGGCGTGGCCGACCAGCAGCCGTCCAATGACAGCCTGTCGGTACAAAGCAGTTCTGTTACTTTTGACAATTTGCCATTTGCAGAAGATTTTGAGCAAGCCGCCTTCAATCCCACCACCAATGGCTTGCGATCCTTGAACGTGGGAGATGACAACTATGCATGGGAACGAATCAATATGGTTTCGGCCAATACCGGTACTGCCTCGGCCATGATGGATAATTACGATGCCAACAACGACATTTTTGGAACCTTGGATGGATTGCTCAGTCCGACCTATGACTTCAGCAATGTCACTGGAGCCGAGTTGAGGTTTTACCATGCCTATGCTCGTTACACGGACGGGGCGCAGACCTTGGAGGACAGTCTGATTGTATTGGTGTCTGTCAATTGTGGTTCTCTGTTCGATCAGATCATCTACCGAGACGGGGGCAGTGGATTGGAAACTGGATCCGCCACGGCCAATCCCTACGTACCTAGTGCCAGTGAGTGGCGTGAAAATGTCATCGACCTGAGCAATTACGACAATGTCGACAATGTGACCATTGCACTGGTCAACAAATCGGGTTGGGGAAATCGACTTTATCTGGACGACATCCGCATCACAACCAACAACAATACCTGTAACGGATTTGGCTTGTCGGCCTCTAAGACAGATGTGAGCTGTTTCAACGGACAAAACGGCCAAGCCTCTGTAACGGTTGACAATGGGGTAGGGCCATATACGGTGGCTTGGTCCAATGGCGCCAATCAGTTGCAAGTCAACAATCTGACAGCGGGCACCTATGGCGTCACTGTGACGGACAGCCGCGCCTGTTCCGCCAGCGAATCGGTACAAATTGACCAGCCCAGTGACATCAATTTCGATCTTCAGGCACAAAATGCCACTTCCAATAGCAGCAATGATGGTTCGATCAGCACAACAGCAAGTGGAGGAACTCCTCCTTACACCTATTCATGGAATACAGGCGCAACAACGGCCAATCTATCCAATTTGGCAGCGGGCACCTATGAAGTGACCATTACCGATGCCAACCAATGTACCAAGGACAGTCGGATAGAGGTTGGCGTTTCTGTAGACTGCAGCAATTTGGATGTAGCGATTCAAAGCAGCAATCTGAGATGTAATGGTGACCAGAGTGGCAGCATTCAAATCGATCCCAGAGGTGGAACGGCGCCTTACACCTACCGCTGGTCCAATGGGGCTACAACAACCTTGGTACAGGGCTTGCCTGCCGGGACCTTCACTGTGACGGTGACCGATGCCAACAGCTGTACTTCTGTGGCCAGCAGCACGCTCAGCGAGCCAAGTCCACTTTCGCTACAATTGTCAAAAACAAATGAAAGTACACAAGGCCAGTCAGATGGTACAGCCAGCGCAACGCCTTCCGGTGGAACGGCACCTTACAGCTACAGCTGGTCCAACGGCGGGTCAACGGCCCAGCTAACAGGCCTGGCTCCTGGTGTTTATGTCCTGACTCTGACGGATGCCAATGACTGTCGAACGATCAATGAGGTCCGAGTCGAAGCAGGGGGCGTGGACTGCAGCAATTTGGATGTCGCCATCCAGGGCAGCAATTTGCGCTGCAATGGTGACCAAAGTGGCAGCATTCAAATCGATCCCCGAGGGGGAACGGCACCTTACAGCTACCGCTGGTCCAATGGGGCTTCGACGACCTTCATCCAAGGTTTGCCAGCCGGGACCTTCACTGTGACGGTGACCGATGCCAACAATTGTACTTCCGTGGCCAGCAGCACGCTCAACGAGCCAAGTCCACTTTCGATACAATTGTCAAAAACAAATGAAAGTACCCAAGGCCAGTCAGATGGTACGGCCAGCGCGACTCCTTCTGGTGGAACGGCTCCATACAGCTATAGCTGGTCCAACGGTGGGTCAACCGCCCAGCTAACGGGCCTGGCACCGGGCATTTATACCCTGACCGTAACTGATGCCAATGACTGTCGGACGATCAATGAGGTCCAAGTCGAGGCAGGGGGTGTGGACTGCAGCAATTTGGATGTCGCCATCCAGGGAAGCAATTTGAACTGCAATGGCAACCAAAGCGGCAGCATTCAAATCGATCCCAGAGGGGGAAGAGCCCCCTATACCTACCGCTGGTCCAACGGGGCTACGACAACCTTCATTCAAGGCTTGCCCGCTGGGGCCTATCGTGTGACCGTGACTGATGCCAATAATTGTTCTTTCGTAGCCAGTACCACGCTCAGCCAGCCAAGTCCGCTTTCGGTACAATTGTCAAAAACAAATGAAAGTGTACAAGGCCAGTCAGATGGGACAGTCAACGCGACTCCTTCTGGTGGGACGACTCCTTACAGCTACAGTTGGTCCAATGGTGGGTCTACAGCCCAGCTGACAGGCCTGGCACCAGGCATCTATACCCTGACCGTGACCGATGCCAACGATTGTTTGGCGATCAATGAAATCCAAATTGAGACGGGCAGTGCCGATTGCAGCAATTTCAGTGTTCAACTCTTTGGCGAAGACCTGAATTGTCATGGCGACCGCGATGGAAGCCTGTCTGCTAGCATCACCGCAGGAGAGGCTCCCTATACCTATCGCTGGTCCAACGGCGGCAATGCTGCCCAGATCGATAACTTGGGAGCTGGACTGTACAGCTTGACCCTGACCGATGCCAGAGGTTGTGAAGCAGTGGGCGAATTCAGCATTGAGCAACCCGATGCGCTCCTTCTTGTCTTGACACCCACGGATGATACCATGGAAAATGGAGACAACGGCAAAGCAACGTCCAGTGTAGAAGGGGGAACGCCTCCCTACAGTTACAACTGGTCCAACGGCATGCAAACGGCTGACATTGAAACGCTTGCTGCGGGAATCTACAGCCTCACCGTAACCGATGCCAAGGGCTGTGTGGTTGAGGAGGAGGTGGTGATCTCTACCAATGTGGCGACTTGCGACAATTTTGAGATCAGCATCAGCAAGGAAGATCCACTTTGCTTTGGCAGTGCCGATGGAATTGTCAGTGTCGATCCTTCTGGTGGCGAAATGCCATATACTTACAGATGGTCCAATGGGGTAGGAGTCTCTGACCAAATCAACCGGACAGCAGGCACGTACTCGGTCACCGTGACCGATGCCAATGGATGTACCAAGACGGGTAGCATCGAACTGACCCAGCCACCAGCATTGACCTTGGCTTTGGATGGAAAAGATGGTGTGTGTGGGGTCAAGGCATCCGTCAGCGCAAGCGTGGGGGGAGGAACACCTCCCTACAGCTATCTGTGGAGCAATGACAGGATTGAAGAAGAAATTGCCAATCTCGATGCTGGAACCTACTCGGTGACGGTCTCAGATGCCAACCAGTGTACACTTACAGCTTCTACCGATGTCATCATCGACGACAGAGGACTGGAAACGGAGTCTGAAATGGTGGATGCCACTTGCAATGGGGCCTCTGATGGCCGCATAGAGGTGAGTGTGACGCAAGGTACGGCCCCGTTCATATACGAGTGGAATACGGGAGATACATCTGCCATGATTGACAATCTATCGCCAGGTGATTATACCTTGTCTCTGACCGATGACAATGGTTGTACGTCTTTCTCTGTTTATCGAATCAGCGAGCCGACTGCCTTGGAAGTTTCCTTCAACACAGCGGAACCTGGGCCACCATTTTACGACAATGGCTCTCTCATCGCCCAGGTCGATGGAGGGGTGACGCCATACAGCTATGCCTGGTCCAACGGAGAGACGAGCAGTCAAATCAGCCAACTGGAGCCGGGAACCTATCGCCTGACAGTAACGGATGGCAACGATTGTGAAATTTTGGCAACAGTGGACTTGGATCGCCTGAGCACTTCGGTGGCCGAGCCAGATTACCTGACCAATTGGTTGGTCTATCCCAATCCGGTGGCCGAGCAATTGTTGATAGAGGCAGCCTTTAGCCAGTCCGAAGAGATGGAGCTGAGCATGTACAATTTACTTGGCAAACAACTCTTTGTCCGACGTTTCAATACAAGTGATTTACAGGAAGAGATCGACATGTCTGCCTTGCCAGCAGGTGCGTATCTGCTGCGCTTGCAAACGGACAGTGGAGAGTTGACCAGTCGAGTGATCAAGCTGTAGACGCAGCCAAAAAATACACAAGGGTGGGGCAAAGGCGAAGGTGCTTTTGCCCCATCTGTCGTTGGGATATTGCACAGACGCGTTTTTCCTGCTACATTTGTTGGGTACCAACCCCCGCATCATTCATGTCTGAGAAAAAGAAACTCCTTCGTCCCTTTGACTATTTCGTGTTGGTGGTGGCATTGGGAATCTTGGCCTTCATCGTTTTGCAAAACAATGGCATTCACATTGTGGAGCGCACAGAGTCGGTGGAGATGTATCGGCCGGGAGAGAGAAGAGGGTCGGCCACGGATCGGGTCGTTCAACAGGACCGGGATCGGGATCGACAGTTGGAACAGGCCTTGCAGCAATTGGCGGCTCGCATTTCGGATGAGGAGATCACAGCAGCGCCACAGGAGCGAGACATTCCCGTAGATGGTCTGAGTCGGGACGAGCGAGATTATTTGGGGGCAGTTGAAAAACGCTATGCTGCTTCTGAGAAATTGCAGGATGCCCGCGACTGGTTGACTGTCCTTCGGGGATCATACCGAACATATTCCCAGGTGCGATCCATTTTTGGAGAATTGAGTGGACAGACCGAGGAGGCGATGGAACAGCAGGGGCAAGTCAACCAATGGATGGCCGAGCCACAGGCCAGGGAGCGCACCCTGGAGCGTCTAAAGGATTCCTTTGACATTCCCAAAGAAGATTTGGATGCTTTTGCCCGATTGGGGAAGAACAAACTGAGCGAATGGGCCGAGTTTTTGGACCAATATGCTGCTGAATGAGCCTAAAATCCCTACAAAGGCTGCTTTTGTGCCGGGAAAACCCTATTTTTACAAAGCTTACTTCACACCTGATTGCCTCTACCTTTTAACCCATCACCGTTTTTCAAACTCAATACTTTTTCGCTATTTTTGACCGGAGAAGCCTGAAACACTGCTCCTTTCTCAGAAATAGACTTGATACTCGACCAAACAGGCGACTCTTCTGTCGAATGTATATCATCCGACAAAAGAGTTGTCGTGTATATGTCAAGGATGACTGATTTTTTTAATATCCTTGATAGAGGAGACGACCGACAATCGCATTAAACACATGACGGCACGAGCGGAATCCAGCCTACATACAAATTGAAACAGGAGAACGCTCGGGACTGTTCAACCTTACATTTTTTAATCATTACTAAATTGAAACAATGGCTTTGAGAACTTTACCCTCTATGCTGCTCAGTTTACTGACTGCCCTGTTGTTGTCCATCCCCATGGCACACGGTCAGCAGGCCGGACAAGGGCATACCCATTCACATGAGGGCAGCGGTACAGCCAAATGTGGTTTCGACCACCTGAATGATCATCTAAAGGCTACCAAACCCGGATTTGCAGAATGGTACAAAGACTACATCAAAAAAGAGCTTCCGCGCATGCAAGAGGCCTATGCCCAGCAACAGTCTCAGGGGGCTCAAAGAGGTGTCAATACCCTCTACATTCCAGTTGTATTCCACATCATACACAATGCAGGTGAGCAACCAGGCGAAGGCCAAAACCTCTCCGATCAGCAGATCATGGAAACCATGGACCGGCTCAACGAAGATTTTGCTGCTCTCAATCCCAGTTTCAACGAAACGCCTGATCGCTTTAAGTCTTCTGTCGGCAATCCGGACATCCAGTTCTGCTTGGCAGCCTTTGATCCCGATGGCAATCCCACTACGGGCATCGAACGCCACGTCTATACCATCACAGGGACTGGTACTTCCAACAACTCATATGAAAATCAAATCAAAGATGAGGTCAATTGGGACCCATTCCGATACATGAATGTCTACACCGGTACCATTCCCTCGCCTGGTGTGGGAGGCTATGCTTATCTTCCTTCTCCAAGCATCATCGGGTCCTCTACAGATGGCATCGTCATGAACTATTTGTCCACCAGGGGCAGCTCTAGCACACTTACCCACGAAGTAGGTCACTATTTGGGCTTGCCACACACCTTCAACGGTGACAGCTGTGGAGCAGATGATGGAATTTCGGATACGCCCAATCAACGGGAGAATACCAACGATGTAACCAACATCAATTGTAGTCAGGGCTTTCCCATCGGTCCCATGACCTGTGGAAGCGATGAGCACATGTTCATCAACTACATGGATTATACCTCCGAAAGTTGTGTGACTTCTTTTAGCAATGGTCAGATTGCCATCATGCGCAGCGTCCTCAGCGATGCTCCCGTGAATCCCACTGGTGGAAGTTATGGCAGTCGTTTGGCAATGGCCAACTCTGTGCGCACCGCTTGTTTGTTCTTCGACAATGATGCTGGTGTGACCGACATCTACACTCCTGCCTTTTCCAACTGTGCAGATTTGGACATTCTGACTCCTGAGGTACGCTTGGTCAACTTTGGTTTCGACTTTCTGACAACGGTCAAGATTCACTACCAAATAAATGGTGGTACCCCTGTGACCATGAACTACACCACCAATCTGCCTCCAGGGGGAGTAGAAAATGTGACGCTGCAGTCTTTTGTCACTCCTGCAGCTGGTACCCACGAAATCAGGGTGTACACAACCGAACCGAATGGTGTTCCCGATGAGCAAGTAGACAATGATACGACCAGTTGGATCTTCATCGTTGCCGATAAGACGCCTTTTGACAATGCGCTCTTTGAAGATTTTACGTCGGGCATCGATAAGACAGAGCCTTTGGCCAATCTACCGAGTGGAATGGTTTCCTACAATGAGGATGGGGATGAATTTGGATGGGAATGGAATGCCATCAGCACACCTGACCTCAACTTGCAAGGAAGCATTCGCTTCAAAAACTACGTCGATCCACAGGATCGGCAGGGCAGGCGAAACAAGCTGGATTATTTCGTTAGTCCCAACTATGACTTTACCAATATCACAGGGGGCAAGATCAATTTTGACTTGGCCTACGCCCAGTGGATCAACCAAGCGATGGACCCAAGCTCTGTCCGGGGGGATTCTCTCTTCGTCATGGTCTCTACCGATTGTGGAGCGACCTTCGACAACATTGCCTTCAGCGGCGGTGGGACAGACATCGCTACCTCTGGGCCTACCAATGCTGCCTTCCTGCCTGTCACCACTGCCCAATGGCGAAACATAGAAGTGGATTTGAGTGCCTATAGTGGACTGCCCAATGTATCCATCGCCATCGTCAACAAATCTGGACAGGGAAATTACCTGTACATAGACAATGTCAACATCACCCACGACAACTCTTGCTTCCTCGGCCTGGCACCCATTTTTGCCGTTGGCAAATGCGCCAGTGAATGTGATGCGAGTGCCTCCGTATTCGTGATCAGTGGGGGGACAGCTCCCTATACCTACCAATGGCCAGTGGATGCAGGCAGCCAGACAACCGCCCGGGCAGAAGACCTCTGTCCAGGAACCTACAACGTCACGGTAACCGATGCATTGGGATGTAGTCGGATTTCAACTGCGCTCATCTTGACCAACCCGCCCATCGTTCCAGAAATTGAAGTAACCAATGCCAGTTGTGGCACGGCTGATGGTGGTATCAAGGTGACAGCCACAGGTGGATCGCAGCGATTTACCTTCTTCTTGTTGCCACGGATTCGCCAAAACGACAGTCTGGAAGTCAACAATTTGAGCGCGGGAACCTATGATGTTGTCATTCGAGACTTCATCCACCTGTGTACTGATACGATTCAAGTCGAGGTCATCAACGACAGCGATACGGAGTTGGAAGCCAGCTCTGTGCCTGTGGATTGTTTTGGAAATGATACAGGTAGTGCCACAGTGGAGGCCTCTGGAACATCTACTTCTTATTCCTATTTGTGGGATGATGTCAATGCACAGGAAACCGCTACAGCCACGGGCTTGGCAATCGGTACTTATACAGTTATCGTAACAGATGACAGCAATTGTTCTTCGACCACCACAGTGGAAGTGACGGGGCCGCCGGAACTGATCCTGACCCCCAGCTCGACGCCAAGTGGTTGTGCCGGGTCAGCAGGAGGAACGGCCAGTGTTCAGGTCAGTGGAGGAACGGTCATCGATTCTTATGGCTACCTGTGGGATGATCCGCTGGAACAGACAACGCCCACAGCGACTGGCTTGGCAGCGGGTACCTACAATGTGACGGTTACTGATGACCAAGATTGCAGCAAAACGATAGAAGTCGTTGTGGAAGGAGCAGAAGCGATTGAACTGCTGGAATCTTTTACTCCCGTGAGTTGCAACGGATTGGCAGATGGAACGGCCAGCGTGCAAGCCAGTGGAGGAACCGTGACGGGTGATTACAGATATTTGTGGAATGATCCCAATGCCCAAACGGGTTCAACAGCCACAGCTTTGGCAGCGGGTAGATATACCGTCATCGTAACGGATGACAACGATTGCTCCAGTAGCATTTCTGTAGATGTGATCCAGCCAACTGCTCTTGAAGTATCAGCCGTATCAACCGATCCGGCCTGTTTTGGAGAGGCTTCGGGTACGGCCACCGCAGAGGCGGCAGGAGGAACCGTTATGGTGGATTACTCTTACTTGTGGAGTGACAATGATGCACAACAAACTGCCATGGCCACAGGCTTGGTGGCAGGTACTTATACTGTGACGGTAACAGATGACAATCAGTGTTCTGAGATTCGCTCTGTACAGATCAGCCAGCCTGATGAATTGCTGGTCGACATCAGTGGAACCAATGTGGCTTGTTTTGGAGAAATGACAGGTTCGGCAACTGTAGAAATATCTGGTGGCACTGTCAGCAACAATTACGACATTGTTTGGGACGACCAAGACGGACAAACGACGGCAACTGCTACCGGACTGGCGGCAGGAACTTATAACGTCACGGTCACCGATGACAACAATTGTTCGAAGGTGGAGAGCATTGACATTGGAGAGTTGCCAGATTTGACCTTGGACGTCATTGCCAGACAAAATGTCGGCTGTTTTGGAGATGCCACTGGCTCGATAGAGGTCTTGGCAGATGGGGGAGACAATTCCTTTACCTATACCTGGTCTGATGATGCCGATCGGCGCACAGCCCTTGCCACTGGACTGGTAGCTGGTTTTTACATCATCACTGTGGCAGATGGCAATGCATGTGAGGAGATTGTAGAAGTTGAAATCACCGAACCTGATGGATTAGACGTAACTGTCACTGCAACGGATGTCACTGTGGTTGGAGGAATGGATGGTAGCGCAACAGCTGATGTGACAGGTGGTACAAGACCGTTGACTTACCTCTGGCCAGGTGGTCAATCAACTCGATCGGTTACCGATTTGGAGGCAGGTACGTATTGTGTGACGGTAACGGATGCCAATAACTGTACAGAAGTATCCTGTGCCACGGTCAACGATGTCAATTGCCCAACCATTGAGGTGAGTGAGGATGTGGTTGATGTCTCTTGTGCCGGGTCCTTAGATGGAGAAGCGACTGTGACGCCGAGTGGGGGAGAAGCACCTTATTCTTACCGTTGGAATGATGGAGACAACCAAAGTTTGGCAACTGCTACCGGGCTTGGTGCCGGAACCTATACTGTGACCGTTGCGGACAACAACAATTGCGAAGTCATCTACGAAGTGACGGTGAGCGAGCCAGATCCCATCATGATCGCCACCAGTACCACCAATGAGACAGTGGTTGGCGCCAACGATGGTACCGCTACTGCTACTGCTTCGGGAGGTACCCCTCCGTTCGATTACGATTGGGGCATGCCAGGACAAACGCCCACAGTGACTGGCTTGATGCCAGGTACGTATGTGGTCACAGTGACAGATGCCAATGACTGTGAGGAAGAAATCAGTGTGACGATCCTCCCAGGCTCTGTTGACTGTAGCACATTGACTGTGGAAATGGAGAGCAGCTCGGTCTCCTGTTTTGGTGATTCGGATGGAACAGCGACTGCCATTCCTTCCGGAGGGACACCTGCCTACAGCTACTTGTGGGATGATCCCGATATGCAGGAAACAGCCACCGCTACGGGTCTGGCGGCAGGTACATATCGCGTGACTGTAACAGATGCCAACGATTGTACAGTTGTGGGCGAGGTGACAGTGGATGAACCCCTGGAAGTGACCGTTGAAGTGACCGCCACCAACGAAACATCGGCTGGCCTCAACGACGGTACTGCCACAGCAGTTGGCTCTGGTGGGGTAGCCCCTTACTCTTATCAATGGAGTCCATCAGGGGTCACAGCAAGCATCACTGATCTTGCCCCAGGTTTGTACGTGGTCACAGTGACGGATGCCAATGACTGTACTGCGGTAGGAGAGGTAGAAGTTCTTTCTGGATCGATTGATTGCAATACCTTGGAAGTAGAATTGAGTGGTGTTCCTACCAGTTGCAATGGCGGAATGGATGGTTCTGCCACCGCGTCGCCCACTGGAGGAACGGCTCCGTACGAATACCTCTGGAATGATTCGGATGCGCAAACAACACAAACGGCCACTGGACTGGCGGCGGGCACCTATCGGGTGACGGTAGAGGATGCCAACGGCTGTGAGACAAGTGGAGAGATTACCATCGACGAACCAGCACTTCTGGTGGTAGCAGTGAGTAGCACCAACGAAACAGCCCTGGGAGCCAACGATGGAACCGCTTCGGCCATTGCCAATGGTGGCACAACTCCTTACAGCTATCAATGGTCAAATGGACAAAATGGAATTACCATTACTGATCTGGAACCAGGCGAGTATTGTGTAACCGTCAGTGATGGAAATGCTTGCTCCGCAGAGGCCTGCGTGACGATCAATCCTTTCGAATGTGAAACGCCTTCCATTGAATTCAATACAACCGATGTCAGCTGCTTTGGTGGCGACGACGGAACCGCCACGACCCTTGTCATTGGCAGCAGCGGGCCCTATACCTTCAGCTGGGACAATGGCCAAATGATGCAAACTGCGAATATGCTCACAGCTGGTCCCCATGAAGTAACAGTGACCGATGCGCGTGGATGTGTGACAGTCGCTGAAGTCACCATTGAGGAACCAACTGCCTTGGAATTGGCTTTGAGCTCGACCAATGAAACGACCATTGGAGGCAATGATGGAACCGCTACCGCAACCCCATCAGGAGGCACTCCTCCCTATTCCTACGAGTGGAGCCCATCTGGTGGAAGCATGGCCATGGCCACCGGACTGGCCCCTGGTGTGTATGTGGTGCTCGTCACCGATGCAGAGGGATGTACCATCGAGGGCGAAGTAGAAATTGAGCAAGGACAAATCGATTGTAGCTCGTTGACAGTGGAAGTTGAGGCAGTAGATGTGCTGTGCAACGGAGATGAGAACGGAACTGCTACGGCCAATCCGAGCGGTGGCAGCCCTGATTATACCTACGAATGGAGCGATGGCCAGATGAGGCAAACCGCCATAGGATTGCGGGCTGGAACCTATCGAGTCACAGTCACTGATGACAACGGATGTACCGCAGAGGAAGAAGTTGTGATCAATCAACCAGCTGAATTGACTGCTTCAACCATAGTCACCAATGAAAGCTTTGCTGGTGCCAACGATGGGACTGCCACGGCTGTTGCAATGGGAGGTACAGCGCCTTACTCCTACGACTGGGGAGCGCAAGGACAGACACAAATGATCACAGGCCTGTCTGCAGGTATGTACACGGTGACAATAACGGATGAAAACGGATGTACGGTTGTGGCAGGTGCTGTAGTAGAGCCGGGACAAGTTGACTGCTCTACCTTCAGCATAGAAGTAACCGGAGAGGATGTCAGCTGTTTTGGAGATGAAGATGGAACGGCTTCTGTCATCACCCAAAATGGAACCTTCCCATTTACCTATGAATGGAGCAATGGAATGTCGGATGGCACCATTTTCAATCTGCCTCCTGCTACCTACCAAGTAACCGTCATCGACGCCAACAATTGTCGCCAGCTGGGCGAGGTTACCATAGGAGAGCCTGATCCACTGACCGTCACAGCAAGCAAGACGGACGAGACTGTGGATGGGGCCAATGATGGAACTGCCACAGCAAGTCCAAGCGGAGGAACATCGCCCTACAACTACAGTTGGAGCGATGCCAACAACAGCAGTACGCAGACCATTGAGAACCTGCCTCCAGGAGTGTATGTCGTTACAGTCACAGATGCCAACGATTGCACAGCAGTGACCGAGGTAGAGGTAGAACAGGGAGAGTTTGATTGTAGCAATTTCAGTGTGGACGTGGTGATCTTGAATGCTCGTTGCTTCGGCAGTGAGGATGGAAGCATCACCCTCGACCCACAAAACGAGGTAGCTCCTCTCCGCGTAGAATGGAACGATGGCAACAATGACTTGGTGCGAAATGGCCTGGCAGCAGGAACTTATACAGTGACATTGACAGATGCCCAAAATTGCCAGCTCATTGATGAAATTACCATATCACAGCCCGATCCCATCCAAATCGTTATCAATGCACAGGATGAGACCATTGTGGGACAAAACGATGGAAGTGCCGAGGCATTGGCCAGTGGAGGTACGACCCCTTACCTGTACCGGTGGAGCAACAACAGATCCACCCAAGAGATTACAGACCTTCCCCCAGGTACTTACTCCGTGACGGTTACAGATGCCAACGGATGTACGGCCGAAGCTGAGACGGAAATCCAGTTGGGCGCACCGGATTGTAGCGGACTGCAAATCAGCCTCAGCATGGAACCTGTCACTTGCCCCGGTGGCAATGATGGCAGTGCCACAGTAGAGGTGACTGGCAACCAAGGGGCTGTGAGCATCGAATGGGACAACAATGGATCAACTTCTACCATCAATGGCCTGGAGGCTGGCGATTACAGCGTACAGGTCACAGATGCAGCGGGTTGTACCGTTACAGGTGTCATCAAAGTGGAAGAACCACTGCCCATCTTCATCAGCATCAACAACACAGATGGCAAATGTGGCTCTTTGGGAAGTGCCCGTGCCAATGCGACTGGAGGAACAGCACCATATACCTACGAATGGAGCACTGGAGAGTCGGGTAGCTTCGTCCGTGGCTTGGATGAGGGAACTTATCAAGTCACTGTGACGGATGGCAATGGTTGCGAGGCGACGGAATCTGTGGAGATCGAAGTAGAAGATGGAGGCTTGACGGTCAGCGCGAGCATCATGGATGTCAGCTGTTTTGGAGAGTCCGATGGAGTGGTTGTCTTGGACATCTCAGAAGGGACTGCACCTTTTACCATCAATTGGAATACTGGAGAATCTACCCAATCTCTGGATGGCGTGCCTGCCGGTGTCTACTCGGTCCAAATCGAAGATGCAGCGGGTTGTACCTATGTCAGTGCATTCAATGTGCGGCAACCAGAGGCAATCAATGTTGGCTTCCAAGCGACCCCGCCGACATCTGGCCAAGGAAACAACGGCTCTCTGGTGGCCAATGTAACGGGAGGTGTGACGCCTTATACCTATCTGTGGAATACGGGATCGGATGATCTTCGCATCACCAACCTGGGCGAGGGCACCTATGTGGTCTCTGTGACGGATGGCAATGGTTGTGTCAAAGTCGATTCCTTTGAGTTGACCATTTTGACAGTTGGACTGGAAGACATTCAGGAGCTGAACCGCTTCGAAATGTTCCCCAACCCCACCAATGCCCGCACCAACATCATGCTGGAGTTCTCCGAACCGTTGGCTTTCCGATTGGAAATTTACGATCTGTTGGGTCGCCGAGTGTATACACATGCGGAAAAGAGCCGCCTGTTGCAGAAGGAAATCATTCTGGACAATTATGCGGCTGGCACCTACATTGTGAGGATACGAACGGAAAGAGGACAGGCAGTCAAGAAGTTGCTGTTGCTTGACTAAAAGTCATGATCAACGATGGGGCGAAGGGACGCGGAGCATGGCTTTGCGTCCCTTTGTCGTAGAGGGCAAGAGGGTCAGTTGTTGAGTCTTTCGAGCACGCTTTCTTTCAAGGCCGGAGAGAGCGGTACGGTGCTGTCATCGCTCATGATCAATTCTCCTCCATTGGAACGCGAGTAGGCTTTGACGTACTGCAGGTTGATGATGTGGGAGCGGTTGGCCCGCATGAAATTGAACTGGCAGAGGATGTCTTCGTAGGTTTTCAGGTTTTTGGATACCAGGATTTGGCGGTCGTTGGCCAGGTGAAAGTAGGTGTAGTTGCGATTGGCGGAGCAACGGATGATGTCGTTGATGTTGACATACTCGAAGCCATTGGAATTGGGCAGGGCAATCTTTTGAAAATCCGATTTGAGATTGCTTTTGAGCATGTGATAATTTTGGATTTTGATCCGTTCATCCCTGCGTTCTGTGGCCTTTTCGATGGCCCTGATCAAGTCGTCTTTGTCGATGGGCTTCAGTAGATAATCCACTGCTGACATGCGCAGCGCATTGATGGTGTATTGGCTGTAGGCAGTGGTAAAGATGACTTCGAAGGGGGGCTGTGGGAAGTAGTCAAATAGCTTGAAGCCATCTTGTCTGGGCAGGTGGATGTCCAGGAAGACGATGTCTGTCTCCACGGAATTGAGCAGGCTAACGGCATCCATGATGGTTCCGGCCTCACCGACAATGCGCAGCTGGGGGCTGTAGCGTTCGACGAGATGCCGCAGGGTGTTGCGGCTTTTCATCTCATCATCAACAATAAATGCGGTCAAGCTCATTTGTTTGGTTTATATCCAGATTTCTACCCTGGTGCCAATGGGTTGTTGTTTGGTATTCTTCAAATCTGTAACGCAAAAATAGTCCTTGGGATTTGCATTGTGCAACAAATTCAGCCTTTCCAGGGTGATTTTCAGGCTGCTCGATTCTCGCTCTTTGGGGTGAAAATGACTGAATCTGGCGGCTTCCTCCCGGCCAATGCCATCGTCTTCTATGGTACATTTGAACTGCGATTTATCGGAGGGAACGAATTCAATTTTCAATTTGCCCTTTTCCAATTTGTGGTACAAACCGTGCTTGAATGCATTCTCTACGATGGGTTGGATCAACAGTGGTGGAAGATACACATCGGCTTTGTCCTTCAACAAAGAGTCTTCCACTACAAAATCAATGGTGACCTTGTCTTCAAATCGCAACTTCTCCAGCTTCAGGTAGTGGCCCAAAAACTCCAATTCTTTCTCAAGGGTGATGCTTTTGCGGCCAGAGTACTCAAAGATGAAGGCAATCATTTTGGCAAAGTAGGAAAGGTATTCGACGGCCCTGTCTGTATCATTGGTCAATAAGTAATTTTGGATGGCATTGAGTGCATTGAAGACAAAGTGTGGATTCATCTGTGCTTGCAAGGCTTGAACCCGCAGGCGGTTGATCTTCTGTTTGAGTCGATTTTCGGCCATTTCTTTCTTCCGAATGCTTTTTTGGCGCCAGTAAATGACCCAGCCACTGATGCTCATCAGCAAAAGTACGCTGGAGAGGATGAACCAACCTTTGCGCCACCAGGCTTGGTGAATGGTGAATGGCAAGGAGGCAGCTTCGATGCTTCTGAGACCTTTGTGGTTGATGGTCTGTACCTGAAATTTGTAGACGCCAGGAGGAAGGGTGTGAAAGGTCACCTCTCGACTGTTGGAAAATGTCCAACTCGTATCCAATCCCAAGAGGCGGTACCTGTACTGCTCTTTTCCTTTTGACTTGTAGGCCAGCCCCAAAAAGTGGATGTTGAGGTTGTTTTGCAAATGGCTGAGTTGAACATTTTCTGTCGGCATGGACTCTCCGTTGACCAACAGTTTTTGGATGGAAATGGGAGGGGGAGGAGGCTGTACGTCCAATTCTGATGTGGGAAAAATGGCCAATCCACCTGGCGTACCCGCCCATACCTCTTCGTCTTTGACCAATAGTTGGTTGATCTCGTTGGAGGGAAGTCCCGACTTGGTATCGATGACCTTGAGTTCTTGGGTGCGGGTATTGAGCATGTTGATTCCCTTGTTGGTGCCGATCCACAGCTGGTCCCCGGCCAGGTAAATGACCCGACAGTTGTTGCTGGACAGCCCTTGATCGACTGTGTAGTGCTGCACGACTTTGGTCCCTTCCAATTGCAAAACCCCATGCTGATGTGTGGCCACCCACAATGACCCGTCGGGGGCCACCAGCAAGTCTGTGATGTTGACCAAAAATGGCAAGCTTTCCAGGGGGACAGGGATCATCTGTTTGTGGTTTTCCATGTAGTACAAACCATGTATCGATCCGACCCAAATGCGGTTTTGAGCATCTGCTGCCAATGCATAGCTGCGCTCCATTGCGATCCGGTGACGGCTTTCTTTTTGCTGATGGAGTTTTGGGAGGTCCTCCTTCCACAATGTATAGACACCGGCTGAGCTGGCCACAATGATGTTTCCTTTCTTGTCCAGAATCAATTCCTTCGGCGCCGAAACAACGAGCGGAGAGGGGAGGACCGACAGATCGCGTAGGTCAATTTGTGCCAAGGAATAATCGGTCCCAATGACGAGTTTATCCTCTTTGGTTTTGACAATGCTTCGAATGCTGTTGCCGACGGGGAGTTCCAGGCTGCGGCTCGGGTTGCCGTCGACAAAAGAAGTCAGCCAACTGTAGTCTTGGCCGATGAATACCTCATCGCCTGCATCTAGAATGCTGTGTACCGACTGTCCTGGAAGGCCTTCAGTCGATTTGTTGTGGTAGCGGATGTTGGGAGAGAGAATCATGTAGATGCCGTCATTGTCTGTGCAGAGCCACGTATTGTTTTCCCGATCTTCAAAGGCATAATTGATGTTGAGTGACTGAAATCGGCTGCTCAGTTGATGGCCTTGTTTGAAGACGTAAATGCCTTCTTTTGAGTCGATCATCCATTTTTCTCTATTGATGGTTAAGATGTCGCCCCATTTGCGCCCTCGGGGATTGGCGATTGACTGAATGCCCCCCTGTTCATTGATCAAATAAAGGTGTGAATAGTTGTGGGTCAATAAAGGGAGAAAGGGTTTCAGTAAGTGGAAATCCTTCCGGTCTATTGACTGCTTCGAAATGTCAACTTGGTGGAAGTGGTAGGAATCCTCCGTGAAGACATCGATTCCAATGATGTCATCGACAATACTGAGTTGGAGACTTGTATCTCCCGTGCTGATGAATTGCTTTGGGGCGAGGGAGATCATTTTATTCCTTTTTTTCAACAGTCGATCCAATTTGATCACCTTTTCCAGTATGGGAGGACCGTTTGGGGGAAGGTGCAGCCTGGACATGATGAGGATGCCCTTGTTGCTGGTCTGGGTCCACAATTTGTCGTCATCGAACCAGTGGTGCAAGATTTGGATATTTTCTGAAAAGCCCTCTTGGTCGAGCCTGTGAATGCTGTCCCCTTCCAGGTAAAAAAGCTGTCTGGCAAGGTTGATGAACCAAAGGCGCCCCCTTGGACCGATGCTCATCCGGAGGATTTCTTGGTCGGCCATGGAAGGAGCACTGTAGACGGTAAATTCTCTGCCATCAAATCGGCAAAGTCCATTGTTTGTCCCCAACCAGATGAACCCATCCTTGTCTTGCAAGCCATTGTAGATGGTTTGTCCCGGCAGGCCATCTTCGTCGGTGATGTGCCACCAACCTGGTCTTTGGGCCCAAAGCGTTGAGAGCTTCAGTAGGCAGACCAGGCCAAGGAGTACCAGGCGGTATTTTTGTATTGCATTGAGTGATTGAGACATCTTGAATCGATTCGGGCTAGGACAATGTGGCCGTAAGATAAGATTCTCCGACTGCTGATGCGAGGAATTGGGCTTTGTGTTGGGCTGCCAAATGCATCGGTACACTGGCATTTGGTTTTGGTACTGGGAAGCCCCCGCTTCGTACATCGGGCCAACATCTGAGGAGGAATAGCTTTACTTTTATTCTAGACGCAAGAAAAAGAGCCGCTTTTTGGTGAAAAATGCGTCCATGGAAACCAATCTTTTTGAACGACTTGGTCCGCAAGAAAGAGGTTTTTTCCGGGCGATGGACCGGATTCCTATACCGGTCAGCAGTGCTGACAACATCAATTGTAAAGCTAGTGAAACTACCGGCTGCAGGCTGTAGCTCTGAGCAATTCGTCAAAGAGTTGCAGCGTATAGCCACATTCATCCGATCAGGCGATTCCGACTGATCGGATTTTTTTGTGCTGAACCAGGTAGGAGAGGGGACAAAAAAAATTCCTATGCCAACGGCATAGGAACGGATGAGAGAAAGGAAACTTACTATTGAGTATATCGTTTAGTTAATAGGTTATTGTCTCGTTTAAAATTCCAGGATGGACCGCACATCTTCTTCCGACCGGATGTCTTGATTGACCACATTCATGATGAAAGTCGCATAACTTTCACTGCTCTTGCTGATCCGTTTGAACTCTTCTGGGCGCATGACAGCGATCTGGTTGTCTGCCGTCACCAGCCAGAGCAAGTTTTCTGCCTGTTGGTTGAAGGAGACTTCTACTCCTTTGCCAGTGTAGAATCGGCAGACTGTATTGCGTGACTTGTCGACCAGATAAGCGGTATTTTCCAAGTAACTGCTTTTCTTTTTGGTATCGACGAACTCACCTTTTACAGTTTCCAACTGTTGCAAAGAAGGACGATCACAGTTCCAGATGCCGAAGCTATTGGCTGTGAACTTATTGAGAATCTTGCGTCGGACCATCTGAGCGGACGGAGCCTCTTGACTGCCCTTATAGGAAGCCAACTCTGTTTCGTATTCCTGGCGGGCGTTGAGACGAGCTTGTGCTGCCTCTTGCTCTATTTTGTCCTTTGGCGCTTTCATTGCTGCTGCTCTTTCCTGCAATTGTTGCTGGTATTGCTGCAGCTGTTCGTTGTATTGGCGCATGGCCTTGTTGAAGTCTTCCCCTGTCAAAACAGGATTGACAATCAATTTCATCTGGTTGCTGCTGTGGATCAGGGTCAATTCAAAATCACCTGCAGGCAAGGCGCGCAACTTCATGTCTTCCCAATCGATGTTGGCAGCGGCTCCTCTATTGAAATTGGGGTTTTTATCTGGATTGAGCTGCCACATGGTGTTGGCATACTGATCGGCCAGTTCCTGAGAACCAGCGCTTTTGTCTGTGAAATTGAAGCTGAAAACGGGATCGTCTTCGTTGGCTCGCTCTGGTTTGACCGGGGGAACCAATGTTGGCCATTCTGCTTCCACAGCAGCCAGTTTTTGCTTGGCTGTCTGCTCGATGCTTTTCAGCTTTCGCTGCAGCTTTTGTTGCATGACATCCTCTGGTCCCATGTTGGTCGGGCGCTCTTCCGACAATACTTCTACCTTGTCTATTCCTTTGTAGGCCCAATTGCGCTGGTCGACATCCAACAGATAAACATTGTAGTTGGGTTTGCGATCGGCCTCAGCCAGTGGGATGTTGATTTCAGATACCAAAGCAACTTTGATGTCCTTGCCAGGAGCCACGTTGATTCTGCTGCCGTCTTTCTCGGCATATATCTCAATCATGCCCACAGACTCCATCAGGTATTGAACCCCCGCAGAATCGTACTCCATGGGGATGCCTGAGAGAAAGAAGTCGACATAATCGTGAAATTCTCTGTATTTGACAGCCACCTGGCCTCGAACGATTTGGCCTTGGCCATCGATGAAGGCAGAGGCGGGAATGTCCAGTTGTGAGCCACTTTCCAGGCGGTGAATGGTTCCTTTTTCTGCTTGGAAGGTATGGCTGTAGTACTGAGGAGAGACGTTGAGCTGTGGTGGATTGATGTAAGGTTGGCTGGCGAAGTACTGACGAGAGTCTTCGTAATAACTGCTTGCGTTGGAAAAATTGGAGTAGACGAAGAATCCGATCAAAGCGGCCGCGACAGCACCAGAGATGTAGAACAACATCCTGCGGGGGAGCCTGGCGGCTTTGGGTGAACTTTCCTCCAAGCGACCCATCAAGGCATCGAAGTCCTTGTGTCGATTGATCTGCTCGGAGGAGAGCTCCTGGGGAGAAAGATCGAAATTGTAATTCTTCAGCTTCATGATTCAGCTGTTTTGAAACCGGTGATGCAGGCTGGCCAGTTTAGGGTCTTGCCTGCCCCTGTTCGCTATTTTTTAGTATGATTTTTCTCAGTTTATCCAATAGCCGATAAGTTTTGATTTTTGCGTTGCTTTCGGTGATTTCGAGTATCCCTGCAATCTCCTTGAAGGGGCGAATTTCGAAAAAACGCATTTCTATCAGCTGTATTTCCTCTTCTTTCAACTCATCCAATGCATGTATCATCGCTTGACGATAGTTGGGATGGTCGCGTTCTTCCATTTCCTCAATCATGTCCGCAAAATGCGACTCATCGACACTGACAATCCGATGTTTTTGGGAATTCCGAAAATACTGGGCGACCTCATTGGACGCGATTCGGAAAAGCCACGCCGAAAATGGCACTCCTTTAAATTCGTAAGAGGAAAGTCGCTGAAGGGCTTTTAGGAAGACATTGGAGACAAGCTCTGCCGTCAGCGTTTCATTAGCCGTGCGGCGAAAGATAAAGGAGAATATATTTTCGTAGTATCGATTGTACAGCGGACGAAACTGTGCAGGGTTCTTCTTAGCTGCCTGAATGACCAACCACTCTTCCTGCATCGCTTCTTTGGAAACCGTCTTTCGGGATGAATCCATTCTCGCCTGGTTATTTTTTACAAGAGTACGACTTATTTGTAAGTTTGTGTACATCTGTCGTTTTTTTAACGAGGTAAGTATGCTTCACTCAGTGATTTTTCATTGAAAGTAGCCTACAATCCACAGTCAGACTTGAAAATCCGACTGTGGAATTATAGGCTATCAGCTAATCGCCATAAAGACCGTTTCAAATACATAATGCGAGAGACACAAAAAGATACAGCCCAAAGCAAATTTTTTTTACTTTTTTCGAAAATCTATGGATTATGTCTCATAACAACACATTTTTGAAACGAAACGTATTGAGATTCCCCTTATAAGATTGTATCTTATGCATCAGTTGTCATTGTTTTCACTGGCATCATCCTAGCAACACCGTATATTATTCTCTTGTAAATATTTTAGCGTCTGACTCATTGGCACAATGACCAGGCAAAGGTAGTTTCTACACAATCATTTATCAGTGAGAAGTTGTCAGATGGAATTGCCAACAGGATGTTTTCCGTCTCTTGACCCATTGTCCTCAAAGCGAATAAGACGATCCACTTTGGATGCTTACTTGACTGCGCTGTGGCATGCCTTGATTTGTTTCCAGCGCGTAGGCAGGTTCCACTTGGTCTTCCATTGGCATCAAATGGATTTGATAAAAAAATGAAGTCCCATGCATAGGTTTGTGCTTTTTTGGCTGCTTCCCCTTTTGATCTGCTGTTGTGGTCGCACGGCAGAGCAGCCCGAATTGGTGCATGTTCCCTTCCTCAAAGTATCCGATCAAAAGGTGGATTCTCTATTGGGACAAATGACCTTGGAGGAAAAGATTGGGCAATTGATCGCTTACAAATCCTCAGCGCCAGATGCGGCCATTCTACAAGCACTCCTGGAAGAAAATGCCGCCGGGCGTTTGGGTGGGGTTTTGCTGGAACAGTTGCCGCTGGACACTTTTGTATGGATCAGAGACAGCTTGCGACGCGCTGCTCCTCTGCTGCCCCCCTTCTTTTTGACCAATCAATTGCTCAGTTTAAACAATCAGTTTTCGGACCTAGAGCCTTTTCCCAGTCCAGCGAGCATCAGTGCCATCCACAGTGATTCCCTTTCGGCCCGCCTCGAACAGAGGTATTTGCAACAATGTGAGCTGCTGGGCATCAATCTGGCATTGGGCCCCGATGTTCAGCCCTTGGTCGATCGGGAAGGATTGTTTCATCCAACTGCCTTTGAAAGCGATCCGGAAGAGATTCTGCACCAGTCCAGCAAGCGGCTCGAAGCCCTCCAAAGTCGGAGAATTCTCGCTGCAGCCAGTTTGTTTACCCTTTCCACGGCCATCCTGAAAGATACATCGGCCCAAAGTCGCCAACTCCTTCATCCCTTTCTCAATTTGTCCTTCAATGGTTTGTCGGGCCTCCTGGTTCGTTCTCCCAAGAAGGAGGAGACACCTTCTTCTCCACTGTTGCTGAGGCAGGCCCTCAAAGAACGATTGGAATACCAGGGCTTGCTGTTGAGCGAGATTTCCCGGCCCGCTGAGCTGGAGGCCAAATTGTTGGATGGAATTGATCTGTTTGTGGTCGACAGCCTCTTGCCTTCCGATTGGCGCTTGACCCTGATGACTTTGTACAACAATGGGGTGCTGACTCCTTTTTTGTTGGATCAAAAAGTGCGAAAGATCCTCAAAGCCAAGCTGTGGATGCGTCAGCTACCGCCCGTGGAGGCAGATTGGGCCGAAGCATCCAAGGAGTTGTTTCGACCCTCGGGAGATGCCCTTCTGGTTCAGCAGCTGTACGAAAAGGCCTTGGTATTGGCACAAAATCCGAGGGATTTGCTTCCGTTTAGAGACTTGAACCGTCGCAAATTTCATCTTTTATTTCCCGCCGGAGCCAGCAGTCGGGTCTTCGAGAATCGCTTCCAGGCATATGCCGACTATCAAAAGCACCAAACAGCTGATTTGACTTTGCCCAACATCCGGCGCCTGAAACAACAAAGCCTGCTCGTTTGCTTGCAAGATGTGACCTTGGATGCCCAAAGAGATTCCGCCTTCCTTGCTCAGCTCAATCAGTGGGGGCGTGAGACAGATGTGGCCATTGTCAACTTCGGTGATCCGGGCAATCTATTGCATTTCGGAGAGCAAATCGCACTTGTACAGCTCTTTGAATACAATGCCATCAATGCCTCTTTGGCAGCCCAATTGGTCTTTGGTGCCCTGCAGGCTCCGGGGAGTTTGCCCTTGGCCTTGTCGGACCGCTTGCCCGCCCATCAGCCCATTCTGCGACCCATCACCCGCTTGAAATACGCCATGCCAGAGGAAGTGGGCATTTCCTCCTATAAATTGGTGGGGATCGACGCGATTTTCAACTCCGCCATTTCAGACGGTGCAACGCCCGGAGGGCAGGTCTTGGTTGCCAAAAACGGGAAGATCATCTATTCGAAGGCATTTGGCCACCATACCTATCGAAAAAAGAGGAGGGTGCGACAGGACGATTTGTACGACCTGGCCTCCATTACCAAAATTGCCGCTACGACCCTGATGTCGATGAAGCTGTACGATGACGATGGCTTCAAATTGAGTGATCCCCTCAACAAATACATCATGTGTGGGGATGATTCTGCCATTCGCAGGCTCCGATTCAAAAATTTGTTGACCCACACCTCCGGCCTACAGCCCAACATGCCCATCGCTCCCTTGATCATGATGCGGGACAGCATGCCCGAGTGGGAGGAGTGCTTTTCGAAGGAGCGCAAGATGCCTTATGTCATCCAGGTGGCTGATTCCATGTACCTCAACAATCGCTACATCGACAGCATGTGGCAGGAGGTGTACGATTTGAAGCCCCGTCGGCAAAAAACCTATCGCTACAGCGATGTCAATTTCAACTTGATACAAAAGCTGATTGAATCAGAGCTGGAAAAACCCTTGGATGACTTGTGCGAGGCGAGTTTTTACAACCCACTCCACCTCCGCCACACGGCCTTCCGCCCACTCCAGGAATTCGACAAGCGACAGATTGTTCCCACAGCCCAGGACCAACGCTGGCGCAAGCAATTGTTGCAAGGCCATCCGCACGATGAGACTGCGGCCCTATTGGGTGGCGTCAGTGGCAATGCCGGTCTGTTTTCCAATGCCAACGACCTGGCCATCTTGATGCAATTGTTGCTCAATGGGGGGCATTACGGAGGCGATACCCTCTTGTCCGAGCAGGTGATTGACTTTTTTACCTCCAGCCAACACAGCAGAAGCCATCGGGGCTTGGGTTTTGACAAACCGGGCAAGAAACGGCGGCCGTCTTATTCCAAACGCGCCTCCAAACAGACCTATGGCCACACGGGCTACACGGGTACCTGCGTATGGGTTGATCCCACCGAAGAATTGATCTACATCTTTTTGTCCAACCGGGTCCATCCCGATCCATACAACAAAACCTTGTTCCGCAAACAGGTCCGACAACGCATCCATACGGTCATCTACGATGCTTTGGGAAGTTTCCCGCTCCGGGAATCAGAGCAAGAAGAGGAGCCCATTCAGGCCCAGGCGAAGATGCGGGCAGAAATGTTGTGACAAGTCTATTTCATTTCTTTTGAGAACGCGAATATTTTCTCCAGATGAACTCCATCGGTCCGTATTGGTGCCTTTGCAGCCACCAGTAGGAAAAAAGCAGTTGGCCCAGATAAATGGCCAGTACGGTACCAGCCAATGCAACAGCTGTCATTTGTCCGTAGTAGCCAAAGCCCGAGAACAAAATGGCGCAAATCAGGGATTGCAGGAGGTAATTGGTCAGAGAAAGTTTCCCAGGGTAGGTGAGCCAAAACAGAACCCTGCGGACGGCGGGGATTTTCCAAAGGAGAAAGAAGCCAATGATGTAAAATAGGCCGTGGGTAAATTCTGTCGAGTGGATGAGGAGCCCTAGTAAGCTTCGTTGCCAAATGGACTCTTGGTAGTCGAAAAGTTGAAAGATGGCGGGTCTGAAAAAGTACATGATGCCGATGAGGATGGCAGCGCCTGTGACAAAGGCCACTCCTTTCTTTGTATTCAGTTTGGTGGCCAATTCCCATCGGGCACAGATGATGCCGAGCAGAAACAGACTCATTTCCTTGGGGATGTAGATGATCAGCTTTTCATTGCCGAAGGAAAAATAATCTTGCATGCGCAGCTTGAAAATCTCCCACCAACTGCCCTGACTGTTGATGGCGATGTATTCTTCGAGGCTGACAACTGGCTGTATGAAGACCGACTCGTAATCGAAAATGCCCCGGAGGATGAATTCATACACGGGGATGAGGCCGATGAGGAAAAACAAAGTCCACAGATCTGTGTTGCTTCGCTTGGCGAAAAAGGGGAGGCTCAGACCGAGGAGGGCATAGGGCAGCAAGATGTCGCCGAAGGAAAGCAGTAAGATATGCAGGATGCCGAAGCCAGCCAACAGCAGCATTCGTCGGTTCCAAAATGCCCTGAATTGGTCTTTCTCTGTTGTCCTGGCATACTGCAACCAAAAGCTATAGCCAAACAAAAAGGCGTAGATGAACATGAATTTGCCTCCGAAGAAGTACACCATGTTTTCCAATACCCATTTGTTGATCCCTTCCAATTGACCGTAAAAGGCACCATAATGGGAATAGGGGGCGTGAAACACAAAGATGTTGACCATCAGGATGCCAAACAGGGCAAAGCCTCTCAGGGCATCGATTTGGTAGATTCTCGTCTGCTTGCCTGCTGGTGTCAAATTGAGGGGATCAGGTTGGGATAATCGGTGATGATGCCATCCACTCCCTGTTCGACGAGGCGCTTCATGACTTGTGGGTCGTTGACGGTCCAGGGAATGACCCGGATGCCTTTGTCGTGGAGGTGTTGGATGATGGTGTCGTTGAGCAGGCCCCAATGTGGACTGTAGATGTTGGGTAGGTAGCCCAATTCATCTAGGTTTTGGTCCACATTTTTGAGGTTTTCGATGAGCAGGGCCGTGGTGTAGCTGCTGTCTTGTCGCTGGATTTCGCGCAGGATGTTGAGGTCAAAAGACTGCAGGGTGACCCTGGATTTGAGACTGAGCAGGTCCAATTCATCCAGTAGGAGGGTGACGAAGGTATCGGGAGGAGGAATCATGCTGCCATATCCGTCGGGGTGGCTTTTGAGTTCGATGTTGTAGTTGGGGCGCTTGAGTTGATTTTTTTCACAATGCGCCTCCACATTGCTCACCATGTCCATCAGAGAAGGCTTAAAGGCCGCTTGTTTTTGCTGATCGGGAAAGCGTTCATTTCCCCGGCTGCCACAATCAAAGGCTTTGATTTGCTCGTAGGTCAGATCGTAGATGCGCAGGTCTTTCTCTTCTTCTTCGGTGACCGGACGCCCGTCGGGATGACTGCAGATGGCGGCGGAAAACCAAGGCTCGTGGCTGATGATGATTTGTTGGTCTTTGGACACCACCACATCCAGTTCGAGAGTGGTGACGGCGGGAAATTCCAGGGCTTTGATGAATGCTTGGATGGTATTTTCGGGCAGCAGTCCCCTGGCGCCCCGATGGCCTTGCCAGTCGATGGTTTTGTTGGTACTAGGTGTAGACATATTGGTGGTGGATTCGGTTCCCGCATTGGGCTGACAGCTGTAGAGCAGCCACATTGGAAGGAGGAAAATACAATGGTTGAGACGCAATTTCATTGGGTAGTGATCTTGTATGGACAAGCCTCGGATTCCATCTGTCAAAAGCAATGTGTGGAGGCATGTATCATTTTTTATTGTCAAGCGTAAAAATAGGGGAAAAAAGTTAACTTTGTTCCTCTTGAAAAGGCTTAGCTGATAAATTAAGATACACTTCATACAGCTGCCCACAACCCAATAATGATTCAGGCATATGACCAAGCATCCGATTGTTAGCCAGATTGTTCCGCACCTTGTTTCCATTCTGATTTTCCTGGCCATTTCTGCCAT
Source organism: Bacteroidota bacterium (assembly GCA_039821145.1). Classification (GTDB taxonomy): domain Bacteria; phylum Bacteroidota; class Bacteroidia; order Chitinophagales; family Saprospiraceae; genus JBCCSZ01. Next base: position 88,556 of record JBCBOS010000025.1, on the reverse strand, counting down.
TTATTTCTACCCTCAACTACAGGGAAAGGAGATACAGGCTGGTGACATTGTCTCTTACAAGTCCATGTCCAAGGAGTTGAGAGAGCACCAAGAAAAAACGGGGGAGTTGTCGCTTTGGACCAACTCGATGTTTGGGGGGATGCCCGCCTACCAGATTTACATGCCTCAGAAGAAGAATTTGATCAAACCTGCCATGGACCTCAGCCGTTTGTTCATTCCTCGGCCCATTGGCTACTTTTTGGGGATCATGATTGGATTTTACGTCATGATGCTGGTTTTTGGGGTCGATCGATGGCTGAGTGTGATTGGGGCGATTGCCTTTGGGTTGACGACCAATAGTGTGGTTTTGTTGGAGGCTGGGCACATGTCCAAGCTCCTGTCGATTGCCACCTGGGGGCCCATGGTAGCGGGCATTGTGCTGGCGTATCGGGGCAAGTATCTGCCCGGCGGTGCGCTTTTTGCCTTCAGCTTGGGCGCAGGTCTGTTGGCCAATCACGTGCAGATGACCTATTATTTGTTTTTGGTCATCGGGATTTATGCCTTGCTGAAATTGGTCGAGGCCATCCGAGAGCAAAGCGTTCCTTCCTTTGCCAAGGCATCCGGCATTCTGTTGATTGGGGTATTTTTGGCCGTTGGCTCGTCGGCTGCCCGCTTGCTGACCACTTATGTATACTCCAAAGACACCATGAGGGGAGACCCCATTTTGGAGTTGACTGACAAAGAACCCACCAGAAGCTCAGAAGTGTCTGGCCTGGAATTCGGATATGCCATGAACTGGAGCAACGGTTGGTTGGATTGTTTTGCCGCTCTCATTCCTGGCGTAGTCGGTGGTGGATCATCTGAGACACTTGGCGATGGTTCTGCTTTTTACAAAAACATGCGCAGCAAGGGAGCCCGACTCGACGGAAGCATTCGCGCCCCGCTCTACTGGGGGAGTTTGCCCTTTACCAGCGGTCCCATCTATTTCGGCGCCATCATCGTGTTCTTGTTTGTCGCCAGTCTGATTTGGGTCAAGGGACCGATGAAGTGGTGGTTGCTGTCGGGAGTGATCTTGACCTTCCTCATGTCTTTGGGGAAAAATCTGGAGATCATCAACCGTCCCATGTTCGATTATCTTCCCTTGCTCAACAAGTTCCGAACGCCCAACTCGGTCCTTACGGTGACCTCTTTTCTCATGCCACTCCTCGCCATCTTGGGACTGGGGAAGGTACTGACAGGTGAGTTGAAGAAAGAAGAAATCATGCGCGGCTTGGTGGTTGGTGCGGGTGTGACGGGTGCCATCTGTCTGTTTTTTGCCCTGCTGGGTTCTTCCATGTTCGATTTCAGCAATCCAAGAGATTCCGCCTCAGTTGGTCGTTACATCGGTCAGCAAGCCAATCCTGCCTTGCTGCAAGAATTGATTGGAGACTTGAAAGAAGATCGAATCTCTCACATGCGGGGAGATGCATTTCGGTCCTTGGTGCTGATCTTGTTGGCGGCTGGGCTGTTGTGGGCACTGATCAACCAAAAAATCAAGCAAGTGGTATTTGTCGCTGCCATCGGGGCGCTGGTTACCTTGGACCTTTGGACAGTCGACCGTCGCTATGTCGGAGAAGAGGCTTTCGTTACAGAACGCCAGTATGAAGGCAATTTTCAGCCTCGTCCGGTCGATGTGGAGATCATGAAAGACAAGGATCCTCACTACCGGGTGTTTGACTTGAGCATTGCCACTTTTGAATCGGCTTCCAGTTCGTACTATCACAAGACCATCGGTGGTTACCATCCCGCCAAGCTTCAACGCTACCAAGATGTCATCAATATCCACATGAGCAAGGGCAATCCCCAGGTCATCAACATGCTCAATACCAAATATGTCATCACCCGGGAGGGACAAGCCCAAGTCAATCAGGGGGCACTGGGCAATGCTTGGTTTGTCGACAACATCAAGCTGGTCGACAATGCCAACGCAGAGATCGACGGCCTGACTTCCTTCGATGCGGGCAATGACGCCTTGGTCCATCGGGAATTTGAAAGCTATGTATCTGGCTTTGATCCACAGAAAAACGGCAGCATTCAACTGTCCAACTATGCCCCCGATGAGTTGACATACTCCACCAATGCCAGCGGTGAACAATTGGCGGTCTTTTCGGAAGTGTGGTATGGTCCCGATAAAGGATGGAATGCCTACATCGACGGCCAGCCTGCGGAGCACATTCGGGTCAATTATGTCCTGCGTGCGCTGCGCATCCCCGCTGGTCAGCACGAGGTCGTCTTCAAATTTGAGCCAAGTGCTTACACGACAGGGGAGATGATTTCGCTTGTCAGTTCTTTGCTGATCCTGTTGTTGGGAGGTTACGCCATCTGGTTGTACCAAAAACAGCGACCTGCTCCCGCTCCCGAACCTGTGAAGACTCCAAAAACAGAACCTCTTACAGCGTCCAAATCGCGGAAGAAAAAGCCCGGCAAGGGGAAGAAAAAGTAGTGTAAAATTGGGTTTAAACCAATTGGTTGAGGAAATCTGCCAATTGGGAGGTCGCATTTTTTCGGCTGTAAAAGTCGATGTTCTTTCCAGCAGGCTCGGTTTGTTTGTCCAGATATTGTTGGTAGTACCCATCAATTGCTTTGGCAATTCCCTCCTCGTCCTTGAAGCCAAAAGACAAACCTGTCTCTGTTTTCCGCAGGATGGCGGCGGCGTCTCCCGTGGTGCTGCCGATGCAAAGCGTTGGGCGTCGGGCTGCCAGGTATTCAAACATTTTGCCGGGGGTGATTCCCTCCAGGTTGGGGGTGTCATTGAGCAGTAGCAATAAGACCCAACTGCTGCACATCAATCGGCAGGCTTCGTCGTGGCTCACATAATCGCTGCGTTCCAGACATTCCTCTAAGCCCAGCCGCTGCAAGTCATCGATGATTTTCCAATCTACTTTTCCCACCAGTTTGATGCGCAGATTTTGGCGAAAACCCTCGATCTCTTCGCATTTTTGGTGCAAGACCTTCCAGAGTGCTTCCGGATTGCGGTCCTTGTTGAGCGAACCGACATGGGTCAGTTCAAAGTGCTTGGACAGGGGCGGGCGATCTTCCTGCGGGAAATCCGACTCATCAAAACCATTGTAGATGACATCTGCCTGTGGGGCACCCACCTCCACGAGGCCCTTGGCACAATTGGGGTTGACGGTCAGGATGCGGTCTGCAGTTGTCAAAACAGCCTTTTCCATGCGGTGGTGTTTGCGATCGGCCCAGTTGGTGAGGTAGAGTTGGTTGTAAAAGTCGATTTGGGTCCAGGGATCTCGAAAGTCGGCAATCCAGGGAATTCCGAGGCTGTCTTTGACCCCTTTGGCAATCATGTGCATGGAGTGGGGAGGACCGCTGGAGAGCATGGCATCGACGGGATGTTTTCGGAGGTAATCGCGCAGGAATCGCACCGACGGTTTGATCCAAAATTTGCGGGCGTCTGGTATGAAGAAATTGCCCCTGACCCATACGGAGAACTTCTGCATCAATCCGGGCTCTTTGTTTTCTTGAATGAATCCGTGTTGCACCCGCTCCTCTTTTTTCATCCCCAGCAATTTTTTGTAAATCTCGTAGGGCTCCCAGATGGGAAGGCGCACGATCTCCACTCCTTCGGGCACATCGTTTTGCAAGCTGTGGTCAATGGAGGGGTAAGAACCATTTTCGGCGGTGTAGACGACAGGTTCCCAGCCAAAGTGCCGCAGGTATTTGACGTATTTGAGGCAGCGTTGGACACCTGCTCCGCCACTGGGAGGCCAATAATAACTGAGGATGAGAACTTTCTTCATATCGTATGTGCTGGGCAGCAAATGTAAGGGAATATATGCTTCTTTTATCTAATTTGAGTGATTTTCCCGATTGGGGATGGCCTGCCCTGCTTTGCCCTTTGGCGGGGTCAGATGTTGAGGCAATTGTTGGCCTTGTAGAACAGGGTGGTGTTTTTGTTCCAAATGCTGCCGGGGCCCAATCCCCAAAAATCGAGTTTTTTGAACCCTTGCTCTTTCATAAAGTCCAGTCCTCCCTGGTATTTTTCGCGTTGTGAATCGTCCAGGAGCAAGACGCCATTGGGGGCCAGGGCATTGATGGCTTGCTTGCAGCAGTTGACACGATCGCGGCCATCCACGATGATCATGTGGTATTGTTCGCCTGTGCTGCTTGCTTTGCGGCAATAGCTGCCGTCTGGTTGGAGTTGTTCGAAGTGCAAGGAGGTGTTGGACGGAAGTTGGCCTTGGAGGTACTCATACCATTCCTTGTCGTGTTCTACGCTGACGACCTTGGCCACTTGGGGGGCGAAAAAAAGGGTCGAATTTCCTGAACCATATTCAAAAACCAGCATATCATCAGACAGTCGATCTTGGAGGAAGTGAACGATGGGGAGAGACAGCCAGGGGATGGGATTGGAGTGGCGATCGACGGGTTTGCGTTGTTTGAAGGAATTGATCCAACCAGACTGGTAGAGGTATCCTTTTTTCTCATCGTTGATGAGTTTGAGGATGTAGTTTCGTCTGATGGTACGGTTTTTTATGAATTCGACGATTGGGTTGCTCATTCTTTGGTCGTGTGTGTTTGCAAATACAAGAACGCAAAATTACGTGAAATGTTAGTGTTGGGTGAAAAAATCGGGGGATAAATGTGGAAGAGGGAATTGGGGGGAGGATATGGGGAGGGGCTTGGGTGGGATTCCCACCCTCTGGCGACCCCAAACGAGCCGCCCCTTGCTGGAGCCATGCACCGGCACAGCTCCGCCAACCCAAACCTAGGCAGATATGCCCAAAGGGGAGTCATTGACCAAAGTGTGTCCACCTTCTGCAGATGCAGGCTTTTTCACTTTTCTCGGTAATAGGACACGGCACCCACCCAAATTCCATAAATTTTGAAAATATTTTTATTTTGATAAATTGATAGACTTGTTCTAATGGGTTGGGTAACAACTGCTTGTGATTTAAATGGTAAAAAATAAAATGTATTCAGTAAGTATTTTTATTTCCATAATGTATTGCTCTGCAAACCCGTTTTGCTCACCTTTTGACAAGGAAGAACCAGTCAGAAGGGAGGAAAGAGGATCGTAAATTTATTGTTAAAAAGCCGCTTTCAGCCAACGACATTTTTGCAAGACTGTTCAGCTGGACCAAATAGACTTGCTATCTTTGTGCCTCGCGCCATCAGCCAATTCATCAACCTATGGGGGTCATCAAAAGACAAGGGATCAAACAAAGCATCGTCAATTACATTGGCCTGGCGGCGGCCATTGTGTCGACCATCTTCATCTATCCCCTGGATCGCGAGACCTACGGATTGGGACAGTTTCTACTGGGGACTTCCATCTTTTTGCTGCCCTTTCTTTCCTGTGGCATGCACTTGGTCTGCTTGCGGTACTTCCCCATCTTCCGCGATGAAGACAATGGGCACAATGGCCTGCTTGGATTCATCACCCTCGTCGCCTTGCTGGGGTGGATTGCATTTGCCATCTCCTTTTACTTCCTGGAGTCGTACTTTTTGAAATACCTGGTGGCCAATGAAGACGTGACTTTGTTCGAACGTTATTTGAAGATGTTGGTGCCGATCACCTTCTTCATGGTTTTCTCCCAGTTGTACTATTACTATTGCTCCGTTTTCAAACGAATCGCCTGGCCTTCTGTATTCCAAAACTACATCAAATACAGCCAGCCTGTCTTGCTGTTGTTGTTCTTTTATGGCTACATCAGTTTGGACATCTTTGTGTGGGGCTTGGTGGGCAATTATGTACTGGTCTTTGGGAGCTATTTGCTATACATCCGATCCTTGGGGGAACTGCATTTTCGCATCAATTTTGGATTTTTTACCTCCGAAAGACTCAAAGACATCGGGCAATATGCGGCCTACAGTACCCTGCTGAGCATGAATCATGCACTCGCTTTTCGGATCGATGTGTTTATGATTCCCATCTTCATCAATTTTGAAGACAGTGGCGTCTATGGCATTTCCATGTTCATGGGCAGTGCCATCGCCATCCCACTGGGTGCCTTGATCCAGATTGCCGCTCCCATCATTGCAGAAGACATCAACAAGGGAGATACCGAACACCTGTATTATCTCTATCGCGAAAGCTCTCTGAACTTGCTCTTGTTGGGGACCTACTTTTTTGTCGGCTTGGTCAATTGTGTGGGGGATGTATTTCTTCTCATGCCCAATTACGAGCTGATGCTCAAGGGCATCGATGTGGTCATATTGGTGGGCATTGCCAAAGTGGTAGACATGGCCACCGGATTGAACAACCAGATCATCAACCTGTCAAAGCACTATCGATTTGGCTTGTGGGCCGTCATTCTCATGGGAGCCATCAATGTGTTTTTCAACTTTACCCTGATTCCACGCATGGGCATTACCGGGGCTGCCATCGCCTCGCTCATCGCCATCTGTCTGTACAATTTGGTGAAACTCATTTTCATCTACATCAAGTGGAAAATGCAGCCATTCAGCATCAACTCTCTGTACATTTTATTGCTGGGTGGATTGATTGGGACGCTGATCTATGTGATTCCCTTTCCGGGAGGAGCCATCCTTCGAGTGTTGCAAAAGGGCATCCTGATTACGGCACTGTATTTCTCTGCCGCTTATTATTTCAAATTGTCCATCGAGTTCAATCAACTGCTGGAGGGAGGACTGAAAATGCTCCGCTCGTTGTTGCGACCTCGGTCTTGATGGGCCAAATGAGATTTTCTGAGGGGTTCGAAAGTTGCCAAACAAGCCAATGGAGTTGCATCGGGATCAATTGATGGTCATGGACAAGCAATTTCTCAATTCTTATTGCTATTTTAGCAATGCACCAGTAGTATGAATCCTTCATACAAATCGCAAACAAAAAATTGATGAAAACGAAACAGCTTCTCTTCATTCTGTCCATTCTATTGGTCGCATCCTGCAAAAAGGAAACGCAAAACGTCAACTACTCGCAAGAAATTTCCGTCACCGTTGAGCCAGGTTTCCTGGGAGATGATGTGGATTGCCTGCTCTTCTTCAGTGAGCCCAGCAGCAGCGAAGTCCTTTGGTTTACCAGTGTCAAAAATGGAGATTCCTTTCAAATTGCCCTCGACAAGAAGCGAGACTCCATGTACTACAATTTCAGTGTCTTGCAAATGCTCGACAACAATCAGGGAAAAATCGCTTTCTTCGAAATTGACACCTACACCCACATGAAGCAGGACAAAATTGTATTGGGTGCCTTCGATCGGTCCGCATGGAATTCCAGTTCTTTGACTGCGGAATCTGAGTACCAAGAAATTGAATACGACTTTGCCACCAAAGAAGATGGCCTTTCTTACAGCCTCAATGGCTTTCAGTATTCAGGTTATGGTGAGACCCGCGAAATGGTCCATTCCGTACTGCCTTTTCGCGATCCCTTCAATTTGTTCTTTGCAGCCATTCCGGAAGGAAAACAGGAGTGGCATTATGGATATGTAACGGATTTGAGAGTGGGAGAGGGCATCAAAATTGAGGAAAACATGCTGACGGGCCGACTTGCTGACCGAAGAGGTGTGGCAGTTCCTGCACCATTCGACAGCATCAAATATGGCATCTCTGGAGTGCGGCATCTTGGCAACAATGAATACCATTTGTATCCCGAGTTATTGGGGACAGGCTTGTCAGGGCGAGGAGGAATTGCCAGCCAGATTCCCATTTTTGAGCCCAGCGATGTCTTCCAATCTTTCTTCAGCAACATGGTGCTGGATGATGGTCAAAAATCCCATCTCATTTCACAACATCAGGAAACAGTACTGGATGCCTACCAGCCTCAACTGACCGACATCAGCTATGAGCACGACGGAAGAGAACTCCAAATCAACAGCTCCGAAGCTGGCCTGGCCATGAGTGTGGCAAGACTCAGAAGCGCCACCAATCCCGACATTGCACTGAAACCCATCAGATGGTACATCTACTCACCGCCAAATGTGAAGGTCCTCATTCCAGACATTCCCATCTTCCAAGAGGAGATATTTGAAAATGGAACGGAAAACTACAGCCTCTACCAATGCGACATCAGAAAAGACACCCGTTACCGCAACTACGAGGAGTTTTTGCGCAAAGAGCTGCAGACCCCAGATCATTTCACCAACTACTACGGGACCTACTTCCAACGCGAAGACCTCCGCTTGTTCGCCGACTGATGCCAGCTCCCTCTTGGCGTCGGAGGTCAATGGCCGATTGGGGCTTGCTCACTCGATGGGATAACTTTTGCATTTTCCCTCATATCCCCGTATTTTCGCCCGAAATACAACACCTCTAGATCATGACCTACCAAAACATCCTCTTGTCGGAAGAAGACGGCATCATCGTACTGACCTTCAATCGCGAAAAAGCCCTCAATGCCCTCAACTACCAAACGCTGGAAGAGCTCAAATACTTTTTTGCCGAAGATGCGCCCAATCGCGAAGGACTCATTGGAGTCATCCTCACAGGGGCGGGCGAAAAATCGTTTGTGGCGGGTGCCGACATCACCGAGTTTCTTGCCTTGGAGTCCACCAAAGGTGGGGGAGGGGCACTGGCGCAAAGGGGGCAGGACATTTTCTTTTTGATCGAAAATTTCCATCGTCCGGTCATCGCAGCTGTCAATGGCTTTGCCCTGGGAGGAGGTTGTGAGTTGGCAATGGCTTGCCACATGCGCATCGCCGGTGCCAAGGCCCGCTTCGGTCAGCCAGAGGTCAATCTAGGGATCATTCCAGGCTATGGCGGTACCCAACGCCTGATCCAGTACATCGGCAAGGGCAAGGCCATCGAGTTGATGATGACGGGCGACATGATCGGAGCAGAAGAAGCCCACCGCTTGGGACTGGCCAATCACCAAGTGGAAGCAGGTCAAGAGGTGGCCAAGGCAAAGGAAATTCTCCTGAAAGTAGCCCAAAAAGCCCCCATCGCCATCAGCAATGTGATCAAATGTGTCAACAAATACTTCGAGCCCGGCAGAGATGGCTTTGATTTTGAAGTAGCACAATTCGACCTCACCACCCAAACAGAGGATTTTACGGAAGGGGCTACCGCCTTTGTGGAACGGCGCAAGGCCAATTTCAAAGGAAGCTAGGAAAAGTCTCTTTTCATCCCAAAGCCGATCCATTCGAATGCTTTGCTCCAACTGTTGTCAGGCAACTTTCGCAGGGCAGTCGGTGTTAGGATGAGGCCACCCCAAGCACAAAAGCGTACATCTGAACACATGGCCCTTGCTGGAATGCCCAGCTTCGATGGCGATAAACTGTTTTTGAAAATGAGCATGATCAACCTGACGGTCATCGATCGCGAAGACCAAACCCACAAATTGGAGGCCCCGACCGATATGAACATGAACCTCATGGAGGTCTGCAAGGCCTATGAATTGCCTGTGGAAGGGACCTGTGGAGGAATGGCCCTCTGCGCCAGCTGTCATGTATATGTGGAGTCAGAGCATGGCCTGCCCGATCCCAGCGATGATGAAGAAGACATGCTGGATCAGGCATTTTTTGTGGAGGACAACAGCCGATTGGGCTGCCAAGTGCGAATGACGGATGATTTGGAAGGCTTGGTGGTCAAACTGGCGCCCACTGGCGATTAGTCTCCTCCCTTTCTCAATTCCCTTCAATTTCCAACACAATGGGGACCACATAACGCCCACTTCGCGTGCTGGCCGTGAAAGACATCTCTTCGGGATGGTACAGGATTTCCTTGCGGGGAACGACCTGCTCTTCCAGCAATTTCCATAGGTGATCGACAAAATTGCCATTGTACTGACTGGCCGCCCGGCACAGCTTTCGGAAGTGGGGGATTTTCTTCTTGGCGTACAAAACAATCAGCTTATCTCTTCCGGCATGGCTCTTTTTGAGGACCTTTTGGGGCCCTGGTATGATGGCCTGCGCCCCGCCACTCAGCAAGAGCGCACTCTCATTGCGGCCTCTGAACTTGCGGTTGTACTTGCCCTTGCGAGGAAAGTGGATGTGTACGTTTCGGCGAGCATCAATGCTGAAAACATAGAGGTATTCATCTTGTTCTGTGGTCTGCACCAGCAACTGAAATTTTTGTCCAACGGCCCATTCTGACTGCTCCGTCCGGTAGTACCCCTCTTCAAAATACACCTCTGCCGATTGGAACTGAGGCTGCTGCTGGGCATCCCAACCCTTGAATTGTCGAAATCCAAATTGCCCTCCCAACTTGACCAATGGCCGAAATTTTGGGCGACTGGCCACTGCAGTGGTCACTTGCACCGCCGGAGCGGCGGCCTTGGCATCGGTGGTCAATGGCGTGTCGAATTGATCACTTTCCAATAGGTACAGGATGTAGGCATACTTGCAAAAGCGAGCAAAGTCGCGGTACTTCACCCATATGAATCCCCGATCGCCCCACTGGCTACCCCAGGAGTTGAACAGTCGGAAGGCCCCCTTGATGTCATCGTAGCCCACAACCACCATCGCATGCCCACCCGCCGGAGCAGTATTGCCATTGTCTGGCCACCAAAAGCGGGCATTTTCCAGCTGGTAAAAGTTGCGGCGGACTTGCATGCCGATGATGACGGGCTTTTGGCGTGCAATGGCCATTTTGGTCTTGGCAATCTTTTCTCGTTCGGAAGAGCCTTGGTCAAATAAGGTCAAAAAGTCCTCGATGGCAAAGCGTTGGGCTTGTTGTTGGAGTTGGGCGTCGGGAAGTAGTTGGCAGTTGTCCCGGTCGTAGTCAAATTGTCCGGCCAGGCAGTCGCCATGTTCCATCAAAAAGCGGACGGCATCGCTGATCCTCGCTCCCTGTCGGCAGTCGCCCTCTTTGATTTGGTTGTAGATGAACAGGGCAGAATGGGCATTTTGGGTGATGACCGCTCGATCCGTACAGCCATTGTGGATGGCCCGCTGAATGGTGAGTGCCCCATAACCCACCGACCAACCCACACAGCTGAAGATGTCTCCCTGGTTGCCGACTTCCGGGCAGTATTGTTCCAAACTCACTCGGTTGGGCAGGTTGGCCTTGGTCCCATCGAATTCGCTCAGACGGGGCAATTGCTGATAGGTGCTGTCCTCGGGCAACAATCCCGTTGGAAATTCTGTGGCCTGTGCCAGCAGGTTTTGCATGGCCAGGAGGAAAAGGCAGGGGAGGAGGATACGAGTCATGGCAGTTGGTTGAAGCGGAAGCAATGATTATTGTTTGCGTTGTTTTTGGAGCTTGCCCTTTTGGTATTTGCGTTGGTTGCTTTTGGTGCTGTCTGGCTGCCCGGTTTGCCAGTTGCCGTAAATGAAGGGATCATCCTGGCTGGGATTGGGCTGTTGATTGGTGGACTCGCCTTGGCCACCAGGGACATTTCCGCGGGCTGTATTGTTCCAGTCATCTTCCTCATCGGGATTGCTGTTTTGGTAGTCAAAAGTATCGTCGGATGACCCATTGCTGTTGTTGGAGTCTTCGTTCCAGTCGTTTTGGCCATTGTCATTGTCAAAGCTGTCATCGTTGAAGTCTCCTGTGTTGTCGTCCCAATCGTTTTGGCCACTGTTGTTGAAATCTCCATTGTCAAAGCCATTGTTTCTGCTGTTGGGAATGCGCAGTTGGACGCTGGACGGGTCGAATTCTCGGTCTGGCTGGTGGTAGTTGGGCGCTGCAGAACGGCCTGCAATTTCATCCCAGCTTTTCCATCGATGGGGGCTTACCAGGTGTTTGTGCAAGTAGGCTTGGTTGTAGCGGCGGGCCTCCCGACGGAGTTTGGAGAAGTAGTCCGACATTCCCTTGGTCAACCCAATGATTTCCCCAATCAGCAGCAGAACGGCGACGCCATCAATTTCGTTGGCAGTGGCATCGGCCAGACTTTGCTGAAAGCCCTTGGCATAGTGGTCGGAGAGCTTGTAGAGTTTCATCTGTAGACCATCGGAATAGCTGTCCGGAAATTTTTCGATGTATTTGAGTTTCTTTTTGTTGAGAAAATCGTTTTTGACACCTTCCAGCAGTGCATTGAACTGGGCGGCAATTTTGTCGTATTCTGCGCGCACTCGACTCACATCTTGCACCTGGTAGCGGTCTTGGTTGGACTGGAAGGTCTTGACGGCATTTTCTGCTTCAATTTTCAGATTCATGTAGGTGGTCATGAATTCGGTTTGGAGAAATTTGCCCATGGCACCGCTGACCTTCTTCTGGCCAAAGGCAGCCGTTGTCAGTAGTAGCGACATCGATAGGATATAGAAAGCTCTCATTCTTTGTATGATTTGAATGGTGTAGAATCAAGTTGTCATGGATATGTGTCGGTCGGCCTGGCGGTGTACCCAGTCGGGGACAATTTTTCCACACAAAAAAACCGAGCGCGGTAGGCACGCTCGGCTGAGGGGAAATTGATTTGTGAATGTTGTCATGGGATCTCATTTGTTCGATGGCGTGAGACAGGCCTATTTGCGCAGGTAGGTGAAGGAGGGGCCGGGGCGACCGACGTAGCAGGACTTTGTGAAACCGTGCTTTTTGATGATGTTGAGCGACTTGATGGCTTCCGCTTTGTTGTTGCCGAAGTCGAAGACCCAATGTCTGCCATCGACGATCTTGTAGCGGCCATTGATGCGTTTTACTTGTGCAGTTCTGGGGTTGAAAGAAACACAGTCCTCCGAGCGAATGGCACCTGTTGGGGCTTTGCCGTTTTTGAGGAGGTAACTGAAGGAAGGGCCTGGTCGTCCGACAAAACAGCTTTGCGTGATTCTGTAGTGCTTGATGACGCGCAGCGCCTTGATGGCTTCTTCCTTGTTGCGGCCAAAGCTAAAGGCCCAGTGATTGCCCTTGGGGCCGTCCACGATCTTCCAGTCTCCTTTGATGCAAGCCAACTTGGCCGTTCTGTAGTCGATGCGGACACAATCCTCTCGCACGGCAGGTCTTGCAGTGATGACGGGGCGGACGACTTTTTTGAAGTAATAAGTATCTCTGCGAGGCTTGCGATTGTCTTTGTAGACCGTCCTCATGATGACGCAAAGCATGCCGTTGCCCAGTTTGGCGATGCTGAGTTTGCGCTTGGCAAAGCCTTGATTGTAATAGGCTGTGTAGGAATTGCCGTTTTTGTGCATTCTCACCTTGTCCCACTTGCAGTCGGTCGGATGGCATTTTCCAAAGGCCTGGAAACTAGCGTTGTTGTTGCCAATGATGACTTTGGTCAGGCCACTTGTATTGGCGTCGCGGTTTTTCCAGCTGCCACTCAGCGAGCCGGCTGCTTGTAGCCCGGTAAAGGCAAACAAGGCGATGAGAAGGAAGAAGGATTGGGTGGAGGTGCGGATGGAGCGAGTCATGATATAGGGTATTTTTCAATTGTGATGAATGTTTGATGTAACACCCTCATGTGTTGGGAGGGTAGAAAGCCGTACCCAAGAATTTTGAAAAAAAATTGAGCTGTCACTTTCTTTGCTACTCTAGCTACTGTAAATCAGTCAATTGCTTTGGTAAATGACAAAAAATGGCCGTCACATAAATTTTATTTTTATGCTTGTTTTTTAATTTTTGGCATTGTGTTTGCACTTTTTCACACGACTGCAAAAGCGGTCAAGAACACCTTCAAACCCACAGATGCAATCCATTAGATGAGAGCCATGTTTGCTCTTGTGCCGATGGCGATTGCACAGCTGGATGGCTTACTGCCAACTACCTGCTTGCCCCATACCGAGGCAGGCAACGACTTTCACACTATATATATCCTATGAACCGGCTGACACGGGAGCCCGGTGCTGAACGATTGGACTTTGGTCGGTTCATCCGTAATTGAAAAGGGATTCTTTACATACAGATTACAGATGACATGATCCAAAACACTTTACCCGGAAAACATTCCAGGAAAATTACCCGTGTGATTTAACACACATTGGATCAGAGATGGGGAGGTTGTTCCTTTTTTGGAGCAACCTCTTGCTTTTTTGGTTGATTCATCGTATTTTTACGATCATAAACGACGAATTCACAATGGGCATTACCAAATCACAATTGTTTACCCCGGCCCAAAACCGAGTAGCTGCCCTGGCAAAAGCCATTGGTCATCCCGCTCGGATCGCCATCCTGGAGTACTTGCTCGGGCACAAGGGCTGTGTTTGTGGAGAAATTGTCGATGCGCTTCCGTTGTCCCAATCCACCATCTCCCAACATCTCAAGGCGCTGAAAGAGGCCGGACTCATCAAAGGCCAAATTGAGGGCGTTCGCACCTGCTACTGCATCGAGGAGGAAGTTTGGAAAGAGGCCAAAGTATTGATCCAGACTCTATTCGTCGATTTGAAAAATTGCTGTTGATCCATTTTTTTTCTTTTAATAATCGTAATATTGCGATAAAAAATTACATCTCATGCAAACCCATACATTTTTAGAATTGCTCGAACAGAATGCCGACAAGGAATTGCTCTTTTTGTACCGACCTGATCAAGTGGTTCCCAATTCTTACCACATCACAGAGGTGAAAAATGTCTACATCGAATCGGTGGATTGTGGTGGTCGACCCCATGAAGAGCGCCGGACGGTGGTCCAACTCTGGGATGGCCTCATCCGCAAGTCCGGTCGGGCAATGACGGCTGGAAAGGCCCACAAAATTTTTCAGGTAGTGGATTCTTCCCGCCCCCTTCAAAAAGAAACGGAATTGTTCATCGAATATGGCAACCAGGAAGTTCCGACTTCTGTATACCGCATCGTGGATGCCAAGGTGGAAGAGGGGCATTTGCTGATTGATTTGACCGTACCACCCACCGTTTGCAAGCCCAAGTTGGCATTGTCCAGCCTGGTCGAAAAGGCAAATGCATGCTGTGGGGGCACGGGCAGGCTCTCCTGCTGCTAGTGGACTTTTGCTACCTACTTGAACCCGAGTCGGTTACATATCAAATCTTTATTTTAGAGTATGTACAAGCTAACTACTGAACGATGGATTTTCGTAATATTTAGAAACCTATTTATCAGACATTTTTAGTCGTAGAATAATATCCATACAATACAACTCAAATAACCAAATTTTATTTGGCATCCTAGAAGTGTTGAAATTTAAGAGCTTCAGACATATTACAAAAAGTTACTGTTCAGTAGATAGATGTACAAGCTTAGTTTTTCAGATAATATGAGTTGGATTTCCTAGCCAGACGAAGCTCATCTTGAGGTGCATAGCCGGAGGCTACGTGCCGAAGGACCCGCCTGCCGTCGAGGCAAGTAGCTGAAGTATGGTGAAGAAAGACAGTCATATTAGCGAAAGGATTAATCTTATACATGCTCATAAGAAAAAAAAGATGTAAATTGGCCCAATCTTCGGTACCTTGTGTGATAATACGCCACCGGAGCGGAAAGCAGCAGATATGAACATCGACATCGCGGCAAGCATTGGCAAACTTTTGTACGAAAAAGACCAGGTGGTCATTTCGGACTTTGGTGGATTTGTAGCCAACTACAAGCCCTCGGTCATCGATCACGTCCAAGGCCTGTTGCATCCTCCATCCAAGCAAATCACCTTTGATCGGGACTTGCAAAAGGATAATGGGCAACTGCTGCAATTTCTCTGCGAGACCACTGGGCTCGGCAAAGAGGAAGTCCGTCAGCTCATCGAAGACTTCAGCAGGCAGACCCTCGAGGCCCTCAACAGGCGAGAGATCGTCGTTTTTCCCAACGTCGGCCGCTTGTACATGGACTACGAATCCAATTTTCAGTTTTTACAAGACAGCACCAATTTCAACACGGCTTCCTTCGGGCTGCCAACCGTACAGTTCTATCCGATCCTGCGCACCCTCAACGAAGCCAACATCCACGCCCCGCTGCCCAAGGACAAATGGGTGGAGCTGCCAAAGCGCGAGGCCAAGCCTCGTTTGAAACTGCCGAGCATGCCACCCGTTCGCCAGCTCTTGCGTCGACAAGGGAGCACTGCCGCTGTCGGATTGGTGTTGTTGGTGGCAGCTGTGAGCATTTTTTATTTTGCGCTGCAGGGAAAGGCTGACATTCTGGGCATCCAAAAAGTCCCCGTGGCCGACAAGCGACTCAACACCAAGCCCTATCAAGGGCAGGAACAGGAATTCGATGCTGGCATCTTGAGTGGAGTAGGGGAGGCAGTGACTTCCCAGCCACAAAGAAATGAAGACGGCGAATTCGAAACCAGCATCGACACAGAATCCATCACCACTGCTCCCAATCAGAAAGAGGCAGTCATCATCATTGGCGCCTTTGGCAAAAAAGCAGGGGTTCGCAAGCGCATCCAGCAAATCTACGAGATGGGATTCGATGCCTATCAGGACAAAGTCAACGGATTGACCCGCGTTGGCATCCAATTTTTGTACGAAGAAGAGCCGGAAGTCGACAAAACCCTCCGGCTGATGAGACGCAAATTTGACAGGAGCGCCTACATTTTGGACTGATTTGCCCGTCAAAGCCCCCTTTTATTTTTCCAGTTTCCCAACATTCTTCCACACTCTTCACCGCGGGCTGAATTATATTCGGTCGGCCTAGTAGATTTGTAATTTTATTTACGTGCCGAAATTGTTTTTAAAATAAAGTACTTATACACGGGCGGATAGGGGTTTTGAACAGAATAATATTTTGTTTGTCTTGCTTTCCAATGTCAAAGGATTTACTTTTGTATTGTTTGTTAGAGCAACGATCTCGCTGGAGGAAAATCCACGGGTCGGCAAAGGCTCTCACAGATTCTTAGGTACAGACTTTTTGAAAAATTTAACAAAAATGCTGCAGCGAATTCCAGCCTTACAGCATTATGATGGTAAAGGCCTGTTTTTGATTGCAGGACCTTGTGCCATCGAAAGCGAGGCACTGGCTTTTGAAATTGCCGGACGAGTCAAAGAGATTTGTCAACGATTGGGAATTGCCTACCTCTTCAAAGGCTCCTATCGCAAGGCCAACCGCTCCCGACTCGATTCCTTTACGGGCATCGGCGATGAGAAAGCCCTTGGCATTCTTTCCAAGGTGGGAAGAGAACTGAATGTGGCTGTAACGACAGACATTCACCAAGACGAAGAAGCTGCACGAGCTGCTGAGCATGTAGACATGTTGCAAATCCCGGCCTTTCTGTGCCGCCAAACAAGCTTATTGCAAGCAGCGGCGGCCACAGGCAAGCTGGTCAACGTCAAAAAAGGCCAGTTCATGAGTGCCGAGTCCATGCGTTTTGCGGTGGACAAGGTTCGCCAAAGTGGAAACGACGGGGTTTTGCTGACAGAACGTGGAACCACTTTTGGATATACCGATCTGGTGGTAGATTTTCGGGGAATTCCCGTCATGCAAGCCAACCAATGCCCGGTGGTCCTCGATTGTACCCACTCTCTGCAGCAACCCAATCAAAGCAGTGGCGTAACCGGCGGTCGTCCGGCCTTGATCGAGACAATTGCAAAAGCGGGAGTGGCCTGCGGAGTAGATGGCCTGTTCATCGAAACGCATCCGGAACCGGCCAAGGCCTTGTCCGACGGAGCGAACATGCTGCCCCTGGATTTGTTGGAGGAAATGCTGGAAAAATTGCTGGCGATCCGAAACGCATTGTAATCGTCGGATGATCTGTCAAATCGACGACAAAACCAAGATAGAGGAACTACAAATGAAAAACTGGTGTTGATTCCAACGAAAAGTAAATGATTTTTTGAGAATTAACACTTTTTTAACGCTTTTCTTGACTTTTGCAGAAGAAAAGTTTACCTTATTGATAAATCCCAAAATAAAAAGGAGGTTATTATGAAGTCCTTCAAAACACTCTTTACCGCGATCCTAATTGCCCTGATTTCTCAAACCGCTTTCGCGCAGGTAGCCGAGAAAACACTGGTCAAATCCTTCAACCTGAAAGGCCAACAGCTCGTTGTGCTCAACTTGGAGGGAGATGTCCAAGTGCAGGAGTGGAACAACGACATCATGCGCATACAAATGGGGATTTCCATTCCCAATGTCCACACCACTACTCTGAAATCTCTGGTCCAGGCAGGACGCTATCACTTGCGCTCCAAGGTAGAGGAAGATTCCTACCTGGTGTACGCTCCCGGCCTTGAAAAAGAGGTCAAGATCAGAGGCCAAAAACTGAACGAAAAAATTACATATACCGTCTATGCCCCTCGCAACGTCTTGGTCAAAATGGCCGATGAGGCCTCTACCAGCAACGCAGAGCTGGGCACCAAAATGCCATCTTCTTTATAACAATAGTGTTTGTTAAAGCGTTTGAAGGGTATAATGCCGACATGGCGTTATACCCTTTTTAGCGTATTTTTGGCCATTTCTACCCTTGTATGGACAGCCAAAAGTGCTTCTGTGACAAAAAAACACTACATTGCTGATGATTCCCCCATCCTCCCTTCCGCATTTTCTGACGACAAAGACAAAACTAATGAACAAGGCATTTCTGATCCTGGGGCTCAGCCTGTTGCTGTTTTCCAGCGCTTCTGCTCAACTTTCCAAAACACTTCATCAAAATTTTGAACTGGAGGGATTCGCCAATCTGCAACTCGATCTAGAAGGGGAGTACCAAATCGAAAAGTGGGCAGGCAATACCATTCTGACAGAGACCATCGTCGAAATCTTTGATGCGACGCCGGCCATCTTCAAACACTTCATCGAGGCAGGACGCTACGAAATGGAGGGCTTGGCAGATGAAAAGACCTTCCAAATCACTTCCAAAGACAGCGAACGCAGACCCATCCGCTCCAAGGGAGGTGAGTGCTATGAATTTGTGAAAATTCGCATCTTCATCCCCGACGACTTCGAGCCAGATGGGGAGCATCGATTCACCAGACCCATCAAAGAGGACGAAGCAACTGCTTCTGGGCAGTAAGTACTTCCACTCCATCGTTGTTCTTTCTTTGTGACGGCTGCTGCCAAAAGTGGCCAGACTTGTGCTGTTTGGGCTCGAATTGCGAGACTTCTTTCGTACTTTTGCCCCGCTGATTCGAATGATTGTGCCATGATACGAACCATCGAGCTAAAAGTATTGCCATCGGAGGCCTCGCAGCCGGAACTGCTTCGCAAGCGATTGATCCGCAAGGCGAGAATTCAGCCTTCCGAGTTGACAGACTTCGAAATTTTGCGTCGGTCCGTCGATGCGCGGGCTCGCCCCATGATTCAACTCCGAGTCAAACTGTACTGTGGAGAAGACCGCACAGCTGAACCGGCCTTGTTGGAGGCCTTCCAGGATGTTTCCCAGGCTCCGTCCGTGCTGGTCATTGGTGCAGGTCCTGCTGGTTACTTCTGCGCCTTGGAACTCATCGAACGCGGACTGCGGCCCATTGTGATCGACAGGGGAAAGGATGTGCGAAGTCGCCGCCGGGATTTGCGGGCCGTCCAACAGTTTGGTGAAGTCAATCCCAACTCCAACTACTGTTTTGGTGAAGGAGGGGCTGGCACGTATTCCGACGGGAAGCTCTACACCCGATCACACAAGCGGGGCAACATCCAAAAATCTCTGCAACTGTTGGTCGAACACGGGACCAATCCCGACATTCTCATCGATGCCCACCCACACATCGGTTCCAACAAACTGCCCAAGGTCGTGGCCAACATTCGCCAGAGCATCTTGCACTATGGTGGGGAAATTCATTTTGATTCCAAGGTAACAGATTTGATCCTTCACCAAGGGCACATCCTGGGCGTTGTTGTCAATGGCGAGAAGGAGTTCCGGGCCAAGGCCACCGTTTTGGCCACCGGACACTCGGCCAGAGACATCTACGAGCTGTTGCACAGGCGAGGTTTGCGGCTGGAGGCCAAACCATTTGCTTTGGGCGTGCGAATTGAGCATCCACAACCCTTGATCGACAAAATTCAATACCGCCAATCGCCTCGGGAAGAGGCCTTGCCCGCCTCCAGTTATCGACTGGCTTGCCAGGTGGGAGGGCGCGGAGTCTTCTCCTTTTGCATGTGTCCGGGTGGACTGGTGGTCCCTGCAGCGACGGCCCCGGGAGAAATTGTGGTCAATGGCATGTCCTTGTCGCGCCGGGACAGCCCATACGCCAACTCTGGTACGGTGGTCGCTGTGGAGATGGAGGATTTGCCGCAGGCACAAGGAACAGACCCCATATTTATGGGATTGGCCTTTCAGCGGTCGGTCGAGCAAAAGCTGTTCAATTATGGCGATGGCTCCCAAAAAGCGCCGGCTCAGCGGCTGACAGATTTTGTCAAGCGGCGCGTGTCGGATTCCCTGCCAGATACTTCCTACATTCCCGGACTGTACCCGGCGCCCTTGCACGAATTGTTGCCCAACTTCATCTACGAGCGGCTGCAAGAAGGAGTTCAGCAGTTTGGGCGCAAGATGAAAGGCTATTTCACAGAAGATGCCAATGTCATCGGAACGGAGAGCCGCACGAGTTCACCGCTGCGCATTCCCCGGCAGGCAGATAGCTTGATGCATGAGGATGCGGTGGGACTCTTTCCCTGCGGAGAAGGAGCTGGCTTTGCCGGAGGAATCATCTCGGCTGCCATGGATGGACAGAATGTTGCCCGGGCAGTGGCTGTATTTTTGGGTTCTTAACAAGTCCGAACAAGAGGGTCTCAGCTATTATTCCTATTTTGGCAGGCCAAATTGTTACAACTGCTTATGAAAGACATCGTAGACCTAATTGCACGCATACTGATCGCCTTTATATTTTTGTACGAAGCTTACGATTCCATCGCCTTTTTCAAGCCCACCAAAGAGAAAATGACTGCTTATGGACTCACCTGGAACCAGGACATGCTCTTGCTTGGAGGCATTTTCGTACTGATTCTGGGAGGCGTCTTGGTGTTGATTGGCTATCGGTCCAACTTCGGAGCCATCCTCTTGCTGTTGTATTGGGTCCCCGTCACCTTCATTGTACACTCTTGGTGGAATGATCCACCGGATGCCCGCCGCCTGGAAGCCATCATGTTTATGAAAAACATTGCCATTACGGGGGGACTGCTCATGATCTTTGTCAATGGAAGTGGTCGCTACAGCGTCCGGCGGCTCTTTGCCACGACTAAAGTGCCCAAAAAGATCATTTGAAGACAGTTGCTCGCAGAGAAATACCCTTTGTAGGGTATGCAAAAAGCGTAGATAACTCTTATTTTTGTAGGGAAAGGTCCAATCAGGGCCCATTCACTTCGATAAACATTCCCATCAACCGATTTTACGACCGCTTGGTTAAAAGCATTGAATCTGTGGTTTGACCTAATCACAAGAACCCGACTGATACGTTCTCTGCTTTCGATGGGATGTCACACCAGTAATTTTCCATCGTTTGCAACAACAGCATTGATAAAACTGCGGAACAATCGATTTCCTTTTATCCGTGCGATCCATTGCAATGGCAAGTAGGTACTCAACTGATTGGCACGTCCAATTTGATGATCTGCTCAAGTTGTTCGACTCCATTCGCTGCAACGTTTGGATGAGAATGCCTGACGACCAAGTAGCAAGCCTGGAAAAATTCTTCAGTCGCCTCGCTCAATTCGATTGAATAGTTTACCCAGCATGCAAGTTTGTCCAGGCACTTTTGATTGATAGGAATTTTGTAAACCCACTTGTGGTACATCACTTCATTCGCATGCCGCAAGTAGCATTATGTAACTCATCCCATGGAAATGTTGAAAATTTACCCGCAAAAGAATTTTTTCCACCTTTCGAGATGGACCGTCCTCATTTGGATGATTTGTCTTTGGGCCAATGCCTCCAGCGTTCAGGCCCAATGTGTC
The DNA here is from genome assembly GCA_039821145.1 of Bacteroidota bacterium. Lineage (GTDB taxonomy): Bacteria > Bacteroidota > Bacteroidia > Chitinophagales > Saprospiraceae > JBCCSZ01. Next base: position 66,998 of record JBCBOS010000025.1, on the reverse strand, counting down.
ATGGCTTGTAATTTTAACATCAATGTCACGGTGACCAATACCGATTGCACAGCTGAAATTACACCCGATCAGATACTCGAAGGCCAATATGGCCCCGGGTTTCCCTGCGTTGGTCCCTTTACGGTGACCGTCATGGGCCCCAACAACCAACCGTTGCCCAACAGTCCTTTTGTTGGACCTTCGGAAGTAGGGCTGCGACTCAACGTGATGGTGACCGATCAAGCCAGTGGCCAAAGCTGCTGGGGATCCATCCTGGTAGAAGACAAAAACATTCCCGATCTGACCTGCAGCACCCGCGATGCGAGATGCGATTCGGATACATCACCGGAGGCACTGGGCTTTCCCGTTCCTTCCTTCGCAGATGTCTTCCAGACACCAGGCCAGCGGGGCACCAACAATTACACCGTTCGCAACTTTGATCCTTGCGACCTCGTCATTTTGACCTATACCGATCGCGAGCAAAACAACCGCTGTGCAACCATCAGTCGGGTCATTACCCGCAGCTGGCGAGTGACCGATCCCAGCGGCAATGTCGCCACTTGCGACGAAACCATCAATTTGCGTCGCATCACTCTGAGCGATGTCATCCGCCCACAAGATTTGGATGGCGTTGATGCTCCGGCCCTCAACTGTGAAGATCGCTGTCCGGATGGTCCTCGGCCCACTTGTGGCAACCAACCCATTGGCTGGAATGTCATCCCCGCCGGAGAGCCATTTGCAGGCAATCCATCTCCTTTCGATGATCTGTATCCTTGCAACGACCAGGTTCGCTGTACAGGAACAGGCGTGCCAAGTGGAAGTGAGTGTGGAGACATTCGCGCCGTTTTTGAAGACACACGCATCAACATCTGTTCTTCTGGCGACAGCGAAGGCTGCTACAAGATCATTCGCCGTTGGTCCTTGCACGATTGGTGTACTGGCCAGGTTGAAAACTTCAATCAGGTCATCAAAGTAGAAGACAACGAGGGACCAGTGATTTCCGACGTTCAAGACGTGACCATCAGTACGGATGTCTGGCGTTGTGCCGCTGATTTCCGGGTGCCAAACGTTTGGTTGTCAGACAATTGTGGTAGTGATCCATTGACCTATACAGTGACCGCATCAGGAGGAGATGTCCGCTTTCAGTTTGGCGGTTACATCATCAAGGATTTGGCTCCTGGTGTCTACGATGTCACTTATACAGCTGAAGACTGCTGTGGCAACGAAAGTGAAGAAACCCTGCAATTGACAGTGGTAGATGATGCCCCGCCTGTGGTTGTTTGTGACCGCAATACAGTTGTCACCCTTACTACCACTACGCAAGATACAGATGACAACTTGGGAACTTCCAAGGTTCTTGCTCGCACCTTCGACGATGGGTCTTTCGACTCTTGCTCCGACCGCATTTGGTTCAAGGCCCTGCGGATGGACGAACTCGATTCCAATGGCAACGGAAAGCCAGGCGAGTCGGTGATTGCCGGAGATTATGAGGCCATTGATTGCAGTGGAGCCAATGGCGACGACGATGTGCGCCCCTTCCCACCCAATGTCGTCCCATCCACAGTGGGAAGCTTGATCTCCAACTCTGCCTATCGCGGCAGCCAAGCTTATTTCGATGATTTCATCAAGGTCTGTTGTGAAGATGTTGGCGAACCCGTTATGGTGGTTTTCCGCGTCTTCGATGTAGATCCAACACCATATGAATTCCGCAATGTATTTCCTGCTTCTGACCCTCGATTTGCTCCTTGGTATCAGGTCAATCCACACAAAGATCCAAGTGACTACACTGGTGTCATCGCAGAGGCCATGTCTTCCATCGATTGGCCATTCCCCAACAGTGGCGCTGGTCCATTGTATGGGCACTTCAGCGATTGCATGGTCGAGGTAGAGGTACAAGAAAAATTGGCTCCCTATGTGGTCGCTCCACCAGATGTCGTGGTGACTTGTGATTTCTGGTTTGAATTCGATCCCGACAATCCCAATGATTACACAGATGAATTGGATGCTGTCTTTGGAAAGGTAGTGGCTGGTTCTTCAGATGTAGCCGATCGGGACTCCATTGTCATTCGCGACCGGGTTTGCCAGGCGCACCCACGCTTTTCTCAGTTTGCTCCTGCCAATCCATCCAGTGACCCATGTTACGACAATCAGTACGACATCTTCTGGGGAATTGATGGATATGCTTTGGACAATTGCGATGTCGACTTGGAGCAGACGATCATTCCCGATTTGGAATGTGGAACTGGAACGATTGTCCGTCGTTGGCAGGCCGCTGATGCGCAGGGCAATTGGAGCAACATTGCCACGCAGAGAATTACCATCATCAACTGCCGCGAATTTTACGTACCCACGACTTGCTGGAGAAGAACAGCTGGAGATGTGGGAACTTGCGATTTTATCGGTGGCTCTTTCCTCATCAAATTGATCGAGTGGCCTTGCGACATTGAACTGAACCGCTGTCAAGGACCCATTGATGAGGTCTTCCTTCCAGAAAACCTGGACATCTTGCTGGATCAGAACCGCCGTCCTCGCTTTGCCGATGACAATTGCAGCCTGATTGCCACCAGCTTTGAGGATCGGGTCTTTACTTTCATCGACAGTTCTTGTGTGAAGATATTCCGCACCTGGGAAGTCATCGACTGGTGCCGCTTTGATGCAGGTCTGATGCCATTCCGTTGGGAGTGGGAGCAGGTGATCAAGTTGCAGAATTTGGAAGGGCCCGTATTTGAAAATTGCAGCCAGACTGTCTGTGGCTTTGGCAATCCCAACAACCCATCCGCTCCACAGTGTGTGGGTGAGGTGACCATTGCACCGGACATCAGCGACGATTGTACCAAGTTGGAAGACTTGCGGATCGACTACAAGTTTGACTACTTCAATGATGGCACCTACGATGAGCTTGGATTCAGCGACAACTACGGCCAGATTTATCCATTCCCCAATCCAAATGGCTTGCCTGTCCGTCGTTTTGCGGCGCCCGACTACGCCATCACCGGATTCTATCCTGTGGGTACCCACCGCATCCTTTGGGCGGCAGAAGACGGCTGTGGAAATGCCAACCTTTGTGAATACATTTTGCAGATCGACGATTGCAAGCCGCCAACGCCTTATTGTCTGCCAGGGGTGAGCACCATTCCGATGCCGATCGAAGCAGGAGGCTTTGTCGACATTTGGGCCAGTGATTTCAACCAGGACAGCAAGGACAATTGCACGGCCGAGTCCAATCTTCGCTATGCTTTCTCCGACGATCCAAATGACACCTCTCTCAGACGGACCTGCAGCGACGTCACGGGTGTACCAGAAGAGATCACCATCTATGTCTTTGACGAGGCAGGCAACTACGCCACTTGTCTGGTGGGACTGTTGCTGAACGATTGTGGCGCCCAGACTACTGCCACCATCAGTGGAGCAGTGGAAGATGAGACTGGCCAAAACATCGACGAGGTGGCCGTACAGTTGGAAGGATACATGAGCGAAGAGGAAATGACCGGCACAGATGGATTCTTCCGCTTCCGCGACCTTCCTGTCAACAACAACTATCGAGTGCGTCCTGCAAAAGACATCAACCCACTCAACGGTGTTTCCACCTATGATTTGGTGTTGATCAGCAAGCACATCCTCGGCCTTGAGGAGTTGGATTCGCCCTACAAGATCATTGCAGCGGATGCCAATGCTTCGGGCAGTTTGACGGCGCTCGACATGGTGGACATTCGCAGGTTGATCCTGTTCATTTCGACAGAATTTAGCAACAATACGTCCTGGCGATTCATCCCAGCGGATTATGTCTTCCAAAGCAGCAATCCGTTTGACCAGAGTTTCCCAGAATTCTACAGCATCAACGATTTGCAGTTGAATATGCGCGCTGATTTTGTGGCCATCAAGACAGGAGATGTGACTGGAAATGCACGACCCAACCAAGCAGTTGGCAGCGAGGAGCGCACGGCTGTTGGGCAATTTGGCTTCCGCATGGCAGACCAAAAACTACAGGCGGGTGAAAGCTACACTTTGAGCTTCCGCTCGGACCAGCTGGACCAGATTCTGGCCTATCAGTTTACGCTTGGGTTTGACCCCGCGGCTCTGGAAGTATTGGAGATCCAGCCCAATTTGCCAGGAATGACTGCCGAAGGATACTTTGGTACCACTCACATGGACGAGGGCGTGATCACCAGCACCTGGAATGCGCCATTGACAGGAGAAGCACTGGAAATGCCAGAAGAGGCATTCCGCCTGGTGGTGAAAGCCAAGCAGAGTGTACAACTGTCTGATGTTCTGGACATTACCTCTGACTTTACCCCTGCAGAAGCCTATGAGAAGGGATCGCAGGATGGAGAGTTGAGCCTGTTGGATGTACAATTGCAATTCACTTCTGACCAATTGGAAGACATGCAGTTGTTGCAAAACATCCCGAACCCATTCCGCGACGAAACGGTGATCGGTTTTGTACTGCCAAATGGGGGAGAGGCCATCATCAGCTTATACGATGTCAACGGACGTTTGATGGACCGCCTGGAAGGAGACTTTGCCAAGGGCTACAACCAGTGGAATGTCAACTCATCTGATTTGCCATCGAGTGGCATTTACTACTACACCTTGGAGACGTCAGGAAAGAGCCTGACCAAGAAGATGATACTATTGGAGCGGTAATCAATTCTTTTCTTTCTTTGCTCCACAACATCCGGAGGCAGGCTGATCGGCTTGCTTCCGGATTTTTTTGTCCAATGGTCTTGCTTTTCAGTTGCATTTTTTGCCGGAGCAGTGGGGGAGGATGGCACCTTCAGTTTCTCGTTTCAGAAAAAAGGACAAAACAAGGTCAAAGGAGGAAGAAGGAACCATAAATATGGTAGACATAAGAGAAAAGTATTTTAACATAGTGCATCCAAAGCTGACTGAGGGGATTGAATTGAAAATACGTCACCGATTTTGGCATTTTAGTCACCTTGTCGGGAGAGCCTTGATCCATAGATTTCGGGAATCCTCAAAACTTCATTATCCTTGCGAGGCCTTAGACGTGTAACAACCTGAACATATGACTTCAATCACAATTTTCTTGGTAGAAGATGATCCGATGTTCGCTTTGGAGGTCGAGATGTTAGTCAAAAAGTTGGAATACACCTCTTTCGTACTGATCAATGACTCGGACGAGGCCCTGCAAGCCATCAAAAATACGCCACCTGACATCCTATTGCTCGACATCATGATCGACGGTAGCCTCAACGGCATTGAGCTAGCCAAAGCGATCAAGGAAGAAAACATTCAGGTCCCCATTGTCTTTTTGACGGCCAATCGGGAGGAAGAACTGTATCTGCAGGCGCGAGAGCTGGAGCCGGTGGCTTATTTGGTCAAACCATTCAATATGCTGACCCTGCGTTCTGCCATAGAATCTGCTTTGTTGCAGTCTGAGGAAGCCGAAGCGGAAGAAGAAAATGATGAGCAAAAACAAGTGATCCAAGATGATTTTTTTTACATCAAGCAATCGCGCAAAGTTCACAAAGTCAGCATACACGACATCAATTGGTTGCACTCGGAGGGGAATTATTGCATGATTTACACCGCTGACAAACGCTTTGTGATCAAGACTTCCATGGTGCGACTCAAGCAGCGGTTGCCCGACGAACTGTATGTGCAGATTCACAGAGGGTACATCGTGCGACTTGACCGGATTGAGAATGTAGATTTGAGTCGAAAAATCCTGATGATTGGTTCAGAAGAATTGCCCATTGGCAAAAAATATCGCCCTGATTTAATCAGCCGAATTCGCCCCATCTAGTGCCTGTACCTGTTTGTTGAGCTCGTCGAATCGCGGCAGGCAAATGCAGAATACACAGCCCTTTCCCTTTTCACTTTCTATTTCGATGTGTCCTTTGTTCTGACGGGCCAATTGTTGGCTGATGAGCAAGCCCAGGCCGTTGCCTTTCTCTCCTTTGGTGCCCATGTCTGTTTGTGGAATCCGCTCTGAAGACAAGAGTCTGTCCATGGTTTTTTTGCTGATGCCCACCCCCTGATCCATCACTTTTATTTTGACGATCTGGCCTTTTTCTTCCACCTCCAAAGTGATTCGTCCTTTGACGAAGGAGTACTTGATGGCATTGCTGATGAGGTTGCGCAAAATGGTGCTCAGCGCATTGACATCGGCAAAGCAGGAACTGGAGGGATCGACTCTGTTGATGATGCCGATCTGCTTGATGCTGGCCGTACTTTCAAACAAGTCAATGTTGCTTTGTACAAGGGCGCGCAGTGAGATTCGTTCTGGTTCGTAGGGGATGTGTCCCTTTTGCTTGAGCGACCATGCCAGTAGGTTGTCGAGCAGGACGTTGAGTCGGGCCATGCGTCGGTCAAAGTGTTTTCCCAATTCATCGATGCGGTAGACCTGATTGTTTTCGATGAGGTAGCGAATTTTTTCCGGGAAGTTGCGCAGTGCGATGATGGGACTTCTCAGGTCGTGTGCAATGATGGTAAAGAAGGTATCTTTTGTCTGGTTGAGCTTTTCCAATTGCTCCTTTTGCAGTTCAATTTCTTTGGTGCGTTGTGCCACGATTTTTTCCAGTTTTAGCTGGTATTTTTTGATGGAACGCAGTCGGATGTGAGCAACCAAAAATCCGATGAAGAGCATGCTGGCAGCAATCAGCAAAAAGAACCAATATTGGAGAAAAAACGGTTTGGCAAAAACCAGTGGAATTTGTTGAGCGGGATGCAGCCATTGGCCTTTGCCATTGCGGGCCCTGATTTCGAGCAAATAATTTCCGTATTGACGTTGTGAAATGATCAGCTTGTTGTCATCCAGGTTGGTCCAGCTGATGTCAGGACTTTGAGGCGACTTGATTCGGTATTGAAACTTGGTTTTTTGTGTGTTGCGGTAATCGGGCAGAAAAAGGCGCATTTCGGTTTGAAAAACAGCAGGTGGAATGTCCAAGCGATCGGCCATCTGAAAGGGAATGTCTTTTTCTTGCGTCCGAAACAGACACTCCCTGAGCTGAATTTTGCCCTCATTGCGTTCCAGCGCGATTTCCTCTGGCTGGAAATGTACGATGCCGTTGACGCTCCCAAAAAGTAAACTCCCATCTGCTGCCTTTGCTCCCGACCACCGATTGAATTCATCATCTGGCAAGCCATCCTCCTTGTAAAAGATGTAGGCCTCTTGCTTGTCTTTGTCAAAACAAGTCAATCCGAAATTGCTGGAAAACCACAGCCTGTGATCGTTGCTTTCAAAGATGCAGTGAATGCTGTTGTTGCTCAAGCTGTTTTGGGTGTTGAATTCTTTGGTGACAGGCTGTTCTTTGTCCCAAAAGAGGAGTCCTCTATCGGAGGTACCCAGCCAGTAGTGGTCGGGGTTTTGTTGGTCCTGGTGGACAAATTGAACGGGGACATTGACAAAATGATGTTCCCATTTTTGGGTCTTCTTATCGATGATGATGATGCCCTTGTCCCCGCATATCCACAGCTTGCCAAAGTCGAACATTTGCAGGCTGTTGAAGCGGGGAATTTCCTTGTTGATTTGAAAAAACAACTTGAATTGACTGCTGTCAGGATCGTAGTAAAACAGGTTGAGATTGTCGACAACCCACAGCCTTTGGTCCTTGTCCAATAGGGGATAGGAGCGGTGGTGTAAGACGGCATCTTTGAGCAGAGAATTGTAATTCTGGTATAAAAAGTGGGAGCGAGCTGGCTGATCATTCGGATTGTCTTCCCAAATCTCTGGCCCGTGAATGCCCGTCCAGATGGTCTGCTGAGGAGTGATGACGGAATGGATGGCGTAGGCAAAGTTTTGGCGCAGAAAAATTTCTTTGGGATTGTTGTCGGGGTCGAGTAAGTAATTGCCAGAATAGCTGTTGACATATACCTTTCCATTGGTCAGAGGATGGATGCCGCGGGTACTGATCATTCGCCCATCGAGATAGGTCTTGTGAAAGTGTTGTTTCCTGAAATAGAACTTGGCAATCCCCTGATCGAGGCAAATCCAATAGTTGTTTTGTTCGTCGATGTAAACGGCATTGATCTTGGGGAACCCGAATTCTTTTTCCAGCAGCTCGTGGAGGCGGTAGCGCAGCTGTAGTTGTTTGTCCAGCAGGTAAATGTTGGTAGAATTGAAGAGAACGACATTCCCCTCTTTGTCGGCGGTACCCCCGATGGAAAAGGCAAAACTTTCGATGAATTTGGGAAAAATACCTTGTTCACTTCGCAGCTGGCGATTCTGTACAGAGTAGATTTGTCCCCGGGTTTGTCTTGGGTGATCAAAAATGGTATGTGCTCCAAAAAGCAACAATTTATCTGACAGAGCACAATGATTGGCCAGAGAAAATTTATCGATTTGGATCGGGGGATTTTCCCTGAACCCCAGCTCACAACGTCCGCTTTTGTACTGCACATAAGCATCTGACGTCACCATCTGAAAAATGGTCCCAGGGGGGATGGTTTTGTACAACTCCAAGCGATCTGTGTAGCGATATACCTGGCCGCTTTGGGTAGAGATGTAAATGTCGCCTTTGGTATTTTGCTGCAAATAAATGACAGAAGAAAGTGGCAATGGAAGGACCTCGGCCCCCGATCGCAAGCTTTTGCCGACCGGGTCGAAGATGTACAACTCGTCGATCTGCTTGGTAATGGTCTCTTTGAGGCCAGTCATGTGGTAGCGCAGCATCCAGATGTGCCCTTGTCGGTCGGTTAGCAATTGGTTGGGGTGGGGGATGACGCCTCGACCGATGCTCTGGTCCCAGGCTTCGAATCGCATGCCATCGAAGTGGCAAATGCCTTGATGGGTCGCGATCCACATGATCCCTTCTGCATCCTGCACAATGTCCAATGCTCGGTTGTCGGGCAGCCCGTCATCGAGGGTAAAACGTTCCAAATGGGGAAGGGAGACATGAGTGGAGTCTGTCGCGCTGAGTCGATGAGACAGCAGGCAAAGAAGAAGCAAAAAACTGTAGGAAAGTCGGTCAAGTTTCATCATTGGACCTACATCATCCACTCTTGGGTTCGTTTAACAACTCTCCACAATACTTGCAGTACAGGGCATCATTGTCATGTCCGTCCTCTCCACAATACCGACAAGCTTGCGTGCTGAGTTGGCTGCGAGAGCGGTATTGAGAAACAAATTCTGAAGAGACGATGCCAGTGGGCACAGCAATCACAGCATATCCCAAAATCATGACAATGGCTGAAAAAAACTGTCCCAGCTCTGTTTGTGGAGTAATATCGCCAAATCCTACAGTCGTCAGTGTAACTATGGCCCAGTAAATGCTGCGCGGAATACTGGTAAAGCCACTGTTGCTGCCGCCTTCGATCAGGTACATGATGGAACCGATGATGGTCACCAGCAGAAGCACAAAATACAAAAAAACAGCGATTTTTGTTCGGCTGGCTTTGAGGGCTTGCACAATGATGTCTCCTTGTTGTATGAAATGCCCCATTTTGAAAATCCGGAAGACCCTGATCAGTCGGAGAATGCGAATGGACAAAAAGTATTGGCTGCCGGGGATCAGCAGCGTGAGGTAGGTAGGGGCGACCGCCAGCAGGTCGATGATGCCATAAAAGCTGCTCATGTATTTCCAAGGGCGATACACGCAATAAATCCGAAGCAAGTACTCGATGGTGAAAAAGATGGTAAAGAAGTACTCGATGAAGAGGAACAGCCTTCCGTATTTCTCATTGAGCGACTCCACACTTTCCAGCATCACGATTACCACGCTGGCAATGATGGCGACGATGAGCGCAATGTCGAAATACTTTCCGACAGGGGTGTCTGCTTCGAAAATGACCTCGTGGATCTTTTCCTTGAGCGGATTGATGGGCGGTTTGGAGCTGTTGGCCATGCGCGGCGATGATAAGTGTTGGATGTATTCAGGCCAAAAATAGGGGCAATTTATCAGAAATCCGAATTCGAGCTTCACAGAGCGTTGCCTGCCAAACATGTGTTTGGACGAGTTGTGTGGATGAATGCCAATCCCGATGTCCGTTCTCGCTACCAGATAGAAGCCCTAGTGACTGCCTCGTTGTCTTGGCATTACAAAGTTGGATTTTTTTTAATGTTAGTTTTTCGCTATTTTTGTCGATACAAACAGAAAACCAGCCGTTCATCTCCCTTTTACTCGTAGTTCCAAAATTACAATAGATGATCAAAGCTGTTATCGTCGAGGATGAAATCAATGGGTTGAACAACTTGAAGAACCTATTGTCAAAATATTGTGAAGAGGTTCAGGTCGTCGGTGAGGCAACCAACATCACAGAGGGACTTGCCTTGTTTGGCGACAGCTCCATCCAACCGGATGTGGCCTTTCTGGACATCAACCTACCCGATGGAACAGTCTTTCAATTGCTCAATCAACTGAAGGGAAAGGTAGAATTTGACATCATCTTTGTAACGGCCTACGAAAAATTCGCTGTCAAAGCTTGTCAGTACTCCTCGATTGGCTTCATTGTCAAGCCCATCGATCCGGACGAACTCAAGGATGCTGTCAGCCGAATTCGGAGTGGACGCAGCAACAAAATCAGTCAACGATTGGACTTATTTACCCAGCATTACAACAATCCCAACGCCTTCGAAAAGATGAGCATCTCCGCTCTGGATGGGATTTACTTCATTAACATACGCGACATCATTCGCTGTGAGGCCGAGGACAACTACACCCACATTCATCTCAAGGATGGCAACAAAATCACGGCCTCTAAGACCATCAAGGCCTACGAGGACATGCTTTCAGGTGTTAACTTTTACCGAGTTCACAAAAGTCACCTGATCAATCTCAACTACATGCGCAAGTTTGTCAAAGGGGACGGAGGCTATCTGATCATGGATGATAACAAGAGAATTGAGGTGTCTCGCCGTCGCCGACCAGCCTTTATGGAGCAAATGCGACGCATACAAGAAGGGCTCTGATCACAGCAAGGGGACAATATCGACCTATGCTTATTCGTTATGGATCATAATTGGCTGATTGTCAGCCCCATTTCCCTCCTAGAACTGATTTATAACCAATAAGGCATTAACTTTTCTGTTGATATGTTTCAAAAAGGTTACATTCTTTTTGATAATTTCTTCAGATTTTCCTAATTTTATTGTCGCAAACTACAAGAAAACTTATTGTCCCAAAATCATGATCATAAAAACAAACGCTATGGGGAAAAATTCCAAGAAAACGTTGGGCGATCTCAAGAATGATGGTCTCAACCTTATCAAAACAGACGACATGACCAAACTGGTAGGAGGAAACGCACTCGGAAAAATCCGGTGGAAGGGAGGTTGTGGTGGAATTGTTCCTCAATAAAGACTAGACAGACGAATCACATCCCCCCGGGGATCGTACAACGACATACTCAGCAGGCTACATTTACACGATTAAATGTGGCCTTTCTTATTGTATGATGTCATTTGAGAATCTGCTCAGACATTCTCTTGCACTTGCAAAATGCCGTTTCTATGACTGGGACCGTTCCCAAACTATCGATGATCCGACGACTGGAAGGACAGCTCGAAAGACAAAAGGACAGCAAACAAAGGGTTGTCCTGATCGATCAATTGGCCGGACACTTCGCCTTCACCAACGTGCGCAAGGCCCAAAAGCTATTGGCAGAACAGTGGAAGATTCTCAAGAACAACGATTTTCCCGACCTGGAGCTCAATTACCACCTCCACACGGCTTTCATCGAAAATCAACTCTACAATTACATCCTCTCTGAGATTCATTGCAACAAGGCCATCAACATCGTAGAGGAGCGGGGCGACGTCAAGCAACAGGCCGAAGTCTACATAGATTATGCGGGGACTTGCATCAATTTGGACAAAATGGACCTGGCGACTGCCTACCTGGACAAAGCCACCAAATTGCTGGAAGTCTTTCCCGATCCCCAACTACAGGCTCGCATCACCACCCGAGAGGGCTTCCTCAATTTGCACTATTCGAGTTACACCAAGGCCATCGAGCTGTTCTTGGAGGCCGAAAAGAGCATCAATGCCCTCACCCAGCCCCTGACCCTCAAGGACTACTACTTTTTGACCCTCATTCGATCTGGCTTGGGCCGGGTGTATGAAATCAACGAAGACATCTCCAAAAGTGTCAGGGCCTACCTCAAGGTGATCAACATGTGTGAGTCCTTGGGCATGCGCACCCGCCTGTCCTGGCACTACCTCAACGTAGGCAGTGCGTACATGGCACTTCAAGACGATGAAAGTGCAGAGTCCTACTTTCGAAAGGCCATTCGCATCCGCGACGACATCAGCCAAAACGCCCGGGCCGGGGCTTATGCCAACCTAGGGTTCATTTACTTCAAGCGCAAAGAATACAAGGAGGCCCTGTCTCTGTACAATCGGGCGGAATCTTTGTACAAGGAGCGTTCGGAGGAGGATTACAGCAACTTTTCCGTCATCGAAAACTGGAAAGCCAAGTTGTTTTCTGCCCTGGGCAAGCGAAAACGCGCCAAATACCACTTTGCACGGGCTTATGAATTTGCCAGTCAGAAAAACGACTACAAGCAATTGGCCAGCGTTTGCAAAGACATTGCGTCCTTTTACTCCGAAACGGGCGATTACAAAAAAGCCTATGAGTTTCAATTGATTCAAGACGAGATGGGGGAGCGCTACTCGGAGGAAGTCAACCGCCGCATGTTGCTCGAATTGGAGGTCAAATACGAGGCAGAGAAGAAGAAGCAAGAGGCGGAGATGCTTCGCTTGCAGGCGACCGGGCTGCAGCTCAAGGCCCTGCGCGCGCAGATGAACCCGCACTTCATGTACAATGCGCTCAACTCCATCCAAAACTACATCACCTCCAATGAAGCGGCCTCGGCTGCCAAATACCTGGCAAAGTTTGCCAAGTTGATGCGGCAAAGCCTGGACTATTCAGACATGGAAGTGATTTCGCTGGAAGATGAGGTCAACTTTTTGGAAGACTACCTTTTCATCAACAAGAAGCTGCGCTTTACCGATGACATGGAGTACAAAATCTTCATCGACGACGAGATAGAGGAGGACATCATCGGCGTGCCCACCATGATTGTGCAGCCCTATGTAGAAAATGCCATCGAGCACGGGCTGCGTCCCATCAAGAATGGCTTGGTCAAGCTGGAATTTTATCCAATCGACGATTTTTCCATCCTTTGCATCGTAGAGGACAATGGCATTGGACGTGCCAAAGCGCGCGAACTCAACGAGCAAGCGGACAATGCCCTCAATCACACCTCGAAAGGGACCAGCATTACCGAAAAGCGTTTGAACATTTTGCACCGGAGTCGGCGCAAGGGAATTTTTGTCAAAACCATTGACCTGCAGGATTCAGAAAGTGGAGAGCCTTGTGGTACCAGGGTAGAAATCCAGATTCCCATCCAAGTCATTCAGAAGTACCAACTCATCGATTGATCCAACCGCTTTCTTATTCATTCCTACCACTTTGCTTACCAATCAGCCCTTTACGTAAAGAGCGATTTCATATTTATAAAAACAGCCATATATTTGAATCAGTTTTCTCATAGTATGTTTGTTTAATCTTCCTGCATCTTGCTCCCTCCTGAGATGCAGGAATTTTTTTTTGGGTCATTTGGGATCAATGGCTTTGCAGCAAATGGTGAGAACTTATGAAAAGTGTTGATCATACGTTGACATACTGCAGATGTACAAACAAGTACCAAATGCGACCGTTTACCCCCGTTTTCGCCACATTTCCCCGTCTCTAGCCCGACCGCTTTCTAAAATTTAGGTACCATTCTACCTCTCTAGCCCCCCTCTCCCTAAAAGAGCGGGTAGACTGTCGATGGATGCCCTTATTTTGAGCAAAGTTTTCTCATAGTATGTTTAATTTTCCTACACCTGTTTCCCTTCTGGGGTGTAGGAATTTTTTTTTGTCTGAACGCTAGAAAGTAAAAGATGTATTTTGTTTTTTACAATGTGTTCTTTGCAAACACTTTGCCAGTCCCAGTAGTTTTTCAGTCTTGATTTATGGAAAGGGCGATTTTGGTAGGAAGCGGTATCGGCGAGCCGGAATTCTACTGTTTGCGCAAATCCGTCCAATTGCGGCCTGCTTTTTCACCATTGGCTCACCCAAATGAACCATTGCGGCCCAGATAGCTCCCTTTGTCTAAAGAGCAGTTTCATATTATAGAAAAAACCAACATATTGTAGCTGTGTAGTTTTCTCATAGTATGTTTAGTCTCTCCTACATCCAGTAGCCTCCGGGTGTAGGAGAATTTTTTTTACCTCGACAACATCTCAAATTTCCGACTGATTTTATTGCCCACTTCATCCACTGCTGTCAATTGGTGAAAACCGATGGAGGGCTTGAGTTCCATGGCGTGGAAGTCACTCGTGCTGCCGATGTAGGCATTGTCCAAATGCCAATGGATGGTCCGTCCACTTTCTCGATGGGCAATTTTGAAGACGGTGCGACTGGATTGGCCATTGAGGTCTTTGGGAATGTAGAGCTTGGTGGTGGCCGTTGGGTAGATGAATTGCATGGGGTTGGCTGCGAGGGCTTCGTTGCAATCGGGCCGAAAGGCAGGGACTGGTTCAAAGTCTGCCGCACCACTTCGGTAGTAGTATTCTTCTACCGGAGAGAGAACAAACCAACTGCGGGGCTGCATCTGGTCTGGTGATTCGCATTTGGCATGTACCTGCCACTGGCCGCTTTGATCCATGTGCAAAAGCTTGTGATGGGGACAAGAGCCAATTTTCAATTCCACTGCAGGGGCCCAAACCGAATCCTTTGGACAAATGGACAGGGGCCGATAACCGCTTTGGGCACAGACCTCGACTTGCTGCATTTCGTCATAGGGTTGCTCAAACCAAGGACTGGACGGCAATAGGTCAAATACATCAAATAAAATCGGTGCGGCAGCCTTGACACCAACCAGGCCGGGCCTTCCTTCTCCATCTGCATTGCCAACCCATACACCCACCGCATACTTTGGTGTCGTTCCCACAGCCCAGGCATCCCGAAAGCCAAAGCTGGTCCCTGTCTTCCAGGCGATCTGTTTGTCGGAACTGAAGCGTTCCCAATCGCCTCTTTCCGATGGCCGCTCCAATCGCTGCATGTCCTGAAAGCTCAGCCAGATGGCAGCGGATGATAGATGAGAAGGTTCCTTCAGCAGGCGATTTCTGGGACTGGCGTCGACATGGGAATTGTGCAAATAACTGGGCTGTCGCCAATCTCTGGGGTCGTACAATCCATCTTCTCGGTAAAAATGCCCCAGGGTACGACTCATACAAGCATAGACATTGGTAATGTCCCACAGACTGGCTTCTGCACCTCCCAGGATGAGTGTGAGGCCATAATGGCTGGGATCCTTTTGCAAGCTGCTGATCCCCATTTTCTGAAGGCCTCCGTGAAATTTTTCCAATCCGTACTCCTGCAGGAGCCGGACCATGGGGACATTGAGGGAGCGAATGAGGGCGCGCCGGGCGGGTACCACACCATCATAGGTTTGCTTGTAGTTTTCAGGACGGTATCCATTGAGGTAAATGGGGACATCGGGCAGCAAACAATCGGGCAGCAATTCGCCCTCGTCAATGGCCATGCTGTACAGGAGCGGTTTGAGAATGCTGCCTGTGCTGCGAGGGGCTTTGATCACATCGACAGACTGCTGGTGTGCGGTACCGGCTTGTGGGGCATTGCCAGCATAGGCAAGTATTTGTCCCGTCTCAACTTCGATGACCAGAACGCCCATGTTGTGAATGCCATTGGCCTGTAGAAGTGGGTGATGTCTGTTCATGGCTCTGAGGACACCAGCTTGGAGTTTTCGGTCGATGCTGGTTCGGACGAGGGATTTTTGTCCTTTTTTGCTGCGCACTTGTTCCATCCATGCTCGGTCCAAGAGTTGAGGGGCCAAGCGTGGGAGGGGCAAGGGTTTTTCGGGCAGGCTTTCTGCTTTGGCCAGTTGGCAGCTGAGCGAATCGATTTGTCCGGCCAGCAGGAGGCGATCCAGCAGGCGATTGCGTTTGGCGAGCAGGGCGTTGCGGTTGCGGCCGGGATGAATCAGGGCGGGGCTGTTGGGGAGCACGGCCAGGGTAGCGGCTTCGGCCCAGCTGAGCAGTTCGGGGCGTTTGCCGTAGTAGCGCCAGGCGGCGGCATTGAGCCCTACGACATTGCCACCCATGGGCGCCTGAGAGGCGTACAGTTGCAAAATCTCCTCTTTGCTGTAGCGCCATTCCAACCGGGTGGCCAATGTCATTTCTATCAACTTCTGGAAAACACTGCGAGATTTTTGGCCTCGGCTCAAGCGAATGACTTGCATGCTCAATGTACTGCCACCGCTGACCACTTTTCGATTGCGAATGTTTTGGACGAGGGCCCGCAGCAGGCCTTTGGGGTCCACACCGGGATGGTAGTAAAACCGTCGGTCTTCAAACTCAATCAGGGCCTGTTTGAATTTTTCTGGCAGGTCGCTTTCTGTCGTGGGAAATCGCCACTGGCCATCTGCTGCGATGCGCGCACCGAGGAGTTGGCCTTGTCGGTCTTCCAGAACCATACAGGTCGGATTGGTAAACAATGGTCGGGGCAGACAAAAGTAATAACTGAGCAAAAGGATTGCGAGCAGGGCAAAACTCAGCCGTCGGTGTCGGACAAAAAGGAAATGAATGATTTTTCGCAATCTCTTCATGCAACAAAGATACAAGATCGCAGCATTTCTCTTCCCATCAATGAGCATTCGCAGGAGACGGCCGAGTAAGTGTTTGGGCTTGCAATAAGATGCGGCGCAGCTCCTTCAAGAGCTGTTGGCCTGCGGGGGAAAATCGCTGGGCATAGGCTGGATTGTTTTCTGAGCGGACGACATAGAGAAAATTGTCGGCCAAAATTTCATCGGGATGGATGATGTAATCGGTGTTGTCTTTGATTTGATGGTGGAAATCTTTGATGGCTTGTGCATCGACGGTGCTGCTGCCGTCAGAATGGGTTTTGACTGTTCGCAGCTGGTCGCTGGGTGGCGTGATTTCAAACAAGTGAAACTGGAGGTAATCGAAAAAATTGAGCTTGTTGGAATGGTAAGAAAACTCGTTGGCGTTGATGATGGGGATGGCAAAGAAAGTGCGCTCACTCTGATCAGTCACTTGGATGGCTTGCGCAAAGTCGATGCCATCGGGATTGAGGAGAATCCGCTGGCGAAGGGAGTCTGGAATGGCGAGTTGTTGAACCCCTCCGATGGGGGCAAAGCCAATGCTGGCGTACAACTCTTTTCGCACAGCTGGATGCATTCTGCTGTAGATGTGAAACAGCTCGTGGATCATCACCTCTGAAAACGCTTTTTGGTTGGCCTGTTCCAGGACTTGTTTGGGGATGACGACCGCATTTTCTCGGGTATAGAATGCGGTGGAGCCGTAGTGATTGGCGTGGGTTTTGATCAGGCGCAGGCGGTCGGGGAGGAGGGACGGAGAAAGCGCCTGGCAATCGGCATAGACTTTTTTCATTGCTTTTTCCACAAAGGCTCGTTCTGTGGGGGAGAAGTCAGTCACCTCAGACTGAAGAAATGTTTTGTACTCCTTGAGCACCTCCTCTCGCGAATGTGTCAGCGGAATTTTTTTCTTCATTTGCAGCGACATATCCAGTATTCCGATCTGCTCAAAAAACTGTTCTGCTGTATCTCGGATGATGGTATGGCTGGCTGCGATGCTGTCGAGAAAGATGATTTTGTTGCCTGTGTCAGTCGTGAAGGTGTTGCTGGTGGATGGGGGTTGGTTTTTGCAGCTTAGGCAGAGGAGGAGGAGCCAGAGGGTGGGCTTGGAAAAGAGTGAAGGCATGCGTATTTTTTATGTTAATATTCGTTCATACATTGCAATTTAAAATTTAAATCTGTAGTTTTATAAAAACAACAAATAGAGCGAAAAAGACCTACAAATCTTCACCGGGCTTTATAAAATTCTTACACACTTTTTTTACACTGTTTTACTTCTTGAAGTGCAGTTTTTCAAGAACGGTCACTCTAATGTTATCTAGGGATCGGTAGATCATATCATTTGTTGGTGTTCACGATTGATTTGTGGGCATTGGCATCTTTGTGCTGTATTTTGATCACTAAAATATATTGATTATGAATTACCTCCCCTCTGTGCTTGCTGCGGCAGGCAAGAACTACCATTGGTTGATTGTCATCTGTTTGTTATTGGGAACTGCTTGTGGGAAAGAGAACCTACATATGGTGCCGACCGATGGCATAAAACCTACAGAGTCAAAGGCTAGATCGTCTGGTGAGTTGGAATTGGTCACACCTTCTCCTGCTCAATTGGATGCGATTGCCAGAGATTTCAGAGACAATTGGACGAGTATACAATGTGAAAATGCAACGGAAGAGTATGGATACTTTATGTGGGAGCAGGCAGCGTTGGAGTCGGAGCCGGAAGAGGAGACTGCTTTTGTGATCAGCATTCCATTTGTGAAAGATGGGAAGTTGACTGGGATGTTGTATTCGGTGAACAATGGAGAAGATGACTACTATCGTTTCACAAAGGCCGAAGAACTTTTGGAAGACAATGCAACCATCATTTCAACCTATGGCTATGAATTTTCTCTTCGCATTGCTTCCAGTTTTTCCAACCACCAGTATTTTTACGACCAAAGCATTGGAGATTTTCAACAGACATTGCAAGAATTGCTTGCCGAGACAGTTGCCTCTCCGAGGTGTGCGCATTGGGAAGAATTTTGCGATTGGATCTTTTTTGGCAATGACATCACCAATGGCTATATGGATTGTTATGTGGTGGTCACCAGTCTCAAAGACTGCTGGCGGCCTGCCGACAACTGGACCATCATTCCTTACATTCCCACTGATCCGGATGGTACAAATGGAGGAGGAGGGAGTCCGGGTAATGAATCCGGCAATCTAAGTTTTACCGATAAGACGAGGGTCAGCTGGGAATCTGATACAGATTGTACTGCCAACATGGCTCCGATGCTCGAAGCCTACATCAATGATTTGCAACTTCTCTTCCCCTGTGAGGACCGCACGGCCAGCCAGATTGTCGGTGCCATCATGAATCGACTGTGCTCGACGGTTTCTGATGGAACATTCTTGACCATGGCGGACTTGGAAAAGGAGTTGGAGCGATATGCTTACGTTGATGTCAGAACCTTTGCCTCCGATCCTGACAAGGCATGGGCCGCCTATTTGGAGGCTGCTTGCAGTTGTCACGATGGAGCCGAAGAAGATTGCGCCGAGCAGATTCGAATTGCGCCCTACAGTTGTGAGTCCTTCCAGTTTGAGGATTTGGGCTTGTTTCAGATGGCTCGGATGAAAGGGGCGAGGTTGCAGTTTAGGAATTTTGTGAACAATTCAGAAGCTTCGTGTAAATTCAATATCCAACTTTCGGCTCCTGTTGAGGCATTGCAATTGAGCACAGGACAGATACGAACCATCCACCCTGGTTTGGCTGCTAATGCTGCTGCTGCAGCCTTGAATGAGACAAATAATATGGTTACGGGATTTTATGGACCTCAGCATTTATATTCTAACGCTAGATGTCCCGAATATGAAGGAACTTTCTCCAATTTTTTTGACAGCCTATTTGAATTGAACTTGGTCTTACAAGTTGCGAATTGGTATGATTTACACCCCTCAGATGTCGTATTGGAGGTAGATCCTGAAGCGCAGGCCGGATACAGTGGAAACATCTCTGTTCCCGAAACAACTAGAGTTCCCGACTACTGGCCTGTATTTGGATATGATCCATCCAACTGTATGTCGAATTAGAATTGGTATTTTGATGGTTTGTACTGAGAAAAAATTGTATTTTACTTAGTGCAAAGCAACAATTTCCTCAAAGCATTGACTCACTCTTGGAATCAGAAGGAAGTAGATTTGTATACAACTTTCAGCCTTCTAAGAGTGAGTTAAATTCTCCAAAAAAATTATTTATGTTTTGCAAAGTATTTTTTCCGATTGTTTTCATGATTACTATTATGCATCCGTTCTCTCACTCACACGCTCAATCATTTGTATTCAAAATTGAAGAAATAGTGGAAGATGATGGTGGACATGATTATTTTGGTGAGCACTCTCTTGGACTGAGTTACAGGGGAAGCTTGAGTATGATACTGAATTTTTGTACTGCGGACTCAGGTACACCAGTTCTCAAAGGTAACATACACTTAAATGATGATCCTCTTCTTACCATACAAGCATTGAGTAGAAAACAAATGCATGAATTCAATGAATTGCACGAGGCATTACTCAACGAACTCTTTACACGTTATTCTCTTCAATATCACATCAATCCTACAGAACTGATTACCATCGTTCAGATATATGATTGTACACAAAATCTACCAGATGGTGATGGAGGTAGAACCCCTACTGAGGATGGAGACATGGAAATTACGCGGTCTTCCTTATTATCAGTATCAGACTACTTCCAACGAATCAACGTCCTAGTAGAAATCGCCGACCAATCCCTCTACCACAACCGAGTCTCCCTACTCGTCCCCAAAGACATCATAGAACAGACATCATCCAAAGAACAAGCAGTCGCCAATCTACTCAACGCCAATGGCATCTCATGCAAATTACTCCAACAACCAAAACGATCCATCGTACAATCCCCCAAAGACTAGACTGACTACACATCTCGCATCGACAAACCCACCCGCTTGCGCTCCACATCCACAGAGGTCACCCGCACCCGGACTTGCTGCTGCAAACTCACAATCTCCAGAGGGTCTTTGACATACTTGTTGGCCAATTGGGAGACGTGTACCAGCCCGTCTTGCTTGACCCCTACGTCGACAAAGGCGCCGAAATGGGTGATGTTGGTCACAATGCCCGGCAGGATCATGCCTTCGCGCAAATCTTCTATGGTTGAGACGTTTTTGTCGAATTAGGATTGATGGTTTGTGCTGAGAAAAAATTGTATTTTACCCAGCGCAAAGCAACATCTTAAAAGCATTGGCTCACCCTTGGAATCAGAGTTCGTTCAGAACTTTCAGCCTTTCATCGAGCCTCCAGGGGTGAGTCAAATTTTCTAAAAAATCTGTTTATGTTTTGCAAAGTATTTTTTCCAATTGTTTTCATGTTTACCGTTATGCACCCATCATTTGATTTGTACGCTCAGCCATTTACTTTTAAAATTGAAGAAATAGTAGAAGACGATGGAGGCCATGACTATTTCGGTGAACACCCATTGGGGCTTAGTTTCAGAGGAAAGTTAGAGACCATACTGTCTTTTTGTACTGCTGAGTCAGCCATGCCTGTACTCAAGGCAGATGTACATTTGCTGACCGATCCTCTTTTGGAGATACAAGGGTTTAGTAGAAAACAAATTCATCAATTCAGTGAACTACATCGAGCTTTGCGAGATGAGCTGTTCACACGATATTCACTCAAGTACCAAGCGAACCCCAATGAGCTGGTCACCATTGTGCAAATCAATGGTTGTGAACAAGATACGTCAAGTGGTAATGGAGGGAGAAGTCTCACAGAAGATGGGAGTATGAAGCTCACGAGGGAGCCCTTACTGGAGGTATCTTATTACTTCCAACGAATCAACGTCCTAGTAGAAATCGCCGACCAATCCCTCTACCACAACCGAGTCTCCCTACTCGTCCCCAAAGACATCATAGAACAGACATCATCCAAAGAACAAGCAGTCGCCAATCTACTCAACGCCAATGGCATCACATGCAAACTCCTCCAACAACCAAAACGATCCATCGTACAATCCCCCAAAGACTAGACTGACTACACATCTCGCATCGACAAACCCACCCGCTTGCGCTCCACATCCACAGAGGTCACCCGCACCCGCACTTGCTGCTGCAAACTCACAATCTCCAGAGGGTCTTTGACATACTTGTTGGCCAATTGGGAGACATGGACCAGCCCATCTTGCTTGACCCCCACATCGACAAAGGCGCCGAAATTGGTGATGTTGGTCACAATGCCCGGCAAGATCATGCCTTCGCGCAAATCTTCTATGGTTGAGACGTTTTTGTCAAATTCAAAACTTTGGGCTTCTCCACGAGGATCGAGACCTGGTTTTCGGAGCTCGTCCAAAATGTCTTTCAAACTGGGCAGGCCAATGTCATCGCCCACATAGCGTTGCAATTCGATGCGCTTTTGCAACTCCTTTTGCTGGATCAGCTCCTGGACACTGCAAGACAGGTCTTTGGCCATCTGACGGACCAAGGCATATCGCTCCGGATGGACAGCTGTGTTGTCCAAAGGGTTGGCGGCCTCTCGCACCCGCAAAAAGCCTGCGCATTGCTCAAAGGATTTGTCTCCCATCCGTGGCACTTTCTTCAGCTCATTCCTGCTTTGGAATTGACCATTGTCCCGGCGAAAATCTACGATGTTTTGCGCCAAACTTGGCCCCAAACCCGATACATAGGTCAGCAAATGCTTGCTGGCTGTGTTGAGATTGATGCCCACCGAATTGACACAACTCTCCACCACCCGGTCCAAACTCTCTTTGAGCATCGGTTGGTTGACATCGTGCTGGTATTGGCCCACACCGATCGACTTGGGGTCTATCTTGACCAGTTCTGCCAGTGGATCGACCAAGCGGCGACCTATGGAAATCGCACCTCGAACAGTAAGGTCCAAATCGGGGAATTCATCCCTGGCAATCTCGGACGCAGAGTAAATGGAGGCACCAGACTCGTTTACCATGAACAGGGGAAGGGTAGTTCCCAAATCGGCACTTCTCAATAGCGTCATGGTCTCCCGGCCCGCTGTGCCGTTGCCGATGGCGATGGCGTCGATTTGGAAGCGGTGGATGAGCGAGCGAATGCTTTCGGTGGTTTGTCGGCTTTGCGATTGGGGAGGATGCGGATAGACCGTGCTGTTGTACAACAAATTGCCACTTTCATCCAGGCAAACCAATTTGCAGCCTGTCCGGAATCCCGGATCGAGTGCCAAGACTCGCTTTTGCCCCAATGGAGCTGCCAGCAAGAGCTGCCGCAGGTTTTCGGCAAATACGCGGATGGCTTCTGCGTCCGCCTTTTCTTTGGCTTTGTTGCGAAACTCCGTTTCAATGGAAGGCCCCAACAAGCGTTTGTAGGCATCTTTGACGGCCACTCGCAATTCTTCGGAGGCCTCGCCACGGCCTTTGATATACAGTCGTTCGATTTGGTAAAGAGCCTCGCCCTCGTCGGGGGCAATGCTGACGCGCAGGAATCCTTCGTCTTCTCCCCGGCGGATGGCCAGCAAGCGGTGGGAAGGACATTTGCGAAGCGATTCTTCAAAATCAAAATAATCGCGATACTTGGCCGCTTCTGTTTCTTTGGAACGAACCACTCGGGAGCGAATGTTAGCATCCCTCTCAAAGAGTCGGCGCATGCGTTCGCGCACTTTTTCTCCTTCGTTGATCCATTCGGCAATGATGTCCCTGGCACCTTGCAAGGCCGCATCTTCATCGCCGACTTCCTCATTGAGATAAGCCGAGGCCCACTGCCGAACGGACCCGTGTTGCTGGGCCATCAGCTTTTTGGCAAGTGGTTCCAAGCCTCGTTCTCTGGCGGCGGAGGCCCTGGTTTTTCGCTTCCGCTTGTAAGGGAGGTACAAATCCTCCAATGTCGTTGCGTCATAGGTCTGCTCTATCTTGCGGCGCAGCTCATCGCTGAGTTTTCCCTGTTCTTCGATGGAATGGAGGATGCTTTCTCTGCGCTTTTCAAGCTCTGTCAGCTTTTTGAGCTGTTGTTGGATGCTACTGATGGCAACCTCGTCCAAGGAGCCAGTTTGCTCTTTTCGGTAACGGGCAATGAAGGGGATTGTCGCTCCTTCGTCCAGTAGTGCCAGCGTATTGCGGACCTTTTGCGCAGGGATGGAAAGGCTTTGGGCAATGCGATTGGTGTGCAGTTGGGTCATAGCGTTGTTCACAGTTGATTGAATGCCCAAATGTACACAAAATTTCAGAGCTTGGGACGGCCTACAGACGGTTGTAGTAGCGAAAGAGTTTCACAAGATCATCTTCCTTGTTCAGGGAGAGACCTTCCTCTTTGAGGTACTTTTTGACCTCGCTCTTGTGTGGATGCAGGGCTTTCAAGACAGAGGAGCGTTGGAGAGGAAGATAGCGCGCCTGATCGGTGTTGTGTTGTTTGATCAAATAGTATTTGCTGGCTGATTGCAACTGTTGCTCGAATGAAAGGGAGGCGTTTGCATCGGCTATTTGGTAGAGGACATACAATTCCATGGGCCCTTCGACCAATTGTTGGGCGCAGCGCAATTGGGGTTGGTCGTTGTAGTGAGTTTGAAGCTGGTGGAACAAAAATCCTTTGTATTGAAAACAGCTGACTTTCTCTGGAATGAGACAGCGGATTTTTTGCCCCGACTGTAGGTACACCGCTCCTGATGCGAGATGGAGGCTGCCGTTGGTCTCAAAACGCCGGTTGTCTTGGGTCGCGACTGTGATGAGGCTCCAGTTGGGAGGAGAAGTCTCCAATTCTTGTTGCTCTTGCTCTGTGAGAAGGCGGCTGTAGAACAAGCTCTGATCAGCCTTCGCAAAGGGGAGGTTGGCAAAAGGATCGGCAGTTTGTTGGGCGCGGCCAATGGAGAGGTGAAGAGCGAACACCAACACCAAAAGCGAGACATGGACATTCATGCTGCTGTAGTTTTGTGATTGTATTGTGTGTTTGGGTCAATTCAACGAGTGAAGCCCGACCTTGCTTTTCAGCAACGATAGATGTTTACGACATCCTAGGAAAGGACATCAGCCGTTTAATTATTTGGACAAACTGTGAAATGACAACGCTCTGTGTGAGCCTTAAATGTAGGAAAAAAATGGGAGAGATGGTGACGAAAACCCACAATTTAACAAGGAATAAATGTACAGACCTACCATGGTGTTGCAGACAAGGTACTTTGATCCCTTAAAGCAGTGAAGAGAGGTTTGGGGGCAGACTAGGCAGGGCAGTTAGCACATCTGGGAAAATGGTCTTGATGACAAAAGAATAGGGCTACACGAAATCAGAATCATCCCATTCTTTCCGGAGCTTTTTGAATTCCTTGAGCTCCAGTTCTTCCTCTGGGTTGGGAACGACATCCTCTTCGGTTCGGGTGTTGTGGCGACGGTGGCGACGCATGCGCTCCATCTCAGCTTCAATCTCAGCCTCCTCCCATTCCTCACTCAGGTCGGGTCCCCCCGGGATGCCAAAGACAGAGAAATAGTGGATGGCAATGGAAATGCCCCATGCCAAAGCAGGGAAAATGAACCAAAATCGCCCAGGGGTGGTGAAGAGGTTGATGAGGGCCAATACGCCTATGACAGATACATAAGTCGTGAGGTGTTGGTAGAAGCCTTTTTTCTTTTCTACCTTCTTTTTGGCCAATTCATAGTCCTGTGATTCCCGATTCATTGTCAACCGTTTGAGATTTCTATACAATAACGGAAATATTTGCGACAGAGTTTTATGATCGGCCAATAATTTGGACTCGTGTAGCCCTATACTCGATCAACGGCGTTCGATCTCCTCAATGAGGACAAAGCGGCAGGGGGAATTGGGATCAAAGTCCCAATTGAGTTTGACATCTATGGGAAAGGAATCCGGCGGCAGTTCTATGTCTGCATCGGGTGGCAGCGCAACAAACTGCAATGTCTCTGTCTGGCCTTCAATTTCGATGAGCCAATTGCCACAACAGGCACAAAGAGCCGCATCTCGCCCTACAATTTGTGCATTGGATTCGAAGGAAGTGGTCTCATCGTCTTTGCCACAGCCAAGGGCCAGGGTCAAGAGAAAGAGAAAGCCGAGTTGTTGGATTGTTTTGATCATGATATGTCGGATTTTTATTTGAGGAAATTTCATGTTCTTTTCTCGTGAAAGCTTGTCAGCGCGTCACAATGAGTTTTTTGAATAGGGTACCTTCAGAAGTCGCAATTTTCAGGAAAAACACGCCTGCTCCCACTTGGTCGGCCAGCGAGAAGTCCAGTTGATTGACCCCTTCTGTGATCTTGTGGGCATCGCTGATGTTTTGAACGAGCTGGCCTTTGGCATTGATGAGGGAGATGGCAGCTGTTGTCGACTGAGCCGATTCAAACCAAAGGGTAAATTCTCCTCTGCTTGGATTGGGAAAAAGCTCAACCAGATCGATGCCGGGAATGAAGTCTTGGACACTTGTCCCTGTCCGGGTGTTGTATCTGGCAATGGAAAACAAACTAGCGTCATTGGCCGTGACCGAATGGCCTGCGCCCAACAGCTTCCCGTCGGCTTGGAGTGTCATGGTGAACAGGAAGTCATTGAATCCAAAATCAGTCGAAACTTTTCCACTATTCCCAAAGGTTTCGTCCAGCTGGCCAGTCTCGTCGTAGCGGGCAATGGCGAAGTTTCGGTTCGGGTTTGTGCCTGCAAAACCTCCCAAGATGATCTTCCCATCCTCTTGCAGCAAGATGGAATGGGCGGTGTTTCGGCTTTGAAAAAAATCGGTTGCCACTCTTCCCCCTGTCCCAAAACTCTGATCCAGCGTCCCGTCTTCATTGTAGCGAATCAGGCCAAAATCATCGACAGTAGAGGCGTCTACTCCAGCGCCAACCAATATCTTGTCATCGTCTTGAATGACCATGGACCTTGCAAATTCAGTGACATTGGTATCGTCGACCATGATCCCTTGCTCGCCAAAGGTAGAATCTGGCTTGCCCTCCGAGTCGAATTTGACCAGCACCACATCGGTGGAATTGCCGAGGAGGAACCCACCTGTGATGATGTCGCCTTTGGAGTTGCGCTGCGCAAACTGAGGATTGTAGTTTTCGGGCATGACGACTTCTGCAAAGCCATTGTTTCCAAAATTCATGTCTATGCCTCCATCAGAAAAAAGCCGAACCAGAATGCATCGATTGGACTCTTGGAGCACACTCGCCATTCCGGCCACCAGGATTTTGTTGTCTTCTTGGAACAAAATGGCTTGGTAATCCTCCACATCGTTGCGAACGTCACTGATCCACACGCCATCATCTGCAAAATTGACGTCCAATTCTCCATCGCTGTTGAGTTTGACAACAAAGCCTTTTCGCTGAAAATTGATGTTGTTGATGATGCCTGTCAGATAGATGTTATCTGCCGGATCAATGGCCAAGTCAAAGCACCTGCTTTCAAAGCCACGAATGTTGAGGGACTGCCGTCCTTCTTGCCCGAAGTCAGCATCGAGTTGTCCATCGGGAAGGTATCTGACCAGGACGATGTCCTCGTCGAAGCCATCCTCTCCATAGCCAGCCAGTACAATTTTTCCGTCCGATTGGGTGCCAATCGAGGTCGCCGACAAGACGTATGATCCAAATGCAGTGCTGGTGATCCCCCTGTTGCCAAAGGTCTCATCCAAGCTCCCCGCTTGTGCCATCAGGAGCAGGGAGGAAAATAGAAGTGATAGGGTAAAAATGATTCTCATGCTTTATTATTTGATACTAGTAAAATGTCTCTTTCACGTCTTCGCTCTTGGCTTTCGTAAATTCCAGCCCATGTTCGCTCCGCAGTTTCAACCGCAATCCTTTTTGGGTGATCTTCCAGGTAGCATCTTGGTACGTTTCTCCCCATGGATCATAGTCGATCTGTTTGAGGTAGTCAACTGTGTAAAAGGAGTCGCATTCTGCTGTCGTAATGATTCGGCTCCTCTTTGTTGGACCATTTTCCCACTTTGCCTGCCTTTCCGAGAAATGCAGGATGTAATCAATGTCATCTTCGCAAACAACAATCTCTTCCACAGACACGACGATAAGAGTGTCATTCACAATGCGATAACTGCCTCGTTCTGCCCAATGAAATACATCATCCTGCCCCAGCACCCATGTCCATAGTCTGTAATGGTATTGGTGGTCTGTGAATGTCATCAATTTTTTGCTGCCGAATTTTCGACTGACTTCACGTTGAATAAAGCTGGAATTCCGAATCCTATTTTGAGGACTGCACGACTGAAAGCAAAGTGTTGCAGACAACAGCAAACACACAATTTCTCTCATGATTGGAATACTTAGGGTGCCTGTTCTCCTTACAACTACATAGACAGCACCTCCCTCCAGAATGGTTGGGAACAAGGGAAGAAAACATCAGGCAGCTTCCGGCGATCCCTGCCCCAATTGGCCAGCCAGTCCACCACTCATCCCTCCAAATCCACCGACCAAGCCGCCCAGCAAGGCAGTCACTCCGACGAGCAAACCACCTGAAAGCCCGCCCAGCAATTCGCCCATGCGAGCCGCCAAGATGCTGTCATTGCCCTGGTTGATCACAAAGGCAGTTAGCCCCCAGAGAAGGGCCACCCCGACAAATCCCAGCAAAAAGTTTTTCCAAGCAGTTTGTTGCAGCCAGGCACACACGATGGCACATACGATGGCAATGCTCCACCAGGGAAGCCATTGGTGAACAAAATAACCTGCTACGAGTATGGCGAATAGTCCGATGATGTTTTTCATGTGGTGTCCTAGTTTTGAAAGTTTGCCCGATAGAGTACAGATTCGTCGCCTTCTGCCGGAGGGGATGGCCAGAAGTTCAGTTCGTAGTATTTGCCAGTCAACCAATGGTCCAAGGCATCGTCGTAAAAGCGACTTCCTGGGTTTCCAGATTGGCCACCGGGATAAACGCCATAGCCTTTGGGTCTGTCGCCCATCTCCACGATCATGCGCCAGGAGGGTCCTGCTCGTCCGCTGTTGGCATTGAGCGCTGCCCGATCACCTGGTACTTGTTTGTCGGAAATGCTGAAGGCGGGAAGGCGGGTCAGGCTGCCGAAGTTGGCTTTGCGGTAATTGCCCCAGGCCATGTCCTTGCCTTTGTCTGTGCGCTCGGCGACTTTTTCCACCAACTTTTCAAAGGTTTGTTGTGCCATGTCGGCGGCCGTTTCTACGGCCGGACTTCTTTTGTCGTCGAAAAATGCATTCTCTGGGTCTTCTGCCAGCAATGCAATGGTCCTCCAACTCTCGGGATAGTCAATGACGCCCATTTTTTCTTCCAAGGCCTCCATCTCATCCCAGGTATTCTTGTAGAAGGCCCGCCACCAGATGTCAAAATAGCTGGCAGCCTTGCTGTCCACATCATATCGGTAGTCCCAACTTTTGAGGGCCTCATAGAGTTCCTTAGCTTGTCCGTTCAAGCCGTCTGGGGCGATGGATTGCAAGAGGAGGGGGAGGGCTTGTTCGGCTTTGAGGCTGAAGTTGTCGTTTTGGAGCTTCATCATGTCCTCCACTTTGATCTTTTCCATCGATTCGAGGCGGCGATTGAGGTAGCGTCCACGAAAATCGGCGAAGTTGCCGTGGTAGGCATAGGGGTAGCTGTCGTCAGTAGATCGCTGATTGGCGGAGGAGACAAAACCTCGCTCTGGATTTTTGACGGCAGGCACTTGGTCATAGGGGATGTAGCCCGCCCAGGCACTGGAAGCGCGACTGCCATCCTGAACAAATCGCCCTTGTTCGGATCGTTTGAGAGGCAGCTGTCCTTGGACGGTCAGACCAATGTCTCCATTGACATCCGCGAAAAGGAAATTCTGAGCGGGGGTGCGCAAAGATTTGATGGCATCGCGATAGTCATCATAATTGCGGGCCATGGAGATTTTGCGGGTCAATCTGGCTTCGTCGCCGCCGCCGTCGTGGGGCAACCAGCGCACTGCCAGATCGTACTTGTTGTTTTCTGGATTGTCCGAGGCGATGGGCCCCCAAATGGTGTAGCGGACTGTATCCAACACATCGGGCTTGCCTTTGATGCGGATTCGTTCCACCTTCATCTCCACTTCTTTTTCTGCCCCTTCATACCGATAGCGGCTCTTGCTCTCATCCGTCCAGTCGATCCGATACCAGTCCATCACGTCGTGGCCCACATTGGTCATTCCCCAGGCGATGTATTCGTTGAAACCGATGGTCACCCCAGGGAAACCCGGCAGAGAGACGCCATATACGTTGAAGTCGGGCAGGTGTAGTTGGACTTCAAACCAGATGGAAGGCAAGGTGAGAATGAGGTGGGGATCGTTGCAAAGAATGGGCTTGCCTGAAGCTGTTTTCTGTCCGGAAACCGCCCAGTTGTTGCTGCCGATGGAATTGGGCACCTCCTCGCTCAGCCGCTGTCGATAGTCCCCATACAGGGCAGGGGAAGGGGAGAGGCTGTCGTTGGGCAGGGCAATGGGGTCGAAGTTCCAGTTGGTTCCCGCCGGAATAATGGGGCTGTTTTGGGGATTGTAAAGGGGAAAGAGAAAGTCAAATGTATCTCGGCCAAAGGCTTTCAGGGCGTTGGTGGCTTCCATGTCGTACTCGCGCGCGCAGAGGGTCAGGTCCATGTTTTTCATCAACAAAGCGACCCGCAGGGGCGTCCACAGCTCCGGTTCAAATCCCAACAGCTTGTATTCCAGTGGATAATCTCTGGGCGTCAGTTGCTTGATGTAGGCATTGACCCCATTGACATAGGCTTCGATCATGGGGTAATCCTCGCTTTGTTTTTGCCAGTAAGCGAGGGTATTCTCCGCAGCGAGGACCATGCCCAGTCTTCGTTGTTTTTTGTCATAAGGAACAGCACTGGCCCCCAAGATTTCCGACACTCGCCCTGCCGCTGCCCGAGTACTCAGGTCCATTTGAAAGAGCCTCTGTTGGGCGGTTATGAATCCCTGTACAAAGATGGCATCCAGGGGTTTTTGTGCAAAGATGTGCGGAACCATCCGTTGGTCAAAATAGACCTCAACAGGAGCGCTGAGACTGGGGAATTGATGGGTCTGTTGGGCAAACTCGTCTGTGTGATCGGCATTTTGCCAAAATCCGGTGAATGGACAAAACAATTTGCCCAAAGCCGGGATGTCCCGACTCCCTCCGTCGAAGGATCGATTCAGGGCATAACAAAGGGCGATTGTCGTTAGTAGAGATACAAAAAACTTTGTGAGCTTCATGCTGTTGTGTTAGTTGAAACCTTAAAGTACACAATTTTATGAAATACATTTGGTACCCCTTGATGATAATTTGCTTCTTTGCTTGTGATACGCCTCAGCCGAAAAAAGGAGGTGGCCAGGGGGAAAAAATATTTCGAACCACAGATCCTTCTCGCTTGTATTTCCGCAACATTCGTTCGACCCATTATTACCACGAGAGAGACGTCGCCACGGACATGGACATTTATCGACTTCGCCGCTATTCCCGCACCAGCAAGCGTCCGATTGTCATGCCAGTCATTGTCAACAATTGGTTGCAGGATGAGGCCTACATGTTGGTGGAGCCCAATGGCTACAAAGGCCTGGCCGATCCACTGCACATTCAAGTGGAAAAAGACACGAGCATTCAGCCATTGGTGTTGAGCAATCCGACCAAGAAGGGCCAGTACGAGTTTGCCGCCCAGTTGTACTCCTTGCTCAAAGACAAAGAGTCATTGGAAGTCAAAACAGAGGAAGGAGACTTCATCTCCATTTTCAACAATATGGACGACAAAAATAATTTCTTGACAGTGATGAAGGATTACTATCGTTTGACAGAGTCCTACTAATGGCCAAACAACTGAAAAATGAAGTCACAGAATCAAGGGTTGAGGAGTAATTGGAAAACACTTTATAACACTTTAAATGCAATTTGTTACCCCCTGTTTCTGACGGATATATGATGATTTTTTTGGAATTAAGCCAAAAAACAGCCTCACAAATCTATAGGAAGACCTGTGAATATATAAGGGTTTTATAGATTTTTTGCTCAGATTTACTGTCACAAAAAAATGGGCCATTCTTTGTCTCTTGCTCAAAAAGAGATTACTTTTAGCGTATCTTTATTTAAAAGTAGTTTTTGTGTTTATTTGTTTGGGTTAGAGACCCTTGTCTATAGGCAAGGGTTTTCTTTTTGGCAAGCAATCCCAAATGCTGCACAAGCTCTTACTAAAAAACCTCCGCTGGACAGTTCCGGCGGAGGTTTTTTGGTCTGGAAGGACCGTTTGGCTACTTAGTTGTTGCCGTTGTCACCAGGAGAGGTGAAGATGCTGGGAGCACTTTCTGGAATCGCTTCGGGCTCTTCGAGCTTCTTGACGACTTCTCCTTTGATGCTGATGACTCTCTTCTCTACATTCTCGTTGGTGGTCAGGGTAACTCTTTTGAAGAATTTGCCCATGCGCTTGGTGTCGTAGCGCACCTCTATCTTGGCAGCTTCACCTGGGAAGATGGGCTCTTTGGGCCACTTGGGGACAGTACATCCGCAGCTTCCTTTTGCATGAGTGATTTGAAGAGGTTCAGTTCCTTTGTTGGTGAAATTGAATACCCGCAACGGATCGGAGCCTTGCTCGATGGTACCATAATCGATTTCGAGAGTTTCAAACTCCATCATTGGGCCTTCAGTAGGAGATGGCGCTTCGTCCTGAGCTGTTACAAAGCTCACCGCCAGACACAAAACAGTGAAAAGTGCGAATATTTTTTTCATTATAAATAAGTTTAAGTTTTAATTCATGAAACAATCCACATACAAATGTAGCCAAAATTGAGCGGAAATGAAAGATTCGCCAGCCTTGTGGGTTGTTAATCTATCGTTAATGAGCAAGGCTTTTTCAAATGGGATTTTGCAATGCCGTTGTTTTTCCTTGCCAAATATTGTTTGGGCAAAAAATGCACCATTCTAATAGCTGAACTTACCGACATTCTGAATTGTTCACAATCGTACAGAATACTTTTGCGTCAAATCGACTGGTTGTGACCAAATTATGCCACAAAAGGGCAAATTCATAGGGGACCAATCGTAGTTTATTCGTGCTTTTTTTTATATTTTTGCACCCGAATTGAGTAAGCTGCCTATTAAGCCGATGACAAAATTTTATTCTGTTATCCTACCAATTAACAACCAAATTGACTGAAACCTATGCTGGATAAGCCTGTAGCGCCCGTAAAGAGAAGCAAAGACCCAGATTCAGATGCCTTCGTTCGCGAAGTTCTGAAAGATTTTCGCACTTGTTGCATCAGTAGAGAAGCCAGCCTGACGGCCCGAAAAGAGGTCCTCACTGGCAAAGGAAAATTTGGAATCACAGGTGATGGCAAGGAAGTTCCCCAAGTGGCCATGGCCCGCGCATTTCGCAGAGGAGATTGGCGCTCCGGTTATTATCGCGATCAGACCTTCATGTTTGCACTGGAGCTGACCACCATCGAAGCTTTTTTTGCGCAGCTTTACGCCGATGCCGACAATGATCCGTTTTCTGGTGGCCGACAAATGAACAGCCACTACGCCACCCCCATGATAGACGATCAAGGCAATTGGCTCCCCCACAAAGATCTGTACAATTCTTCCGCCGACGTTTCCTGTACCGCTGGCCAAATGGCTCGTGCCATGGGCTTGTCCCTGGCGTCCAAAATCTATCGGGAAAATGAACAGTTGGCCGATACAACTCTTTTCTCCAAACAGGGAGACGAGGTTTGCTTTTGCTCCATTGGTGATGCCAGTACCTCCGAAGGGGTGTTCTGGGAAACGGTCAATGCTGCCTGTGTCAGTCAAGTGCCCCTGGCCATTTCTGTATGGGATGACGGCTATGGCATCTCCGTTCCCAAAAAATACCAAACGACCAAAGAAAGCATTTCCGAAGCATTGGAAGGTTTCCGCCTGGACGAGGCGGGCAATGGCATGGACATCTACCGCGCAAAAGGTTGGGACTACCCGGCTCTTTGCGAAATGTACGAAGAGGGCATTGCCAAAGTGCGTCGGACCCACATACCAGCTTTGTTCCATATCGAAGAGTTGACCCAGCCGCAAGGCCACTCTACCTCTGGCTCACACGAGCGCTACAAGAGTCGCGAGCGCCTCGAATGGGAGCGCCAGCACGACTGCATTGTGATCATGCGCCAGTGGATCATCGATTCTGGCATCGCAGACGAAGAAACGGTGGATCGCATCCGCCAAGAGGCCAAGAATGAGGTAAAAGAAGCCCGCCGCCGTGCCTGGAACAATTATTTTGGCCCCGTCAAAGCCGCCAAGGCCGAACTGGAGGGCATGTATGCTGCTTTAGAAGAAACAGATCGGACCCTCCCTTCTGTTGTCAGCTTGTACGATGAGTTGCAAAAGGCCATCGACCCACTTTTGGCTGAGTTGGTCCAAAATGCTCGTCGCTTGCAGTTTGTCTTCAAAGGAAAATACCCCGCATTGACAAATTGGCTGTCAGAGATTGCCAAAACTGCCAATCGTCGATACCACACTTATTTGTACAGTGACTCTCCTCACTCTGCTTTGAAAATTCCGGTAGTCCCGGCCCAATATGCTGATGATGCCAAAAAGGTCAACGGCTTTCAAGTGCTCAATGCTTGTTTTGACGCTGCCTTGGATCGCGATCCGGCTGTTCACGCCTTCGGAGAAGATGTGGGCCAGATTGGTGATGTCAACCAGGGATTTGCCGGCTTGCAGGAAAAGTATGGGAAAGACCGAGTCTTTGACGCAGGCATTCGCGAGTGGACCATCATGGGGCAAGCCATTGGAATGGCCATGCGCGGACTTCGTCCAATTGCTGAGATTCAATACCTGGACTACCTCATTTATGGCCTCGAACCTCTGTCTGATGACTTGGCCACTTTGCGCTATCGCAGCAACAATTTGCAACAATCACCAGCCATCATTCGCACCCGTGGCCACCGCCTGGAGGGCATTTGGCACGCTGGTTCTCCCATCGGGATGCTTCTCAACTCCCTGCGAGGAATCTACATCTGTGTTCCCCGGAACATGACACAAGCCGCCGGATTTTACAATACGTTCTTACAATCCGATGACCCTGGTTTGATCATTGAATGTCTCAACGGCTATCGCCTCAAGGAAGCGCTTCCCGAAAACATTGGGGAATTTACCGTTCCTCTGGGAGTGCCTGAAGTCTTGAGAGAGGGGACCGATGTGACCTTGGTCACTTACGGATCTTGCGTGCGGGTTGCCCAACAAGCCAGCGAGCAATTGGCCTCCTTCGGCATTTCGGTCGAATTGATTGATGTACAAACCTTGTTGCCGTTCGATTTGGAGCACCGCATCGTCTCCTCGCTCAAAAAGACCAATCGAGTTGTCTTTTTGGATGAAGATGTGCCCGGTGGTGCCACCTCTTACATGTTGCAGCAGGTGTTGGAAGTACAAGGGGGCTATCGCTACTTGGATTCTCTGCCCACCACACTCAGTGCCAAGGCGCACAGACCTCCTTATGGTTCGGACGGGGACTACTTTTCCAAACCCAATCCCGAGACGGTGTTTGAGACAGTCTACAACATCATGCACGAGGCAGATCCACAGCAATATCCAAGTCTGGGATAGGCCAGCTGAGCCAACGCTGTGGTGGATGGTGGTCATTTTGCTTTCTGTGGCAAAAATCTACATCTCATCCTTGAACCTTGCCCCGCAAATTGCGTACGTAATTTGTGCAATGCTTGCATGGAGGCCATTTGTCCTGGAAAGAAGGACGCCAAGCTTTGCTTGTACCCAACTTGGTATGTGCAAAATTTGACTATATTTGTTGCCTCTTTTGTTAACCTTTTTTAATCGACTGTTGTGTCCAGGAACCTAGTCATCATTCCTACCTACAATGAAAAGGAGAACATCTCCAAGATCATCAAGGTGGTTTTTGAATTGGAACGTCCTTTCCACATCCTCGTGGTAGACGATGGGTCGCCCGATGGCACAGCTGATATTGTCAAGGGCTTGATGGCAGACCAATATCCGGGTCAGCTGCACATCTTGGAACGCTCGGGAAAGCAGGGGCTGGGAACGGCTTACATTGCGGGCTTTCGATGGGGACTGTCCAAAGGATATGACTACTTGTTTGAAATGGATGCCGACTTTTCGCACAATCCTTCCGATTTGGTTCGCCTGCTCGATGCCTGTGCTGTTGGTGGGGCAGATGTTTCGGTAGGCTCTCGCTATGTGAAGGGAGGAAAGGTACAAAATTGGCCTTTTGACCGCATCTTTTTGTCCTATGGAGCGTCCATCTATGTGCGGACCATCACCTGGATGCCTGTCAAAGATCCCACGGCGGGTTTCATTTGCTACTCCAGCAAGGTCCTTCGCGCCATCGACTTGGACAAAATTCGCTTCGTTGGCTACGCCTTTCAGATCGAGATGAAATTTGCGGCTCGTTCCCTGGGCTTTACCATTGCAGAGGTGCCCATTACTTTTGTCGATCGGGTAGAGGGGGTCTCAAAGATGAACACCAGCATCATCAGCGAAGCCATCATCGGGGTACTTCAAATGAGATTTCAAAGCTTTTTCAGTTCCTATGCTCATAGCGAACAACATACTTCCTCCTCCAAAATCGAGTAATTGAGGTCTTACCTGACAAGACTTTGACATGGCGTTCTGCCGCCTCAAAACGAACCACTGATGGGTAATTTGTAGACTCCAAAGTGGCAAAATTGCTCCATTTGACCGATCAAACGAGCTGCCAGGTGGGAATTTGGGTCACGAAGTGGGAGATCACACCACTATTTTTTACACTAATTTGCTATTTGAATTCATTTTATTCACATAAAAGTGATATTTCATCTGTTTTGTTCAATGCTTTGGGGCAGGGAGGGAAAAAAATGGTCCAAAAAGTGGGAAAAAGTGGTAAATCGTGGGAAAAAGTAGTACATTTGGATTGAATATTGATTCTAGCTATACATAATGCCGCAACTCTTAGGTGAATACGAATGCAAGATCGACTCGAAAGGACGTATGCGGATGCCCAGCCAACTGATTCGGCAATTGGGCTCTGAGGGAACACAAACTTTCGTAGTCAACAGGGGGATCGAGAAATGTCTCAATCTCTACCCTAAGACGGTTTGGGATCAACTCTCAGCTAAGGTCAATAGTTTGAATACATATGTGAAAAAGAACCGGGAATTCATCCGGTACTTCTATCGGGGCGCCAGCGAATTGTCCCTCGACGGCTCTGATCGCCTGCTGATTTCCAAGCGGTTGCTGGAATATGCCGGGGTTGGAAAAGACGTTGTCTTGTTCGCTGTCAACGACCACATTGAGATTTGGGCTTCTGATCAGTACGACAGTCAGATGGAGACTGAGCCCGAAGATTTTTCTGGTCTGGCCGAAGAAGTCATGGGTGGCCAAGACCCGGCGGAAAATGGAGAACC
Source organism: Bacteroidota bacterium (assembly GCA_039821145.1). GTDB lineage: Bacteria > Bacteroidota > Bacteroidia > Chitinophagales > Saprospiraceae > JBCCSZ01. The sequence continues at coordinate 30,128 of JBCBOS010000025.1, read as the reverse complement.
CTGATGGCTTATCACGTTCCCGTTTTGCTGACGGAAAGTTTGGAAGCATTGATCAAACATAAAGATGGAGTTTATGTCGATGCAACTTTCGGAGGCGGCGGACACTCGACAGCCATCCTCGATACCATAAGTGCCAAAGGGCATTTATACGCTTTTGATCAAGATAGTGATGTATTGGAGAATCTGATATCTGAGAATGAACACTTCACCTTTATCCAACACAACTTCAGATTCCTCAAACGTTTCCTGCGTTTGCACGGAGTCCGCCAGGTAGACGGCATATTGGCTGACCTGGGTGTTTCTTCTCACCAATTGGATAGTCCTCAAAGGGGCTTTTCTCATCGATTCGACGCAGCATTGGACATGCGCATGAACCGCCAGGACGGCAAAACGGCCGCCCATCTGCTCAACACTTGCGACGCGAGAAAGCTGCAGCAGATTTTCAGCGACTATGGCGAGGTGCGCAATGCCCGCAGTCTGGCAAGCGCCATTGAAAAAGCTCGCAGGCAGAAGGAAATCCGAACCATCGGAGAGTTCGTCGGCCTCATCGAGCCACTCATTCGGGGCAATCGCCAGCGCTACCTCTCGCAGGTGTTTCAAGCCCTGCGCATCGAGGTCAACGAAGAGATGGAAGCCCTGTCCGAATTTCTGCAGCAAAGTCTGGAGGTTTTGCGGCCAGGAGGGCGACTCGTCATCATCTCTTACCACTCGTTGGAAGATCGGTTGGTCAAACGCTTTTTGAAAAGTGGTCGATTGGACGGCCAAGTGGAGAAAGATTTTTACGGCAACATCGAACGGCCTTTCCGACTCATCGGTAAGTCTGTCACTGCTTCCGAAGAGGAGCTGCGCCGAAACTCTCGCTCCAGAAGCGCCCGCCTTCGCATCGCCGAAAAATGCTGATCGGCAAGTTCGAATTAACAATTCATCATCACAAGCACAAAACAGTGGCAAGAAAACAGAAGACACTGAAAGAGTATTTCGCCTTGGGCAACATGAGTGCTGTCATGGTACTTAAGAATTTTCCCCTGGTTCTCTTTGTTGGATTTCTGTTGCTGGTCTACATCGCCAATGCGCATTATGCAGAAAAGAAGGTGCGCATGATACAAGGGTTGGAAGGAGAAGTGAAAGAGTTGCGCTGGCATTACATCTCTTTGAAAACAGAGTTGATCCGACGCACCAAGCGGAGCGAATTGGTAGACAAGGTGGGCCAGAAAGGACTGAAGCCTCTCAAGGGCAAGTCGCGCAAAATTGTACTGAAAGAGGATCGCTGATCCCATGTAATAAATTGTTTGTTTCGCCATGATCAACATCAAAAATGAAGTATTGTACAGAGTGTACGGAGTCTTGTGCTTCGTGGTGTTGGTGGCAATCCTGATTACGTACCAAGCTGTCAATGTGAGCTACTTTCAAGGCGAAAAATGGCGCCAAGAAGGCCGCAGCAGTTACTTCGAAATCAGAGATGTCAAAGCCGAAAGGGGCAACATCTTGGCATCAGATGGAAGTTTTTTGGCGACCTCTTTACCGTTCTTTGAAATACGATTTGATCCCAACTCCTCTGGTATGCGCGAAGAGGATTTTCAGAGCAACATCGATTCGCTGGCCTATTGCTTGGCCACCCACGTATCGGATTCCTTTACGGTGGGCGGATACAAACAGTACCTGATCGATGAGCGCACAGCCGGCAATCGATACATCAAAATCAAGGGTGGCGTGAGTTATTCTGAGATGATGAAGATCAAAAAATTTCCTCTTTTCAACTTGGGGAAATACCGCGGTGGGCTCATCATCAATCGCATCGCCAAGCGCGATCGCCCCATGGGCTTGCTGGCCCAGCGGACCATCGGCTACGTGCGCGAAAACGCCAAGCCAGTGGGATTGGAAGGCTTTTACGACAAGGTGCTCGGCGGCAAAAAGGGAAAACAAGCCATGCGTCGAGTGGGCAACAATACTTGGATGCCAGTAGACGATCTGATGGCCATCGATCCCCAAAATGGAGATGACATTTTGACCACCATTGATCTGGGTCTGCAGGAGGTTGTGGAAAAGGCGCTCTACCGAGCTGTCAACTACCACGAAGCCAAGCACGGCACAGCAGTCTTGATGGAAACGGAAACCGGAGCCATTCGCGCCATTGCCAATATTGGCCGATTGGAAAGTGGTCGGTTGTGGGAGACCTACAATTATGCAGTGGGAGAGGCCGTGGAACCTGGCTCGACCTACAAGCTGGCCGCCATGATGGCACTGATGGAGGATGGACACATTCGCCTCGACGATTCCATCGACCTGGAACAAGGCAGGGTCAATTTTTACGAAGAAGAAATGGTGGATGCTTCTTTTCACCAACTCGATACGACGACCATTCGCAAGGCATTTGAAATTTCTTCCAATGTCGGCATTGGCAAATTGACACAGAAATACTACGAAGAAAATGCCAGCCAATTCATCAAACGGCTCAAGCAGATGCAGTTGCATCTTCCCGCTGGCATTGAGATCGAAGGAGAGGCGGCCCCTTACATCAAGGAAGCCTATGATACAGAGGCGAATTGGAGTGGAACCACCGTACCGTGGATGTCCATCGGCTATGAGGTCACCATTACTCCCTTGCAACTCCTGGCCTTTTACAATGCCGTGGCCAATGACGGCCGCATGATGAAACCCTATTTGGTGTCGGAAATCCAACACTTTGGGAACACCCTACAAACCTTCAAACCCACTATTGTCAAGCAGCGCATTGCTTCCAGCGGAACCATCGAAAAAGCGCAGGCCTTATTGGAAGGTGTGGTGGAGAATGGAACGGCCAAGAAATGGAAAAGCCAGCGTTATCGATTTGCGGGAAAAACGGGAACGGCACAGATCAATTACCGCCGATTCAAACCCAAAACCAACATCAAGCACCGCGCTTCCTTCGCAGGCTATTTCCCAGCCGATGATCCCAAGTACAGCTGCGTGGTCATGATCACCGAACCAACAGAACACGGAATTTATGGCAGTGAGGTTGCCCTTCCTGTCTTCCGGGAAATTGCCGACGGATGCTTCGACAGCCAAATCGAACTCCACCAGGCACTCAACAAAAGACGCAAGCCGAATTTAAAAAATAAACAACTTCCGGTTTACTCTGTGGGAGACCGGACCGATATGGCCAAGGTACTGGACTACCTCGATCTATCGTATGAAACTTACACCAATGACATCTGGGCAGTGACCAAATCCGAGTCGGATACCCTCAGCCTGGAGCCTCGCTACATCAGCGATGATGTGGTTCCCAATGTCGTTGGAATGGGTGTACGCGATGCCCTCTACATATTGGAAAATCGCGGACTGAATGTCGTAATAAGCGGGACTGGCAAGGTGCGATTGCAATCCATCAAAGCCGGCACAAAAATAAAGGGACAGACGATCAAACTCAGGTTGACTTCCAACTCCTGATGTGAGCTGATGAAAAGGCAAATGTGCCTTCCAAAGGACCTCGCAAAAGCTGGAAACTCAACCGGTTATCCCTCACTATGAAATGCGATTTTGAAACACTAACACAACACACTTGATTCGTCTGGACCAACTACTGACAAATTTGACCATATTCGAAACCATTGGTGAGTCGAAGGTGGTGATACAACGCATCATCTTCGACTCCCGAAAGGTCGAAGCCGGTGATTGCTTCGTGGCCGTGAAAGGCCGACAGTCTGACGGACATGCATTCATCGGTAGTGCCTTGGAAAAAGGAGCCTCCGCTGTAGTTTGTGAACAACTGCCTCCGGAGCTTCCTTCTGAGGGCGCGACTTTTGTCCGCTTGGCCGACTCTGCAGAAGCACTCGGACAGATGGCCGCCAATTTTTATGGCCATCCCTCCCAAAAGCTCAAGCTGGTCGGCGTGACAGGCACCAATGGCAAAACGACAACTGTGACTCTTCTCTATCAGTTGTTCATGGCCTTGGGATACAAAACGGGTCTGTTGTCAACCGTTGAAAACAGGATCGGCCAAAGGGTCTATCCTGCCGCTTACACCACACCTGATGCTGTGGCCTTGAATGAATTGTTGGCCGAGATGGTCGATGCAGGTTGTGCCTATGCCTTTATGGAAGTCAGTTCCCACGCGGTGGACCAAGGTCGAATCGCAGGTCTGCACTTCAGCGGAGGTGTTTTTACCAACTTGACGCATGATCACTTGGATTATCACGGGAGTTTCAAAGCATACCTCCAAGCCAAAAAACGCTTTTTCGATGACTTGCCCAAGAGCAGTTTTGCACTGGTCAACATCGATGACAAAAATGGCAATGTGATGATCCAAAACACGGCAGCCAGCAAATACCGTTACAGCCTTCGGGTACTAACCGATTTTAAAGCAAAAATCATCGAGAACAGTCTCAGTGGACTGCATCTCGAACTGGACCGCCAGGAATTTTTTGGCCGCCTCATCGGCGAGTTCAATGCCTACAATCTCCTGGCTGTCTACGCCACGGCTCGCTTGTTGGAAGCAGACTCTTTGGAGGTGCTGACACAGTTGAGTCGACTGCGATCTGCCGAAGGGCGGTTCGATTACATTGTTGACAGCAAGAAAAGCATCATTGGGATTGTGGACTATGCACACACTCCCGATGCACTGCTCAAAGTACTGACGACCATTCGCCAATTGCGCAAAGGAGAGGAACAGATCATCACTGTCGTGGGCTGTGGAGGAGATCGCGACAAGGACAAGCGACCTGTGATGGCCCGAATTGCTTGCGACAACAGCACGCAGTTCATCCTCACTTCTGACAATCCGCGTACGGAGGTCCCCGACACCATCATTGACGACATGGAGGAGGGGCTTTCCGAAGACTGCCGGACCAAGAGCCTTCGCATCACCGACCGACGCCAAGCCATTCGGACTGCTTGTCGGTTGGCACGGCAGGGCGACATCATCCTGGTGGCGGGCAAAGGCCACGAAAAGTACCAGGAGATCAATGGCCAGCGCCATCCCTTCGACGACAAGGAGGAATTGGCCAAGGGCCTGGGATTGGACGGCTGAGTGGTCAATGAAACAAAGCTATTATCATTCTCAGATTCAAAGCAGCATCGTGGCAGGAAGGATTCATCGATTCTCCATCTTTCTATGAATCACCTGCCGCTGCTACTGAATACTGGGAACAGCCATAGAACACGAAAGTTTCGGGAAAGGGAACCCGAAGAACAGCAGGAAAAAAATTGAACAGAATCAGAAAACCAACGCAGGAACAACAAGATGTTGTACTACTTATTTGAATACTTTGAGAAAACGATTGGCCTGAAATGGGCGCGCTTGTTTGATTACATTACCTTTCGCGCTGGCTTGGCCATCATCATTTCACTCGTGATATCCATGCTTTTCGGGCATCGGATCATCCGCTTTCTCAAGAGACTACAAGTAGGAGAAACGATTAGAGACCTCGGCCTCGAAGGACAAAAGGAAAAGGAAGGTACGCCTACGATGGGTGGCATCATCATCATCATGGCGACACTCGTTCCTTGTCTACTGGTGACCGACTTTGTCAACAATGCCTACATCATGGTCATGCTATTGGCCACGATCTGGATGGGTGCCATCGGCTTTTTGGACGATTACATCAAGGTGTTCAAAAAAGACAAGGAAGGACTCAGCGGCAAGTTCAAAGTCATGGGGCAGATCGGACTGGGGTTCATCGTGGGGCTCATCATGTTGTTCAGCCAGGACATCGTGGTGCGCATGCCCAAACAAGCAGCCATAGAAGGTGGCTACGAGATCGTCAAAGAATTGAAAGTAAACGACCCTCGGAACGCCGGGGGACCAAAGATAGAGGCGGCCTATGTGAAGAGTACCTTGACCAATGTACCCTTCCTGAAAGGCAACCGATTTGACTACCAACAGTTGCTCTGGTTTTTGGGCGACAATGCCGCTGGCCTGGTATGGCTGGTATTCGTACCCATTGTCATTTTGATTGTGACGGCAGTGTCGAATGCAGCCAATCTGACCGATGGACTCGATGGCTTGGCCACAGGAGTGAGTGCCATCATCGGGGCTACGCTCGGCATTTTGGCCTACGTATCGGGCAATGCCGTATTGGCAGATTATCTCAACATCTTTTACCTGCCCAATACAGAAGAATTGGTGGTCTTTTCCGCCTGTTTCCTGGGAGGATGCATCGGATTTTTATGGTACAATTCCTACCCGGCCCAAATATTCATGGGTGATACAGGCAGTCTGACCATCGGGGGAATCATCGCGGCCTTGGCCATCTTGATTCGCAAGGAATTGCTCATCCCGATCCTTTGTGGAATATTTTTGATCGAAAACCTATCGGTGATCATTCAGGTATTCTACTTCAAGTATACCCGGAAGAAATACGGGGAAGGCAGACGGATTTTTTTGATGTCGCCCTTGCACCATCACTATCAGAAAAAGGGCATGCACGAGGCCAAAATTGTGTCTCGTTTTTGGATTGTCGGAGTACTCTTGGCAGTGCTGACAATCATCACGCTGAAAATTAGATAACAAACAAAGTATCATCCCATGAACATTGTGATACTTGGAGCAGGAGAAAGTGGAGTAGGGGCAGCCCTCCTCTCGAAGCAAAAAGGCTATCCAACCTTTGTGTCAGACAGAGGCAGCATCGCTCCGGCTTTCAAACAGCAACTGGAACAACAGGATATTCCATACGAGGAAAATAAACATACGAGAGAACGAATCTTTGAGGCAACAGAGATCATCAAAAGCCCGGGAATTCCGGACACGGTCGAACTCGTCCAACAAGCTCGGTCCAAGGGCATTCCGGTCATCTCTGAAATTGAATTTGCCGCCAGACATACAACTGCCAGCCTGATCGCCATCACTGGCAGCAACGGGAAAACCACAACGACCAACCTGACGTACCACCTACTGCACACAGCAGGATTCAATGTAGGGGTAGGAGGGAACATCGGCCAGAGCTTTGCCCGGCTGGTTGCCAATCATCAAAGAGACTATTATGTGTTGGAACTGAGCAGTTTCCAACTGGATGGCATACAGGATTTCAAGCCGCAGATTGCCATGTTGCTCAATGTCACACCCGATCATTTGGATCGCTACGACAATGACTTCCGCAAATACCTGGCTTCGAAGTTTCGGATCATCCAAAACCAAACCGCTGAGGATTTGCTGATCTACAACGCAAGCGATGACAGCGTTCGGGGTCAGATTGAGGCGCAGGGATTGATACCGAGGGGAGCGGCCGTGCATGTGCCCGAAAGTGGGTTGAAGGGATTGACAGTACAGGGCATGTCTTTCGATCTGAGCAAGTGCAGCCTAAAGGGGCCACACAATCTGTTCAACGCTCACTGCGCCATCCGGGCGGCCCTCGAATGGGGAGCCTCCGCCGAAGCCATCCAAAAGGGACTCGACAGCTTTGTCAACATCCCTCATCGGCTGGAAAGCGTGGCCACCGTCGATGGTGTCGAATACATCAACGACAGCAAGGCCACCAATGTGGATGCAGTTTATTACGCCTTGCAAGCCATGGACCCAGGGGTTGTGTGGATTGCCGGGGGGAAGGACAAGGGCAATGATTACGGGCCGTTGCTCGAATTGGTCAACAAAAAAGTCAAAGCCATCGTATGCATGGGCATTGACAACCAAAAAATACGGGACGCTTTTTCGCCCATAGTGGCCGACATCAGCGAAACCCGATCCGCCGAGGCTGCCGTCCAGCAGGCTGCTGCCAAGGCAACTAGGGGAGAAGTCGTTTTGCTTTCTCCGGCTTGTGCAAGTTTCGACTTGTTCAACAATTACGAAGACAGGGGGGATCAGTTCAAAGCAGCCGTCAAACAGCTGCACATTGATTCAAAGAAAATCCATTGACAAGATGTCGTTAGGAAACAGAATTTATGCTGAATTAAGAGGCGACCGGACCATCTGGATGATCGTGGCGGTTCTGTCGATCTTCTCCCTGTTGGCCGTCTACAGCTCCACGGGTTCCATCGCATTCCGACAAAGAGGAGGCAACATGGAATTCTATCTGCTGAAGCATTTCATCTTCATTGCTGGTGGGCTCTTTTTGACCTACCTCTGTTATGTGATGCACTACACGCAGTACAACCGGATTGCACCTTATCTGCTGATGGTCTCCATTCCCTTGCTGGTGTATACCATCGCATTTGGGGCCGAGATCAACGAGGCCAGGCGGTGGATTGCCCTGCCGGGATTGGGCATGACATTTCAGACATCGGATTTTGCCAAACTCGCACTGATCATTTATGTGGCCCGGGCCATATCGGCCAAACAGGATTACATCAAGGATTTCAACAGTGCCTTTCTGCCGATCATCGTGCCAATCCTGATCATTTGCAGCTTGATTGCTCCGGCGGATTTGTCGACAGCCATGATGTTGTTTTTCATCTGTACCATGATGATGTTCATCGGTCGGGTGGATGTGCGCTACATTTTCTTGCTCTTGTTTTTGGGCATCGTGGTCTTTACTTGTTTGGTTACCATTGGGGTGTTCTTCCCGGATGTTGTCCGCACGGGAACTTGGATTTCTCGGATGAGTGACTTCATGGAAGGATCGGAAAATGTCTACCAAGTGGTGCAAGCCAAGATTGCCATAGCAGAAGGTGGATGGTTTGGTGTGGGACCGGGAAACAGTACCATGCGCAACTTTCTCCCTGCGCCCTTCTCAGATTTCATTTACGCCATCATCTGTGAAGAGTACGGTCTGTTTGGAGGGCTGTTGATTTTGGGATTGTATGTGCTGCTGTTGTTCCGAGTGGTCTCTCTGGTGACGCGCAGTCCAAAAGCCTTTGGCGCCATGCTGGCCCTGGGGATGGGGATGTTGATTTCCATTCAGGCGATGGCCAATATTGCAGTCTCTGTCAACCTAGTGCCTGTGACGGGCCTGACCTTGCCCATGATCAGCATGGGAGGAACTTCTGTCATCTTTTCGAGCATCGCCTTTGGAATGATCCTGAGTGTGAGCCGATACATTGAAAAGACGGTCTAGCGGAGTGGCAGGCAAAGAGACATACCGCATATTGATCTCTGGCGGTGGCTCCGGAGGACACATTTTTCCGGCGATTGCCATTGCCGATGCGCTGAAAGAAAAGCGACCCGATGCGGAATTCCTCTTTGTAGGAGCCAAAGGGAAAATTGAAATGGAAAAGGTCCCGAAAGCGGGATACCAAATAAAGGGCTTGTGGATCAGTGGATTTCACCGGGGAGAGATTTTGCGAAACCTCCTCTTCCCAATCAAACTGATCGTCAGCCTATTGAAAGCTTATGGAATCATCCGGCGGTTTCGGCCTCATGTGGTGGTGGGCGTTGGTGGATTTGCCAGTGGTCCAACCTTGGAGGTGGCCAGTCGCCTGGGAATCCCCACTGTGATACAAGAGCAGAATTCATTCCCTGGAAAGACCAATCGCTTGTTGGCGTCCAAGGTGAACAAAATTTGTGTGGCCTACGACGGATTGGAGCGGTTCTTTCCCAAGCAGAAAATTGTCAAAACCGGAAATCCGGTTCGCAAGGATTTGACAGCAGCAGGGGACAGGGCAGAGGCTTTGCAACATTTCGGGATGGAAAAGGACAAGCCAGTGGTGGTTTTGTTTGGAGGAAGTTTGGGGGCCAGATCGCTCAACAGGGCCATGCGCGACAATGCGGAATTGCTCCGTCGACACCAAGACGTACAAATCCTATGGCAGGCAGGCAAGCTGTACATCGAGGAATTTGGCCAGTGTGAAACGGCGCGTTTGCCACATGTGAAAATATCGGCCTTCATTGACCGCATGGATTTGGCCTACGCCATGGCAGATGTCCTGATTTGCAGAGCAGGCGCCTTGACAATCGCAGAGCTGGCATTGGTGGGAAAACCCGCCATCCTGATCCCGTCGCCCAACGTGGCAGAAGACCATCAAACCTTCAATGCAAAGGCACTGACGGAACGGGCAGCCGCCTTATTGGTCAAAGACCAAGATGCAGCAAAAGAAATGATTCCGGCTGCCTTGCAACTACTCAATGACGCCAAACAAAGAGCTGCCATCAGCCGGAACATCAGGGAGATGCAGCAAAAAAATGCCGATGAACGCATCGCAGAGGAAATTCTGGAACTGATTGATTCTTAATTGCTTAGGAGAATGGAGGGACAAATTACGAAAAAATTTAAATGTTTATAATTAATATATAAAAAATAGGCACATACTTTGATATTAGATACTGAGAAACAGTTCTTTATACAGTGAATATTTGACCAATTGGATACTTTTTGACATGTATTGAAACGACACTACTGTGAACTTTGACCAAATCCATACCCTTTATTTCGTCGGAATTGGCGGAATCGGAATGAGTGCCCTGGCGAGGTATTTCAACGGACTGGGGAAAACCATTTATGGATACGACAAAACTGAAACAAGCCTGACCAGAAAGCTGGTCGAAGAAGGCATGACAATTCACTACGAGGAAAGACCGGATGCCATTCCTGAAGGGATCGATTTGGTGGTGTATACCCCTGCGGTCCCCGACAGCCATCGCGAGTTGGTGTATTTCCGCCAGCACCAGTATCCGCTCAAAAAACGAGCGGAGGTTTTGGGGATCATCAGCCGCAATCGCCGATGCATCGGAGTGGCAGGAACCCACGGCAAAACCACGACCAGCAGTTTGCTGACCCATGTGTTGCGCAGTGGTGGGGTCGATTGCACGGCTTTCCTGGGAGGCATTGCCCAAAACTTTGGGTCCAATTTCGTGGCTGGACAAAGCGATTGGGTGGTGGTCGAAGCAGATGAGTACGACCGCTCCTTTTTGCACCTCCAACCAGAAAAGGCCATCGTCTTGTCCATGGATGCCGATCACCTGGACATCTATGGCGATGTAGGGCAGATACACGAGAGCTTTCACCAATATGTGGCAGCTGTTGTCGAAGGGGGCAGCATCGTGTACAAGCACGGCTTGCCACTGGAGGTTCCCGCCAAGCGCTCATCGATTGCTTTTGGATTGGGAACGGGCGCTTTGCAAGCCAACCAGATCCGGGTAGTGAACGGTTATTTTGAATTTGATTTGACAAGTCCTTTCGGGGACATCGAGCAGATACAAATGAGTCTGCCAGGTCACCACAACATCGAAAATGCCCTAGCGGCCATCGGCATTGCCCAACAACTGGGAGTGACTTCGCAGCACATCAAAGACGCCCTCGCTTCTTTCAAAGGAATCAAGCGAAGATTTGAAACGATTTACAGAGATGAGCAAGTTGTCTACATCGACGATTATGCCCATCACCCCTCGGAACTGCGAGCGGCCATTCACGCGGCCCGCACATTGTTTCCAAAACGAAAGATCACTGGCATTTTTCAGCCGCACTTGTACTCCCGCACCAGGGACTTTGTGGATGGATTTGCCGAGGCCTTGGACCAACTGGACGAAGCCATTTTACTGGACATCTATCCAGCCAGAGAGTTGCCAATTCCAGGCGTGAGTTCTCGCCTCATCTACGAAAAAATGAAAAGTCGAGAAAAGCGGTTGATGAAAAAAGAAGCCTTTCCCGACGCCATGAAAAATATACAACCAGATGTGTTATTGACCTTGGGTGCCGGAGACATTGGTACATTGGTCGAGCCCATCAAAACCCATTTGTCATCATGAACGGACAGCTCACAGCGACATTGAAACGACTCAGTTTGATCGGTGGTCTTCTGCTACTGGCCGCCTTCATCATCTCTGCTGCTCAACACAAACGCAGCCGGGATGCCCGCGATGTCCAAATCGTTGTCGAAAACCTGCCCAACGGTCGTTCGCTCATCAGCAAGGAAGACATCCTGCTCACCTTGGAACGCAGCTTTGGCCACACCCTGGCAGGCATTCCCGTTGGCGAATTGGATGTGGGACGGGTGGAACGTGTCCTGGAAGCCGATCCATTCATCTTCTCTGCCGACGTTTATGTGGATGCAGAAAACCAAGTACACATTGGCATCCAGCAACGGCAGCCAGTCCTCCGGGTCATCGACCGCAATGGATTGAATTATTACCTGGATGAATTTGGCGAGAAATTGCCACTGTCCAAGCACTTTACTGCACGAGTGTTGGTGGCCAATGGAAACATTGCTCCACACGTACCCGACTTTCAGACCCGCAAAAGAAAACACATTCTCAAAGACTTGTTTTTGCTCAGCAAGCGAATCCGGCAGGACGAATTTCTGCAACCCTTGGTGGAGCAGTTGCACGTCAACAAAAAGAACGAAATCATACTCACACCCAAGATAGGAAAGCAACAGATCGAACTAGGGAGCTTGGACGATCTGGAAGACAAAATTTTCCGCCTCAAGACATTCTACAAGGAGGGGATGCCCTACGCAGGTTGGAACAAGTACAAGAACATCAATCTCAAATTCAAAGGTCAAATTGTTTGTAAAAAAGGTTAATCACAATTGCACAAAACCAAATATACTATGGATAACGTAAGCACAAACAAAAATGAAGTGGTTGTTGCACTAGACATCGGAACGACGAAAGTATGCGCTATCGCCGGTCAAAAAAACGAGCATGGTAAGCTGGAAATTCTCGGGGTCGGAAAAGTTGATTCCAATGGGGTTTCCCGTGGTGTTGTGTCCAATATCGAAAAAACAGTCAAGGCAATTTCTGATGCTGTGGCCAATGTCGAAAAACAACTGGGACAGAAGGTAGACAAAGTCTATGTTGGAATTGCCGGACAGCACATCAAGAGCTTACAGCATCGCGGCATCCTCACGCGCGACAATGTGCTCAATGAAATTGGGCCCGAAGACATCGAAAAGCTCATCCGGGACATGTATAAGTTGGTTTTGCCACCGGGTGATAAAATCCTTCATGTCATCCCACAAGAATATACGGTCGACAACGAACAAGGCATCACCGATCCAATCGGAATGTCGGGCGTTCGATTGGAAGCCAATTTCCACATCATCACCGGACAGATCACCGCTTCCAACAACATCGCTCGCTGTGTCGAACGCGTAGGCCTCAAAGTGGAAGACGTCACCCTGGAACCAATTGCTTCGGCAGAAGCGGTTTTGAGTGATGAGGAAAAAGAAGCCGGCGTGGCCTTGGTAGACATTGGAGGTGGTACCACAGACATTACCATTTTCCAGGAAGGCATCATCCGCCACACTGCCGTCATTCCATTTGGTGGCAATGTGATTACTGCCGACATCAAAGAGGGATGCACCGTGATGCACACCCAAGCGGAAAAGCTGAAGATCAAATTTGGCTCTGCCTTGGACGAAGAGGTATTTGACAACCGCATCATCACCATCCCAGGATTGAAAGGTCGCGAGCCAAAGGAAATTTCTGAAAAGAACCTGGCGCGCATCATCCAGGCCCGCGTCGAAGAAATCTTTGACTACGTGCTTTGGGAAATCCGTCGCTCAGGCTACGAACGCAAACTGATCGGTGGCATTGTCCTCACAGGGGGCGGCGCTTTGCTTGCTCACCTGGACAAACTGGTGGCCTTCCACACAGGGATGAGCACCCGCCTGGGACTGCCCGTTGAGCACCTGGCCCACGGATACAACGCGCGCATTTGCAGCCCCATTTTCGCCACTGCCCTTGGATTGTTGCTCAAGGGGATCAAGAGCGAAGAACTTCGCCAGCTGCGCCAGCCTACTGAACCCGAGTTCAAGGAGGAGGAAATCGAAGAGGTAGAAGAACAACTGGAGCCAAGAGCTGCCGAAGAAAAAAGCAACAAGTGGTACGACTCACTGTTCCGCAAAACCAAGGAATGGTTTGAGGCCCAACCAGACGCTGAATTTTAGCAATTTAAATACCGGAAGGATGCCCACTGGGTGTCTGACCAGACTATGAGCAAAATTTTCTAAAACTTAAATCATCAAATCATGCAATTTGCTTTGCCACAAGAAGAAGGTTCAATCATCAAAGTCATCGGAGTAGGAGGAGGCGGAAGTAATGCTGTGAATCACATGTTCCAGCAGGGGATCGTGGGAGTAGACTTTGCAATATGCAACACAGACAATCAGGCGATGGACATGAGTAAGGTACCCACCAAAATTCAGCTCGGTCCCGAGTTGACAGAAGGTCGTGGTGCTGGCTCCAAACCCAACGTTGGCCGTCAGGCCTGCCTCGAATCCATTGAGGAAGTCCGTCGCTTTTTGGAATCAGATACAAAAATGCTGTTCGTCACCGCTGGTATGGGTGGTGGAACAGGTACGGGCGCTGCGCCCATCATCGCCAAGACTGCCCAGGAAATGGAAATCCTGACGGTTGGCATTGTCACCCTGCCGTTTACCTTTGAAGGTCGCCGCAGAAAAGGACATGCCGTAGAAGGCTTGGAAGAACTCAAGAAAAATGTCGATACCCTCATCGTCATTTCCAATGACAAGCTGCGTCAGATTCACGGCAATCTCTCTTTGTCAGATGCCTTCTCAGAGGCCGACGACATTTTGGCAACGGCTGCCAAGGGGATCGCAGAGATCATCACAGTAGGTGGTTATGTCAACGTGGATTTTGAGGATGTCAATACCGTCATGCGCAGCAGCGGGGTGGCCATCATGGGGACTGCCAGTGCAGAAGGAGAAGACCGGGCCAAGCGCGCGGTGGATGAGGCATTGAACTCACCACTCCTGGAAGACAACAACATCAAAGGTGCCCAGCACATTTTGCTCAACATCACCTCCGGAAATCGGGAGGTGACCATGGATGAGATTTTTGAGATCACCGAATTTGTGCAGGAAGAAGCTGGCTATGGCACAGACCTCATCTGGGGTAATTGCTTCGACGAAAGCCTGGGCGACAAGGTGTCTGTGACCATCATCGCGACTGGTTTTGAGCACCGCAACCACAAAGAAGAAATGAAGCCCGGTGAAGAAAAAATTGTCGTTTCACTGGACGATGAACAGGAAAAAAAAAGCAGCCTTTACGACCTTGGGCATAGCGAGGAAAAGCAGCCTTCCAATGCCAAGACCGTAGAGTTTGACGACATTCGAGCCAGCTTTTCTCACATGAGTCACTACTCTTACGAGGAGCCCTATGTCAAGCAAGAAGACAAGGAGCGCATGGAGATGGAGCGTCGGCGTCGCTATGAATACGAAATGCAGCGCCGGGAAAAAGAACGCTCTCGCATCAGCCCACAAAAGCTGAGCAACCCAAGGGCCATCCACAATTTGGAAAACGAGCCTGCGTATTTGCGCCGCCGGGTTTATCTAGACGATGTACCCAATTCTGCTGATCCGGGGATGTCCAAGTGGACGATTTCCGATGAGGACGAGCCAGAGATTCGCGCAGGCAACTCCTTTTTGCACGATAATGTTGATTAACCTTCTTTTATAATTTAAATTGCTTTTTTGGTGGTGAGCATAAGTGCCGCAAGGCGCTTATGCTGCTTTTGTTTTTTCTCCCTTCAGACATTTTTGGCAAACCTACCCAGTGGTTTCTGGTCCTTCCAACCGCCAAATTTTCCCTTCATTGGCTGTGACATTTTCCCCGCTTTTCCCTTTCGAATCCCTGTCATTTCTTTCCTTTTATCCCTTTGTTTTGTTGAAGTAGTTTCATTGAAATACTTATTTTTTACATGTATTGGTGTTTGTTGTTCGATTTTTTGCCCTGTCACAATTTGGGAAATGTTTCTTCTGAAAAAGAACTCCTGGTGCAACTTCTCTGGATGGATGGGGTATAAAATGTTTGTAAAAACTACAAATTCCTCCGACGTCCTACAAGCAATCGCTTGACTCCTGATGCAATAGACCGAATCAATGATTTGGGGAGAGAGCGAGCAGGCAAAAGCTTCCATGGTGCTCACACTTGGAGTGCAATCGCTTGCGTCCAAACAATAAACACAAATACGAAATGCAGAACGAAACATTGCTGTCGGCGACAGTCGGTGGAAGAGATGTATGTGGTACTTTGTACCTGGCTCTTTTGTTCATCGGATGTTTGATGGTATCACCCGCAGACCTACAGGCTCAGTTTGGATTCAGAGGGGTCATCACCAACCCAAGTCCTTCTTCCATCTCCATTTGCGATCCAGATCCACCCAGTGCATTTTTTACGATCAGTTGGGATGCCTTCAATACCGGAGCAACCAATCCGCGAATTGACATTCCTTTGCCATCCGGGGCCAGCTATCTGAGTGGTTCTTTGTCTGATTTGACAGCGCCTACAGGAGGAGCGACCTCGGCTTCCGTTGTATCAGGCAATACCTTGCGGATCAGCTTCCCCGACCTGCCAGCCTTGGAGTCGGGTTCTTTGCAATTCAAATTGGTTTACGACTGCGACATCACCAGCCAATTGAGTGGCCTGGTCCAATTGGCCATACAAGCCATTGCAGACGAAGGCACCAACACCAGCACGTCCAGCCCCATCAACAATACCGTGAGCGAGCCTTTCATCATTGCCAATCCTGGCAGTCAGAACGCCATCACAGGTGCAGAGGTGGGCGATACGTATACTGGGCGTTCATTTTTTATCCGTCAGACAGGACTCGATCCCGTCAATCTCTATGAGTTTGAAGTATGCATTACCTACGATGGGGATCTTTCGGTCAGCAACCAGGCCATCAATGGCGTCAGCGTTTCTTCCTTGCTCACAGCCACTGGTGGTTGCATCACTGTCAACAGCAGTTTGATACCTGGTGTTTTTCCCATGAATGAAGCAGATCAGTTGACCTGGACAGAGGATGTACAGATCGATGGTTGCGATGACCTTGCCACCAATGTAACGGTCAACTTTGGATGTGGCAGCAGCGATTGTCAAAGCGATCAACAATTGGCCATGAGCGTTGCCTTGGAAAACAACACCCCTTCTGTCAGTGGTTCTACCAATACGCGCACCTTCGGAGCCTGTATAGAAGATGGCGCCCAAATTGTATCGTCTTGGATCATCAACAGTGGGAAGGCATACGATCTACAGCTGACCTTGCAATCCAGAAGCACCTATACTTTTATTGATACCAGTTCCATAGAAGTAGATTATGGATCTGGATATGTGGATTACAATGGGGCCATCAGCAATGTCTCTACCTCCAATACGGGAGCCTCTTGCATTCCGAGTGGAGAGCGTTTCACCAGTATGAGACTCGAATCCCAATCTGGGCCTTTTGATGCGACCTCTGGGCCCATCACCATTTCGGTGAGGTATACGATTAAGACTTGTTGCCCAACTGGTTCTTGTACAGTGGTCGATAACTCCATCTTGGGGTCGAGGACGACACTGGCCTGGGAAGACATGTGTGGACTCAGGAGGAGTTCTCGTCGAGACATCTCTCCGGAAAACATGGGGACGACCACCGCCGATCAGATTCCCACCTATCTGTCCGACGGGCAATCCGGTACCTGGCAATACGATTTCATTGACATGGCCAACATTGGTGACTTTGCTTCTTTGGGTCAGGTGTGCATGGATTTTACCCTCGACAGCCGCATCAACTTCAACACCTCTTCCATTCGTTGGGTAGATGCAGGTGGCGGCAATGCCTTCACCCCCGTTTCGGTAGACGTATCTGCTTATCCGACTGTATTGGCCTGCTTTGACGTGGGCGATTACCACGAGGACGGCTCCCGAATTACCTTCGAAGCCTCTTACACTTGTACCCCTGCCAATTGCAATTTGGTGGCGAATACGGATGTATCGGTGGGTTTTAGATTTGGCAATGGCAGCTGTACCGACAATTGTCTGTTTACCTTTTTGTGTGAAAGTGGGACGACCATCCTGGGGGGCGAGTGCTGCCCGGGTGTTTGCGATGGCATTGAGCACCAGGGGATTTCCGTGAGTCGCACCTGTTTTGGCCAACCAGACAATGACAACGATGGTTGTGCAGATCCGGGGGGAAGCATCGACTTGAACCTGGTGCGGACAGAGCGGGCCATGACCGGGGACGAACTTCAGTTTACCGCCATTGGAGAAATCAATATGATCAATGCCAGCGACAGTTTCAATTACGTCTATCTGGAATTGCTTTTTCCAAGTGCCCACGAAATCGGAACCACCACATCTTTTGAAATCTACGATGCATCGGCGGCGACCAGTTACACCTGCAATGGCGTCAATGTATTCAATGTCGGCGATACCCTGATCACTTATTACTTGACGACCGACTTGATTCGCAATTGTGGGACTGTTCCGGTGGACTTCAAATACGAAGATGGAGACAGCCTGACTTTGACGGGAACCTTTGTCAACATCGACAATCCCGGTTGTACCGTAGAGCAATTGGTCTTTTCTGCCAATTGGTTTGCCGATCGTGCGGCCAGTCCGGTGGGGGCAGATCGACTGCAGTGCAATCCGAATATTCCCGGTACCTATTCACAAGTGGGCTATGTCATGGACATTTTTCCGAGAACCAATTCTTCTTATGGATGTGGGGGTGCTCAGTTTGAATACGAGGTGGATTTTTGCATTGGTGGAAGCTCGTACCGAAACCAACCCTTCCCGTATGAGATTCGCAACTTCATGCAGCCCACCGAGTCTGGACTGAAGATTCCGGATGGACTAGTATTGGATCAGCTCTTGTTGGAAGACATTCGATTCACCAAGTTTTTTGGCAGCGGCCATCCTGGGGTGGTTTCCAGTGTAGACATTACTTCCCTGGCTCAGGTTTCCAATGGGTACTTGGTCTTGGACTGGGCCAACTATTTTGACGATTGCACAAATCGCTACATCCCCAATGGCGCTTACTCCTTTGAGATCAGAGGACGCTTTGAAGGGAGTTGTGCTTCCGAGACGTCTCTTCCCGAATGGTACTATGAAGCCACCATGGATTTTTGCTCGCCAGCAGTACCCGATCAGGTGATTCGGGTAGACTCTTTTCACGGCAGCAATCTCAATATTGTCATTCCCGACTTGCAGTTGAGTACCAGTGGGACGACCATTTTTCCCATCAGCGAAACGGCCCAATGGAGTTTTTCCTTGCGAGAGACCAATGGCAGCAATGCCGACAATGCCTGGTTGATTTTCATCAGTCCGAGTGGCAACATCGTTCCTGTCACGGTCACCAGAGGCAGTACAACCTTCACGCCCACCAATGGCATTTACCAATTGGGCAACATTCCATCTGGTCAGATTTACAACTACACGATAGAGGCCAATTATGCAGATTGCAATGTCGATTCTCTGATCGTGGTAGCAGGTTGGGATTGCACTGGTTATCCCATCAGTGACCAGCAGGTCATACAGGGAGGTCTGCCTTGTCCGGTAGACGAGTTGAGTCTGTTCTTGGAACCAGAAGACCCTGCCATCCAGCAACAGATATTGACAGAACCCCAAGCCCCCCTTGTACCTTGCAGTGATACGACCTATGTATTGGAGATCAAAAATGTGGACCGGGCTGTCATTTACGAGCCTGAATTTGAATTGTACATTCCCTACACCTCGGGTTTGGAGTTGATTGCTGGGACGGAGCAAGCCTGCTATCCTTGCGATCCAAGTTCGCCCGTGTACAATTACAATTTGTTTGCACCGACGGAAATCATCTACACCCCTCTGGGGATCAAGTACGTTTGGAATCTCGAAAATTTGATCACAGAATTTGATTGGAACAATGGGGTGAATCCACGCGGTTGGGAAGGAGAGGCGCAATCCGATGAATCACTGAAGCGTTTCCGGATTCGCTTTGATGCCCGCACGAGTTGTGAATTCATTGCAGGAGATTACATGAACTTTCGGACCAAAGGCCATACCTTTTGTGGCAAGGATGTGGAGACCATCCTGCGCAATGGCGTGCAGCTGTTTTACAACACCCCGCCTCCTTCCTACAATGCCTTTATGACCTTGACCACGGCACAGCCCATCAACGGTTGTTCGGAGGGCAGTGGGATCAATTTGGATGGTACGGTTGTCTTTTTCGGCGATACAGATGGAAACGACACCTTGATCATTGCCATTCCCTCGGCCCTGCAATACAGCAGCATCATTTTCAATCCGTCTCAGGTGAGTTCGACTCCGGTCGTCAATACGATTGGGCCGGGAGCTGGCAGCCAGAGTTTTGAGGAAATTCGGGTGGGAATTGATGCAGGCATTCCGTTGGGTACCCCCATCAATTTTCAACTCAATGTCACCACGAGTTCGGATGGCGTTCTTTGCGAAGAACCCAATGCAGTCAACATTCGAACGGTCCGCTCGACCTCCTTTCTTTGCAGGGGCACGCCTTGCGATGGACTGACATCCACAGGAACAATTTATCCCC
Organism: Bacteroidota bacterium; assembly: GCA_039821145.1. Taxonomy (GTDB): domain Bacteria; phylum Bacteroidota; class Bacteroidia; order Chitinophagales; family Saprospiraceae; genus JBCCSZ01. The sequence continues at coordinate 10,014 of JBCBOS010000025.1, read as the reverse complement.
TCCCCATTTTGGACTTGGTCAAGGATTCTTTTGTACTCAAAGATTTCAGCGTGTCCACCAACTGTGGGATGACCCTATTGACTGTAGACAATCTCACAGTGGAAAACACAGGAGAGTTTGCAATAGACAAAGACATTACCATTGACTTTTACCACGATGCGGACGGCAGCAAAGACTTGTCGACAGGAGATGTCCTGCTCGGCTCTACCACCTCCTCCGCCAATGTTGACACAGCCAGCTCTGTCTCCATCACGGCAGGGCCATTTACTGTTCCTCCCGAGCGCAGTTGTGCCATTTTGGCCGTTGCCAGTGGTTGCAATTGTGAACCGGTGGAAATCATCACAGGCACTGTGCGGACCGACAATGCCGGAAACAACCAACAGGGGTGTAGTTCTGATACCTTTACCCTGGGATGTACAGAGGACTTGCGCACCAGCAGCTTCAGCTATCAATGGTTTGGATTGAATGGTGCCCCCGTCGACTCTCTTTCCGATCCCAATGATCCCAATGCAACGCTTTCTTATACTCACTTCAACGATTCTCCCATAACACTCGATTACGTATTGCTGACCACACATCCCGGAGGCGATTGCAACAATGTGGATACCGTTTCTTTGACTTTCGACGGGGTGGCAGCCACCCAAGGGCCGGACATCAAAATTTGTACGGACTCCATTGGATACTTTACCGGACCCACAGGATTTTTCGATTATCGCTGGAGTCCGACCGTGGGCGTTGCTGATACCTTGGACCCATTGTCGGCCGTCGCAGCGCCGGTCGGTGGCCAGGTCTATACCTTGACCTATCGGGACTTGGACGGTTGTGGACAGGTATTTCGACAAAATGTGCAGGGCGTCATTTGCACCGACTTGGAGTTGGACAAATCTGTGTCTCCTGCAGTTGCCAATATTGGGGAAGTACTCACCTATGAATTGACATTGGTCAATCGCGGTCCCAACGGGGCATCAGGCGTAGAGGTGCGCGATACGCTTCCAAGTGGCTTGACATTTTTGTCTGCCAACCCGGCTTCTCAATACGATGCAGCGGCAAATCTTTGGACCATTCCCGGCATTGTATTGCCCAATGACACTTTTCGCTTGTTGATCTATGCCCAAGTGATCGATGGTGGGCCTGTATTCAACTCTGCCGAAGTCAGCAACATGAATGAAGGAGATTTGGACTCCACCCCTGGCAATGACGATCCCAATGAAGATGATCAGGATGGGGTCTGTACGGGCGTGGCAGTGGAACTGTCTTGTCGGCAAGTCAAGCGAGTGGGCATTGCCAATGACTTTACGATCTATGAATGGTACAAGGATGGCGCACTGATCAGTGGCGCCAATACAGATTCCTTGGACATCACCGAGCCAGGCACTTATGAGGTGCGGGTAGATGGCGGCAATTGTCCGTACAACCAATGTTGCCCCTTCGTCGTGACCGAAGAAGCTTGTGCAGGCATTGGGGATTTTGTGTGGGAAGATTTGGACAATGATGGTGTGCAGGATGCAGGTGAAAATGGCATTGCTGGTGTCACCGTCATTTTGTACGATGGAACCAATGGCCAGCCCATTGACACGACTGTAACAGATGCCTCGGGCAATTATCTTTTTGAAGAACTTCCGTCTGGAACGTATTACGTAGATGTTGACATCAGTACCAATACCTCCGGAGTAGAGTATACAGCCAGTCCACAAAACAATGGTGGCGACGACAATCTCGACAGCGATGCCAGCGCAGCCAATGGACAAACCAGTCCTTTTGCCTTCGATGCCACCAATGGCGATGATACCTCGGTGGATGCGGGTTTTGTCCCACAAGCAGACATTGGAAACTTTGTTTGGGTTGATCAAAACCGAAATGGATTGCAAGACTTTGGGGAACCAGTTGTCCAAAACGTCACGGTGACTTTGTACGATGCCAATACCAATGCCATTGTGTCTACCACCACGACCAACGCATCAGGTGAATACCTGTTCAATGACATTCCTTTTGGCACCTATTACGTCCTATTTGATTTGAGCAGCACCAGTGGATTTACCGACTACAGCTTTACCTCTGCAGCCACAGGAGATGGAAGCAACGACAGTGAGGCGGACACCAGTGGCCGCGGTCCCAATTTTGTGTTTGATCCAAGAGGAGGGAATGACCTGACCCATGATGCAGGCATCTTCCCACTGGCAGACATTGGGGACTTTGTCTGGGAAGATACAGATGGGGATGGCATTCAAGATGGAGGAGAGCCAGGGGTGCAAGGGGTGACTGTCATTCTTTATGATGCCGATACAGGTAATCCAGTCGATACAGTCGTGACAGATGCCAGTGGTCAATATACTTTTGAAGATGTGCCGAGTGGCAATTACTACATCACCTTTGATGAGACAACCAATACGGGTGGCCAACAATATGTCTGGTCTCCCACTGGTCAAGGGACTGGCAGCAATGACAGCGAAGCCGATCCACAAACGGGCCAAACGCCAAGCTTCTCTTTTGATGCTGCCTTGGGCGACGATGTGACCCGAGATGCCGGGCTGATCCCAACGGCGAATGTGGGAGATTACGTATGGGTAGATACAGATCGGGATGGCATTCAGGATCCTTCTGAAAGCGGCTTGGAAAATGTGCAGGTGATCTTGTACGATGCCAACACCAACAATCCCCTGGATACGGTCTTCACAGATGCAGCAGGTGCTTATCAATTCACCGATGTTCGGGCAGGAGATTATTATGTTATCTTTGATCCATCGACCAACAGCAATGGATTCGACTACACCTTCTCCAGCAGCGGTCGTGGCAATGGGGCCAATGACAGCGAGGCCAACAGCATTGGCCAAGGTCCCAACTTTACCTTTGATCCCAACAGTGGCGACGATCTGACCCATGACGCTGGACTGTATCCGACTGCCAACATTGGCGATTATGTCTGGATCGATGCAGATGAGGATGGCATACAAGATGTGGGCGAGTCTGGTTTGGAAAATGTGCAGGTGATTTTGTACGATGCTGGAACAGGTACTCCATTGGATACTGTTTTGACAGACGCCAGCGGAAACTATTTATTTACCAATGTTCCCCAAGGAAATTACTACTTGGGCTTTGATCCGAGCATGGCAGCGGGAGTCATGGGCTTTACTTTTACCGATGCCAATACGGGCAATGGAGCCAATGACAGCGATGTAGACGCGGGTTCTGGCTTTACGGCTGTGATCAACTTTGATCCAACCACAGGCGATGACTTGACCATTGATGCAGGGGTGATCCCCTCAGCAGGCATTGGAGATTTTGTTTGGCAAGATACGGATGGTGATGGCATTCAGGATGTTGGCGAGCCCGGTGTGCCAGGCGTAACGGTGATTCTCTACGATGCTGATACAGGCAGTCCTGTGGATACCGTTGTGACGGATGCCAATGGTCAATATGGCTTTGCAGATGTACCAAGTGGCAATTATTACCTCGTCTTTGATGAGACAACCAACAATGGTGGTCAGCAATACGTCTGGTCGCCTTCGGGCCAAGGGACTGGCAGCAACGACAGCGAAGCCGATCCACAAACTGGACAGACACCAACCTTTGCATTTGATGCGACAACAGGCAGCGATGTGACCCACGATGCTGGACTCGTTCCAACGGCAGATGTGGGCGATTTTGTCTGGGTAGACAGTGACCGAGATGGCATACAAGATGGTTCTGAGAGTGGCTTGGAAAATGTGCAGGTGATTTTGTACGATGTGAATACCAACAATCCCTTGGATACGGTCTTTACGGATGCATCGGGAGCTTACCAATTTACCGATGTTCCAGCAGGGGATTACTACATCACATTTGACCCACCAGCAGGCAGCAATGGAACAGACTATGTTTTCACCAGCAGTGGTGCGGGCAATGGCTCCAACGACAGTGAGGCCAACAGCAGCGGCCAAGGTCCCAACTTCACCCTCGACCCAACCAGCGGCGATGACCTGACCCACGATGCGGGCCTATTCCCGACAGCAGACATTGGCGACTATGTGTGGATCGATGCAGATGAAGATGGCTTGCAAGATGTCGGAGAGTCTGGTCTGGAAAATGTACGAGTGATCTTATTCGATGCCGGAACGGGCAATCCGATTGATACGGTCTTTACGGATGCCAGTGGAAATTATCTATTTACAGATGTTCCGCAAGGAGATTACTACTTGGGCTTTGATCCCAGCACGGCGACTGGCGTCATGGGCTTCACCTTTACAGATGTCAACACAGGCAATGGCACCAATGACAGTGACGTCAATACAAGTTCTGGCTTTACGTCTGTGATCAATTTTGATCCAGCGTCAGGCGATGATTTGACCATTGATGCAGGGGTGATCCCCTCAGCAGGCATTGGAGATTTTGTTTGGCAAGATACGGATGGCGATGGCATCCAGGATGTCGGCGAGCCCGGTGTGCCAGGCGTAACGGTGATTCTCTACGATGCTGATACAGGCAATCCTGTGGATACCGTTGTGACGGATGCCAATGGTCAATATGGCTTTGCAGATGTACCAAGTGGCAATTATTACCTCGTCTTTGATGAGACAACCAACAATGGTGGTCAGCAATACGTCTGGTCGCCTTCGGGCCAAGGGACTGGCAGCAACGACAGCGAAGCCGATCCACAAACTGGACAGACACCAACCTTTGCATTTGATGCGACAACAGGCAGCGATGTG
>JBCBOS010000025.1:0-5231 GCA_039821145.1 Bacteroidota bacterium | reverse complement strand
CATTGGCGACTATGTGTGGATCGATGCAGATGAAGATGGCTTGCAAGATGTCGGAGAGTCTGGTCTGGAAAATGTACGGGTGATCTTATTCGATGCCGGAACGGGCAATCCGATCGATACAGTCTTTACGGACGCCAGTGGGAATTACGTCTTTCCTGATGTCCCACAAGGAGACTACTATTTGGGCTTTGACCCCAGTACGGCTACCGCCATCATGAATTTCTCTTTTACCACTCCCAATGCAGGAAATGGTGCCAATGACAGCGATGTCAACACCAACTCTGGTTTCACCTCTGTGATCAATTTTGACCCTGCAACAGGCGATGACTTGACCATTGATGCAGGTGTCGTTCCCGGCGCCAATATTGGAGATTTTGTCTGGTTGGATACAGATGGCGATGGCATTCAAGACGGGACAGAAACTGGTGTGGCAGGTGTTACAGTGATTTTGTACGACAACAACAGTGGCCTGCCTGTCGATACCGTTGTGACAGATGCCAATGGCCAATACGTCTTCCCAAATGTGCCATCTGGTGACTACTACATTGTCTTTGATGGGTCGACAGGACCATACGGGACAGAATACGTCTTTACACAAACAGATGCTGGTGGCAATGATAATTTGGACTCAGATGCATCTACTTCTGGCCAAACGGCTGTCTTTACTTTTGATGCAACGGGGCCGGATAAGTTGAGCTGTGATGCAGGGATCATTCCACAGGCCACCATTGGCAACGTCAAGCAAGTCACCAATACAAATTTGCTCGCCAATGACAACCTGGATTTGACTTTCCAGATCGGTGTGCGAAATACCAGCAGTGTAGACCTTACGAACTTGTCTTTGCTGGACAGCCTGAGTGTTCAATTGGGAAGCTCCTTCGTGGGACTATCCTCCGCTACGCCAAACGTCAGCATTTTGTCCAGTACAGCCAGTCGTACGCCCAGTCTCAACACAGGCTTCAATGGAAGTACAGACAATGACATCTTTGCCGGCGCCTCAACGGACTTGCTGGAACCAGGACAGGAAATTCGGGTGCAACTCAGAGTAGAAGTAGATCCAGCCCTTGCCGTTTGGCCATTGACCAATCAAAGCATAGCAGCTGCCAATGCACTGGATGCCAACGGCAACATCATCGGCGATGGAACAGGGGGCTTCATCGTCACCCAAGATGCCTCTGACTCTGGTGTGAATTATTCTGGCACCAACCCGGGACAACCCGGCGATACCGGAACCCCCGACGATCCAACCGCCGTCATTTGTCAACCAGCCAATCCCATCATCACCGGATTGCCAGCCGAGATTTGCCCCGGCGATGTGCTGAGCCTGAGCGCGACAAGTGACATCCCCATCGCCTCTTACCAGTGGCGCTATGTGGGCAGTTCCACCGTCCTAGCTGTGAGCGCCAATCCCATATTTGCCAACATACAAGCAGACACCCTTCTAGAGCTGACCGTGGTGGACAACTCTGGTGGATGTTATTACGATGTGAAAGATACTGTGGCGGTAGATGTTTTGGACGCCCCCACTGTCAATCCAACAGCCAACTATACCTTGAACCCAGATTGCTCTCCATCCAACCTCACCTTGATGGCGATGGCAACAGCAGGCAGCGCGGCAATTGCTTCTTACAGTTGGACAGGGCCAAACGGCTTCGTTTCCAGTGTGGAAAATCCAGTCATCCCCTCTGCTTCTTCTTCCAACAATGGAACCTATGTGTTGACCGTAGTGGATGCGAATGGTTGCACAGCCAGCGGGAGCGTACAGGTCACCACGATTGTCAACCCGCAAATCCAAGCTGTGATCAGCAGTACAGGGCCCAGTTGTGATGGAGAGAGAATTGTCCTTGAAGTGCCTTTGTATACTGCCTCAACCCTTACCTACAACTGGTCTACTCCTGGAGGAACCAGTGTGGGAATCGCAGGAGAAAATACCAACCAACTGATCATCGACCCAGTTGATGCCAGCATTCACAGCGGAACGTACACAGTCAACATCAATGTAGATGGTTGTCTACTGACAGCTACCTATGACTTGAGCATCTTTGGTCTTCCCACCGCATCGATTGAAGTAGATTACATCGATACTTGCAGTGGGGGAAGCATTCAGCTGAGCGGCATTGCCAGTGGTACAGCGCCTTTGACCTATCGTTGGTCAGGTCCCAATGGGGTGTCTTCGACTCAATCGACCTTGTTGTTGACAGACATTGATGAATCTTATAATGGGGTGTACAGCTTGGAAGTAAGCAGTGCTTCTGGATGTGCCATTACGGTTGACACAGCCATTTCCAACATTTTGCCGGAGATCATTCCTCCAGGTATTACAGCCAATAGTCTGACCATTTGCGATGGTGATACCCTCTTTTTGTCAACCAGTGCAGGGGGAACATTGTATGAATGGATCCGAAACAGCGACAGTCCGGGCAGCCTTGCCCAACCCGGCATGACAACCAATGTTGACAACACTTTCATTCCTCCAGGGCATCCCGAGTATACGGACGGTCCATGGCGAGTGCGGGTCACAGATGCCAATGGTTGTTCTGCTGAGTCGGAGGTGATCCAGGTCGACATCATCGACAATGCCGTGGCGGTACCAACCAACAGTGGACCGGTGTGCGAAGGATCAAATGTGCTGTTGCAAGCCAATACCATTGCCGGAGCCAACTACAATTGGTACGATGGAGATCCGACAGCAGGTGGAAATTTGATTTCGACGGATCAGACATTTACCCTCAGCAATCTCAGTGCGGGAACCTATACATACCACCTTCAAATTGATGTGGAAGGATGCAGTGCAGGGGCCGTCCCAACAACAGTTACGATCCAGAGTCCGCCCACCATCAGTCCGATTGCCAACTACACCTTGGCCGCGGATTGTTCTCCCCAGGATTTGACATTGCAAACCAATCAGTTGACAGGCAGCACTTTGGTGAGCTACGCTTGGACAGGACCAAACAATTTTACTTCCAGCCTTTCCAATCCGACCATCCCGAATGTGACGACTGCCAACAATGGAACCTACAGTGTCACTGTAACGGATGACAATGGTTGTACCGCCAGCGGAAGTGTACAAGTGATCAACATTGCCGACCCAGTGGCGGTGCCCATCATCAGCAGCAGTGGCCCTGCCTGCGACGGGGAATCCATCACCCTGAGTGTCGCCCTTTACCAAGGATCCTCTGTATCTTACACCTGGACCACTCCGGCTGGAACGACGGTGGGAATTTCGGGCTTGAATACCAATCAGATTGTCATCAGTCCACTTGATGCCAGCATCCACGATGGCGATTACTCTGTAACAGTCGTGGTAGATGGTTGCACCTTGAATTCTGCCAATTTCAACATCGATGCCTTTGACCTGCCGACCGTTGCGCCCACATTTACAGCGACAGATACTTGTGACGGTGGGACCATCAATCTGTTTGCCAATGCCAGTGGCAGTGGTGCGTTGCAGTATGCTTGGTCGGGCCCCAATGGCTTCGTTTCGACCCTGCCCAATCCTGTGGTGACTGATGCGGGCGTTGCCAACAATGGCACGTACAGCCTGACAGTCACCAGTGGAAGTGCTTGTTCTGCGGTAGGCCTTGTTACCGTAGATGTCATCTTGGCCCCAGCTCCAATTCCTGGAATCGATGCTGTGGATTTGGACATTTGCGAAGGGGACACCCTCTTCCTGTCTTCCAGTTCTACAGGTACGCAGTTTGAGTGGATTTCGACCAGCGACAGTCCTTCCAGTTTGGCCGAACCGGGAATGACCACAACGACAGACAATACCTTCATTCCACCGGGCCATCCATTTTATGGAAGTGGTCCATGGCGGGTTCGGGTGACCGATGCCAATGGTTGTACCCAAGAATCGGAAACCATCCAGGTCAATGTGTATCCCATTCCGACAGCGGTGGCGACCAATGATGGGCCGCATTGCGAGGGGGCTTCTGTGCGCCTCTTGGGAAGTTCTACCATCGCGGGAGCCTCCTATTTGTGGTACGATGGCGATCCGAATGGTGCCCCAGCAGGTGTCTTGTTTTCGACGACTCAAAATCCGGTCATCAACAATTTGACGGCAGGGACCTATGAGTATTATTTGGAAGTGGAACGCAATGGTTGTACATCTACCGCTGCGATGACCCAAGTTCAAATCCTGGCAGCGCCAACTGTCTCCATCAGCAGAACATATGACTTGGCGGCAGATTGCAGTGCAGATACCTTGAATCTGTTTTCTACCCCTGTAGGAACAGCGCCCTTTTTGTACAGTTGGACAGGTCCGAATGGCTTCATTTCCAGCCGTCAGAATCCGATCATTTTCAATCCTTCTTCTGCCAGCAATGGGTCTTACACTTTGTTGGTAACTGATGCCAATGGCTGTACAGTCACTGCCAGTTTGCAGATCAGTGAGATTGTGGATGGCATTGCCCAACCCATCATTCAAGCCAGTGGCCAAGCCTGTGCTGGCGACGCCATTCGTTTGACTGTCCCTGCGTACAGTGGAACATCCGTAGATTATAGTTGGAGTACCCCATCGGGAGTCACGACTTCGATCAGTGGCTTCAATACACCTGTTCTGGAAATAGACCCGGCCAATGCTGCCTTGCACGATGGAGATTATTTTGTCAACGTCATCGTGGACGGTTGCAATTTGCAGTCCGATACTTTCAGCGTGGATGTTTTCGATCAACCGACTGCTGCGCCGACTGCCACGGCGGGAAGAATTTGTGAAGGGGAAAGTTTGAGCCTGACGGCAAATGGGACAGGGGCGACGACCTACTCTTGGACTGGCCCCAATGCCTTCCGCTCGACAGCCCAAAACCCCAGCTTATCCAATGTGACGATTGCCAACAATGGTACTTATACCTTGGTCGTTTCAAATGCCAATGGCTGTTCGGAAAGCCAAAGCATTGTGGTGAGCAATATTGAATTGACTCCTGAACAGCCCACGATCACTACCCATGCAGAGATTTGTGAAATAGAGACGATCGTCCTATCAATCCAAGAGAATTACAGTGGGACAGTGATCAGCTACAATTGGACAAATGGCAATGGCATAAGCATCGGTACTGGTAGCACAGTAAGCCTTGCAGCCACAGACGCCAATGCAGTCTCTCCCTACCGAGTGGTGGTAACAGTAGACGGCTGCAGCTCCCCAGCCTCGCAAGGAGTAAGCGTACAAGTCAACGCCCTGCCCGATGCAATTGCCACCAACGGCGGTGACATCTGCTTAGGCGAGCCCGCCCAAC
>JBCBOS010000024.1:0-135776 GCA_039821145.1 Bacteroidota bacterium | reverse complement strand
ATCGCTCAAAGGATAAAAGGTACTCCGGGGATAACAGGCTGATCCCACCCAAGAGCTCACATCGACGGGGGGGTTTGGCACCTCGATGTCGGCTCGTCACATCCTGGGGCTGGAGAAGGTCCCAAGGGTTGGGCTGTTCGCCCATTAAAGTGGCACGCGAGCTGGGTTCAGAACGTCGCAAGACAGTTCGGTCCCTATCTGTTGCGGGCGTAGGAATATTGAAGAGGTCTGACACTAGTACGAGAGGACCGTGTTGGACGTACCTCTAGTGTACCTGTTGTGGCGCCAGCTGCATTGCAGGGTAGCTATGTACGGTCCGGATAAGCGCTGAAAGCATCTAAGCGCGAAGCCATCTCTGAGATGAGTATTCCATCCTTCGGGAAAAGGGTCGTGGAAGATGACCACGTAGATAGGCTACAGGTGGAAGTGCAGTGATGTATGGAGCCGAGTAGTACTAATTACCCGAGAGCTTCCTTTTTTTTTCTTGTGTGAGTGTAGTTGATACGCAAGTGCAAGAGAATAGTGAAAAAGCCAACCGAGGCACTCTATTAGTTGAATGTTTGAGATATTCAACCGATAAATCGCAGTGAGAAAGACACGTGAAACTTTATGGAATCTTCTTTCCACAACTGGTCATGATGAGACGAAAGCGTCTGATCGCAAAAGAAATAGGTCATCGCAAGATGGCGCAAGAAATGTTGGTGGCTATAGCAAAGGGGTTCACCTCTTCCCATTCCGAACAGAGAAGTTAAGCCCTTTAGCGCCGATGGTACTGCCCCTGGGTGGGAGAGTAGGTCGCCGCCAACCCAAAACAGAGTCGAGGCCCGGTTGCGTATGCAGCTGGGCCTTTGACGTTGTGTGAACTTACGAACAGAAATATCGAGCGCCGATGATGAGCGAACGATTCTTGGCTGAAAGGCCAAGATGACTGTCTGGTGGACAGTCAAGAGAGGGAACCGCGATAGCGGGTGGGCATGGCTGGTTGTGAGAGTAGGTCGCCGCCAAGGTAAAACAGAGTCGAGGCCCGGTTGCACAAGCAGCTGGGCCTTTGACGTTGTGGAAACTTACTAACAGAAATATCCAGCGCCGATGATGAGCGAACGATTCTTGGCTGAGAAGCCAAGATGGCTGTCCGGTGGACAGTCAAGAGAGGGAACCGCGCCAGCGGGTGGGCATGGCTGGTTGTGAGAGTAGGTCGCCGCCAAGGTAAAACAGAGTCGAGGCCCGGTTGCACATGTAGCTGTGCTTTTGATGTTATGGGAACTTGCTAAGAGGACCATCCGGAAGGATAACAAAAAGATCAGCCCCGCTGCCAGAACAGCGAGGCCAATCAGAATTTTTCAATTCAGTACCAAAAAAGGAATGCCCTTTTTGCTACTTCCGACAGCAAAGGCAGCGTCACCTACCAATCCGTCGGGCCAACCCAAGACTCAATCCAACGGTTTCGTATCGAGGGCCTTCGTAATTGCGGCTCAATCTAAGGAGCTGATCCCGGTTGTAACCCATGCTCACTTGCATTTCAAATTCTTCACTCAAAGCATAGCGGAAATTCAACCGGCAAAGCAAGCCAATGTCAAAGATGTTTTCATAGTAGCGGTCAGTGATGGTGGTGTTGTTGGTGAGATGTCCCCCATTTTCATCCCTGATGACACCAAAAAAGTATTGGTCAAAATTGAGTTGGAAGCCAATCTCTGGGCGAATGCTCCAGCGGCCATCCTGCAAAATGTAGCCGATAGAGACAGGACAACTCAAACGAAGCATCCGATTGTAGTTGACGCGTCGACTGTCTGTCTGGGTGGTACGGGTGCGTACTCCACCTTCGTAATAGCGACTGCCATCGGGAAGAGTGTACACAAAGGCCGAATCGGCATTTGCCCAATTGACTGTTTCCGTATCGGAAAAAGCGTATTCGTAGCGCTCATTGTACACCTCTATGGCAATTCCTTCTGAGATGAACCACTTGGGAGATAGATAGTACTCAGATTTTGCCACGGTTCGGAAGACATTTCGAAAATCTTCTGTTGCTTTTCTTGCTTCTTGAAATGCCTCCGAACCACCGTACTTGACCAAGCCCCAGCCCATGCCAACTTCTAGCGTAACCATGTGCCCTCTTGGGGTAAAATTGGGACGAGGAGATGCCATGGATGCTTGGATGTGTGAGATGGAGGCCGGAACAGACATTCCAAAACCTCCCTGGCCAGGTGTGGGTACTTGATAATTCCACTTTTTCTTGAAACGTCTCGACCGTCTGGAATTTTTCTGGAATTTCCTCCGCTCTTCAATGCTTGGCAAAGCCGGAGACACAGTAGACAGTCGATCTTTACTGCTTTGTTTTGTAGTCTCTTCTGGAAGACTTTGGGGCGATGGACGTTCCTCTGTCACAAGCTCAAGGGAAGGTGTCGCAGTAGGATTGTTTGTGCGCATTTCTGCATATGCTACTTGCCCACTGACCTTTGCAGGGCGACTTTCCAGTGGTGTACTTGTTGGCAAAGAAGAAGGGGCAGAAGAAGGAAGTGTCGATTCTGGAGCCACATCCGTTGTTACTACCATGCGAGGGGAGGAACCATTGATGTCCTGTGAAGACAGTGGTCTGTTTTCGATCAATGGTTGATCTTTGCCAGAAGGAGCTGCTTGCTTGAAGGGGGCCTTAGTGGAAGTTTGCACGGAGGTAAGCCCTTGTTTTTTCACATCTTGCACTTCCATTTGTGGTCCTGTTGAGGACTCTGTAAGAGACGAAAGAGGGGTAGACTCTTCCACGGGATAGACCATATAAATGCCAATCAACAGAGCAAATACTCCTGATCCAAGCCACCAAAAGGGGAGCAAGCGGCGGCGTTTTTTCCTGCTTTGGAGACGCCGTTCGATCTTGTTCCAAACTTTGTCCCTGTTCCATTCTGGTGTATGATTGTCGTACATGATAATTCGAGTTAAGTTGGATTGCTAGATTAGATTGATTAAATGTATTTCACCTTGTGCTGGGTCAGCAAACGCCTGAGCTGCTTGCGAGCCCTGGAAAAAATCGTTCTGGAGGCTTCCGTCTTGATTCCCAGTAGCTCGCTGATCTCCTGATGGCTGTATCCTTCGACTGCTTTTAGCTGAAAGATGACGGCATACTTTTCATCCAAAGAGGCGATGTGCTCCTGCAGATCTTCTTCTGCTAGTTTGCTGATGGCTTCATTTTGCTCCCATTGGTTGACAGAGAGCAAGTCTTCTTCTAGAAATACAATGCTTCGTTTTTTTCGCAAAAACATCAGTGCAAAATTGATGGCGATTCGGCAACTCCAAGCAGAGAAACTTCCCTTGCTGGGATCGAATAGATCAATCTTCTCAAATATCTGTATGAAACTGTCCTGAAGAACTTCTTCGGCATCGGCCGTATTGCCAGTGTAGCGATAGATGACTGCCATGAGCCGATCGCAATGCTGGTAGTACAACTGCTTTTGAGCCTCCGGGACCTGTTGGCGCAATTGGTGAAGGGTTTGTGTTTTCACAGCTTTTATTTTTGGGCTCTGAATCTGACTTGGATGTCTTCGACGCTTTGGTCAGCAAGGACAACTTTGCCAGTGATGATACCCGCTATGGTAGTGGGGGTGTTTTCGATAAAGTGTACATAAGCATCGCTGTTGGCGTCCTTTTCAAAGACCCTGTCAGCATCGGCGTCCAGTTGAAATGCTTGCAATACTTTGCCACCTTCGATTACGACTTCGTTGTCGACCGTCCGAGAGTAGTTGTTTCCGATGACAAAGCTGTACAAGCCGTTGTTGATCGTAGCCGAGAGCATTTGGTTGCTGAAACTTGCATTGCTCGTCAGGCTGCTTTGGCCTCCCAAGGTCACTTCTAGGAAAAAACCATTGGGGGTACAAGGATCTGCATCAATGCTTCCGGGCAGGGCATCTATGGAATAAAACTGTCCGGCGAAGTTTTGCTTGTCATCACTTTGTATGCCTGCATACACCACTTCAGATTCTATCTCGTCGCAATACGCCAAGTCAATGGTTTGGTTGAGACTTTGGTCCAAGGTGGCATTCATCAAGTCATCAGGTAGGTAAATGCTTGCACTCAGTTGTGATGTGCAGTCGCTGGCTGTCAATTGGGTACTGGCATTCTCCATTTGTCCTTCATCCACGATGATAAATCCCAGGTTTCGATTGACAGGGCTGCCGTTCCAGTTGCGCCCCGTTGTTTCACTACAGCTTCCTTGAGGTCGGGCAAAAAAGACAGAGGAAAGATAATCTCCTTGGTCATAAGTGATGAAAAAGTCTCCATTGGACAGACTGCGAGAATAGCCATAGAAAGTAATGGAGTAAGTGGTGCTCCGATTGATGCCATAGGCTGCTACCAGCGCGCCACCCACTGAATCGCCAGACAGGGTCCGTAAACTGCCTTGGATGGTAGCAATGTTGCTTTGCTGAAAACTGAGGTCTACCTCTGTGATCTCGGGATTGGGGATCATAATGACATCGCGTTCTCGAAGCAGCCCTGTTTCCCGTTCATCAATTCGCACCAAGGCTCGATTGTAATCCGCCGATGCTGCTACGATGTGAGCGCGACCCGGAGCATCTGGCATCACCAATTCGTATTTGCCCTCTGAATCGCTTGTGGCTGACCAGGTAAAATCATTGAGATACAATTTTAGCTCAACATTTGGCAGGGCTTGTCCACTGGTGTCTTGTACGATCCCTCTAATGGTAACCAGCTCCTTTTCTTGAGGGGGCTCAAATTCTTCCATGATGGTGGTATCGTTGATGTTCTTTTTGCAGGCCACCATGAGGAGCATCATACTTATGAGCAATGGTATACTAATCCTGGGAGGAAATGTCATCGTTTTAAGTTTTTAAATCCATTTGTGAATAGCGTAGCTACATCCTCACTATGTACAATAGATTCGAAACGTGACAAGAAATGGCGAGTTTTTGAAAAATGGGACTATCGCCTGAACTCAACTTCGACCATGATTTCTTTTTCCTCTGACAAGAGCATCTTTTGCAGGCTCTGGATGGAATAGCCGCTGGCAGGTCGATAAATCAGTTTTTGGCTGGCGGAAAGGATGTTGCTGCTGCTGAAGTTTTGGATTTGGATCTCAGATACTTGCTGATTGTCATATCGAATTTGGATGTCCTGGGTTTTCAGCTTGGGCGTCAAGGCCTTGTAGTGAATGCTTGTAAGCGTACCGTCCGTCAGCAAACTGTCTACCTCATATTTGTCCAACCAGGAGACCCGATTGATGTCTGAATTTTCGAAAATCTGCAATTCCTCATCCAACGATAGATTGTCAAGTTCGTGCGTTTCCGACTGCTGATTGATGGTGGTGGTTTTGACAAAGGCAGGAATCTGTTTCAGGCGTTGTTTTTCTCCTTGGAAAAAGGCCTTGAGGTCGAAAAAGTATTTTTCCTGAGGCAAGGCTTTGTCGTAGTCTACCTGGCAGGAGGTGACGAGCAGCAAGCAAGCGACGATGGCAATGAGTCCGTTATGGCATTTGAACATCAAGAATGAAATTCGATTAAATTTTGACCTGTCATAGCGGCAGGTTGTGGAATTCCGAGCAGGGCTAAAATACTGGGAGCGACGTCTGCCAATCTGCCGTTGCGCAGCCTGGCCTTGTCCTCCGAATTACTAACATACAGAATTGGAACAAGGTTTTTGGTATGAGCGGTATTCGGACTCCCATCTTCATTGATCATGTAATCTGAATTGCCATGGTCCGCAATGATGATGGCATGATAATCAAGGGCAAGAGCTGTGCTCAACAACTTTTGTACCTCGGCATCTACTATTTCGGCTGCTTTGATGGCAGCGGGAAAAACGCCGGTATGGCCCACCATGTCCGTATTTGCGTAATTGATGCAAACGAAATTTGGCTGGTTGGCATTGATTTCCGCCACGATGGCCGACGTGATTTCAGGGGCACTCATTTCTGGCTGCAAATCATAGGTCGCTACTTTGGGAGAGGGGACCAAGATGCGCTTTTCCCCCTCAAATTCCTTCTCGCGTCCACCAGAGAAAAAGAAGGTAACATGGGGATATTTTTCCGTCTCTGCAATGCGGACCTGTGTGAGTTGGTGCTCCGACAAGACCTGGCCAAGGGTATCCACAATGTCTTCTTTTTGAAACAGAACCGTGATGTTGTCAAAATCGGCATCATAACGGGTCATGGTCAGGTAGTGCAATTGGAGTTTTTGCATGCCATATTCTGCAAAATCTTTTTGGGTCAGTACCTCAGAAATCTGCCGGGGCCGATCGGTCCGGAAGTTGAAACAGATCAGCAAATCATCGTCTTGCAAGCGCGCAATGGCCTGCCCTTGGGCATCTACCTTTGCAATGGGAAGAATGAATTCATCCGTGACTCCTTCGTCATAAGAAGCTTGGATGTCGGCCACAACATCCTGGCTGGGCTTGCCCGTCCCTTTTACCAACAGATCGTACGCCTTTTGGATGCGCTCCCATCGCTTGTCGCGGTCCATGGCGTAGTAGCGGCCAATCAGGCTGGCCAGTTGGGTGTTTTTGCCTTCGATGTAGCCTTCCAGATCTGTGATGAATTGCTTTCCACTCTGAGGATCGACATCCCGCCCATCGGTAAAGGCGTGAATGTAGATGTTTGACGGACCGTTTTCCTCTGCAATGTCGATCAAGGCCTTGAGATGGTTGATGTGCGAATGAACCCCTCCGTCTGAGACCAAGCCCATCAAGTGAACGGCTGCTCCTCTCTTCTTGGCAGCAGCCAGGGCATCAATCAGGGCATGATGCTGGTGCAATTCTCGCTTGCGAATGGCCTTGTTGATCCGGGCCAATTCCTGGTAAACCACTCGGCCAGCCCCTATGTTCAAGTGCCCGACCTCCGAATTGCCCATTTGTCCCTCCGGCAGACCCACATCCTCGCCATGGGTGATCAGTTCTGCATTGGGATGGTTCTCATAGAGGCTCGATATGTAGGGGATATTGGCTTGTGCAATGGCACTGGACTGAGCAATTTGGCCGTGTCCCCAGCCATCTAGGATGATAAGAATTGCTTTTTGCGTAGACATTGGTAGAAGGATTTCGCGCTTGGAAAGCCCAAAAATAAGCTTTTATTCCAGAAAAAAAGGGCTGTTGCCAAGGATAGTGTACATTTTTCACTAAGTATCCAAAAAGGAGTATTTGCGGCAAAAAATCGTTTTCATTGGATAATTTAACACTACTTTAAGTCGTTTTATGAACCGCTAAACGAGCCTGTCACACCCAGTATGTAGAGAATTTAATTGGTTTGTTTTCAATTAATTACGTATTTTGTTAGTCAATCCGCCACAGCTGAGAGCGTTTCTTTTTAGCCTCTACAAGACCAATTGCCTGTAACTATTTGCGATTCTTTCGTCTTACTTATAGATTTACATGAGTAAGCGTTCTGGCACAGAGTTAGAACATTTCATCATAAAATGGGTAGTCATGAAACATATCTTGTTTTTCTTAGCGTTGATCCCAAGTATTGCCCTGGCCAACAATTTTCCAGTACCAGTCATGGACCGGATCACAAGTGCCATCCAATCGGGAAATGCTTCCGAATTGGGGAAGTATTTCGATAGCAGTGTCGAAATTGCCATCCTGGACAATGAGGACATCTACGACAGAAACGAGGCGGTTGCCGTCGTTCAGACTTTTTTCGATACTTATCGTCCTACTTCTTACATCCAAGCTCACAAAGGCGTATCCAAAAGCGCCGATTCCGAATACAGCATCGGTGACCTCACTGCCGGTGGCAAGGCTTTCCGCGTGTACGTGTACATGAAAAAGGGAAGTGGCGCCCCATTGATTCAGGAGGTGCGCATCGATCGCAAGTAAAACGGTGGGGCTCTATTGCCCCGCTGCCCTATTCTTCTCCAATACACCTATTCCAAAGAGGGAAAAATCGTAGCGAACCGGATCATCCGGGTCAAAGGCACGCAGGCTGTCCGTCAATTCCAGAACGGCCCTGAAGTCGCGCTGTTTTCGGGTCAATAGCCCAAGCCTTCTGGCCACCCGATCTACGTGTACATCCATGGGGATGAGCAGTTGACTGGGTTGGATGTTTTTCCACAGGCCAAAGTCGACCCCCTTGTCATCGCGGCGCACCATCCAGCGCAAAAACATATTGAGGCGTTTGCAGGAAGACTTTCTGGCAGGTGTGGCTACGTGTTTGCGCGTGCGTGCGGGGGCGTGGTCGAGAGAGAAAAACAACTCGTGAAAGCCGGTGAGCGCATCGCCTACATGAGGGGCGTCTGGAGCAAGCTTGTGGGTGAATGCACTTTCGAGCGACTCGTTTTCGCGATACCACCATTGTAGGAATTCCAAAAAATAAAGGGTGTCAGTGGCGTTGAAGGTGCGGTGCTTGAAGTCCAGGAAGGCCTTGCGATCTTTTTCCTTATGATGAAGGATGAACTCATAGGGCTGATGGCCCATCAATCGAACCAGCTCACGGGCTTTGTTGATGATGGTCACGCGTTGGCCCCAGGCCAGCATGGCGGTCCAAAAACCCATGATTTCGATGTCCTGCAAGCACTGGAAGGCATGTGGAATGCTGATTGGGTCGTTTTCGATGAAGGAAGGCTGGTTGTACAGCTCTGCAGCCTCATTCAGGTAAGTTCTTAGCTCAGAAGTATTCATATGAAGGCACCAAATTATAAAAAATCCCTATCTTAGCGATGGAAATATGACAGCAACACTCACATACGCCCTTTTATTGGCCATCATCTATGTGGGCAGAAAAATTTTTGTGGATCACAGCCAGTCCTGAGAATCATCTGTCCTACACCTGCGGCTTTCCTCCCCTTCACCTATGCAGTCCCGCGTAGGTCCAACCAGCTGAAATATCAAGGTTTCTGATACATTTTCAATTGTAGAATGCCGAGCTTCTGCAAAAAGTGGCAAAGCGAGACGCGCAGGACGCCCAGCCCGTATTTGGTGCTTCTGGCCAGGTTGATGGACGAGGCCTCCTCAAAGTATTTGGTTGGACAGGTGACCTCCGCAATTTGGTAGTTGGCGTAGATGATTTGAGAAAGCATTTCGTTATCGAAAACAAAATCGTCGGAATTGGCATTGAAGTTAATGTTGACCAACACATCTCGACTGAAGGCCCGGTAACCGGTGTGGTATTCAGAGAGTTTGTAGTTGACCAACAAGTTCTGTGTAAAAGTCAGCAGTCGGTTGGCGATGTATTTGTACACTGGCATGCCTCCTTTCAAGGCTCCTTTGCCCAGAATGCGCGAACCCAGCACCACCGGGTACAAGTCGTCCCCAATGATGTTGACCATGGCAGGGATGAGCTTGGGAGTGTACTGATAATCGGGATGTAGCATGATGACAATGTCTCCGCCCAGCTCCAGAGATTTGTTGTAGAGCGACTTTTGGTTGCCGCCATAGCCCTTGTTCTTCTGGTGGATGATGATGTGCTGAATGCCAATGCGCCGCGCCAGCTCCGTGGTATTGTCGCTGCTGGCATCATCGCAGAGAATGACTTCATCTACGAGGTCCATCGGAATCTCCGCATACGTTTTTTCCAGGGTCAGGGCTGCATTATAGGCGGGCAGCACAACGATTACTTTCTTTCCTTTGTACATTGTTAATGGGATGAATTACTTTTGCACACAAATTAATGATTTCCACACCAACTCTCTTCATCAAAGAGCATGATAAATTTTCCTGCTGTAAAGCATGTATCTTTGTAAGAGCGATTGGATACCCAAGCAGCGATCCTGCTCCTGCAAATGGTGGGATCAACTCTATTACATTCAAAATCCAAACCAACTCCTATGAAGCGTTTTCCCAAATGGCTCAAGTGGCTGCTCTCCATCATCGGTGGACTCGTCCTACTCATCGCTGTCGCTTTACTGATTGTACACGAATCCAGGCCAGAAGGCCAGACAGGGCCAGAAGCGGATGCCCTTGCGCGCAAGATGCTACAGGCCGTCAACAAGGAAGCCTGGGACAGTACAGGCATTGTCCGTTGGAATTTCAATGACATGCACCAGTACATTTGGGACAAGGATCGCCACTGGACGATTGTAGAGTGGGGAGAGCATCGCGCCATGTTCGACATCAATGCCATCAAAGGCCGGGCCTGGAAGGGTGGGGCTGAGTTAGAAGGGTCAGCAGCTGAAAAAATTGTCCGCAAGGCCTGGGAGTATTGGTGCAATGATTCTTTTTGGCTCAACGCACCTGTCAAGGCATTTGATCCGGGAACCAGCAGAAGCATCGTCAATCAAGAGGATGGCAGCCAGGCGCTGATGGTCAGCTATGGTTCTGGAGGGGTGACCCCTGGTGATTCTTACCTGTGGATATTGGATGAAAATGGCCTGCCCAAGGCTTGGAAAATGTGGGTCAAGATCATTCCTTTTGGTGGACTGGAATTCAGTTGGGAGAATTGGAAAGAAGTAAAGGGGGGCGCCCGCCTCGCTCAACTGCACAATAGCTCTCTGTTTCCGCTCAACATCACCGACATCGAAGCTGCCCGCGACTGGCAGGGCATGGGGATGTCTGCTGATCCCTTTGCGCCGATTGTTGGCAAGTGATCTGGCCTGCGCCAATCAGGAGTGAGCGTACAGGCGAAATAGCTCTTGGTTGAGCTGCCGTCTCATCTTTTGTTCAATTTCTTGCTCGATGGAAGCAATTCGTGGGCAGATTTCCAGTTGCATGTATTCCACTGCTTCTTTTCTTCGGAGATCGAGAGGCATTTCCCGTTGCAATTGCAGCCGGATGGCCAGTTCCTGCTGAACCAGCCCGTCCAACTCGGCCTTGTCCAGCAACCATCGTTTCAACTCTATGGCTGATGCGATGGGGCGCTGAAGCAGTTCGTTGTAATAAGGCTTGAGTTTCGACCAAACCGTGATGCGGAAGCGCGCAGGTAGGTATTGGCGATCCGTACCGCCAGTGGTTTTTACAGTGCTCATAGTATGTGTTCGTTCAGTCAGTATCGCAATGGAAACGGCAAGTTGCTCTTGCCCGTCACTATTCTGCAGGCTGGTCTTCCTCCTCCGTCTCTTTCGGCTCTGCGGCCTCTTCTGTGCTTGGGTTGTCTCCCTCTGCGGTGGGAGTTTCTTCAGTGGTTTCTGTTGTTGTCTCAGCACCTTCCGCTTCTGTACCTTCTGTTTCCTCTTCTTTCAGGGCCTCGTCCAGCAAATCGCGTTTGTGCAAAAAGTTGAACCACTTGATGACCTTTTTGATGTCACTGGGATACACTCTATCGCGGTCAAACTCTGGGAGGATTTTGGAGAAGTAGTCCTTCATGGCTTCTGCACTGGCATTGGTGGCAATGGGGGGATTGCTTTCCATTTGTTCCAGCATGGACCGAAAGACAACCTTGAGTTCTATGGTGTCTTCGTCTGTGTAGATGCCGATGGAGGCCAGGGGAGTGAATTGGTGCTTTCTGGAAGAAGCAAAGCGGCGCTTGCCATTGTCCAAATCTTCGACGATAAGGCCATTGTTGCGATTGGCGACCATTTTGTGCAAGCCAGCCAAGCCACTAACAGCTACTATATCTTCAAGCTTCATAAAGTAAATATTTTATTCCGCGATAATCGGGAGGCGAAGTTACAAATTAAATGCAAAAATATAAGTGCCTGGGCAAAATTGCCTACAGATCGAAATCCAGCAGTTGCGCTGTGAATTTTACAGAATGACAGGCTGTATTGGTTTGGGCAGTTAGTAGGACAACAGCTTGCTCAATTGCTGTCGCAGGCGCTCCTCTGGCAGAAAGTCTTTTTCCAGGCTGATCGCAAAAGGAACTGGCGTATCCAGGCTCGCCACCCGGAGAACCGGAGCATCCAACTGTTCAAAGCAATGTTCGGCAATGTAGGCCGCAATGTCTCCGCCGATGCCACCACACATGACATCTTCGTGCAGTACCAAGGCTCGGTTGGTCTTGTTGACACTGGCCTTGATGGCGTCAAAGTCCAAGGGGGCCAAGGTGCGCAAATCGAGGATTTCCACATCAGCACCACTTTCTTCTACTGCTTTTTTTGCCCAATGTACCCCCATGCCATAGGTAATGATGCAGGCTTCCGTCCCTGGTCGAACGACCCTGGCCTTGCCAATTTCTTCAGTATAATAGCCTTCTGGTACCTCTTCTGTCAGGCTGCGGTAGAGCGCCTTGTGCTCAAAAAACAAAACTGGGTTGGGATCTTCAAAACTGGCCAATAGCAAGCCTTTGGCATCTCTCGGGTTGGAAGGGAAGACAACTTTCAGCCCTGGGGTATGGGTAAACCAAGCTTCGTTGCATTGCGAGTGGAAAGGGCCTGCCCCTACGCCTCCGCCCGCAGGCATCCGCACCACCACATCGGCCGCATGGCCCCAGCGATAGTGCAGCTTGGCAAAATTGTTGACAATCTGGTTGAATCCACAACTGACAAAATCGGCAAACTGCATCTCCACCATGGCCTTGTAGCCCCTGAGACTGAGCCCCAGGCCCGCTCCGAGGATCGCGCTTTCGCAAAGTGGCGTATTGCGCACCCGCTCGCGCCCAAAGGCCTCCACAAAACCCGCCGTAATTTTGAAAACACCTCCATAGTCGGCAATGTCTTGGCCCATCAGCACCAATTTGGGATGGGTCTCCATGGCGATCCGTAGGCCATCTGATATGGCGTCGATCAGTCGGACCTCCTTGCTGGGGCCTGTGGGGGGCTTGGGGGGAGCGGTATGAGGCGCATAGACGTCAGTCGTTTCTCTCTGGGTATTTGCCTGCACGGTGGGTTCGGCATAGGCTTTTTCCAGTCCCGCCTCAATCTCAGCCTTGAAGCCGGCACGGATGTCGGCAATTGTTTCTTCGTCCAGCAAGCCCTCGTCCAGTAGGAATTGCTCGTAATTTTTCAAGGGGTCTTTGTCGGCCCAGTGTGCCATGAGTTCTTTGGGAACATATTTGACCCCGGAAGCTTCCTCGTGTCCCCGCATCCGGAAGGTCCGGCATTCGACCAGGACTGGCTGCGGTTTTTTGCGAATGCTCGCCGCTGCTTTTTTGATGCATTGGTAGACCTCCAGGACATTGTTGCCATCGATGATGTGAGAGCGCATGCCGTAGCCCTTGGCGCGATCTGCCAGGTTTTCGCAGCGGTATTGCTCGCTGGTAGGGGTCGACAGGCCGTAGCCATTGTTTTCGATGACAAAAATCACGGGCAGTTGCCAGACGGAAGCCACGTTGAGGGCTTCGTGGAAGTCGCCTTCGCTGGTGCCTCCTTCTCCGGTGAATGCCAAGGCCACCTTGGGTTCGCCTGCCAGCTTGTGGGCCAGCGCCACGCCGCCTGCCAGGGCCAGCTGTGGGCCCAGGTGAGAGATCATGCCCACTACATGATGGGCCAGCGTACCGAAGTGAAAGGAGCGATCCCGGCCGTTGGTAAAGCCGAGTTGCTTGCCTTGCCATTGGGCGAAAAGCCGTTCGAGTGGCAGGCCCCGGCTGGTAAAGACCCCCAGGTTGCGGTGCATGGGAAACATGATTTCGTCCTCATCCAGGGCAGCGGTTGCGCCAATAGAAATGGCTTCCTGTCCGATTCCACTGAACCATTTGCTGATTCTGCCCTGTCGGAGCAGGATCAACATCTTTTCTTCGATCATTCGCGGCTTGAGCAAGAGCCGGTACAGTTCCAGTAATTTCTTGTTGGAAAGTTTTCCTTTGCGGAAGGTCATGGGGGCGTCTGTCAGGGCGGGCATATCTATGAATTACTTGATTAAGGCTGGTTTTAAATGATCCGCAAAGGTAATGCATTTGCCCTATAGTCGCCAGCCCGATCAGTTCTTTTTGAACAGCCTTTTCCACGCCTCTTTTCGCTTCTTTTTGCGTTCTCTTTTCTTCTTCACCTTTGCGTTGCGTTTGCGAATGCGTTCTTGCTCTTGGCGCTTTTGCTGTGCTTGCTGTCGTTGTCGCTGGCCCACATCACTGGGGCTTCGGTTGATATTGGGATCTTGCTTTCCTTTGTTTTTACGAAATACACTGATCAAGGATTCGAGGGCTTCGTCAAAAGAATCGATTTCCTCCTCGGCCAATAGGGGCAATTCCTCCAGATAGGGGGCACAGTCGAGGGCTTCGGCCACTGCCAGGCTGGTGGTGGGGAAGCTCTGGCGAGTCAGGGCCCGCAGTTCTTTGTCCTTGTCTACTTTTTGCATGAATCGGCCCCAAATTGGCAGGGCTGTGTAGCCACCTTGGCCTTGTCGAAGGGTGCGAAAGCGCACGCTGGGGTATTCGCCGCCCACCCAGGCGCCGGCCACCAGCCGGGAGGTAAAGCCAATGAACCAGCCGTCGGCATGCGATTGTGTGGTTCCGGTCTTTCCGGCCATGTTGCCATACAGTTTGTATTGGTAGCGCAATTTTCGAGCAGTTCCACTGTCTACGACTCCTCTCATCATCTGTCGCATCAGATCGGCGTTTTGACGGCTGAGGGCTTGTGGAAAGTTGGCAGGACGGGATTCTTTCTCAAAAATGAGTTCGCCTTTGCTGTCTTCTACCTTGGTCAGATAGAGTGGTTGGGGGCGCTTGCCGCGATTGGCCAAGGTACCATATACTTGGATCATGTCGTAGAGAGAGGCCTCCACGGTTCCCAATGCGATGGAGGGGACCTTGGGGATGTCGGAGCTGATGCCCATTCGTTGGGCGAGCTGTTGGACAGAGTCGACTCCGCTGCGCACAATGAGGTCGACAGCCACAGAATTGACTGATTTGCTCAGCGCACCTTGCATCGAATAGAGACCTCCGTATTTGCCATCGGCATTTTGGGGCTGCCAATCGTCGTAATCCGTGTAGGTGACCAGGCGATTGTAATAGTAATCGCAAGGTTTGAACCCATTTTGGAGGGCACTGGCGTATACGATGGGTTTGAAGGTGGAACCCACTTGGCGGCGGGATTTGACGTGATCGTATTTGAAATATTCGTGATCGGTTCCTCCGACCCATGCCTTGATGTGGCCATTGGCGGGGTCCATGACCAGAAAGCCCGCATTGAGTAGACTGTAATAGTATTTCACAGAGTCGAGGGGAGACATTTCTTTGGTTTGGTCGCCTTTCCAGCTGAAGATGGTGATGCGCTGCTTTTTCTCGAATTCCTCCATGATTTCCTCCTGGGACAACCCCTTTTCCTGGAGGGATTTGTATCGCTTGGACTTTTTGACTTCTCTCATCAATGCCGACTCGTTGCCCCAGGGTTTGCGCCCTTTCCAGTGCTTGTCAAATTCTGTTTGCAGTTTGGCCATGTGTCCCTGAACGGCCTCCTCTGCATAGCCTTGAAGGCGTGCATGTAGGGTCGTATGAATTTTCAGTCCGTCGGTATACAGGTTGTAGGGGCTGCCGTCGGGCTTGCTGTATTCTTTGAGTTGTTCGACCAATTCCTGGCGGAGATGTTCGCGGAAATAGGTGGCCAAGCCTTCGTTGTTGCTTTCGCGGGTGTAATTGACTTCCAATGGCAACTGCTGAAGGGAGTCGGAAGTGGCCTTGCTCAGGTAGTTGTACTTGTTCATTTGCCGCAGGACGACATTGCGACGGCCTTTGGAGCGTTCGGGGTTTCGAGCTGGATTGTAGTAAGTATTGGCTTTGAGCATGCCGATGAGGACCGCTGCCTCTTCGGTCTTGATGTCTTTGGCATTGGTTTGGAAAAATTGCTTGGCAGCTACTTCCACCCCATAAATGTTGCTGCCAAAGGGGACGGTATTGAGATAGAGGTTGATCAGTTCGTCTTTGGTATAGACCTTTTCCAGCCGCCGGGCAATGTACATCTCCTGAATTTTGTTGATGGGGATGCTCAACAGGCGGTATCGCTGGCGTTTGTAGAGGTTTTTGGCCAATTGTTGACTGATGGTACTCCCTCCACCACCGGATTCGTCTTGCAAAAGTACTGTCCTGATGAACACCCGGACCCAGGCTCTCAGGTCGATGCCACTGTGCTTGAGGAAGCGGGCATCTTCTGTGGCAATCAGGGCGTTGACCAAGTCGGGAGAAAGGTCGTCGTAAGCGATGTTTGTGCGGTTTTCGATGTAGTATTTGCCCAGCAGGACACCGTCGGCAGAATACACCTCTGAGGCCGTGTGGTTGCGGATGTCTCTGAGATCGGCTTTGGACGGCATGCGGCCGAAAGCTCCCAGGCGAACCAGCAGCAACAGGCTGATGATGAAGCCAACGCCCAGCAGGAAGAGGGAACTTCCCAGGAGGGCGAGACGGGACAGAAGGGGAGCTCTTTCCCGGAATTGCTGCCATTTGAGTTGCAAGCTCTTGATCTTTTGAGCCAGGGGAGAGGTCTTCTCTTGATCTTGATGGTGATCGGTCATAGCTGATTTAGCTTATGTGATGCCATAGTAAACGCTATGGCTTTCCGGAATATTACAAAGACAATAGGAATCGGGGCATGAATGGCATCCATGCTTGTAGGCCCAGATGGCCCCGTGATGAGGGAAAGCATTCCCTGTTTTGGACCTCCCCGAATGGCTGCCGGATCGAGTCTGGGCTGCATTGTCTTGGGAAGGTTTACAGGTAAAGGGTGGCCGAAATTACTCCATTTTCTTCAAACAGAAAAGCTTTTGCTTCCATCGACAGTCATTCCCAGCTCAGCCAAATACATCTTCGAGGACATCGAGGGTGTTCAGACCACTGAAATTTTCGATGTGCAATCGGTAGTAATCCAGTAGGTCGAGCAGAAATTTTCGGCGGGTAGCGCGGTCGAGGGGTATGTCGTGGCAGTGGGCTTGATCGGATTGGATGAACTGCCCCAGGAGTTGACTGGAGGTTTCGTCCATGAAGTGGAGGTGGGAGGTGGCGTCGGGTAGAAATCGCCCTTCCAGCATGTCAAAAACGGCGGTATCGTCCTGGTAGTGCCCGGCAGGGGCAAAACCGAGAAAGGCGGTGAGTTCTACCATGAATTGGATGTGGAGATTGGCCACCCGATGGGGGGAGCTGTCCAGGTACCGAAAAGATTCGAATAAGTAGTGGAAAAGAGCGGGATTTTCCTCTATTTCCCGAATGGATTTTCGGATCAATTCTGTCATGAACATCCCGACGGAGGAGCGCCGGATGTCGAAGGGCAGTTGTTCGTAGATGTGTGCTGCCTTGATCTCCCGAATGCGATTGAGGTCCTTTTCATCTCTGTGATAGGCCACCATGTCCACCAAGGACATCAACTGCACCAGTCCGGCACTCACCTTGGATTTTCGGCTGCGCACGCCGCTCACGATGTAGGAGCGCAGTCCTTTGGCCTCGGTGTAGATGTCGAGGATGAGGCTGGTCTCGGAATATTTGACGGCACGCAAAACGATGCCTCTGGTTTTGATTAGCATAGGTTCAATCGACTGGGTGTGTGTTTGCCATCAGTAGGTATAGCGAACCGACACACCGAATTCATTCCATATAAAGTTGGATTTGAAGATATTGAATGCAGGTTTGTAGTCAAAGGAAATGTTGAGTGGAAATTTGGGCATGGTGTATTCAATGCCTACCATGGTCTCCAGGTTGAGGCGAAATTCGCTGCTGTTGAACCCCATCGTGAGGCCTGCTCCGCCGTATAGATTGGCCTGGTAGCTGATGGGTTGGTGGTATTGGTACAGGCCAGTGAGGGTGATGATGCGTCCATTGGTAAAATTGAATCCGGCAATCCCTTCTATGGCGGTGAAGACGTCCAGGAAGCGTTTGTAGGTAACGGCTGCAGTGGGGCCACCTCGCAAGCCCAATGCTTGGTCGTAATTGTCTTGCGCTTGGGTGGTGCCCATGCTGAAACAGAAACAAAAGAGGGTCAGCAATCCAACGGCTAGTGCTTTGCTCATCGGCCAAGTAATTTTTGGGAATGAAACTTCAAATTTCGTGCAAAGATAGTGTTCTGTCTCTTGCTTTTCCAATTGATGTGTGTGAGGATGGGGCAGGCCTTGGGGGAGCAACTGTTAAATTAACAATTCATTAAAACGTTCATCGAAAAAATCCACGCAGTGGTCGATCTGTCATTGCGCCATGCAACACTCCGCCCATATATTTGTCATTAAAGAAGACAATACTTTTGAACCCGTTTTCCCCAAAGTGCTTACAACAAATGAGAATCAATCTATTCACCGTTTTTCTGGTTTTATTATTGAGCAGCGAATTGTTTGCTGGCAACGGAATCCGCAAGTCATCTTGCAGACTCAGTCTGTTCCAATCCGAGGACATGCCTCTACAGCTGCGAGTGGAAAATGACCTGCTCAACGGGGTGTGGGTCGAAGATTTTGACGAAGACAATGTGGTGACCCGCATGGAGCGCATCTTCCAGTTTCGCGATTTTGGCATCATGGAAGAGGTTGCCATCTACGACGATGGGAACACCATCCACCGCCAACACTTTTGGAAGCTCGACATCCGCGATGGAAGGATTTACTTGGACATTGCCGATGACAACCTCATGGAAGTCATGCTGTACGAAGTCGAACAAACTTGCGAAGGAATCATCCTGACAGATCTATCCACCGGACAGCCCAGCTATTTCGAGTATTCCGAAAAACAGCCCGACATCTATGTGACGGCTTTGTTTCACAACTTCGTTGGCCATTGGAATGTGGCAGCCTATCCTTATGAAATCAAGACGGCTGCGCAAGAGGATGCAAATTGTGGTACAGAAACCCCCATGCCAGGTGCTTATTTGGAATTGAATTTCAAGTCAGATGGCACCTATACCAAATGGATGGGAAGTGAAGAGGCCGAGAGTGTCGAGCGAGGATTTTGGGAAATATCTGACGATGGCCAATACTTGGTATTCCATGTCTCAAAAGAAGGAACGCCCGAGTCGGTATACACCACACAATATGCCCGCATCAAGGATGTGCGCACGGGCAAATTTTATCTGGAGCACAGCCTGACGACCTCTGATGTGGAGGGGCTGTTTTGCACCGATTTCAAGACCTTTTCGTTCCAGCGCGCCTTTCCTCAAAAGGACACTGGTTTGTGAAGGTCACCATCAAAAAGGAAATAATTAGGTTTTAGCGAACAAATATTGAAGGGCCAGAACTACTTGTAGTTTGGGCTCTTTTTTCGTCTTGTCAATTGCGCATTCAAATGTCAAATGTGATTTCTACCTCAGAGCTGACGGGGCGAGCCTGGCAGGTCAGGATGTATCCTTCCTCCACTTCGTCATCGTCGAGCGCATAGCAAACCTCCATTTTGACTTCCCCCTTGAGTACCTTGGCCATGCAAGTAGAACAAGAACCCGAATTGCAGGAATAAGGCGGTTCGTATTTCAAATCGAGCAGGGTATCCAAGATGCTTTTGCCTGGGCTGACCACTGTTTCCACTGTTTCCCCATCCATGTGTGTGATGAGCTTGGGCTGGCCTGCGTCTGCTGCGGCGCCTTGCGCAGGGGCTGCTTGGGCATCCTTGGCAGCGGTAAACCTTTCGGTGTGAATGTTTTCTTTGGCAATGCCCTGATTGTTCAGATGCTCTTCCACCACATCGATCATGTTGTCGGGACCACAGATGAAATATTCTGCGGCAGTGGAGCGCATGGGGTTTTTTTGAAGAAAAGTGCTGCAAGCGGCGGCGTCTATGCGTCCGATGGCACCAGTCCAAGT
The DNA here is from genome assembly GCA_039821145.1 of Bacteroidota bacterium. Taxonomy (GTDB): domain Bacteria; phylum Bacteroidota; class Bacteroidia; order Chitinophagales; family Saprospiraceae; genus JBCCSZ01. The sequence goes on along the minus strand of JBCBOS010000024.1, from coordinate 116,279 downwards.
GGGTTTGGCTTTTCCGAAAAGGCCAGACAATCCGCCAGACTTCTTTTTGACGGGCTGACTCAGGGTGTGTTCGATCACCAATTGGCCGTCATAGCGCTTTTGAAGTTGGTCCAATTGATCTTTGAATATAATCTGTTCCTCATTGCGATTGCCATAAAGCAAGAAAACTGTACTTTTGGGTTCGTTTTCGAGAATGGTTTTTAGAATGGACATCAGAGGGGTAATGCCACTGCCTGCTCCGAACAGGTAGTAATCCTTTTGCCGATCGGCATCCAAGGGCGTAAAGAAGCGACCCTGTGGCGGCATCGTATCGACCAGGTCTCCTGCCTTGATTTTGTCGTTGATGTGGTTGGATACGAGACCTTTGGGGACGCGCTTCACAGAAACAGTAATGCCCTTTTCGAGGGGGCTGCTGGACATGGAATAGGCACGTCGGACCTCTTGCCCATTGATGTCGAAGCGAAGAGTGAGGTATTGTCCTTGCTGGTATTGAAAGGCCGATTGCAGTTCGTTTGGTACGTCAAATGTCACAGAAACACAGTCGGGTGTTTCTTGTCGGAGAGTGGCAACTTTCAGTTTGTGGAATTGAATACTCATGATGATGTATACTAAAATTGTGATCTACAGGGTTCAATAATAATGTGCTCTAGCGCTTGTGCAAGTGTGAATCGAAGGGCAATTTTGACAGCGGAAATGGAAAAATTGGACAAAAAATCCGATTTCGGCCCAAAAAGGCGCGACAATATCCATTACAATTGGATCACAAGCTGTTATCTTATTATGGAGGACGTTTTGGGGTACTCCAATTATCGCTATTGAATGTGTAAGGCTGTGAACGCCATGTCGTAGCTACTGAAAACGAACTGGAAACATCCTCGTCAAGCTTACAAACAGAGCGCCATCAGGCGCAAATAGACAATACTATCGTAAAACCAGGTTCACGGAATGAGAACATTGACGAAATGCCCTTTGTAGTCAGGGATTTATGAAAGCTCCAGGTAAAACCTTTGTTGTACTTGTAACTCACTACCAGACTCGTCGTTGAACCAACTAAAAGCCAATCATATGCTTTCTAAGTCAGATACATTGCAGAAACCAAAAATGCGGTTTGATGAGTTCGAATATCGTCGGCCTTCGATGGATTACTACCACAAACAATTCGAAACCCTCGTCAACGCTTTTCGGAATGCGAGCCATGTTGATGTCCAACACACTATCATTGAACAGATAAATGACCTGAGGGTTGAATTTTCGTCGATGTTTAATATTTGCCACGTTCGGCACACCATCGATACGGCAGATGAGTTTTACGAAAAAGAGAAAGCATTCTTTGACAAAAACAACCCCCTTTTCGAGTCGATGGTACACTCTTATTACGAGGTGCTGTTGGCCTCGCCTTTCCGGGATGCCCTGGTCGATCGTTGGGGAAAGCAACTCTTCGTGATTGCGGAGCTGAATCTAAAGACGTTTTCGCAGGAGATCATGGAGGACCTACAGGAAGAAAATCGCCTGGTGAGTGAGTACGTCAAGCTCAAAGCCTCTGCTCAGATCGAGTTTGAAGGCAAAACCTACAACTTGTCTTCTTTGGTGCCCCTGGAGTCGGGCAAGGATCGCCGCATCCGCAAGGCTGCCCAGGAGGCGCATTGGCAGTTTTTTGAAAAGCACAGCGAGACCTTTGAGCAGTTGTACGATCAAATGGTCAAGGTGCGCCACCGGATCGCCCGCAAGCTGGGCTACAACAACTTTGTGGAATTGGGCTATGATCGTTTGCTGCGGTCCGACTACAATGCGGTGGATGTGGCTCGTTTTCGCGATCAGGTCAAAGAGCACATCGTCCCGCTGGTCAGCGGCTTGGCCGACCGCCAACGCCAACGCCTGGGATTGGAGCAAATGCGCTATTACGACCTTGGCTTCAAATTCAACTCCGGCAACCCCACTCCCAAGGGTAGCCCAGAATGGATTGTCCAAAACGCCCGGGAGATGTATGCCGAGCTGTCGGCCGAGACCAAGCACTTTTTTGACCTGATGTACGACAACCAGCTGATGGACTTGGTCAACAAGGAGGGCAAGGCCACCGGGGGCTACTGCACCTACATCCCCAAGCACGATTCTCCCTTCATCTTTTCCAATTTCAACGGGACCAGTGGCGACATCAACGTCTTGACCCACGAAGCAGGGCATGCTTTCCAAGTGTATTCCAGCAGGCATGTGGCCCTCAAGGAGTACGCCTGGCCGACCTATGAGGCCTGTGAGATTCACTCCATGAGCATGGAATTTTTTACCTGGCCATGGATGAATTTGTTCTTTGAAGAAGAGACAGAGAAGTTTCGGTTTTCCCATATGGATGGGGCCATTCGGTTTTTGCCCTATGGAGCGGCGGTGGATGAATTCCAGCACTTTGCCTACAGCCATCCCGAGGCCAGCCCGGAGGAGCGCAATCAAGCTTGGCGACGGATCGAGCGGGAATACATGCCCCACAAGGATTATGACGGCAACCCCTTTCTGGAGTCTGGAAGGTTCTGGCTGCAACAAAGCCATATTTTTAGCGTACCATTCTACTACATCGACTACGCTCTGGCACAGATTTGTGCATTTCAGTTTTGGAGCAAGAGTCGGGAAAACAGTGAGCAAGCTTGGGAAGATTATGTTCGTCTTTGCAAAGTTGGTGGCAGCCGCTCCTTTTTGGACCTGGTCGATCTGGCAGATCTCACCTCTCCGTTCGACGATGGTTGTCTCGAATCCAGTGCCCGGGAGATCAAGAATTGGTTGGATGGAGTAGACGATAAGCAGTTTTGATAAGCAAGCGACGGACTTAACCCACAATTGACCGCTGTTTAATGCCGGAATGAAGCATTTCTACAACAGATTAGCTACCTTTGCACGGACTGTTAAGGAATATGACCGGACATCATGTTCAAATTCGGATTATAGACACCCAAAAAATTAGGACAAGTCATGTATGACATAATCCTGAGTTTTCTGACGGCATTTCTGCTGACATACTTCGCTATACCGTCGATCATTCACATTGCAAAACGAAAAAACCTCTGTGATCAGCCAGGCGAACGGCGGTCTCATCAGGAAGCAACTCCCTCTCTCGGAGGCATCGCCATTTTTGCAGGTGTCATCTTCTCCATCATCCTCTGGACTCCCTTCAACTATTTCAACGACCTACAATACATCCTTTGCGCTTTCATCATCATTTTTTTGATCGGTGCCAAGGACGACATCCTTCCCATGTCTCCCTGGAAAAAACTGGTGGGTGAGATTTTGGCGGCCAGCATTCTGGTCTTCCGCTCCAATGTGAAGCTGACCAGCCTCTATGGATTGTTTGGCATCTACGAATTGCCAGAACCACTGAGCATTGTGCTGACGATCTTTACCATCCTGGTCATCATCAATGCATTCAATCTCATTGACGGGATCAACGGTCTGTCTGGCAGCATTGGGACGTTGATCACCCTCACCCTTGGAAGTTGGTTCTTTCTCACCAACCACATTGAATTGGCGATGGTGGCTTTTTCCACTGCTGGGGCGGTGATTGCTTTTTTGAAGTACAATTTTACGCCTGCCAAAATCTTTATGGGGGATACCGGAGCTTTGCTCATCGGGATCATTTGCTCCATTCTCGTCATACAATTCATCGAGTTGAATGCCCTTTTGCCGACTGGCCATCAATTTGCTTTGCTCAATGTACCAGCCGTGGCCTTTGGGATTCTCATATTGCCACTTTTTGATACCCTTCGCGTGTTTACGATTCGGGTCATTCGGGGCAAATCACCCTTTTATCCAGATCGTTCTCACATCCACCACCTACTCATCGACCTGGGCCTGACCCATATGAAAGCGACGGGCATTCTGGTCATGGTCAACATTCTTTTCATCTTCTTGGTGTTCTCGCTGCAGCACATTGGCGGCGCTAGTCTGCTGTCATTGGTCATCATGTTGGCCGTGGGCTTGAGCAGTCTGTTGTACTACACCGTTCACTACAAGAAACTTCGAAATACCGCCTCTTGATGTCCTACTTCTGGGTATTCTTGGGAGGAGGAATGGGCAGCATTTGCCGTTTTGGCTTGAGTCGGTTCAACGCTGGGGCGCAGCATTTCCCTTGGGGTACCTTTCTGGCCAATGCCATCAGCTGCCTGGTCCTCGGAGCTTTGCTGGGCTGGCATCTGCGCAATGGCCTGTCGGCAGAATATCGCCTGTGGTTGATGACGGGATTTTGTGGGGGCTTCAGCACCTTTTCCACCTTTTCCATGGAGACCCTTCAGCTGCTGCAATCTGGTCAATGGACAATTGCTCTGATCAATGTCTTTGGCAGTCTGGCAGTTGGCGTAATTTGTCTATATTTGGGCATGAAAATGATGGGCTGAGCCACTCGGTTTGGCCATTCAAAAGCTGGCCAAATGGAACTATCGCACGATATGCTGGATCGCCTGGAGCGATTGGAAGAGAAGTTTGCTGCCATGGGACAAAACATGCAGTCCTACCTGGACGGCCTGCTCCATGCAGATTACCTGACCTATTGGGATTACATACACCTGGATACCCTTCTGAGCCTACAGAATCCCAAGACTTGCTTTGATGATGAGTACATCTTCATCACCTACCACCAGATCACGGAACTGTATTTCAAGCTGATTCTGCAGGCCATTGCCAGGGTGCAAAACGCCCCTGATCTGGACATGGCCTTGTTCAAGCGCCAAATGAAGCGGGTCAATCGCTATTTTGAGCAGTTGATTCAGTCGTTTGACGTCATGGTACACGGCATGGACAAGGACGAGTTTCTTCAATTTCGCATGTCTCTCCTGCCCGCCAGTGGTTTTCAGTCGGCACAATACCGGATGATCGAATTTGTCAGTACGGATTTGTATCAGTTGGTCCACTTCAGCAAGCGAGGGTCGGTTCGCCCATCTGATCCCACCTCAGAGCTGTATCCTTCTTTGTACTGGCGATCTGGCGCTACGGAGTTGGCCACTGGAAAGAAGACCCTGACTTTGCGGCAGTTTGAGCGAAAGTACTCTGCGCAGTTTGTCCGTTTGACAGATGATGTCAAGGAGAGCAATCTTTGGCGATGCTATTTGCGCTTGGGATCGCCAGCGGATCAAGAGTTGATTGACTTGTTGAAACAACACGATTTCAACGCCAATGTGCGCTGGCCTTTGTCCCACTACCGATCTGCCGTTCGCCATCTGGACAAGAAGCCCGACCACATCGAAGCCACGGGCGGCACCAATTGGCAAAAGTACCTACCACCCAAGAACCAACGCATCATATTCTATCCACAACTATGGACGGAAGAAGAGTTGGACGATTGGGGAAAGCGGGTGCGTTTCTGATCTTTTTCAATCTGTCATCTTAATGGAAAAATGCTTCCAAAGGGCTGCCTCGAAAGCGGCTTGATTTGCAATGGGCCTTTCCTCTACTTCTTGCCCCCTGGTGATTTTGAGGGAATCACTGGTCAAACTCAGCCTGCCGCCTTCAATGGGCAGACTGATCATCTTTTTCTTCACAAAGTGAGAGTCGGGGTCAAATTGCTGGAAGAGACACATCTCTTGGTAATCCTCCATTTTTCGAGCCTCGGGCGTCAGCAGACTCACGGGGATGACATTCTCTCCTTCTAGCTTGTCTATCCGTAGATACTGTTCATCGTGTTGGCGAATGACAAATGTGCCTCCTGGATCGTGGTGGGCTTGGTCAAGGACAAATGGCATGGGGTGGAAGATGAATTTCCCAAAACCAACATCAGCCAGGTATTCTCCCTCCTCAAAGCGCAGGATGAGCGCCATGTGGTCGAATTCGGCACCATACTTTTGTTTGGAGTCGCTGTAGATTCGGGCTGAAATCATTTTTACCTCAAATCCGAGCTGGGAGAGCAATTGGTAAAACAAGCCGTTGAGTTCGTAGCAAAATCCACCCCTTCGCTGGAGGACAATTTTGTTGTAGAGAGCAGCGGTGTCCAATTGAATGGGACGTTGGTAGTGAATGTCGAGATTTTCGAATGGGACGTGGTGGAGGTGTTGCCACTGCAGGCGGCGGAGGGTGTCCAAGGAGGGCGTCAGGTCACCTTCGTAGTCAATTCTTTGTAGGTAAGATGTGATGTGCATGTTTGTCGGTGGTGGTGGTTTTGCATTGCTCACCTTAGCCAGAACACCTACCACCACAATTGGTTCTTTGGAGGGGTTGAAATCCCCAAAATCTTGGTCAACAATGTGTTTGATGTCATAATTTGTTTATATTTGATGGCCTTTTATTTTTCACGACACCTATCAAAAATTCATTAAAACTATGAGTAAGTTAGATGAAAAAAAGGACCTCTACAAAGCAGAGGCCAGCAAGATCGGCTTGGACGTAAGTCCTGAGCTGTTGGACGCTGTTACCAAGTCTTTGGGTCCACTCATTTACAATGAAGATTCTTCCAGAGTATCTTGTTCTGATGCCCAGGAAATGGCACGCGTCAAGAACAACTTTCTGATTGGCAAGCTGGGAATGGCCGATGGTCCAGAACTGGATGCTGCTCTCAAGGAAGTCTGTGAGCAAATGGGATCGTCCAACCGCAATAAATACCGCGCCATCTTCTACGCTTTGTTGATCAAGAAGTTTGGCAAGGAGTCTATGTACCAATAATTTGCCTCTGGCACTGCAGCCCCTGGCTCTTCCCTCTGGAGAGTTGCGGGCTGCATTTCCCACCTTTTACTTCATTTCTTCTAGTTTTTCCAAGAGCCAATGTTTGTCTGCGATGACTGCTTTGTCTTGCAATCGCTCCTTGAGTCGGTCGATGCGTTTGGCATTGCCGCGAGTGGCGGAGTGGAGAATTTGTGAGAGAAGTTTGACGAAATTGTCGTTTCCCGAGCGGTGCAATTCTGGCAAGGTCCCTTTGGAGGTGCGAAGGATCAGGATGCGAAAAGCGTTGAGGCGGGCCTCCAGCAAGACAGACTGTGTTTCGTAATAGATTTTGATTTCCAGCCTCCGGGCATCTATCTTGTAAAAAGTATCCTCATACGTATCGGCCAACAGGCTGAGGGCTTCTTCAAATCGGCCACTGGCAAAATGGTAGATGGCCAGATTGTATCGGTAGACTTCCTCCGGATGGTTGGTTCCCACGATGGAGGATTTGTAGTCTTGCAAAAATTGCTTTGCCCAGTCCAACTCTTTCAGGCGAAGTCCCAATTCCATGATGGTCTTGACAGTGCGCGGCAACAGGCCATCCTCGTAGTGCAGATAACCTTGGGCCAGGTGATCTTTGTACAGTTCGAATGCCTTTCTCAAAAATCCTTTTTTTCCTCGGTTGTACTGTCGGATGCAATAGTTTCGGCAGAGCGTAAGCAGTGGTTTGAGTTGTTCGTCGGGGATTTCTTTTTGGTATTGACCGAGCAGGAGGAGAAGTTTTTGGTACTGCTCTTCTTTTTCTTCACTGAGAAAGGAGAAGACTGCTGCGTTCAATTCCAGCAGAGGAGTCTGAAAAAATTGTTGCTCTTCAATGTGGGGAAGCAGTTGTCGAATGAGCTGTTGCTGGGTCTCCACAAACAAGGGGCGTTGAAACTTGTGTTGGGCCAAAAGTTTGTTGACCAGTTCGAGGCGAAGGACGAAATAGTAGATGTCCAGACTCTGGATGCCATTGGTCAAGTTGAGGTCTTCCTTTCTCGTGTTGTAATTGTACAAAAAGGCATACTGAGAAATCTCCGTTTCCTTCCAAAACTCGTACTGGTAAAAGTTGCTGCCTTTTTTGGTTTCCTTCTTTTGGATTTTGTCAAACTTTTTCAGCCCATTGCGAAAACCATTCTCCAATTGCTTTTCTCGATAGAAGCGAAGCATGATTTTTTGTTGGTCGATCTCCCGGTGAATGGGCGCATAGTGAACGACGATGAACTGCTCGACGGCCTTTTGCAGTCCGCTCATGACCTTTTCCAATTTGCCTTTGCTGGGACTCTCTCCTGGAAACAGTTGGGGATAAACAGCCTGCTTTTCGACTTGGGCGGAGGGAAAGGAGGGATGCCATTGTTGCAACAGATGGAACAAGGCCAGCACGGCAGAGGGGAGGGATCGACCGTCGAAAAAATAGGGAGACTGCAGAAAATGAGACAGGGATTGCATCTCTTCTGCTGTCAATGTTTGAAGGGTTTTGATCAATTTACTTTCTAGCATAATGGCTCTGGCAGGGACCGTTTGGAAAAATGAACGAAAAATGTACTGTTTTTTGCCTGGGAAAAGAAGCAATATGCACACATACTTCTTTTTATTCCTCAAGCAGCGGGAAAATCATTCCCAGTGGGACTGCTGCAGAACGCATGTCTACATATCGGTGACTGAGTCTATAAGATTGAAAACGCATCTGGCATCTCGTGTCGGTGCAAGCATTGAAAACTTGTTATTAATCACCAAATTAACTATTGAACGAATGATCGCGACTTACAAACATCTCAGTTTCCTTTTTATTCTATTTTTGGCCACCAGCAACACAAATGCCCAAACGGCATTTACGTTTGACGCCACCTACTTGTCAAAGCTACACAGCTTCATGGAGAATACTTATGAGGGGCAATACGAGCCGGCTGTGTTCGAAGCATTTGTCCTCGATCGACAGACCAATCCGGACGTACCAGCGCCTGATGTCGAGTACACCTTTACAGATACAGGTATACAGCTTGAAGTGTCGAGCCCGCAGACCCAGATTGAGCATCTCAATTTGCACACAGGAGCCATTAGTAGCTTCACCTCAGACATTCCCAATCCATTTGTCGCCTTGTCTGATGGCCTGCATGTGCTGTGCTTACAGCAGGCAATCATCGACCCCAACTTCAATGGGGAGCCTCTTTTCATCATCATCGACAAGAATCCGCTGCGGACCAGTCAGGAATTGTTCAATACCTGTGTATGTCCCGAGACCATCGCATTGCCATCCATTGGGTTGTCGCCTTTTGGAGTGAGCGCTCCTACTCTGTTTGGAAGCATGGCTTGGACCAATTCTGGCTGCAACCAGGCCAAATACCAAATCAAGGTCAGGGGAACCATCAATCTGGCCCTTCAGCCCAGCTCCCCTCTCAATGGTACTCCCTTTGAGGCCAATTTCCAGGTGGGACACAATCGGAATCGCGACAGTGTTTATCTGGTCAATCCAGAATTCAACTGTTACGTCGGAGCCAAGGTGAATTATGCTTCGCCAACGATCTCTATCATCGATAACGATTTGAATCATAGCTTTTTCACAATGGACATCACCTCCAACCTATTGTTGGGGACAACTACTGGTTTCAACATTACCCTCAAAAATTTGATGAATGCCAGCGTGCAGGTTGGCAATTGCAATTGTCAGGTAGGGCCATCTACGAGAATGGGCGGAGACGAGTCGCTTCCAGAAGTAGAGGCACTTCAGTTGCAAGCGAGCCCCAATCCTTTTGCCAATCAATTGGAGTTGACGTATCAATTGCCAGAAGGCGTGGCAGTGGAGGCCTTGGAGGTCCGTGACGTGTTGGGCAAGCTCATTTTCTCACATCCAAATCCATCTCAGTTGCCGAGTGGCTGGCAGTCGCAAAGCATTTCCACTGATGAATGGAGCCCCGGTATGTATTTTCTGTCGCTGCGCAGCAGCCAAGGAGACTTGACCAAGCGCTTGTTGAAAACAACATCTAACTAAGATCATCACACATGCTAACTCTCTTGTGATTATTTCATCCCCCTTTTACACTACTGTTTCGATGAATCCTGGTTCCCAGCCAGGATTTATTTTTTTGGAATTTTGCCTCGAAAGTGTACAAGTATTTCCATCTCGTTGTGCTCATCTTTGTACTGTCTATCGCAAGAAAGAGCAGCCTGGAAAACTGCTCTTGAGTAGGCTTACAGAGTACGAGTTCTGTAGGAATCTACACAAAATCAAATTTGATTAATAACGTTTTATCTTTCGACAGATTCCCTTTCGGAAAGCAGGGGGTCTGTCTTTTTTTGTGGAGACCTCTTCCTCATTCGCACATCTGCGATCAACTGCTGACCAGCATCCTTCCCCTCAATGATTTCAAGAATACTCGGTTGAAAAGATTTGCTTGGGCGAGGTATTCTGCTTTGGCATAAAGTGCTTATATTATCTAGCGAAGTAGCATCGTGCTTTGCTGTAAATGTGTGCCCAATCTGCTGTGGGAGGAGCAGCGCATGATGCATTGAATCGGTCACCCCTTACAATATTGACCATGACTTTTAGACACATTGCAAGACAAAAAATCTTCTACGTACTGACTGTTCTCTTGACTTTGACTTGCGCAGCCTGCACCAACCCAAGCACCAAAGCGCCCCCAGAAGAATGGCAGCCCGAAGCAGTGACAGAGCCAGCAAAGCCGCAAGCCGAAGTACTCACAGAAACAGCAGAAGCCCCTTCTGAGATGGACGAGGAAAAAGAGGAAGTAGAGAAGTTGACACCCAAAGGGGTTGGCGCAAAAATCAGCGGCAAGAACTACGACCCGAATTTTCTTTCAGAGGACAGCTTGGTGATGGAGCAGATGTATGCAGATATGCTCGAACCCATTGCAAGTCTCAAATCTTCTGATCCCAACATCTACTGGTTCATCGTCTCTTGGCTCAACACAGCCTACAAGACGCCAGACTGGTCGGGCTATGGCGAGCCAGGATGGCGGCAGCAGGCCAAGCGAAAAGGCGTCGATTGCAGTGGCTTCACCCGGGTGATGCAAGACAAGATATGGAACCGAAAAATCTCTGGTGGATCGCAGGGCTTATTGGACCATTACTGCAACCGCATCGATCAATCCTCGCTGACAATGGGAGACTTGGTCTTTTTTCGGGCACCTTATTCCGAGAATGACAGGATTGTACACGTAGGTATTTACCTGATGGACGACTTCTTTGTACACGCCACCTCCACCAAGTCAGCAGAGGAAGGCCGAGGCTTGATGATCAATTCCCTTCAGGAAGAAAACTGGGCCAAAGAATTTGTCACTGGCGGTACGATCAAAGGCAGCTAAAACCTAGGCAGGTCATCCCTCCTCCTTTAAGGTCTGTACATCTGCGATCAACTGCTGGATGGCAGATTTGTTGAGGCCGTTGTAGATCCCCCTGATGTGTCGGCGCTTATCTATGAGGACAAAGTTTTCTGTGTGTAGAAAATCATCTGCCTCTCTTTCCAAGCCAAGGTCTTCCTCCACAAAATAGTCTTGGCGTCCGAGCTTGTAAATTTCCTCTTGACTGCCCGTCGCCAGGTGCCATTTGTGTGCCTGTACCTCGTGTACTTCTGCATAGACTTGCAAAACGGGAACAGAATCCATTGCTGGAGTCACCGAATGAGACAGCAGCAAGACTTCCTCATCCTCCAAAAAAGCTTCTTGCAATAGGCCCATGTTTGCTGTCATTTTGGGGCAAATGCCAGGGCAGGCGGTAAAGAAAAAGTCAGTGATGTAAATGCTGCCTTCAAAGGTTTTTTCCGTGATGGTGTCTCCTTGTTGGTTGACGAGCTGAAAGGGGGAGATTTGGTGGAAGTCATCCAGTAAAGGATCGCCAGCAGCCAGCCAGTTGGGGGTGAAAGTTGCCTCTGCGTAATAGGGCAATGCATCGACTCTGCTGCTTTTCTCTACCTTTTGCTCGCCGCAAGACAAGATCAGCAAGAAAAAAATCAGGAGGCTAGTTGGGGCCGTATTGAACGATTTCATTGTTGAGTTCATAACAGAGAGTTGCTCTTTTCAAGCCAAAGATGCGTCCGTTTTTGGCTTCGTAATTGTTGTATATTTTTCCATTCTCTCGCCAGGATTGCTGCAATCCTTCTTCTTTTCCATCCATCAAGTGGATTCTTTTGAACTTGGCGCCGCTGGCATACCATTGCATTTGAACGCCATTGGGAATGCCCATCTCGTAGCGGGCCTCTGATCGTCGATGTCCATTTCGCCACCAACTGCTGGTGAGGCCGTGTTGTTTGTTGGACCAGTAGTTGGCCTCAAAACTTTTTGTCCCATCCTCGAACCACTTCTTGTACATACCGTGTTTCCTGCCATCCACATAGTCGATGGAAGTAGCTTGCTGGCCATTGGAAAAGTAGCTCACAGCACTGCCGTGGAAAGGCTGGCCTTGGTAAAAGACCTGACCTTTCTCAGCATGCAGCACAAGGGAATCAGCCAACACAAGCCCCTGACTTTTTGAGACCCGGTCTTCAAGCATCAATGGCTGATCTGCCCCCGGCGAATTCATTCTCCCATGGCAGCAGGCAAGCACGATGGTGAGGCCGACAAGGAAGATGTGTTTTGTCAATTGCATAGACTTGATCTTTATTGGATGGCATTGGGCGTCCCCTGGTAGTCATTGGGAAACAAGAGGTAGTATGTTCCCAAGAAAAGCTCATTCTGAATGTGGTAGTGATATTCGCCGTTGGCATTGTGTGGGGTCGGACCAAAATGCCCACCGGATTCGTCGAGATCGTCCGGGTAGTCTCCGCTTGGATAGTCCTTGCGGCCATAGAGGAAAAAGCCATCGGATATGATGCCGATCAATTTGTCGTCGTCATCGGACCATGCTTTGGGTTCCAGGTGGTAGTGGTAACTCTGTGGACCAGTGTGGGCAGCTGTGTAGTCGAGCGAAGGCACTGCATCGTCCAACGGCACATTGGGACCCTCCTCGTCATTGTAAATCATGGCACCACTCACCGCCATGCCAATGGCTCCCAGTCCAGTGGCTGATGAGCTGGACGCCAAGCTGGGCTCGATGGGGATGCGGAGGGTATACGAGCCATTGAAATCGTCGATGTTTCCAGGAGCCATGGACTCAAAAGAGGTGACACTGGGGTCGACAAAGAGGGGGTGATCTTCTGTCGTATTGCTGTTGGTACACAGCCGTTGCCCCATCGGAGTGGTGGTGCATCGCTCCGTGGTATTGGACCAATAGGGAGAGCTGTGGTTGGGCAAGCCATTGGATTCGATCACCACTTCGTCTCCATCGATGAAGATGGTGAAGTTGTTGTCGTCAAATTCGGCAAATGCAGGGTGCAGGCTGGGAGTGCCACTGTCGTCGGTATCGTCGGAATTGTCAACATAGCCGCTGGGCTGTTCACAAGATTCCAGTGTGATGTCGGGATTGCCAAGACCGTCTCCATCTGCGTCTTGGTACCAGGTAGATGTTGTGCAGGGGGCATCGTCGTCATTGTTGCAGCCGAAAAGGCAGAGACTGATCCCCAGAATAGCGATAAAAGAGATTTTGAAATACTGCATGTCAAAAGAGGTATTTTGGTTACTGTCTCTTTTGGATGCAGAAAGAGGGAAAAACTTGCGCTTGGATGGCAAATTTTTCCCTCTCTGTCTAGTCTTATTCTGTATGTAGTTCCCTAGGCAGTCCGACTTACCTCGATGTGAAGGTCGACCCCTTCAAACAATTCCACCGCTTCTCCCTCGGATAGGCCGTCGACCAATTCGATGCCGTCGGCAAGGGTCTCGTTGCCAATGTAGTGGCCAAAGTCCGATACGGCAGCCTCGATGGCCGAATGCTTGCTGATGCGAACCTGGATGCGGTCGGTCACATTGAATGACTGTGCCTTGCGGATGTTTTGTATCCGGTTGACCAATTCCCGGGCAGTGCCTTCTGCTTGGAGGGCATCGTTGATGTTGACGTCCAATGCCACGGTCAGTTGGGCATCGCTTGCCACCAGCCAACCGGGGATGTCCTCTGAGCTGATGTCAAAATCTTCCAGTCCCAATTCGTATTCTGTCCCTTCTACAGAGAGGACATACTGCTTACTCTGCTCGATTTGGGCGATGTCGTCCTGATTCATTTGGGCGATGTCGGCAGCAGCTGCCTTCATGTGCTTGCCCAAACGGCGGCCCAAGGTTTTGAAGTTGGGCTTGATTCGCTTTTTGACCACACCACTTGTATCCGTCACATATTCGATCTCCTTGACATTGACTTCTGCCAATATGAGGTCTTTGACGCCCTCTACTTGCTCTTGGAATCCCTCGTTCAGCACTGGCAACAGGATCTTTTGCAAGGGCTGGCGAACCCGGATGCTCTCCCGCTTGCGCAGCGACAGGATCAGGGAAGAGATGCGTTGGGCATAGTTCATTCGCTCTTCCAAGGCCGCGTCGATGGTTGCTTCATTGGGTGTGGGGAAATCTGCCAAGTGGACGCTTTGGTGTGCTTCCTGCTTGCTCACTTGGTTGAGGTTTCTGTACAACCAGTCAGAGAAGAAAGGAGCGATGGGGGCCATCACCTTGGCGATGCTCACCAGGCATTCGTAGAGCGTTTGGTAAGCGGCGATTTTGTCATGGCTGTATTCTCCCTTCCAGAACCGGCGGCGGCAAAGGCGGACATACCAGTTGCTGAGGTGGTCTTCTACAAACTCTTGTATCCTGCGGCCCGCCCGTGTGGGTTCGTAGTCGGCCAAGTCGCTGTCTACCTCCTTGATGAGGGTGTTCAGCAAAGAGATGATCCAACGGTCGATTTCCTGCCGCTCTGCCAAGGGGATGGACGCTTGCTCGTATTCGAACTTGTCGATGTTGGCATAAAGGGCAAAGAAAGAATAGGTGTTGTAAAGGGTGCCAAAGAATTTGCGGCGCACCTCGTCGATTCCTCCTTTGTCAAACTTGAGGTTGTCCCAGGGATTGGAATTGGTCATCATGTACCAACGGGTGGCATCGGCGCCATAGTTCGCCAGGGTCTCGAATGGATCGACCACATTGCCCTTGGATTTGGACATTTTGAGTCCTTTGGCATCCAGCACCAAGCCATTGGAGACCACATTTTTGTAGGCCACCTGGTCGAAGCACATGGTGGCGATGGCGTGCAGGGTATAAAACCATCCGCGAGTCTGGTCCACTCCTTCTGCGATGAAGTCAGCAGGGAAGTTGTTGGCAAATTTTTCCTTGTTTTCAAATGGATAGTGCCATTGAGCATAAGGCATGGACCCACTGTCGAACCAAACATCTATCAAGTCGGATTCGCGCTTCATTTCGCGTCCATCAGAGCTGACCAGTATCACATCATCGATGTAAGGGCGGTGCAAGTCCTCCGGCATCTCCTGCGACAATCCCAGGGCAGCATTGGCCGCCGCGATTTCCTTGGCCAATTCTTCCATGGAGCCGATGCACTTTTCTTCGCTGGCATCTGCTGTGCGCCAGATGGGCAATGGGATGCCCCAAAAGCGGGAGCGAGAGAGGTTCCAGTCCAGTAGGTTTTCCAACCACACGCCAAAGCGCCCGGTTCCAGTGTGGGCGGGCTTCCAGTTGATGCTCTTGTTGAGCTCTGCCATCCGCTCCTTGGCGGCCGAGGCTTTGACAAACCAGGAATCCAAAGGATAGTACAGGATCGGCTTGTCGGTCCGCCAGCAGTGTGGATAGTTGTGTTCGTATTTGGCGACGTTGAAGGCTTTGTTGGCCTTTTTGAGGCTGACGGCGATGTCGATGTCGACATTTTTGAAGTCTTCCTCGTTTTTGTAGTTCTTGATGTATCGATTGGAAAATTCGCCTACCGTATCCTTGAATCTTCCCTGTTTGTCTACCAAGGTGAGTGCGCCCACGCCATTGACCACAGCGATTTTGCGGTCATCGGCACCGAAGGAGGGGGCTGTGTGTACGATGCCAGTCCCATCCTCTGTGGTGACGTGATCGCCGACCAGCACCCGAAATGCATCGGTTCCCTCGTTGAGGGTTTCGATGGGGTTGTCCAGCTCGATGAGTTGTTCGTAGCGGATATTCTTGAGTTGCGTACCGGGGAAGGGCTCGCTTTGTTCCAGTATTTTCGGCTGATTTTTGGCGCCAAACCATTTGCCCACCAACTTCTCGGCCAGTACGACGCTGACAGGGAGATCGGTATAGGGGCTGTTGGTCTTGATCTTGACATACCGTATTTTGCCACCTACCGACAGGGCTGTGTTGGACGGAAGGGTCCAAGGAGTGGTGGTCCAGGCCAATATGCGAACGTCTTCAGCATCGTTTTCAAACAGAAAATCTGCCTCTGCACTTCGGATGACTTTGAACATGCCCACCACCGTGGTATCCTTTACCTCCTTGTAACAACCCGGCAAATTGAGTTCGTGGGAACTCAGTCCGGTCCCAGCGGCAGGGGAGTAAGGCTGTACAGTGTAGCCCTTGTAGAGGTAGCCTTTGTCATAGAGGGTGCGCAGCAGGTGCCATACGGACTCTATGTACTCATTTTCGAAGGTGATGTAGGGATTGTCGAGGTCTACCCAATAGCCCATCTTGCGGGTGATGTCGTCCCACAGGTCTTTGAAGCGCATGACGGTTTTGCGGCACTGGTGGTTGTATTCCTCCACGCTGATTTTCTTGCCGATGTCTTCCTTGGTGATGCCGAGCTCTTTTTCTACGTTGAGTTCGATGGGCAGGCCGTGGGTGTCCCAGCCCCCTTTGCGCTCCACCCGCTTGCCTTTCATGCTGTGGTAGCGACAAAAGAGGTCTTTGACCGTTCGAGCCATGACGTGGTGGATGCCGGGTTTGCCATTGGCAGAGGGGGGGCCTTCGTAGAAGACAAAGCTGTTGTCGGTGCTTCGTTGATCGATGCTTTTTTTGAATATTTCCTGCTCTGTCCAAAATTCGAGTATGGCACGGTCGATTTCCGGAAGATTCAGTTTGTCGTATTGCTTGTACATAATAGCCGTTGTTTCAAAAATAAAAAGTTGGGATGGCGCCTTTGACAAGTCCGCTTGGAAAAATCAGGCGACAAAGATAGCAAAACAAAAAAGCGTTGGCAAGTTACACAACCCGCCAACGCTTTTGTACGTATAGATAGCATTTCGTTACGGATTATGGCATAATCTGTGAACTGGAATGCTAATAATTCTATTTGTGAATCTATTCATTTTCTCTAATTTTATCCACCGTAAGCGAACTTGTTAAAAGCAGTACACATTTTCTGCCCAAAAAGTTCTGGCTGCCAAGAAAACCGAAAACTGATACCTATGGGACCATTATGGGGAATTGACCTGGGAGGCACCAAAATCGAAGGCGTTGTTTTAATGGATCGCGAGACACCCGACGTTCTCAAGCGCCTGCGCATCCCAACTGAAGCCCACATGGGCTATGAGCACATCATTGAGCAAATCTCTCGATTGGTAGAAGTATTGACCGCAGAAACCGGGATCAAGCCCGACATCATCGGCATTGGTACTCCTGGCACCCTGGACCCCGCCACTCGCTTGATGAAAAATTGCAATACCACTTGCCTGAATGACAGACCTCTCAAACGCGATTTGGAACTGGCCCTGGGCATTCCGATCCGGCTGGCCAATGATGCCAATTGCTTTGCTGTGGCGGAAACCAACCTGGGGGTTGTGCAAGACGAAATGCCACATGCAGAGGTGGTCTTTGGCGTCATCATGGGCACGGGCGTAGGAGGTGGCCTGGTGGTCAATGGCAAGGTGATCCACGGGCGACATGGCATTGCAGGAGAATGGGGACACAATTACCTGGACGTGAGCCCTTCCGATTGTTATTGTGGCAAAAATGGCTGCGTCGAATCCATCATCTCAGGCCCCAGCCTGGAAGCCTATTACGAGGAATTGATGGGCAAACACCTGAGCCTTCCAGAAATCATACACGCCCACAGGCAGGGAGGGGATGTGGTGGCCAATAAGACCATCGCTCGTCTGATCCATTATTTTGGCAAGTCCATGGCCAACGTGATCAACATCATCGATCCGGATGCCATCGTCCTAGGTGGTGGATTGAGCAACATCGACCTGCTCTATGAGGAGGGGCGCAAGGAGGTGGAAAAATATGTGTTCAACAACGAAAAATTGGAGACGCGCTTTCTCAGACCCAAACTAGGCGACAGCGCCGGCGTATTTGGGGCGGCCTTGCTCTAGGACGTCGCCTCGCTCATTTTCTTTTCTCACATCAACAGATGCCCGCCATTCATTCTTCAATGCGCAGGGTGGACTGTCGTTCTCGGCGCACGATCAGCTGGGTGACATCGGGCCGGGAATAATGACCAGCCGGATCAAAATTCTGCCGTTCCTCTTTCACCTTTTGGTGGTCTAGGACAGCTGTAAACAGGCCTTCCTCTTTGACGATGGGAGGCAGCAACCAGCTTCCGTCGGGTGCAGCGATGCAAGAGCCGCCATCGGCCATCCAATCGGGGGCTTCTTCCAGGATGAGGTCGACGTGAGGGGTTGTCGCTGGAAAGTCCTCCCGTCGCATCAACCCACAAACGGAGACCACATAAGATCGACCTTCCCGCGCCAGGAATCGGGTCAGAATCTCGGTATTGCGCACGCAGCCAGGCCAAAGTGCCAGGTGGAGGTCTTCGCCCATGCCATAGAGAGCGGCTCGTGGGAGCGGCATCCAGTTTTCCCAGCAGTTGAGGCCTCCCATGGTGAAGGGGCCGATTGGGAAGGTGCGCAGTCCGTAGCCATCGCCGGGGGCCCAGGTCAGTCGCTCCTCATAGGTTGGCATCAGCTTGCGGTGGACATTTTCGATCTGGCCACTCTTGGAGATGTAGACCAGTGAGCAATACAGGCTGTGCCCGCCCCGGTCGGCAGCCCGCTCGATGCACCCGAGGACGACGGCCAGTTGGTGTTCTTTGGCGAGTTGGCAAATGGGGTCGAGGTCGCCACTCTCTGGTTGGACAGACTGGGACAGGTAGTGGGCGTGGATTTCTTTTTGGATGGAGGAGTTGAATTTGGCGCCCCCCGTGAGGTCCAACCAAAATGGATAGCCGGGCAGAAGAGCTTCCCCAAACACAATGAGATCGCAATTCTTTTGGCCAGCCTGTTGGATGTAGGAACACATTTTGTCGATGGTAGCTTTCTGGTCGAGCCAAACGGCCGCCATCTGGGCCATGGCAATGTGGAGTTGTTGGGAAGATGTAGGCATATTGGTGAATTTGTCTCTAAGGTAGGCCCTGCCAGGGGAATGGACAAGGGAAAGTGCCCTCTTTGGCTTGGGCGCGACGCTGTGCATCCTCCCCCAACTCAGGGCTGGCGAAGGGCTTCCAGCTTTTCGGCCAACCAGTCTTTTTCGAGAAGAATTTTTTTCTCCCGGAGCTTGTCCGATAGTTTGTCGATGCGGCTGTTGTTGCGATAGGTGCGGGGCATGCAGATTTGTCGGAGGACGTCCACAAAGTGATTGTTGCCCTGCCGGGGGACATCGGGCAGTTGCTTTTTGGAGAGCCGAAAGATGTAGACCTTGAAGGCGTCCATGCGAGGGGCGAGCAGGGGGGAGTTGAGTTCGTAATGAATTTTCAGTTCCAGTCGTTTGGCGGCCAAGCGGTAATAGATGTCTTGCTGTTTGTCGGCCAGCAGAGCGAGGGCTTCGTCGTATTGGTGGCGGGCAAAATGGTAGTTGGCCAGGTTGAATTTGTAGATGGCTTCGGCCTGGCGAGTGCCACCGATTCGATGGCGGTATTCTTGGAGAAACTGATGCACCCAGTCGTATTTTTTCAATCGCAACCCCATGGTCACCATGTTGCGAAAGGTACTGGCGAGCAGCTTGCCCTGGTGGTGCAGATCGCCTTTGGCCAGGTGTTTTTGGTAGAGTTGGTGCAGGATGTCCAAGTAGTGGGTCTTGCCTTTGTTGTATTGCTCGACGCAGAAGTTGCGGCAAACAGCAGAGAGGGATTTGCGGCAATCGTTGGGCAGGGAGTCGTCGTACTGATCGAGTTGTTGGCTGAGTTGGTGAAAGCTGGATTCTTCCTGCTGGCGGAGCAGTTTCAACGCACTGAGATAGGCATCGGTCAAGGGTTCCTGTCGAAGCTCCAACTGCTCGATTTTTTGGGTCATTTCGGAAATGGCATCCTCGGAGACCAAGTCTTTTAGAGATGCATCGTTGCAAGTTTGGGCGACCAGCATACAACTGTATTCCAGCTTGACGATGTGGTAGTACCATTCGAGTTGGTGCAGGGTGTCGAGCAGATTGAGGTGGTGGTGTCTGGGATTGTAGTGGCCCTGGTAGTGGGCAAAGACTTGTTCGATGCGCAGAGAGTGGTGGTAGTGTTGGCGGTCTTTGACTTTGACCTGGTCTTGTGCTTTTCGGGCTTTTTGCAGGCTGCTGTGGAAATCCTGGTCCAGTCCCTTTCGCTGAAAAAAATTGGCCAGCAGAAGTTGTTGCTCCGTTTTGCTCGCTCTTCGGTGTTCTTCCTGAAGAACAAACGCATGGGTTGCCTGCAGCAATGTGGTCATCAACTTTTCGACTTTTCCTTTCACCATGGCCTCGCCGGGAAACAGCCGATGGAAAGCCGCCTCTTTGCTCAGCTCCGCCCCTTGCTCGTCTAACAAGACTTCCAGAATGTATGCCAGCAATTGTTGGATTTTCTCTTCCTGTGGATGTTGGAAACAATAGGGGGAATGCAGAAATTCGGTGAGGCGAAGCTGTTCGGCTGCGTCAAAGCTGCGAAGGATGCGGATGATTTTACTTTTTTTCATGCCGAAGACAAGAGCTTGGTGAGCAACTTTTTTCTTGTTCAGGGAAAAAAGCTTCAAAAATGTAATATGTTTTTCAATGGTCAGCGAATAAATTTAGTGCTTTCTTTTACAAAACTTAAAACCATGAAACAACGATTTTCATTCTCCCTCTGCTTTCTTCTCTGTCTCCTTTTGGCCCGGCCATTGTCGGCCAATTTCTGTGTGGTCGATGCGGAAAATGTTGGCAAAAAAGCACAGCAGATACACCTGACATACAAGGAGGACAAGAGGGGGGTGATTGGCCCGGCGATCATCGAGGGTTTTTTGATGCAATACCTGCCCGAAGTTGAGGGGACATTCTGCCCTTTGGCACCAGTGCTTTCCAATGACTTGGTCGACCAAACGGTGAGCTTTCAGTTTGACCAACGCTCCACCCAGGTGAAGGATTTTCGGGCGGCTTATCTCGACTTGCTCAGCGGCCAAGCAGGGCCTGGCATTTTCCAAACGACCAACGGCCAACTCGACATTCCCCTGCCGAGGGATTATTCTCTGGTTCTCATTGCTTTGTACAATACTTGTGTGGACAACTCTCAGAGCCTGTTGAACATCATCATCGTGGATCGAGATTTGTTTTTGTGCGAGCTGCCAGAACCCGTCTTTGCTTCCTCGCCGCGGATGTTGTCCTCGGCTCTTCCACGGGCGTCCATTGATCTCTTTCCCAATCCAGCTCGTGATCGGGTCAGTCTTCGCTACCAATTGACAGAGCGGGCCAAGGTGGGCTTGTCGGTGGTGAATGCATTGGGGCAAAGGGTGTCCTTGTTTGCCCGGCGGGAAGAGTGGCAGGAGCCAGGAGAATACAGCCAGACATGGGCCTGGCACTCCTTGCCTTCGGGATTGTATTTCTTGCAGTTGGATGTGGGGGGACATCGCGAAGTTTTGCCTTTTGCCGTCCCTTGATGTCCTTGTACGGGTCGGTCCCAAGCCTCCTTTCTGCTGTTGCCGGAAGGAGGTTTTTTGGTGGAAAAAGGGTGGCACAAATGTAATGGGACAAGCCAGGTGCGTGCCTTTACTTTGGCATTGACAGTCTATTGTTAACCTGAGAGCTTGTTCAGATTTAAAATTTTGATGCTGCAAATGAGCCAGCCTGTCTGGCAGGCAGGTCTTTTGTCATCATATCGCGTGAATTTTTCCAGCCATAGCTAGGCTATGCCTCTCAAAATATCACTTATCTGATGTCAAAATCTTTCATTTTCGCAAATAATCCCAAATTCTGAGCAAACTCTAAAACGACTCGATATGAAAAGCTCCGTTTATTTACCACTTCTCTCTCTGTTCTTCTCCTTAGCCCTGGCCACCTCCACTTTTGCCCAGCTCAATCCCGACCCTCCGATCATAGACACCAATCAGATTCTTGCCATCAAGTGTGGGGCGCAGATCAATGTGGCGGTCAAGCTGCCTTTTATGTGCATCAGTGCGAGTAGCAAAGCCGAGGCCTATGACAAGTACCAAACCATCATCACCCGCCGGAATGTCGTCCAGGGCTTGCCCGCTTGTGATTTCAGCATGTGCGATACCTGCTCCATTTGTCTCCGGTATTTCATCCAATGGAATGGACCCAAGCCGCTGATCTTTTTCAATCCGGCCACCAACAAGTGGTGCATTGCTCCCACAGGCTTGCAGTTTTTCCGCATCGGTTGCTCTGAATGCATCTTCGATGATCCCTGGTGCAACATGCCTGTGACGACCAAGCCCACCGAATCGACGCCTCAAAATGAGGTCACTCACATCGATGCAGACCCCATCATTCCCTCTGATGAAGTCTCTCCTCTGCAAGCTTTGCACATCTTCCCCAGTCCTGTCAAAGACAAGCTACAGCTCAAGGCGTACTTGCTGACCGACATTTCTCAGATGCGCATTGTCCTCTACGATTTGAATGGCCGCATCCACTTGGATCGCCAAGTTGGAAAGGCAGAAAAAGGCCATTTCCAGCAGGGACTTGACCTGGGCGATTTGCCGTCGGGTTACTATCTGTTGGCGACCTATGATGGGGCCAATGTATTGGCCAGCCAACGCGTATTGGTAGTGGATTGATGGGAAGTTACAGTTGACCAATGGGGGTGTTGCCGAGAGCAGCACCCCTTTTGATCAATCCAAAAGCGCCAATTGATCGTCGATCATCTCCAGGTACACTTCGTCGTATACCTCTTTGTAGGCATCGGTTTTTTTATAGCCTTTGGCCACCAGCTCACGGGCTTTTTGAAAGGCCTTTTTGGCATTGTCCTTTTGTCCTGTCTTTGTCAGTGCCACTCCTTTGTAATAATACGCCATGGAACAACGGCTGTAGTCTTTGATGGCCAGGTCAAAGTCTGCGATGGCCTTGCGAGGCATCCTCAATTTTGTCCAACAAATGCCCCGGTAGACATACGTGTAGGTATCTATGCTGCCCGTCGATTCGCGCTCGTAGAGATCAAATTGTTCGATGGCATTTTCGTATTGCCCCATCTGTTTGTAGACCAGTCCTTTCATATAGCGGACATCTTCTCCCCAGGCAATGTCAGGAGCATTGGGTGTCAGTGCATCAAATTCTTCCAATCGCTGAAGGGCTCGTTCGTAGTCGCGGTAAAAATAAGCGAGCAACCAGGAGTAGTAATACAAGGCCTCGGCTGGGTCGATGGAGGCAGCTTTTTCGAGCAGCGGAAAGGCGATGTGGAAGTCTCCGATCTTCGTATGTGCCACCGACTTTTGGCGATAGTGGTATTCGTTTTGTGGATCGAGCAAGATGAGGGAGTCGAACATGGCTTGCCGAATGTGACTTCCCTGGTGGTAAAAGCCTCGCTCCCTTTCCAGGCGCGCAATTTTGTGGGCCTTGCTTCCTTTGAATCCCATTTGATCCAGTGGTTGGCAAGCGAGGAAACAAAGCAAAAGAAGGCTACAAGAATATTTCAGTGATTTGTCCATTGTTCAGTTTGAAATACAAGATGATGTAGGTATCGATGGGTTTGCCATTGCTTTGGCTGGGAACCCAATTGGGAAGGCTTCGACCGATGTCCAAGATTTGAGAAGTGATCCGCTCGTCCATGTCAATGACTTCATAGTCGTAGTTGGTACAAAGGAGCGAAAAGGCGCCGCTCTCTCCCTGGCAATTGACAATGAATCGAAGGCGAATCCGGCCGCTGTCAGTTGCGTCGGGCGGTGCTACATACTTGGCATCGAATACTTTGTTGATGCTGTACAGCCCCCCTTGGTAAAACGTTTTGCTGCCCGCGTAATATCGGTGCCGAGGATAGTCCATGTACAGGTAAGGGTTGCAAAGCTGAAAGTCGCTGGCCTGGGCTGTGGGGCCTTCTTCCAATTTGCGGTACTGTATCTCTCGAAGCCGATCTCCCTGCCAGCGTTTTACCACCAACTGTTTGTCGTCTGCAGAGATGATTTGTTCCAAAAAATGGGGGAATCGCTCGCAGTTGCCGGGATAGCCTTTTTTCTGCAAAAACCAGAAGTCTTCAAAGTATTTGACCGAATAGCAATGCCGATCGTAGGACTTGCCTTTGTCTTTGTAGAGTCGAAATTGTTGGCCATCCAGAAATTCCAGCGTGTCGAAATTACTGGCCCAGATGCCCGGCCGAATCAACTGTAAGCTGTCCTTGGCTTCGTAGGAAGACAGCTGCGCACTCTGCGACAGTCTGTAAAAATGAGTAGGGTAGTAGCGCCCCCAAATCAGTTCGTCGGATTGCAGCTGGATTTGATTGCGTGGAAATCGATTGGTATCAACCTGTATGCTATCTGTCAACAGTTTCCATTGGTAGAGGCTGTCGGCTTTTTTCAAGTCAATCCACGACTCTCTGTATTTGCCATCGACTCCAAATTGCATCAGCTTGGGGAAGGGTTGGTACACGCCTTGATCGAGTCGGAGCGCCGCTCCCATCCAAGTGCCCAACAAGTTTTGTTCTGTTAGTGTCTGTTTGTCAGCACTTAAGCACGATTGCAGGCAAAGGCCAAGCAAGAGAAGGCAAAGACCGCGGAAGCAGGAGGACCTGATTTGTTTGTCGAGCATTGTATCATTTGTTGTTCAGCAGAGCAGTGGCCGACAACAAATATGCTAAACTTTCCACAAACATTCTAGTCGCTGCTATTCATACCGCAGCGAATCCACCGGGTTGCCTTTGGAGGCGCGCAGTGCGTGGAAGCCCGTGGTGAGAACGGTCAACACAACGACAATGAAAAAGGCCAGTGCAAACAACCAGTAATTCATATCGGTATGGTAGGCAAATGTGCCGAGCCAACTGTTCATAAAGTACCATGCGAGGACAAACGCTGGAATGGCAGCGATGACCACGAGCAACACAAAACTCTTCGTCAGCAAAAAGACGATGTCCTTGGTATTGGCACCCAATATCTTTCGAATGCCCACTTCCTTGGTCCGCTGTTGGGCGATGAAAGAGGCGAGCCCCAGCAGTCCCAAAGATGCCACAAAGATCATCAGCAGACTGAAGAGGGTAAAGATTTTGGCGCGGATGCGATCTGCTTCGTACAGCTCCATGAAGGAAGCATCGACAAAGTTGTAATCAAATGGACTATTGGGATACAACTCCTCCCAACTGTTGCGAGCATAGTCGATGATCTCTGCGACCTCCTGTGTGTTGCGGGGCTGGATGCGGGCGTGTACGATGGACAAGTTTTGTGCGGGGTAAAACATCAGGGCTCCAATGGGCTCGTAAAGGGACTTTTGGTGAAAGTTTTCGACGACTCCTACCACTCGCAAAAACGGCAGACTGTCGATCGGTCGCAATTGTACTCTTTTGCCAATGGGATCTTCCCAGCCCATCCGCTTGACCATGGATTCGTTGACCAAAACGGACTGCATGCTGTCTGTGCTGAGTTCGCTGCTGAAGTCTCGCCCCATGGCGATTGGAACTTTCATGGTAGAGAAAAAGTCACTGTCGATTTCGTAAAAGTCTACTCCGTATTGTTCCATGCTGCCATCCTTGGTCTCCACGTTCATCAGCGATTTGCCAACCCCTTTGCCCAGCTCATTGTTGGAGGTTGCCACATTGACAAAGCGAGGATTCTGCAGGAGTTTTTCCTTGAGGATGGGATACTTTGCCCTGTCTTCCGGAGGAAAGGGCAGTTGCATGGTCATCACATTTTCTTTGGCAAAGCCGAGGTCCTTGTTGCGAAGGTAACTCATCTGATCGTAAATGATGCCGGTACCGATGAGCATGAAGATGGTAATGGCAAATTGGATGGCCACCAGTGCTTTGCGCAACTGTTGATTGCCCGATTTGGAAAGGGTCCCTTTCAAGACCGTGATGGGAGGAAAGGCCGACAGGAAAAAAGCCGGATAGCTGCCGCCCAATACACCCACCAGCACCAGAATGGCAAAGATGCCTCCCAAGACGGTTGGAGAAAACAAGAGCTGGCTGCTGAGCTGAAGGTCAAAGGCCGAATTGAAAAAGGGCAATAGGATGGGGATCAGACAATAGCTGAGAAGCAGAGAAATCAAGGTGAACAGAACAGATTCTGACAGAAACTGCAAGATGAGTTGTCCCCTTTGCGACCCCAGCACCTTTCGAATGCCTACCTCTGTGGCTCGGCGGGTTGCCCTGGCCGTGGACAAGTTCATGTAATTGATGCTCGCCAGTGCCAACATCAGTAAGGCCACAATGCCGAAAATGTACAAGAAGCTCAGTTGCCCTGTTGGCTTGGGCTCCGAGTCAAAGTCGGACAGCAGGTGGATGTCCTGCAGGGCGATGGTTTCGTATTTGATCTGCACATTGAATTGATCGAAGATGACGGCGACATGTCGGTCAATGATGTTTTGCAGTTTGCGTTCGAAAGCAGCCGCATTGGCTCCCTCTCTCAACAAGACATAGGTGTAGAGCTGGAAGCCGCCCCAGGAGTCTGGCTCTGGCTGCATGAAGTAGGGGACTGTATTGATGGAAAAGAGGGCGTCGGGGATCAGGTGCGAATGGTTGGGAATGTCTTTGAAAACCCCTGTGATCTGGTAATCTTGCACTTCGTCTTCCAACTTGATGACCTTGCCGATGGGATCCTCCTTGCCAAACATCTTTTTTGCCAGACTTTCATTGAGCAAAATGGAATGAGGCTGGTCCAGTGCCGTTTCTTCTTGGCCATTGATGAGTTCAAAGGTGAAGACCTCGAATAGGGTAGAGTCGGCATAGTAAGCATCTTCTGCGTAAAAAGACTGGTCTTTGTAGCGCAGCCGGGGGCGGTCCATGGGCATGAAGCGGACAGCTGATTCTACTTCGGGATAATCTTCTCTGACCTGGCGGGCCAGTGGCACCTGGGTGACGGCCCAACGGAAATGGTTGTCTTGTTCTGTGATGTCGGAGGAGATGCGATGGATGCGATCTGCCTTTTGATGAAAGTTTTCATAGCGCGTTTCCTCTGTGATGAAAAGCAGGATGAACAGGGTGGCGATGATCCCTACGGTCAGGCCCATGACGTTGAGGAGGGTGTAAAGCGGTTGTCTTTTGATGTTGCGGATGGCCAACAATACATAGCTTTTAAGCATAATTCGTCTGTTTTTTTCGGAGAGCAAATGCCTCAGAGGATATTTGGGGATTCCTTGTCGCTGCGATGCAGCCCACAGGCCAATGATCCAATGGCTGCTGTTTTTGGGTCAATGGGTGTGCCATTATTCTTATGGTACTGATTGTTAGAGACTTATGTATAGAAGTGATGTTTTGGCCCGTCCGGTCTTGTCCGAATTTGGACACCAACTGTCCGATTCTGAACAGTCTTTCAGGACCAATGCAGTGGCTAAGTAAAATTCGCATTGTTTTTGTAGTAGTCAATTGTGGAATAAAAAGATGTGAGTGTTCCCATCAGCAATGCCGCAATGGACGATCGGAGATATTGTATTTATTTGTAAGATTTTGGGTGATGTTTTGGAATGATTGGTATTGAACAAAAGGAAAATAAAGGCGAACTTTGATGATCGCAAAGTAAAAACCAAGCGCCTTTCGGCGTCCTATTGCAAAGGTCTGGTGCCCTGGAAAAAGAAACAAAGAGCGATAGAATAAAAACCTTTCTTACAAGGATGTTTCAGGTCGACCTTTTCATTGCCAACAAATTCATTTTGTAGCAATCGAAAACCAGATCGAATCATCTTCGTACAAACATTGTCAGCAGGCTCCATCGTACTGTCACCGCCCAAAGTTGGTTCAAAAATAGAGGTCCGATGCATCGGATCTCATGCAGTGATGGTTGTACCCCTAGTCTCTGTTTACATCAGGAAGAAACAAACATTTTGGGAATGATCCCAGCTTACAACTCCTTCTGTCCATTGGCTTCTATCAGCAAGGCGTCAGGCGGTAAGGTGTGGTGGGTAACATTATCAAACATGGCACGAACTTGCTGCTGACTCCTAAGAAGTACAGCAAAAGTTGTGGCTAAAAATGGTTTTCATGCATATTTTACTTTGGCATGGTGTCGGAGGCTTTTGGTCCGATCTTCCAGTGGGAAAAATTGTTTTCGTCCTGATCATCCTTCTCATCCTGGCCCTCGAAAGATGGCCCAAAAGAAGCAAATGAATCCCTCTCTGCCTATTTTTGAGCATATTTCTCTCTGACAATCGACGATCTGGGACAGCTGCTTTTGTTTGAATTGTGTAGACAAAACGGTCGGAGCGCCTTGGGCAGAGAGCTTGTTGGTTGAGTACAGCAGGCATGGGTGTGTATTGGCTACACATTCGGATGGACAGTCGTCCCAAGTACCATCGGCATCAGGAATACAAGAAAATGCCCTACTTCTGATCAGATCATGTTGTGGAATACGTTCAACACATCATCATCTTCTTCGATCAATCCCAACAGTTTTTCCACATCTGCTTCTTCGCCGCCTTCCAGGGCCTTTGTCGTGCTGGGAATTCGTTCGAAGCCAGAAGCGAGAATGTCGATCTGTCGTTCTTCCAGTGCGGACTGGATGGAACCAAAATTTTCAAAAGCACCATAGATCATGATGTGTTCCTCTTCGGCAAAGATTTCTTCAGCACCATAGTCGATCATTTCCAGTTCGAGTTCTTCCAGGTCGTGCTCTCCTTTGTGGATTTTGAAGTGGCAGTTGTGCTCAAACATGAAGGACACAGAGCCAGAGGTACCGAGGCTGCCCTTGCACTTGTTGAAGTAGCTGCG
Organism: Bacteroidota bacterium; assembly: GCA_039821145.1. Classification (GTDB taxonomy): domain Bacteria; phylum Bacteroidota; class Bacteroidia; order Chitinophagales; family Saprospiraceae; genus JBCCSZ01. Next base: position 87,797 of record JBCBOS010000024.1, on the reverse strand, counting down.
GATGTTGGCCACTGTGCGGTTGTTGTTGTCGGAGGCCGTTTCGATCAAGATGGCAATGCCGTGTGGTGCGTAGCCTTCGAAGAGCGTTTCCTTGAGGTCGGCCGCGTCTTTAGAGGAAGCTTTTTTGATGGCCCTTTCGATGTTGTCCTTGGGCATGTTGGCATCCTTGGCATTTTGGATGGCTGCCCGTAGCTTGGAGTTGGTCTCAGGTATGGGGCCGCCTTCTTTCACGGCGATGGCAATGGCTTTGCCGATGCGGGTAAAGGCCTTGGCCATCTTGGACCAACGCTTGAACTTTCTTTCTTTGCGGAATTCAAATGCTCTTCCCATGGGTCGAATCGCTTTTTAAGAGTTTGTTGGGAGCTTGTTCGTTTGCTCTGGACTTATAGAGTTGGCAAATTTAATGGTTTTACGATAAAAAGGCAGAATAGGTTTGGGGGATATTGACAATTTTTTTATCATCTGTACCCAACTGGCTGTTCTTCAATGGAGCTGATAATCAGTTGGTTAAGGCTTTGCCCCAGAAGTGGCGATTGCCCAATAATTTGTAATTTGCCCCCTCGAAATCGCTTGGAATGAAAGTTTGCATAGCTGAAAAGCCCAGTGTGGCCCGCGAAATTGCCCAAATCATTGGCGCCCGAAGCCGACAGGATGGCTTTCTGGAGGGCAATGGCTATGCGGTCACCTGGACATTTGGCCACTTCTGCCAACTCAAATCCCCGGACGACTACCACGCCCACTGGAAAAAATGGGACCTCAACGGCTTGCCCATGCTGCCGGAAAAGTTTGAGACCAAGTTGATGTCTGACAAAGGTGTCAAAAAGCAGTTTGGGGTCATCAAAAAATTGCTGCGCAAAGCGAAGTTGGTCATCAACTGTGGGGATGCCGGGCAGGAGGGCGAACTCATCCAGCGATGGGTCCTACAAGAGGCGGGCTACAAAGGCCCCACCCAACGGCTCTGGATTTCGTCCCTCACCCCCGAAGCCATCCGCGATGGGTTTCGCAACCTTCGCAATGCCAGCGACTTCGACCGACTCTACTACGCAGGCAGCTCCCGGGCCATCGGCGATTGGTTGCTGGGCATGAATACCACCCGTTTGTACACCCTGAAATTTGGTGGTTTTCGGCAGTTGCTGTCCATCGGCCGTGTGCAGACGCCCACCCTGGCCATGCTGGTGCAGCGGCACAAGGAAATCGAAAACTTTGTCCCCGAACCCTATTGGGAATTGCACACCTTGTACCGAGAGGTGACCTTTCAATGTGAAAAAGGTCGTTTCCTCAAAAAGGAGGAGGGAGAAAAATGGCTTCAGCACGTGACGGGAAAACCCTTCCTCATCCTATCGGCCACCAAAAAGAAAGGCCGCGAATATCCACCGCGTTTGTTCGACCTCACCAGCCTGCAAGTCCATTGCAACAAGCGGTTTGCCTTTTCGGCCGATCAGACACTGAAGTTGGTGCAAAAACTCTACGAGCAAAAAGTGGTCACTTATCCGCGGGTGGATACGACTTACCTGCCCAACGATTTGTATCCCAAAATCCCTGGCATCCTCCAGCAGATGAGCAGCTACAGCCAATTTACCCAAAGCCTTCTGGGCCAGCCCATCCGAAAATCGGCCAAGGTGTTCAACGACAAAAAAGTAACGGACCACCACGCCATCATTCCCACTGGGGTGCAGAAAAACCTGATGGGCAATGAACAAAAGGTCTACGATGCCATCGCCCGGCGTTTCATCGCTGCTTTTTACCCAGATTGCATCGTATCCAACAATACAGTCATTGGCGAAGTGGATGGCCTTCGCTTCAAAGCCACGGGAAAGGAGATTTTGGACCCAGGCTGGCGGGTGTTGTTCCCCAAGCAAAAAGCTGCGTCCAAAACAGCCAAGGGCAAGGGAGACAAAAAGGAAGAGGAAGAAAAGATTTTGCCCGAGTTTGTCAAGGGGGAACAGGGGCCGCATGCGCCCAATTTGGTGGATAAGATGACGCAGCCACCCAAATACTACACCGAGGCCAGCCTGTTGCGCGGCATGGAAACGGCGGGCAAAAAGGTGGACGACGACGAACTGCGCGACCTCATGAAAGCCAATGGAATTGGTCGACCCAGCACCCGCGCCAACATCATCGAAACGCTCTTTAGAAGAAAGTACATCCGTCGGCAGAAAAAGCAAATCCATCCCACAGAAACGGGCATCCAACTCATCGATACCATCGAAAACGAACAACTCAAATCGGTGGAGCTGACGGGGCAGTGGGAAAAGCAGTTGCGGGAAATTGAGGCCGGCACACATACCGCTTCGCAATTTGTCAACGACATGAAAGAGATGGTGCGCCAATTGGTGGAGGAGGTCCGACTCAGCAAAAACCAACAGCGAATCGCTGCCCCTGGCAAACCCCCTGCAGCCAGCCGCAAGCGAAGCAAACGCAGCCCCGCCCTGCCCGCCGACAAGATTTTGACCGAACAGTCTTGTCCCAAATGTCGCCACGGAAAATTGCTCAAGGGAAAAACTGCTTATGGCTGTAGTCGGTGGAAAGAAGGTTGTGACTTTCGGCTGCCATTTGAATTCATGCAAAAGAAAATTCCAGAGCGCCAATTGCTTCGCCTGTACAAACGCGGCGCCACCATCCAGCTCAAAGGCTTTCAGGACAACGGCCGGAAACGCAATGGTGTCATCCGCTTTACAGATGCGTTCGAACTGCAACTCATCGACGGAAAACCAAAACCTTCCAAGCCCACTGCAGCTCCCAAGAAGACAGTCGTTCCCAAAAAGACGACCGTTCCCAACGAATTGCACTGTCCAAAGTGTGGGATTGGCAAGGTGGTCAAGGGCAAGACGGCCTATGGTTGCAGTCATTGGCAAACAGGCTGTGGCTTTCGTGTCTCCTTTGAGGAGGTGCGCAAGCAAGCGGCGGGCCAACAGCTGACCAAGGCACTTGTGTGGGACATTCTCAATCGCTAAACGACCAACATGGAATCATTGCAAATCGTCTTTTTGGACATCGAAACTGTTGGAGCACTGCCCGAATTGGCACAGCTCCACTCCTTGGGAGACTACAAGGCGTACCCCCAAAGCTCTCCGGAGGAAGTGGCAGATCGGATTCGTCATGCTCACATCGTACTGACCAACAAAGTCAAGATCACCGAGGCGCACCTACAAGCTTGCCAACATCTTCGACTCATCTGTGTGACAGCTACCGGGATGAACAATGTCGATTTGACAGCGGCAAATGCCCGTGGGATCAGCGTGAAAAATGTGGCAGGCTATGCCGTTGAGACGGTGGCACAGCACACCTTTGCCGTGTTGTTGCACTTGCATCATCACCTGCCATACTACGACAACTATGTCAAGTCTGGTGCCTACAGTGGCAGCCCACACTTCACTCACCTCGACCGTCCCTATTGTGAATTGGCGGGAAAGCGCATGGGCATCATTGGCTTGGGGAACATTGGGCGGGCGGTGGCGCGTGTGGCGGGAGATGGCTTTGGGATGAAGGTTGTTTATCATTCCACCACTGGTCGCAATGACAATGCTGCCTATCAACGCTTGCCACTGGAAGAATTGCTGGCCACTTCCGATATTGTATCCATTCACGCAGGTCTGACAGCGCAAACCAAAAGCTTGATTGGCCGCACCCAATTGGAACAAATGAAGGACAGCGCCCTGCTGATCAACATGGGCAGAGGAGGTATTGTAGTGGAAGATGACTTGGCAAAGGCACTGGATGCCGGGATCATTCGAGGGGCTTGCATGGATGTGTTTGAACAAGAACCTCTGCCTGCTGATCATCCATTCCTTCAGCTGCAACATCCCGAGCGGATTGTCCTCAGCCCGCACATTGCATGGGCTGCCATAGAGGCCCGCCAGCGCTTGATGCAGGGAGTCATACAGCACATCGAAGACTACAAGAACTCTCTGTAGCAGGAATACAGAGAGGGATAGACCACAAGTGGTGAAAAGGCGTTTTACTACCATAATGAAAAAGACACAAATGAAGACAAGCTTGCTTACCTTTTGCTTTTGGTGCCTCATCGCATTGACTGTACAGTCGCAACCCCAGGAGCCAGTCATGGACCAAACCGTCTGGCAATCCCTTCAAACAGATTTACAAGAGGTGGGAGACGAAACATCGGTCGCCATCAAATTCTACTATGGGATCACTGGTGTCGATCGCTGTTGTGAATTTGATCGGGAAAAGGACTTGGACAAATTGTGGAGCATCATCAAGTTTTTGCAAGATCGACCCAAGGCGAAAATAGAGATAGGTTCTCACACGGATTGTCGGGGGGCAAAGAGATCCAATCTGGCAAGCAGTCGTCGCAATCTGCGCAGCCTCAAAGAGGAACTGAAAACAGTCTGTGATTCCATCGACCAGACTGAGCTGTTGAAGCGAGTGGCTTTCCGTGGATATGGAGAGTCTCGACCCTTGGAAGAATGCGAGTGTGGTGACTGCAGTTCAGAGCAGCATGCGCGCAACAACCGCCTGAGCATTCGACTATTGAAAATGTAAATTACTTTGGGTGTAAACGCAGGCTTGTTTCTTTGGAAAACCTTAACAAGTTTTAACCAATGTTTAACCCCTCATCACAGCTCCGAATGCTGATTGTTGGACTGGAATGGCGTATCTTTATAACAACCAAAACGCCAACCAGCTATGAAGAATTATCTCTACATTTTATTCCCTTTTGTTCTACTCGGCTGTGCCAACCCTCAAAAATTACTCGACAAGCAAAAGTACGATCGGGCTTTCGAAGTCAGTAGCAATCGACTCAAATACGGAAGGGTGAAATCTGATCACCTCAGCGCCCTCGAACAATCATTTGCCAGCCTCACCCAACGAGATCTCCTCGAAGTCGAAAGACTCCGCCGAAGTGGACAAGCCGAAGCATGGCTCAAAATCCACAGCAAAGCATACGAAATACAAGATCGGCAGGAGCGTCTGCAATCCATCCTGGAGCGCGTTCACCAAAAAGGCCATTCTGCCTCCATTCGCCTCTACCCAGTGGACGAACTCATCGCCGAGGCCCGCGACAATTGTGCATTGCTGTACTACTCCCGCGCACAGGAATACATGCCCGCAGCCCGCAATGGCGATCGACTGGCTGCTCGCGATGCCTATGGGATTTTGAAGCATACCTATGATTACCGCGACAGCTTTCGCGACACCGATGCTCTCCGAGACGAGATGTATGAATTGGCAACCACCAATGTCCTCATACTCATAGACAATGGCGTGCTGCAACAGCACGAGGCCGATTGGACCTTTGACCAATTCTTCGAAAATACGGCCTATCCCCTCCGACACGGATGGCAAGTCTTCCACCTCGAAATGCCCGACGGGACAAGCGCCCAGCAAGAACTCAACATTTCCATCAGTAAGCTGCAGGCAGGCCCACCAACGGAAAGTTCTTCTTCCTGCTCCAACAGCAAGGACGTGGTCGTTGATACAGAGACAGTGGAGGAGTGGAGCGAGGCCGACTCTGCTTATGTCCAGGTAGAAAAGGAAATCATTCAGACGGTGACTTTTGGGGTCACCACCTATGAACAGTCCAAGCTGGCGCGCGCCCACTTCGACATTGTCCTTCGAGATGTTGACACAGGCGAGATCATCGACAGCAAGCTCATCAAAGGCTTTTACTGCTGGAGCAACGAGTATACAGAGTCTTGGGGAGACGATCGGGCAGAGGACATCTCTTGTTGTGAAGGTCTGGGCAGCCCATCAGATTTTCCTTCTGATCGCCATGTGCTGAGCTCGGCCATTCGATCGGGGCAAAAGAAATTCCTCAAGTCAATGGATCAATTCAAAGAATTCAGGCCTGTTGCTCTCAACGAGTGACATACTGCTCCACGGCCTCCTGTAGTCGCTTGCGAAGGCGGCTTTTGAGTCGCCTTGGGCGCAATACCTGTAGACTTTCAGCATAGCCAAGCAGCAATCGTTCCAACTCAAAATTGGGGATGACGGTAATTTGAAAAGTTGTACGTCCCTCGTCATCTGTCTCCAGGATCTTTTGCGAGTGGTGAAAGGGCTTGCTGATGATGTAGGGGGTCATAGCCGCCGATGTTTTGAATACCACCGGGACAGGCCGTGGGCCAGTAATCGTCACCCCGATGATGTCCTTGTAGTAATTTTCCAAATCGATGCCGTGCTTGCCATGGTAGGGTAGGTCGCAAGTTTGAAGCTGCTGGATGCGGTCCAGAGCCAGGTTGAGCAGGGGTGCCTCTTTTTTTCGCAGGCCCAAGACAAACCAACGGTTGCGGTACTCCTTGAGTCGGTAGGGGTGAAAGTGGAAGGTACTGGGTTGCTTGGCCTTGTAGGATTGATAGACGATTTGTAGGACCTTCCGCTGGGCAATGGCCTGGTAGATGAAATCCAGGTGTTCGAGGCCGCGAAGGTCTTCGTTTTTTTCAAAGTCGATGATGGCCGATTGTTGCTGTTCTTCCGAAATGATTTTGTCCTCCAATCGCTGGATCATCCCCTCCATTTGCCGAAAATGGGAAAAGCCCTTGAACTGCTTGAGGATGCCCAATGCCTGGTTGAGCTTCCGCAAATCTTCGTTGGACAGTGGAATGTTGGAGATGCTGTAGTCTGGATCGGCATACGAATAGTACTTTTTGTTTTGTACAACAATGGGGGCATTGTATCCCAACTTGTCCGAACGCATCAATTGAATGTCTGCCTGGATGCTTCGTTTGCTCACCCCTTTATCGATTCCTTCAAACTCGTACAATGCGTCTGAACAGGCCTCGATCAGATCGTCCAGCGTCCAGCGTCGGAAGCGATTTTGGAGGCATTTGTCGATGGTGCGATAGCGCAACAGTGCATTCTTGTTCTGTGGCATGGAGAATAATTTGGGAGAAAATACAAGTTTTTTCTAAGTGCGCAAAAAAACTGCGTAGTTGTGGTTTTACTTTGTTGCAACGAAATCGAAATACAGATGTTGCTACAAATTACGACCACCCATCAACCTGCGACCGACCTTGGCTACTTACTCGGCAAGCACCCCGACCGCTTCCAAAGCAAGGAGCTGTCCTTTGGCAAGGCCCATGTCTTCTACCCAGAGGCCCAGCCCGACAAGTGCTCGGTGGTCTTGCTGTTGGAGATGAATCCCGTTCTGCTCAGCCGCCAACAACACAGCAGGGGCAAAGCCTCCTACCAGTTGGAACACTATGTCAACGACCGTCCTTACGTTGCTTCTTCTTTCTTGAGTACCGCCATTTCCAAAGTATTTGGAAGTGCCCTCAATGGCCGCTGCAAGGATCGGCCCCACTTGGTGAGCCAGGCCCTGCCACTGGAAGTCAGCCTGCCCACCATCGTATCCAAAGGCGGGGAAGGGCTGATTCGCAAACTGTTTGAGCCGCTGGGCTACGAGCTGGACATCAAAGGCCATCCCCTGGATGAAAACTTTCCGCAATGGGGAGAGAGTCCTTACTTTTCCGTCGGTCTGCACCACACGATCAGCCTGCAGACATTGCTCAACCACCTCTTTGTTCTCATGCCTGTGCTCGACAACAGCAAGCACTATTTTGTCAATGAGATGGAAATTGAAAAACTTCAGCGCAATTCCAGCGACTGGATTTCGGGTCATCCCATGGCCTCGCTCATCATCCGTCGGTATTTGAAGCACAAAAAAAGCTATGCTCGCCAATTTGTCAAAGGCTTGGAGAAGCCAGAAGTGGAAGGAGAAGAAAATCCGGCGGCCCCTTCCAAAGAGGAGTTGCTAGAGACATCGATGAACTTGCACCAAACCCGCTTGCAAAGGGTCTGTGAATTGCTAAAAGCCTCGGGTGCAAAGAGCGCATTGGACTTGGGCTGTGGCGGAGGAAAGTTGCTCAAGCTTTTGGTGAGTGAGCGGCAGTTTGACAAAATTGTGGGAATGGATGTGTCTTTCAAATCTCTGGAAGTGGCCAGTCGCCGTCTGTACCTCAAAGATGCCAGCCCCGCCAAGCGAGAGCGCATTCAGCTGATCCAGGGGGCACTGACCTATCGCGATGATCGACTGGCGGGTTTTGATGCAGCTGCCTTGGTAGAGGTGATCGAACACCTGGACCCATACCGATTGGAGGCCTTTGAGAAAGTGGTCTTCCAACACGCCCGCCCAGCAATCTTGGTCCTCACTACCCCCAATCGCGAGTACAACGCTCTCTTCGAAGGCTTGACAGAAGGTAAATTTCGCCACTCAGATCACCGCTTCGAATGGACCCGAGCCGAATTTGAGCAATGGGCCAATGCCACAGCAGAACGCCATAATTACAAGGTGCGATTCGAGGGCGTAGGCCCAGTGGATGCCACCCATGGCTCTCCCAGTCAATTGGCCGTTTTTGAGCGCAAGGCCTAACAACCACATCCCAACATTTTAAAAGAAAAAATCCAATGCAACTCAACATCCCTGAATTCTCGCTCGTCGTCCTCATCGGAACCTCTTCATCTGGCAAGTCCACTTTTGCCCGCAAACACTTCAAGCCCACCGAGGTGATCTCTTCGGACTATTGCCGGGCCTTGGTCTCTGATGACGAAAATAGCTTGCATGCCAACAAAGATACTTTTGAGCTGTTGCACTACATCCTCCGCAAGCGGCTCAAAAATGGATTGCTCACTGTGGTAGATGCCACCAATGTGCAGCAGGACTCCCGGAAAAAACTCGTGCAAATCGCCAGGGAGTTTCATTGCCTGCCAGTCGCCATCGTCCTCAATACGCCAATTCCTGTGTGCCGCCGTCGCTCTGCGGATCGACCAGATCGCGATTTGCCCCATCACGTCATTCCCAACCAGCATCGCCAATTGAAGCGCTCTTTTCGGACGTTGCGCAAGGAAGGGTTTCGATACATCTACGAAATGAAACAAGTGGCAGAAATGGACACAGCAACAGTCCTTCGCCAAAAGCTATGGAACGACAAAAAGGAGCTGACAGGCCCCTTCGACATCATCGGAGATGTACACGGATGCTTCCGCGAACTGCGCAGGCTGCTCACCCGCATGGGCTACCGCGTTGTCCGCCACCGCGACCGGACCCGCAACCACGGCTACACCGTCCGCCCACCCAAGGGAAGAACCGCGCTCTTCGTTGGTGATCTGGTTGACCGGGGGCCAGCTTCCAATGAAGTCCTGCGCTTGGTGATGTCCATGGTCGACAATGGTTCTGCCATCTGTGTAAGTGGAAACCACGACGCCAAGCTCTTGCGCAAACTTCAGGGAAAGAATGTCAAGCTGCAGCACGGACTGGCCGAGACCATGGCCCAGTTGGAAGGAGAACCAGCTGAGTTCATCGAGTTGGTCAAGACGTTTCTGAAGTCGCTCATCAGTCACTATGTACTGGATGGCGGGCGCTTGGTGGTGGCCCATGCGGGCCTGCGCGAGGACATGCAAGGGCGGAGCTCCGGGGCCGTCCGTTCGTTTTGCCTCTACGGGGAGACAACGGGAGAGATTGACGAATTTGGACTGCCAGTTCGGCACGATTGGGCCAAGGAATACCAAGGTAGGGCTCATGTCGTCTATGGCCATACACCCGTCCCCAATGCGGAATGGCTCAATCGGACCATCGACATTGACACGGGTTGTGTCTTCGGCGGAAAGCTCACAGCCCTGCGCTATCCAGAGCGAACACTTGTGGCAGTGGAGGCAGAGAAAGTCTATGCGGAGCCATCTCGGCCGATTGAAACACCCAAGGCGGGCCACCCGGAAGGCGATCTGTTGAACCTGGAGGATGTCAGTGGCAAGATGCATTTGTCCACCCGACTCCGGCAGAGCATCAGCATCCGCGAGTCCCGAACGCCCGTTGCTTTGGAGCGCATGAGCCGTTTTGCCATTGACCCGCGTTGGCTGATGTATCTTCCACCGACCATGTCGCCTGCGGCCACCAGTGAATTGGCTGGCTACCTGGAGCATCCGTCTGAGGCTTTTGCCTATTACCGGGAGGAAGGGGTGCAATACTTGGTGTGTGAAGAAAAGCACATGGGGTCGCGAGCCGTGGTAATCGTGGCGAAGGAAGAGGCTGTAGTTGCGCGTCGTTTTGGCATAGCGGGAGCGGGCATTGGTCGCATCTACACCCGCAGCGGCCGGGCTTTCTTTGACAGCAAGTCAGAGGAACAAGGGGTTTTGGAGCGCCTGCGAACGGCACTTGCTGCCAGCAATTTTTGGGAGGAATTTCAAACCGATTGGGCCATCTTCGATTGTGAGCTCATGCCGTGGTCGGCCAAGGCCCAGTCCTTGCTTCAGCATCAGTATGCGGCAGTGGGTTGTGCCAGCCGGGTTGCGCTGAGCAAGCAGTTGGAAGTATTGGGGCAAGCAGCTGCTCGATTGGATGTGGCAGACAGAATTCGCCAAACGGAAAAGCAGTTGGAAAATGCCCAAAAATTTACCGAAGCCTATCGCCCGTACTGCTGGCCTGTGCAGGACTTGTCGGACTACAAGCTGGCGCCTTTTCAGATGTTGGCCGTAGAAGGGCGGGCGTTGGTCGAGGAGACCCATCAGTGGCAAATGGAGCAATTGCATCGCATTTGTGCTGCTGCGCCGGAAGTCCTCAAAGCGACCGCATACCGCCTGGTCGACCTCAGTGATGCGAGCTCTGTAGAAGAGGCGACGAACTGGTGGTTGCGCATGACGGCAGACGGAGGGGAGGGGATGGTGGTCAAGCCGATGGACGCCATTTGCCATGGACCGAATGGGCTGGTTCAGCCGGCGATCAAGTGCCGTGGAAAGGAATACCTACGGATCATCTATGGTGCGGATTACGACGAGGAGAAAAACCTGCGCTTGTTGCGCAAGCGAGGGCTGTCGGCCAAGCGGAATTTGGCCTTCAAGGAGTTCGCTTTGGGAATCGAGGCTTTGGAGCGCTTTGTTCGCAAGGATTCTCTGCGCGAGGTACACGCTTGTGTATTTGGCCTGTTGGCTTTGGAAAGTGAAGGAGTAGACCCGCGTTTGTAGGCGGGTCTTTTCTTTTGTATGAAGAATCTGTTCATGGTTTTGGGGAGGTAATTATTGAATTTTAAACACGATCTTAGTAGCTTGCAGGAGGAAAATGCCCTGACCTATGAATAAATACTTGCTTGCACTGCCTTTGCTTTTGTTGATGGCTTGTGCAGGAGGAAAAAAATTGAAGTCTGTCGATGCTCGCGCGAAGGCTTTCAGCTCCCAACAAAAAGCCCTCATACTCTCTGCCGATACCACCCAAGCCATGCGGGTCTTTCTCATCACAGAGCGGGAAGACTCCCTGCTGCTTCGCACCAAAAGCGAAGATGTACTGGCCGACCCCAATGACCCCATTTTGCAACACTTTCTCAAGCGCATGTTTCGCACCGTGCGCGATCCTGCTTCCTTGGGCGTTGGGATCGCAGCTCCACAGGTGGGCATTTTGAAAAACATCATTTGGGTGCAGCGCTTCGACAAGGAAAACTTTCCCTTTGAGGCCTACCTCAATCCCCGAATTGTGCAATACTCCAAAAAGAAGCAGCCTTGTCCGGAAGGTTGTCTGTCGATCCCCGACCGCCGCGATACGACCCAAAATCGGGCATACGCCATCTTGCTGGAATACGATCGGCCCGATGGCAGTCACAAAATTGAAATGGTTGAGGACTTCACAGCTGTCATTTTTCAGCACGAGATCGATCACTTGAACGGCATCTTGTACACCGATCATTTGAAACGAGAAATGGAAGATGCCCGAAGAAACTAACTCCCTTGCAAAAGCCCACCCCGACATGGAAACCACCCCTCAGACCTACAAGATCAATGCCCACGGTCACCTGCTGCCCAACCCAGAGCAGATTCCGCGCTTCATGAAAGAGAAGGAGGTCTTTTGGCTGGACGATGACCGCCGTTTCATGCGGCAAAAAAATTGGGAACGCCCCATTACCGACCCCAGCTTTTTCCTGGATGAGAAGCTGCAGTGGATGGAGCGGCACAAGATCGACCACGAAGTACTGCTGACCCTTTCTCAGTTGTACTGCAATGGGGTGGAGCGTCAATTGAGTAACGACATCATCCGGTTTCAAAACGACTTCAACGCCAGTGTACAGCAATCCTATCCAGACAAGTTTACCGCTGGATTTGTGGTTCAACCTCTCCATCTGGAAGATGCCATGGCAGAAATGGAACGTTGTGTCAACGAGCTTGGCTTGCGCATGCTCTGCTTGCCCACCCACTATCTGACAGCCGATGGGCAGTGGCAAAGCGTCGCTCATCCCGATCTGACTCCGCTCTGGGCCTTGGCTGATCAGTTGGAATTGGCCATCGAGATTCACCCCTACGACGGGCAGCGGATCATTGGCTTGAAAAATGAACACTGGCGCTTTCACCTCATCTGGATGTGTGCCCAGACCGCGGATACCTATCACTGTTTCAGTTTGTTGGACTTTGGAAATCGCTACCCCAAGGCCAGGGTTTGTTTTGCCCACGGCAATCAATTTGGCATCATGAGTTATGGCAGGCGCAGGCAGGGGGTGGAAGGGCGGCCCGATAAATTTCCCGGCATGGCCCATCCCGACAAGTCCCTGGCTTGCAAAAACATCTTCGTCGATACCCTTGTCCATGATGTTTATTCCTTTCGACTCTTGGTGGATCGGATGGGAACGGGACAGATGGTGGCAGGCTTGGATGATCCCTATCCGTTGGGAGAAATGGACACGGTTCCAGGTTGCTATCCGGGCAAGGTGATCAACGAAGCAGTGGAAAGAGGGTTCATCAGTGAGTTGGACCGGGCGCACATCTGGAATGACAATGTCTGTCGCTGGTTGAACAGGAGGCCACCGAATCAGCCATCGGCTGCGGAGGACAGTGAACAATGAATTGACAAACAAACTCCCCATTCTGGAACAGCGCGGACTCAATTGCGTTAGTAGATAAAAGCCTGTTATCCTCATGCTCCCTCAAGTTGTCATCCTTTGTCCTTTGGAAGAAGAGTACAATGCTGTACGGAATTTTCTAACGAAGCTCGCCCCAATGTCGATCCCCGAAGAGGTTCGGGGAGAGGAGGGCTACTTAGAGGGGACCCAGATCAAATTGGGGCTGTTCGAGATTGGCATGCGCAACAGCCAAGCGCGCAGTGTCACAGAAAAAATTTTGCGAGAAATTCGACCTTCCCATGTCTTCCTGTCCGGCATTGCAGGAGCCATCAAGGATGTGGAAATGGAAGACATCGTCGTGGCAACAGGGGTAGACAATTACCAATCGACGAGGGAAACCAAAGATGCCTCCCAAGCACGTTCCCAACTCATCACCAACCCACACAAATCCCTGATCCGCTTGGCCAAGGAAATCAAGCGAGAGGTTGAGCGGGAAGCCCACCAGGTATATTTTGGCAAACTTGTCTCTGGGGACAGTTTGATTGCCACCAAGGAAAGGGCGACTTATGCATTGATCAAAAATTCATTCAGCGATGCCCTGGCAGTGGACATGGAAACCCATGGTTTTGCCGAGGCATTCCAAGATCCGGAGCATCGAAGCACACTCTATTTGGCCATTCGAGCCATTTCTGATGGGCTGGATGGCAAAGAAGACAGCGACAAGCACAAGCCCCACCGAGCCAAGGCCTGCCGGGCGGCCGCCTATTTCACCACAAAGCTCATCCGAAGACTTCCCCTTGCCAGCACAGAGGCGTCCGCAGATGACGGAGCTGGCAGCGAGCAGGCCATTTCTGCCTGGTACAGCCCGCGACTTTACCCGGTTTTTGGATGGCGTCGACTCGATCACGGCCAGTTGTGGTTGGGCAAAGGCACACTGCGTTTTGAGGGCCAAAAACACAAGATTCATCTGTCCAATATCCGAGCCATTCAGCGGCGAAAAATGCCAGGTGATCTCCGAAAAAGTTGGATAGAGGTAGCTTATGGTGATTCAGCGGATGGTCGTCGTGCCTATTTCTCGGATGCCTCTTGGCTGGGAGTGGGAGCCCTTTTGGGGGCAAGTCGTCAATTGCTGGATCAAATGCGGGAAGTTTGTCTGTAGTTTTGGCCTTGTTCAGAATGCTTTTATTCAGGGAAACCCTTCTTTTTTATTCCGTTCCTTTTGTTATTTAATTATTTGATAGTCAAGTGGTTATGTTTTTGTTCTTTGTCAAGGGCTTGCCGATTTGCTGCCTTTGGGAGAGGGAAAAATATTGATATTTAACTTTTTTGATATGGAGAAAAAAATGAAATTACAAATCCAATCTCGAAAGCACGCAGAGAGCACTTCCACCACCCATCAAAACCGTCTTGCCGGAACAAATGGTCAAGGTCCACCGGCTAGTGAGAGAGACATAAAAGACATTTATTTACGCTCTTCAAATAGGTGAAGGAATGCCATCGGGAAAATGGTTATTCCTTCTTTTTTTGTCGAGTCGTTGCCTCCTACGACCCTCGTTTAGCACAAATATTGTAAAAGGTCTAGTAGTCCCCTCCGAGACACCCAACTGATCGACCGAATGAAAAAACGACATCTCAGGACCCTCGTCCTGCTTTTGGCGCTGTACATCATCCTGCGCGAAGGGTGTTCCTATACCACTCAGCATGCTGTTGTGGGCATTGCCCAATTGCCTTCCTCTGGTCTGACCCAAAACCAGGCTGACACAGACGCCAAGGGAGACGTATGGATTTGCGTGAGCAAGCATGCGTATGCCTACCACCGGAAAAAGAATTGCTGGGGTTTCAAAAAATGTCGACACTCAACCAAATTTCTTCAAGTCGAAAAAGCCAAACAAAAAGGATACAAAGCCTGCGGAATTTGTTATTAACACCCAACCACACCTATGAAAACCTTTTTCTACACCTTGACGTGCTGGCTGTTGTTGTCGACCGCCGCGCAAGCTGCCAGCCAAATGGATACCACAGATCTGTCCAATCGGCGGCTCATCATCAAACTGGAGGCCATCAACCCCATTGGTGAACCACTGCCCATTGGCGACCAGTGGAAGCACCACCTGTTCATCGGAAATCGGAAAATCTACGAAGGGGACGAACTGGTATTTGCACTCGACCAGCGCATGCCGCTTGTCCTGGGAGCCAAGTCGGTAGAACAGGATGCCGACTACGATGATGTGGGCATCAATTACCTGATATTGCCCTATCCGGAGTTGGCCAATTTGGACCGAAAACGCTATTCCATCCCTGTAGAGGTATTTGAAAATGCAGGGCCCAAATACGCAGAGAAGGCTGTTTGGAAGTTCTCGATTCAGATTTATCGATGAAAGAGCCAGCGACTTGATCAAGGGAGAACAGAGGAGGATGGCCACATGACATCCAAAAGCAAAAAAGGGTTTTCGAGAGTCAAAATCACTCATGGCCCTGATTTGCGGATCAAATTGTCCTATCTTTGGCAGGCCAATCATTCTCTACCACCTAAAAAATCGATATGCTACGCTCCTTCCACTTCCTTGCTTTTTGCTTGCTTTTTTTCCTGAGCAGTTGCTCCAGTACCACCGAAGAAGTCTGGATCAATCCCGATGGCTCTGGTCGCTCAAAGACCTCTTCTGACATGAGCGCCATGTTGCCTTTTCTGACCATGGCCATGCAGCAAGAAGATCAGGAAAAAGGAGAGTCACCCGCGGAGGGAGACCAAGAGGCCAACCCCTTGGACTTTCTGAATGACGTTTTGAAAGAGGGAAGGGCAATCGACACCATTTTGACCTTCGATTCTTTTGTGGAAGAGGAAATGAAGAAGGACAACATCACCAAGGAAGAATTGATGGAGCATTTGGCAGAGGAGGATGGCGAAGAAGCCAAGATGGCCAAAAAACTGATGGACGAAATCACCGGGGTGCAAATTCGCCTCCAGCTCGATCCCTCGAAGGACCTGTTCAACATGTCCTTTACCCAGCCTTTCAAACACATTGACAGTACTTTGAACTCCACATTGGCCGACATGATGCAGATGTCTGATCCCGGTAATCGCACCAACCAGAGCCCAAGCCAAGTGGATCAGTTTGATGCCTTCATGGGTGGGATGGCAGAATACGAGCTCAAGAAGAAGTGTCTCATTGTCAAACGCAAGCCTGTGGACTTGTCCAAAATGGAAGGAGAAGAGGCTGAGGCCGTGGGAATGATGCAGTCCTTTATGAAAGACAGCAAATACACCATGGTCATCCACCTGCCGGGAAAGGTTCGCAAAGTAGATCACCCCGACGCGACTTTCGAAGGCAATACAGTCCGATTGGAATTTCCGTTTTTGGACATGTACGATCCGGAGAAGAACCTGGAGATGGAGATCAAATTTAAACCCAACAAGAAGATTCGCTACTGATTGCCGAGATCATTTTTGGACCAAAATGAAACAGGCCGAGTGGAAAGGACCGGATGTTCCGACCTCCACTCGGCCTGTTTTGTTGGCAAATGTGATGCTGTTTTTACCTGATCAATACCTCAAATTTTCCTTCCGATACAGTCATCGAGGCGTTGACATTGTCGAAGTCGACGACAGTAGCCTGGAAGGTGCCCTTGAGGTGGGTTGGCGTCCGTTCTGTGATGGTGACGCTGCCACTGCCGCCATCCAACAGGCTGGCGTAGGAGCGACCATTTCCATAGACAACATAGGCATTGGTATTCTGGTCCATGTCGTGGGTTCCTTCGCCCAGGCTTTGGTCGACAGATACATACATCACAAAATCATTGGCCCCCAGTCCGTACATGGCATAGGAGTCGTGAAATTCCGTTCCGTAAGCATTGAGCCCAACGGCTCGGAAGGTCTCTCCATCTAGTTTGCACTCGAAGAAGTACTCCTCATTTTGGATATTGGGAGAGGGATTGTCGTCCTTGTCTTTTTGACAACCACTCAGGAAAAATGCCAGGAAAAAGATTGACAAGAGGAATGGAATGGAACGTTTCATTTTTGATTTTTTTATGGGTTTGAACTTTGTTGTTTCTTGATTGCGAAGACAAAACAAGCCCTTTCCGCTCTCTTTCGGAATTATGATGCGGTGAAAAGCGACAATTGTGCAGTGAAGAGGAATACAATGGGAGTGAGCTGTCGGACAAGTTTTGGATTTTTCTTACTTTAGGGGAGGTGAATATTTGCCAACGACAGACAACCGTGCCTCCTAATGAAACAACTGACTTTCCTATTTCTTTTTTGCATCCTCTTTTTTTCTGCCTCCGCTGCCGGAGATGATTGGCGATCCAAAGTCGCAACGACTGTACTGGAAGAAGCCGAAGCAGGCGACATGACCGAGTATCTCGTCGTACTTTGGGAACAGGCGGATGTGGAAAATGCCAACCTATTTCGCAGCAAGGAAGACAAAGGCCGCTATGTATATGAACAGCTTTCGGCCACTGCTGCCCAGACACAAAGTGAGGTCCTTCGGACCATCCGCCGTGCCAAGGCCATGCACCAAAGCTATTGGATCGTCAATGCGGTGTGGGTAAAAAGTGGACTGGAACTTCTCGAATCTCTGGCCCGCCTGCCAGAGGTGAAAAGAATTGATCCGAATCCGAGAATTTACTTCGACGGACCTGTGGATGGCCCACCACCAGCCAGCCCTCGCGGCCTGTCCAGCATCGAATGGGGCGTGAGCAAAATAGGAGCTGACCAAGCATGGGCCAGCGGCTATACGGGGCAAGGAGTGGTCATCGGTGGGCAGGATACTGGCGTGGAATGGGATCACTTGGCCATCAAGGATCAATACCGAGGATGGAATGGCACAACTGCCGACCACAACTACAATTGGCATGACGCCATCCATGCCGCCCGTAGTGGCAACCCTTGTGGCTCCAATACAGTGACTCCCTGCGACGACAACAACCACGGTACGCACACCGTAGGAACCATGGTGGGCGACGACAGTGGCAGCAACCAAATCGGAGTGGCGCCGGGGGCTCGTTGGATTGCCTGTCGCAACATGGATCGCGGTTATGGAACCCCTACGACCTACATCGAATGTTTTCAATGGTTTTTGGCTCCCACCAACAGCAACGGCAACAATCCCGATGCAACCAAGGCCCCTCATGTGATCAACAATTCGTGGGGCTGTCCGACCAGCGAGGGCTGCAACAGCGGCAACTTTGCCACCATGGAGGCCGTGGTCAATAGTTTGAAGACGGCCGGCATTGTCGTGGTGGTATCCGCGGGCAACAGCGGCTCTGGCTGCAATACGGTCAATACCCCCGCAGCCATCTACGAAAACAGTTTTTCGGTAGGAGCTACCAACAGCAGCGACAACATTGCAGGCTTCAGCAGTCGAGGACCTGTGACAGTGGACGGCAGTGGTCGGGCCAAGCCCAATGTGAGTGCTCCTGGTGTGGCTGTCCGTTCTTGCATCAGAAATGGCCGATACGCTTCCTTCCAAGGTACCAGTATGGCTGGGCCGCATGTGGCGGGGGCCGTTGCACTCATCATCTCTGCTGATCCAGGTTTGGCAGGACAGGTGGAGGTCATTGAGAGTGCATTGGAAACCACATCCGTTGGTCGCACCACGACCCAGAACTGCGGTGGCGTCTCTGGCAGTTCCATCCCCAACAATACCTACGGCTATGGCCGGATCGATGCCTTGGCAGCCATCAACAGCCTGCTTCCTTTGCCAGTGGATTTGACAAGCTTTTATGCGGTACCAGAGAAAAAATATGTTCGGGTGCATTGGCAGACGAGTGCAGAGCTGAACAGCGACCATTTCGTCCTGGAAAAGAGCTTGGACCTCAATCATTGGTCGGCCATTGGCACTGTCGAGGCGCGAAGCAACTCCCAGGTACAGGTCGATTATTCTTTTGACGATTTGCATCCACAAGCAGGCTCCAATTACTATCGCCTCCGGCAAGTGGATCGCGATGGAAGCCATGAATACAGCAAAGTTGTCACGGCTGTCTATGAAGATGCAGGCAAAAACGTTCGCATTTTCCCCAACCCCATCCGCGAGGAAGTCAAGCTTCGCTTTGCAGAGACATGGACAGGGGGGCAGCTCTCGGTATTCAATGCCTTGGGGCAATTGGTACATCAGCAACCCTTGGCTCGCCAGCCCAAAGGAAGCGACTTTGTGGTGGATGCCAGCACTTGGAGCGAGGGCATGTATTTTTTGAACTTGCAGGATGCCAATGGTCAATTGGTGAAGCAGGAGAAATTGCTGAAGCATTGATGGGGAGAAGGCGGCAATCCTTCTGAGTTATTTGACAGGTACAAACCATCTCATGATCAAGACTAATAGGCAGAAACCATTGCTGACAGTGCTTGCATTGCTCCTTTGGCAATTGGTAATCCCCCTCTCTCTGCTGGGCCAACCCGCTTATCGCAAGGCAAACATTGTGAAGAACAAGGTCAAGTCTGTCAAAATGTTTCGCCACCTCTACGACGACGACAATCACTTGGTGGATTCTCTTTTGGTCCGCCAGGTATTCTACAATGCCAGGGCCTTTCCGACCGCCATTTACCAGTACGATTCTCTCGGGATGACGACGCGTTATGAGTACGACTATTGGGAGGACACTTTGCTGATGCAGATCCACACCTTTTCCAAGGCAGATGAATTGTTGTCCATTGCCCGTTTTGAGTACACAGAGAAAAAGAAAGTCAAACGAGAGATCCACCACACCGAAGGGGTCAAGGCATTCGAAG
The DNA here is from genome assembly GCA_039821145.1 of Bacteroidota bacterium. Classification (GTDB taxonomy): domain Bacteria; phylum Bacteroidota; class Bacteroidia; order Chitinophagales; family Saprospiraceae; genus JBCCSZ01. The sequence goes on along the minus strand of JBCBOS010000024.1, from coordinate 68,303 downwards.
CCATCTACAACTATGACAAAAAGGGCACACTGCGCTCAAAAGAGGTATATGATGAAGAGGGCAAAAGGTACAAAGTCAAGTTTGAATACAACCGCCAATCACAGTTGTTGTACTCGCGCTACAAGTACAAAAAGCACCGTCAGACAACCAAAGAGTACTACGATGCCTTGGGGCGGCGCATTGCCCGCTATTTGGTAGGCAAGCGAGGGGGAGAGTTCTGCTTGTTCCGGAATGATTATGTGGGAGATACGGAAGTCCACCAGGAGCGCCAGCACGAGTATCGCTCAACAAGGACAGTCATGGAATTGGGCCTTCGCTGGGATGTGGAGAAAGGCGATGTATTGTCCAAAAAATACTTTTGGCGATCGGATGGTTTGCTGGATTGGGTGGAGTTGTCGATCAATGGGGAGCTTGGGGCTGTTGTGAGGCATTTGTATGATTTTGGAACATAGAGGTTTCTGCACTACCCTGGATAATTCAAATCAAAGTTGACATTTCCATCGATCATGCTTTCGACATTTATTGTGGGGAGAAGAAATTGGTTGAATTTGGTATTCTCAGTTTTCGCATGTAGGACACCTCTGGCAGTTCCAACTGCAATGACTGCTAAGTGTGTGATGAAATCTTTGGGAAAAGAAATTGCGTGATGTTCTTTATTGAGGTAAGCATTCCAGGACTCTTTCCGTATTTGGAAATGGCATCCAGTTTCTATGATCAAGAATGGGATCTCTTTTTGATTGTAGATGAAAAGTGCTTTGATAAGTAGAATCTTACTTTCTGGATCAAGCCCAAACCGAAACTGACTTCGTAGGTTTACAATCGCTCCTTCATCTTCTGTAAATTTATCATCGATGATGGCAAACTGATCTGTGGTAATTTTGTGCAGTGCAAACCCAGTACCTGTATTGTCACTTTTCGTCATCTTTGTCATGCTGCTGTTGCGTATTTACTGATTTGGTTGCTGGGTTCTTCACTTTTACTTTTCGTATATACCTCTTCCCGTTGCATTTTTTGATAGGTCACTACATTGGTAGCCAGTACTTCAGTAGAAGGCCGATAGGATTGCTCATATTCAAAAGATGGGATTTGAATCAGTGGAATGCCAATTTCGTTTTGAATCTTGTAAATGGTCTCCAATGTCAGATTTTCTTTTCCTCTCAGAAGCTTGTTTAGATATTGTGGCGAAAATTGCAATCGCTTTGCCAAGTCCTTTTGAGTGATTTGATTTGACCGCAAGTACCTGAGTATCTTCAAAGCGATCAGAAAAGATGCTTCGAGCCAATCTTTGTTCTCCTGTCTTTGTGTTGCTTCGGCGATCCAACTGCTGGTGTTGGCTTGGGCAATTTTTTTGTTCATTTCATTCATGAGCATCCATCAAATAATGAGTTCAAAAAATGAAGAGCTGTCATAGTTTTCTTCATCAAATAAGTAAGTGCGTGTGGCATTTAGTTTCTGTATTTCGAGCAGTAGGTGCTCTCGTTCATTCATCGTTGGAGTGAGCTTAATGGCACCTCCGGAAACGACAAAGAGATTTAAATCAGCTCTGATTGCATAGATTCTCAACCAGCTCGGCTTGAGATTGCCTTTTGCTTTCGTTCTCTCAAACTGTTCTGTTGTCAATGGGTTGTTGACAAGTGGTTTGAAGATGTTGGAGAGCGATTCGTACCGATCCCTCTTTCCGAGTTCTGCAATGTCGATCAATCGCTTTTCCAATGTGATGGCTTCTTTACGAGTTCTGATTACAGCTTCTTCTACTGAAACATTGCCCCAAAAGTCGCTTTGTAAATCAGACTTGTGTTGTTCAAAGAATTCTTCCAGGTACAACGGATTGCTCCACAGAGCAAACAACGACTGAAATTCATCTTGATCCTTGCCGTCGAATTGGACAGAGTAGATGCTTTTGTCTACAATCTTAAAGATATTAATTATTTGATTCAAATCAACCTGTAGGTTTACTTTAATTCAACTTTGGCCTGAAAAATACAACTTTTTGTGTTTAAAAAAGACTTTTTGTTGAATATTGTTAATATTTTCTACTTTTTTGTTTGAAATTGAGTTTTCATAAGCGTTGGTACTGATCGGGAGAAATAGGGTAGAGTCCTTCATTTTTTGTAAATTTCTCTCAAAAATTTGTCATCCCTTCCTCTCCACCACTTCCCCCTGCCAGGAACCATCGACCAAATCGAACCCATCACCCTTGGGTTGATCAACCAAACTTTCAAAGTTCGCTGCTCCACTCCTGATGGACCCCTTCACTACATCCTTCAACAAATCAATACAAGCATTTTTCGACAGCCAGTGGCCGTCATGGACAACATCCAACAGGTGGCAGCCTTTTTGTCGGGCAGCAACTATCCCCGCCACATCCTCCAAGCCCTGCCCACGAAAACGGGGGAGTCTTTCTGCGTCGATGTGCAAAACCAATACTGGCGCTTGTATCCATTTTTGGAAAACAGCCTCAGTGTACAGCGAGCCGATCGGCCCGAATGGGCCTACGAAGCAGCATACACTTTTGGAGAATACGCCCGCTACTTGGCCGATTTTGATGTGGGAAAATTACAGGTCACCGTCGCCGATTTTCATCATACCCCCAAGCGATTTGCCCACTTTCAAACGAGCATTGGGCAGGCTTCTGAAGAGCGATTGGCAAAGGCCCGTGCCTTGATCGAAAATTTGCTGAACGCCAAACACTTGCTGGCCCATTACCCCGCGCTGGAGAACTGCCAACGAGTGGTTCACTACGATACCAAAATCAGCAATGTTCTGCTGGATGCGCAAACGTACAAAGGAGTCTGTGTCATCGACTTGGATACTTTGATGCCTGGGATGTTGGCCTATGACTATGGGGACATGGTCCGCACATTTGCGCCGCCTGTAGATGAGAATGCCACCGACCTAGCGCAGGTATTTGTCCGCCCCGACATCCTGCAAGCCACCCGCGAAGGATTCTTGGAAGGGATCAAAGACGCGATCACAAAAGAGGAAAAGGAGCAATTGACCGATGGCGCCCGGCTGATCATTTACGAGCAGTCCCTGCGTTTTCTCACAGATTATCTGCAGGGAGACCTTTACTACAGCACTTCCCATCCGGAGCAAAATTTGCAGCGGGCACAAAATCAATGGACATTGTTGCAAGACTTTTTGAGGCAAACGACATGAGCGGGGAGCAAACTTACAAGCGATCCAACAACTCCAAACACATCCTGACATTGTGATAGGGTGCCTTCCAAGGACCAGCCTTGTACTGATCGGCAATGCGCTTGCCTCCTCCCGCTGTTACTCCCCAATGCCACTCGCCATGTTCCCTGTCTCGAATGTACTGGCGTACAAAATCCCAACAGCGCAACGCGGCCTGCTGATGGACCATGTCTCCACTCAATTGCCAAGCCGACCAAAATCCAATGATGGCTTCTGCCTGTGGCCACCAATGCTTGTCATCATCTACGCTGCCATCTGGATGGATTTCATAAAGCAGTGCACCGTCTTTGTCCATGCCATTGGAAAGAGTTGCTACTGCCATTTGCAATGATCGTTCTCGGACCTCTGCCAACAGCTTTTCCTCCCCCAACGCCTCTGCGGCCTCCAGCAACAACCAACTGCATTCGATGTCGTGGCCATAAGAAATCGCAGTGGAACGAGGCTGCCAATCCTGGCTGAAAAAGAGCTGTAAGTGGTGATGGACCGGGTCGATGAATCGATCCAAAAACAGTCGGATCAAATTGCGCAAAGCTTCGGTCAATTCGGTCGTGGGATGTACGCGAAACAAATTTGTGTAGGCCTCCAAAATGTGAAGGTGGGTATTCATGGTCTTGGCTTCATTGGCATCCTTGTCGCTGAGGCGCACATCCTCCAACAGCTCCCACTCCCGGCTAAAGGCTTCGAGATAGCCCCCTTGTTGTTTGTCCAAACTGTGCTGTTCGATGAGGTCAAACAATTGAATGGCCTCCTGAAGTGCCTCATCGTTTCCACTCAATCGGTGGTACTCTGCATAGGCATAGAGGGCAAAGGCCTGGGCATAGATTTGCTTCTTGGCTTGGACGACTTTCCCCTCGTGGTCCAGCATCCAGTATAAACCTCCATGACGGTCATCTGTAAAGCAGCGGTGCAAATATTGCCAGGCGTGGTGGGCGGCATCGGCGTAGGTGGCGTTGCGGCATTGGCGGGCAGCGGCAGAGAAGGTCCACAAAATGCGAGCGTTCAGAACCAGTCCTCGATTGGCCCGAACTTGCAGTTGATGAGGGGAGTCCATGCGGCCATAAAAGCCACCCCTTTTGTCCATCATGTGTTGCATCCACCAGCTGAGCAGTGCCGCCAGCTCGGATTGCATGTCTTGGCGAAAAGTGAGTTGTTCTTTGGAACCAATCAACTTTTTCTCCATCCTTTGGAGCGAATCAAGCGGAGGTTTCGGTCGATCATTTCTTGGCGAGTTGTCAAATTGGTAGAACTTCGCAGGCCGTCGGCCGGACTGTTCAAGACGTGGTCCAGCAGTCGGTCAATGGTGGTGGTGGCTACGTGCAAGCGGGTGTCGGACGAGCCATAGTATAGGAATACTTCTCCCTGGGCGTTGACAATCCAACCGTTGCTGAATACCACATTGGAGACATCACCCACGCGCTCGCCACCTTCCGGAGCGATGAGGTGGCCCGCAGGTGCATGTGTGACCAACCAGGGTTGTTCCAAATCTGTCAAAAACAGATACAGCACGTAGCGCAGACCCGCCGCTGTGTTGCGCACGCCATGGGCCAGATGAAGCCATCCTTTGCTCGTCTTGATGGGCGCAGGGCCCTGGCCATTTTTCACCTCCTTGATGGTGTGGTACAGCTTGTTGTCGATGATGCGCTCTTCTTTGATCTCGGCCTGTTCCATGCTCGCGCAAAGTCCCCAGCCGATGCCTCCGCCTCCACCTACGCTGATGAATCCATCCTGTGGCCGGGTGTACAAGGCGTATCGTCCGTCGACAAATTCGGGATGCAGCACCACGTTTCGCTGTTGGCCCGAGTAGGTGATCAAGTCGGGCAGTCGCTCCCATTGGACCAAGTCTTTGGTACGGGCAATGCCACATTGGGCAACGGCCGCCGATGTGTCCTCGGGCTGGCTGTCGTCCTTTCGCTCCGTACAAAACAGGCCATAAATCCAACCATCTTTATGTCGGGTCAGGCGCATGTCGTAGATGTTGACATCGGGCACTTCTGTCTCGGGCATTTGAAGGGGGTGGTCCCAAAAGCGGAAATTGTCCACGCCATTGGGACTTTCAGCAATGGCAAAAAAGGACTTGCGGTCATTGCCTTCCACACGAGCGACCACCAGGTATTTATCATTCCAGAGGATCGCTCCTGCGTTGAAAGTGGCATTGATGCCTTGGCGTTCCATCAGCTTCGGATTGCGCTGTTCGTCGAGGTCGTAGCGCCAAAAAATGGGAGCATGGGCGGCGGTCAAAACGGGATGTTTCCAGCGGTGAAAAATGCCGTTGTGATGGGCCTGCCACTTGTTGGGGCGTTCGATGAGCTTTCGCTGTTGGTCAAATAGAGCCTGTACTTTTTGGTCAAAAGCGGAAGGGCTGTCCGCCGCTTTGCCCGATCCGGATGTCCTGCCAAAATCATCTTGCAGCCGGACAATGTCTTCTTCATCCGAAGGGTTGTCGGGAAAGGTGTGTTGCCAAATCTCGGCGATCATTCCCCACTCGTCCAATCCCACCAATCGGTGCCTTTCGCCTTGTGCCAGGGTGATGGTATCGCCAGGGCCATAAGTCTTCATTGGGGTCTGCTCATTGGTATGACTCCGGACAATGCCGACTTGGCCTTCTACGACACGCCACACTTCGGAGCGGCGGTGGTGGTACTGCCACGAAAGGCGTTTGTGAGGGGCGACGAGCAAAATTTTGGGACTGACTTTGCGGCCGTCAATCAGGTCGGCATCTGGTAAGTCAGGGAAATACTGGCGGGTGAAATGGGCAGCCTGTTCTTCTTCGATGACAAAAAAGCCACCCCAGGGACGATCAAAGTCTTTGCGTTCGAAACGGAAGCCTTCGTCTTGGAGCTTGCTTTGGATTTCTTCGAATATGGACACTGTCGTATGTTTCATCGGGGATTGACTTGTTTACTTGATGGTACGGGCAGAGCGGATTTTTGTTAGCCCTATCTCAAGGAATTCCTTTTTCTGCTTCAATGTATGCCTTTTTTGCTAGAATGTTCAACCTCAATTGGGGGCATTCCTCAATCCGTCCCCATCACCTCCGGCGGGTAATCCTCCATTTTGTCGTACCAATTGTATTTCAAAATCGCAGTGGTCAGGCCAATGACGAGCAAGCAAATGACAAATGCCTCCCAGGATTCGATGATCATGAAAATGGCAGCGGCGGGGATGGCTGTCTGCCAAATGATGCCGATCAGGGAGTTGAAGATGTCGCGGCCAAAGTTTGGATTTTTTTGAATGTTGGGGTACTCTTTTTGCAATTTTTGGTGAATCGGTCCCCAAAATCCCCAGGGGCGGGTCTTGAGGTAGAATTGTTTCAAGACTTCTTCATCGTCGGCTTGGGTGAGCCAACTGCCCAGTATGCAACCAATCAGCGAGATGCCCAGATTGATGGGGAAGGCCTCTAGTGCGGTAAAATCAGGCAACAAAATGGGCAGGACCATCGCCGCCAGAATGCCACCCAGCATGCCAGCAAAGTAGCCAAAGCCGTTGAAGCGCCAATGGTACCACTTGAGCAAATTGGCCGCTGTGTAGCCCCCATACAATGCGGCCACCAACCAGTCGATGATGTCGTTGAGCGAATTGAGGGCAAAGCCAAATAAGGTGCCAACGATCACCACGGCAATGGAGCTGTAATAGCTGACATTGACATAGTGTTTGTCCGAGGCATCGGAGCGGATGTAGCGTTTGTAGATGTCATTGACCAGATAGGCGGGGGCGGCGTTGACAGAGGCGGCGAAAGAGGACATAAAGGCCGCCAGCAGGCCCGCAATGAGCAGCCCCATGAGACCGGGCGGGACAAAGTTTTTGATGGCAAAAGGCAGAATTTGCTCAAAATCCACCTCTGCCCCCATCTGGTTGAGTTCGTCGCTGAAAAAGACCAGGGCCAGTACGGTGAGGCCAGCGATGAGCATGTAGCGGGGAAAGAGCAAGACCACATTGACAAAACCACTCATCTTGGCAGCTTCTTTGGGGCTGCGAGTGGACAAAACCCGTTGCATGTCGTAATTGGGGGCCGGGCCCGCCATGCTTTGCAACAAGCCCTTGAGCAAGACCATCATGAAAAAGATTCCAAACAACTCCCATCCATCTTCTGCAATCTTGGTGTTGGCACTGTCCATGATCCCCGTCCAATCCAGTCCCAATTCCCAGCCAAATCCAATGGAGGTCCAGCCGTCGGGAATGTGGGCAGCCAATAGCTCGGGCGAAACCTGTTGCATGGCGATGATGCCGATGGCAATGCTGGCCAAGGTCATGATGAAATACTGCATCACCTCCGTAAATACGACGCTGAACATCCCTCCTTTGACCACGTAAAGCGTTGTCAGACCCGTGAAAATCAGGCCGTAGTAAATTTCATTGGTGGTGGGGTCTGCAGCCAGTTTCCAAGGCAAAAAGATGCTGGCAAATTTTCCGATGCCGATGAAGCCGTAGGCCACATAAGTGATCACCACCACCACAGCGAAAATGACCACGATGAGATGCGACAGCTGTGCCCCCTTCCCATCTCCAAAGCGAAACTTGATCCACTCCGCCCCCGTCATGACCCCCGAACGCCTCAGCCAAATGGACAAAAAGATCATCATGAAGATTTGATTGAACACCGGCCAAAGCCAGGGAATCCAAACGCTTTTGAGTCCATAAATGAACAACAACATGACCATCCACATGGTCCCGCTGATGTCGAACATGCCCGAGGCGTTGGACAGGCCCAGGTATTGCCACTTGATCTGGTTGCCTCCCAAAAAATAAGTTTGCATATTTTCAGATGCCCGCCGGGAAATCCAAAATCCGATGCCAATGCTCAGCAGGATGTAGCTGATGATGATGGCAATGTCGATGTATTGTAGTTCCATAGGTCAGCAGGCTAGTCGAGTCGGTAGATGTTGGGAATGTCTCCTTGGAAAACCATCATGGGGTCTTGGCTGAAGCGGACGAAATCCTCTGCACTTTTGTGCTCAGGGTAGGGGGCGTAGTGGTGGGACTTTCGGGCGTTGCGCCAGACCAGCATCCAGGCGATTTGCGAAGCGACGGGGTCTTCTTTGATGTGCTTGAGCATCTTTTGGGTCCACCACTTTTTGTCTGGAATGCGCTCGAAGCCCGTCTCCGTGAGGGCCGCCACCTTTCCTTTTTGCTGGGCCAGCCGGACGACGATTTGCAGGCGTTGCACCAGCTTGTCAAAACGGCCTCTTCTGCCCACATCCGCATAATTGTCCAGTCCCAAGATGTCGACATATTCATCGCCGGGATAGCATTCCAGATAGTGCGCCTCGTCCTTGACAACATCCGGAGAATAGGCCCACAGCAGATTGTGCAAGCCTTTTTCGTCTCGCAGGTATTCCACCGTAAAGCGCCAAAGGGCGATGTATTCTTCTGTTTTGCGATGTCCCTTGCCCCACCAGAACCAACGACCTGTGTGTTCGTGGAATGGGCGAAAGATGATGGGGATGGGCCTTTTGAAAATGAACCCAACTTTGAGATCGTCCACAAAGTCGGCAAATTGATCCAGCTTGGCTTTGTAGGCTTCGTGCTTGTCACCGCCTGGGAGGATGGAAGCGACGACCTTTTTGCCCGTTTTCCAGGAATCCCCTCCGTGAAAGTTGTCCATGTGCCAACTGATGGTATTGACCCCTCCTGCTTTGTAGACCTCTTTGATCCAACGCTTCATCTGACTGAAGTCAACCGTGTCGATGTTGACAGTGGACGTCCCCAACTTGCTCACATCCCAACCAAAGACCATGGGATGTTTGCCACAGACATCCTTTACATCCGAGCGCATCCGGTGCCAATCCCGCCACAATACGCCGTAAGCCAGCGCATCCTGGTGGCCAAAGAGAATGTGCTGAGAAGCGTGTTTTTTCAGATTGGCGTACAAAGCCTTGGTATGGGGAGTGGCCAGCGGATCGACGGTTTTGATGTCGTCCAGTCGATTGTCGGTCATCCAGTGGAATCCCAAACTGAGGGCCACAACGGCCAAAAACGGAAGCGTAATTTTTTGGTTCATGCGAGTCAAACAGGTGAAAAGGATCAGGTCAATCCCCACAATTTACGACACAGAAGCCAAAAGCCAGAGGGGCGGCGGAAAATTAGCTGCTTTTGGTCTGGTAAAAAGGGGGAAGTTTTGCCTCTTACCAATCAGAGACACCTGCAATGATAAGCTTCTTATCTTTGGGGAGCTTTCTGGATTTTTAGAAAACGAAAATACCACCTCTCTATGACATCCTTCTCTCAAAGTCTTTGCCTCATCGCCTTGCTGCTGTGCTGCCAATCTGCGGTCGGACAGACATATGATTTCTCCTTCCAAGACCCCAACTTGTCCATCGAAAAACGGGTCGATGACCTGATCAAGCGGATGAGTCTGGAAGAAAAAGTGGGCCAATTGATGTACAATGCGCCGGCCATCGACCGATTGCAAGTCCCTGCCTACAACTGGTGGAATGAGTGCTTGCACGGCGTGGCCAGAAATGGGCGTGCCACGGTTTTTCCCCAAGCCATCGGCATGGCGGCGAGCTGGGATACAGACCTGATGTTTCGCATTGGCGATGCCATCTCTACCGAGGGTCGAGCCAAGTACAATGTCTCTGCCGCCAATGGCCAGCGGGGGCGGTACCAAGGGCTGACCTACTGGACACCGAATGTCAACATCTTCCGCGATCCGCGCTGGGGACGGGGGCAAGAAACCTATGGAGAAGATCCCTTTCTCACCTCCCGAATTGGAGTTGCCTTCGTCAAGGGCTTGCAAGGCGATCATCCACGCTTCCTCAAGTCGGCAGCCATGGCCAAGCACTATGCTGTCCATAACGGCCCGGAAAAATCCCGCCATGTATTTGATGCCCAAGTGAGTCGAAAGGATTTGTGGGAAACCTACCTGCCAGCCTTTGAAGCCTTGGTGAAGGAGGCCAAAGTGGAGGGCGTTATGGGGGCCTACAATCGCACCAATGGCGACCCCTGTTGTGCCCATCCCTATCTGATGACAGAGGTGTTGCGCAAGCAATGGGGCTTCAAGGGGTACTTTACCTCAGACTGTTGGGCCATCGTCGATTTTTACGATGGACATAAGATTGTCAAAACGCCACAGGAGGCCGCCGCTTTGGCCTTGGCAGAAGGTTGCAACCTCAATTGTGGCAGCACCTACCCGGAATTGGTGAAGGCCATCGAACAGGGGTTGACCTCTGAGGCCGAAGTTGATCGCAATCTGCGTGAGCTATTGCCCACCCGTTTTCGCCTAGGACTGTTTGATCCGCTGGGTTCCGTTCCCTTCGACGCCATTGGTCCTGAGGTCATCCATTCCGACGAGCACATCGCTTTGACCCGTGAGGCCGCTACCAAGTCCATGGTGCTGTTGAAAAATGAGAAGAATCTCCTGCCCCTGCGGAAAGACTTGAACGGCGTTTTTGTCTGTGGTCCCACAGCGACACATGCTCAGGCTCTGTTGGCCAATTACTATGGAGTAAGTGAAAATCTGGTCACCTTCCTGGAAGGAGTGGTTGGCAAGGTGAGTCCACATACATTTGTGAAATACAGCCAGGGTGCTTTGCTGGACGAGGTCAATCGCAACCCGATGGATTGGTTTTCCGAAGCCGGCAAGGAATCAGATGTCACCATTGCTTGCATTGGCATTTCGCAGCTGATCGAAGGGGAGGAAGGCGAGTCCATTGCCTCCCGCCACAAAGGGGATCGCGTCGATCTGAAATTGCCCCAAAACCAAATTGATTTCATCAAAAAAATGCGGAGCACGTCCGAAAATTTGGTGGTAGTCATTACCTCTGGCAGTGCCATTGCCTGCAAGGAAGTATACGACTTGGCCGATGCGGTCCTCTACGTCTGGTACCCTGGTGAGCAGGGCGGTAATGCCTTGGCTGATGTGCTCTTTGGAGATGTGGTGCCCTCGGGTCGCCTGCCTGTGACGGTGCCCTACTCAGTGGACGATCTCCCCCCATTTGAGGACTATGCCATGAAAGACCGCACCTATAAATACATGCAAAAAGAACCGCTCTTTCCTTTTGGCTTTGGCTTGAGTTACACCAATTTTGAATACAGCAATTTGCAATTGACCAAGCAAAAGTTGAAGAAGGGAGAGCGTGCAAAAATTTCTGTCACTGTGACCAACACCGGATCGTACAAAGCAGAGGAGGTGGTCCAATTGTATTTGCAAGACGAGCAGGCATCGGTGGCTGTCCCCATGTACGATTTGAAAAAATTTGAGCGGGTCACATTGTGGCCGGGGGCTTCCAAAACCTTGGAGTTTACCCTGGAGTCCAAAGACCTGGAACTCATCAATGCAAAGGGGGAGCGAGTGCTGGAAAGTGGTTCTTTCAAGGTATTTGTGGGGGGTTCTCTGCCGGATGAGCGCAGTCAAAAATTGGGAGCCAGTCCAGTGCAAATGGTGCGCTTTACAGTTGAGTAAAATCTGGGTGATGGATGTGAAAAGAATCTTTTGCCTGCTGTTTGTGTTTTCTTTGCTTGGAGCCTGCCAACTTCTTGGTCCACCCAAAGATGACAATACCAGATACGTGGAGGAAGCTTTTGACATTTTGCGGCAAAACATCATTGTAGAGGGGGCGGTACAACTCGATGCACTCGAAGCAGATTTGCTGAGTCAGATCAGTGATTCTACTTCAATGGATACGGTGCATCACCTCCTCAGAACGGCTGTGCAAACAATCAACCAACACAGCGATTTATTGCCACCCAGCGAATTCAAAGAACGAGTAGAATCTCCCGAGCAATTGGAGGCAAGAGGAAGGATCATTTACGACAGCATCGCCTACGTATACGTCCCTGGCTGCGAGGCAGTTGACTCTGTACATTCGAAGCTCTATGTCGATTCCTTGCAAGTCACTCTAAAGGGTTTGTACCGCGCCAATCCCGTCGGCTGGATTGTGGATTTGAGAGACAATACGGGTGGAAACATGTATGCAATGCTCGCTGGTTTGGGCCCCTTTTTCAGCAAGGGAAATCTCGGCTACGACATCGGCAAAACAGAGCAGCCTTGGCATTTTAAAATGGAAAATGATGAGGGAGAAATGGCGTTCATCGAACTGGCCAACTCTGCCTACGAGTTTGACAAAAAACTGCCCATTGCCGTATTGATCAACGGACAGACTGCCAGTGCTGCCGAGGGAATGGCCATCTCCTTGAAATGTTATCCCCGCTCCATCTTGCTGGGCCAAAAAACCTACGGTGTGTCTACTGGGAATGACATGTTTTTCTTGTCGGACAGCGCCTGCCTCAACGTCACCACTTCCATCATGGCAGATTGTGCCAAGAACCAATATCCCAACGGGGTGGACCCTGACATCATCATTGAGGATGCCTTGGAGTTGTTTGAATATGCCGTTCGTTGGATTGCCAAGAGCAGGCAATGACAAAGAAGCCGGAACTGATCGGGCGATCGTTCCGGCTTGTTTCTAGAGTGTTGAGCGCGTAAGTAAGTATAAGAAGGGGGGAATCATCGAATGGAGCGCAATTGATCGAATTGCAATGCCCCATACTTTTCTCCTTGTCCATTGGTTTTTTGGTACCCCATCCACAGGACAATCCGGCCATCGTGCCAGCGGACTCTCTGCCAGCTTTTCTTGACACTGATCCCAGATTTGGGGATTTCCTCTTCGTGGATGTAAAACGGACGTATCCAGCGATCCGCCAGCAAACCTTCCTGCAACAAGGTGGTCTGAGGGCGAACGGGTTTTGTATCATGGCCGGGCAGTTGCCTGGGGAGGCTGGCCCGTTGAAAGGCAATTTCTCGTTCTCCTTCCTTCATCTGTACTGGAACAAACGGAATCCAATGCTCGGCAATCTGGGAAGAAAATTGGTAGTGCAGTTCTGAATCCTCCGGAATGTCTTTGCGGAAGGCATCGGCCGCTCCAGTCAGGTCTTGCAAATATTGTTTGACCCTTGCTGCGGCTGCCCTGCCATCTGCCTGCCCCTTGGCCTCGTCGGGAATGGTGTGCTCGATGGCCCACACCAGGTTGGCCAGTTCGTCGCGGGTAAAATGCACTTTTTCCACAGCTGCACTTTCCATGCCACTTGGCATCACAGGAGGAATCAACAAAAAGGCATTTTCTCTTTTTCTGCTCATGTCGAACAGCGACCAATTGGGATTGGACTGTGCCTCTTCGTAATGCTCTATACTTGTCTTTTGTCCAAAGTTGTCGGTCAATACAATGGAGTTGCACCTGATCAGATGACCTACCGGGACATTGACTGGGATGACAAACCAATCATTGCTGTACAACATTCCAAATTCTGCCAGCACCAAATTGGCCAATTCGTTGGGTTGTGCGCCGATGTTGCCATAGCTGGTCGTGCGATTTTCCACCTCCCACCAGCGTCGATTGGGAATGCCGGGAAATTGTAGCTCGGCGGGAATGAAGCTGCGCTTTTCCGAATGCACAAGGCTCTTGTCCAAACCATAGGTGGTTCGACTGGAAAGCTGCGGATCATTGGTCGCTGTCTTTTCGAGTGCATACCAGTCCATGCGTCCATGGTGGTAGCCCTCGGCCTTGAGTGCGATGCGATCTGACTCTTGAAATCCTTGGGCACCCAGTGCAAATTGGTATTCTTGATGAGAAGCATCCCAGGCGTTGTGGCGAGTGGTGCTGGGTTGCAAATAGCGTTGGTTGAACCACTCTTTGAAGGCAAGCCCTGCCGCATCCACATCGGAATGACTTCCACTGATCAAACCGCTGGCCTTCCTGCTGCTGGTGGCATTGAGGTAATTGATCAACTTGCCTCCGTCGATGGGCCGATGCTCACTGTGTTGGATGGCCTGCAGGTATTGCATCAGGCGGCGATTGGTGAGACTGCGAACATGTTGGATTTTTTGCCCCTCGGTCGTTTGCGAAGGAAGCTTGAATCGCAGGTAGGAGGCTTTTCGGAAAGCGACGACTTTGTCATCGATGTACGTCTCCGTTGCGCCGGCCTCTTCCAATTGTGCCTGCAAAAACTTCAGCCAATATTTTCCGATTTCTATTCGAAAGGGAAGGGTCCAGTTGATGGGTTGCTTCTCCACCACTGCTTCCAGCGGCAAGGACTCGTCGTAATCTGTCACTTGACTGCTTTTGCCATGTCCCAATTGCAGCTTTTGGATGGGGGTACTTTGCCAGGAGAGGGCGGCGTTGATGGGGAGGCCTCGGTCTTCGGCTGCAAATTCCCCCATTTGCCACTGTCGCGTCAGCATCCAAAGTGGGTCTCTGATTTCACAGCGCATGGGCTGTTCCATATTTTCTGTTCTGGCTCTGCCTTCCAGGCGATTCCAGATGACGATGTTGTTTCCTGTCGGCATGCTCAATTGAATTTTAGAAGTTGATCAATGTAAGTGGAGGTCGTGTCAAACTTGAGGATTTTCCAGTCCAAGGTCGGGATGACATCCTCCTCGGCAATGGCGGCGTACAAAGCGGGCAAGAAAGGCCCGATGGTGCTCGATGCCAGTATGTTGGGATCGATGGCTCGTTTTTTGGCCATTTGGAAGGTGTCGTTGACCGCATCCTTGAGATCGTTGAATGTCCATTTGCCAGCTGTGACCGGATTGACCGCCAGCAAAACTGCATTGGGTGCTTCGCTGTTGGCTTGGTCGTAGTGAATGGCAATGCCTGTATCGACCTGCGGCAGGGGGATGTGTTCTGTCCAACTGTCAATCAGCATGCCTGCCTGTCTGTTTTTGGTGGAAAAATCCTTGGGGTAAGAGACTGCCAATGAGAGGTGTTCACCATCCAACTCGTATCCTTCTGGCAACTTCACACCCGCCCAGGACGCTCCTTCCTGATAAGGCAATTGCAGCACGGCAAGATTGGATTCTTGTCCAGTGAACAAGCCCCGGAGCAGATTGATTTGTTGGTAGCGAGACAGCTCGGGACGGACTGGCAACAAACTCTGCAACCACTCCTCAATGGCCAGGGGGCCGGCATGTGCAAAGAGCTCTTTTTGTCCCATGGCCTTTTCGTACGCTGTGCGATCTCCCAGCCCCCAATCTGGAAACAATCGCAGGCCATCGGGAAACAACTGCTTGGCTTGTTCCTGAAGGTTTTTGAATTGTTGCTCCACATTCTCGATGGAAGGATAAGCGGTTTGCAATGCGTTGATGTTGTCTACTGTCTTTTGACCGATTTTGAGCAATTGGGCGAGCCAGGTTTGCAAACTGTCGGCAGCGGCCTCCAATTGCCACAAGAGTGGATCGGGCATTCCTTTGGTCAGGCCATCTGCCGCCAGGGCATCGGTCCAGGTTTTGATCTGGTTCCAATTTGGGGTTTCTTTGGCCATTTCTCCCTTGATGGATGCCATGCTTTTGGCAAAAGATGTTTTGGCTTGGTTCAGTGCGTTGGCAAGACTGCTCAGACTGTAGAGGGGGGTGAGTTTTTCGTAGCTGGAACTGGTGGTGGCAACGAAGTCGCGGGCATTGCTTGGGCGAGCCCTTTGGACCATTTGCCCCAATTCGCAGAGCAGTGGTTCCAGCATGAAAAGATTGATCTTGTTGGTGGCTGGCTGGGCATCGGCATCGAGGGTAATGGCTTGGTCATTGGGAAGGCCTTCCACTTTGCGGATGGCATTTTTCAACACATTGGCCAACACACTGCTCTGGTAATTGCCTTGCTCTTTGAGGGTCAAATAGACCCAGTCGATGGGTTGCAAACGCAGCGAGAGTTCTGACAATTGTCGGGTTTGGAAATGCTGCTCACCACTTTCATCTGTCCAGTGATACTGCAATTCAATTTTGCTGGGATCGGGGAGTTGGGTGCTGAGCCAGTGGTTGAGTCGGGGCGAGAGTTTGGAGCGCGGGCTGGAGGTGTTGCTCCAATCGCCGATGGTTGTTTTGGCCGCGGGAAAGAGAATGGCCACTTTGTGTTGTACGGGGAATCCATGACGAGGGATGTCCACGATTTCAGGTCGGCGAATGTGTCCTCCTTCGTTGAGGATGCGCAGGGCGGCGGAGGAGGCTTCGGGGCGTCCCTGTGTGAGTTGGTAGACACTTTCGGCCAACAGCAAATCGCTGACGGCATCCAGTTGGTCTTCCACTTGTTCGATGAGGCTTTGGATTTTGGACCGATCACTGCTTGCCACCCAGCTCATGTTGCTCCAGCCTTTGTCCCGAAAGTCTTCCAGCAGTTGAAGGCCGTCCACCACATCGTTGAGCATGCCATTGCCTGCATTGACCTGAGCAGGATATTGGTCGCGGAATTTTTTCAAGTAAACGTTTAGGTTGGTCGTCGTCAGATCGGTTTTTTCGTGCAATCCTCTTTCAAAAACATAGCCGAGCAGATGCGCCAACTCTTGTCCTTGTTGTACCCCTTGCAAAAGAAACAATCCGTCTCGGACCCTGGGCGCATTGAGGTTGATGGCAAAGGGATCGGTGGCCGAAGAACCACTGCCCTTACCATGTACTTGGTAGGCACTTTGGAGGACGGCAGCTGTGATGGCGTGCCCGAGCGAGGGGGCGGGGATGAAGCCTTGGTTGCTGTTGTCGGTCCGGGAACTGACTTCTACTTTTTTCAGATTGGCGTTGAAGACCAATGGGGCCGAAGATTGACCCAAATAAACATAACTCTTGCTGGCAAAACTGCTGTACTCTTTGTCGCCCACCGACCCATAGCGGCGATTGAAAGCGGGGATGACCACCTGGCTTCTCCTAACGATTGTCATGCGCGAGGTGTAGTAGACAGAGGGGCGAGTCACCTCCCGGATGCCGATGCCTGCAAAGGAGGTATTGGGCCGCACATCCTCCAGATAGCCATAGGCCCCCAGGAACGTACCTTGCTTGTAGTTGCGATTTCTGCGCCAGGTAGTGAGACGTTGGTAAACCAGGCCCAGCATCCATGCATCGAGGCGATAATGGCAGCAATCCAATTGCTCGGTAAAAATGCGTTCCAGTTGTGCTGTGGGCTGATCTTTGAGTTGTCTGAGGGCGTCGCGGAACTCCTGCATCTCGGGTCGACTTTCTATGCTGCTCACCAAAGTTTTGCTGCCGACGCGTTTCTTCTTGATGGTTGAGAAATAATTTTGTGTGGCCAAAAATAGCTCTGATCCCTTGGGCAAGAACCCACCAGTGGTCCCGACGATGGAATCTGACAAATCAGCATACAGCCGCTCCATGGCGTGCCGCACCAGGTAGTACATCAATGCTGTTTTGGCTGGGTCAATTTCATCGCTGTTGGTGGGGTCGATGTTTTTGTCATTGCTCTTTTCTTCTTCCAAATCAGTCAGCCGGGCCGATTCGAGCCATTCCAAATAGTTTTTGTTTTCGTCTTTCAATTTCTGAAGGCCATGGTCTGGCGATGGAGGAGCTGGGTCGACGATGGAGCCGCGCAACCAATTGGTTTCTTTTGCAATCAGGTTGTAGAAAAATGCGATGGCCGTATTCCCCAATCCCAGACTTTGGATGAGGCTGCGCAATTCGTTGGAGATGGTCTCGAAATCGTCAAAGTCAAGGCCCAGACTGGACAGGAACTCTGGTAGGTTTTGACTGCTGGAAATGCTGTCGTTGTTCAGCAGGTTGGTGGGGACGACGAGTCGTTGGTCGTAGGTGGTGGAAGAAGCCTGGAGGCTGAGGATTTCGAGAAAGACATCGGTGGGACTTTTGGGGCCGCTGTGGGTGATGCCAAGTTGGGGGACTTTGTCCAAGAGTTTGTCCCACTCCTCATCCAGCGGTTGGAGGATGTCTTCGAAAAGGGTTTTGTAAAAACTGCTTCTCAAAGTGAGTTTTGAAAAAGAAGTGGTTGGAATGAAGCCGTAAGGTTGCCGCCCGATTTTGATGGATGGCAAGTGACCGCCTCCCAAGACATAGTTTTTCATGAAGTTGCCCGTGGACTTTCGGGTATTGGGCCCGATCTGGTCTTCAAAAAATTCATAGAGAAAATAGCCGAGTGTACCGGGCCAGAGCAGTCGGTTCATGGCCAAGGCATTGCTGATGTCTTCTCTGTCGGAGCCTGCCACTTTTTGCATCAGGGTATTGGGCAGGCCCAGCGCATCGGCCAGTCGTTGGCCGTCGGATTTTTGCTGGTGGTCGCCTGTTGTGGTGACCCGAGCCGAGGGGTAGATGTCTGTGTTGTTTTTGACAAAATACTCATAGGCACTTTCTGCCGTGTCGAGTGGGGAGCTTCGTTCAGACTGACTGGCACCACTGGAATTGGTGGGGCTTCCGGAAGGGAAAATTTCCAAGCTGCCATTTTTGTAATAATGGTTGTTGAGCAATTCTTCCAACTGGTCTTGTTGTGCTCCTTTGTCCGTTTGCTCTTTTACGCCCAGCACGATGAGCTTGTCAAATCCCTCGCTTGCTTGGGCAGTACTGAGCGGCATCTTGATGGCCAGCCCCTTGGCAACAGCAGCATCAAAATCAGTCATCCATTCCAACTCGGCTGGCAGTTCGACGGCATCTTCTCCTTGTTCAATCTTGGCAGCAGCATCGGAAGGATCAATGCCCAGCTGAACTTGGTCGGGAATCTGGCGGCCTTTGACTTGCTTGATGATCTTGCCATCCTCGTCCAGAGCCATTGCCACAAAGCAAGAAGGGAGCATGCGGGTGTAGGGAGCTTTGGACCAACTGGAAGATTTGGTTTTGAGACTGTGCTTCAGTCGGTAGTTGGCGGACAGGGAAGATGGCAAAATGTCTTTCCATTCGCTGACCGTTTTTCCCGCCTCGTCGCGATAGCTGGTGCGGGTGCCGCGATGGCCATAGGGTGTGGTCTGGCGGATGATCCAGGCAGCGCGATGGGCTTGGTAGCTGGTGAAGAGCTGTGTCCATGCTGCCATTTTGTACTGGTGGGCATCTCTTTCGGATTTCGTTTTGTGTATCTCCTGCCAGTAGTTTCGCCCGGCTTGCTGTTCGCCTTCTGTCAGTGCTTCTTCATGACTTTGGACAAAAATGTCATCGGGATAAATTCGAATCCAAAGCTCGTTGGCATCGGGTACTTTTCGCAGTACTTTGCTGGGGAGCACAGACTTGTTGAGGAGGTCACGACTGAAGTCCAACCAGGGCAACAATCCTCCGTCGGCCTTGGCAGAGCGGCTGAAAACTGTCACAGCAGACAGCATCGAAGAGGAAACGCCCAGGGTGCTCGCGCGGGCCGAGGAACTGTCGTACACCATGCTGCTGGTGAATGCCTTGGTGACGTGCTTGATGGTCATGAAGCGGGTCTGCACCTTGACCGGAAAGAGGGCAAAAGGGATGTATGAGTTGAAATTTGTTAAGTCTTGCATTGGGAGTTAGTCTTTGCTTTTCATTAGAATAATTCGCTGCAATGGATGGCAGCAATGACGGGGTTTTGGTACAGAAGTCCAGCCATGTGCGCTGCATCTTCTCCCCACTTGTACTGGTCGATGGTCTTTTTGCGACCCAGACTGATGTGCTGGCTGTTGTTGAGGCTGGCGTACGCACTGCGGCGTTCCAGATGAGGCCAAGCCAAATCGTTGCCATCTTTGACACCAAAGAAACTGCTGATGGAAGAATCGGTATCCAAGCCAAATCTACTTTCTCCTGGTCGTTCCTTGATGACGAAATAGTATCCCGGATGAGTGTTGAGGTCTTCCAGCTTGGCGTCGAATCCCATGAGACAAATGTCTCTGCTGATGTCCGCCCGAAATTCCGCCTCAAGGATGTTTTTCTCACTGCTGTCAAATCGGCGCTTGCTGCCAAACTTCCTGGCGGGACTCAGGTAGGAGATGAAGGAGGGGTAGCGACTGACGATGGCACTTCGGATGACGAAGACCAGCATGCTGCTCGGGGTGCCAAATGGTTGGTTGTTACCCAGTCGCTGCTTGCCCCAGCGGTGGAGTTCGCGGACGTCGGCCCTAGGAGTGTCTGCATCTGCTGTATTCCAAAAATGGCGGAAGTAGCTGCCCTGTTGATCTGTCGGATACTCGCGCCACAACAACTCTCGGCCCATTTCGTGGTTGAGTCCCATCATGTAGGATTCGATGAAGCGGTCGTTGGTCTGTAAGAGTAAAACGCTGTCTTCGGGAATGAGGTGGATGTTGGGAATGAGGTGGTCGAGCGAAATCTTTTTGAGTGATTCGTACATCGGCCGTTTGATCTCTGGATAGACCCTGATGTTGCTGAGGTCCTTGCTGCTGCTGCCAGATCGGTCGATGCGTCCCCAAGTCTTGCGGCGGATGTTGGCGCTGGGATCGAGTAGGTCAACGAGTCGACTGCTGACCGCTCCGATTTGCAGGGCAGGTCCTGCTTGGAATCCTTGGAAAGCACCTGGATCAAAGCTGCTGACAATTTTGTCTACTCCCACTTGGAAATCGCGCACGCCAAGGGTGGACTTTGTCTTTCCAAACTGCAACGGACTGCTGCTTCTCGTGAGTCTGTTCCGGTTGCTTGTGGTGGGGCGTCGGCTGAAGGTGTCGAGAACGGGCTTGACCTTGGAAAGCGAAATGCTTCGCGATTCTATGCTGGTATCGATGTCCAAGGGCGTGAGCAAGGGACGGCTGTTGTAGTTGCGGCGGAAGGCCTGCGTGATCACAAGTGAGCTGGGTGGGCCACTGCTCTGGGATTTGAGTCGCTTGGATTTTCCAGCTTTGACAGTGAGTTTTTTGAAATTTTGGTGCAACATCCCGTTAGGCAATGCACTGTCTTTCACCGTTGCCTGAATGCTGGTGGAGCTGCTGTCTTTCATCCGCAACTTCCCGTGAACGGCCTGGGTAATGGCGAGGATATTGGCATCGGGCAGGGCTTTGATGTACTTGGAAAACAACTTTTTGCTGGACTCTTCTGCCAATTGGGCCTGTCGCAATTTTTGATTGGCTTCCACCACATCTCCTGCCTGTTCCCATGCTTGTTCCATGAAGCTTTCCTGTTCGTTTTGCACCACCTTGGTTCCCAGTCCAGCAGCAGCGCGGTTTCTGGGGTCCAGGTTCATTTCGTGCAACCAACTTCTGCCTTTGGTACTGAGTTGTGTCTCCGAGCTGTAGTGGTAGCCGTAGATGGGTGGCAGGATCATCGGGTCGTCCTTCAAGTCTGTCGTGGGATCAGTCAGGTATTGGTAGGTGAGATTGAGGTGGTTTTTCAGCTGTTCTTTGTAGTCGCTCGCCCCAAACGTTTTGCGTCTTTGATTGACGGTTTTGAGGGCCCCTTCCATGAGGATACTCTGGGCAAATGGCAATTCAAAAGTGGGGTTGTGAATGCTCATTGGTTTCTGGCCTAGGGCTGAATCGGCTTCATAAGGACGGAGGGCTTTGACGAGTTCTTCAAAATCTCCTTGGCCAGTTTGAAAGCCAAATTCGTAGTAGACCGGATATTGATCGGGCAGGACAGTGTGGGCCAGTCCCCAGGAACTCATTTGTGGATTGACCGAATAGATGTCCGTTTCGCTCATTCCCAATCCGGCGCGTCGGCCTTGCTCAAAGGTGGGGATGAGGAAGGCAAAATAGCGGGTTTGGGCCTTGAGCTTTCGCGGGCAAAGGATGCGAGAGGAGGCGATGTTGGCGTTGCGATCCAGGTCGGACTGCAGTTGGGCTGTGTCGCGTTCCAGATTGATGCTGTCCGTTTCGGCCTTGATGTTTTGGTTGACTTGTACGTGTGCCCAGTAATGGCTTTGGCTTGCGTTGGGGAACGGGCCATTTTCGGCACCAGCTGTCAGATGGATGATGGGCAGGGGCGTCGATTGGCTGCGGGAAAATTCGCTGGCTTCCAAGACGATCAATGCCAGCCAGGGGCGCAGATTGGTTTTGTTGGTTCCGGCAGCGGTGGCAGGGCTGTATCGCCAGGGAAAGTCTTCGTCGTAAAATTCGATGTAGGGCAAATAGTTGGGCTCGAATTTGAGCAGGCCATCGGTGGGTTCTGTCTTGATGACGGCCTGTGGATTGATGCCGTTGATGTCGCCCGCTCCGATGAGTTGGAAATCCTTGTCGACCAGTTTGACTTGCTTGCCATTGCCCTTGATGCGGACGCTGATCGGAAAGGTGGAACGGCCGCTTTGGGACTCCAAGCCCTCTGCCTGCAAGCTGTCGGGCTGTTCTACAAATTGTCCCAGCCCCTGCCGAAACCAGGGCAGAAAACTGTATTTGGCTAGTGTATCACTCATATTGATTCAATTTCTTCCAGTGGCATGACTTGAAGCTGACCTGCGAGTACTGGATGGGTTTTGATGATTTTTTGCAATTCTTGGTGGGCCGCAGTTTGGGTGCTGGCCTGGAAGGTTCCGTATCGGTTGACATCTGAGGTAGTGGCCAGGGCAAAGGTTTGTTCTTTGAGCTTGACAGCTACCTGAGAGCGGTCGGTGCGGGCCGTATGTTTTTGTCCGAAGACAGAATTGGCGATGCTGCCATTGTGGGCCCACTTTTCGAAGTGGATGGTACTTCCCACCTGGATGCTTCCCTTGTCAATCTGACTGCTTTGTGTGCTGGACAATCGGCTGTCGATGATGCTGCTGAGTTCATAGCTGACCTCTTTTTCGGTGTACTTTCCAAAACTGATGCTGTGCTTGTCACTGGCTTGTATGCCTGCATCAAAGAGTTCGAAGGAGGCGCGGCTGACTTTCTCGTCATTGCTCATCTTGATGAACTGTGCTGCCGGGAAATGATCTTTCACATCTTCCGACTCAATCAATTGTCCGTCCGCATCTACCAGCTCCAACTCAAACTCCTCGTAGTCTCCGGGTTTTTGCTGCCCTACCTTTTCCAGCTCTATCCCGAGTGGAATGATTCGCTGGCTCACGCTGAGTGCGCCCAAAGGATGGATGGCCTGTTCTTCTTCCGGCAATTCCAACTCTCGCATGTTGACCAGATTGACGTGGCTGGCAGGTGGCAGCAGTTGCCAATTGCGATCATCGCTCAAGGCGGTTGTCAGTTCAGGCAATAGATTGATGGGGGGCAGGGTGGTGTTGTCTCTTTTGCCAGTTTTGATGTCAAAGTCTGGACTGAACTTGATGCCCAATGCTTTGAATTCTGCCTCTCCCTTGACATGCCAGGGTGTGGGGCCTTCCAATTGACCGGAAAGGCTGATGCCCAGCAGGGTATTTTGTTTTTGCTTGACCGACAGACTGGCGTCTATGTTGATCTTCATGTAAAAAGGAGAGAACCGGAAGAGGGCGTCGAATCCCAGGTAGCCTTCGATGTAGACGTTGAGTGTCTTGGAGACGGTCATGTAAAATTCGGCAGCCGCTCCCATCTGCAAGGTGTTGGAGGTGACGGCAAAGTAGGCACTCAGTCCAAGTCTTGGGTCGCCTTTGAACAGGTCGATGGTCATGCGCCGCAGGTCGGGCAGGCTCAGGGGAGGTGGTTCGAAATCGGGATGGAATCCTCCGGCGCTGAATAGGAAGTTGGGTTGATTGCCCCAGCTCATGCGAAAGGCCATGTCGCCACCCAGGTCGAAGGTGAGCAGTTGGGAGTCGAATAGACTGGCGTCGAAGGAGATCATTTTTTGCTCAAAGTCGATGGCCCCGAGGAAGTTGACTTGCAGCTTGAGGATGTCCAAATCTTCCACGCCGACTTCGAGTTTGAGAATGCCGAGAATGGCCAGCCGGACCGGGTCGGGAACCTCCAGCATCAATCCCATTTGCAATTCAACCAGGGTGGGTGTTCCCCATCCCAAAATGCCCATGAGTCCAAAGGCATATTGTCCTTCAGTGGCGGGAAAAATGGTGTTGAGGTCGCTGATGATTTGTGGAGCTTGTGCCACCGGATCATCGGGAAACAGAATGCTGTTGATGGCATTGGTGCGCACGCCTTCCCGCAAGGCTTCCAGGTCCATACTCCGATTGATGGCAATCAGGCCGCCTACGCCATTGAGGGTAAATCCAAAGCCAAGTTGGATGGGGGTGAATTCGGCGGTGACAAGTAGCAAAAAGGAGTAGCCTTTGCTGCCGTCGGGCAGGCGGGTGTGGATGATGCCGATGGCTTTCAGGGCGATGGTATCCTGGATGGTCAATTCGGCCACACCAGCATATTCGCCCTTTTCTCTATCGATGTCCAAAAAGCCTCCGCCCTTGACGATGCCAGCATCGACGGTGATCCCGATTTGATTGGGGAGTTGAAAAGAGGTGCTGAGGTCGGCATTTCCCAGGACGCCTGGTACCCCTGGTTCCAAAGCGACTTCCATTCCCAAACCGCCCACCACCACTTCGATGGGACCAAGTTGAATGGACCCCAAGACAGTGCCGCTGAGGGCAATTTTTTCATCGGTCAAGGCCAGACCAATGCCAACGGATTCCAATGCAAAAGGCCCAATGGTTTTGTTGATCAGGAGTTGGATTTCCAATCCCGCCCCTCCTTCTATGTAAAAGCCATCTTCCAGGGAATGGCCCAAGGTGATGCTGCCATTGGTTTCCAGCTCTAGCTCCGAGAATATTTTGCTGATGAATCCATCTCCTTCTGCCGTTTTGATGGCCAACATCCATTCTGAAATGTCCAATTCAAGGCCGACATTTGCTTTGCCATCCTTCATGCCGACGATGACTTTGAGTCCCATCTCGCCAATGCCTAAGTGAGTGACTTCTTCCGAACCAAAAAGGTAAAACTTATCAGAACTGGCTTCTCTGACCAGGGCAATGGACAGCTCTGCATCTACATTTTTTTGTGGGCTGCTGAACAAGTCTGTCTCCAAACTGAAGTCGGTGGGAGGGCGCAGGTAGAGCCCGAGACCGCTGTCCAGGTCGGCATCTACGGAGATGTCCAGGCGGAGGGAATCCGTCAGGCGCAGACTGCTGCCGATGGTGCCGTGGGCATAGGGGACCAGAGCGAGTCCTTTTTTGAGACCACCTTCTGCTGGTGCTGCTTCCAGGAAGAGACCCAATTGCCAGTACGTTTCCGGAGAGAGGAATTGTTGGACGATGGGAAAGGCGATGGACCGCTCGGTGGTTTCGTCTATGACCACTCCTTCGTCTTCATTTTCTATCGGCAGCAAATTGCCGGGCAGGCAGAAGGCGCGCGTTACCCGGTCGAGATTCACGAAAAAGAGGTTGCTGTTGAAATCGCTCTCCCAGTTGTAGGCTTGGTTGGCCACATCCATGGGGTCGGAAAAATAGGTGGGCAGTCGGTCCCAGTGTATTCTGTAGAGGGTGAAGTCTGGCTGGAAAATGGACTCGTCGGCTTCCATCTTTGTTTCGGAGGCGACGCCAAGGAGCAAGAGGAGGCTGTAGGCTTTGAAAAACTTTTCCTCCAAAAACTTGAGGATCATGTAGTCAAACAGTCGGCGCAGAAATTCGTCTCGAAAACTGCTTTGACCCAGGAAATTGGGGATGAGGTTGAGGTCACTTTCCAAGTTGGTCTGCAGTTCGACGACGCCATCGACAATGGTGGTGATTTCTTGCCGGGCCTCTTGTATTTTGAGAATCCTTTCTTCGAGAGGGGTCTCTTCGTCGTAGATGTCCAAGAGGAGTTGCTGGACATTTTCGACAGAGCTGCTGATGTCGGATATGGAACTTGTGACGGACAATTCCTCGGGCAGTTCATAGCCAACACTGTTGAGCATGTCGCGGATGGCCTGGCTTCCTTGTAGGTTGTTGGCCACTTGGACGATGCTGACGAGATGTGGTAAGATTTGTTTCATTATGTGGAGTGTGAATTGAGTCTAAAGAGTATTGGCGGCAGACCATTTGAGGTCGTACACCTTGAGGCGGGCAATGCCCATGGAGTTTGGGTTGGTGCTGTCGATGCTGTTGTCGGGATCGGAGAGGGCATCGTATCTGTCCTTGAAATCCTTCCAGGTCATGTTGAGTTTCTCGATCCAGATGTGGTCCTTGTTGGGGGTGATGTTGCCTCCGTCTTTGTTGTCCTCGATGTTGCCCAGGTAGCGAAATCCAACCCCGTCGAGACTGTAGGTACCCGATTCATTGGCTTCCAGGACGAGCAGTTTTTTGGAGCCAGGGTGGTAGTCGACGATGAAGACAGAATGTCCGGAGATTCCCTTGACTTTCCCATCGTTGGCATCGTAGTAGGGAGCCCAGTTGGACCAACCTTCTGTGACACACCAAGGAGGTGGGGGGATGTTGCTTGTGATGTCAACTTTTATGGCGGGCTTGACGGTTCCATCTCCATCAACGGCAATGGTCACTGGACCGAATTCATCAAAATCGCTGGTAGGGTTGGTGGTTTCGTTGAGCCAGGAGGCGATGATCATGTAGGTGTTGTGCATGTCGATGTCCCAGTTGAGGGTGGGGTATTTGTTTTTCCATGCCTGCAAGATGATGGCTTCGGTGAAGGTATTGCAAGCGATGGTATCGCTGTTGTTTTCGTTGATGCCCAGGGTTTTGATGTGATAGCCAGCCGGATACTTTGGCGTCCAGCCGTAGGCGTGGTCCTCCCAGTCGGGCAGCAGATCGATGATGTCTTCTTCCTTGATTAGGTAGTCGGAGCTTTCCATTTTGGCCAGGGTAAAATCTGGTGGTTGTATCCAAGGTGTTTCGAAGTCGAAGTAGCCATTGCCGTTGACGTCGGCTTCTTTGACAAATCTGAGTTTTACTTTTTTGAGGTGGTAGCTGGCAATGGAAAACTCTCCTTGGCTGTTGGTTCGGGTAATGTTTTGAGTGGAGACAGACGATAGATGTCCGTAGTATGTCGATCCACTTCGAATGATGCACCAACCTTCCTCTTTTACCCAATGAGGGGAAGTGACTTTTATTTTGGTCAAGTCGTTGTCTGTCCCGTTGTAGTCGCGGATGACCTCTAGCACCATGTAGTCCGTAGTGGTGGAGAGGTTGGTGGTGGGGGCGCCGGGAGTTGTATAGCCGTTGGCATCTTCCCAGCACTTGAGAGCTGTGGTGACCCGCAGTTCGGTCCAATAAATGTCCACCCGTACATTGGCCAGAGCGGCACCGGTGGCTTTGTCAATTGCCTGACCCCATACTTCCATGCTGATGAGACTGAGGTGGGGTATTTGGGCAAAGAGGGGAGCTTGAATCATGGCGTATACTTCTCGGCCGTAGTTGTTAGAGCCTACGTTGGCCCAGCTCGTATCGGTTGGGCCGATGTTGTATTCTGTAGCGATGACCTGAAGTGCTTTTTGGTCGCCGAGCAAGGTGGCTGCATTGTGGGACGGGACACGATGGCTGCGATTTTTGAGGTAGAGCAAAACCGTATTGGCCATTCTCACACAGGTCTTTGGAAAGCGCAGCAGATTGTACAAGTCGATCCGATCTTCCAGTGGCAATGCTTTGTAATTGGTCAATCGGTTGGCACTGATTTGTGAGCCGTTGTTTTGGGCTTTGGTGGACTGCAGAAAGGGGGTGTAGGTGGTTCCCGTAGAGGGATTGATGAGCATGCTGGCCAGGGTCTGTGGCTGGGTTTGACTCACGCCAAGGGAGTTGCCTTCGGCACTGCCTCGCCAGTCGCCCCAAGACCAAGTCCCGTTCAGCCCAGCCCGATGGCGGTCCAGCTCTGCATTTCTGGACTCGGACTTGTAGCTGGCAAAGCTCTTGGGAGAAAAGAGCATTTCGCGATACATGATGCAGGTCAATAGCTCGAAGGGAATTTCGTTGGCCTGTCCGTTGATTGGTTCAGCCAGGGAGTCCAAGATGTACTGATACAGTTCGTTGGCTGTTTCGTTGGTGGCTTCAAAGTTGCCAATCTCAATGGCGGGCTTTCCAAAGCGTCCGGTTCTGTAGTTTTGGGAAAGGGGTGCAATGAGGTTTCCAAACAGTGGGCTGAGCACACAAACACTGTGTTCCAATTCCAATGGTCGATAGCTGGTCCCTTGGGTATCTACCGGATGTACAACCACTTTGATTTTCTGTTTTGCTGTGGGCTTGTACTGGAAGACTCCTTCCGTGGTGACTTCTTGGTGGATGGGTAGATAGGCGTAGCCATTGTGGCCATATACCATCCAGTGGTAGCGGTCGATGTCGGGCCGGATGTCCTCGTCCAGCACAAAGAGGACATAGTGGTTGATTCGATTGACCAGAATGGGGCTTGTCAGGTAGCTGACCAACGCAAAATAGCCGCTTGGGCTGACGGTTGCTTGTCCGAGATCAGAGGCTTTGTACCCCTGTGGCAAGCGACTCTCGGTATTCGTCACTGGCATAGAGATGGCGTTTTGGGTGTGGCAAATGAATGGTGGCAGAGGAGGGTGGAGGCAGGAGAGTATCTACACCAAAGGTGCCATCTCCTTCGAAGGTGATTTGTCGAAAGCATGTAGTGGTTTTTTGAAGTGATCGCTCGATAAAGTAGCAAGGCTGAAAATGAGTGCCATGGGCTTTTGTGCCAAATGGTCTAGCGTGCAAGCAATTTGAGACAGCCGATCAAGAATTAAGTATTATAAAAATAGTGCATGTGAAAGTGCGATGCTGGTGAAATGAAGTGAAGTGGGAAAATAAGGAAGTGAAGTGGATGGGGCACAAAAAAAGGTCCCGACAATTGCTGTCGAGACCTACATTCTCCGATTCATCTAACTATTAGGATAGAATACAAGTGTGATGGTTTTTTCGTCGTCTGTCTCATGGAAGGGTCACAATTGGACCGCCTCTATCTTGTTAATCAATGCTTGCCGATCTGTTTCCAGCAAGTTCATGATGTCAAAGACTTTGTCGCTGAAGCCCGCCAAGCAGAAGACCTTGTCCTCCGGCAGTTGTAGGCTTCCGTATGCGCTGAGGTCAAACGAGTAGATGTAAGGATTGGCGTCAAAGCGTTCTTTGTACGCTTGGTATTCCTTGGTTGGTGCATATTGCCCCATCCATCCTTGCATGTCTGATAACAGTACGATCCGATCATAGGCTTTATCGGCCTTGCGAAAGATCGCATGGAAGTTGGTTCCAGCCGATTTGGCATCTTTGATCAGCTGGTCGGCGATGCTGATGGCTGAATTCCTGTGGTAAGGCCATACGTAGGAGGCATCGTCAGAAAAGCGGATCAGGTCGGCATCGTTGCTCTTGTATAGCATGGCTGCGAAGATCGAACCGATCTGGATCGGGGTGCGCCCCATGTTTTTCTGTCCCCATGTCATGGAAGCAGAATCATCTAGTACGACCAGTGTCTTTCCCGCAAAGCGAGGAACATTGTCCAGCGATGTTTCCAATGCCCGGTGCAGGGCATCCAGGATTCGGCGTTTGGACGCAATGTCGGCGGACGCATTGATGGCATCAACTGCAGTGAGGAAGCGAAATGGCAACACCAAAGAATTTTTGATGCGCTTCCGGTCTGTCAACTGTTGGCAGGCCAGTTCTGTCAGTTGTGGTGCCTGTTCGGCGATGTTCCGCAGGTTGCGCAGCAAGGCGAAGTAACCGAGTTTGTTGGTGCTCAGCAAGTCTTCCCAGACTTTGGCTTTGCGCTCGGTTTTGTCTTTGTCGCTCTTTGCTGTCTGTCCCGCTTGGGTCAGTTTGGCTTCCCAGGTATTGCTGGCCGTGGACCGATTGGCAACCAGGGCTTGCAGCGCCTCTGCGTTGCGAGCTGTTGGCCTAGGGTGAACCAGGTTGACGAGGTCGATCAGTTTGACGGCCTTGCGGTTGCCACGGTATTTCCCGATTTGGTAGCTGTCGAATTGGTCAAAGGCTTTGGCGAAGCCTTTTTTCATGGCATTTGGTAGAGAGTTGCCTCCCTTGGCGTAGAAGTAGGCCATGATTTCCAGCATGTCATCGGGCCGCTTGATCACCTGGCGGTAAAATTCTTTGGCCCAGGAACGTCCGGATGCATAGGCGGCCAGTTCGGCTGCAAGGACGTGGCTGATGGACCGCATTCCAAACTCCTTTCGGGCGTAGATGGCTGCCTTGGCTGCAAAGCGTGTATCCACCTTTGGGATCAATTTGACCAGTTCGTCAAAGGTATCATTGGCTGATCGGTAGAATTGATCCTGCGCAAAAGAAGTCAGCAAGATCGAGCACAGCTGCAATCGTGGGCTTTGTGCAAATGCATCACCTCCCGCTCGGTTTTTGATGCGCTTGTTGCCCTTGCGTTTGAAGTTGAATAAAGACATATTGACTTCTTTTTTGTTGATGAAATAGGGTTTCTTCTATTTGAATGTCCGGGGATAAAGCGGTAGCGCGTTTGAGACTATCGGCATACGGGATTCGAACCCGCGTCTTCTCCGGGAAGACCCGAAGACGGTTTACCCTGGTTAACCCAATGCCGCCGAAGTAGCGCGTTGGTCACCACCGGACGTTTTTGCCATTTGAAAAAAAATGCAGGGAAAGTCAGAGCGTGGGATGTTGCAATCTCCCTAAGATTGGGTCCGTTGATTCGAACGAAGTAACACGCTCTTTACCGCTGCAGCTTTTTAGTTGTCATAGCGATAGTTTCTGAAAAAAGTCAGGTGAACGAAGTCGAAAAGCGCGTTTGATTATCGGCTGGGATCGAACCAGCATCCTATAGGATATGAACCTATCGCTCTACCAATTGAGCTTCGAAGTAACGCTTGTCATCAGTATCACCTGACTTTATTCTTGGTATAAAAGGCAGCGAAAAAGCGTGGAAAAAAGATGTGATTTTTCTGTGGCTGGTCGCTGCTTTTCGACAGCTTCCAGCTCATGGGACGGGAAACTACCGAGTGGTCATTGGGAGTCTGATCGGACTGCCATCAAGACGCAAACGCTCACTGGGGACGCGTAGCCGATCGGATGTGATGGCGGGTCGCAAGTGCTTGTTATGTGTCTTCAAATTTTGCATTGTCCGTTGTATTGTTTGTGTATCATTGTCAAGTACGACATCATAACCACGGGCCAGCAAGGGAAAGTTCCCAGCTGTAAATTTTTTTTGAAATTTGTTTTGTCAAAGAGCCATTTCAAAGGTCAATTGTTTGCGCAAATAGTACTCGACATTTTCTTTTACGATGATGTCCAGTGGAAGGTATTGCGTTCTTTCTACTTCTTCTTTCAGGACTAAATGCTTGAACAGATTGATGATGCCCAAGTAGCCTTGTTCGACGGGGTTTTGGTTGATGAGAAAATTGATTTTGTCTTCTTGTAAATACCTGAGATTGGATTCGATGAGGTCAAAACCGACAATCTTGATTTCGCCTGCGCTGGCCTCTGGCAGGCAATTGATGACTTTGTGGGCGCGGGAGTTGGTCACAAAGATGCCACTGAGCCTTGGGTGAGAGGTTGTCAGATTTTGGAGGAATTCAGACAGCTTTGCAGGATCGTTGAACGCTTCAAAATCTTTTCGCAAAATGTCTACTTCTTTGTTGCCGCCATTGGCAAAGTAAGACCGGAAGCCTTTTTCCTTGTCGAGCAGGTGGTGAGCCGCTTTTGTTCCCACTTCCAAATTGAGAATGCAAACCATCTGGCCATCTGTCAATCCAAAATCCAACAGCCTGGCACCCAGTACACCACTTTGATAAGAGTCTTGGCCGATGTAACAAAGCGGATGGTTGCCTTCGATGCTGGTATTGATGATGACCTGTGGGATGTTTTGTTGCTGGCAGGTGTCCAAAAGCCATTTGGCCTCCTCGTAAAACATGGGGGGAAACAACAGTCCATCTGGCTGAGCGGCGATGAGTTGCTGGGCCTTGGCATGAAAGTCTTGTGGCTGGAAGAGGTCGAAGTACATCGGTTCTACCAAAAGACCGTAGTGTTTGACTGCCTTGGCTGCCTTTTGGACCCCATTGTGGATTTGCTTCCAATAAGAGTCTTTTTCCGGCTCGGGAAGGAGGGCCAAAATGCGGAATGCCTTGTTGTAGGCAAGGGCACTTGCTAGTCGATTGCGCTCATATCCCAACTCATCTACTACCTGCAATACCTTCTTTTTGACCTCCGGCGCTACACTGCCTCGGTTGTGCAGCACCCGGTCTACAGTACCTGTGGATACCCCGGCCCGATTGGCGATGTCTTTGATTCTTACCCGTTTTTTCATGTGACCTCTATTTGTCCGATGCGATGCATAGTTAGCAAAAATGTGCTGATTTTAAAAATTTGCCATTGTAGAATAACATTTTTCGTGTGTTCGAGCACGCTTAAATTAAATTTGGCCGTGTTCGAACACGTTTATTGGTAAAATTTGCGTGTGCGCACACATTTTTGAGAAAAAATGCATAGATTTGTCTTGATATTGATTCGAGAAAACAAAATTTGCCACCATGTCAAAAGTCGCTGCCTCCAACAAAGCCTACTTGAAGTACCAGCTCAAGAGCCTGGAAAAACTAGCTGTCAAAATCTGGGAAGACTCCACAGAGGCTTCGGTACACATCGCTCGTTCCATCGCTTTGGCCATCCGCCAAAAGCAGCAAGAAGGGGAGCGCATTGTACTGGGACTGGCCACAGGCTCGTCGCCCATCGGGGTGTACAAGGAATTGGTTCGCATGCACCGAGAGGAGGACTTGAGTTTTTCCAATGTGGTGACCTTCAATCTGGACGAGTACTATCCCATGGAGGCTGGTGCGCAGCAGAGCTATGTGCGATTCATGCACGAGTATTTGTTTGACCATGTAGACATATCGCCCGACAACATCCACATTCCGGATGGAACGGTGGAGATGGAGCAAGTGGGGGAATACTGTCGCCGCTATGAAGAGATGATCGACTTGATGGGAGGCATCGACATCCAACTGCTGGGGATTGGCCGTACCGGACACATTGGGTTCAACGAGCCGGGCTCTTGGCGGGACTCTCTGACCCGCTTGGTGCGCCTCGATGGCATTACGCGCCGGGATGCCACCAAGGATTTTGTCGTAGAAGAAAACGTGCCCTATCGAGCCATCACCATGGGAATTGGGAGCATCATGAAAGCGCGGACAGTTTACCTGATGGCATGGGGGCAGCACAAAGCGCCCATCCTTCGAAAGGCAGTGGAAGGAGAGATTTCTACCGCCGTACCTGCCACGTTTCTACAGGAGCATCCCAATGTCAAGGTGATCGTAGATCGGGCAGCTTCGACGGAGTTGACAAGGGTCAAAACGCCTTGGCTGGTGGGGATGTGTGATTGGGATGAAAATCTTGTGACCAAGGCTGTCATTTGGCTTTCGCAAAAAGTTGGCAAAACCATTCTCAAGTTGACAGACAAGGACTACAATGACAACCACCTCAGCGACCTGATCATTGAATACGCTTCTTCGTATGAACTCAACATCAGGGTTCACAACCGCTTGCAAGATACCATCACTGGCTGGCCGGGGGGCAAACCAGGTGTGGACGACAGTCGCCGACCGGAAAGGGCCAATCCCGCCCGGAAAAAAGTTGTCATTTTCAGCCCTCATCCCGACGATGATGTGATCTCCATGGGGGGAACATTTTTGCGCTTGGTGGAGCAAGGTCACGAGGTACATGTCGCCTACCAGTGCTCGGGCAACATTGCGGTACACGATCACGATGCGCTGCGATTTGTGGAATTCATGACGGAATTTGGGAAGGTGGGAGCTGGCATGTCGGAGGAGGTCTTGGAGGAAATGCAGAAATTGACCGGTCTCATCCAGAACAAAACCACCAGTCAAACAGACCATCCAGAGGTGCGCCTGATCAAGGGCTTGATCCGCAGAGGAGAGGCCCGCGCTGGCGCCCGCCTGTGTGGGCTGAGCGATGATCGAATCCATTTTTTGGACATGCCCTTCTACGAAACGGGCAGCACGCGCAAAAAAGCCATTGGCAAGGCAGATGTACAAATCATCAAAAACTTGTTGGAACGCATTCAACCCCATCAGGTATATGCCGCCGGGGATTTGGCCGATCCACATGGCACGCATCGGGTTTGCTTGAATGCCATCTTTGAATCCTTTCAACAGCTCCAATCAGAGGCTTGGATGAAAGACTGTTGGTTGTGGCTGTATCGGGGGGCTTGGCACGAATGGCCTGTCCACGAAATCGAAATGGCTGTTCCCTTGAGTCCATTGGAGTTACACAAAAAGCGCAAGGCCATTTTCATGCACCAATCGCAAAAAGACAATCCGCCTTTTCCTGGCAATGACGAGCGGGAGTTTTGGCAGAGGGCCGAGGATCGAAACCGGGCGACTGCTGAGGCGTACAGGGCATTGGGCCTTTCTGAATACGAAGCCATGGAGGCATTCCAGCGGTGGAAGTTTTGACCGTCGAATCTCTGCTTTTTGGCTATCTTTGCACGCGACCTAGCATCGAATCATTGAAGCCATACCCACTATGCAGACCCAATTTGACTACATCCGGCAATTGGCCACCCTTTATCAGCAGTACCAAGAGAATCCTGACTCTCTCCTGGCGGCCATCAATGAGTTGTCCAACGAACAGTTGGAAGAGGTGCTGGAAGAATACAGAGGGGAATCGGACAGGCCCAAGCCAAAGGCCATCAACCTGCTGCGGGCTGAGGTGGCGCGACAGGCCTTGGATGGGATAGAAGTCAGCGAGCAGCTCTTGGAGACCATCAAAGAACAGATCAGAAACAAGGAATTGGGGGGAGAAAAGGAAGCCAATTTGGTCCAATCAAAAAAACGGAAAGAGGGAAAGCGCGACGCATTTGCCAACTGGCATTTGCCCTGGCGGGTTTTGCATCCCTTTGTGTACCGAGGGCGGGTACGAGAAAATGTGGGTCAATACTTAGAGCAAATCAGCTCGGCTTTGTTGGAGTCGCATTTGGAACTGTCGGACTACAAAGCCCAGATCGTCGACTTTGGTGGGGCCAATCATTTTGGCAGTGACACTTGTTGGTTGGCCTTGTATCCCATCTCCAAGCAATCTCATCGGGAGGCATACCATTTTTCAGTTCGACTGGCTGCTCAACCGGAGGCAGGCTTGTTGTCGGGAGCAGCGGTACAGGATGCAGAACAAGCCCAGGACCTCCAATCCGTCAACACAGTAGAGGAAATGATTCAGGCACTTGTGGCTGTGAAGGAACGGGTTTTGTTGCTCAATGGAAAACTGCGTTCTTTCTTCAAGTTTTCTCCGGGGCAACAGGCATGGAAGTGGTCGGAATTTTACCAAAAAGGAATTGCCGCCGTGGGCTATGCCCATCTTCCTTGGAGCGACATCGGCGAGGTGCAATCACTGGAAGAGTTGAACGAGCAAGTGGGACTGACTGCCAGCTCCAACCAAAGCTGGAATTTGTGGCTGCTCAAAACGGCCAAGAAAGGAGATGTCGTTTTTGCCAGTAAAGGGACCAACATCTGTTTGGGCATTGGGATTGTCGAGGGCAACTATTATTACCGGGATGGAGAGGCGTATCCCCACACCCGGCGGGTCAAGTGGATTGTCAACAAAGTTTACCAGTACAAATCTGGAACATTGAAAAAGTACAAGGCCTTGTTTCGACCTGATACTTTCGGTCCGACCAAAATTTGGCAATTCCTATTGGATGAGTACGTGCGTCTGTATCCAGAGTTGGCGCTGGTGTTTGATGAATACAAGCTGCCTTATGACGCGGTGGCAGCGTCGATGGTCTTTGAGAATGAGGAAGAATATGTTGGGGAAG
Organism: Bacteroidota bacterium; assembly: GCA_039821145.1. Taxonomy (GTDB): domain Bacteria; phylum Bacteroidota; class Bacteroidia; order Chitinophagales; family Saprospiraceae; genus JBCCSZ01. The sequence goes on along the minus strand of JBCBOS010000024.1, from coordinate 32,885 downwards.
AAGAAGAAATGGGCTATTGGTGGCTCAACGCCAATCCGGCCATCTGGCGCATTTCCGATCATCAGGAGGGAGAGTTGCAGACCTACACTTCTTACAACGAAAGAGGCAACAAGCGACGCATTTACAAACACTTCAAGGCAGTAGCGGCGGGTGATTATGTGATCGGCTATGAGGGCAGTCCGGCCAAGAAGGTTTGCGCGCTTTTGCAGGTGAGCAAGGGCTTGCACATGGCTGGGGGTGAGGAGGTGATCGAGTTGGAGGTCTTGGAGCAGTTTGAGGTTCCGGTGGTTTGGCAAGAACTGGCCAGTCATCCAGGCCTGAAGGACAGCCAAGTCTTTGGCAACAACCAAGGAACGCTTTTCCGCTTGAGCGAGGAGGAGTTCGACATCATTCGGGATGTGGTGGATGCCAAAAACATCGACTACGAACTTCGCTTGCAACAGCAAATCCTTCCCTATGACTACCGCACAGATCCAGAAAAGATTTTCATCAGCGAGGAAGAATTTTCTCAGATCATGGCCTTGTTGAAGCGCAAGAAAAACATCATCCTGCAGGGACCTCCTGGCGTCGGCAAAACCTTCTTGGCCCGCAAGCTGGCGTATCAAATGATGGGGGCTGTCAATGATGCCCAAATCGAAATGGTGCAATTTCACCAGTCTTACAGCTATGAAGATTTTGTGCAGGGATTGCGGCCAGTCAACGGCCGGTTTGAGGTGCGAAATGGACTGTTTTACGATCTTTGCCAAAAGGCCCGCCAACATTCTGATCGGATGTTCTTCCTTCTCATCGACGAGATCAATCGGGGAAACCTGAGCAAAATACTGGGGGAGTTGATGATGTTGATCGAGGCGGACAAGCGGAAAGAATCCTTTGGTGTTCGGCTTACTTATGGCGAATCGGACGAAGAGTTGTTTTACGTGCCCGACAACCTGCACATCATCGGAACCATGAATACGGCAGATCGCTCGTTGGCCCTGGTGGACTATGCTTTGCGGAGGCGTTTTGCCTTCGTCGATGTGTTGCCCAACTACAATGCAGCCTTTCAAAATCATCTGTTACAAGGAGGTGTATCCAAGTCCTTGATCGATCACATCTGTCGTGCCTTGAAGAAGGTGAATGCTGCCATTCGTGAAGATGAAAATCTGGGGGAAGGCTTCCAGATTGGACACAGTTATTTTTGTCAATACAAAAACGGCCTGCCTGCGGAGGACTGGTATGCCGACATTCTTCGCTATGAAATTGCCCCCCTGTTGCGCGAGATTTGGTTTGACGACGAAGCCAAGGCGGCTGACATGCTCAAACGCTTAGACCACTGACCAATGTCTGCATTCATTCCCATCCAAAACATCTACTACCTTTTGTGCTATGTCTGGGACAAGCTGGAGGAGGGGGAGCGCGTGGCAGTAGCAGCGGAGGACAGCACTGAGTTGGTCGATTTGTTTGCCAAGGTCCTGATTCGCGCCTGTACACCTCTGCTCAAGCGCGGGATCGACCGGGCTTATCTTCAGAAATCTCAGGAATTGGGCGCCATCAAGGGAAAGCTGTTGCTCAGCGAGAGTTTGAAGCGCAATCTGTTGGAGAAGCAACGGGCCATTTGCCAATACGATGAATTTTCTCCCGACGTGCTCACCAATCGCATCCTGGTGGCCACCCTTCAGAACCTGCTACAGGTCCCAACCCTCGACAAGGGCCTTCGGCGTTCCATCCACCATTTGCTTCTCAAGTTCCCTCCTTTGACGCCCCTCCAGATACGGGCCAAAGACTTCGATCTCGTTCACCTTCATCGCAACAACTGCCTGTACGAATTCCCCCTCAGGGTCTGTCGGATCATTCACGACAATTTGCTCCCCAGGGAGACGCCCGGCGAATTTGAGTTTGTAGATTTTCGGCGCGATGATGTCAAAATGAGGATGTTGTTTGAGCGATTTCTCTTCCAATTTTACAAGCGAGAGCAAGACCAGTTTCGGGTGCGACGAGAGCACATTCAGTGGAAAATGCACCCTTTGGATCAAGAATCCATTCCTTATTTGCCTCGGATGGAAACGGACATTACGCTGGAAAGCGAGCAGCAAAAAATCATCATCGACGCCAAGTTTTATCGAAAAACACTTCAGCGCAATTTCGACACCTCCAAACTGCGCTCCAATAACCTGTACCAGCTCTTTGCCTATCTACTCAACCAGGAAAACCCAGAGGATGCGCGCAGCATGCGAGTACGCGGCATTTTGATCTATCCAAGCACAGAGGAGGAATTCAACTTTCGGTACAGCTATCGGGGGCATCGAATTGAGGTTTGTACCCTGGACTTGAACCAGCATTGGCGGGGGATTGGCGGGCGCTTGAGGGCCATTTTGGCAGGAGATCAGCCAGATAGGTAACATCAATTGGTATGCAATTTGACACAAGCAGATGAGTCGTTGTACCAACAGCGGCCGTCGGTGCATTGTCTGATGCACTGTGCTGTGAAATTTCATGACCCACATGTAGACGAAATAAGCCCATCACATGGCATCCATGTGCTCTTTCATGCAGAGAGCTTGTAGCAGCTTTGTTCTTGTTTTCACCATTCTAAACGACTCCCAAAAATGCAGAAAAAAATTCTACCTCTTTTCTTTTTGTTGTGTACTTGTTTGTTGAATGCGCAGGACGCTGGTCTCAATTGGGCCACTGGTACTGGTAGCAGTGCAGTGGACGAAGGGCGGGCCATCACCAGCGATGTGAATGGCAATGTGTACACGGTTGGTCACTTTGAAGGAAGCGCAGATTTCGATCCTGGTCTCGGCAGTTTGGTGCTGACATCGGCGGGCATTGGCGATGTCTTTGTCCAGAAGTTGGATGCAGATGGCAATTTGTTGTGGGCGCGTCGGGTAGGCGGCAGCCGCAATGAGCGGGCCAATGCCGTGTCTGTAGATGGCAGCGGCAATGTATATGTTACGGGCAGTTTTGAAGAGACGGTTGATTTTGATCCTGGAATGGGCATGGAAGAATTGACAGCAACCGATGGGGCCCATGTCTATGTATTGAAACTGGATGCAAATGGTGATTTTGTGTGGGCCAAAGACATTGAATCTCGGGGAACAGGTCTCGGAATCGCAGCCACTGCGGATGGCAGTGTGTATGTCACAGGAGGATTTCAGCAACCTCTCAGCATTGATGGCAGCACGATCTTTGTCCAGCGATTGGATGCAAGTGGGGCGATGAGTTGGGAAGCCATCATGGGCGGAACTTCTGTGGATGAAGGGACTGGTGTCGCTGTGGATGGCAGTGGCAATGCCTATGTTACGGGACGTTTTTCTACCACGGTCGATTTTGATCCTGGGATGACAGAGTTGAACATTACTGCAGAGGGAGGACAGGATGTCTTTGTCCAAAAATTCAGCCCGAGCGGAGGCATGCTTTGGGTGCGCACCTTTGGTGGCGATGGCGTCGATTGGGCGAGGGGCATTGCTGTGGATGCAGATGACAATGCATATGTCACAGGTTCCTTTCAGCAGACGGTTGATTTTGATCCGGGGGCCGGAACGACGGAGTTGACTTCCAGTGATTTTGAAAATATGTTTGTCCACAAATTGGATGAGATGGGGGCTTTTGTGTGGGTTCGGCAAAATGAAGGCCTGTGTACGGGCGAGTCCATCGCTGTTGGAAACAATGGCGAAGTGTACTCAACGGGCTATTTTCGCGGGCCAGTCGATTTTGATCCGGGGACAGACGAGCTAGAGCTTCAGTCGACTTTTGCCTTTGAGGATGCTTTCATCCAGCGATTGGATGCGGATGGCAATCTGGTATGGGTCAAGCAGATTGGTGGTGTTGATACGGAAGGCAAGGGCGTGGCGGCAGATGCCAGCGGCAATGTGTACGTTACTGGGTTTTTCAGTGGAATGGTGGATTTTGATCCAGGGAGTGGTACGACCAACATTGGATCGGTTGCTGCTTCTGTGGATGTTTTTTCTGTCAAATTGCAATCCTGTAGCTCCTCTTCTGCTTCCCTTATGGTGGACGCATGTGGTACCTACACATCGCCCACTGGTCAGATCATTACTCAATCGGGGACCTATACAGAGACCATCTCTAATGCGATGGGTTGCGATTCTGTCATCACCATCAATTTGACCGTGACCAATCTCACTGCCAATGTTTCCGTCTCGGGCAGTACCCTGACAGCCAACCCAGATGGCGCCAGCTATCAGTGGATTGATTGCAACAACAACGACCAAGCGATCGATGGGGCCACTGATCAGAGCTACACGCCATCGGCCAGTGGAGACTATGCGGTGATTGTCAGCCAAAATGCTTGTGTGGATACATCGGTTTGTTTCAGTGTTGTCGTTACCAATGTAGCGGATGGGCCTCGTGCCAAGGCACCTTTGGTTTTTCCCAACCCCAGCCGTGGGCAGGTGACCATTGCTTTGGGAAGCTTGACAGAAGCTAGTGTGGAGGTATTCAATGTGCATGGGCAGTTGATTTTCCGCAACGAAGCGGTCCGAGATGAGCTGTATCCTTTTGAATTGGAGGCGAGTCCTGGGATGTATTTGATCCGGGTTCGGACCAAGGAGCAGCAGTGGAATTACAAGCTGTTGAGGCAGTAATCAAGTTTTGGTCAATCCTTTTCCCATCATCCCCGTTGCGAGTGTCTTTGCAGCGGGGATGATGTCGTTTTGGGGTGGCTTTATTGTGGCTGAAGTTGTATCTTTCAGAAGTCTATTTTTGAATGATTGAGAATACACTTTTGGAAAAATCACAACATGCAAACAGACAACAACATCACACTGCGGCAAGCTTTGGAAAAATTCTACCAAGAAAATGCCCACAAGCTCAGCCACAACAAGAATGGCGTTTCTTCAGAAGCCAAGACATTTTTTTTGTCACACGACATTGCCCATGTGTTGTTTGCTTGCGATACCACTCTCTTTGGGGAGGGAGCTGTGAAAATCTGGACAATTTTTGGGACGACTTTGGGTTTTTGGAAACACATCAGGGGCTACCAAGAGGCCGACGCCCTTGAGCTGTCCAAGGACTTTGGTCTGGGGCATGTACTGGCCAATGTCTTTGCATTTTTGGTGGCCATCCCTCGGCTGATCATTCGGGCCAAGCGCATGAACAAGCCCTGGCCTTGGGCTGGATTTGAACCTTATCTGGATCGGCCCCTTTCTGAGATTCGAGAAGAATTCAACATTTGTACATTGTCGCGTTGATGAGAGCATCCATCATGCAATAAACCTCTGCAAAGATGGTCTATTGGGATGTGATCCATGCTGTTTGGCAAAGAAAGCAGAGCGCCGAGCAGGCTGGAAAAATGAATCATCTCTCAATTCAATGCAAATGATGAAGAAGCTATGTTTTGTATTGTGTATGCTGTCGGTCCTTGTTGTAGAGGCACAGCAACGGCAAATTTTTGACCCCAAATTGAGTCCATTTCAAAAGACGGAAGCAGATGTGGGCATCATCAAGATCACCGTCGAATACTCCCGTCCATCCATGCGAGGCAGGCAGGTCTTCGGACAGTTGGTACCCTATGATCAACTGTGGCGGACGGGGGCCAACCGAAATACCAAGATTACTTTTGATGGCAAGGTATCCATTGGAGATCAGGTGCTGGAGGCGGGTACTTACACCCTCTTCACGAAGCCAGGCCGGGACAAATGGGAAGTTTATTTTCACACCGAACTGGATCTGTACGGCCTGCCCGAGACCATTGACATGGACAATGTACTGGCCCGCATTCCGGTGGTGCCCATCCAACTGAATCGGACCATTGAGACTTTCACCATTCATCTCGATGATCTCAAGGCAAATGGGGCTACTTTGGGCATTTCATGGGAAAATGTTTATCTTCCAATTCCCATTCGGGTGTTGACCGCAGACATCCTGGCCGGAAAAGTAGCGGCAGAGAGAACGACCTTGATGGAAGACTACAGATGTGCTGCCAACATTTATTTCGAAGTAGAAGGGAAAAGCCAGGAGGCACTCGAAGCGATCAACAAATCCATCGAACTATTGCAGAATGGCAAGACCACAGAAGATTGGCTGGCAGCAGCTGATCTGAGCGATCGACATTTGCCAAACAAATTTCGCTTGAAGTCGGAAATACTTGCCGATTTGGGCAGAATGGAGCAAGCCATTGAATTTGGAGAACTGTCTCTTCGGATTGCCCAAAAAGTAAATGACGATCATTACATCAAACTCAATGCAGACAATCTGCGCAGGTGGAAAACCAAGAAGGGACAATGAGCCATTGACAGCGATTGACCTTGTCCGGCTGGCAGCTTTGTTTGTGTGACAATACCTGAAGCTTTAAATCAAACATTATGAAAATTGCCAGCTGGATTGCGCGCATCGCCGTTGCCATCATTCTCCTCCAAACCCTCTTCTTCAAGTTTACGGCAGCCCCTGAAAGTGTCTACATCTTTGAGACGGTGGGCATGGAACCCTGGGGCCGCATCGGCAGTGGCATCACCGAACTGATTGCAGCCATTCTCCTGCTCATCCCGCGCACAAAGACCCTGGGGGCTCTGCTGTCCTTGGGCGTCATTTCTGGTGCCATTTTTTTCCACTTGACCACGCTGGGAATAGAGGTGCAGGGCGATGGCGGGACCTTGTTTTACTTGGCTGTTGCCGTCTTTGTTTTGTCTTTGGTGGTACTGGTAGCCCATAAGAAGGAGATTCCTTTCTTGAACTTGAGCTGAAGTCACCAGGGGAAACAGTTGGTCTCAATTGATCTCAGTCGGCAGTTTTCCAAATTCATTTTTGAAGCATTTGGCAAAATAGGAGGGAGAGGTGAATCCGACCTTGAAGGCAATTTCGCCGATGCTGCCATCGCCAATTTTGATCATCTCGCGGGCCTTTTCCAATCTCGTTTTTCGGATCAATTCGTTGACCGTAATGCCGGTCAGGGCCTTGGTTTTTCTGTACAATTGGCTTCGGCTCAAAAAGAAGTGGCTGGCAATGGATTCTACCGTCAGGTCAGAATCGTCTAGGTGTTGGTGAATGTATTCCAGTAGATTTTTGATGAAGACATTGTCCAGTGAGGTGATTTGTTTGACAGCTCCTTCGTCTTGCGCAGACTTGTCATCGGTAGTAGAAAATTTCCCCATCCATATCCGACGGCTGGTCAGCAATTGTTTGATGGTGGATTGGAGCAATGCCATCTGGATGGGTTTGGTGATGTAGGCATCGGCCCCGGAGTTGATTCCTCTGAGTTTGTCTTTGCTCATGGACTTTGCAGTGAGCATGATGAGTGGAATGTGACTGGTTTTGGCATCGCCTCTGATTTTTTTGCACAAGTCAAAGCCATCCATCACGGGCATCATGATGTCGGTCAAGATGACGTTGGGAGTCGTCTGCGCGGCGATCTCAAAAGCGACCTTCCCATTTTCTGCCATGATGATGTGGTAGTCTTCTTCCAATTGCATTTTGAGGTAATCGGCCAGGTCCAGATTGTCTTCTACGATCAAGATGGTATTTTCTTTTGAGGAAGATTCTTGGACTTGGATGGACTGGGGGGCGATGTCCAGAGAGGACAGTTGTATGCCGGGGGGATGTAGGACATTTCTAGAATTTTGCAAGTGGTATTTTGGATGCAAAATTTCTTCCTGCTTGAAATGTTCTTTGCCCAACAAAAAAGAAACTTTGAAATCAGAGCCTTTGCCTACCTTGCTGGATACATCGATGTGCCCGCCGTGCAAAAGCACCATTGCCTTGACGATTTCCAAGCCGATCCCCGTGCCGCCATAATGGGTGTTTTTGGTTCTGTTGACCTGACTGAAGCGTTGGAAGATTTGGCTGATTTCATTTTTGGTCAAGCCCCCACCTGTGTCTCGGACAGAGATTTCAAACCCCTCCTTTGGCTCTTTGAAAGGAGTGTTTGGAAAGTGGGTTCTCCTTTCGGTAATGGAGACAGTGATTGACCCGTTGTTGGGGGTGACTTTGAAGGCGTTGGACAGCAAATTGAAGATGATCTTCTCAAGCATATTGACATCCAACCAAGCGATGATGGTTTGGTTGTCGGGGACAAAGTTCAGGCTGATGTTCCTGGCCATGGCGTCCTCGCTGAAGTAGTCCAGGATTTCTTTGACTTGGCTGACGACCTCTACTTTCTCTGCCTGGAGCATCATTTTGTTGGACTGGATTTTTCGGAAATCCATCAGTTGGTTGATGAGTCGATTCAGGCGGGAAGAGTTTTTGTGGGCAATGTATACTTTGTGCTTGACAGCGGTGGGGAGTTCCGCATATTGATTGTGAATAATGTCTTCCAAAGGATTGATAATCAGCGTCAAAGGGGTTCTGAACTCGTGAGAGATGTTGGTGAAAAACTCCAGTTTTTGCTGACTCAGTTGCTCTTCCTGCAGGCGTTTTTGTCGTTCTATTTGGATGATGTGTTTGGCTTTGAGTCGCAATCGGTAGAATCGATTGATGGCATAGATCAGCAGGCAAAGAGAGAGGAGGTACACCAGGTAAGCGGGTTTGGAATCCCACCAGGGGGGTAATATTTCGAGTTCGAGTGTCAAGGGCTCAGGAGTCCACACATTGTCGTTGTTGGTCGCCTTGACGCGAAAGGTATAGTTGCCAGCTTCCAGGTTGGTATAGGTGGCGCTTTTTTTGTTGCCGACATACCGCCAATTGGGATCTACTCCTTCCAACTGATAGGCATACTGGTTTCGTTCTGGGTGGGTAAAATTGACGCCCACGTAGCCAATGGAAAATACCCGTTGGCCATAGTCGAGGGTGATTTTTTTGGTCTTGGAGATGTCCTTGGAAAGGGGACTGTCCTTTTGGAAGGGCGTTACTTCTTTGTTGAAAATCTTGAAGTTGGCCAGGTGTAATTTGGGTGGTTCTTCGTTGAAGGTGATGGCGTCTGGTTTGAAGTAGTTCAGCTCGGTGTCATTGCCATAATAGATGGTTCCATTTGTGGAACTGCACATGGCATTGGTGTAAAAATAATTGATGTCGAAGCCATCGTTTTTGTTGAAGGTGACGACCTCGTCGGAGTCCAGTTTGATGTTGGCAATGCCGTCGGCACCGCTGATCCAAAAGGTGTTGTCACTGCCATCGAGTATGGAGCTGACAACGCGTTCCTGGTAGTTGTCATTGGTATAGCGACTCACTTCGCCCTCGGGGCTGATGATCAATAGTCCTGCCCCCTCGGTACCGATCAGGATTTGGTTGTCTTTTGTCAAGTGGATGGTGCTGATGTGTACCGCATCGAGATCTCCTTGGCTCACTTCCAGGATGGCCTTGCTCAGACAGCTGATTGTGAGAGTGGGCTCTCCGGATTCCTGTTCTTCCATCTTTATTTTGTACAAGCCATAGGGACTTCCCACCCAGACGTTGTCTAAGTGATCGACTTTGACAGCGCGGATGGGATTGTAGGGGATTTCGTGTTTGAGAAGCTCCGGGGATCGACAATTCACAAAGGCATTTTTTTTGGGGTCGAAATACTGCAGTCCCCCATCAAAGGTGCCGATCCAAATTCTACCCTTGGAATCTTCAGAGAAGCATTGGATGCGATTGGTGGTCAGTTGTCCGTTGGTGTTTTCCCTGTTGTAGTTGACAAATCTCTTGGTATTTTTTGGCAGAAAGAAAATGCCGCCACCCCAGGTCCCTACCCAGATGTTTCCCTGCTTGTCTGGATAGAGAGAGACGATGCAGTTTGAGGTCAGGCCCTTGTATCCCGATTGGGTGACGGTGTTGATGGCCTTTGTTTGTTTGCTTTGGGGATTGTAGATGTTGATGCCACCACCATCGATGCCCACCCAGATGTTTCCCAGATGATCTTCGACAAGGGTGGAGACTGCTCTTGCCTGTAAAGAAGGGTGGGAGAGATTTCCCACTTTTTCGAATTTTTCGCAAAGGCCGTCATAGGTGAAAACCCCTTTGTTGAAGGTGCCTGCCCAAATCCGGCGTTGCGAATCTTGAAACAAGCTCCAAATGGAGTTGCTGTTGATGACATCCTCTTCGAATTTTCGGAAGGAGAATTCATTGGGCTGCTCTTGGTCTTTTTTGATCAGGATCAGGCCATCATTTTCAGTGCTGCAAAACAACTGACTTTCTTTGGTGACAAGAATGGCCATGATTCGCTTGTCGGTAAAAGGATATTGATCGATTTGAAACAGCTCTTTTGTGGCCGTGATTTTGACCATGCCGTCTTCTTGCGTTCCAAGCCAGAGATTGTTGTCAGCATCTGTCTCCATACTTTGCATGGGAAAGGTAACCGTCTGTACACCCGCCTTGGTTGGAAATGCTGCTATGTCGAATGTGTGATCAAGTGGGTCGTAGACCAGCAGTCCTTTGGAAGACAGGGCATACAAGTGCTGGTTGAATCGGATCATTCGCATCACATCGATGCCTTCTTTGGCAAAGCCTTTGACGGGGAGTTGGCTGACTTTCTCGGTTTTCGCGTTGTACACGACCACGCCAAAGTGGATGGTGCCAAGGAGGAGTTGTTCTCTGTTCAGTTGGAAAATGCATTTGATCTTCAGTACGCCATTGGGACTGATGCGATTGACCGAATGTACTTGTCTGAAATTTCCCATCTCCCCCTTGAACTCATTGAGGCCGTGATTGGTCCCCACCCACATCCTGTCTTGGTCATCGATGAGGGTGGAGTAGACGTTGTTGCCTCGGATGGAGCTGGAGTCCTGGTGGTTGTGGAGAAACTGTGTATAACTGCTTCCGTCAAATCGAAACAGGCCAGCACCGTCTGAGCCCAGCCAGATGAAGCCATCTTTGTCTTGGGTGATGGTTCGGATGCCTCTTTTGGGAAGTTCTTGGCCAATGGAGGCAAATTGAATTCGTTCAAATGGGTCCTGTGGGTATGCCGCTGTGGCGAAAAGGAGAAGCAGGAGCAGCGATGTGGTACAACTCTTTGGCATGCGGGGGAACTGTTTCAGGCGTTGTGCCGTGAAAATTAGCGATTTGGGTGGTCATTTGGCAGGGCAAGCTGGAGTGTCGTCATTCGATCTTGTGAAGGTGTTCCAAGGTGGAAAGCAAAGATAAGGGCGAAAGAGCAGAATTGATCCATTATTTTGCAGAAATACAACAAATTTGCGACAGGGTGCCCCAGGAATCACAGGATTGTATCAGGTTTTTTGCGGAAAAAGCAGGTCAACTTTGTGTCCAGTTGTTTGTGGTGCAGCCTTGGTAGTCAGCTGGTCTGTGGCGCATTGCCTTGGCCAAATGACCTTGGAGGAGGCAGCGTGAGCTGTGTTTAGACAGTGAATGCACGGGCCTGTTCAGGCTTCCACTTCCTGGTCCGCTGTTGTTGTTTTTTCTTTTTTGCAAAGGTGTTCTAGAGGAAAGGAGATGGTGAAGGTGGTTCCTTTGTCCAGCGCAGACTTCACACGGATTGTCCCCTCATAGGATGTGATGATCTTGTGGCAGAGTCCCAGCCCAAGGCCAGTGCCCTTGTATTCATCTGAGTTGTGCAGGCGTTTGAAGAATTGAAAGATTTGTTCGTGGTATTTTTCCTCGATGCCGATGCCATTGTCTTGAAAGGAAATGTTCCAGCTTTTGTCGGTGGTTTCCGCATGGATGAAGATCTTTGCCTGTTGGCTTTTGTTGTATTTGATGCCGTTTTGGATGAAGTTTTGAAAGAGCATCAAGAGTTCGAGCTCGTTGCCCATGAAATGTGGGAGCTTGTTGCAAGCGATGACGATGGCGTTCTTCTCCCGGATGTCCTCTGTCAGGTTGAGCTGTGCCTTTTTGAGGACCAGGTTGAGGTCGATGGGGCTTCGTTCGGATTTGTCGGTATTTCTGAAGCGAGAAAGTTCCAGGATGTCTTGTACGAGAAAATTCATCTGAGAGGCTCCTGTCTTGATGAACTGCAGTTTTTCCAACAGATCCTCTGTCTGTCCCTTTTTGATGTCGCGTTCGATCAATCCAATGAAGCTGATGATGGTGCGCAGTGGCGACTTCAAATCGTGGGAAGCGATGTAGGTGAATCGCTCCAATTCCTCGGTGGTTTTGATGAGTTTGTCGTGATTGTCCCGCAATTTTCTTCCCAGCTTGGCCCGCTCTCTGTCAAAGGCCAAGATGGCGACCAATGTCCATCCGACGCTGCCGATGAATACAATGGTCTCATCGTGGGGGATTTCCATGTCTTGGTACATGGGGCCAAATGTACTCACCCACAACAAGGCGGATATGAACAAAAGGATGTTGATGGCGATCAGACTGTTTCGCTCTTTGGTATTTCGTTGGAAGGTGATGTAGGTGACCGTCCCACAACAGATGATGCCTGCGCCCTGGCAGAAAAACCCCCCACCGAGTAGGTAGGTGATCGTGACCCAAATGGGATTGCCAATGGAGACCAGATAGCGGGCTGCCCGGTATTTTTTGAAGTGGTGCAACAAGATGATGCAAGCGTGCATGGCGAGTACCACAGCGGTGATGATGACATGCAGGGGCGAAGCCGACAGGTATTGAAAGATGAGGATGGCAAAGAAGGAGAAGATACAGGTCAGGAAGGACATCCTGTTGTACAATTGGATCAACCAATTTTCGTCCGGGTGATTTTTGGATACACCAATGTCAGAGACCTTGTTCCATAAACAAGAAATCATAATCGTTTTTTACTTCAGAGATGAGTAAAAAGATGACTGTGGTAAAAGAGCAATTTCGTCCTAAGGTGTTGATGTATTGTCACTGGCAAGAATCATTCCAATGCCCGAAGCATTCACTCTGTGCTCGGCGATGGGCAGGGCTGTTTGGCTGGCGATTTGTGTTCATCTTGTTGTTGTCCGGAGATGGCGGAGGGACTGAAAAGCAACGAACCCGTGAGCATCTCTGAAAACTCAACGGGTTCTGCAACAACCTTAGACGTTAAAAGAATTACTCCTTGTAAAGTTGTTGAGTCAAAAATAGGTGGGAATGCCTGTTTTCATTAGAACAAATGATGTAAATGCAGGGAGCTTTGAAGCATATTGGAGGGTGGACTGTGGAGAACGAAGGAATCCTTGTCCGGCCAACTGTCTTTTGCTGTAAAATGGGGGGAGAGCTGTGCTTGTGGTGCTTTTGTTTTGCAAAATGGGCATTTGTCGATGGATTGTGGAAAGAGGGAGGGGAGAGATGCGACAAAAGTTGCAGGAAATCGCACATTTGGGGCTGGCGAAGCGCTTGGTCACATTCACAGAACAATAGGCCCCACTCACAGAAAAAGCCAACAGCGAAAGCAGGAAGTCAGCATTTTTGAGGAAAGCCAATGATTATGCTGCTGAAAAAACATCTTTGTTTCTTGTTGGTCTTGAGTCTCTGTGGACAGACTGCCTGGTCTCAACATGGGCTCAGTATCAAGGGGCGAGTGATGGAGCAGGATGCGAACATCCCCGTAGCATATGTCTCCATTGCCATTGTGCGGAATGACTCCATTGTAGATGGAACGGTATCGAATGAAGAGGGCCACTTTGCATTGACAACAGTCGATGATTTTCAGGTCTTGCATGTCAACTTCATCGGCTATGAACCGAAAGTCGTTCTCAGAGAGTCCATTGATCCCCACAAGCGCATCGAGATCTTTTTGGCCCTGCGGCAGGAGGTGTTGGACGAAGTCGTGGTAGCGGCAGAACGGACAGCCACCCAGCAATTGATCGATCGAAAGGTCATCAATGTGGGGGCAGACTTGCAGCAAACGGGCATCAGTGCATTGGAAGTTTTTGACCAGATTGCAGAGATTCAGACCGACTTGGGGACTGGTCAAATATCTCTCAGGGGGAACAGCAATGTCTTGATCCTGATCAACGGCAAACCCAGCGGATTTTCTCCCTCTGAGCTGCTGGCGCAAATTCCTTCCTCGGCCATCGACAAAATAGAGATCATCACTTCGCCCTCTGCCAAATACCAAGCCGACGGCATTTCCGGCATCATCAACATTCAGCTGAAACGCAATCGCAAAAGCGGCCTAAACCTCAACCTCAACGCGGGGATTGGCACCAAGAGATACAACTATGCGCTGGATGGCAATTATCGCTACAAAAAGCTCAACCTTCGCTGGAACTACGCCCACAGCAAAAGGGACATGGACAGCAAGCAGTGGTTGGAGAGAGCTTATTCGTCGGGGAGACTGGAAAACATTTACGCGCCGCACGATTTTGACGGAAACGTCAGCAAGCTTTCCTTGGGTCTGGATCTTCTCTTGAACAAGCGGAACGAATGCTCCGTCAGTTGGGACTACACGGATGACAATCACGACTTTTTCAACAACATCCTTTACACCTATCCGACTGGGGAGGACTCCGTTGCTTATTTGCGAACCTCCTCTCATTTTCACTACACCAACACCTGGAATGCCAATTATCGGTTCAACGTCAATGACAAGGGGCACTTTTGGGAATTGGAGTACAATCTGAACCGAAACAACAATGACTTTCCCGCTGCCGATTCTGAGAACGACGTCTTTCTCTTTGAGGAGCGATACGCCAATCAAAACAGCTTGCAGACTTTGTCTTTGGACTACAGCCTCCCGATCTCGAAGCGAGCAACAGTAGAAGCGGGTGCCAATTGGAACAAACGGAACCTTCATTCTCAATATGCCTTCACGGAGGCAAATGGCTCAGATGAAAGTACAGCCTCCTACGACTACGGGGAAAATGTATGGGCGCTCTACGGGGTATTTCGCCACACAGTCGAGGAAAAGTACACGCTGCAGGCAGGCCTTCGGTATGAATACTTTGCGTCTCAGGGGCAAACGCCGGCCAATTTGTTGAAGGTGAATTATGACTTTTCGGACTTTTTTCCCTCCTTGCACATCAGTTATTCGATCAATGAATACCAGACATGGAATGTTGGGATCAGTCGTCGCATTTCAAGGCCCCACTTCAACCACATCAATCCACATCGAATTGGGAATCCTTATTTCAACTTTGTGGGCAACCCAGAGCTGCTTCCGGAGTATAGTAATAATATGGAATTGACCTACAACTTGTCGAATGAGGACATCTCCTTGGCCGCTACCACTTTTTATCGGCACCGCACAAACATCATCCTTTGGGTGGATTCCTTTACGGATGAAGGCGTTCAACAAGTGAAAAACATCAATGCTGGCGATGTGTCTTCTTATGGCATGGAAGCCAATGTCGGCAAGAATTTGTTTCCCTTTATGAGGAGTTCTCTGGCGGCAAATCTATACTTTCACAAGCTGCACGATGCTGATTTGGCCACCTGGAACAAGTTGTACAGCTCTTCCCTTCAGCTGAGGAACACCTTTCGCATTGGGAAGGCCTGCTCCATGGACATCAGCTATCGGTACACCCCCAAGCAACAAGGTGCATTTGAGTACATTGACCCGCGAAACAGGCTGGACTTGGCTGTCAGGGCCAAGCTGTTCAAAAAACGGCTGGCTGTCAACCTGTCGATTGTTGATGTGCTGAATGTCAATTTGTTTCACAGACATGTCCGTACCAGCACGCTGAACCAAGATACCCTGTGGCGGTTTCAGTCACAGACAAGGGGGTATGTACTCAATGTGAGCTATGTGTTGGTCAAAAACAATGAGGTGGTTCGAAACAGGAAAAAACGGAATTATCATCACGGTGGCGCAACCGATTGAGTGGATTCAACTACAAGAGATGAAAGATACGATCAGGATTGATAAAATTGTCAAGTATGAGCCTTTGCTGCATGTGTTGTTTTGGGCAATGGTATTGCTGTCTCCCTACGTCAAATATTTGGGCAAAGAAGGGGGCTATCCCAATACCCTTCTCCACGAGTTGAACGCCTTATCTTTCCACATTGCTTTTTCCTATTTCATCTATTTTTTCATTTTGAGAACAGCCATCCGAGGAAAGTCATTGCTGATCATTGTGGTGGCTACAGCACTTGCGTGTGCCCACGAATTTTTTGATTCTTTTTTTCACGGGCCAGACTTTCAGCATTACACCTGGAAGCGATTGGTGTCTCACTTGATTTCTTACACGACTTTTGGTGTCGTTTTTTATGCCCTGCACATCAGCAAGCAGGCCTACCAAAAGCAGCGTGAATTGTTGCTGTTGCACGAAGAACACCAGGTGGCAAATTTGGCTTTGTTGAAAGCGCAGGTCACCCCTCATTTTCTTTTCAATACCCTCAATACGATCTACCGAAAGGTATTGGAAAAAGACAAGGAGTCTGCCCATTTGTTGTTGATGCTGTCTGACAACATTCGATACTTTTTGAAGGAAGGGCAGAAGGAGCAAGTGTCATTGCGAGAAGAAATCAATCAGATAGAAAGCTTCATCAAATTGCAAAACCGCAGGTGGAAGGATAAGATTGTCGTTCGTTTTTTGAAGGAGGGCATCAATGATCAGGTGAGGGTGGCACCTTTGCTGTTCATCCCCTTTGTGGAAAATGCCTTCAAATACACCAGCCAATTGAGAGGGCAAGGGCACAAGATTGAGATTGCCTTCTTGATGGATCGCACACACCTGACCTTTTCTTGTCTCAACCCTTTTTACGAAGGAGATGTGTCTCTGGAAGAAAACAACAAAAGCACTGGCATAGGCATTCAAAATGTCCGCCGGAGACTGCAATTGATTTACCCCGATCACTACTTGGAAACCGAAGAATTCAAAGGAGAATTTATCGTGACTGTAAAAATACCGATATGTTGAACTGTTTGATCATTGAAGACGAGCAAGATGCACAAGCTTTGCTGAAAAGTTACATTGACAGAGTCGCCTCGCTACAAGTCATTGGGGTTTTCGAATCGGGTCTGGATGTTCCCATCGACCTGGTCAAGAAAACCGATTTGTTGTTTTTAGATATTCAACTGCCCGAATTGAATGGCATACAATACCTGCGGAGCTTGGATGTTCCACCAAAAGTGGTGATCACCTCCGCCTATCCAAACTTTGCCATCGATGCCTTTGATTTGGCGGTGACCGACTATTTGCTGAAGCCATTTTCTTTTGAAAGATTTTACAAATCCATCAATCGGGTTTGTGAAAAAAATGCGGCTCCCAGCAGCAGAGAGGAGATCTTTTTTGTGTATGCAGACAAAACCACCTACAAGATCAATGCTTCGGACATCGTGTACCTCAAAGCAGAAGTAGATTATGTGAAAATCACCACCACCAAGCAGGAACTCTTGATACTGGGCAGCCTGAGGGGATGGAATGAAAAGCTTCAGCAAGAGCACTTTGTACAGATTCATCGATCTTACATTGTCAATATGAAAAAGGTAGAAAAAATTTCCAAAAATCAATTGTCTTTGCCGGGCGATGAGCGCCTGCCCATTGGCATTACCTTCAAAGAAAAAGTCATCAAAAAATTTCTGAATAAGGAATAATACTGTCCACCAATTGCAATGATGTTTCATTGCTCCCAGCCCGATAATTCACATCAAATACAAGTCTGCAGTACCTGGTACTGAAAAGGGATGCTCTTTGTTCTTGGGCATCGCCCTGGGATTTTATTCTCCTCCATGAGGGGCTGTGCCCCCTTCGTACCATTGCTGCTGGAACAGTGCAAAAGAATCACATGTGATAGACAGAAACCTCAACTGTCTTGAAAAGCTTGAGGTATTGTTTCATTTCAATTTCACAAAATGTTACACGCAATTTTAAATCTAGAAGGAGTGGCTGTGCTCAGCAAAACGCAGCAGTTGTCCATCGACGGAGGTCGACGTGATTGTGCCTATTATGACTCTGAATGGGATATGGTGGTGAGTCATCTCACCCCTGCTCAGGCACAAAGCTATCTGGCCAATCCCGGTGACCACTGGTGTTGCGACAGTTGTGCTACTGCCTCTTGGGCCAATCGGATTTGTACACATCCCGATTACAGGGAGTGGGATCACGAATGTCTGGAATAAGATGATCTGATCAATCGGTTGCCTTGATCTTTGATGGATGCCTTGGCAAAGCAACAAAGGTTGGGGCAACTCATTTACTCGTCGCAAAGGAATCACATGTGATGGACAGAAACCTCAACTGTCTTGAAAAGCTTGAGGCATTGTTTCATTTCAATTTCACAAAATGTTACACGCAATTTTAAATCTAGAAGGAGTGGCTGTGCTCAGCAAAACGCAGCAGTTGTCCATCGACGGAGGTCGACGTGATTGTGCTTATTACAATGGGGTGACTGGCGAGGTGTCCAGTCATCTCACCCCTGCCATGGCTCAGGGCGCTCTGACCAATGCCAGCGATCACTGGTGTTGCAACAGTTGTGCTTCTGCCTCTTGGGCCAATCAGATTTGTACAGATCCCGACTGGGATCAATACAATCACATTTGTTTGGATTAAGGTGATCTGAACAAGCAGTTGCCCTGACCTTCGACAGGCGTTTTGCCAAGGCGAAGCAACAAAGGTCGGGGCACTCATTCATCCTCATGACATCGTGGTGCCATGGGCATCCTCGCCCATGATGTCAGTCAAAAAAATCGTTCCATGAAAGAGAAACTACAAATACTGCTCAAGTTGACCAATCACTTTGGCCATCATCTTGATGAGCACGAAGTCAAAATCAGGTTGCTCAGTGATCCCGATCCGGGAATTGCTCCCATCAGCAACACCTTGGATTTTTTCAACATCCCAAATATTACGGCCACTGTACCCAAGACGGCATTCGATCAATTGCCCATGCATTTTTTGGCACAAGTGAGGCAAGAGGCGAAACACGATTTGGTATTGGTGGACAAAAGCAGGACTGGTCGGGTTGAGGTGCTGTCAGAAAAAAGTGAGATCGTCACCAAGGAGGAATTCTTGGCGCGTTGGACAGGCTTGGTGGTGGCCATCGAGGAAAATCAGCGGCCTGGCAAGCAAGTTTGGGCACGTTTTGGATCCCTACAAGTCGGCTTGCTTCTGTGTGCTGCCCTGGTGATCACCTACGTGGCTTGCCGCAGCAATTCGTTGACCAATACCCTCTACGTTTTCTCTGCCATTTTCGGCCTGGGCCTGAGTCATTTCATTTTGAAAGAAAAGTTGGGGATGGACGAAACACCCTCTCGATTTTGCACTTTCTCCAAGGATACGGATTGCAGGAGTGTACTGAATTCCAAAGAGGCCAATTTTTTTCCCCATGTGGATTTGAGTGATGCAGTGGTCATGTACTTTTCCTTTCTTCTGCTGTCATCTCTGGTGGTCCCCCACAGCATTTTCTATTTTGTCATTGCCGCTTTTTCTTTGCCCGTTGTCCTGTATTCGCTTTACCTCCAATCCTTCAAAATAAAAAAGTGGTGTCCCTTGTGTTTGGGTGTGGCGACGCTGCTGTTGGTGCAATTTGGGCTCTTGTATTTTTCGATTGACCGCCTGAGCTTTGCCACCTTGGACATCTTGGTTTTTCTCTTGGCTGCAGGTCTGGTCGTTTTGGCTTGGTATGCTTTGAAGCCATTGTTGTTGTTGCAAAAGGAGAACCGCAGCTTGGCCCTTGACAATATGACGTTCAGGAGAAACCATCGCTTGTTTTTGCCGTATTTCCACACCTCCCCCAGAAGGAAGACCAAGGTCGATTCGATTGCGGATGTACAATTGGGTGCCTCCGATGCTCCCCTTACTTTTTTGATGATCACCAATCCCATGTGCAAGACCTGTTTTGAGATGCACGACAAGTTGATGCAGTTGTTGGGCAAATTCGAGGGGAAGGTCCAACTGCGCTTTCGTTTTTTTGTGCCAAACGACAAAGAGAATGATCCTCGAACGATCATTGCAAAACGTCTTTTGGACTTGTACCTCTATGAAAACGACCGTTTCCAGGAGGCCTTTGACCACTGGTATTCGAAAGTGTCTGCTGAGGAATGGATTCGAAAGTGGGGCCTGTGCAAAACGGAGTCCATTCGGACAACTCTTGCGGAGCATCGACAATGGTGCGATGACAATGCCATCAGTTACACCCCAGCCATTTTCATCAACGACAAGTTGTTTCCCAAATTTTATCCCCCAGCTGACATTGTCCATTTTGTGGATGCCATCATGGCACTGGAAGAACAAAACAGCGCCAGGGCCAATAGACCGCAATCGCAAGTGCCATCCAAAAGTTGAGGCTTTGCCAGCAACTCCAATCAATCATCATTTACCCAAACCATTGCAAAAGACGTCATCCATTGAAAATCAAGTCATTTCCACATTACAAACAGATCGACAAAAAAGACTGTGGACCAACTTGTCTGAAGACCATCGCCCGATTCTACAACAAGACCATTGCCATTCAAAAGGTCCGGGCGATCAGTCAGACGACCAGGCAGGGAAGCAGTCTTTGGGGGCTGAGCGATGCGGCGGAGAAGCTGGGGTTTCGGAGTCTCAGCGTACAACTGCCACTGACGGCCCTTCAGCAAGTCCCACTGCCTTGCATCCTGCATTGGAACAAAAATCACTATGTCATTTTGTACAAAATCAAGAGAGACATTTTCTACATCTCAGACCCAGCCCATGGCTTGTTGACATACCGGAAAGACGAATTGTTGAAGCACTGGATTGGCAGGGATGCCAAGGAGCAAACCAAGGAGGGCATTGCACTTTTGTTGGAGCCAACTGCCAAGTTTTACGACAGTGACTTTGAACAGGACCATACTGATTTTGGGTTTGCGTTTCTCTCGCGATACCTGTTTCGCTACCAAGCATTTCTGTGGCAGTTGGTATTTGGTTTGATGGCTGCCAGTTTGTTGCAGTTGATCTTTCCCTTTCTGACCCAGAGCATCGTCGACGTAGGCATTAAGAACCAAAATCTTCATTTCATCTATTTGGTTCTTTTCGCTCAGTTGGCCCTATTTGCTGGCCGGACAGCCATCGAAGTGATTCGGACTTGGATCTTGCTGCATTTGAGTACGCGCATCAACATCTCCCTGGTATCCGACTTTTTCATCAAGTTGATGAATCTCCCGATTGCCTTTTTTGATACCCGGATGACGGGCGACATTTTGCAACGCATCAACGACCACAAGCGCATTGAACGAATTTTGACCACCTCTTCACTGAGCGTTTTGTTTTCAACGGTCAACCTACTCGTCTTCAGCTTGGTGCTTGCCTACTACAACCTCATGCTTCTCGGAATCTTTCTGTCGGGCAGCCTTCTCTATTTTTTGTGGATTGCTGTTTTTCTGAAAAAAAGAAGAGACTTGGACTACAAACGCTTTTCAGAAGTGAGCCAGGAACAAAGCAAGGTCATTGAGCTGATCAATGGCATGCAGGAGATCAAGCTGCACAATGCAGAAAAGCAAAAGCGTTGGTCGTGGGAGTATGTGCAAGCGCGTTTGTTCAAGGTGAAAATGGAAGGGCTTGCCTTGGAGCAATACCAAAGTGTTGGGTCGGGCTTCCTCAATGAATTGAAAAACATTCTCATTTCTGTCTTGTCTGCCAAGTTGGTCATCGACGGTGACATTACCCTTGGCATGATGCTGGCGATTGGGTACATCGTCGGTCAACTCAACTCGCCGATTGCCCAACTGATCAACTTCATTCGAGAAGTACAAGATGCCAAAATATCGCTGGACAGACTTTCAGAAATTCACAACAAGGAAGATGAGGAACCGCTGAATGCAGAGAAGATCACAGCCCCTCCGGTGGACGCTGATGTCCGCCTGTCAAAAGTATCCTTTCGCTACATAGGCATGGACCAGGTGGTTTTGAACAACTTGGATTTGATCATTCCCGTCAATCAGATTACGGCGATCGTTGGGGTGAGCGGCAGTGGAAAAACGACCCTCATGAAATTGCTGTTGAAATTTTATGATCCCAGCGAAGGCCGCATCCACTTGGGCAGTTACCAACTTCAAAATGTATCGCAAAAAACTTGGCGGGCCCAATGCGGTGTGGTCATGCAGGAGGGCTACATCTTCAGCGATACGATTGCCAACAACATTGCGGTTGGGGAAGACTATGTCGACAAGGAGAAATTGGCCCATGCGGTGGACGTTGCCAATATTCGGCCCTTCATCGAGTCCTTGCCTTTATCGTACAATACCAAGATCGGAATGGAAGGCATGGGCATCAGCACGGGGCAAAAACAGCGATTGCTCATTGCCAGGGCTGTGTACAAGAACCCCAATTTTTTGTTCTTTGATGAAGCAACGAGTGCCTTGGATGCCAACAACGAAAAGATCATCATGGAAAAACTGAATCGCTTTTTTGAAAACAAAACGGTGGTGATCATTGCGCATCGATTGAGCACGGTCAGAAATGCCGACCAAATTGTCGTGTTGGACGAAGGCAAAATTGTGGAAGTCGGAAACCACCAAGAACTGGTCGATCAAAAAGGAAATTATTTCAACTTGGTAAAAAACCAATTAGAACTGGGACAATAAATGGCAGACAACAATTTACAACAGCTGGAACTTCGAAGTGAAGAAGTACAAGAAATTTTGACCAAGATGCCTCACTGGATGATTCGATGGGGGAGTGTCTTGTGGCTGATCCTGATCTTATTGCTTTTGTTGATTTCTTATTTGGTGAAGTATCCCGACATCATCCCGTCGGAAGCCATCATCACCACCCAGATACCACCGCAGAAAGAATACGCCCAAACGACGGGAAAGATAGAGGCCATTTTGGTAAAAGACCAGCAGGAAGTGCGGCGCAATGATCCATTGGCCATTCTCGAAAATACGGCGAATCACCAAGACGTTTATTACCTCAAATCCATTTTGGATACTTTGGTGGTCAATGGACAGTCCTTCCACTTTCCGATGGACGATTTGCCCATGTTGTTTTTGGGCAGCATAGAGTCGCAGTATGCCTTGTTTGAAAACAGCTATTTTCAGTACCAACTGAACAAAGAACTGCAGCCCTTTTCCAACGAGGCTTTGGCCAACCGCTATTCCATCTCAGAGCTGAAAGGACGGCTGCGGGCGTTGCGTTCACAACGAGAGATCAACGAAACAGAATTGGCTTTCAAAGAAAAAGACTTGCGGCGGCAGCAGCGACTGTTTGAAGATGGCATCATTGCAGCCCAGGAGTACGAAAACCACCAATTGCAATACGCCCAGGCTGCACGCAGTTACAAAAACTTTGAGGCGTCCATCTCCCAACTCAAAGAGACCCTGTACAATACGCAGATCAGTTCGAAAAGTATGGAGATCAACAAAGTGAAAGAAGAAATGGCCCTTCTCAAGGGGGTGATACAATCCTTCAACCAACTCAAAAAAGCGGTGAAGGATTGGGAGCGTTTGTATGTGCTGACAGCAAGAACAGACGGCACGGTATCCTTCCTGAATTATTGGAATGCCAACCAAACGGTCAATCAGGGCGACTTGGTATTCACCATTGTCCCGAAGGAAAATTCTTCTTTTGTGGCAAAGCTCAAAACCCCTGCCCAAAACTCTGGAAAAATAAAGCTTGGCCAACAAGTAAACATCAAACTGGAAAACTATCCCGACAGTGAGTTTGGCGTGTTGAATGGCACGGTCAAAAACATCTCTCTTCTGCCCGATGAAGCAGGCCTCTATATCATAGATGTGGACCTACCCGAGGAGTTGATCACTTCTTACCTCAAACCAATCGACTTCACGCCAGAAATGCGTGGCGTGGCAGAAATCATCACAGAAGATTTGCGATTGATCGAGCGATTCTTTTACCAGTTTCGGGAGGTGCTGCAGCGGTAGAGGTGGCCTTGTCGGTCATGCCGCTTTCTGCTGCAATTGCTCCATGATCATGCTCAACAATTTCTCAAATGGAATGACCTCCACCGCAAAGTTGTTGCCCATCCACATGGGATTGTTTTCCAGGTATTGGATTTGTCGTTTTGCAGTTCTGCGCAAGGCAATAGGATTGAAATTGGCGCGGGGGATTTTGCAAAGGATTTGAATGAACTGTTTGGCGCGTCGGGTTTCTCGATCTTTGAGGTAGCGGTAGCTGTAGTTGGCCACAGCTTCTATGCGGTCGATGAATTTGGCCCGGTCCTTTGACAGGTAGATGAGCAGTTCGGCGATGAGGATGGCGATGTTGCTGCCTTGTTTGTCGGATTGGGCTTTGATGGTTTCGTTGAGGTATTTGCCGAGGCGGAAGGGTTTGGGCAGGCTCAGGTAGTTGAAACGGGAGAGGAAGTAGAGGTAGGCTTCGATGATGGCGAATTGTTGGCGGATGTTCTCGAACTGGCACCTTTTGGCAGAGGCCAAGATGTTGTAAGCTTTTTGATAATCTGCCGAATGCAGTGCATTGACGGCTTTGTAAAATTTGAGAATGAAATCATTGGCTGTTCTCTTGTGGACATATGCCTCTGTGGCAGTAAATGCGCGATCTGCATTCTTGTGTTCTCCTAGGGCCAATTGTGCTACTCCTCGACTGATCCAAAAGAAGTGGTAAAATGATCTGTAGACTCCCTTTTGAGCATTGAGTTTGTCAATGGCCATTGTACACATCTGTGCAACCATCTTGTAATCCTTGATTCTATGACCATACAATACCTGGATCATGTATTTGGATGCAATGCACTTTGGACTAGTTGGAGGAACATCAAGAGTGTTGATGATTGAGACAATGTTTTTGAAGTCTTCTATTGGCAGCTTTCCCTTCGCAAGCGTAACCTGGTATCTGAAACGTTCAAACTTTTTTTCTTGGGAATAAATGTGGATGTACTTTTCTACTTCATCTGCATAAAAGCTTGCATTCTTTTGATTCGGCTTGTAGTAGGAGTAGCAATAATGCAAGGAGCTGCTCAGCTCACAGGCCATGTGGCTGAAATTACATTTGATGGCAATGGGTCGCAAAAACGCAAAGTAAATTTGAGGAAGACCACTCCTCTGGTCAATCATCCTTCGAAAGCATCGTCCAGTCAATGATCGCCCCCGTCGAGGACGACATCCCAGAAGAAAAATTGAAAGCATTCAAGGCCAGAATAAAAAACGACAGATGGAACAAAGCGGAGTTCATCACCATTGACTCAGACCAGCTGCTGGATGAATACCTTTTCATCTCTGAGTGGGAGACCCTGGACGGACCTACACGTAAGGTCACTTATCGGAAGCAATGGATTAAGAGATTGGAGGAGTTGCCGTACCCGAAAACAACAAACGCCCAACCATTGAGTGATTGAGCGTTTTGGTTGCGGTCCGGACGGGACTCGAACTATTAGCTTTTCCCTTTATCGTTATTACGTCTATTTTATACGAAAGTGCTAATTTTCAGTATTTTATACATGCAATGGATAAAGAATGATAAGATAAGGATAAAAAAGATAAAGAAAAAAACGGCAACAAAGCGACAACAAAATTTAATTATTGTATATTCATAGGGTAATTGATTTTCCAAAATCCTATCTGAATGGCAACGGTTAAATTTAATCTGCGTAGTACTGCTGTAGACAAAGAGCAACCTATCTATCTGATTTTTCGGCATCAAAAATTAAGGGTAGTTTTTGCAACGGGTATGAAGGTGAGGCCCAAGTACTGGAACCAAAAGAATGAGGTAGTCCGAAATGTGATCGATGTGCCCAATAAGGAAAAGATCAATAACTTACTGCACGACCTACGTACAGAAATGGTGCGGTTTGCGGCAGAGAAATTAGAAAGGCGAGAGAGTATACTGGCTGAGAATGTTAAGCTCCACTTGAATTTATACACGGGTAAGAGGAGGCGAGAAAGTAGAGGGTTGCTAGAGTTCATAGATAGATATGTGACCTCTGCCAAAGATGTAATTGTACCAGCTACTGGAAACCCACCCAAAGAAAGTACAATCAAGGTCTACAAGGTATTTCAGAAAATACTATTAGATTTTGCAAAAGACTACAACCGGGAGGTTGATTTTGAACAAATTGACTTGGTGTTTTACAATGACTTCGTTCGGTGGATGCAGGGGCGGAAATACTCGCGGAATTACATTGGCAAGCAAATAAAGACGCTAAAGACCTTTCTAAATGCGGCTACTGAAAGAGGGATAAACAAGAACATGGCTTACAAATCTCGCTACTTTAGAACCATGAAGGAAGAAAGTGAGAGCGTCTATTTGACGGAAGAGGAATTGGAGCGCTTGAATGGATTGGACTTGACAGGGGATCATCGCCTAGAAAAGATTCGAGATTTATTTTTGGTAGGGGCATGGACTGGATTAAGGTATTCCGATTTCACCAACATCAAGCCGGAAAATATCCAAGGTGATCAAATCCATATCGAGCAGGAGAAGACAGGGCACAAAGTAGTCATCCCTATTCTACCGATTGTCAGAGTCATTTTAGATAAATATGATAACAACTTGCCTGCAAAAATATCCAATCAAAAGACCAATGAGTATCTGAAGGAAATTTGTCAGTTGGCAAAAATTGATACTCCTATGTTGGTGGGGATCACCAAGGGAGGGGAGCGCGAAACAGAAAAGTACAAGAAGTGGCAGTTGGTTACCACTCATACTGCCCGGCGATCATTTGCGACCAATTCTTACAAAAGAGGTATTCCAGCCATCTCTATCATGCAAATTACTGGTCATCGGACGGAGGCAGCATTTTTAAAGTACATCAAATTGTCAAGTTCTGAACATGCTAGGATAGTGGCAGAGCAATGGAGTAAATCTAGTAGACTATTGAAAAGTATGAACCAATGAAAAAAAAGCTAAAAAGAATATTATCCTACGATGTAGATAAATATATCAATTGGATAGGGCGAATAGTTTGTATCGGCGAAGATATTGTATCTGGGGATATAGCTGTGTCTGCTGAGTCTGTTTACTTTGGCGAAATTCGGGATGAAGAAAGAGAAGAATGTAAAAGGCTAAGAGGGATACTTTCCAGAAAGGCGAGAATAAAGGACGGTGAGCTGATAACTGTAGATGATTTCGGGCTATTAAGAATATGGGTCTACAGGGCACTGGACTCACAAATAAAATATTTTGACAGAAGGAGGGAATTTGGGGCGCTTCGCTCAGATGAACTAAAAAGGGTATTAGGGGAAATTGATTTTGATTGTTGCAAGCGGATCACGAGATTCCAACCCATTCTTCGTGAGGAGGTAAAGCGTGTTTCCTCAAATTTCAGGCTTGTAAAATATGCTCAGTATCTGTCGGAGCAGGTAGAAAGTGAAAAAAATAAGAGTGTTCAAAAAGCAGGTAAAAGAAAGGGGTTGACCCTGCCTGAAAAAATAATGTTACTACGCGAATTGGGCTTTTTTGAACTAGATAAAGTGATAAATTTAAGTGGTGGAGCTGGCAAGCGTACTAAGATGATTGCTTTGCTATTATCTGCTGATGAGACAAATACTAAAAAGAATATCAATGCACTAAAGGAGCCAAATGGTGGTTTCAATCCGTATAGGCACAAGGGAATCTTAAAAAGATTATTAGACTCTTAGTTCATCTGGGGCAATTCTGGGGGTACCCTTTTATTGATGTGAAATGTTTTGTTTGTTAAATTTGTAACACAAAACATTTTAAAATGAAGGTTATACAGCTTGAAAATATAAGTAGTGATTTACTGCTTGCTCACTTTGAAGGTTTGCAGTTCCAACTGGACCAGTTAGAGAAAAATATCAATGTCCATCTAAAATCAAAGACCCCGCCCGAATACTTGACCAGGAAAGACGTTGCTAAGTTGTTGTCAATTTCTCTCGTTACCCTCAACGACTGGCGCAAAAAAGGCATTCTCAAAGCTTATAAAATTGGCAATCGCGTCTACTTTAAGCGAAAGGAGATAGAGGCCGCCATGACAGAAATAAGCAAAGGAAGATGATTGAAATGCCCAATGCAGATCAGGATTTGCACCGCGCGTTTCACTACATGTCCATTATAGAGTAGGGATTTGATTGCCTTAACGCTTGTGACTATTCCGACGATCCCAAAGAACACATTGCACACCTAAGTATTTTCATCGAGAAATTAGAGAAATGGAGTATTCGCCCAGAGGGTACAGGTCCACTGGTCAAGGCTTTCTATGCCAAAACTGTTGCTATTGGCTTTGCTGGCTATGTGACAACCGAGGCGTGTTCATACAAAATTGGCCGCGCCGGGATGTATGATTACTTATCTATTACCCTCTCTCTTGTACATGACGAAAGGGAGGCGCTGCAAAATATGATCGAGGAAGCGAATGAGGTGTGCCAATAAAAAGGGCATTCTGTGAACGCCCTGAAAGGTAATTGATTTTCAAGGGCAACGGCCCTATATCTATAAAGATACATCAATGACGAACAGAATCAAAATAGATTGCTTTTACCTGAATCTGGATAGTGCGGATGATTGACGGAATTAAGTTAGACTGCTCTTACCTTGATCCTGATGTATGGCGGAAGCACCCCGAGTTGAAGTACTACCCTCGTATCGATGAGGAAACCGGGGAGATTATTCAGCAGATATTTTCTGCTAAATACAACGGCTTGGCTTTTGAGATCAGGCAAACGGACCTACATCGCAGGGAGGCATTTATCCAGGTGTTGGGAAGCTTGCACCGCTACCACAATAGTGGAGGGGATAACGCGGATGATTTTAATCGAACCGATATAGCTAGTGCAATAGACGACCTGAGTATACGCTTTGGGTTGTGCCCTGAAAGCACCCATTTGAGGAATTTGGAGTTTGGTGTAAATATCCGATTGGGCATAAATGCCCGGCAGTTCATAAAAGGGATTGTGTGTATGCCCAATAAGAAGTTTGGCCAAATGAATGTAAAGCAGGCTGGATTGGGGCGGGTGTGTTCATGGTCGGAGTATGCTCTGAAGATTTATGATAAGGGTCGCCAGTCTCAAACCGTAGATACCAACTTACTCCGTATCGAGATGAAGGTGGTTAAGATGCGGTACCTATCAAAGATCGGTATTCAGTTTTTGTCTGATCTGAAAGACACCCAAAAGCTTATGGAGCTGGGCAAGCTCTTAATTCAGGTCTTTGGTGAGTTGATTTTTTACGATGGCTCCATAAAGGAAGGAGCTTTGACAAGTAGAGAAAGAAAGAAGCTAGAGGAGTTTACAAACCCGTATCGGTGGCTAAATATGACTTCTCGCAATGCCCGGTATATGGCCAAAAAGAAGATGCTGAGATTCTTCTCATTGCACGGTGGTACGGCTCAGAAGTGGAGCGCACTTTTTAAAGTGTACCAAAAGTGGTTGGTGTTAGCAGAATGCCCGCAGCAAATGGGTGACGTTTTCACCGGGTACTGCAAGCGTTTGACCGCAGATAAAAAGGTGACGTTTTCACAGCTTGAGTATGACGGTGAAACCGTCATTATAGAAGAGGGAAAGAAAGGAAGAATAAAGAAAGAGAATTTTGCCAAAAATCCATTTTTACCAATCGGACCAGTGGCGGGAAATGGCACTCTGAGTCAACGCACTTTCTGCCGAACGTGCCAACGGGATATATCGCACCAAAAGAGGGGGAGTCTGTTCTGTTCTGAGAAATACTTTGGCCGGAATGCCCGGAAGTGCCGGGACAAAGCATGGGCTAAGAATCGACAGGACAGAAAAAAGCGTGCAAGAGAAATTGAGCAACGCCAGTTGAAAGACTTAATGCCATTGGTTCTGTCTCACTCTTGGCAAGTAGTGGTAAGCACATCCGAAGTATCTAGGGTGTCAGTAGGCTGGAAAAATATTGGATGGCTACAAGAGCAGAGGCGGTCCATTGTATTTGCCGAATTGACCGTAGACAATCAAAAGGCAGCATTCACAAGATTGAGAGCGAAGGAATTAGTAAAGTTCATTATCCAATCAAAGCCATTTTGAAATGAAAAAACAAGTGGATTACCTCATAGAAATCTCTGGGAAGCGGACGGCCAAGTTTAAGTTGAGCTATGAGGGCAACATCTTGGTAGGTGTTCAGAAGATGCCCGGAACAATTATGGATACCAATGAGCAAAAGAATTGGTTTTGGGATTGGGTACCTCGTGACATCAATGAGCTGGGCAAAATAGATGGGAGTCAAAAGGTGACTTTCAAGCAGATTCCACCAGACTTGAGCTTTGAGAGGTTTTGGGATGCTTATGGCTATAAGGTTGGAAAGAAAAGCAAAGCTGCCCAATTGTGGAATGCCATGTCGGAAGTTGAGCGGATACTTTGCCTTGGCATCATTGCTCGCTATGACTTTTGGTTGGCAGCCAAGGGAATAGAAAAGGCTTATCCTACGACCTTCCTGGGTCAGCGTAGGTGGGAAAATTATTTCATCATTTGATTTCGAGTGGTCTGCCATCGAATGAAAGCAATTTAACTCGATACAGGTGAAAGCCTCAAAACAGGTGTAAAGTTCGTAGTAGTCCAAAGTAGATTGCAACGAAATGGACAAATCATCTCTGAAATGGACTCATTTAGTCTAAAATGAACCAGAGTAAGAGGGAAGGTTGCTTTAATCTGCAATGGGGGGTAAAGTGATTTAAAAGTTCTGAAAAGTACGCAAAAGTGTCTCACTCAAAGTGCGTTGTATTTTGCGCGTAAAGAGTTGAATTTACTTTAAAATAGCTTGAAGACAGAAAAAAATATCCAAAAGTACGTTTTATGAAAAACTGGAAAAAAGAAGGCTTTAGGTTGTACTGCTTAGGACTAAATAGCAAGGAGATAGGGAAGTTGATGTCTTTGTCTTACAGGACAGTGCAGGGAGCCATGTCGGTTGATAACTGGAAAGAGCGTCGTCAACAGCTTCGAGCAAGAGAAGAAAAACGAATCATTCGAAGATATTTAAGACAACAAAGGCACAAGGAGTAAGAGGCTGGTAATTCCCATAGCCCTAAGTATTTTTAGGGCTATGGATGGAATGGCAAACCAAGAGGCTGGGACAATAGGCTTCAAATTGCCTTCAACTTTCGATGTGTTGGCAGATTGGAAGATGAATGTATACGGGTTCCAATGGGAAGCTTTCACTGCCTTAGCTGTTATTTTATCCCTTATCGAATTCAATGCTTTATAAGCCAGCTATTTTATGCACTGATTTCCCAAGAATCATTTGCAGAAGATCATCAAACGGAATGATCTCAATGGCAACATTGTTTCCAACAAAGAGTGGATGATCATCCAGCCAATCAATGTGGCGTCTGGCGAGGCGGTACAGCGTAGGGATGTGAAAATTGGCTTTGGGGAGCAGGCAAAGGATTTTCATAAAGTGTTTGGCTCGTTGGGTTTCTGCTGTTTTTAGGTATTGATAGCTATAGCGCCTGACAGCATCTACTCGGTCGATGAATTTTTCTCTGTCTCTGGCATAGTAGACCAAGAGTTCGGCAATGAGGATATTGATGTTGTCACCCTGTTTGTTGGCCTGGGCAAAACATGTCGTGATTGGTTTGGTCGATCAAAAACTGCGATACAGCATTGGTTTGGGGATCATAAACCGCCGTCCAAGTCCGTCCGAGAATTTATGCAACCCTTTGTTGAATGTGTTGAAACAGCAATTCCAAAAGTGTGGAGAATGGGACGATTTCGATGGCAAAATGCTCGCCCATGTGGATGGGGTGACTTTCTAATTTTTCGATGGGATATTTTGCCAATCGCCTCAAGGCCGTGGGGTGGAAGTTGGCCCGTGGCAGGGTGCAAAGGATTTTAATGAACCATTTGGCTCGGACGTACTGTTGGCCTTTCAAATGTCGATAGGAGTAGGTGCGGGCAGATTCTACTCGGTCGATGAATCGTCCTCGGTCTCGCACCAAATGGATCAGCAGTTCGGCAATCAGAATATTGATTTGGTCTCCTTGTTTATCTGTCTGTG
This sequence comes from Bacteroidota bacterium, assembly GCA_039821145.1. GTDB lineage: Bacteria > Bacteroidota > Bacteroidia > Chitinophagales > Saprospiraceae > JBCCSZ01. The sequence goes on along the minus strand of JBCBOS010000024.1, from coordinate 1,392 downwards.
CCGTCAGTGTTTCGTTCAGAAATTTACCCAAGCGAAACGGCTTGCTCACTTGCAGGCATCCCATGTGAGAGAGAAAGCAGAGGTAGGCTTCTACGATGGTAAACTGTTCTTTGATGGGTTCGAATCGGCATCGGCGATTTTGTTGTACGAGCTGGTGGGCGTCGGTGTATTGGCCAGCATGGAGGGCGTTGATGGCGAGGTATAGGTGTAGGAGGTAGCGGTTGAAGGGGCGACTTTTTACATAAACCAATCCCATTGTAAAACTCTTCTTTGCCATTTCGTACTGAGCTGTGGCAATGCCAGCGATGCCTTTGTTGAGAAAAAAGAAATGAAAGTGAGAGCGATAGGCACCTGGCTTGTCCTTTAAATATGTCAGCATGAAATTGCAACATTCGATAACTTGTTTATACTCCCCCTTACAGAAAAACAATAGAACCTGTAAAGTGAATTGGTAGGATTTGTATTTGACTCCAGAGCCGTTCAATTGATTGATCTGTTGAATGGCTCGTTGAATCCGACCAATGTCCAGTGAACTACTTTTTCTATGGATGATGGAAAGAAAAATCTTTTCTGTTTTTTTCTCTGCAACATATGCCTGTAGATAGTGGTCTATTTGCTTGCTGTAAAAATCTACTTTCTTGGAACTTCGATTGTAGTAAATGTGATTTTGGTGCAAAATGCCGGAAAGCTCACAAGCCAGGTATAGGAATTCATATTTGACGGCAATCTTATAGGCTTGCTCAATGAGTCGCATCCCTTCGTTTCGGTTTTCTAGGCTGAGTAATTTTTGGCCGACGAAGAATTTTTTTTGACATTTTTCAAATTTTTTTTTCAGTGAGCTTGCACCTTTTTCTGGGTGTACCATTAGCAGAATTTGTAAGGCTTCTCTAGTCCTGAATTTCAGTAAACGGTAATACCCTTCATCGTACTTTTCTCCACAAATGTGCTGAATGAAAGCTTCCTCATTAAGGAATTTACCTTCTTGTAGTACCTTGATAAATTCTGCTGACTTTCCATTTAGATATTGAAAAAGTCTTGGGTCAATGAGTGATAAATATGATTTAATTCCTTCCATTTCATATCAGTTATGATAATCTCAGTTGAAGTCCCTCCCATAACCTTCCTTCGCTCCTGTTTCGTCATTGTACAAATGATTTTTGGAGCAATGCTTCTTAGGTCCATAAAAGGATGGTTTGAAAGTGAAATAATAGACTCAAAATAAAATGTCAATTGCAAAAAATGTGATCTCTCTGAAGCCTATTATTTCTTTAGCAAGCACATTGTTTTATAAATTTCGCTAGGTCTTTAACTATCTATCAGTTTGTTACACTAATAAGAAATGGAAGGAATTAAATCATATTTATCACTCATTGACCCAAGACTTTTTCAATA
>JBCBOS010000023.1:0-145571 GCA_039821145.1 Bacteroidota bacterium | reverse complement strand
ATCACTTGTCAAAGAACTTGATTCCCTGCTGAAGGGGATCGGATCAAAATACCATATTTCTTTTTCTTAAGTACTTATTTTTGCAGGATTGATTGATATTATTCATTCTTAAATTCAATATTTATGAGACTCAAGACGATCATCAAGTCAAAAGTAAAACCTCTCTCAAAAAGTGAAAAAATCCTGATTAAGGGAGGAAGTACAAGTGATATTATCATCATAGACGAAATCATGTAACGCCACTTTTTTTATTCTTTCTCTACAGTAAAATCTCTGGGAATGTCCTATAAACCTCTTGCATTTTCCCAGGGATTTTTCATATCTTGCTCCTACCATTCACAAAAAAAGATACATGTTTTCACTGGTTTGAATCGCCTTCAAATCAGCTAGATGGTTGCTGCTGGCAGCTGGGGAGTAGCCTTGATTGGGGTTAAGTCTGCGCTGTTTGGAGAGCCTGCTGGTGAATGGTTTTTGCTGTGAACGAATGATGACTGCAATCTGCGTTCGTATCACAGCAGCGGGGGAATCTGATCGGTGCAGCCCTGCCCCTCGTAGTGGGGGTAGGTTTTTTCCCTTCTGCTAAGGTAAGAATATTTTTTGATCCTGCAGTTTTCAAGTATCAAAAGTGCAAAGGGCCTTTCACAGAGGAAACGCTTCCTGCTGTTGCGATGGTTTTCAACATATGTTTTCCATTGTAAATGTCTCAATGACCGATCAGGTCTGCGAAGGCCTGGTTCATGCCTACGTCATGCCATTCGCAGCGTAATTTTTCAAAAAAAATTGACAAATGAATCGCAAAGCCATTTTGAAATTCGTCAGAGTATTTTGTTTGTTGCTGCTTTGTAGTCCTCTTTGGAGTCAGCAAAAAGAACTCTATGTCCTCAGCTGATTGGACCATCAAATTCATCGCTACCATTTGGATGATCTGGAAAGTTCCGAGTTTGTTCTCAATAAAACCAAACGGTCGCTGAGCAATCCTTATGCCTTTGTGCACCATCAAAAGAGCGATGAGTTGCTGTGGTTGGATCTTACAACCCGCTCCATTGTGAGGGGTGGGGTAGAAGGTGATGACTTTTTGTACGAGCCTCTGGATACGACGGCAGTGCCAGTGGATTTGGTGCTGGACCCATTGAACGAGCAACTGTATTGGCTGGATCATGGAGGGCGACGAATTCATCGGCGGGGGGTGAACGAGGCAGTGTCCCAGGCAATTGTGTCAGATGGCCTTCGCTCGCCTACTTCCCTTGCGGTCAGCCCTCGGCACGATTTGCTTTTTTGGGCGGATGCGGATTCTCGCAAAATATTTTCCAGTGATCTGAATGGTGACAAGATTCAGGAATTGTTGGTGATGGAGGAGGGCCATGCCGTGCGACTGGCAGTGAACGAATCACGCCGGGAATTGATCTGGAGCGATGATGTCAGTGGGCGCATTGGAGCTGTTGCATTTGATGGGACGTCTGAGCGCCAGTTGTATGCTTGTGGGCAAGCGTGCCATCCCTTTGGTTTGTTTGTCGATGACAAAGGGGATCAGTTGTATTGGACTGACTACGTTCGTGGCAGCATCTACCGTTTGGACTTGGTGAGTCTTTCCAATGAAGAGATACTAAGCGGCTTTGATGAACCACTGGATGTGTTGATCGTGGAACGGCCGCAGAGTGAAGATCGGATGGGAGCGAAAGAAAATGCGGAGGTGGCACTGAGCATTTTCCCCAATCCTTCCAAAGGACAGTTGAGCATCCGTTTTCAAGGGCCTCTGGCAGAAGATGGACAACTACAAATTTACAATCGGAACGGTCAACTGATTCGAAGCCTGGCCATGACAGATTCCAGTTTGGCATTGGACACCTCTGGGCTGTCGGGTGGTTGGTACCTATGCACGTATCGGAATGCACATCATTTCCTTCAATGTCAATTTGTCGTTTTGCCCTGAATCACTTCCACAAAAGAAAAGCCTTATGAAATTCTCCGTTTTTTTGATCTTGTTTTGGGCAATGAGTTGGATGGTTGTTGCTCAGCCGACGAATACCTCCAGCATTGATCCCAGCCTTGCTGTTTTGCCTCCCTCTCCAAGTGCCGCAGGACTGGCCAAATACATAGATTTTCCAATCAGTTATGCCAGTGGAACGCCACAAATCAGTGTGCCCATCTACACCCTCAGTGGCCGGGGAATCAGCGTTCCCATTTCCTTGAGCTATCACGCGGGTGGCGTGCGGGTAGATGACATTGCAAGCTGTGTGGGATTGAATTGGAACTTGAATGCCGGAGGGGCTGTGACGCGCACGGTGGTGGGCAAAGCAGATGAGCGGCCAGATGGCTTTTTGCAAAGGGGCGCACAAATCCCGTATCCCATCAACAGCAGTACAAACTTCAACGATTTGGAAGAGTTTGGTGAGGGGCGATGGGACAGTCAGCCAGATGTGTTCAACTTCAACTTTGGAGCCTATTCAGGCAAGTTTGTGCTGGAGCCCCATGGAGTTGTGCGCCTGATTCCCCGGCAGGATGTAGAGGTGACTTACAGCCTTTGCACCAATTGCGCCTTCCCGCTGACGGGCTCCATCATCAGCTTTGCCATCCGCACACCCGACGGGACGGTGTATACATTTGGGACGAGTGAGGCAGTTGAGTTTTCGGAAACTTCTTCCTACAACCCCAGTGGAGGGAATTTGGCCTGCAATGTCAAGAATTATGATGTCCCGGTAGCGACGGCTTGGTATCTCAAGACGATCCATCATCCAAAGACCAATGACAGAATGGACTTCCACTACAGCGACAAGGTGGTGAATTATGATTTGAGCTACCATGAGTCGTATTTGATCCCAGTCTCTCCGATTGTGCCAAGTGGTTGTAGCGAGACGAGTGAACGAACGCTTTGCGTATCCAACAAAACAGACAATGGGGTGATCCTGGATTCGATTGTGTCCAGCTATGGGAAGGTGACATTCGTCAATGACCGGGCTCGCTCAGATATTTCTACTTCTTTGGGGAGCAACAGTTGGCTTCGGGAGATTCACATCAAAGGACGAATGGGTGGGTTGTTGAAAAAATTTAAGCTGGTACAGTTCTTTGTCTCTGCGTCGGGGAATACGCCGAGTGATAAACCGCAGTCTGCTGTCCGGATGTATCTGGACGAGGTGGAGGAATATTCTGCTGAGGATGTTTTGGTGAACCAATATGCTTTTGGCTACTACAATCGGGATCAATTGCCGCCTCGTTTGTCGTTTTCGCAAGACCATTGGGGGCATTTCAATGGGAAGTCAAATTCGCAGTTGACGCCTTTTCCCTACAACGATCACTTGCTGAATCGACTGCAATCTCACCATTCGAGCTTTCGTCCGGCTGATCGTGAAGTGGATGTGACGAAGTCCAGTTATGGGTTGCTCAATGAGGTCACTTATCCGACTGGTGGGCAAGCAAATTTTGCGTATGAGAGCAATGAATACGGCATCTGTCAGGATGTGACGCGCCAAGAAGAGATCATCGAGCGTTTGTATGCTCGTTGGACAAGCAGCAATGGAGGGCAGTTGAAGCGTTTTGCGTTCACTTTGTCTGATCGACAAGAAGTAGAGGTGACTTATGATGTGCGGCAAATTGGACTCTTGCAAAATGGTGCTTATGCTCGATTGATGGATGATGCAACAGGGCAGGCATTGGTGTCGGTAGGGGCAAGTCTGAACAGTCCTTTTGATTTCAAAGGTTCTCAGACCATGTGGTTAGATCCTGGTGATTATACTTTGGAGGTTCAAGTTTTTCGAGGCCCTGATCCCAATTTTGACCCACCTTTTGACAGCGAGCCAGAACATGCCCAGATCGCAGTACGTCGCCAAGAGTCAAGGACAGAAACGCTTGTCAACCAGGCGGTGGGAGGCTTGCGGGTCAAGCAAGTGACCTATGATGATGGAGATGGCAATGCAAACAACAACATGATTCGCCGATACGACTACCGAAAGGATGTCGATGGTTGCGAGCGATCGACGGCTGTCCTCTTGGGGCGAGTCCCGATTTACACGACCTTTGAGCAACGGATCAGTTTGGACGGCCAGCCTCAGTGTGGGTTCATCCCTTGTCATTACCAGCGTTTCAGTTCCTCCAGCGTGGTCAATCTGACGAGCAATGCGGGGAGTGTGGTGAACTATGAAGAGGTGTGGGAGCTGCACGGGGCGAATGGTGAGAATGGGCAAAAGTACATGCGCTTCCAACTGTTCAAAGATTCCAATTCCGAATTGGGGCCCAATGCTCCGGTATCGTTTTTCAACAGTCCGATGGTGGACCGCTCGTATATGAATGGCAAGATGATCGAGGAGCAGGTTTTGAATGCCGCTGGTCAGATGATGAGTCAACGCTTGTGGGATTATGAGTTTTTTGAGAGGAGGTTGGAAGAAAGGGTGAAGGGGATGCTCATCAAAAAGTTGTACAATCCACCTTGCAACAGCACCACTGTCTTTCGCTGCGATGGGGTGAATGAAGAAGGGGAAGAGTACTATTTTTTGCCGAACTACTGTGATCCGATCCAGGTCTTTGGATTGAACAGCTTGCACTACAACAACTGTGATACGCTCTATGGCCCCTGTTGGGATCGACCGGAAGGATTTACCATTCTGAATCCTGCAGGTTATGAGCATTTGTCAATTGAGTGGTATGATGCGATTTCGCAGTGGGTCTATTTGAAGAGCGAGACGAATCGAATCTACGACATGGATGGCTCGGGAGATTATGTAGAAACGGTGACGCAGTACGGTTATGACCTTCCGCAAGGCCGCCACACAATGCCCACCCAAACGGTTGTGACCAACAGCGATGGCAAGGAGCACAAGACCGTGACGACTTACTCGCCAGAGCGGACAGATGCCATGGCGACGGCTTTGCAATCCTGGCACATGATCGTGCCCATGGAGACGCAGACATTGGTGGATGGTCAGATCGTAGATGGCAAGCGGTACACGTACTCCTACTTTGACCAGGCCGGACTGCCCACTTATTCTCTTAGCTCTCACCCTCCACTGCTGTATCGCATCAGTCGACGGGAGATCAGTTGGTCATCGGGTGGTCAATTGATCGACGATGGTTGGGACATCAAAGCGTTCATCGGAGAATATGATCCAGTCTACTGGATGCCAAAGAAAGTGGTCCAAGACGGCTGGCAGCCTGATTTGTACACTTGGACTGATGGCTTGGTGACTCGTCGGCAGTACAAAGACTTCATTTGGCAATACGAATACGATCCCAACTCCCGACTGATGACACGTACAACAGACATCGATGGGCAAGTGATTGATTATACCTACGACGGCTCCATGCGCTTGCAAACCACCAGCAGCCGAAGCGGCAATGTGGTGACCAGCTATGAGTACAACTACCAAGATGGCAACACCAAAAACTACGTCAAGACCCGAACAGACTTCACTCCTACAGTGGGCAGTGATCTGCATTGGACGGAAAGCTGGCAATACCTCGATGGGCTGGGCAGGCCGATCCAAAGTGTACAGCGGCAGCATTCGCCGGATCAAAAGGACGTGGTTACTGCCATGGAATATGACAAGCAAGGGCGGGTGTTCAAGCAGTACATCCCCTTTGAATCCTCCAATGATGATGGCAGCTATACAGCAATTCCTGCCAATACCAAGCACAGGCTGACGGCCTTTGAGCCAAGTCCATTGAATCGAAGCATTTCCATCACCCCTCCCTCCTGGTATGCCACCACGACAGCATATAAAGTCAATAAAGCAGCCGAAGTGCTCAATCTCAACACCAACAATTACTATGCAGCCGGAGAGCTGAGTAAGACGGTGGTCACCGATCCGAATGGCAACCAACAGATCAGCTATGTCGACAAGATGGGCCGACAGATATTGGGTCACCGTACCAGTGGGCAGAGCACAGAATCAGCCAAGACCTTTTACTTGTACGATGACAAAAACCGGGTGCAAACCATTGTCCCACCCGAGGCCAGTCTATCAGATGCCGATCTGCTCTTTACCTACCTCTACGATGGGCGGGACAATGTATTGGAAAAGAAGATTCCTTCCCAAGCAGCGATGAAGATGAGATATGATGAGCGAAACTTGTTGGTCTTTTCCCAAGACGGCAATCAAGCAGCGCAAAATGAGTGGTTGCACGTCAAGTACGATTCCTATGGCCGGGTCAAGAGCAGCGGCTTTTATACGGGCAGCAATCCCAGCCCTTTCCTCAGCTACCCCTACACTACGCAGTTGACCCAAACCACTTACGATGGCTCCAGCCCAATCAACAAGGGCAAGGTCTACTTTCACCAAGACCGAATCCTGGGCACCAATGATTGGATCAAAAAGATCTACTACTACGACATCCATGGCCGCAACCACACCATCTCAGGCAACAATGCGCTGAACCAATCGATGGGCAAAGAAGTGATGCAGATCAGTTATGACTATGCTGACAATGTATTGAGTCAAATCCGTCGGCACCAGGATGGGGCCAATGCATTGACCAAAATCACCAACCGAACCAACTACGATCACAAAGGCCGCCTGACGAATGCCTTCCACCAGATCAACAATGAGCCAGAGGTGCGAATCGCCAATCACCAATACAATCATCGGGATTTTCTGACCCAAAAGAACTTGCACTACACTGGCAATGCTTATCTGCAAAACATCGACTATGGCTACAATGCCCAAGGTTGGATCACGAGGATCAATGACTTTTGTGAGGTAGATTCAGAGCTGCCAGAATTGCCAGAGTTGGACCCACCAGTCAGGGGGTTGCAGAATCTGGAATTGGAAATAGAGTTCAACACCATAGACTTCCAGACAGTGGCAGAGTCGATCAACTTTGGGATGAGTGTGACAGCAGATGTGATCTTGGAAGATGGGCAGGCCATACAGCGCCAAAAGAGCAGACAAGTGGAGGTGAGCAATCTACAAAGCGACCAAGAAAAGATTATCCAACAGGAAGGAGAAGAAAAGACGTATGCCCAACGCATTCAAATCAGCTACCAAGATGTGATGGCAGAGGCAGCGGACATGGGAGAGTTGCTACTGGAAATAGAGGAACAAGTCAGTCTGCGCCTGGAAGAAAAGGGCGTCAACACCTATGGTGATCTGATTGCCACCCAGCTACAAGGCCTGATCGAGCAAACGGTGATCTTTCGACCCAAAGAGGACCAGGGCCGACAACAGATTCCTCAGAGAAGCTTTGACCCACCCCCGAGCAGCGGCGGCAGTGCAGACTTATTTGCCATGCGCCTGGACTATGACATCGGCAACACAGATCTCAACATCCCCGCCCAATACAACGGCAACATTGCCTCTACCCAGTGGCAGGTGGGTTGCAACAACATCCAACTCTACGGCTATCGCTACGACTACCAGGACCGACTGACCCGAGCGAATTATGTAGAATCGGACTTCCAAACGAGCAACTACATCCACTACAATCGCTACAATGTAATAGGCTTGCGCTATGACGACCGAGGCAACATCGACCGCCTCTTCCGCCGAGGTCAGCGCACCCCCACCACCTACTCCTATATTGATCGCCTCCATTACGACTACACGGGCAATCAACTGACCGAATTGGCAGAAACGGGCCTGGCTTCCCACCGCGACAATGGCTTCAAAACAGCCATCCCCAGCGGTGTGGGCGAGTACACCTACGATGCCAACGGCAACATGATCACCGATGAACACAAAGGAATCAGCAACATTGCCTACAATCACCTAAATTTGCCAGAGCGAATCGACTGGACAGATGGCCGATGGATCGAGTGGACTTATGATGCCAGTGGGGTGAAATTGAAAAAGGAGCGCAGCGATGGAGTGGTCAAGCACTACCAAGGCGACATTGAGTACGATGGCACACAGATTGAGGCGATTTATCATTCAGAGGGTCGGGCCACACCAAATGGAGGGCGATATCGTTATGAATACAGTCTGAAGGACCATCTGGGCAACACGCGGGTGACCTTTGCGGATGTGGACGGCAGCGGGACAGTGGATACCTCGGAGATATTGCAGGAAAATCATTATTATCCGTTTGGGATGTTGATGAAGGGTGAGTGGGGGCAGAGTGGAGGGAATCAATATCAGTACAATGGGAAGGAGTTGAATGAAGATTTTGGATTGGAGTGGTTGGATTATGGGGCTAGGTGGTATGAGGCGGCGATTGGGAGGTGGCATGTGGTGGATCCGTTGGCGGAGAAGTATTTTTCATTTAGTGGTTATAACTATGTTGCTGGTAATCCAATTAGATATATTGATATTGATGGTAGGGTAATTGGAAATCCAAACAGTTCGGATGCTAAATATCTAAAGAATGTTTTATCTAAGACTGAAGCTGGGAAAAAATTATGGCAACAAATGGAAAAGCATGAATCAACTATTCATATACATGTTACAGATTTTATTGATGTAAAGGGAGATCAGAAACATCCAGAATATAACTTGGCTGTGTATGCTGTAGAAGCAGCTGATGGTTATGTTGCAAATGATAAGATTTTCAAAAAGATTAAAAATGGAGATTTTGGAGGAATTACTTTTGAAGATGGGATCGAGGGGATGACATTCGATTCAAAGACAGGTGAATATATTAACTTAGCTCCTGAGAATATGATAAATCACTTGGTAATTGATAAAAGTGCTATTCAGTTTACAGCTGATCAATATGGAAGTCCGTATGAAAAAGTCGAGTTAGAGACTGTTGCAGAAGAAGCTGCCCATACATTGCAAGAATATTATGACCCAGGTATACTGTACAAGAAAAAAGATACAAATGGTGAGTATCGACCTCTTACTAAAGCTGAAAGGGCTGCTGTAGATAAGAAGATCATGAACAGTATGTCAGCTTATGAAAGAAATTATAATAGCCAACGAAACGAAAAGGAAGCAAAACAGATTGCAAGAGAAGTTGTCAGAGATTATTAAAATAGTTCGTAAAAAAATCACATGAAACATTTATCTGTATTATTTTTTCTCTTGATCTCCTTGCTAGGTGGACTACCTCAAAAGAAATGTCCACTAAACAAAGGCATCATCACAGTGAATAAACTGATCCCCCTTCTTCACTCTCCTCGACATCGGGTTCAAATAAAAAGTTGCCATCATTCAGATCACAAAGTGTATGGCACTGTAAGGGCTACCGTTCGCAAGATCATTCAGCGGCCTACATTTTACACCATCTACCTACAAGGAATTGATGGGATGGAATATCGAATGACGAATTTGAAGACTGTATCGGTAAAGGTGGGGGAAGCAATCGATGCAGGAGAGGAAATTGGTACAGTTGACAAATCAACAGTGAATAGTTTTCTCTATTTCAGTGTCTGGAAAGATGGAGCAGAGCAGGACGCATGGGGCTTTGTGGATTGTAACTGTGAAAGATGAAAAAGGCGGATTCCCTCACTTCCCAATACAAAACCGCCCAAATATATTCCCCAACAAATCCTCCGCACTCACCTCCCCCGTGATCTCGCCCAAATGATACAGCGCCTGCCGAATGTCCATCGCCAACAAATCGCCCGTCAGCCTCGTGCTCAGTCCTGTGCGGACGGCGGCCAGGCGCTCCTGGGCCTGGCGCAGGGCATCGTAGTGGCGGGCGTTGCTGACCACCGTGGTGGCTTCGTTGAGGTGGTGGGCGATGGCGGTGTCGTACAGCTTCTCGGTGAGGTAAGGGATGTTCATCTGGTGGATGGCAGAGGCAGTGATGAATTGCTCGGGGCGGATGTTGTCGTTGTAGTAGGCCTCGGGCGGGTTGTAGGGGTTGAGGTCCATTTTGTTGGCCACGATGAGGATGTGCAGGCCGTCTTGGCGGAGTTTGGCGATGTCGGCTTGGACTTCTTCGGGTGGGGTGTCGAGGATGTCGAAGACGTAGAGGAGGACGGTGGACTGGCGGATTTTTTCGAGGGTTTTTTCCACGCCAATGGCTTCGATTTGGTCTTGGGCGTCCCGGATGCCCGCCGTGTCGATCAGGCGGAAGGTGACGCCTTGGATGACGAGGGGTTCTTCGATGGTGTCTCGGGTGGTGCCGGCGATGTCGCTCACAATGGCGCGGTCTTCTTTGAGCAGGGCGTTGAGCAGGGTGCTTTTGCCTGCGTTGGGGCGCCCGGCGATGACTGTGCTGATGCCGTTTTTGATGGCATTGCCCAGTTGGAAGGACTCGATGAGTTGTCGGAGCAGGCCTTGGATGGTGTTGACCAATTGGCGGAGGTCATCTCGGTTGGCAAACTCTACGTCCTCTTCGCCAAAGTCCAACTCCAGCTCGATCAGACTGGCAAAGTCGATGAGTTGTTGGCGGAGTTGTTGGATGTCCCGGCTGAAGCCTCCACGCATCTGTTGGAGGGCAATTCGGTGGGCACTCTCTGATTGGGAGGCGATCAAGTCTGCAACGGCCTCGGCTTGGCTCAGGTCCATTTTGCCATTGAGGAAGGCCCGCATCGTAAATTCTCCCGGCTGGGCCAGACGGGCACCCTCGCGCAGCATCAGTTGGATGAGCTGCTGGATGATGTAGTCCGAACCGTGGCAGGAAATTTCGATCACTTCCTCACCTGTGTAAGACCGGGGAGCCCGAAACAAAGACACCATCACCTCGTCAATCAGGCGGTCCTCTTCGTCGTGGATGTGGCCGTAGTGCAGCGTTTGGGTGGCTTGTTTGGACAGGTCCTTTCCTCGAAATACCCGATTGGTGATGGCGATGGCCTCTGGGCCGCTCAGGCGAATGATGCCCAGCGCACCACTTCCGGCGGGCGTTGCAAGGGCAACAATGGTTTGGCTGAAATCTTGGCGGGAGTAAGACATGAGCACCGATTGGGTTAAGAGGCGAAATTACACAATTCTAGACAGGCGAAACAAATTCTTTTTGCCTCAACTCCTTCATCCCTTTTTTGAGGTAGACAAAGGTGACAGTGGCTGCCAGGACGTCGGCAATGGGAAAGGCCATCCAAATGCCGTTGAGGTCGTAAAAGCGGGGGAGAATGAACAGCAATGGGATGAGAAAAAATCCTTGTTTGCTCAGGGTCAACAACAGAGCGGGAAGCGCCCTGCCAATGGCTTGGTAGTAGGCCGAGCCGATGAGCTGAATGGATAGGAGGGGGGTGGCCAAAAAACAAATGATCAAGGCCGGACGGGTGCGCTCGATGAGTTCTGCATCAGTGGTGAAGATGCCCACCACAGATCCCGCCAACAGCATGATGACGACAAATATCCCCAAGGCAATGCCACTGCCCCACAAGATGGAGGTGCGAATGACCGACTTGACCCGCTCCCATTTCTGCGCCCCGTGATTGAAACCAGCAATGGGCAGAAATCCCTGGGTGATGCCCAATACAGGAAAATTGGCAAACATCAAAACGCGACTGATGATCCCAAAAACGGAAATGGAAATTTCTCCGCCATATCGGACCAGGCTGTTGTTGAGCACAATGGCCAACAAGGCAATCGTCCCCTGACGGGCCAAGGTCACTCCACCAATGGCAAAGATCTCGCTGACGATCTCCCACTTGGGCCACAATTGGCTCAGCGGAATGTTCATCTCAGAACGGCCAGACAAAAAATACCACAGGGCAAAGGCTGCGCTGGCCCAAAAGGAAGCGGTCGTCGCCCAGCCCGCTCCCGCCATTCCCATATCCAACCACACAATGAAGATGGGGTCCAACACCATATTGGTAATGGCGGGAATGACCATGCACATCATCGCAAACTTGGGACTGCCCTCGGCCCGCATGACATTGTTGGCCATCATGGCAAAGGCCAAAAACGGAATGCCCAGCAGCAAAATCCGGAAGTAAATGATGGCGTATTCCAGTACTTTGCCTTGTCCTCCAAAAGCACGCAGGATGGGTTCGAGAAAGAAGTAGCCGCCGATTACCACTGTCACTGCCAGACTCACAGTAAGGGTGATTTGATTGCCAAAAGCCGACAATGCCTTCTGTCGCTGTCCAGATCCCAAGGCCCTCGAAATGATGGAGGCACCCCCAATCCCGATGGCCATCCCAATGGAGGCAATGAAAAATTGAATGGGCAAAACAACTGTCACCGCACCAATGGCCAGCGAATCGATCCAGCGACCCACAAAGATGGTATCCACAATGCCGTAAATGGACAAGATCAAAATACCAATGGATGCAGGAATGGCCTGTTGGCGAAGAAGTTGGCCAATGGGAAGCTGACCGAGCTGGTCGGATTTGTTTGACATGCAATCATAACGTAGTTCTCGCAGCCTTTGTTCGAAAATTTGCCCCAGACTTTGGGCAACCTACGAGGGCATTTGCTCGAAATATCCCAACAAATTTGTCCCCGCTTCTTCCAAACTACTTCCAAAGGCAATCAAGCCCTCCCGATGGCCCCCCATGACAAAACACTTCTCACGGACTGCCAAGCTGCTGCTGCGAAGCAATCGAACGATCTCATAGGCCATCTCAGGCGTACCATAGCTGGCCTCCGGACGGGTGGTGGGAAGCCGACCCAAAAAATGAGACCACATCCCCAGGTGATGGATGTGAAAGACCGCCTGTACTTCTGGAATTTCCTGGTAAATGACAGCATGACTCATCGACTCAGAAGAAGCCCGGATGGGCCCTCGGCAGTGCAACTCGTTCTGGTCCAGGTCAAAATCACTGACCAAAGAATAGTGTTGGGCATCCAGCCGGGGCAAGGCACCAGTGGCCGTTCCGCTGATGATGAACTGCTCATCGGTGTATCGACAACTGACATTGCCAAAGCCAATGCCATCCGGATAAGCCCCCACCAATCCCCGCGCAAACAAGCGGTCTCGCCAGTGGTTGAGTGGTCCGATCTCCTGGGCAGACAAAGGGGCCGTCTGCTGCCAGTGGCATTGAAATTTGATGTACCCTTCTTCCATGGCCTTTTGTCATTCAAATTCCGGCAAATGAGTTGCAAGTCAGCTTATGCAGTGGAAAAAAGCTGCAAATGCTCTCGGACAAAGGTACGAAAAGATCGGGGGGGATGGCCTGTAAGCTCCCCGACGAGTGGGGTTGTGGTGCAATACAAGTCGGGATTGGATCGCCAAAGCTGGTTGAGACGCACCAGGTCTTCTGCCAGCCATTGTGGAAAGCCTGCCTGTACCATTCCATCGCGAGCCGCTTCATCTGAAATGGGCACGTGTTGGACGGGGCGTTGGAGCAGTTCTGCCAGGATGTCGGCCATCTCCGCATATGTCAAGGCCTTGGGGCCAGTCAATACATAGCTTTGGCCATCGTGCTCCTCTGGACCTTCCATCAACAATTGGGCAGCTGCCGAACCGATGTCTCTGGCGTCGATGAAGGGATACCCAATGTCTCCTGCGTTGGCGTATATCATCCCTTGGGCTTGAATGCTGGCCGCACTGCCAATGAGGTTTTGCATGAATCCATGTGGCTGTAGAATGGCATGTGCCAAATCGGATTTTTGCAGGTATTCTTCGATGGCCTTGTGGGCTTGTCCGAGCTGAAAAGGAGACTCTTTGTGGCTGCCAAGAGCTGATATTTTCACAACGAATTCGACACCTGCTTTTTTGGCAGCATTGATCACATTCTTCTCCGTTTGTACCATATCCTGTGTGGGAGCCGATACCAAATACATGCGGTCGACTCCTTCCAGGGCTTTGTTCAAAGATGTGGCATTGTGAAAATCAGCAACTGCGGCGGGAATGCCGCGCTCCTCAAAAGTGGAGGCTTTTTCGGGGTTTCGGGTCATGGCCCGCACATCGGCACCTCGGCTGATCAGCTCTCTCAAAGCAGCCATGCCTGTCTTACCGGTTGCGCCGGTAATGAGAATTTTGCTCATGATAATAACTTTAGGGACCTTAAAAATAGTACTATCCAGACTTTATTCCAAATGCGATTGTGGCCGTGGTACTACTTTGAGGTCTTCCTTTCGGGGAAAAGAGTTGTTAGGCCATCTTCGGAGGCGTTGCAATGCCCTCTTTCGGTGATCAAAGCTGTCACCAACCGGGCCGGCGTTACATCAAAACCATAATTTTTGGCGGGACTGTCGGCAGGACTGAGGCGGACTTTTTGGATTTGGCCATCCACCCATCCTTGTATGTGGGTCACTTCTTCGGCTGCTCGTTCTTCGATGGGAATGTCGCGCAGCCCGTCTTCAATTTCCCAGTCGATGGTGCTGGAGGGCAGGGCCACATAGAAGGGGATCTGGTTGTCGTAGGCGGCCAAGGCCTTGAGATAGGTTCCGATCTTATTGGCCACATCTCCTTGGCGGGTGGTGCGGTCCGTGCCTGTGATGACCATGTCGACCATGGCGTGTTGCATCAGATGGCCGCCAGTGTTATCGGCGATGACCGTATGTGGGATGCCGTGTTGGCCCAATTCCCAAGCAGTCAGGCGGGCGCCTTGGTTGCGGGGGCGGGTTTCGTCTACCCATACGTGGACATCCAGTCCCTCGTCATGGGCTGCATAGATGGGAGCGGTGGCTGTGCCGTAGTCTACACAGGCAAGCCATCCCGCATTGCAGTGGGTGAGTATATGTACTGTTTTTCCTTGTTTTTTCTCCGACAGCTCTCGGATCAATGGCAGGCCGTGCTGGCCGATCATGCGACAATTTTCAGCACTTTGTGCGATGATTTTCTGGGCATTGTGCAGGAGTTGTTCTCTGGCTTGCGCCAAGGAATTTGCTTGCTTTGTGATGGCCTGTTGCAAGCCCAAGGCCCATTGTAAGTCAACGGCAGTGGGGCGGGTGTGAAAGAGTTTTTCGGCAGCGCGGTTCAAGAAGGCTGGAAACAGTTCTTCTGGACACTCCAATGCCGCCAGGTACATGCCAAAGGCAGCGGCAGCACCGATGAGGGGAGCACCGCGAAGATGCATGTCTTTAATGGCTGTTGCCATTTGCTCATGGCTGCCGATGCGTTCGACGACAAACTGATGGGGAAGCTGTCGCTGGTCGATGATCTCGACAAAGCGGGGATCATCTGCTGCCAGCCAGATGGACTGGTAGTGTGTACCTTGAATTTTCATGTTGCTTATTGGGGCGCTGTTCCGCCTCCTTCTGTTCCTTCGAGAAAGTTGAGCTTGAAGCCAATCTTTTGACTGGGCTCGTCGTCGTCAAAGTCTTCCCAATTGGTGACTTCTTTCATAAAGTCTTCCATGTGGCGGACAAAGAAAGGGGGCTTGAGTTCTTCTGGTCGATAAATGGCGATGGTTTTGGGCGGGCGGGGTTCGCCGTAGCCCTCGATCATGGGGTAGGTGATCAGCACGATGATCTTGCCGTTGAACAACTGCTGGTAGACCAGGGAGCCATTGTGCTTGATCAGGGGACGATGGACCTCGTCGCTGACTTTTTCTGAAATTCCACTCTTGCTTCGGCCCAAGTCCAGGACGACAGCCTCCAGGTTTTTGATGTTTTCCTTGAGAACGATTTCGGCCTCCAGCCCAGATTCACTTGCCATTTGGGTGAGGGTATCGGTGATGCGCTGGCGGAGTTCGTTTGTCCAGTTTTGGCGGTACTCCTTTGTGTTGTTGAGTACCTCTTTGTATTGCTTTACTTTGCGTTTGAGGCTGCTGAGGTCTTCCATAGTTGGTAGCTGTATTTTCTTTGTAAGGTAGTAAGAGCTTGTTCAGATTTAAAATTTTTGTGCTGCAAATGATCCTGCCTGTTCGGCAGGCAGGCCTTTTTTCCTCATATCGCGCGAATTTTTCCAGCCATAGCTAGGCTATGCCTCTCAAAATATCACTTATCTGATGCCAAAATCTTTCATTTTCGCAAATAATCTCAAATTATGAACAAACTCTAAAATATTTTCAGCACAAGCCCGAACCTTTCTGAAAAGATTCGGGCTTGTGCGGGCAACTACTTGACTGGATTTGCAGAATGTGACTATGGGATCATCCAACGGATGCTGATGTTGAGAGATTGTTGGGTCACGCCGTAGAATTCGCCATCAAAATTGGAGCGGTAGCCGATGCCTTTGCGGTAGGTAAGGCCTGTTTCGACGCGCTTGAAAAACAGGATGCCCATTCCTCCTTGCAGAAAAAGGCGCTGGTTCAAGCCGTTGCTGACGGTGTTGCAAGATTGAAAGTATGACTCCTGTTGTGTGGGATTGTCGGAGAAGTTGAGTTGCTCGGTGCCTTCGGCCGATATGTCCGACATGGGGATTTGTCCCTCGATGCAAAGGCGGTGGTTGTAAGAGATGCCAGAGTTGAGGCTCCCCCCCGCGTAGAGGCGAAACCAGTTGGTGACTTTGTGGCTTTTGATCAGGCCAATTTCAAAGGCGACCTCATCGCTCAGGCTTTCCATGGTCAAAAAATTGTCCTCGCCGGCATCTTCGGCCTCGAAGACCATCTTGTCCATTCGGTCGATGATGTTGACAAGGGTAAACTGTACCTCTGTATCGTCTGAGCCCGGAGGTTGTAGGCTGATGCTGGCGCGCAATTCACCATTGTCGCAGGTCATGCTCACTAGCTCTGCCGATCCAAAATTTTGGTTGATCACCTGGGGGACTTCCTCGCCCTTCATTCCAAAAAATGTCCCGCTGTTCATGTTCATTGGCATCTCCAAGGTACTGGAGAGGCTGAGGCCGATGCTTTTGACCTTCCAGGATGACCCTTGTTGGGATTGGGCATTCAGACCGATGCTGAAAAGGCAGCCACTGAGTAGGAGTAGAAAAAATGATTTCATATTCATGTTGTTTTAGAGATTTTTGAAAGGTGAATGCAGATGTTTTAAGCGACATTCACAATGGCCTGCCTCCGTGGAGAGGTGTGGCATCATAAGAAAAACGGCAAATGGCCCGAAGACCCTATGGCAAATGGCAAAAAAATGGTCCTCTTTTTTTGTTGTCAAAAATAAAAACGCAGCGACTGGGCAATGGTTGTATCGGTCTGGCCAATTTGTTGCGTGTTGCATAGGTGTAGATATTGTACTATTTTGCTAAGGTTCGAACTTCAAAACAACTGCCAGGATGAAAATACTTATGGTCTGTTTGGGCAACATCTGCCGCTCCCCTCTGGCCGAGGGCATCCTCCAGGAAAAGATCAGCAGCCGCCAGCTCGATTGGCAAGTCGATTCTGCCGGCACAGGCTATTGGCATGTGGGAGAATCACCCGACCCGCGATCGGTGGAGGTAGCCGCTCGCCATCAGATAGACATCAGTGGACAAAGGGCCCGCCAGTTTGAAGCAGCTGACCTGGACCGCTACGACCTCATCATGGCCATGGACAGTGCCAATTACCGGAGCATCATGCGACATGCCTCTAGCAAAGAGCAAGAAGACAAGGTACACCTGATCATGAATTTCTGGCAACCAGGTTACAACGAAAATGTCCCCGATCCTTACTATGGAGCAGGCGATGGCTTCGAGCGGGTTTTTCAAATGCTGGACAAGGCCTGCGGCAAAGTAATCGAACAATACAGTTGATCAGAAAGAAAAAATGTTCTCAAGGCCCAACCCAGTTCCCTTTCTCTGCTGTCTACCATAGTATCTGATCACCCATTGGTCGGCACAACAAAAAAATCCAATTGGTTGTATATGGCTAGACATGTACCCTGAGGCCGCCACAATCGGCCTGAATGACATCCTTTTTGAACAATTCCAAAATTTGAAGTACATGAAAACGCAATATCTGATTCTTCTAGCCTGTTTGTTGACCACAACCATATCAGCCCAGAGTCCTTTCATCGGCAATCTTCGAGATTTCAATCCCATCCGGACAGCCGTTCCTTTTGCATTGATCGATGCCAAGCCCTATCATTTGGGAATGGGGGAAGTTGGTGTCGTAAACATGAGCGGCAATGGGCAGTCTGCCTTGACCCAAAACCCAGCCCTTCTCACTGCCAACAACCGCCAACTGGACGTCCATGCCACTTACATGCCCTGGTTGGATGGGTCCAACGGAGGGGATCCCATCTATTTTCGAGGACTGGGGGTCATGCTACAGGCAAACGAGCGCCACGCCTTGGGGCTGAACATCAAAGACTTTGAACTGGGATCATCCTTTGCCATCGACTTTTTCACTGGCGATACCATTGATTTGCAACCCACCGAGTGGTTGACGTCTCTGTCCTATGCCTATCAGCTCCACCCCAATTGGTCCATCGGTGCGGGCCTCAAATACGTAAAGAGTGATCCGTTGAGAGATGGGGAAGAGATTTTTGAGGGCTACGAAGCCATCAATACACTGATGTTTGATTTGGGCGTACATTTTCACAGCATGCAGCAACTCTCCAATGGCCTGGCCTTGCATTGGTCAGCTGGCTTGTCCTTTCAGAATATGGGGCCCAAGGTGGGTTATTTTCAGGGGGACTTTGCCCAATCCTATTCTCCTGCCATCATTCGCCTGGGAGGCGCCTTTCGGCTGACAAAAGAATTGAACGACAATCATGGATTTGACATTGGGATGTCGCTGCAGTTTGACAAGCTCATGGTTCCGACTCCCTGCAATTGCGACGACGACGAAAACTTTGTAGCAGACTACTTGGAAAAATCAGCCTTGGAAGGCATGTTGACTTCCTTCACCGACGACCATCATGGTGGAGAAGATTTTCGAGAGATCATCCGCAAAATTGGAATGGAGATGGGCTATAGCTACCGCGACTTGCGGGCCTCCCTCCGCTTTGGCTATCGCTACGAAGACCCCTCCAAGGGCAATCGGACCTTTTGGAGCTTTGGCAGTGGGCTGTCTTACAAGGGGATATATGTCGATGCGGCCTTTGTCATAGATGATGGGGCCAATGACCCTTTCCGCGGTAGGATGCCAGGTGCTGAAAAGATTTCCCTGGGAGTGGGCTATCGCTGCAACATTCATTCTCCCAGAGACCTGTAGGCCTTCTGCTGATGCCAAGACAAGGTCCAACTCCAGCGCCTTGTCTTGGTTTCTTCCATTTGTTCTCTCCTCAAGAAAAATGCTTTTCCCCAATTCGTTCCTTGTGTTCACTGATGTACTCGATCAGCGCTTGGTGGACTGGTGAGAGTTGCTTGCCGCTGCCGTAGGCCAAATTCCATTGGGTCACGATGGGGAGGTTTTTCATTTGGACGATCTTCATGGCGTTCAGTGCCAATTCACTTCTGATGCCTACCAGAGGCATGATCGACAAGCCCAGTCCCGCCTTCACTGCCTGTTTGACCGCCTCGTTGGATACCAGATACATGGATCGCTTGGTTTGTACCTGGTTCTTTTGCAAGTAATTTTCCATGGCTGCTCTGGTAGCAGAGCCTTTTTCTCGGAAGATGAGTGTGTGTGTATTGAGCTTTTTGAGTGGCATTCGTTTGTTGATTCCCGGGTAGTCGGCAGAGGCGACCAGCTGCAGTTCGTTGCGAATGAGGGGGATACAGTTGAGCGAAAGATTGCTTGGGATGACGGAAATCATGGCAAAATCGATGGAGTTTTCCTGAAGTTTTTCCACAACTTTGGTCTTGTTGGCCACGTCGATGGAGATGGAAACTCCGGGGTGTTTTCGCATGAATCCAGTCAAAAAATAGGGGATGACATACTTGCCGCTGGATGCCGATGCGATCTTGATTTGCCCACTCAGAATGCCTTTGTACTGATCAACAGAAGATTTGATCTGATCCACTTTTTCCAAAATATCTTCTGCCAAAGCGCGAATTCGCAGTCCAAAATCTGTGATATACAGCTTTCTGCCAATGACTTCGGTCAGTGGAATCTCGAACTCATCTTGCAATTTTTTCAGTTGTATGGAGATGGCTGGTTGTGTCAAAAACAGCTCTTCGGAGGCCTTGGTAATGCTACCTGCTTCGCATACTTTGAGGAAGATGCGAAGTTGGTGTAATGTGTAATTCATAAGTTTTAGTTTATGTCATGCATTATAAACATAAATTAAATTTAATAAATATTCCCCACATCTTTGTGGTGCAATTGAATTATTCAACTCAAAAAAATTAGGACGATGGTTATCTCAATGTCAGAAACATATACACATCCTTCCTGTGCAAGTACCAAGCACAACTTCACAAAGGAAAAGCTGAATAAGGTCATCAGAAAGTTGCTGAAAAACAACGGAATCAATCCCAACAAAGCGAAGTTGAATAAGGATGGCCAATTGGAGTTCAACGAAATTCCAAACCTGAAGCTGCACACCCTCATGCTTGAGGTAGAAGAATTGGGCTTGGACCTCAAGCTCACCAAGAAAACCATGATTGAAATCCGCTAGTGATATGTCGAGTTTATTCGAAAATCTAACGAATCCGGCACTGCTGTTTTTCATATTGGGAATCCTCGCCGTTCAGTTCAAAAACGATTTGAGAATTCCCGATAACTCCTCCAAGTTCATTTCCATCTACCTGTTGCTGTCGATTGGGTTCAAAGGAGGCAATGAGTTGTCTCACAGCCCGGTAGACGGCGAAATCCTCGCCAGCCTCCTCTTGGGAGTTGCTTTGGCTTGTCTCATCCCTGTGATGGCATTTTTTGTCCTCAAGCGGCGGGTAAGTACAAAGAATGCAGGTGCAATCGCAGCGTGTTACGGCTCCGTTAGTGCTGTTACCTTCGTGACAGCCATTTCTTTTCTTGATTTCGAAGGGGTGGGCTTTGGCGGTCACATGATCGCTGTCATGGCACTCATGGAGGCACCAGCCATCGTCATAGGGATATTGATGATTTCCCTCGCTGAGAGCAAAGAATCGGGTACCTCGGTCTCCGATACTTCCTTCGGCAAGGTATTCAATCACTCTCTCAACAATGCCAGCGTCTTCCTGATCCTGGGAAGCCTCATCATCGGGTACCTGGCCAGCGACGCTCAGGCGGAGGGGATCAAACCTTTCACCACCGATATTTTCAAAGGATTCTTGGCGGTGTTCCTTCTCGACATGGGCATCCGGGCGGGCAGCCAGTTGGGTGATATGAAACGAAATGGGCGGTTTTTGTTGCTCTTTGCCAGCATCATTCCATTTTTCAACGGCCTGTTGGCCTTGGGAATGGCGTCCTTTCTCACGCATTCGGCAGGCAACTTATTGCTCTTTGCCATACTGGGCGCAGGGGCCTCTTACATCGCAGTTCCAGCTGCCTTTAAGCAGGCGATGCCCAAGGCAAATCCTGGTTTGTACCTGCCCATGGCCCTGGGAATCACTTTCCCAATCAACATCATCATCGGAATCCCCTTTTATTACTTTCTCATACAAAACGTTGTAGGCTTTGTATAAAATCAATTGATATGAATGACTTATTTCTGTACGTTAGTTCTGAAGGCGTCGCCAATGATGGTGAATTCATGTCCTTCCTCTACAACAGGCTGACCATTGCACTTTCCATCTTCTTCATGCTGTACTTCATTGCAGGGGCTGATTCGTCGGCGCAAAAGAGAGATCGCAGAGAGAGGAGAGGAGCGCGGGTAACGGCCGAGGAGAGCGGAACAAAGTCTAGAGTCAAACCCAATCTATGAGTTAATGACACAACTCTGCTATCAATGAGAGATGGGCTGTCAATCAACCAACCCAGAGTTATTACCTTCCTCTAATCTGTTATTTTTGCTTGTACAACTACTTATTGATTGAATAGCTATCTCTCTTATATATGTGCTTGGAGTCGATCAGACTCCAAGCACTTCTCTTTTTGGGTGTTGTCGCTGTTGAAGGTTAGGAAAATGCCTTTTCGACGATTTCCTTTTGTTGCTCGTCGTGTGCCTTTTTGAATCCTGTGGCAGGGGAGGCACTTGGCTTGCGGGCGATCAGTTCGAAGTCCATCTTCGGGTACTTGTAGGCGATGAATGGCCATGCTCCCATGTTGGTCGGTTCTTCCTGCACCCAGTAGTTTTTGGTCGCATTGTACTTTTCCAACAAGGCATCGATGTGCTTTTTGGGGAAGGGATACAACTGCTCGATGCGGATGATGGCGACATCGTCCCGGTCATTCTCCATCTTGTATTGCAACAGATCGTAGTAGACCTTTCCAGTACAGAACAAAGCTCGCTTGACCTTCTTGAGGTTTTTGCTGTTGACAGCCGGGTCGTCGTAGTACTCGTAGAAGCTGTTTTCGGTCTTGTCTTCGAAGGCTTCGATGGGCGAGACGCAGAGAGGATGTCGCAACAAGGATTTGGGCGACATGACGATCAATGGCTTGCGGAAGGGGCGAGCCAATTGGCGACGCATGGCGTGGAAGAAGTTGGCCGGAGTGGTGATGTTGACCACCGTGAGGTTCTTCTCGGCACACATCTGCAAAAAGCGTTCGAGGCGGGCGCTGGAGTGCTCTGGTCCTTGGCCTTCGTAGCCATGGGGCAACAGCATGACCAATCCGCTCATTCGCTGCCACTTGCTCTCTGCCGCCGACACATACTGGTCGACGATGGTCTGCGCTCCATTGTAAAAGTCTCCAAATTGCGCTTCCCAAATGACGAGAGAATCCGGCGAAGCCATGGAATAGCCGTATTCGAAACCCAATGCCCCAAATTCAGACAAGAGGGAGTTGTAGATCAGGAATTCTCCTTGTTCGTCGGTCAAGTGGTTGAGGCGGTTGTATTCCTCATTGGTCTCTGCATCGTAGAAGATGGCGTGGCGGTGCGAGAAAGTTCCTCTTTTGACATCCTGTCCACTCATCCGCACATTCTTGTTTTCCAATAGGATGGAGCCATAGGCCAACAGTTCGCCCAATGCCCAATCCAACTGTCCTTTGTCCAGCAACTTGGCCTTGCCCTTGAGCAGTCGATTGACTTTGCTGAGGGGCTTGAAGTTGTCCGGCAGAGTCATCAAGTGTTGGATGATGCTGTCGACGCGTGTTCTTTCGATGCCAGTAGGAGGGGAGATCTCGAAGTCCTTGGGATCAGTAGTTTTCTTGAGTGCCCTCCAGGCCAATTCGGGCTGTTGGTAGTCATATGGTAGGGGCTTTTGCTTGACCATGTCGAGCCGCCTTTGCAACTCCTGCCAAAACTCTTGCTCCATTTTTTCCGCCAATTCCTTTTCCACAGCGCCTGTTTCCACCAGCCTCTTGGAGTAGATCTCGCGCGGGTCGGGATGCTTGCTGATGTACTTGTACATGTTGGGTTGTGTAAACTTGGGGTCGTCCCCCTCATTGTGACCGTGGCGGCGATAGCACACCATATCTACAAAGACATCGGTATTGAATTTTTGGCGATATTCTGTGGCCAGTTCTACGGCAAATACCACGGCATCCGGGTCATCGCCATTGACGTGGAAGACAGGGGCTTGGACCAGACTGGCCACCCCAGTACAGTAAGTAGAAGAACGGGCATCGTCAAAATCGGTGGTGAAGCCCACCTGGTTGTTGATCACAAAGTGGATGGTCCCACCAGTGTAGTAGCCCTCCAGTTGGCTCATCTGCACAGTTTCGTACACCACTCCCTGTCCGGCAATGGCGGCATCACCATGGATCAGGATGGGCAGGATTTTGTCGTAATCACTGTCGTACAGGATGTCTGCCTTGGCCCGTGAGAAGCCTTCGACAACCGTATTGACAGATTCGAGATGCGAGGGGTTGGGGGCCAACTTAAGGTTCATCATCTTGCCGTTGGGCATGTTGACTTGGGAGGAGAAGCCCAGGTGGTATTTGACGTCTCCGTCTCCAAAACTCAGATCGGGAATGGCAGTGCCTTCAAATTCGTTGAAGATTTGCTCGTAGGTTTTGCCCATGACATTGGCCAGCACGTTGAGCCTGCCGCGGTGGGCCATCCCAATGACGACTTCCTCCACTTTGTCTTCCCCTGCTTTGTTGATGATGGCGTCCAGGGCGGCGATGGCGGTTTCTCCTCCTTCGAGGGAAAAGCGCTTTTGGCCGATGTATTTGGTGTGCAAAAATCTTTCGAAGATGACGGCACCGTTGAGCTTTTCGAGTATGCGGTGCCTTTTCTCCACATCGATGCCATAGTTGTTCAGAGGGCGATTTTCGATTTTGTCGCGCAGCCACATTCTTCTTTCCCGCTTTTCGATGTAGGAATATTCAAAGCCGATGTTGCCGCAATAGATGGCTTTGAGTCGATCCAGAATTTGCTGCAGCGTTGCATTTTTCATTCCGATCTCTTCTCCCGCTTTGAATACCTTGTTGAGGTCGCTTTCTTCCAGATTGTAGTCGCTCAGCTGCAAGTGCGGGCGGCGGTCCCGGCGTTCGCGTATGGGATTGGTGGTGGACAATAGATGTCCTCGGTTGCGAAAACCGTGGATGATGGATTGTACACCGAATTCCTTGTCGACTTGATTGCCTGCAGCAGAGTGGCCGTTGGTGGAGTGGCCATTGCTGGTGCTGCCGTTCATGCCATTTTGGGCAAATTCGAACCCTTGAAAGAAGGTGCGCCAGCCTTGATCTACGGACTCGGGATTGTCGAGATATTGTTGATAGATGGACTCTATGTAGCTGGGGTGAGCATTGAAGACATAGGAGTAGTCTTTCATAAATTTGGTTTTTACTCTTTGATACTTTTTACGAAAAGACCCTGGAAAAGTTGATGCCAAAAAGAATTGTCGGGCCTTCTCTGTTTGCTATAGCGTAAATTGAAGCAAATATCGTAGAAATTTATAAAATATGTCGGAAATAAATGACCGTTTGTCCGTCACTTCTTTCACTGGTCTACACAGGGAAAGACTTTGGGCCTACTTTGAAGGATGGATGGGAAAAAAGATGCTGTAGTTGCCCTGCTTTTCCCGAAAAGCCACATCATTTATCACATCATAATTTGTTTGTTCGTACAAAAACACATAACTTTGCGCTCCGGTACGGAAAAGGGATCATTCTATGCCCTGTACCAAAACATTTTGAAGTCAAATAAGAAATTCAGCATATGGCACATCATCAGTCAGCCAAAAAGCGGATTCGCCAAGATGCCAAGAAAAGACTGGCCAATCGCTACTACAAGAAGTCTACTCGCACAGCCATCCAAAAACTGCGCGAAATGACCGACTCTTCAGAAGCCAAAAAGTTTTTGCCAAAGGTCATCAGCATGATCGATCGCTTGGCCAAGCGCAATACCTGGCACAAGAACAAGGCCTCCAACCTCAAAGGAAAACTGACCCGCTACGTGGCCAGCCTCTAAGAGGTATCTGATCGCATTTGCACAATCTTGGCTCAAAAGAGTGTAGTCTGTACGATGGACTACACTCTTTTGCTATTTTATGCTATTTTTACGACCGCTTTCACACTGTTGGTACCACACAATGGCGCCAACTCGTCCAATTGAGTAACTGACTGAACGCAAAACATACCATTGAATGGGCCATGGGCGTTTTCCGTTCTAAACAAGTCTTTAATGACCGACGGCAAAGTAGCAGATTCAAAATCCATCCCACAATTGTTTGTATCCTACACCCGGGTAGATGCGGACTACTGCGCGGAGTTCTGCAAGCATTGCTCTGTATTGGTCGATTCAGGTCTGGTCGATTTGTGGTACGATGAAATGCTGGCGCCCGGTGCCGATTGGGAAAAAGAAATCAATACCCGCCTGGTCAAATCCGACATCATCGTTCTCCTCATCAGTGCTGACTACATCTCCTCCGAATTCATCCGAAGCGTTGAAATGCCTCTGGCCCTCCGCCGACATGCCGACCCCACTGACGATGTTGCCGTCGTCCCGGTCCTCATCCGCAATTTCCTCTACGAAGTTCACGATCTGTCCAAGCTCAACATCCTGCCCAAAGACGAAAACCGTCGCCTCCGGCCCGTCAATCGCTGGGGAGAATTCAAGGACGATGCCTGGACACAGGTGGTACAGAGAATCTACAATCTGTTGTCCAAGGGGCAAAAGGATGGTTAAAATTTGTTAAAGCGGGGCTTTGTCAGGCTCGTACCAAACTATTTTTTCCGCAATGCTGTTGAAATGGAGACCACAGTGATATTAGGAATATTTTTCATAAGAGTCTGATTATCAATAAAAAGTAGAAATATACTTTCGCTTTTGGGGCAAAAAATCTATCTTTGGATAGATTCCCATAGTTGTATATGGAACCATTTTTTTAGAAAAGCAGGAGGAATCTCATGTTCAAGTTTTTAAACAGAGCACTTTTTGAAAGCGAAAAGCGCCAACACATGCACAACTCTGTCAGATACGGAAGCTATTCCGAGCTGATAGAAGACATCAGAATTGTATCAGGGCGCAAAGGCAGTGAACTGAAGGGCAAGTCTTTTGCCTCTACCAGTGAGGACCCTGTCTTGGCTCGTTTGATTGATGCAAACGCTCAAAAGGAACAACAGTAAGGCTTACTGCTTCCCATCCATCATTGCCCGTCGGCAAACTTTCCAAACAATTTGATCTTACTTTTCGTCGCTATGTGCCAAAGGGATTGGATCAGCAATGATCTGTATCGGAAATAGCTTCTTCTCAACGCGAAATTTCGGGTGAATACCCCTCCCATACCATCAAATAACAGACAATTTTCGGAAGAAGTTCCATGGGATGGCTCCCCCTGGGCATTTCGCGGCAATACCTCCAAGCGGTCGCCATTGAGTTGCTTCAGCAATTTGAGATAGGCGTAAAACAAGCTGTGTATCCGAAAGGAATTGGATTGCAACACATCGAAATCCCGCCGCTCAAAAATGATTCCTTTGCGGAAGGCATCCATCATGTCATTGGAGACATTCTCCATCTCTTCCAGGCGGCCCAAGAGCAACAAGACCTCTCGCTCCTGCAACTGGCTGTACTGTTGGAGAAAGCGCTCCTTCTCCCGCACATCGTGCTGCTTGAGCAAGACTTCGTCGAAAATGGGGGCAAAGTAGTCGCGGGTATTGATGCCCTCGACAGCTTGCCGCTTTTCCGTGATGCCCGTAAAGTCGTCGATGACTGCTTCTTTGGCCATCGTCTCCGAATAAGAATACCAAATCTGAAAACGAGGGTTGTTCAACAGACTCTTGGCCAGACTCGTGATGGGACCAAAGTACTTTCGCCAACAATCCGCCAGCAGTGTACAAGGGGGGCGGTCGGCAGACAGCTGGTCGGCCTCTTTCCGATATTGCAGCAACAAAAAGATGCGGAGCATGAGCTGGGCAAATAGATTTTCATTGATGCTTCCATCCGTATTGTAATACAAGGAGGTGGAGACAAAATTGCCCCAGTGCCAATAGCTGAACAACTCGCCATTGGTATTGTAGCCCAGATAGTAGGTGATGATGTCTACCGGAAAGTAGGAGACCGCATCGGGGATGCTGTGCTCATTGCAATAGACCTTGTCGTTGAACAATCGGTGCAGGTCGAGGTATTCGTCCAAATTGCCAGAGGCGGTATCCAATCGCTCCAAAAAGAAGTTGCTCGCCTCATGGGTTGCCACGGCCACGAAAAACTCTGGATGGAACAAATGATAGTAGTTCAGCTTCACTGTGTAGAAGTCGGACTCTATGCCAGAATGGCTGGAGATGTAGGCGATGGGCAAAAAGCGATCCTTGCATCCCAAAATTGTCGAAATTCCCTTGAAGGCTCCGTCGAAGGCACTGACCAGTTGTTGAATGCCACCGCTGAATTCCAGATTGTAATCAGTGATCTCATTCATGATGTAACTCTGCTGAAAGCGGTTGCGGTACGCCAACTCAAAGGCCTGGCAAAGGCGTTGGAGGACCTCGCTGAGTTGCTTCACCGTTTGGTAGGGGCTGTCTGCAGATTGGAAGGATGTGGCCTCCTGCTGGATGTGCTCCAAAAAGGGACGCAATTCTATGAAATAGCCATATAGGATGGGGTCTTGAATGCCATCGTTGAAGTTGACATACATATTGACCAGCTTGTCCAGCAAAATCTTGGAGACCCGGCACTGCTTCAACAGCCTGCGAACTTCTGCAATCTCCTCCACCGAAAAGGCATAGGTGGTCCCTACCTCTTCTGTCAAGGCCAGGTGGAGGGGAGAAGTGGGGCTGCCAGGGAGCTGGTCAGAGGATTCTATGATTTCTGGAACGGTGTAGATTTTTCGAATGTGTTGGCGAAATGCATTGGCTTGCTCCGACGACAACTGATTGAGCTGTTGCAGCAATTGTGTCAGGTCGGCTTGGGGCAATGGCTGGATGATGTCGCCCCGGCCAATGACGATCCGCTGTTTGGCCTGTGGTGGAAGCAGCCGAAGGCTTTCCTGCAGGTGTCCGGGTTTGATGTGCCAGCGAAGATAGAGCTTGAGGTCATCGGAACTGATGTCGTGCCATTCCTTGAAATGATCTGGTCTTTGCTCCAGCCATTCTGGGTGACAAACCAAGTCAAAGTCGAAGCCCAATGTGCTGTGGGTTTCCACAAAGACGTGATGCCCTGCTACCTCCCATCCCTCTTTGTCCATCCCTCTTTGTCGAATGAACTGTCCCAGCAGGCTGTCGCTGCAAGTTTTTTCATACAAATCGCCTTGGCCGAAATGCTGCAAATCTCGGAGGGCCAACTCCCGCACGCGAAGGATTTGTCGGCTGATGCATTTGTAGCTATCAGAAAATACAATCAGATTGATTTCATTCCAGGAAAAGGAGGACAGGATCAGGTAGTCCAGGCGTTGCTCTTTGTACTCTTCGCTCTGCTCCAGCATCCCTTTCAAGGCCCGCAAAACGAGCTGCACGCTTCGCCCCCCTGCGCCGATGAGCAAGGCATTGTTGATCTTGAGAGAGCAAATGCCAATGAAGGGATAGACCGAATCAGCAGCCAGTTCCTGTTGATGGCTGGCCAGAAAGGTTCGCTTGGCTCTCCCAATCAGTGGAGAGGGCGACAAGTGTTCTTCCCGGCTGGCAGGATGAGCGTGTGATAAGTCTGGAACGGGGCCTGTGATGGTTTGGTATTTGAAACTGCCCGGTCGATGGCCTGCCGCCTGTTGGGCCAGCGAACTGTAGGGGTGAAACACCCGGCTGCTCATGGCAAAATCGTCTACCAGGGAAAGGACGGCCAAGTCGAAATTGCCGAAGAGTCGATAGGCTTTGGGGCGGTAAAAATATTGGTGAAATGCCTGCGCTGCTTCCGACTCATCTGTCGGGTCCCCAAACTGCTGAAGCCTTTCTTTGTACTGCCGGAAGATGCCCTGCGCGATTTCATTTTCATAGAAAGCGCGTTCCTGCCCAAAAGGCATGGTCGTCAATCCGATAAACAGGCCGCAATCTTCTGCTTTGTACATTCGCAAGTGGCATTAAACAAATCACGAATATATAAACAATACCCAAAATAAAAGGATTTGCGAATCGGGATTGCTTCAGAAGGGGGATTTTCAGATTTCCAGGGAAAGCAAAGAAGACATACGCTGGTGCATGAGGTGAAGTCGTATTTGGTCGTTCCACATTATTGTTGCAGCCAGGTAAACACATCTTGGATCACCTCATTGGCTTTGAACCCGAGGCCAATTTCCTCTCCCAATTTCCATTTGGTTTCCATGTAGATGTGATCGTAGTTTGGGTAAACCTTGTAGGTCAGATTGCCTTTTCCTTTTCGAATGAATTCGAGCATGGCATAATCCGTATTTGCAATGTAGGAGCCGTCTACATCTCTGCCAGAAGCGATGAGGAAAATGGGGATGTCCAATTGGAGCATGTGATCCAATGGCGTTGTTTTGGAATAGCTGTACCACTTGCTGTACGCTTCTCCCCAAAACTCCTTCTCAATGCTTGTCGGGTTTTGATGGATGTCTCTTTGGATGGCAAAGAGGCTGTCAACCACATATTGGGCCTCTTCATGTGTCATCAAACGGTTGAGTGCTTTTTGTCTGGCGAGGAGAATCCTGTCATAGATGTGATCCAGTGCATTGGCCGACATCATGACGACCTTATCGACATGCTGGTTCAGGACTGCTACTTTGGGGGCCACTTGTCCGCCCTGCGAGTGCCCGATCACATAGACTTTGCTTGGATTGAGTTGAGCAATCAATTGATCGATGGCCAAGGAAGCTGATTCAGCTCTCCAATCGAGGGTATTGTTCTGGATGGCCGTCCCATCCACCGGATAGGGCAAAGCATTGTTTTTGATGGAGTCATAGAGGGGAATCCCTGCCTTGTTGATGTAGGCAATGTGGTAGTCGTCCTTGAATCGGGTGAAGCCCCAGAATCCTGAGCAATAGACCTGTTGGTCAGCGAGATTGTAGGTAAAGGTTGGTTTCAGACCAGAGCCACTGAGGATCAATGCCAAGGGCTTTGGCCCTTTTTTTTCTGATTTGAACACGCCTACCTCAACTTTGCCCAATGCCGCATCCTGAAATTCGTAGAGGTTGATCTGGGACAGAAAGTTGTTTTGTCCAAATGCACCAAAATTGATGAGAAGAAAGATAGGGAGAAGCAGATGTTTCATTTGTCCATTCCATTTTTGCGTTCGGGCTGATGATAAATATAGGGACAATACGGCAAATGTGGAGGCCAGCAAAATGCATGGGCGAAGCCAATTGTACTCCTTTGCCAAAGAAATTGCCTGGCAGGTTTTCTTTTTGGCCGTAGAACTTTCACAAACGAATGATCGTTCGTATTTTGTGATGTTTGACATTGTACGCTCATTTTACATGCCTATGTTTCATACTTTAACTGTCTCAGACATTCGCCGCGAAACGCCAGAAGCTGTTTCTGTGGCCTTCGACGTGCCCGATGACCTGGCGGATGCCTTTCGCTTCAAGCAAGGACAATACCTCACCCTCAAGACACTCATCAAGGGAGAGGAAGTGCGTCGGAGCTATTCCGTTTGTGTCAGCCCCTATGACGAAGAGTTACGGGTGGCTGTCAAGCAGGTGCCTTATGGAAAGTTCTCCACCTTTGTCAACGAAGAACTGCAGGTAGGGGACAAGCTGGAGGCCATGCCGCCCTTGGGAAAGTTTTTTACCGAAATGGACTCAGATCACGAGCACGAGTATGTGGCCTTTGCAGCAGGCAGTGGCATCACCCCCATCATGTCCATCCTCAAGACGGTGCTGAAAGCGGAGCCAAAGAGTCGCTTTACCCTTTTTTATTCCAACAAGACACAAGAGACGATCATCTTCCGCGATGCATTGGAGGACTTGAAAAACTTGTACATGGAACGCCTGTCGGTTCACCATCTGCTGAGCCGCGAAGACAGAGACAGCCCCTTGTTCAATGGTCGGCTCAACGGGGAGAAATGCAGGAAATTTGCGAATTTGTTTTTCGATCCCCCAAAGATAGAAGCCTACTTCATCTGCGGCCCGGAGAGCATGTTGCTCGACTTGCGCGACAGCTTGCGCGATTTGGGCGTGACAGACCAAAAAATACATTTTGAACTCTTTGGAACGGGCGGAGGAGCTGCCAAGAAAAAGGCTGTTGCCGCCAGTGGGGTGGCTGTGTCATCGGAAGAGGAAAGCCGGGTACGAGTCATCATCGATGGAGATGGCTTTGAGTTCAAGCTGCCATATGCGGGCGAATCCGTGCTGGATGCAGCCCTAAAAGCGGGTGGAGACCTGCCCTACGCCTGCAAAGGAGGGGTCTGCTGCACTTGCAAGGCCAAGGTCATCGAAGGCAAGGTGGACATGCTCGTCAACTATGCCTTGGAACCCGATGAGGTAGAGGCAGGCTTTGTTCTGACTTGTCAGGCCCATCCCAGAAGTGAGAGAATTGTAGTGGATTTCGACGTTTAAATTTTGCCTACATCATGACGGACACGCAAAAAACCAAGAAAGAATACATATTGGAGGCTGCCGCAGGACTCTTTCACGAAAACGGCTACAAGGCCACTTCCATGCGCGGCCTGGCCGAGCGGGTAGGCTTGCGTCAGGCGTCCAGCCTCTACAGCCACTATTCCTCCAAAGAAGAAATGCTGCGCGACATTTGCTTCAACAATGCCCACAAGTTCTTGGATGGCTTGGTGGCCATCTGTCAGCAAGGCCAGGGCCCCATCGATCAGTTGCGGGCACTCATCCGCTTGCACATTTCCATTGCCACCGAGGATGCCACCTCCATCATCGTTTTCAATGACGAGTGGCGCCATCTCAGCTCTGAACCCCTCACCGAGTTTTTGGACTTGCGCAAGGAGTACGAGTCCAAAGTGCGCCACATCATTCAGGAGGGAATCGACCAAGGTCAGTTGCGCAGGATTGATCCTTCCACGGTGCTTTACACCATCCTGGCGGCCCTTCGCTGGTTGCACTATCGGCCCCGCAAAATTGTGGAGACCAAAGACAAAAATGTGCTGCAAGAAGAGATGGAAATCTTGTTGCTGAGTGGGTTGAAAGAAGAAGCTGTGTCTACGCCCTCTCTGGCCTCTTCTCAAAAGTAAACACTCGCCTCTTACACATGGAAAGGGCCCACAAGAGTGATCCAATTCTTGTGAGCCCTTCGGATGCTGCTTTGCTCACTCTTATTGCAGATGCATTTTGAAAAAACCAAGCATGCTTCTGTAGAGTTCGATGCGGTTTTCTTCATGTGAAAATCCATGTCCCTCGTTGTACTTGACCATGTAGGGTACCTCGTATCCCTTTGCCCTCAATTGCTCCACGATCTGGTCTGATTCATGGATGTTGACCCTTGGGTCGTTGGCGCCTTGGACCACAAAGACGGGTTTGTTGAGCTTGTCGATGTTCAGAGCTGGAGACACTTCCTCCATGATCTTTTTCTCTTCGGGAATGTCTGGATCGTACCATTGGGCGTAGAATTCTTCCATATAGGGCTTCCAGTAAGCCGGGAAGGAATTGATGAAGGTAAAGAAGTTGCTCACCCCGACATAGTCCACCCCACACTTGTACAGATCAGGAGTTTTGATCAAGCTGCCCAATGTGGCCAACCCACCGTAGCTGCCGCCATAGATGGCAATCCTGTCCTTGTCGATCCATCCTTGGTCGAGAACGAACTGGACACCGTCTTCCAGGTCGTCCAGCATTTTCCGACCGATTTGCTTGCTGCCCGCCAAATAGAATTTTTTGCCATAGCCACCAGACCCACGGTAGTTGATCTGCAGGGTGGCATATCCTCGGCTGGCAAACAGTTGGGTCTCCGGATTGAAGTCCCAGATGTCTCGCACGCCATACGGCCCGCCGTGGGGATTGACGATGAGCGGCACTTTCTCTCCATTGGCCACTGCTTTGGGCAAGGTGATGTAGGCGTGGATGTTGTACCCATCCCGGCTTTTGAATCGAATGGGACGCATTTCCGCCATGTCTTCTTCCTTCAAATTGGGCATCAGGTCCATCAAGAGAGTGAATTCATCTGTTGCTACATCGTATAAGTAATAGCGACCATAAATCTTATCGCTGTTGACGTACAACAAAAATTTGTCCTCTGCCTTGGTTCTGTCAACGACGGAAAACTGATTGGGAGAAAACTTCTCTGTCCATGTTTGATGTAGTTTTTGGAAGGTGGGGCTGACGGGGATCATTTTCTCTTTCTCTCCCACATACTCGAAGTAGTCGATTTCGAAATTTCTCTTTTTGGAAAAAGTCAGGTCGTCTGCGTCGAAGTCTGGATGTTGGAAAAGGGTTTCGACCTGTTGGCGCTTTGTCATGTCGTAGAGGACAATCTCGGTTTTGTCTTTCCCAATGTTTGTCGCTACATAGGCCAAATCTTTGTTCTCCTGGTGCATTTCCAGAACGCTGAATTGATCCTGCCAACTGTAGGTCACCACCTCTTGAAACTCCTCCTCGGCCGTCCGTCTGAATCGGACTTGATAGTCTGTATTGCCAACCTTCTGGACGATGGCTCTGAGCACGCCAGCCCGGTCCAAAATGAATTCGTCTACAGGTTTTTCGAGATTGCTGTTTTCGTAGATTCGCTCGATTTCCCCCGTATTGATGTTGATTTTGAAAGGCTCAAATATTTCGGGATTGTTTTTGTTGAGCGCCACGATGACATAGTCTGGCTCCTTGTCGATGAAGTCGATCGAACTCAGGGTGACGCCTTCGAAGGGTGTGAGGTCGCGTAGTCCACTCCCGTCGATGTTGACAGAGTACATGTGGTAATTTTCATTTCCACCCTTGTCCTTGACAAAGAGCAGCTTGCTTGGATTGCGCCAGAAATAGCCTTGTACCAGTTCGTCTTTTTCTGGAATGATCATGGTGACTTTGCCACTTTCCAGGTTTTTGACGTAGACGTGGTTTTTGCCATCTTTGTCTTTTTCCTTTAAAGAAAGGTGCTTGCCGTCGGGCGATATTTGAAAATAAGATTTTGTTGGCTTGGCAAAATAGTCTTCCACAGAATATGGATAATCGCCTTTGTCCAAGGCAGCCATGCGGGCCAGTTCTTCCTGCGAAGAGGGAAGGGCGGTGTTTCCTGGCAAGCTGTCTTGGGCGGGTTGCCCCTTGGCATAGGCTCCCAATAGGCAGAACAAAAAGGCGAGTATTGAAATTTTCTTCATGGAATGCTGTGATAAGTGACGAAAAGAATGGCAACGATGGCTTGTGGCTCTTTCCGTCGGATGATGAAAATAAAACATGTACGATTAAAGAGTGGTCTTTGGTGAATAGGTTGCTTTGAGGTATTACATCAATCAGTGGCAACTTGTTTTGTCAGTTCAAATACATAACACGATGTTCCATTGAAAGATCGTTCTTCTTGAAAAACAAATCCCAGTCTTTCATAAAAACGGTGTGCTTTGACATTGGTTTTCAAAGGATCGATCAAGATACCATCTACACTTGGGTTGGCAAAACATCTTTTGATGGCCAGTCGCATCATTTCTGTGCCATAGCCCTTGTTGAGATGGTGTTCTTCTCCAATCCAAATGTCTATGGCTCTTTTGGTCGGAGGAACGCTGCCCCAATAATGGCTTTCTTCCAAATGCGGGTCGATGATTTGCACAAACCCGATGGGCTCGCCATTCAACTCTGCAACCAGTTGTTCCCGCCAGTCGGGATCGTATGCCAGTTCGCGTTCCCAATCCCATTCATCATCAGGGTCACTGTCGATGACATGCTGTTTGCTGTCCCAGTAACGGAGCAGTTCCAAATCGGTGATGGCAGCATTTCTAAAGGTGATCATGCAAAGAGTTTTTCTCCCTTGTTCAAGCATCTTGTTTTCCTTCGCATCGGGTTTGGGGCGGCGGTCATTTTCTCAACAAGGCACGGATGGTTCTCTCTATCGAACGCTCTAGATCAATCTCGTGTTTTTTGCCAAATGCGACATTCCTGACAAAAGGTGATACGTCTGTGATCCCCTTGAGGTAGGCCCAAACGCTCATCATGTACTCCACGGAAGAGGCATCTTTGTTGATGGTTCCATCCTCCTGCCCGCGTTGGATTTCCTCTATCAAGAGCTGGAGTGGCAGTTGGGCCAACTCCTTGACACCTTCAAAATTGGGGGATTCTTCGATCTTGGTTTGTGCCTCTGTTTGTCCCGTTTCCTCGCCAATGCTTCTCAGGATGGTATAAAAGTCCAGCATCAGCTGATAGTGTTGGGGCATCTTTTGGGCAAAATCCACAAATCCAGTGGCGATGCTCAGGACCCGCTCCAAGCCTGTCTTACTGTCCAAGTCCAGTTGGGAAAAATGGTCCAAAGACTTGCGAAACGTCTTCTCGACAACCGCCAGGTATAGATTTTCCTTGGAGGCAAAATAGCTGTACAGGGTGGTTCTGCTGCAGCCCGCCAGTTTGCAAACGTCTGAAATCGCCGTTTTGGAATATCCTTTTTTGAAAAACACTTCCCTGGCACAGCCAATGATGTGATCGGATCGGCTGGCTTTGATCGTTTCCTTCATGTCTCCAAAATAGCGCAATAAAAAAACATCTCAAAACCCAGCTCGGGAAGAACGAGCAAAAAAAGCGATGGCCTCGGGGCTGTCAATTCCTCCGAGGCCATGGCGATGGAAATTTTGATTTGTATTTCTAGAATTCTGCGTTGCCCGGTGTCCTTGGGAATGGAATGACATCGCGGATGTTGCCCATGCCCGTGATGAATTGGACGATTCGCTCAAAGCCCAATCCAAAGCCAGCGTGCGGACAGCCTCCAAATTGGCGCAACTCCAGATACCAGCTCAATTCTTCTTCTGGGATGTGGAACTCCTTGAGGCGCTGAACCAAGACATCATAGCGCTCCTCCCGTTGAGAGCCACCGATGACTTCTCCAATGAAGGGGAACAGCACGTCCATGGCGGCCACTGTCTTGTCGTCGTCATTGAGGCGCATGTAAAAGGCCTTGAAGTCCTTTGGATAGTCGCGAACGATGACGGGCTTTTTGAAATGCTTCTCTACCAAATAGCGCTCGTGTTCTGCGGCCAAGTCTTTGCCCCATTCCACTGGGAATTCGAAGCGTCCTTTCTTGTAGGGCTTGGAGCGTTGGAGGAGGCGGACTGCCTCAGTATAGGTGATGCGCTCGAAGTCGTTGTCGGCCACAAAGCGAAGCATTTCCAACAGGCCCATGGGGCGACGCTTGTCCTTGGGGAGGTTTTTCTCCTCGTCCTGAATGCGCTTGTCCAGAAGAGCCAGGTCGTCTGGATAGTTGTCGAGCACGTATTGGATCAGGTATTTGACAAAATCCTCGGCCAGGTCCATGTTGTCGTGGATGTCGTTGAAGGCGACTTCTGGTTCGATCATCCAAAACTCGGCCAGGTGGCGGGAGGTGTTGGAGTTTTCGGCCCGGAACGTCGGTCCGAATGTGTACACCTTGCCCAAGGCCAGGGCACCGATTTCGGCTTGCAATTGGCCGGAGACGGTGAGGTTGGTTGGCTTGCCAAAGAAATCCTGCTTCCAGTCGATTTGTCCATCTTCCGTTTTGGGCGCTCCTTCAGCTGGCAGGGTGGTCACGCGAAACATCTCGCCCGCTCCTTCGGCATCGCTGCCTGTCACGATGGGGGAGTGGAGGTAGTAATAGCCCCGGTCGTTGTAAAACTTGTGAATGGCGTAGGCGACGGCATGGCGAATCCGGAAGACGGCGCTGAAGGTGTTGGTCCGCATCCGGAAGTGAGCCTTTTCACGGAGAAATTCCATCGTCATTTTCTTGGGCTGGATGGGGTATTTTTCCGGATCGGAGGCACCGAGAATGTCGATTTCCTCTACCAAAACCTCTATGGCCTGCCCAGCGCCTTGCGACTCGACCACCTTTCCTCTGATGGCCACACAGGCGTGAAAGCTGATCTGACGGCTGATCTCTTCATCAAAATTTTCGTAGTCGATGACACATTGTAGGTTCTTCATGGAAGTTCCATCGTTGAGGGCGATGAAACGATTGGATCGAAAGGCCTTTACCCATCCTTTGACCAATACCTCTTCGTTGAGGGGAGCCTCGGCGAGCAGGGCAGCAATTTCGCTGCGCTTGATGGCCGACTGTTCGCTACTAACTTGTGACATTTTGATGAATTTTTACAACTGTATACACATTATTTCACAAAAGAGTTGCGAAAATACAATGATTCTATCGAATGCACAAAGTCTACTAGTCGAGAAACAATTGTTTGAGTTCTGGGCGGGGGAGCCAGCAGCTTTCTTGCTTGCCAAACCAGCGGTAGCGATTGCGGGCGATCCAGTTGTAGACAGCGTCGCGCAGGAAGCGAGGCAGGATGCGGAAGACGCCCATGGCTGGCCACAGACCACTCATGTGTCGGGTGGCGCGCAGTGGCGCATCGGAATGGGTGTAGGCGTGGCCGTCTTCGATCAGCACCACGCTGGATAGGTGCTCGGCAGGCAGTCCGTGTTGCTTCAGCAAGCTTTGTCCCACTTCTGATTGGAGGGAGGCAAATCGAAAGTGCCGCTCTGGGTCGCGTTCGATGAGAAATTGCACAGAAGAATTGCACAAATTGCATACCCCATCAAATAAGACGATGGGATGATTGCTCGGTATGTGAGTTGTCTTTTCCATCACTGTTTAAACGCCTAAAGGGTGCCAGGAGTTGTCAAACAAAGAGTTCGTGGTACAATTCTTCCAATTTTCCGATGGTCTTCAAGCGAATGTTGTAGCGATCGGCATCCAATCCCTTGGTGTTGTACTTGGAAAGATACATTTCTTGAAAGCCCAAGCGGTCGGCTTCCTGGATGCGCTGCTCAATGCGATTAACCGCCCGGATCTCTCCCGATAGACCGACCTCACCTGCAAAGCACACATCGTTGGGGATGGAGACATCTTGCAAAGAAGAGATGAGCGCGCTCACGATGGCCAGGTCAATGGCTGGATCATCTACGCGGATGCCACCTGCGATGTTGAGAAAGACGTCTTGCTGGCCATACTGAAAGCCGCAGCGTTTTTCGAGTACAGCCAGCAGCATGCTGAGGCGTCGGAGGTCAAATCCGGTCGCGGAGCGTTGTGGGGTACCATAGACGGCAGTGCTCACCAGGGCTTGGGTTTCGATGAGCATGGGACGCATGCCTTCCATGGTGGCGGCGATGGAACTGCCACTGAGGTCTTCCTCATTTTGTGACAGCAAGAGCTCGGAGGGATTGGAGACTTCGCGTAGCCCATTGGCCTGCATTTCGTAAATGCCCATTTCATCCGTGGACCCAAAGCGGTTTTTGATGGTGCGCAGGATGCGATAGGTGTAATTTCTGTCTCCCTCAAATTGCAGGACTGCATCTACAATGTGCTCCAGAAGTTTGGGACCTGCAATGGACCCCTCCTTGTTGATGTGGCCGATGATGAAAACGGGGACATTGCTTTCTTTGGCAAATCGTTGGAGCTCTCCGGCGCAGTCGCGCACCTGGGAGACACTGCCGGGGGTAGAGTCGATGTGGGGAGAGGCCAGGGTTTGTATGGAGTCGATGACCAATAGATCGGGGCGCAGGGATTGGGCATTGGTCAAAATCTTGGTGGTATTGGTCTCTGTGAGAATGTAGCAGTCCGAGACGGCCTCCCCGATGCGGTCGGCCCGCATCTTGATTTGTTCCTCGCTTTCTTCTCCAGACACATACAGCACCTTGGCATTCAGTTGCAGCGCGACCTGCAGGAGGAGAGTGGACTTCCCAATGCCTGGCTGCCCACCGATCAGTACGAGGGAGCCCGCTACGATGCCGCCACCGAGGACGCGGTTCAGCTCGCCGTCGGGTGTGGCCAGTCGCTGGGTTTGTCCCGCTTTGATGTCTGGCAATGCAATGGGCGTGACGGTCTTTTTGTTGGAGCTTTTGTCAGCCCATGCGTTGCGTTTTGCCTCCTGTTGGGTTTCTTTGGTGATGACTTCTTCCACGTAGGTATTCCATTCTCCGCAGGCAGGACATTTTCCCACCCATTTGGGAGAAGTGGCACCGCAATTGGTACAGGCAAATATCTTTTTTACTTTGGCCAAGGTCTATTGTCGTTTTTTGATGAGAAGAAATCCGGTTACAACCGCCAATATTGACAGGTCACAGGGGGTGTCACAGAAAAAAAATAGTTTTAACATTTTCTTAACATTTGATGGGTTTTTGGTTAAAGGAAATAAAATTTGGAGAGAAGTGGTACGATTGCGGTGATGACAGTTTTATTCTGCAAAATGACGTTTTATTTACAGATTGTTTTTTCTCCTTCCTGCCTTTGAAAGTGCTGGGGGTTTCATTATTCAAAATTCCAAATTATTTTTGGGGAACAATCTACAGCGGAATTGCTTTTTGTTTGGGAAATCTTAACAAAAAGAACAGCACCACAATCCGCCCGAGAGTACGGTAAAAAAGAATTTTTTTTCGGAAATGTGACCGGGTAAATGAAGCCCCGTCATAAGGTCGAATTTAACAATGATGCACAGCAAAGCGAGAAAAGAAGTCAAGAGGGAGTGCAACTTTTAAATTCTTTGGCTGTTAAAGAATAGCCTTCTCAGCAATAAAGTTCCGAAAGGAATTCTAAGATATGTAGATTGTTTTCATTTGGTTTTTTGGGGTTATACAGGGTGCTGCGTGATTCGTCATGTATGTACCCTGTTTTTATTTTACCCCTGTTTGATATACGAGATGGGCAACCAGCCCACATCAGCGATCTGCACAGCGAATGCACCTGTTACTTTCGGGCATGTACATGAGTCGAGCCGTGGCGATGGGTCTTTTGCAGCGGGTACAAATGCCAAATTCTGGACGATCAATTTTTGTCAAAGCCGTTTGCAATTTGCTGAGCTTCCGCTTGGAGGAACGCAAGGCAGCTTCTGCTACACTTTTGTTGTTGATGGCATCCATTCTACTGACCCTTCCAATCGCATTCTCTGGCCCGATGGGCTTGGTATTTTCTTCCAACTGTTTGATCTTCATCCCCATTTCCTCAATGGTGGCAATGATTTTGGCCTTGAGTTGTTCTCTGGCTGAGTCGTCCATGTGGTGAATTTTAGGTTTGCCGCTGAAATTTATGCACAATTTTTGCACAAGCAATCTTGTAAGAAGGACAAGATAACAGAAAAATGGAGGAACCACCAGCATCAAGGCCATCGAAGGGGCTGTGAAACAAGAGATTACAGATGTGAAAAGTCAGCCAATGTGCAAGAATGCGGACTGCAAGAGCCGAAATGTAAACTTTAACATTTTTTGGAGATGTTATCCCCTGTATACAGCGTATCTTTTATAAAAGAAAATTGTTATGAGATAAACAGAGTCACCCAACGATTGTAAGCCGTCTATAAATAAAGCACCATTGAACCGATTTAATTGGATATACCTGGGCACGAATGGCAAGCGCTACAATGTAGGACTGATGCATGGCGCAGAGTCTGGACACTTGCTGGTCTACTGCAACTCTGCCATCAT
Source organism: Bacteroidota bacterium (assembly GCA_039821145.1). Taxonomy (GTDB): domain Bacteria; phylum Bacteroidota; class Bacteroidia; order Chitinophagales; family Saprospiraceae; genus JBCCSZ01. The sequence continues at coordinate 105,227 of JBCBOS010000023.1, read as the reverse complement.
CCTCATCGACTTTGAGGTACTTGAGACCAAGACCTATTCTCTCTTCATCGACGAACAATTGGTCGACATCGTTGTCGAACGAAAAGGCGATCAGTTTTACTACGGCTTCGAAATCGATACCGAAGCGGATACTCCTCTCAATCGGCAGAGGCGAAAAATTGAGAAAAAACACTTTCGACAAAGCCTGGCACTCCTGGCAGGGCTCATATTGGTGGTAGCGACCGTTACCTATGCCTTTACCTACTACAATTCTGTCCAATCCAAAGTGGCCCTGGCCGACAAGCTCGATGCAGTGGGCAAGGAGACCAATGCTCAGATCATGTTGGTGGGCGATGAGGAAGATTCCAAAACGCTTTCCTACTTCTTCATTGTCGATGGCAAGGCTTTCACCGTAAAAGAGGGCAAGCAGGACGCCAAGGAAATCATCCTGGAAACGGGCATGCCTTTGGAGGCAGGTGACGAATTCATCGTTCGCTACATTCCCAACAATCCCAAACAGCACATCATAGATTACGAGCGCCCCACAGGCCAACAATTGAAGGTGTACAAAGACCGGGCAGTTGGCAAGTACCTCGACAAATGGGCCCACATGGACACCAGCTATGTCCGATGTCTGGCCGATGTTGCCTACGAGCTGAAAGGCATTGGTGGCTATGCCGATTTTTACTTTCAGGAAACCTCTCCGCAGGAAAACCCCAAGCACAATACCGATTCCTTCCACCGATTGATCAGAGACATCCCATTTCAGTCCAAGGCAAAGGAAAAATGTGGCTTTTTACAGTAAACTCCTAAGCTAAAATTTTCCTTACCTTTGCGCCTCCATTATTCACCAATCCTGTTTTTGTGGAACATTTGGCGCAACACATCGAAAGTCTGATCTTCACCTGCGAACAACCCATCACAGCCGAAGAGATCAGAGATTGTCTCGAAGAAGTATTCGAATCACAGGTCCGAATGGTCCACATCCAAGAGGCCCTCGAACAGCTGACGGCACGCTATCAACAGCTTGATACAGCCCTCGAATTGGTGGAAATCGCCAAGGGATTTCAATTTCTGACAAAAGGAGCCTATCACCACACCATCGGGACCTACCTGCGGCTGACCACCAAAAAGCGCCTGTCCAGGGCCGCCCTCGAAACCCTTTCCATCCTGGCCTACAAACAACCCGTCACCAAGACCGAGATTGAAAAGATTCGCGGCGTCAATTGCGATTATGCCGTGCAAAAACTTTTGGAGAAGGAATTGGTTACTATTACAGGGCGAAGCGAAGGTCCTGGACGTCCATTGCTCTATGCAACCAGCGAACGCTTCATGGACTACTTCGGCCTAAAATCCCTGGAGGACCTGCCCAAGACCAAAGACTTCAAGATGCCGGAAAATACAGTCGGAGAAGCGGCACCCATCGAAGAATCGGTCGACGCGGAAGAGGCCGCCAACAAAGTGGAAGGAGAGAGTCAGGAGGGAGAAGACCAGGCAGTGACAGTGGCAGAGGAGCAATCAATGGAAGCGGAGGAGCGCCCACTGGAAGCCGAGGTGGAACACACTGCTGAGGCAGAGGCACCCCCTGTCGCAGAGACCGGCGAACTGGAGGCAACGGATGCACCCAGTTCAGAGGCCCGCCAGGAAGAAGAATAATCATTAACACATCATTTCAACATCCCGACATGAGCAGAGAAGACAAACCCCTGGTCAACCGGGTAGCCGCCAGCGGATTGATCACCATCAAATTGGAAGAGTTTTTTCCAACTCAGCCCCTGGCGCACTTCGATCTGAAAGACCATCTATTCAAGGAATTGATTCTCAAGGAAAAGGACTTTCGGGCTGCCCTCAAGGAGCACGATTGGACCCAGTACGAGGGCAAGGTACTCTTGGTCTATTGTTCCAACAATGCCATTCTACCGCTTTGGGCCTACATGTTGGTCACGGCCTATGCAACGCCTTACGCCCAGCTTGTCTACCAGGGAACGGAGGCAGATTTTTACCGCCATTCCTTCCAACGGGCACTCGACGACATGGATGTCGCTCAGTATGAAGGCGAGCGGATTGTGGTCAAAGGTTGTGGAGACAAAGAAGTGCCGGCTTTCGCCTATGTAGAGCTGACCCGCAAGCTGCGGCCCCTCGCCAGAAGCATCATGTATGGAGAACCCTGTTCCATTGTTCCCATCTACAAACGTCCTCGCAAGTAATCCGTCGATTCCAAGCTTTTATGGCTGAATGATGACCCGTCGGCTGGCCAGCGATTGCTTGCCCTGCTTGATTTCCAGCCAATACAGGCCAGGGCTGAGAGCGGATGCATCCCATTCTACGACGGCCTTTCCCGACAGCAATTGGACCGCTTGCTGCTGCAGTTGCTTGCCCAAACTGTTGTAGAGCACCAATTCGACTTCCGAAGCTGCTACTTCCTCCAGCCAAATGGTGAATTGCCCGTCATTTGGATTGGGAAACAGTCGAAGAACCATGTCCTCCTTGGCAACTTGAGAAAGAGAGGAAAGCTGAATGTTCACCTCTTGTTCAAGGGTGTCTTTGCCACATTCATTGCTGACGATGAGCTGTAGTTGGTACACGCCATTGCTGGCGTAGGTGTGGGTGGGCGCAGCCAAATTGCTGGTGTTCCCATCTCCGAAGGACCAAGCGTAGTCATTGGCTCGCAAGCTGTTGTTGGTCAACTCAATGCTGCGTGCTGTCAGCGTAAATGCAAAATTTGCTTCCGGGATTTCGTTGACTTGGATGTAATTGCTCAACTCCAAGGTGTCTGCTTCACTGCCCTTGTAGACAATCATTTTCAGATCGTATTGACCGGACTCATTGTAGGTGACGAGTGGATTGGCCTCGGAGCTGCTGGCGGGCTGGCCTCCGGGAAATTGCCATTCCCAGCGCTCGGGCTGGCCAGTGGATTGGTCGCGGAAGGAAACCTCCAAAGGAGCACAGCCAGCTTGGCGGTCGGCTGCGACGGCGGCAGTCAGAACTGTTTGGATTGGGATGCTTACGGGCTGCGTGATGGTGTCGCTGCCACATTGGTTGAAGGCGATCAATTGGACAAAAAAGTCTCCACCGCGGGGAAATTGGTGGGTGGGATTGACCAACTCACTGCTGTTGCCGTCGGCAAAATACCAGATGAAACGGTCTGCATCCGTCGATTGATTGCTGAAGGCTACAGTAGAATCTCCCAAGAATTGCGCATCGAAAGCTGCCTCGGGCTGGCCAATGACGCGGATCAGATCCAATTGCTCATTGCGGTTGCTCCCCGAGCCATTGCTGACTTCCAAAGAAACACTGTACACACCGGGATTGTCGTAGACGACCACTGGGTTTTGCTCTTGGGAGTTGGCAGGCGTCCCCCCTGGGAAATTCCAATTCCATCCTGTTGTATTGTCACTGCTTTCATCTGTGAAACGCACTTCCAAGGGATGACATCCCTCTCGCAAATCAGCGGAGAAGGCCGCCTGTGGAATGCCCGTTAGACTGATGCTTGTTTGGTAGCTGCTGCTGTCACAATCGTTGTAGGCTGTCAGAAAGACTTCGTAGTCTGCCTCGTTGGCATAGCTGTGTTCGGGTTGTATTTCTGTGCTGGTATTGCCATCGCCAAAATCCCAAAAGTAGCGGTTGGCACCTTGGCTGAGATTATTGAAGCGAACGTTGAGCACGCTGATGTCTACCTCGAAGGCTGCCGAGGGCGCATCTTCTGTCCTGATGAGATGCACTTGTTCGAAGAGATTGCTGTCTGTCGCGGTCCACACTTTGAGCGATACATCATAGAGTCCAACTTCTTCGTAGGTGACAGACGGATTTTGTTCGATAGAACTGCTGGGGGTTCCGCCGGGAAATTGCCATTCCCAACGCAGGGTATTATCGGACGAGCGGTCGCTGAATTGCACATCAAATGGAATGCAGCCGGAGGTTTGCGTCGCTTCAAAGCCAGCCACTGCCTCGTCATTGACTCGGATGTCTTCCATTCTGCTGCCCATTCCACACTCGTTGAATACCTCTAGCTTAACGGTGTAGGTATCATTGTCGGCATAGGTATGTACCGGGTTGAGTTCACTGCTTTCACTGCCATCGCCGAAATCCCAGCGTAAGCTATCGGCCCGCGTAGCTGTTGCGGTGAGGCGAATGGTCTTGCCACTGAGTTGCCAAGCAAAACCGGAGATGGGCTCATCGTTTACCACAACCCAATTGTTGTAACTCACCTGACTGTCTCCTGCATCATTGCTCACTTCCAAACTGACTCGATAACTCCCCGGACTGTTGTAGGTGACCACTGGATGTTGCTCTGTAGAACTGGTGGGGTCTCCTTCCTCAAATGTCCAATTCCAGCTGGTGGCATTGTCGGACGAACGATCTTCAAACTGCACTTGCAGAGGCGCGCAACCGCTGGCTGCCTCGGCGCCAAAGTCGGCCAGGGGCGGCGTGACAATGGTGATGTTTTGTCGACTTGTATCTGTTTCACAGAAGTTGTAGGAAATCAGCATGACGGTGTAATTGCCATCTTGGTAGTTGTGGGTGGGGGCCTCTTCCGTGCTTCTGGTCCCATCGCCAAAGTCCCAGAGATAAGAGCTGGCATCTGTGGAGAGATTGCTGAAGCTGACCGTCCCCCCGCTGATGAAGGTTTCAAAGCCAGCGATGGGTGGCACAGCAGCATCCACGGTGATGTATTCTCCCTTAAAAGCCTCTGCAGACAAGCCTCCTGCATTGGTGGCAATGAGTCGCACAAAGTAAGTACCTGGCTCCTCGAAGGTGACCACCGGATGTTGCTCTGTAGATATTTGGGGCGTGCCTCCTTCGAAGAACCACCACCAGTCTGTTGTATTTTCTGTGGACAAGTCTGTGAATTGCACTTCCATCGGGGCGCATCCCAAGAGCTTGTCTGCGCGGAAGTCAGGGATCGGAGTCAGCGCATCGGGATCGATGATGAAGGTTTGGGAACTGGTATCGGACCCACAGCCATTGAAGGCAACCAGCGTGATGGTAAACAGTCCTGGGATGGGGTAGTTAATGGTTGGGTTGGACTCGTATCGAATCTCTCCGGTGCCCATGTCCCACTTGTAGTCGGTGGCATTGGAAGAGTTGTTGGAGCAGGTAACGACATTTTCGAATATGCTTATGCCAAAGTCTGCCACTGGCAGGGCGTCGTTGACACTGACGAGTTGGCTTTTGCGGATTTCGTGGGAGCCAGCTGCATTGCTGACCCGAAGAACAACATCGAAGGTACCTGCTTGCTCATAGCTGACGGTGGGGCTGGGAAGATTGGAAGTAGAGGGTGTGCCTCCTTCAAAGGTCCATTCCCATTGGGTCGTATTGGTGGTGGCGGCATTTTGAAACTGGACCGTCAAGGGCAAGCAGCCTACGGCCGTATCAATGGCAAAGTCTGCCAATGGGGTGGTCAAAAAGACTTGGCTGGTATCCTTCAAAAAGATTGGGGTCGCTGTCAGGGCGATGTTGTTGGGCACTTGTTGATCGATTTGTGGAAAATAGGAGTGGTTCCAGTGGGTCAGTTGCAGGTTGGACAAATTCCAACTGCTGGGAAAGCTGTAGGTTGCGCTGCTTTCCTCCGACATGTCCTGCGTGGTAGCGGCCCAAAGTACATAGGTATAATGACCGTTGTGGTCCAAAAAGGCCTCGCCGCGGACACCCGCTGGCAATTCCATGCCTGCCGATCGAATGGGGTCGTAGTCCGAATTGAAAAGCATGTCGGATGCTGTTTTGTAGGCAACTCCCAAATGGTTGATCCGCTCGTTGTAGGGCCACACCCCAAAGAGCCGTTTGTACAAGCCCATCAGCTGAAATTCGTTGACCGCATCCTCAAACTCAAAAGACTCGGCCATGTCGTAGACGTGTATCTGTCGGATGTCGTTGATGACAGATTCCACATAGGCCTTGATGATGTAGTTGATCTGTACGGTGTCCGAGCCGATGTAGTCCGCAAAGGCTTTGCGCGGGACGTTGATCTCGGTGATGATCCATTCTTTTTCGGGATAGGTAACACCGTCGTATCCGTACTGGTCCAATACCACTTGGAAGGTATCTTTGGTCAATGGGATGCCTTGGACGGCCCGGTCTGAGTGTCGGTCGTAGACAAATGATTGGGTGCTTTGGTCCCATTCGCGCATTGTGCCATCGAGGTGTGGATAAGAGTGGATGGCAATGGCATCGAAATAAGCACCACCTCCCAGTGGATAGTCGGCATTGACCGACCCATCGGTGGGATTGTCGGTATTTCGCAATACGGCATCCAGAAAACTGGTGTAGCCCACCGATGCCAGGGTAACATAAGCATCCGGGTCGATGGTTTTGATGATTTCGTAGCTGATGCGGAGGGTTCTGATGTAGTGATAGATGGGAGCGCGCAGTTTGTAATCGCACGGGGTGGGGTCGTTTTCCCACCAATTGCCGTCCTGCCCTGGCCCCAGCCAGCCTGTGGTAAAAGTATAGTCAAAGCCCGGCTCATTCCAGATTTCCCAAAACTTCACATTGTCCTTGTAGAGGTGCAAGGTTTTGAAAAGGTAGAGGGCCAGGTAGTTGGTGTCGTTGATGGGGGTGCCATTTTCGCCATTGTCCCAGATGGGGGTGTACATATTGGCAAATAGCTCCGACTGGTGTTCGCTGCAAAAATAGGTGGGGTCTTGGTGCTCCGGCGAGGGAAAACCGACGATGGCCGTCAAATCTTTCAGTCCCAGGCTGCCGTAGTGTTGGTAGGTCTCAAAGCGAATGTCGTAGCCCCATTCTTCCAAAAAACTCTCGTTCAAGGCCGGCCGGATGGTTTTGCAGCCCGCTCCTTTCACCCCGAGGGATTCGTTGCCCGCGGCAATGTCTGCCAATTCTTCATCGGACCAGGGGGGATTGTAGCCCAAGTTGGTGCCTGGCCGGAAGCTGCCTTTGTAGGGCGTGACCCGATCGTTGGCGGTGTAGTTGACGGGCGAGCCACAGCAACCCAGGATCACGATTTCACTCTCTTCCTGGCCATCGCATTCGTTGGTCCCTTTGAGCCGAACGATGTAGGTGCCGTCATTGTCGTAGGTATGTATGGGCGCGCGCTCGGTGCTGAAGTTGCCGTCGCCAAAATCCCAACTGAAGTCATCAGACCATTGGCTGTTGTTTTGAAAGGTGATGGTTCGGTCTGTATTTTCAAAGGAAAAGTCGATGACAACTTGGCGTCCGGTGATGGTGACGTAGCCATCCTTGGTGATTTGATCACTCCCATCGGCATTGCTCACTTCCAGACTTACGGGATAGGTGCCCACGGCATCGTATACCACAATGGGATTGACTTGGTCAGAAGAAGTGGTGTCGGCTCCGGGAAAGCTCCAATTCCAGGACGTAACATCTCCCTGTGATTGATCGAAGAATTTGATCTCCAGGGGGCCACATCCGCTGGTGCCGAAGGCTACGAAGTCGGCCACGGGCGGCGCTTGACAGATGTCGTTTTCTCCTTCTGTGGCGGACAGTGCCAGGGGCAATAACAGCATGTGGAGGGTCAAAAATGACAGAATGTGTATGGTCTTCTTCATGTTATCGGTGTTTCAGCGAGCTGCAAAGGTTCCTTTCGGACATCTTCCGGACCCGCCCTGGTGCTTGCAAGCCTCGAATTGACGAGACTCTGGAGTCTTTTCCCTCTTGGGAATGGGGTTAAAATTGTGCCAGATGTCGGCAGGCAAGTAGGTCGTTGTATGTCCAAATGGCCACGAGTAGCTGCCATCGGAATTCATCCACTGCAAATGGGGTAGCCGATCAGTTTTGGGAGGGGAATGAGAGAATGGTTTTGAGAGGGTAAATATAGGGTGTTTTGGGGAGAAAATGACTGCTTGAAGCGTCGTGTACAGACAAATGTGGCCAAAAACAACAAAGGCCATCCCTGGGGACGGCCTTTGAATTTCCTAAGTGAAAACCTCAGAGGGCTTTCTCATCCATTGTTTTCTTCCGCTTCGATGCGAGGCACCTCAATTTCTTCTATCTGTGCTTTTCCGTTGCCATTGGCCTCTCTGGTGCCCAGGTAGTTGGGCAAATCCATGCCTGCCATGTTGAACAGATCACTCAGTGGAGGAACCGACTTGTAGAGTCCAGAGACGAACTTGGAGGTAGAGTTGCCCTCACCTTCGTTGTTGCCTCCTTCCCAGACGGTGACCTTGTCGATCTTGATGTTTTTGATGGCCTCGACCTGCGTTTTGACGAGGTCTTCGAGCTTGTCGGCGATCATCATCAGTACGGCATCGCGGGAGTCTCCATTGGCGGCATTGACGATTTGCTGGAAACCTTCGGCCTGGCGGCTGAGAATTTCATACATCCCCTTGGCCTCTGCTTCCCGCTTGAGGTAGATCGCATCCGCTTCCCCTTTGGCGAGGCGTCGGATTTGCTCCGCTTCGGCTTCGGCATCGATTTCTGCCTTTCGCTTTTGGATTTGTGCCTGTACGATGACATCGGCCTCGCGGGTGGCCATTTCGCGCTTGGCACGTGCCTCTTCCGCTTCGGTTTCTGCCGTGTAGGCCTCCTCCAATGCCTTGGCTGCCTGGATCTTTTCGGCTGCGGTGGCCAAGCGGAGGGATTCTGCCTCTTTCACCTGCCTTTCCGCATTGGATTGAGCGATGGAGATTTTGGCGATGTTTTCTCCGTCGATGGCTTTGGCTTCTGCATCGGCTTCCCCGACCTTGGCCTGGGCGTCGGCGGCAGAAACCTGGATGCGCTGGTCTTTGCGGGCGTTGGCTTCCCCGATGGAACCGTCGCGGTTTTTCTCCGCTACGCTCATCTTGGCATCGTTGATGGCCTTGGCGGCGGCCTCCTTACCGAGTGCCTCGATGTAGCCCGATTCATCTTGTATATCTGTGACGTTTACGTTGATCAGAGACAGTCCGATTTTGCGAAGCTCTGCTCCCACGTTGGTCGATACATTGGAGAGGAATTTGTCCCGGTCGGCATTGATTTCCTCGATGTCCATTGTCGCCACGACCAGTCGCAACTGACCGAAGATGATGTCTTTGGCGATGTCTCTGATCTGGTCAGTAGACTTGCCTAGCAAACGCTCAGCGGCGTTGAGCATCACGCCTTCTTGTGTGGACACTCCGACGGTAAAGCGAGAGGGGACACTGACGCGAATGTTCTGCTTACTCAGGGCTCCTTTTAGGTCTACGTCGATGGAAATGGGGGTCAGGTCCAGGTATTCATAGTCCTGGATGACAGGCCATACAAAGGCCGCTCCACCGGCCAATGTTCTGGCAGAACCGTGTCCGGTTTTTCCATAGATGACGAGGATTTTGTCTGATGGGCATCGCTTGTAACGCGTCGCTGCCCAGAGCAACATCAGGAACGCAAGCCCAATTAATCCCGAAATGATAACTGCTAATCCACCCATAATTTCTTTGTTTTGAAACCCCTGCACGGGCAGTGGTCATGAGGTAATGAAGTTTCGTTTTGATAAAATGATCCAGTGGGTCAAGACTTCAGACTTTCTTCCGTCAGATAGTCCTTGGCTTGTTCGACGAGCAGTAAGTTGTCGTCCAAAATTTCGACGATGCGGATGGATGATCCGGTTGGGAGTGCATCTCCGCTGGTGACTGCATCCAGCTCTTGATAGGAGCCAGAGACTTTGACGTGTATTTTTCCATAGCCTCCTCTGTTGGCCGGAATGGTCAGGTAAACCTCTCCGGTATTGTATAGTGCTTCTTTGATGTCTACATTTCCTTCTTGTGTCAGCTTGGAGAACAAATACATCAGGTAGCCGACGATGAACATGGCCGCCATTCCGGCGATGCTGGCAAATCCGAGTGCTGCCCAGGTGCCGTGGCCGCCGTTGAGAACGATGACGCCCGTCCAGCCGAAGAAGGTGAAAAATGCGATGATGGATCGCACGGATAGCAGGGTAAAGTCGGCATCGAGGCTGTAGCCCGTGTCTACATCGGCATGGCCACTGAAATCTCCGTCAGCGTCACCATCAAAATCAAGCCCTACCAAGCTGAGGACAAACTGGATGACAAAGAGGACGGAAAAAATCAAAGCGATCCCCCAGAAAACCTGCTGCACACCATCCAGCTCACTCCACCATTGACCGAAAAAGAGTAATCGCATAATTCTCTTGTATTAAGAATGTTTCAGTATTGTATTTCTATTGATCTAGCTGGCTCTGGAACAAATGTTCTCAGTTGATACAGCTGAGGAGCATACTAAAGGTAGTGTAAAATGTTAAAATATGCCTGTATGTATCGACAAATCGCGTGTAAATATCGTCAAAAAAGCAGTTCGTCGAAAGAGGGGATTTAAAATGTCAGATTTTGTCATTTGTTTGTTGCTCCACCGTTTCTCTCCCCCAATGTTTTGCCAAAAGGTGAAATGGTCTGTTGCGGACGGCCGGGAAAAGAAAATATTGGAGAATTTCGAAGCCGGATGGCTGGAAAGAGGTTCCTTTTGGGCAAATCTTCTTACCTTTACAATCGTGACAAAGTCCCCTTTCGCTTGAGAATACCACATCCATTTTTTTATCGTATCACTCGTTAATCCGGCAACCACCATGGAGGTTAAACTATTTTCCGGCAGTCGTTCCAAATATTTGGCAGAAAAAATTGCCGACTATTACGGCTATTCCCTTGGCTCTTACGATCTGTTGAGCTTCAGCGATGGAGAAATGCAACCCATCATCAACGAATCGGTCAGAGGTTCTTATGTCTTTTTCATTCAGTCTACCTTTGCGCCTTCCGACAATTTGATGGAGCTTCTGCTGCTCATCGATACGGCCAAACGCGCTTCTGCCGGTTACATCACCGCCGTCATTCCCTACTTTGGGTATGCACGCCAGGATAGAAAGGACAAGCCGCGGGTGCCCATCTCTGCCAAATTGATCGCCAATCTGCTGCAAGCTGCGGGTGCCAACCGCATCATGACCATGGATTTTCACGCCGATCAGATTCAGGGCTTTTTCGACATTCCGGTGGATCACCTCAAGAGCGAGGCCATCTTTTTCCCCTACCTCAAGAAGGAGGATTTGTCGAATGTGACCTTTGCGTCGCCAGATGTTGGTGGTGTCAAACGCGCCCGGACCTATGCCAAACATTTTGAACGGAATTTGGTCATTTGCGACAAGTACCGCAAGCGGGCCAATGAAGTGGCAGGCATGACCCTCATCGGGGATGTGAAGGATGCCGATGTGATCTTGGTCGATGACCTTGCAGATACTGCCGGGACCCTTTGCCGGGCCGCTGATCTGATCATGGACCGCGGAGCAAAGAGTGTGCGAGCATTGTGTACCCACCCAGTCTTATCTGGCAAAGCCTACGAAAACATCGAGCAGTCCCGCATCCAGGAAATCATTGTGAGCGATACCATTCCGCTTCGTCAGAAGTCCAAGAAAATCAAGGTGTTGTCCAGTGCCAAGCTCTTTGCGCGCGCCATCCGCAACACGCACGAGCATCGGTCCATTTCGGCCCTTTTTGTCAATGAATGATCTGTCCTGTACAGGAAAAAATATTGTGTTTGTCAAATGGTCTTGCCAGTGGTGAGGCCATTTGTCATTTGGGGTGGAGACAAAAAAAAGAGGCTATCCGGAGAGGATAGCCTGTATCAAGTTGACCGAACAAAAATAGGAAAGAATGATTAGAAATTAATGGATGTGTAAGTATGGTTATGAAACGTATGATCAGTTTGTGTCAGCAAGACTCAGCGCGTCAGTTTTTGGATGATCAGGATGGCCAGTACGGCGGCTCCTGCCCATATGCCCTGGCTGAGAACTGCGGCGGCAGATCCTCCCAGAAAGAAGCCGGTGTAGTCGACTTGGGAGGCCAGTAGGGCGATCAACACACTCAAGCAGGCAGCCGTGATCCCTCCTGTGAGGATCAAAAAGAGGACTAAGTCCTTTGGCAGATCCTCGTTGTACATTCTAAACAAGTGCACGGCTACCTCTGCCTGGTGTTGAAGTTTTGGTTGTGTGTTGTAATTCACTTTGTATGCTGATTCGTATTTTTTCAAAAATTGGGGGGCACCGTGTGCTGCTCCGGATGCGGTAAATGTCGTGTAGCCTCGTTGGCTCAATTGCTCTTTGGTGTTGTTGGCGGCGATGTAGCTGCCGGTGGCGATGAACAGAAGCAGCCCGCTCATCATCAAGACCATGTTGCTACCGAATTGCATCTTCTGGAATGCTGTCTTGCCTTGGTTGCGCTGTCTGAAGGGAAACAGGTAGCAGGCCAGTATTCCCATCCATGCGCTGCCCACCAGGAATGCTCTGCCCGGAATCAGGCCCAGCCAAAAAAGGCTCATTCCTATGCTGATGGCGATCAGGGCGCTGGCCAGGCTGCACATCGTCAAAAGGATGTGCACTTTCCAGGAGTGCCTGCCATTTGGCGAAGGCAGTAGCTGTATCATGGTCATGTCGTTTTGGTTGTCTCATTGTAAGCTCGTTTCTCGTGCCGTTCAATTGTTTGTGTTGTGCTTGTTTTGTCCCATGCGATGGCTTGGGTAAAAAGTACTCCACCAACAAGTGGTGGAGTATCCCCAAGAAAGCGTGTGCATAAAGCAAAAGTTCTTTGTGTTTCATGTCAAAAAGCAGCCCCGGCTCCCTCGGTCAGTCAGACAGTTTGTACAGTCGTCGTGCAACCTTCTCATGCTAAACATTCTTTCGCTCACCGGCCTTGGAAGTCCGGGCTACTGGTCAGTGTTTGGTTCACAGCCTATTCAAAGTAATCACCATTTTTTTGCTCAACTTTTTGGCTTTCCGATGAATTACACTTGCAAGATGCAGGAGATTTGGAGGTAGAAAAGGGTGATTTCATCCGATTTCATATTTTTTTTTCTGGTATATCCGGACACTTTTGTTAAGAATTCTGAAAAGCTGTTCATCTTTGGATCGAACATAGAAAGGGCGGGGAAATTTTCGCATATGCAATTAATCCGTACCTTTAGCACAGGAGCAAAAAATGGGTCCATTTCCGGACGTGCTCCCATTTGGATCAAATCATCACACTATGCATACGAGACTCCAGCAGCAATTACTTGAAACCATTTTGAGTAAGTATGCCAAAAAAGCTACTGCCGTAGAGGAGTTGTCTCAGATTTTGGCCATCGGCAAGGATGCCGTTTATCGGCGCCTCAGAGGAGATACCTTGCTGACGCCCGACGAGCTGGGGCTTTTGTCGCGGCAATTCAAAATCTCGCTCGATGCATTGGTATTTGAAAACACAGATACGGTCTTCTTTACCTTCAACCGCTTTTCCAAGACCAGCAAAAACTTTGAGGAGTTCCTTTGGAATTTCCTGGAGGAGATGGAACGGGCCAGTAAGCTGCCCGACTACCGCTTTTACTATGCCTCGGCAGAGCTGCCCTTGTTTCAGTCCATGTTTGTCCCGGAGTTGATCGCCTTCAAGATGTTCATTTGGGGACGAACCGTTCTCGACTTTGGCTTCATACAGGAGGCGTCCTTTTCCTTTGACTTGATCCCTTTGCCGCTCATGCAGCTCACAGAAAAGATGCTCAGCATTTACATCCGACTGCCATCGACAGAGTTGTGGAGCCAAAACATCATCGACAATACCCTCAATCAATTTGAATATCACCTGAGCAGTGGCAGTTTCAAACGGCCAGAGGATGCCTTGCTGTTGTGCGATAAGCTGAGCGAACTCATTGATCACATGCAGTTGATGGCTCGCCACGGACGCAAAATGGCTTTGGGAGCCACGCCGAGCGAAACCAGCGGTTCTTCCTTCGACCTGTATCACAACGAGATGGTCCATACCAACAACACCATCTTGGCCACGACCACAACAGGCAACGTCCTCTACACCACCCTGAGCAATCCCAACTTCCTCAAGAGCAGCGACCCACAAATCTGTGAGTTCATGGAGGATTGGTTTCAAAAGGTGATCGTCAAGTCCAATTCCATCAGCATGCAGTCGGAGCGCAGCCGGGAGTGGTTTTTCAATCGCTTGCGCAAAAAGATTGAACGCTCTCGCCATCGGATGGAGATGGAAATGGGAGGCTAGAAGACAAGTCGTACCAAATCGAAATCATGAGTGACTCTCTACAAGACCGACTGTTCCTGGCGGTGCTGAGCCGATTTGACAAGCGTTCTCAGGCCGTCGATCGCCTGACCAAGCTCCTGGGCGTGGGCAAGGACTCCATCTACCGCCGTTTTCGGGGCGAAACCCCTCTCAGTCCTGATGAACTGGCCCTTCTCAGCCGAACCTTCAACATCTCCTTGGACGAATTGATCTTCGACAAGTTGGATGTGGTCCCCTTTGTCTACCAGTCCTTTTCCGAGCCGATCAAGAAATTTCGGGACTTTTTACAGGAAGTTTATCGATACATACAAGAAGTACATGTGCTGCCGGGCTCTGAGTTTTATTATACCACAGCAGAGATTCCCGTTTTTCACTATCTGCACTTTCCGGGCCTGATCAGCTTCAAACTCTACGTTTGGGCCAGGACCATCTGGAATTTTGGAGACATGACAGAGCGAAAATTTGACTTTGGCATCGTCACGGAGGAGGACCTGGGCCTGACAGGTGACATCTTGCAGATGTACAACGACATCCCAACCACCGAGCTGTGGCATTTGAATATTGTGGATAACACCCTCAATCAGATTGAATACCATTTGAAAATCGGGGGCTTTCGGAAGCCAGAGGATGCTCTCTTGCTGTGCGACAATCTGCTCGAACTGGTGGATCACATGCGCAGCATGGCCAAGCACGGCCAGAAATTTCGCATCGGGGAAAAGCCCAGGGATCAGCAAAAAGTCAATTTTGACCTGTACCACAACGAAATGGTCTCTACCAACAACACTTTTTTGGCCATGACTCCGATCCGGCGCGTCATCTACACGACCTACAATACACCGGACTTCTTGCGCTGTACCGATCCCAAAATGTGTGACTATACCGAGTCTTGGTTTCGCAAAATCATTGGCAAGTCTGTTTCCATTAGTACCCATGCAGAAAAAAGCCGATCTTGGTATTTCAACAATCTGCGGCGCAAGGTAGAACAGGCCCGCCAGCGGATGGTATTTGCCATTGAAGACATTTGAACCCCAAAGAAGCCCACATGAAGCGGATTTTTGTCGAGGAGCAAAACTTTGTCGGAAAGGACTACAGCAGTCAGCGGCTGGCCCGTGGCGATTATGAGTATTGCCAATTTGAGGATTGCAACTTCTCGCAAAGCGATCTGTCCGCCATCCAATTTGTGGAATGCACCTTCACCAATTGCGATTGGAGCAATGCCCACTTGCACGAGCTGGGGCTGCGCGATGTCAGCTTTGTCAATTGCAAGCTGTTGGGGCTGCAGTTCGAACACCTCAATCCCTATGCCTTTGCCGCTGAATTTGAAGACAGCCAACTCGATTTGAGTTCTTTTCATCAACGCTCTGTCAAGGGCATGCGCTTTGTCAATTGCCAACTGCGCGAAGTTGATTTTACAGAGGCAGACCTGACGGGGGCTTCTTTTGATGGATGTGATCTGGATCGGGCCATTTTTGAGCGAACCAAACTTGAAAAAGCCGACTTTCGAACGGCTCGCAACTTCCTCATCGACCCGGAGATCAACCAAGTGCGCAACGCCCGCTTTTTGCAGGCTGACCTTGCCAGGCTGCTCAGCAAACACCAGCTGCACATCGAATGAGCGGGGCCGGGCGCAACACACAAATGCACTGACCAATCATGAGGCATCCACTTTAGAACATCCACTACTCGCTGGAAGAAATCACCTGCTGGCTTGCCATCAAAACCGACTGTCAAGGATGGATTCTTTTGGAAGGCTTGAAATGGCGTTTTTTGATCCGCAGTCTTTTGCCGTAAGGCTTGACAAAACTGGTCTGCTCGGAGGCGATGTAACATTGTGTGTTGTCGATGAAGTCCAAGGATTCCAACTGCGTAGAGAGCAGGAAGTGGGGGATGCGGCGGCGGTACACATTGCCTTGCAGGAAGTGTTGGCCTGAGAAATCCCGCATCAAGAAGACGGAGGCGTTGGAGTAGGGGAGGAAGCCGAATACTTTTTTGTAGGTGTAGCTGAGCAAAGCCACCGTCTTGCCATCGGGGCTGATGGCCGCGGCAGTGACGACCCTGTTTTTGAGGTAAATGCTGTCCCGCAATTGGGCTGTGTAGCGGCCTGGGCGGGCAGGCAGCACATAGTGCTTTGTGTAGTCATTGCCTTTGCCAACTCGATTTTTGGAAAACAGGTGGAGGGAGTCCCGGTGGTAGAAAAATGCCTCCATGTCAAAATTGGCGGCAGCGGGGAGCGGTGGGAATGCTGTTTGGTCTGGATAGTCGAATTCTATGGAGTCGAGTTGGCGAGCGTTGGGTTGATAGATGTATATTTTTAGGTTGCGTCTCTTGTTGCGGTTGTTGCCGAAGTCGCCGATGTAAAAGGTCGATCGGTCAGGAGTGGCGCTGAGGTCTTCCCAATCGACATTGCGAGCGGTGGACAGGTCGATCTGCTCTTGCATCTTTCCCCGGTTGTTGGTGCGAAAAAGGACGGCGGGCGAGCCGCTGTCGCTGATCCACCAAAGGCTGTCTGGCCCAGCATAGGTGAGCCCAGAGACTTCCTGGAGAGCTGTTGGAAGCTTGAATTTCTTGACTGTTTGGGCACTGCTGCTGGCAAGTAGGAGGCAGCATCCACTCAGGAGACAAAACTTGACAAAAGGCGACATATCAATGGATTTGGCCGCCAAGATAACACACATTTCGAATAGGCAGGAGAAACATTCGCCCTCTCAGAGCGTACAAAACAGCAGTGCATTCAAGTTTATGCATACAGACACAATTGGTATGAAAAGCCTTTTCGACCGCATTTCTCATATTGGAATGAGCGGTCAAGAACTTCCAGCGGCTGGCAACAAGATCAAGATTTGTAACCAAGTCGCTTTTTCTTTTGCTGCTGCCATCGTGGTGAGTGGAATGATGTTTTTGCCTGCCAAGAATTGGGAGGGAATTTACTGGTCGGCCTTTTTCGTTGTCATTGCCGTCTCGCCCATCCTTGCCAATTACTACGGTGCCCACCGATTGGGGCGCCAATTGCTCATCTTTCTCTTTTACCTTCTCTTATTGCTCATCGCCCGGACCACGGGAGAACCGTCCAACATTGAATTTGGGATGCTCTTGTTGTTGGCCATAGGACACATTTTTTACAAGCGTACCGATCTTCGTCGGTGGCTGAGCTTGTACTGCCTGGTGGGCTTGGTGGGCTGTTTGCTGATCTTTCAATACACCGAACCCTACTTGGAGTACCCCTATCCGGCCCTGTCGCAGATTTTCAATGCCATCGGGATGGGCTGGGTCACCTATCTCCTTTTTGCCCATTACAGAGAAGCATCAGAACAAAAAGAGCAGCGATTGATGGAGGCGGGAGAACGCTACAAGGCAGCTCAAGAACAACTGTTGCGGGTCAACAAAGAATTGGATCATTTTGCCAGTGTGGCGTCGCACGACATGAAGGAGCCCCTGCGCATGATCAGCAGCTTTGGTCGGTTGTTGGAAAGGCGCATGCCTGCCGATCCATCGAGCCAGGAATTTCTCCACTTCATTCAAGATGCTGCCCAACGCATGAGTCGACTTTTGGACAATCTCATTTCCTATGCCAGGGTTGGCAAGCGGTTGAAAGAACAGGAAGTGGTGGATTTGCAAAATACGGTCTTGTTGGTCTGTGATCAGTTGCGACACAATATCGACCAATCTGGGGGGCAGGTTGATGTTGACGACTTACCATTGGTTCGGGGCCATTCAGACCTGCTTCGCCTGTTGTTTTATCATTTGATTTCCAATGGTCTGCTGTACCGGAAGGATTCGGTGGCACCACAGATTCAGATCAGTGCAAAACGGCAAGGAGATTTTTGGTGCATTTGTGTGGCCGACAATGGCATTGGAATGGAGACAGACTACCACCAAAAAATATTTGAGCCTTTCACTCGTCTGCATGCGATCAATCAATATGAAGGATCGGGAATTGGATTGGCGACCTGCAAGAAAATTGTCTCTTGCTATCAGGGGCAGATCTGGGTGGAGTCGTCCGAAGGAGAAGGAGCCTCGTTTTTCTTTACCCTGCCATATGAACCACCGGAGCAATTTCAGAAACTTCCCTCTAGCCAATTGTCCCTTCAACCAGTTTGACGGAAGCACACAAAAGAGAAAGCCCCCGATCGCAGACCGGAGGCTTGATATGTACATGGAATCTTTTCTATCTCACTAATACCAGCTTTATATTTCTGTTTTCGTTCTGTGTTTTTACAAGCAAATAGTAGACACCAGCTGGCAGTGCTTGTCCACTGGCATCCGTGCCATCCCAATGCCAGCGCAGGCGACCGTCGCTGCTCCAGTCGGAAGGCTCTACATCGATGATCAACTTGCCAAATGCATCGAACAACTGTAGGCTGATGGGACCATCTTGTCCGGCCCAGTCAATGGCAATCTGCGTTTGTTCCCGGAAGGGATTGGGAGAGGCCGACAACTGCAGATCTGGGCTTGTCTCTTCTGGATCATCTATGTTCAGGATGATTTCTTGATTGAAGAACCAACAAGCACCGCACTCTTCGCCCCCCTGTTCCAATTCCAGCGCCAGAAAAGCAGTATAGGGTGTCAGCACTCTTTCAGCTTTGCTGATGTCGATGATTTCGCGGATGTCATTGTTTCCTTGCGCGGTGGCATCCAATAAGGCCAGGTGATGACCCATCCAAATCTTGCGGCTCAGGGTATCGCCTTCCTCGACCTCGCCCGCATCTATCTGTACTTTTTCAGAATAGAAATTTCCATCGGCAAAGGCATTGAAAGACAATTCCATTGGGAAATTTCCTTGGTACTTGCCAATTTGGAGAATGGCTCGATTGGGAAGTTGCGACTGACCTCCATAGTGCTGGTGAAAGCGCTCATAGGTAAAACCCGTTTGGAGCTGAGGTTGCAACTCATGAGTCATACCGGGCAGGAGTACCTTGGAAAGCGTGTTGTCGACGCTCTGCCAGACGCTGGTGCTGCCGTACAACGGACCTTCGTTCATGCTGCCGCCAGTGGCATCGACAAGGAGCTGAAAGAAAACCTCGTTTTGGTAGCTTGTCACATCTCCAATGTTCCAGCTCCAAGTGACCCGATAGTTTTGACTTTGATACGGGATGAAGTGGAGGCGGATGTCTGCTTCGTCGATCAAGTCCAAGATGTTTTCTGCATTCTGAGTGGCCTCCCAATACAAGAGATCGTTGGAGTTGGTCAGGAGAAAAATCTCACAGGCCTCCCCCTTGCTTTTGGCAAATACGATGGCTTCTCTCATCAAGTCCAGCAAGGCATTTCTCTTGCTTTGGATGGGATGGCCGAGCTGCGAAAAGGCTTGCAGGACAGCATCGGAACCAGCCTCTGTCCATTCGGTGGCGTATCGCTGCGGAACGGTATTGCCAGCATAAAAGATGTTGAATTTGTCATCGGGCTGCAGTGTTTCCTGCAACTGCTTGCCCACATAGTCAAACAAAAAGCGTGTGTCAACATCTGCATTTTCGTCCACATGATCGAAGAGAAAGAGACAGTTTTTGCTCTCCCGCGTCACTGGAATATCTGGTGGCAAGTAGGCAATCTGGTAGAAGTTGTCTCCCCCGTGGCTCAGCTTGCTGGCATAGACTTGCTGGTCGTTGAAGGGAGCCTTGACGGAAAAGTGCAAGGGCTGTGAAAGTGTACTGCCATCCAGGTCCATGACCAATACCTGGCCAAGCTGTTGGTCAATGGCGGGGACAAATTCGTGATCGGTCAGCTCTGCAATCTTGGGCTCCAGCCAAGTGGGGCTTGGAAAGGTGATGAGTTGGACAGATTCAAGCGGGGTGTCGGAGGTCTGTAGAAGACTGGTCGGCAACCAGGATTCGACGGTTTCGGCAGACCAAACGGTGGGGACCAAATAGGTGAATTTGATTCTTCGATATTCGCCCTGAAACAAGGGGTAGATGCGCAATTGATGGCCTCCGGTTTCTTTTTGGTAAAGAATGGAGGGATCGCGCTGTCGGTCGACAATCTCTTCGTAAGTGCTGATGGCTTTCCACAAATCGAAAACGTCTGCCTGTACGATGGTCTCATCATCCAGCATCCACAACCAGGAGTCGTGTACGATGGAGCCAGACGGTAGATTGAAGTCCAGAACGATTTCGAGTTGTTCTCCCGATAAGCCGTTTTGTGGCTGAGCGGAGATGGTCAGATAGACGCCAATTTCTGTGTACAAGCCCTGAGGCTGTAGGCTGATGCTTGCTTCCTCAATCACACCAGGGACACCCGTTCGGTCAAAGGTGGCTGGGTCGATGACCCTGAGAGCGTTTTGTGCATGTATTGTTGAGAAGTAAAAGAGGGAGAGTAAAACGAGGAGTGTAAACGTTCGTTTCATGCTTTTTTTTGTTTTCTGTGATGAATAAATGTCTTTTTTAATATACGGTAGTCGTTGCACATCCGAGATGGTCAACTGGTGGTTTTGCAAGCTGGCTTACATTCCGTTCGACGGGTACTTATTAAAAACCACCGTTTTTGAAGGGCAGCAATATTCCTTCCTTTTTTCTACTTTTGCGGCATGGCACAGGAAAATTTTGTTGATTATGTCAAAATCTGTTGTCGTTCTGGAAACGGAGGCAATGGCTCAGCGCATTTCTTGCGCACCCGGACCAACCCTCGTGGTGGCCCCGATGGAGGAGATGGAGGCAGAGGGGGGCACATCATCCTGAGAGGCAACAAACAGCGGTGGACGCTGCTGCATCTCAAGTACCGCAAGCACATCTTTGCTGGTCATGGCGGCCACGGTGGCGAAAGTCACAAATCAGGTCCCTTTGGCAAGGATGTCATCTTGGATGTTCCGCTGGGGACGGTTGCCAAAGATGCGGAAAGTGGCGAGTTGCATTTTGAAATTACCGAAGACGGAGAAGAGGTGGTATTGGTGGCAGGAGGCAAAGGAGGCCTTGGCAATTCTCACTTCAAATCGCCAACCAATCAGACGCCTCGCTACGCACAGCCTGGCAGGGAAGGAAAGGAAGAGTGGAAAATCCTGGAACTCAAGGTGCTGGCAGATGTGGGCCTGGTGGGCTTTCCCAATGCGGGCAAATCGACGCTGCTGTCGGTGATCACGGCTGCCAAGCCCAAGATTGCCAATTATGCCTTCACCACTTTGAAACCAAATCTCGGGATCGTTTCCTACCGCGACAATCGCTCCTTTGTGATGGCCGACATCCCCGGAATCATCGAAAAGGCACATGAAGGCAAGGGACTCGGACATCGGTTTTTGCGCCACATCGAACGCAATGCTGTCTTGCTGTTTATGATCCCCTGCGACAGCGATTCCATCCAAAAGGAATACGACATTTTGCTCAACGAGTTGGAGATGTACAATCCGGAATTGCTGGACAAGCCGCGACTGCTGGCCATCTCCAAGTCCGATATGGCAGATGAAGAAATGAAGGAAATGTTGGCACCTGAATTGCCCAAAGGGATCAATCATGTCTTCATCTCCTCGGTGGCCCAACAAGGGCTCGATCGACTCAAAGACCAGCTCTGGTTGAAAATCAACGAATCCATATGAATGCGATTGAAATCGCTCTGGCAGCCATTTTTGAAGAATGGTCAGGCGAAAAGGCGACGCTCATTTTGCCCCTGGCACCCTCTGGCTCTTACCGCCAATATTTTCGACTCAGCGGAAAGCAGCGGGTCGCCATCGGCACCTACAATGAGAACCGACGGGAGAATGAAGCCTTCCTCAGTTTTTCGCGCCACTTCAAATCCAAAGACCTGCCAGTTCCCGATATCTACATCGATGATTTGGACAATCACGTCTACTTGCAGGAAGACCTGGGGGCGACCACCCTCTACAGCTACCTATTGCAAAAGGGCGATTACTTTCCCGACTATTTGATCCAGATTTACAAAAAAGTGGTCGAGCAATTGGCTCGCTTGCAGATCAATGGAGGGAAGGGATTGGACTATCGCTATTGCTACCCCAGAGAGTCGTTTGACAAGCAGGCCATGCTCTGGGATTTCAATTACTTCAAATACTACTTTCTGAAACTGGCCAAGGTACCTTTCGACGAAGGGGCCCTGGAAGAAGACTTTCATCGACTGGCCGATTACTTGCTGCAAGCCGATTGCTCCCACTTCATGTTCCGCGACTTCCAGACCCGCAACATCATGATCAAAGAGGGAAATCCCTACTTCATCGATTACCAGGGAGGGCGAAGAGGGGCCTTGCAATACGACTTGGCTTCCTTGCTGTACCAGGCCAAGGCCAACATTCCGGCCGACATCCGCCAGGACCTTCTGACCTATTACATGGACGTCGCCTCTGAGCTGATCGATTTGGACCGGACGCAGTTTACAGAATACTATTACGGCTACGTTCTCATCCGATGCATACAAGTGCTGGGGGCCTATGGCTTCCGGGGGCTGTACGAAAGGCGAGAACACTTCCTGCAGAGCATTCCCTTTGCCCTTCGCAACATCAAGTGGTTGTTGGAAAACGACAAGTTGCCGCTGGACCTTCCCGAATTGCGACAAGGCCTGGAAGGACTGATCACTTCCAAACGCTTCGAACCTTTTGACAAGATCAAGGGGTCCTCCTCTTTATTGACCGTGGCAGTCAATAGCTTTTCCTACAAAATCACAGGGGTTCCTCAAGATGATTCGGGCAATGGAGGGGGCTTTGTGTTCGACTGCCGCTTCATTCACAATCCCGGTCGATACGAGCCTTACAAAAAGCTGACGGGGCGCGATGAATCTGTGATCAATTTTTTGAAACAGCACAGCCCCATGCCTGCCTTTCTCAATGATGTCTTTCGGATAGTGGATGCAGCTGTGGAAAACTACATCGAGCGAAGTTTTACCAACCTGAGCATCAACTTCGGCTGTACCGGAGGCCAACATCGCTCTGTGTACGCTGCCGATGCCACTGCTCGCCATTTGCGGGACAAGTACGGAGTGAAGGTGGTTCTCCATCACATTGAGCAGGAACGCAAGGATTGGAAAAATTGACAGCTGATTTCATCTACTTTTCACAACATGATCCACTGCATATTTTGCTGAAATGAGATGCCCTCGATGCGCAGCTGAAAATTGCCTGCCTGCCACTCTTCCTCTGGTAAAGAGAATTGGTGACTGCCTGCCTTTACCACTCCCTCGTGCAGAAGATGGACTCTCTGATCCTGGCTGGGATCGAGCAGTTCGATCTTGACTTTTTCCGACTGGACCAGTTCCAAATTCAGGTCGGGGAGGTGATTGGGAGGGCTGGGGACTAGTTGTACAGAGGGTGTCGAACCACTCAGTTGGATGGATTTGCTATTGGAGAGATGGCGATTTTCTGATTTGTCTACTCTGGTGAATCGGTAGTGATTGATGTTTCCTTCGGGATTGCGGTCTATGAAGATGTATTTCTGAAAACCCATTTGGTTGTAGGCGTAGATTTGTCCAACGGCTTGGTAGTCGGTGCCATTGCTGGAGCGTTCGACCTCGTAGCGCGCATTGCCCTGCTCATCGATGAGTACCCAGTCCAGGCGGACGTGGCTGGTGCCTTGCAGGCTGATTTGAAAGTCGGGCTCAGCGCTTTGACTCGGGGCTTGTCCATGGACGGGCCCCACGGCCACAAAGAATACTGACACGAGGTACAGAAGGGGGAATTTCATGTTAGGTTAACTTTTACCGATGGCGCAAACAAGGTGGTTACATTGTCCATTTTGCAAAAGCTGTTCCAGATTGTTGGTCAGATCAGGAGGGCCGACATCAGCTCCTTGAAGTCATCTGCATCTTTGAACAGGTGATCCTTGTAGCTGGTGGCATTGAATTTTAGGTAGGCTACTTTTTGATCGTGCTCGACCAGTTGGATGGTGATGTTGCCGTATTTCTGCTCAAACTTTTCCTTGATGGGCTGGCGCAATTGGGAGGGTGGTTTCAGATAGTGGCGCTGGATGGTTTCGACCCAAGAGGTGCGGTTGTAGGTGCGCACGTCCGAAATGTAGCTGCGGTAGCCTTGCAGCAAGACTCTTTCCTTGAGGAGGTCAAAGAGGTGAACGGTTTCGCGACGGGGGTAGCGGGTTTTTTCAAAATGGATGACAAATCCCTTGGCGGAAGGCGTGTTCAGAAAATCGATGGCTTCATCCAAGTGATCGGCATTGACGAGGTATTGGATGTGCTGTTCGTTGAGCCAGTTGAGCAAGCGACGGCTGGAGAAGGTGCTTTTCCAGTGTTGGTAATCTTCCTGCTCGGTTTCACTCCGCTCGATCAGGCCGTGGTGCACAGGCTGGGAGGGCGAGCTTTGCTCGGCTTGTTCAAATAGGCTTTTGACGTACTCCCAGAGGTTCTTCATGCGCTTGGCCAGGTGGCAATGCTGTTTCTTATCCATTGCAACAAGGAAAAGTACCAGCTTGTTTTGGGGGAGCGCAAGAAGTTTGCATTGTCCATTTTCAGACAGCTGCTTCAGTCGTCGAGGAGTCGCAACCAGTTTCGGAGCAATTCGAGTCCGTACTGGGTGAGGATGGATTCGGGGTGGAACTGAAAACCGTAGATGGGCAGTTGGCGATGGGCCAGTGCCATGATTTCGCCTTCAGGGGTATGGGCAATGGCTTGGAGGGGCGTTTGATCGAGTTGTTTGAGCAGCAAAGAGTGGTAGCGCATGACTTCAAAGTGCTTGGGAAGTTGGTGGAAAAGTGGGTGGTCCTCGCAGAGGAGGGTCGAGGTTTTGCCGTGGACGGGCAAGGACGCTTTGGTCAATTGGGCACCAAAAAATTCGCCGATGCCTTGGTGGCCCAGACAGATGCCCAAAATGGGTTTTCGCTGGTGAAAATATTGGATCAGACTCATGAGGTGACCCGCTTCGGCAGGGGTTTTGGGACCGGGGGAGAGGACCAGCGCATCGAAATCAGTTTGCAGGTACTGTTCCAGGGGCCAGGCGTCGTTGCGCACAACTTGGCAATCGGTGTCCAATTGCAGAAAGTAATCCCACAAGTTGTACGTGAAAGAATCGTAATTGTCGATGAGGAGAATTCTCTTATTCTTGGAGTTCGTTGGAGCGGTCTTCAATGCGTGTTTTCTCTGTTTGTTCAATACTGATTTTCTCTAGTCGATCCATCATGTCGAGGGATTGATCCCAAAACTCTTCTACCATTGGCTGAAACTGCATGGCCACTTGCTTGACCTTGCCTGGGTATTGTTGCAGATAGGGGTAGGTGATGGATTTGACCTTGGTTTCCTTATCGATCATGTGGGCTTGGTCGCCAAACCACAGCAATACGCTGTAGAGCAATACCAAAAGGGCACTGAGAAGCACTCCACCCATGATTTGGTTGATGACGTTGATGTTGGCGGTTTTGAGGATGCCTTCCAGGCCCCGCGCGATCATGCGAAGGATCACCATGACAATGGTAAAGGAAAGCAGCATGCCCGCCAAAAACATCAGTGGATTGTCATCGGCAAAGGTCGTTTCCAAAAACTTGGTGGTGGCAGGGGCCAATTTCAGAGAGGCCATTACCCCGATGGTCAGCGACAATATGGTGAAGGCCGTGCGGATGATGCCGCGCGAAAAGCCCAAGTAAAAACCGTAGGCAATGAAGATGAAAAAGACAATATCTATCACCATAACGACTACAAAAATAAGATTTTAGTGCTCATTTGGCACAGATAAAGGATAAATTGAGGCAGAAACCCGACCAAATAAGCCAACTGTAGTGCCAATTTGGACCGTCTTTATACATGGGGATGTCCCTCTGGCCAGAAAGATGGCAGGGAAAGTTGCCGCTCATTGCGCGCCCAAAGGATTGTTTGTTTTCGAAAATTGATCGCTATGAAAGTCAAAACTTCTTTTCTCTTCTGCTTCTTCCTGCTTGGATTGCTCTGTCCATCTGCCCAGGCACAATTCGAACTGCTGCCCACCTCTTCCAAGGGATTTTGGACCTTTGAGGGAGGTTTCTCCATGGGGAAACACCGAGCCACCTTTGGCCCTCGATTTTCTTTCACCACACAGCACGATGCCACCTTCTCCAGTGTCACCATGGGCATCAGCCGCTTTTTCTATCGGAGCAAAGAACTCAATTGGGTGAGCGTTCGGCTGCATGGCGCCGATGTCGATTACCACGAAAAGGGCCGGGCGGACCGCACCACCCAACGATTTGGATTCAGAGGATATGGCGTCGCACTGGAATACGGCCTCCTTGGCGATAAGGAAGGATTCATTTTTCGAGGAGCCTATGGGCGCATGAACAATGCAGGCCATGTGACTGGAGATCGGGAGCGACGCTTTGACTATGGTGCCTACACCTATCTGGGCCCCATCCGCGGAGCTGCCTTTTACGCCGGAGTTGGCAGTACGTATGCACATTATGTCGGCCCGCGCTTTCGAATGGGCGTCCGCTTTGGCATGGGCAAGGACGATGGGACCTACATGGCTGTTGGGGTAGGAGAGGGAGGATTCATCCTGGACGGCTCTTTTTCGATCATCAAAAACGAAATGATCCTACGACCTCAACTGATCGCCGCCAACCAAAACCTGCAGTTTGCCATCAACGTTTTGTATCGCCTCAATTGAATGGGCCAGCCAGGCATCAACTCATGTATTTCTGCAAGAAGCCCAGCATGGCCTTGTAGACTTCAAAGCGATTTTCTTCATTCTGAAATCCATGTCCCTCGTTGTACTTGACCATGTAGGGAACCTCGACGCCATTTTCTCGAAGCCGCTCCACGATTTGGTCCGCCTCATCGATGTTGACCCGTGGATCGTTGGCACCTTGTATGACAAAGAGTGGTGCTTTGATGCGGTCCACATGTAGGGCCGGGGAGGCAGCCATCATCATCTCCTTGTCCTTTTCGGGATGGCCAACCATGGTGTACATCATTTCCAGGTAGGGCTTCCAGTAGGGAGGAATGGTGGTGAGGAATGTCAGCAGGTTGGAGACGCCGACATAATCAATGGCGCAGGCGTACAAGTCTGGGGTGAAGGTAACGCCCGCCAGGGTTGCATAGCCACCGTAGCTGCCACCGTAGATGGCGATCCGCTTTGGGTCGGCAATTTCTTGGTCGATCAGCCATTGAACGCCATCCGTGATGTCGTCTTGCATGCTTCGTCCCCACTGCTGAAAGCTGCTTTCCCAAAAGCTTCGACCATAGCCGGTGCTGCCCCTGAAGTTCATCTGCAAGATGGCATAGCCTCGACTGGCCAGCAGTTGGACTTCGGGATTGAATCCCCAACTGTCGCGTGCCCAGGGGCCTCCGTGCGGATTGACCACTACGGGAAGTTGCCGGGGTGGATCGATGGAAGGCAGTGTCAGATAGCCGTTGATGGTCAGCCCATCGCGCGAGGTGTATTGGATCGGGGTCATGGTACACATGTCATTTTCTTCAATCCACGGGCTGACTTCTGCAATTTTCTCCAGCTGGTCAGTCTGTTGGTCGTAACAATAATAGGCACCCAAGGATCGATCGCTGTAGGTGCGAATCATGTATTTGTCTTCGGCCTTGTTCATGCTTGGGATGACGATCTCATAACCTGCCAGTTCTCCTTCCAATCGCTTTTGAAGCTGGGCCCGTTGATCGTCCAAAAAGTGGTATTGCTGTTTGCTGGTATTGTAGCTGATGTAGGTCAGCACCTTGCGCTTTTTGGAGTATCCCAGTTTTTCGACATCGACTTCTGGATGACTGAACAAGGGCTCGCCGATTTCTTCTCCGCTGCGCAGATCGATGCGGACAATGGCCGATTTGTCTCGTCCTCTGTTGGAAGAGGCATAGAGGACAGCGCTGTTGTCGAATTCGAAAAAGAGAGGTTCCACGCTGATGCGGAAGTCTGTGGTGAAAACTTCCTGAAACGCTTCCACTTCACTGTCCCGGTAGAGGAGGGTGGTATTGGTGCCAATCACCCTGGAAGCGAGCCGCAGTTTGCCATCGTGGTCTGTCACCCAATTGTCGATGGGAGCGGCGGGGTCATCATTGTTGGCAAGTTGTTGGTAGTCGCCCGTGTTGATGTTCATCCGGTAGGGCTCGAAGAGTTGGGGGTTGTTTTTGTTCATCCCGATGATGATCTCTTCCTCGATCTCTTCGAGGGCATCGATGAGGTTGATGCGCACTTTTTCGAAAGGAGTGAGGTCGCGGGCATTTTGTCCATCCTTGTCTACGGCATGCAGCTGAAAGTTTTCGTCCCCTCCGCTGTCTTTCACAAATAGCAATCTGTTGTTGTTGGCCCAAAAGTAGCTGGCGATGTTGCGATCTGTTTCGCTGGTGATGCGGGTGGCCTTGTCCGAGCCGATTTCCTGGATGAAGATGTTTTGTCTTCGTTCAAACTGTCCAAGGAAAGAAAAATAGCGCCCATCTGGTGACAGGCGGTACTGTGCCTTTTCTGGCAGGCGAAAGAAATCTTCTACAGAGTAGGGAAAATCGCCTGTTGAGGCGTCGACCAATGTCTGCAAAGACGCTGGGCTGCTGGGTAGACTTGGGTTGCCGGGAAGTGTGACTTCGGAGGTGCTGGATGAATTCATATGCTTTGATTCAGGTTGATGAGTGGGTGGCGGGAAAGCCTGTTGTACCAATCGCTCTGGCTTTCTGCTTACAGAAGAAACGGGGGATGGAGTGAGATGTTTGGAGAAGTACAGAATTCTTTCTCCATTTTTTCGTTATGTTTGTGTATTCAGAATGTCATAGCGCAAGTTGCGAAGGGTTCATCCCCTTGTCCCGAATACGTTGGGAAGCATCCTTGGGTGCAATGACCATTCCAGATACACACATCATTGGTACACTCCGATCCCCCCAACTGGTGGCTTTCATCGGCTGCTTTCAGACTATGGCAGCATTATTGTGGGAATTATGCATGTATAAAAATCGTAATATGCCCGCTGAGATAGGTCTGTTTTTGCTTGCAGCTACACCCTTCCCTCCATGCGGAGTATGTGAATACAAATTGTGGCGATCGGGTCAATTTTGCAAAAGACTTGATTGCAGAAGACGTTTTGAGGCAAACATCCAATGCATTTTTGTTTCTCTGGATGAATTGCAACTTGAATTATTTACTATTTTTGGTACAAAAATCGATGAATTTATGAGGCCTATTCTCTTTCTATTGCTGTGTTGTTGGGGTCATTTGGGATTTTGTAATCAATGGCAGCCAACTTCTCAATTGCAGGCAGATACGACATTGCCGAAAGTATTCATGATCGGCGAGCACGAGCAGCAATACGAAGCACTGGCGATGGAGCACGGTACCATGCTGTTGACAGCCTGTGAAGATGACATGGATGTCGCCTATGGCAAATGGTGGAGCATGATCCAGGAAATAGAGGCCTATTCTGTACTGATCGGTTATGACCTAAAGGGCATCAAGGCCTGGGTAAACTTCTTTTGGGAAAAAGACGGTCGCATCCGGCACATCACCTACTACCTCAAGCCCAATTCGAAACTGGTGGATCAAGATGAACTCAAGGCGTTTTTCTCCAGCTTCATGAATCACTACACCTTCCCCTTGGTGGCGGAAGAGCGTTATTCGCACTACAGCACGGCCAGTTTTCCCACATCTCCCCGGCGGGTTTCTGCACAACCAGAGCGCAAGCCACAAAACCAAACGCCTTCGCCAAAGGACAGTTCCCGCAATGAAGACGAGAAGTAAGTGTCTTGCCTTGGCCCTCGTCACCTTGCTGTGGTCATCTTGTGGTAAAATGGAGAGCACAGACTTGCTGTGGAACCGACTTTCCTCCGGGACAAATTCACAACTCAATGACATCTACTTCACCGATGCCCAAAATGGAGTGGCATTGGGTGGCAGTACTTGGTTCCTTGGCCAACAACTCCAAACAAGGGATGGCGGACAAAGCTGGACGGTTGATTCTCTGTGGCGTGCCGAACTGCAAGCGCTGAGCAATGGACCTGACGGACGACTCTATGCAGTGGGCATCGGGGGGCGCGTTTTTCAAAAAAGCAACAATCGGGATTGGCAAACGGCCAAGCTCATTCCTGTCGCCATCCATCGGGATTTGTGTGTGGGGCCGAGTGGCCGCACCTTGATCGTGAGTGGAGAGGCCTTTCAAGATGGTCGCTTGCTGGTGTACAGCCCTCAATGGGATTTGTTGCACCAAGATAGTTTCGAATTTGAGTTGAGTGCGGTCTGTTTTTCTGACGATTCCACGGCCCACATTGGAGGCTATGGCGCTTTGTTGCGATCCACAGATGCCGGACTGACCTGGGCCTTTCGAGACATGGATGGCGATTTTTTTCAATCCATCCACTTTCCGACTGCAGACGTTGGCTATGCCGTTGGCTTGTTGGGGACCATTGCCAAGACCACCGATGGGGGCCGCACTTGGTTCAAACAAAGAGATGGAAGAAAATTGAGTCAATCCGACGTCCCTTTTCGATCTGTATTTTTTGTCAACCCCCAAAAGGGGTATATTGTAGGAGATGATCAGACCTTTTGGAAAACGGAAGATGGCGGAGAGGTCTGGAAAAAAATTGCATCCCCACCGCCGGGCGATCTGAAGGCCATCCAGGTGGTAGACGGCAAGGGCTTCATCGTAGGCTCTGGGGGCGGAATCTATACTTTTACTGATGAATAAGAACTTTCCCATTCGGCACCTATTGGGCGGCATGCTCCTTTTGTTGCTCGCCTCGGCTTGTCAAAAGGAGGAGGTCAAGATGGAATTGCCTCCAGCTACCTATGTCTTCCTTTCTCACACCAGGGATACAGAACAGTCCAATGACCTGATCGAAGGAGTGGACCAGGTGGATTACAATGCCTATGACATGCTTTGGTTGGGGGGAGACTTGGTGTATTTCAGCACCAACAGCGATGAGAAAATCCAGGAATTGGACGATGTCTTTCAGCTTTCCTCTCCACAAACCCTTTTTGCCCCCGGCAACCACGACTATACCTCTCCGGCACGCATATCCGCTGTGACGGGTCGCCCGACTTTCTATAGTCATCACGAAAATGGAATCACTTTTCTGGTCCTCGATACCCAAATAGATGGCAATCAAATTGCCGATGACCAATTGGACCTTTTCCGAGCTGTGACGGATACCCTGCAGCAATCGGATTTCCTCATCCTGTTGCACCACCATCTGCTTTGGATGGTCGATGGGGGAGAGTTGGAGGCGCAGGCCAATCAAGTGTCCAACGGCCCCTTGCGCAACTGTGGCTATTGCCTGAGGCCGCAGAACAATTTTTACACCGATCTTTTCCCCGCCTTGCAACAGATACAGGCTGCTGGAACGCAGGTCATCTGCATCGGAGGAGACTTGGGCAATCGGATTCCTTACTTCGAACACCGCACCAGCGATGGCATTGTCTTCCTGGGGTCGGGCATGGGCCTCAAAGGACCTGCCGAAGGGGAGGTCTTGGTGTTTGACCACGACCGTAACAACGGAACACTCAACTGGTCAGCAACCCTTGTGGAGAAACTTCTTCAGAAATAGGTTTTGCTTTTTGTGTTGAGATGGCGAATGTAGTTGGCTATGAGAATTCTATTATTCTTTTTCTTTACCGCCTTCCTCTTGGGCAATTGTCTGGCCCAAGATGATCTTCGCTCCCTTGTTTTGAACAAAAAGAAACGCATTCCCAGCGACTGGATGGAGCGTTTGCAGCAGATGGGTACCTGGGAATACCAGCAAACGATGGCTGTCAAAAGAAAGCGCGTCAAGGAGTCTTACCTGAGAGAGTTGGGCATGTACTGGAATTTTCAGGAATCGCATGTGCAGGTCGATCCTTATTTCACCAAGATCAACAACGAGCCCTATGGCCACATGATGGTTCGCTACTACGAGGCGGGCGGGACATTCAGCCTGGAAACGACGGTTGACTATGGCAAGCGCAGCGGCCCCTGGAAGGCATCTTACAAGCTGATCAATCTCACCGATCAATATTTGGTCCTTGAAAAAATAGATCATACCTTTTGCTACGATGTGGAAAAGGGGGAGCCCCTGAGCAAGCGGGCGTGCAAGGAGAAGTGGAAGGAGAGGAGGGGAGACAGACCATTTGGTGGGAAGGCCATCAACATCGGGAAAGTTCCGAAACTGCGCTTGGTCTTTCGCCTGCAAGAGACAAAACAATAAGCCATGGAGAAACACGCCTCTCAGATCATCGATCAAATGTTTCAGAATGACGCCTTCAGCCAATGGCTGGGGATCGAGCGGGTGGTTGAAAAACCGGGCCATTGCGTATTGCGGATGCGAATTCGGCCCGAAATGACCAACGGCTTTGGCATTGCACATGGTGGCATCACGTATTCGCTGGCCGACAGTGCCCTGGCCTTTGCTTCCAACTCCCAAGGACGACATGCCGTTTCCATTGAGACGTCCATTTCCCATCTACAGCCGTTGAAAGCTGGTACTTTGATTACTGCTACGGCTACAGAGGAGAGTCTTGCCCATCGCATTGCCATCTATCGGGTAGAGGTCAAGGATGAGCAGGACCAGCTCGTTGCTTTGTTCAAGGGGACCGTTTACCGGAGGTCCAAGGAGTGGTTAGACAAGTTCTAAGACAATTTTTCCAAACTGCAGCCCATCGTCCATTCGCTGGAAGGCGGCATTGCCGTCTGCGATTGGGAAAACAGAATCGACAACCGGAACGATCTTGTGCTTTTCGACGAAGGCGACCATGTCCGCAAATTCCTGATCGTTGCCCATGGTACTGCCCAGCAAAGAGATTTGTTTCCAGAAAAGCAATTGTGGGCTCAAGGCTGGGAAATTGCCGCGCGTGCCACCATAAAAGGCGATTCGACCCCCCGGAGCACAGAGTCTCACCAATTCTCCAAATCCATCTCCGCCCGCACTGTCGATCACCACATCAAACAAACCGGACTGGGCTTTCAGCGCTTTCCCCCACTTGGCCGTCTTGTAGTTCATGCCTCCCTTGGCACCCATGTCTACGGCCTTGGCGATCTTTTCTTCGGAGCCTGATGTCACCCAGACTTCGGCACCTGCCGCCAGGGCAAATTGGCAAGCAAACAGAGCCACGCCCCCTCCTACGCCAGAGATGAGCACCCGTTCTCCACTTTGCAATTGTGCCCGACTGAAGAGGGCGCGGTAAGCGGTGAGTCCTGCCAGGGGGAGGGCGGCTGCCTGTTGGAAGGTCAAATGGCCGGGTTTGTCGACGAGTTTGTCATCACCGATGGCCAATTGTTCGGCAAAGGTTCCTTGGCTTGGCAGGCCGAGAATGTGATAGCCGGCTCCTTGTGCGCGGGGATTGTCGCCCCAGTTGAGGCTCGGGTTGATGATGACTTCCCGGCCGTCCGGGGTGGTGCCAGCTCCGTCGGAGCCGAGGATGCAGGGGTAAACAATGCCGGGGTACATCCCCTTGGTGATCCACACATCGCGATGGTTGAGGGCGGCGGCATGGATGCGGACCAGGCTTTGGCCTTCTTGTGGAACGGGGGTGTCGCAGCTGTCGTAGGACAGTGGTTGATCGGCTTGTTGGAGGATGAGTGCGTGCATGTTGATAAGTATATTTTTGACAAATGGAATGGGGAAATCCTTTGGGGAAATCCTTTGGGGATCAGCCTTTGGGGACCAGGAGATAGTGCGCTATGTCGCCATCGTCATTTTTGATGGGTTCAAGGCTGTACTTCTCTCGGATGTCCTCCAGGCCTTTGACCTTCCACTTTTCTAGTTTTTTGAACCATTTTTTGCTGTCGACGATGGCGAATGTCAGGTCTACCTTTCGAAGATCGGCCTCTTTGAAGTTGGCTCTGATCAGGTTGGTCTCGCTGAGGTCCGCATCAATCAAAATGGCATTTTTGAGGGAGGCATCTGTTAGGATGGCACTGTTGAGTTCGGCCTTGTCCAGCTCGGCTTCGTTGAGATTGGCGCGGGTCAGATTGGATCGCCGGAGGTCTGCCAAATTTAGTTCGGCTTCGCTGAGGTCGGCATCGCGGAAGTCGCTATTGGTGGCGTAGATTTCCTTCAGGTCAGCTTCGCGCAAATAGGCTTCGCTGAGAATGGCATTGTTGAGATCGGCTTCGTCTAGAACGGCATTGGTCAGAATAGCGCCATGCATGTAGGCTCCTCTGAGGAATGCTTCATCCAAATCGGCTCTGGAAAACTTGGTGCTGATGTAGATGTTCTTGTAGGTTTCGGCTGTATCGAGTCGACTGTTGATCAGACTGAGCAAAAGCTGGCCCCGCTCGGGACTGAGGGGCTTTTTGATGAGTCGGTCATTTTTCAAATAGCGATAGGGCTTGAGCGATTGGCTCAGGGCCGAGATCTGTCCGATGAGTTCCAAGCTGAGGGCGCGTTTGTCGTTGGATTCGGATTTGAGTTCGGAATCGAGGCGGTCCATGATGTTGCCCATCAGAAAGACGAGAGAGCTTCGGCGATCGGCTTCGATCAATTCCGTTTGTTGTTCGATGCGTTGATTTTGCTTGGCCACCAAACTGTTTTGGTTGTCGAACAGGCCATTTTGGGCAGTCACCAGTCTGTTTTGGCCTTTGACAAGGTCGTTTTGGACATCGACTTTTTCGTTTTGGCTTTCGAAGAGCTTGTTTTGTTCGCGGAACAATTGGTTTTGACCGTCGATGAGATTGTTCTGGTTGTTGACTTGCTCGACTTGCAGTCGGAAAAGCTCGTTCTGACTGGAAAGCAGTTTGTTTTGCTGGCTGAGGATGATGGTTTGGGTCAATAAAATGAGCAGCGGGACCACGCCGATGATGACGGCAAATACCCCGATGCGGGTCAATCGCCAGACCAAATGGGCGCTCACATCAGCAAAGGTGTCTTTTTTGACGCCGTGGGGCAGTTCGGTGTAGAGTTGAATCAAGCTGTTTTTGAGTCCCTTGCCAATGATGAGATAGGCGGCCTTTTTGCTCAGCATGTAGCGCAAGCTTCTCCGGCGGGCCCCTCTTCTGTTTTGTTGAAGATTGTCGAGCCTCTCTTTGAGCAATTGGTTTTCTCGCTCAAGTTTCTTGATTTTCTTCTCTGGTGAATCTCCGAACATATGATTTGTGTACTGTCTTGTGCCTGTCGTCAATTAGGGCACTGCCTCAGCAGCTTCCAAGCGGTCGGATGATTTTTTGAACCGCTTTTTTCATTGGAACACTCAAATTACGACTTTTGCGGGATTTCACCCTTGTGGCGTTTCTATTTTTTGGAGGATGTCTCGCAAGTCTTTCACCTCATAAGTGGCCTTGGCGGGAAGTCGCTCTGGGGGTTGGTTTTGCCGGTTGACCCATCCGACGGCCAATCCGGCGGCGGCGGCTCCTGCTACGTCCCAGGCATTGGAGGAAATGAACAGGATGCGATGGCGAGCCAGTCCCAGGCGGGCCACTGCCATTTGGTAGACGCGCGGATCGGGCTTGAAGACGCCCACGCTTTCGACCGAAAACAGATGGTCGATGGAAGAGGCGATGCCAGTGTTGTCGACACCGCTTTGCAGCATTTGGGGCGTGCCGTTGGACAGAATGGCAGTTGTCAATCCTCGTTTTTTGAGTTGTTGCAACACGGCAGGAACTTCTGGAAAGCAATCGGGGCTTTGGTAAATGGGCAGGAGCAATTGCTCAATGGCTTCGCTTTGCTCTTGCAGCTGGGTTTGGTCCAGTGCGAATTGCAGGGCTTCGCGGGTCAGTTGTTCGAAGTTGGCATGTCGTTTCATGAGGCTGCGCAACCAAGTGTATTCCAACTGCTTTTGCCGCCAGCAACTCATCAAGGCCTCTGCCCGCTCTCCTGCCAGTTGATCCAACTGTTGGTGGGGAAGGTCGAGGCGAAAAAGGGTGCCAAAGGCATCGAAGATACAGCAATCGAAAAGGGCCATGTCCGTGATTTTTTGTTATCTTATAAAGGTAAAAAGAAACCTCTTTCCTCAACGATTGTCCATGGCATCTAAGAAGACCTTTTTCCGCAAACGAAATTTGATCGGCTTCCTGTTGTGGTTGTTGGTGGTCTTGGCAGTGCGCCATTTTGCCTACCCAAATGCGGAAGAGGATCACCAGTTCTTTCTCAGGAGCAAGATCGAGGGACGGATCACGTACTTGCGGGCGTCCAGTGGTGGCTTGCGGGTCAAGATTGGAGAAAGCGATCAGGTTTATTATTTGTCTTTGCGTCCTTCTGTGGAGGAGGGGCGAAGTTTCAGCAAGTTGGCCTCTGTGGGGGATAGTTTGTACAAGCTCCCTGGTGGTGATCAGTTGTTTTTGTTTACCGAGGAGGGGAGGCATGGGTTTGGGGTGGATCGGTGGTGATGATGGATCAGGCCGTTCGCTTATCGATGTAGGACATGTGTTCGTAGGCTATTTTGCGGACGAATTTGTCGATTTCATCTTTGGTCGGTGATTGAGGATAAATCTTTTTGATTCTGATTTCGGGATAAGTACTTAATATTTCATAGTAAGTTTCTGTAAAAAAAACTTCTATTTCTGTTTTGTAATCAAATGGCTTTATTACAGAATTATTAAAGGTGTAGAAATGACATTTGAGTTCAATAGACCTTACATCTTTTTGCAAAAGTGGTTTTGTGCTCTTTGCTATATTATGAAAAGTATCTTTATCAAGGGGGAACTTCTTATCCTCCAGCAGGAAGTCTTCTGTGACAAAAGGGTCCCTCACCTTATAGCTATGGGCAGAGGGCTGCCCGGCTCCCCTCACAAAGACCTCTGCATTAATGTAAAAAAGAAGAAACTTTTGGCTAATCTTTAAAAACTCCTCAAACAAGGCTTTTATGCTACGGTCATACAAGCCCACCAATACTTCCCGACTTCTCACCATTTCCACCTTTGGCCCCCTCTCCTTCAACTTCTGCTCCAACAACCGAAGCTCTTTGTCCAAATCATTAGCCTCCTCAATGCTCTTTCCCCTGGCCGCGCGAAGCATCAGCCGCAAGGACACCAAAAGATTGGAGACAATGAAATCAATGAAAGGGTCCATGAGGCCCGCATCTGCTTGTCGCAGGGCCGCAAAGTATGTTTCCTTTTTCTCCGTCTTGATGATGACGGGAGGATAACCATTGGTCAGCAAAATAAAATTCATCAGTATCCGTACGGTTCTGCCATTGCCATCGTCGAAGGGATGAATGCGGATGAAGCGATAGTGGAATTCAATGGCCGTGGCAATGGGGTTGAAGTCTGCACTGTCTTGTTGCTTTGCATACCACTCTAGGAGGTCCTTCATTTTGGCAGGCGTTTCCTCTGGTGTCGCAAAGCGGAAGATTTCACCTGTGACAGTTTTTACATGATTGGGTGTTTCTTTGTATCGACCTACATTGATTCGTTTTGTTGTAGGCTGTCCATCTGGGGTGATGGCCTTGGATTGGTAAGGCTCCTTGAGGATGAGGGTGTGAAGTTCCCGGATGAAGGTTTCCGTCAGTGGACGGTCCTGCTTGATCACCTCCAGTATCCATTTGATGGCCTCATCATGACCCGTGATTTCAAAGTGATCCTTGAGGGGCTTTCCCTGTGCCGTGATTCCAAATAGAATGAGGGCCTTTGTTTCCCCATACGTCAGACTGTTCCCCTCGATGTGATTGGAGTGGTAGTTCCATTCCAGCCGAAACTTTTGCATGATGCGTGCCTCTGTTTCAGCCGATAAGGGTCGTTCCTGATCCAGCTCTTTTTTGAGTTCGACGGCCTGTTGTATCTGATTCATTCTCCGAGTTGAAATTTATTCAAAGATACTCATTTCAAGCAAAATCTCCTCCCAGCCCTCCCTTGCCAAATGGGATTTCACTAAATTGCCCCCTCCACAAAATCCATCTCCATGAAAGCCATTGCATTCGATCAGCCAGGTGGGCCAGAGGTCTTGCAGATTCGCGAATGGGAGCAGCCCGTGCCAGGTCCCCATGAGGTCTTGGTCAAGGTGGCCGCCACAGCCCTCAATCGAGCCGATACCTTGCAGCGAAGAGGCAAATATCCACCACCAGCCGGTGCCAGCCCCTTGCTGGGCTTGGAAGTAGCGGGGCGGATTGTCGCCAGGGGAGCCGAGGCCGATCGGTGGCAGGAAGGAACGCGGGTCTGTGCCCTCTTGGCGGGTGGAGGATACGCGGAGTATGTGGCGGTGGACGAGCAATTGCTGCTGCCCATCTCAGACGGCATGACAATGGAGCAAGCCGCCGCCATTCCAGAGGTCTTCCTGACGGCCTTCCAGGCATTGGAGTGTTTGGCAGAGTGGCAGCCGGGAGAACGTGTCTTGATCCATGCCGGAGCGAGTGGGGTGGGGACGGCAGCTTTGCAACTGGCCAGGCAAAAAGGGGTGACCAGCTTGGTGACGGCCTCTGCCGGGAAGCACGACATCTGTCGGCAATTGGGAGCCAGTTGTGCCATTGACTACCGAAGCCAAGATTTTCGAAAAGTTGTACTGGAAGAAACGAATGGGAGAGGGGTCGACATCATTTTGGACTTTCTGGGGGCGTCGTACTGGAACGACAATGTGGCCTGTCTTGCCATGGATGGACGCCTATTGCTCCTGGGCTTGATGGGGGGCGTGAAGGTGGAGACATGCAATCTCTTGCCTCTGCTACAGAAACGCCTGCGAATTCAAGGCTCTACCTTGCGGGCCCGCAGCCTGACCTACAAGCGCCAATTGGTCAAAGATTTCACCACCGCTTATTGGGATCAGTTTGCCGACGGACGTTTGCGGGCCATCATCGATTCGGTCTTTGATTGGACGGAGGTAGTGGCCGCCCACCAACGCATGGAGGCCAATCTCAACAGTGGCAAGATCGTACTGCGGATAGAAGACGACTCCTCTGGACAAAGCAAGCAATGATTCCCATGCAGCGATTGAACAAAGCCATCCCTTTTCGAATCTCGAAATCCGACAAGCATGCCCTGCTGGTGCAATTGGATCGGGGGGCATTTTTTTACGACAAGCTGCACTACCATCCCGAATACCAAATCACCGCCATCGAACAAGGAGAGGGCATTTTGTACGCAGGCAACAGCATGACCGCTTTTTCTCCCGGCGACATTTTCCTCATCGGACCAGATGTGCCCCACCTGCTCAAGCATCCGGCCAACTACTACCAGCAAGCCGACAAGCGAGCAGAAAGTGTGTCGCTCTTTTTTGACCAACAGTCCTTTGGAGAAAAGTTTTTTGAATTGAGTGAGTTGTCTGGCATTCACAGCCTGCTGCAATCCTTCCGGCGGGTGATCAAGTTGACAGGAGATTGTCGAGCCATTTTTCAAGCCATACAGTCCATGCCCCAACAAGAGGAAGAAGGGCGAATCATTGCCTTTTTGCAAATCTTATCGCGCATTCGACGAGCAGACAAAATGCCTCTCAACAAGCAGCAGTACCGGCCCGTGCGCAAGAGCGAAGACGAAGGAGGGCGTTTGAATGAGGTCTTGAATTACACCTTTCGAAAGTACAGAGAGGACATCAGCTTGCAGGACATCATCCAGGTGGCTTGTTTGAGTCGGTCGCAGTTCAGCAGTTTTTTCAAATACCACACTGGCAAGACGTACATTCAGTTTCTCAATGAGCTGCGGGTGGAAAATGCTTGTGTGTTGTTGACTTCCTCGACTGCCACTGTGGAGCAAATTTGCTATGAGGTGGGGTTTAAAAATGTCTCCAATTTTGTCCGCCAATTCAAAAAGGCCAAGGAAACGACCCCATCTGCCTACCGAAAACTGTGGCAATTGAAATAGATCAGATCACCTGAAAGCCGAAGGCGTAGGGATCGTCTTCGTCGTCGATGATCAAGGTGTTGTAGCCCGTGATTTTCGCCCAACCCTCGATGCTGGGCACAATGGCTGGATGGTCTCCCACCGCCCCAATTTCTTCAATCCGACCAATGAATTGGGACCCGATGTAGCTTTCGTGAACAAAGCGATCGCCCACGGACAGCTTTCCCTTGGCGTGCCATTGCGCCATGCGGGCCGAGGTTCCCGTGCCGCAGGGAGAACGGTCGATGGCTTTTTCTCCATAGAACACTGCATTGCGTCCGTCGGCCTCTGCACTCAGCGTATCACCCGTCCACAACAAGTGACTCAGCC
This sequence comes from Bacteroidota bacterium, assembly GCA_039821145.1. Lineage (GTDB taxonomy): Bacteria > Bacteroidota > Bacteroidia > Chitinophagales > Saprospiraceae > JBCCSZ01. The sequence goes on along the minus strand of JBCBOS010000023.1, from coordinate 65,404 downwards.
CTTGAATGTGAGGCGAAAGGGGATGTTGAAAGCTGTGTTCTTGGTTGAGTTGTTGGCGAATGCTTCGACTCCAGTGGATGAGCTGCCCGGCTGTGTGTGCTTGTATGCCAGCAAAGTTGTCCTGTGGATCTACAATTGCATAAAAATTGCCCCCATAGGCGACATCCAAGTGCAAGCATCCCAGATCGGGGCAGTCGACTTCCAGTTGTTCTTTGTACAAAAAGGAGGAGACATTGGTCAAGCGGACGGAAGATACTTTTCCCTTGCTCATCTGATAACTGGCCAGCACCAGTCCGGCGGGCGTCTCCAATCGAACCTGTCCTTCGGTCTGAGGTGTCACCAGCCCTTCCTCCAGCATTATGGTGACGGTGCCGATGGTGCCGTGCCCGCACATGGGAAGACAGCCACTGGTCTCAATGAAGAGAATGCCGATGTCATTTTGAGGGTCGCTCGCCGGATAGAGGATGGCGCCGGACATCATGTCGTGGCCCCTGGGCTCGAACATCAAGCCTTTGCGAATCCAGTCAAATTCCCGGAGGAAGTGCAGGCGTTTTTCCATCATATTGGCGCCCCGTAAGAGGGGACCACCTCCTGCCACCAGCCGGACAGGATTGCCACAGGTATGTGCATCTATGCAAAAGAAGGTTTTTCTCATATGGGTTCCCTGGCTGTCTTTAGGCTATAGGGGGCTTGGGAAGTGGGATGGCTTTGTAGTCGGGCAATTCGGGCCGTGTTGCAATGCCATGCTCCAAAATGCGGACCACTCTTTGGCGCTCCTCACCCACCAGGATGTGGCGGGGTGGGCGAACGTGCTCTGTACCCATGCCCGTCATCACCTCTGCTAGCTTGATGTTTTGCACCAATTGCGGGCTGATGTCGAGTTCGAGTATGGGCAAAAACCAGCGGTAGATGCGGAGGGCTTCGTCGATGCGGCCTGTCTTGGTGAGGCGATAGATGGCCACTGTCTCGCGGGGGAAGGCATCGACCAAACCAGCTACCCAGCCATCGGCTCCCATGAGCAGTTCTTCCATGGCCAGGGTATCCACTCCGCAGAGGATTTTGAAGCGGTTGCCAAATCGGTTGCGCATGCGAGTGACATTGGAGATGTCGCGGGTACTTTCTTTGACAGCCTGGATGTTGTCGAAGGCCGATAGCTGTTCGAAGATGTCGAGGGTGATCTCAATTTTGTAGTCAACGGGATTGTTGTAAACCAGGATGGGGAGTTTGGTCTGGCTGGCCACAGCCTTGAAAAAGTTGGCCACTTCCTGGTCGGTGGGCTTGTACATCATGGGCGGGAGGAGCATCAGGCCATGGACGCCGATTTGTTCTGCCAGTCGGGCCAGCTGGATGGCCGAGTGCGTGGCCCCTTCGGCGATGTTGAGGATGACGTCTATTTGTTCGCCATACTTCTCCAGACAAGCCTCGGCCAGTTGCAGGCGTTCTTCTTGGCTGAGGGTACTGCTTTCTCCGAGTGAGCCACCGATGATGATGCCATCCACACCAGCTTCCACTTGCTGGCCGATGTTGTGCAGAAATGCGGAGATGTCCAGCGCTCCTTCGGCTGTGAATTTGGTGGTGACGGCGGGATATACCCCTGTCCATGATACTTGTCTCATGCGGCTGTTGTTTTGCTTGCAAATATTGGGTTTCTTTTCCGTTCAGCTTTGTAGGATTGTATGGAGTATCAATACTTTTATCGGAAATTGAACCCTGGTAGAAATCACAAATCCCGGGCCTGCTTTGTCGTACAGGTCCGGGATTTGAAACATTGTGTCTGTCGAGGACTTACTTGCAGTGGTGTTCGTAAGCCATTTTCAGGTTGGTGGCAATGATCTCGGCCGATCTACCTTCGATGTGGTGTCTTTCGATGAAGTGGACCAATTTGCCATCCTTGAACAAGGCAATGGATGGGGAGGAAGGTGGATAGGGAAGGAGATATTCCCGTGCTTTGTCTGTCGCAGCCTTGTCTACCCCTGCAAAAACGGTATATAATTTATCGGGTGTTGCATCACCTGCCAAAGACATTTTGGCACCTGGGCGGGCGTTGGCTGCTGCACAGCCGCAAACGGAATTGACAACCAAAAGGGCAGTTCCTTTCTGACCATCCAATACACTGTTGACCTCTTCTGGTGTTGTGAGGCTCTCGAAGCCATGATCAGTGAGGTCTTTGCTCATGGGAGCTACTAAATGTGGTGGATACATATCTCGTTTAGGTTTACGTTATTTTACAACAAAAATAGGCGATTTATGCTACATTTAATACAAATCGACCTTCAAAAGGTTCGGATTCTGGAATATGTGTGGGACAACTTTGGAGAAATTGTTATCTTGCGTCCGCTTTCAAACAGCACCAATAAAAAAATGCAAGTAGTTTGGTGGAACAACCAGCAGGCTATTTTCTGCGACAAATGGCCCGCCCAGTGTTTTCCACCACACACTTCCAATCTCAAGGAGATTTCTGACTCTTGTGCCAGCCCTGTATTGCCGCTGTCATTCACTCCGTAGACAGATGAGTTGTCAAAAATGACAGGAAGACATTGGCTCGAAAATGGCTTGCCAAAGAGGAACAATTGATCCAAAAGCTAAGCTTTTCAAACATTGACAATGAAACATCTACTCTTCCTATTGCTCTTGCTCTCTTTTGCCGTGCCAAGCCAGGCGCAAATCAGGGTCTACCAGACGTTCAAAGACACTCGAATCATCAACTCTCATTCTGTCGAGACAACGCCTCGGCGCAAGTTGGACATTCGAATTGGCCACCGCTTCGGCGACTTTGCAGGCTCAAATGGTGGTTGGCAAAACTTCTACGGCCTGGAAAATGCCGAGGACATCATGATCGGCGCAAATTATGGCGTATCCGACAAGCTCACAATAGGGGTATTCCGGACCAAAGGCTCCTCTCAATTGCAGCAGAACCTGCACGGGGAAATGAAATTTCGAATTTTCCACCAAACCGATGATGGGAGTACGCCTCTGTCGCTCACCTTTACGGGACTGAGTAGTTTATCGACAATGGAAAAGAGCGAGAGCCCAGAATCTGTGGCCAATTTTGACAAATTCACCCACCGACTGTCCTATCACGCTCAGTTGTTGCTGGCCCGCAAATTCTCCGATCGCTTTGCGCTGCAAGTATCGGGGGGCTATGTACACCGCAACCAAGTGACCTTCGATGATGACAATGGCTTGTTGCACATCGGTGCTGCCACCCGAATTCAAATCACCAAGGTCTTGGGCATCATTGCCGACATCGCCTATCCGATTTCTTCCTTGCGCGACTCGGCCAACGATTTTTACCCACCCATCGGCATTGGACTGGAAATCGAAACAGGAGGGCACGTCTTCCAAGTCAATTTTACCAATGCCACAGGCATCATGGAGACGGATTACCTTCCCTACACCAACACCAATTGGGGGGATGGCGAATTTCGCCTCGGCTTTACCATTTCTCGTTTGTTCAACCTATAAAACTGATCTGTACCATGAAGAAATGGCTGTTCATCATCATTCCCATCTGTGCCCTGCCGTTGTTTGTCAACCTGGTAGCGCCGGAGTCTGTGCCTGCTTCTGCTCCTCTCATCGGACCCGAAACTGATCTTTGGGACGTCTTGAACCAATTGGGTGATAACAAATCCAATCACGAAATGGACAAAAGTATCAAAGGAGCCAGTGCGGAGATGGGAGAATCTTTGTTTCTGACGGGCTTTGCCTCCAAACCTTCTGGGGGAAAAACCTCTAAGCAGAGCAAACACTTTGTCTGCACCTCTTGCCACAATGTTGTCCGAGAAGATCCCGACCTGAGCAAGTCCGATCCACAGGCCCGCCTGGAATACGCCCGCGACAATGATCTTCCGTTTTTGCAGGCTACCACTTTATATGGTGCGGTCAATCGAGTGAGTTTTTACAATGGTGATTACGAAAAGAAATATGGCAAGTTGGTGGAACCCGCTCGCAACGACCTGCGGGAGGCCATCCAGTTGTGTGCCATCGAATGTGCCCAGGGACGCGAGCTCAAGGATTGGGAATTGGAATCCATTCTGCAATATCTGTGGACACTGGGATTGAAACTGTCCGATCTGAATTTGTCCGAATCGGAAATGGCACAGTTGGCCCAAAAGCTGCAACAGTCTTCTGGCCAAAAAGACGAAGAGACCATCAACTGGCTGAAAGGTCGCTTCCTGCAAGCCTCACCCGCTACCTTCCTCAAGCCACCGGACGACCGTCGGTCAGGCTATCCCCTGGAGGGCAATGCAGACAATGGCAAGTTGGTCTATGACCTGAGCTGTAAGCACTGCCACGAAAACAAGCGCTATTCTTTTTTCCAACTGGATGATTCGCCCATGACGTTTCGGTATTTGAAAAAACACATCGGACGCTATTCGCACGCTTCCATTTACCAAGTGATCCGCTACGGACAGCAGCCACTCTACGGCAAGCGTTCTTACATGCCGCAGTATACCCAAGAGAAAATGAGCGATCAACAATTGGAAGATTTGCGGGCCTACATCAAGCAAAAATCACAATAGGGAAGGCCATTCTCTTTGCGTGAACCATGCCGGAATGGGATTTGTTGGGTTTGGTATGAGGGTCATTTGGCCCCTGCAGAGGAAAAAAAAACTCTTTCTGAATTTTCTTTTCCTTTTTGCCAACAATCCATAACTTTGCGCATGGAATCAGTAAAAACCACGCAACAGATTGGGCAGGACAAGTTTCTTGGCGATGCCCTTACCTTCGATGACGTACTATTGGTACCCGCCTACTCCGAAGTACTCCCCCGCGATGTAGACATCAGCACTCAATTGACCAGAGGAATTCGTCTGAATGTCCCCGTCGTTTCCGCGGCAATGGACACGGTGACGGAGAACAAACTGGCCATTGCCATCGCACGCCAGGGAGGAATCGGCATGATTCACAAAAACATGACCATAGAGGATCAGGCCGATCAGGTACGCAGTGTCAAGCGCTCGGAAAGCGGCATGATCATCGATCCGGTCACTCTGGAGGTAGATTCCACCATCGGCGATGCCCAAGCGCTGATGAAGCGATACAAAATTGGAGGAATTCCCATTGTAGACAGTGACAACCGACTGATTGGCATTCTGACCAATCGCGACTTGCGCTTCGAGCAGCAATATGGCCGCCCTGTCAAGTCTCTGATGACGACCGAAAACCTGGTGACCGCTCCAGTTGGTACCACGCTGGAACAAGCGAGGGCCATTCTCCAAAAGCACAAGATTGAGAAATTGCCTGTGGTAGACGACAACTACAAGCTTGCCGGGCTCATCACTTACAAGGACATCATGAAGGTGCAGGACTATCCCAACTCCTGCAAAGACTCCTATGGCCGATTGGTGGTCGGAGCAGCAGTGGGCATCACCAGTGACATGCTCAAGCGGGTAGATGCCCTGGTGGGCGTGGATGTCGACGTCATTTGTGTGGATACAGCCCATGGTCATTCCAAAGGTGTATTGGATGCGATCCGTCTCATCAAAGAGCAATATCCCGACCTGCAAATCATTGGTGGCAACGTCGCTACAGGGGCTGGCGCGCTGGCTTTGGTGGAAGCGGGCGTGGATGGCGTCAAAGTTGGGGTAGGCCCAGGAAGCATCTGTACAACGCGAATTGTGGCCGGTGTGGGGGTTCCCCAGTTGACGGCGATTCACAGTGCGGCCAATGCCATCAAACACACCGGTGTTCCCATCGTGGGAGACGGAGGCATTCGCTACACAGGAGACATTGCCAAGGCCATTGTGGCTGGTGCTGCTACCATCATGGCAGGTTCCCTGTTTGCTGGTGTGGAAGAAGCACCCGGTGAGACCATCATTTACGAAGGCCGAAAGTTCAAGACCTACCGGGGAATGGGCTCTCTTGGCGCCATGCAATTGGGCTCCAAGGACCGCTATTTCCAGGACGTGGAGGAAGACATCAAAAAGCTGGTACCGGAAGGGATCGAAGGCATGGTCCCCTACAAAGGAACGCTGGCAGAGGTGATGGTCCAATATGTCGGTGGTCTTCGGGCGGGAATGGGCTATTGTGGGGCACCCAATGTGGAGGCGCTTCAGGAGGCCAGCTTTGTTCGCATTACCTCGGCGGGTGTTCACGAAAGTCATCCTCACAACATCAACATCACCAAAGAGGCTCCGAATTACAGTCGGCGCTGATTTTCTCAAAAATGCGGCGTTCATTTGCTTGTGCTGCTTCGGTGGGACAAGCCATTTCTGTGTGCTTTTCAGTGCATTTCAAAAAAAATGAGATTTTTTTCTTGTCCGTGCAGCGAATGTAGACTTTGACCGATTTAGTTGGTGTATCAGGCCTGTAAAGATTGAATCATAACTCAAGTTGCGGGAAAAGAATCCCAACGACATCAAACAAGAAAAATCCATTTTTCGATATGAAAAGATTACTCATTTTTAGCATGCTCCTCTGCCTCCTTTGGGGATGCCGCAAAGATTCAGAAGAAACCATCATCAGCGAGGAGATCGTCGATGCCCCCATTGTGGTTGTGACCTCTACTTTGTTGGGGACTGTCGTGGATGAAGACAACCAACCGCTGGCCGATGTGCAGGCCTTTTTCGATGGCGATGTATATACCACTAACGAAGACGGTGTTTTCCTCATCAAAGACGGAGAGTTCATCACTTCCGGAAGCTATGTCCGTTTGCACAAAGATGGATACTTCCACAACTCTGCTCGCATTTATGCCTCCAACAATTCCCGCAATTACGTTCGCTTCAAGATGATCCGTGCCAATGAGGTTGGAAGTGTGGATGCCCAAACAGGTGGTCAGGTGGACTTGCCTGGTGGCGGAAGCATTCAACTGGCCGGAGATGGCTTTCAGACCGATGATGGAACTGCCTATGCCGGACGAGTGAGTGTGGCAGCTACTTGGTTGAACCCCACAGCAGAAGACCTCGATGAGCGCATGCCTGGCGATTTGCTTGGTCGCAATACCGATGGTGCTTTGCAGGTGTTGGAATCCTTTGGAATGCTGGGAGTAGAACTGACAGGGGACAATGGCGAGCGTCTTCAATTGGGCAATGACAAAATGGCCACCCTTCGCTTTCCTGTCCCTGCAGAGATGGCTGGCATCGCTCCGGCTGAAATTCCCCTTTGGCACTTCGACGAAGACAAGGGTCTCTGGGTAGAAGAAGGCAGCGCCAGCCTCGATGGTGATTTCTACGTCGGCAGTGTATCCCACTTTTCCTTCTGGAACTGCGACGCTCCCTTCCCCGTGGTACAATTCTGTGCTACCCTTACGACTCGGAACACCTCAGTGGCCGGGGATTCCCTGGAGGGCTTTAAAGTACATCTTGTACGCCCCAATGGCACAGCCAGATGTGGCTATACCGACAGCAATGGAAAAGTCTGTGGCAAAGTGCCCAAAGGGGAGGTTTTGCAGCTGGAATTGAGAGATGAGTGCGGAAACACGTATTTTAGTCAAACCATAGGTCCATTCGACGATGATACTGACATAGGTGTCATTGTAGTAGACGATTCCCCTGGCGCAACCTTTACCACCATCAGTGGACGATTGGTAGACTGCAACAATGATCCCATTACCAGTGGAGTTGCCTTTGTCAGAGTAGCAGGAGCTAGATATGACTATTACCTGGATGCCGATAACAGCTTCAGTGTTTTGGTCAGAGTATGTCAGGACGATACACCTGTAACTGTTCAGGCGGCCAATCTGGACAACTTGGAGGCAAGTGATTTGCAAAGCTACACCTTGGATGTGGGCGATGGTGATCTGAGTGTGGGTGATCTCATCATCTGTGGTGGCACGCTTGCAGAATTCCTCTACCTGGACTTGGATGGGAATACGATCTTGACAAACAGCGTCTTCATGCGGACCTTTTCAGGTGGCAGTGAAGTGGTCTTCTTTGCAGAAGGAGGGGCTCTTGATTCTACTTCCAATAGATCGATCTACACCAGCTTTGAGGTCAGTGGAGCAGCAACCGGGGAATATGGTGGGGTAGATGGCAATACTTTGCAGATCATCAGCATGACCAATCTGGCTGGTACGGCAAATTTGTTCTCCAACTGTGACTCCAGCCAAATCTCCTGCTTCTACGACCAGTTGACCATTACAGAGTACGGTGCAATAGGTGAACTGATCAAAGGAAACTTCAGTGGAACGGTTGGCTACTTTGATGGAATGGGCAACATCCTGTCGGATCGTCCGGTTTCCGGCTCCTTCAGCATCATCCGCACCGATTAAATAGAAATACCGTTGTCTAAAGCATGAATTGAAAAAGCAAGAGCTTGTACAGAATTTGGGATTATTTGCAGCCTCAAAATTTTAAATCTGAACGAGCTCTAAAACAGAGTTTCTTTGAATATTCCACTCCTAGTACACAAATGCCAACAAGGCGATCCGCACTACCAACGCGAATTGGTAGTGCGGTATTCGCCGATGTTGCTGACGGTGTGTCGGCGCTACTCCCGGGACGAGGCGGCTGCCAAAGACATCCTTCAGGAAAGCCTGATCAAAATTCTTCGGGGAATTGTCAACTACCAGCCCATTGGATCATTTGAGGCCTGGATGCGCCGGATTGCCATCAATACGGCCTTGCAGTCATTTGACAAAAAATGCTTCCAAAATGAAGTATACACCATAGAACAAATCCCGGAAAGAACCATCGTGCCAGATGTGTACAGCCGATTGGAGGCCGAAGAACTCATGCAACTCATTGCCCAACTCCCCCAAGGCTATCAGCAAGTATTCAATCTATTCGCCATAGAAGGCTACAGCCATAAAGAAATCGGGGAGTTGTTGGGCATTGAGGAAAGTACCTCCCGCTCGCAGTTGTTGCGGGCCCGCAAATTGTTACAGAACCGTTTGTTAACCAGAGAAAAAATCAGGGTATGACCTACAAAGACTTTGAAGATCATCTTCGCCATGAAATCGAGGGCCACAAAAGTGCAGTCGATGGCGATGCGTTGTGGGCACAGATACAACCCCAACTGCAGGAAGATCGCAAAAGGCGTTATCCCTTTTGGCTCTGGTGGTGGGCATTGGGCATTGGAATTTTGCTGGCAGCAGCCATTTTTCACCTCCAACGACAGGCACCTGTCTCCGTCACAGCGACTGCCGCTGACCCAATCACAACAGAAGAAGTGTCGAGCGCGCCAGTGGATCAACTGAAACAAACCCAGGCAGAGGGAACCACCTTGGAAGGCAAGGAAGCAAATGGGCAAAATGAAAATGCCATTGCTCAGATGTCTTCATCGCAACCAGAGGAAACTTCTGCCAAGGCGGCGCTTGTCCCAGCAACCGAGACAAGAGTCGTCAATGCCTCGTCTGCCAATCGACCTCCCACTGTGCCCAAGTCGGAAGGCGGCATTGTCAACAGCTCCTCGCCCAAGACGACAGCCAAGAATGTACTTCCCGTGGCCCTTGCGGAGAAGTCTACAAAAAACCAAAAACTCTCTCAGGTCATCCCCCTCCTGTCGACTCCTTCCATTCCTCTTTTGCCCTCCCAAGCCCTTTCCCTGGGCTTGAAGCCATCCCCCAAGATGACAAAGCAAGGTGGAGAAGAGGAGAACCTTTTGGCAAGGGGCGCATTCCAGCGCAACATCTCTTGGGGACTGGGTGTGAGAGGAGGATTGCTGAAGTCCATTCGACAGTTGGAGACCAGACAGGACAATGCGGCGGACTACCTTCAGCGTCGGAAAGAAACCGAGGAGCAATTGGAAACCTTCGACCTGGGGCTGGATGTGTATCTGCGGCACAAAAGTGGGTTTTATGCCCGCACAGGTTTCAACTTCACCAGAGCTGCCGAGCGCTTTGCCTACAATTCTGTGGTGACAGAAAGAGACAGCATAGATGGCGTTGTGAAAATCATTTACAACACCAGTGGAGACTCTACGGATGAGGTCCGTGGAAAGGTAGGGGTCACGCGCCGGACAGAATACCGCCGCACCGTCTACAACTCCATCCAATGGCTGGATCTCCCACTGGTGGCAGGCTACACCTTTTCAGCAGGCGAATCACCCTTGCAAATGAGTGTGGAAGGAGGAGTACACATCAACTTGGCCCTGATGCGGGAAGGCACGTTTTTCGCACCGGAAGGCGACCAGGTTCTGGACTTTGGAGAAGATGACTTCTTCGAAAGCAGTCTGGGAGTCGGATTTTATGCGGGATTTGCCTTGTACTATGAGGTGGCTCCTTCCTGGCAGGTGGGCATACAGCCTCATTTTCGCTACTATCCCTCAGACATCAGCAATGGGGACTATGTCCTTCGACAGCGCTACAGCCTGATGGGCGTCAATGCCAGTGTGCGCGTATTTTTGGATTGAACCAAAGCGGTAAATCGCTTGCAGCTTCCTATCTTTGCCACCATGGCAAATCAAACCACTGCAAGTCGTCTGTCAAAAGATTGGTTCCTGAGCGAAGATGTGCCCCGGCTCAGCAAGGAACTGTTGGGAAAAATATTGGTCAGCTCCTTTGATGGAGAGCGCACGGCAGGGCGCATTGTCGAAACAGAAGCCTACCGAGCCCCCGATGACAAAGCCTGTCACGCCCACCTCAACCGCTTCACCAAACGAACTTCTGTCATGTTTCTGGAAGGCGGACATGCCTACATTTACCTTTGCTACGGCATTCACCACTTGTTCAACATCGTCACCGGACCGGAAGGCATGGCCCATGCGATCCTCATCCGGGCCATCGAGCCCCTTGGCTCCATCGAACCGATGCTCCGTCGGCGGGGCTTTGAGCAAGTTCGTCCACAATTAACCGCAGGTCCGGGCGTTCTAACTAAGGCATTGGGCATCAACAAATCCTACACTGGTACCGACATGACCCTTCCCGACAGCCCTTTTTGGATCGAAGACGATGGATGGAAAGTGTCGGAAGAACAAATTTTGGCCAGCCCGCGGGTGGGAATAGATTATGCCGAAGAATGCATCGATTGGCCCTGGCGGTTCCGCATCAAGGGCAATCGTTGGACAAGCAAAGCCAAGTAGACACGAAAAATCGCTCCTTCATGTTGAAAACGAAACTGACCCTCTTTTTACTGAGCTGTTTGGTCGTGACAGCCATGGCCCAGGATGACCGCATCCGATACATGGATCACACGTACAACGACAACATCAAAAGCATTCAATTCGGCCTGCGAGGGGTGGCCCTGAGTCAGCCCATCATTGGACTGAACACCAATACTCGCTTGCAACTGGAATTTGATGACTTGGGAGAGATTGAGCGCAACTACAACTACCGGGTCATTTTGTGCGATGCCGATTGGACCCCCAGCAGCATCAGCGAATTGGAATACGTGGAAGGCTTCAATGGAGAGCGAATCCGGGAGTTTGATTACTCCATCAATACCCGCGTGGAGTACACCCACTACAGCCTCACACTGCCCAACAATGAACTGCAGTTGCGCTACTCTGGCAACTACCTTCTGTTGATCTATGAAGACAATGACGATCAAACCCCCATTTTGAGTCGACGCTTCATGGTGGTCGAGCCCTTGTTCAACATTTCCTCCGCTGTTGTCCGCACCATTCGAGCAGACAAAATACAGACCCATCACGAAATTGACTTTTCGGTTTTGCACAAAAACTTTGTCATCGACAATCCTCCTTTGGAAGTCAAAGTGGTCATCTTGCAAAACAACGATTGGGGCAATGCCATCACTGGACTGGCTCCTTTGTACGATCGGGCAGAGCGACTGGTCTATGACTTTCAAGATCGGATCGTCTTTCCGGCGGGCAAGGAGTTTCGCTTTCTCGACCTGCGCAACCTGCGCTTCAAAAATGGTTGGATACAATCCATTGAGCAGTACAATGATGGCTACGAAGTGGCGCTCAATCCCGACAAAAAACGCGACGACAAAACGCACAGTACCTTCAATGACATCAATGGCAAATTTGTCATCGAAAACCTCGATGAGAACGCTTCTCGGCGGCGGGTTGAGACCCAATTCATCGGCAACACAGACAGCATCCAGACGACAACCTTCTTTGAGTACGATCCAACCAACCCCATCAATGCCTTGCGGGCCGACTACGCCAACGTCCGTTTCTCCCTGCGCTCTCCATTCGAAATTGACGACCAGGATGTGTATCTGTTTGGGGCCATTACGGACTGGCAGCTCAAGGAGGAATTCAAGATGGAGTACAACGATCTGGATCGCCAGTACCAATGCGAGACAGTCCTCAAACAGGGATATTACGATTATGTCTACGTCACAACTCCCAAAGGAGAAATGACCCACAGCGTGGAGGAAATCGAGGGCAATTCACACGAGACAGAAAACGACTACACCATCCTGGTGTATTATCGCCCCTTTGGCGCCCGCTACGATCGCCTGCTGGCCGTGCAAACCTTCAATTCCAACGAGTAATAACTTGGCAAAAAACAGACAGTAGTTTCGAAAATGTAAAAAACAGTATTACGTTTTTGGGGCTTGTGTTATTAAGGAGAAAATGCGCATTTATTCCATTTTCTAATCCTTAATTCACTGTTGTTATGAAACAATTTTTGCTTAATGTTATCACAGTACTTTGTTTTCCTTTGCTGACTTTTGGGCAGGCCGATTGCTTCGAGCCTGTCAATAGCTCCTTCTGGGAGTTGGCTCCCGGATTCCTCTGGGACGAAGAACCTTTTACCAACTTGGACGGTACCTTGGATGCTGGTGTGGCTTGTGCCCTGGAGGAGCTGGTCAGCTGTCCGGGAAGCATTTCCAGCGACAAGACCACGGTGGAATTCAGCGTCAGTACGGGCATGGAGGCTTGTGCCATTTACTGCCAGGTAAACGCTGGTGGCAGCATCTCTCCGCAAGAACAAGCCCAGGCTGTTCAAAATGCCATCGCTGTGGCCAATGCAGGTGCACCTACCTGTCCGGAAACAGGCGAGCCAATGGTCGTGGTAGGGATCGACTTTTCTTCCAATTTCACCAGTGGCGATTGCAACCCTGTTTGTCCCACCTACTTCGTTCAGATGATGGTCAACTTTGCTTGTTGCGAGCCACCAACCGACTGCCAGGCTTCCTTCGAGATCTCCCAATCTTCTGAAGATTGCACCATCTCACTTTTCAACACAAGTACACCTTCCAGCGTCAACGACTGTGGCGATTGCATCAACCCATCAGGGATTGCATCTGCTCGTTGGAGTGTCCTCAAATACTACGATGGGCCCCTGCCATACGTCTCTCCCTTCACGGGTTCTGATGAGTTCCATTTTACCTTTAATCCCGCCGATGCAGGTACGGGCTTTGATGGATTCCAGGTATGTCTGACCATTGAAGATTGTGTCGGTTGCACCAGCAGACATTGTGAGTTGATCACCAAATTTGCGGCTTGCAAAGGCCTGCAAACGGAGAAAACCGACCGGAGAGAAGGAAAAGAGTCCAAAGTAGAATTGGAACCGACTGCGATTGGTTACCTGATGTCTCCCAACCCGGTGAGCAGCGAGCTCAACATCCAAATCAATGGGCAGGGAGAATTTGCACAGCGCAGCCTGGAACTGTACAATCTCCAAGGCCGATTGATCAAGCAAATCCGCTTGGACAATGATGCCAACCTCAGCATCGATACGTCTGATTTGGCCACGGGGACATATGTTGCGAGCATCAGAGTAGATGGTCGCGTCTCTTACTCTCAGAAAATTGTCGTAGCCAAATAAGCACTCGCTTTTAGGAGCTACGGAAATGGGCAATTGCCCATCATCTTGGCCGCAGAGCAGTTGTCGACGCTGCTCTGCAGCTTTTCTTCATCCTTTCGCTTTGACGAGCTTCATCACCTGTTCGCCCGCATTGGTTTTCAGATAGACAAAATAAATGCCTTCCTCTTGGCGACTCAGATCGATCTGCCGCTGGTTGATGCCCATGTATCCTTCTGTCTGTTCTGCATAGACAATTTTGCCCGCCATATCTGTGATGCGCAGTTGAACTCTGGAGGTCTGTGTCAACGAGAAGTACACGGCCAGTTCTGATTGCCTGATGGGGTTGGGAAAGAGTCGCATCTGTCCTTCGGCCTCCCCTTGGCGATCTGCGGCGGCAACATCAAACAACTGGTATTGGCCGTCAAAATCAGTAGAGCGAAGTCGGTAGTAGCCCAGCTGTAAGGGGCTGTAGTCCATGAGGCTGTACGATTGAATGTCTTCCGAAAAGCCCACAGGTTGTACCTTGCCAACCTCTTCCCACTCGTCTTGGCCATTGGCAGATCTTTCGATGGAAAACAGCATGGTGTTGTATTCCGATGCGGTTTGCCAGTGGATGAGATTGCCCAGCTCTTGTGGCTCGACCTGAAAGGACAGCAGCTCGATGGGAAGGGATAGGAGGCAGGCATTGCAATTGTTGGCGGCTTGCCAGCATTCGTACCCGCCAGGAGGGGCTTGCATGCCGATGCAGTCGACACAGCGGGCATTGGTGCAATTGTCCAAATTGCCGAGGGCGTCGTATACGTAACAGCAACCTGTGGCATCGTTTTGTCCGTGGCAGTTGCTCAACGTACCGGCAGGGCACTGGGCGGCCAGGCTCAGAGAGCAAAGGCAAAGGATGCAACAGAGTAGAAATGCCTGCAAATGTGCAAGTAATTTGTTGTTCATAATTGTTTGTTTTTGCCCCTACCGGTCATTTACCAAGAGGTGAGAGAACGGGCAGAGACCTGTTCAAGGGATGTCGGAGCGCCACGTGCTTCTGAGGGCGCTGCGAGCCAAATGCCATAATTTTATTTACGATTTCGTCTGATTGCGTTTCTTCGCATCGTATGGATGGGCAGATCAGTTTTCAAAGCAATCTACGCCTGGTTTTCCAAGCTTTTTTGTCGTTCCTTTAGACAATTTATTGAAAAAAAGCGACAGTATCAACTCCGACTTATGTCAGCCTCATGGCAATGTGGGGTAGGCCATCTTCGTCGTAGACATCTCCAACTGTTTGAAAACCAAAGGATTCATAAAATTTGATCAGATAAACCTGGGCGGATATCTTGAGGGGCATGCCGGGGTACAAGCTCCTGGCGGCTTCGATGGACTGTCGCATCAACTCCCGGCCCAAGCCCTTGCCACGGACCATTTTCGAGGTGATGACCCGACCGATGGAAGCGTGACCTTCGTACGGAATGCCTTCGGGCAGTAGGCGGGTGTAGCCCACCAACTGGCCATCAGCCATTCGCATTGTTAGGTGATGAGCCTTTTGATCTTTGCCGTCAGCGTCGAGGTAAATACAGCTTTGTTCGATGACAAAAACCACTTGGCGGAGGGCCATGATGTCGTACAATTCTTGGGTGCTGAGTTGCTCGAAGGACTTGTATTCAGTGGTGATGGCAGTTGTATCGCTGGGCATGGACATTCGACGGTGGTTTGAGGGCAAATATACTGCCTTCTGTCGGAATTGGTGCTGTCGCAAAAAAAATATCCCAAGCCTCTCCGCGAAAAGACTTGGGATGTTTTGGTCCGTTGTGGCTTGTGATCTCAGCCTTTCAGGACCAGTCCTTTGTTGGCGTCGAAGTGGCAGCGCATGTAATCGGGAACAGGGTCTCCACCCTCGCTGTTGAACTTCATTTTGCCATTGTCCATGACGTTGTATTTCCAGAAGTGCATCTTGCCTTTTCCATTGATGTAGGAGCCAAAACGCAGGATGTATTCAATTTCCCAGCCGCCATTGATTCGCTGGATGTTGATGTCATTGCCACCAATTTCGGGTACACCCAAGTCGATGGTCTCCACGCCTTCCACGTTGTAAAACTCGTTGGCCAGTGCTGCCATATTGAGTGGCTCTTTGCTGCGGATGGTGATGGCATCTTGGGTATCGTTCCACTGGACGTGCTTTTCAATGATGAGGTCGTACTCGTCCAACAAGCGGTTGATGTCCTGACTGGTGGTTTCGCTGATGCCCTCCTGCAATGGGCGGGCCCAAGCAACGCTTCGCTCAAAAATGATGGTCAGGTGATCAATCGACGGATTCGGATACGTATGGATGTTGCACTTGGCAATGGATTTGCCCGTCTCGCTGTTGACGTAGATGGCCGTCAGCATTTCAAAAAACTTGTCGATGTTGTTTTCTGGAATGACGATGTTTTGATAGCGCAAATCTTCATTTTTGCCTTCGATCCGCAATGCCAGCCGAGCGGCATCCCTGCGAAACTTTCTGGTCAGTCGCTTGGGAATTTCACTCTGAACACGTCTCTGAACACTCGGTTTCTCTGTGCTGGCCATGATGATGTCATCCAGGCTACTCTGTGCCCATCCCGCGTCGGGAACGCCCAACAGAAGGACGATGGCGATGGCCACGATTTTGGAGAAGTGATTTTTCATCAGCATAAATCTGCAATTAATTGACTACAATCTAGTATTTTGAAAGCTCTCAGTGCGATACCGAAAAGCTGGATTTGTGACAGTCATACACATCACGTTGGATTGCATTTTCAATTGAAAGGTTATGCTGAGATTGACAAGTGTGACAGCGTGTTTTGTCTCATTGGATTGCTGCTAACAGTATTTAACAGTCCAAGAAGGAGTTGTTAAAATTCGTAGCATTTGACATTTTTTCCACCTCTATTTGACCGTCCGCCGAGTCCCAACTTGAAGGGATTGATGCGCAAGGCCATGTAAAAATCTGTCCCTGTCCATTTAGATTCTCCAAGAATACTGCCAATGTTGTCGGAGCCAATGGTGAGAAATGCCAAGCGGAAGGCCATTCCAAATCGGAATTTTTGCCAGTTGTACAGACTCATTGGGAGGGAGGCGGCAAACCAGCGGTGCTCAAAGCGAGGACTGACGGCAAAGAAATTTCCACGGCGCATCGCATATTCAGGTGTGGGCAGTCGCTGGATCAACAGCCCGTTGATGTACAGCTGTTTTGTGATTCGATAGTCGGCTTGGAGGCTGATGGCCGAAGGGAGCCACACATCAAATGAATTGCCAATGAGGGAGGCGTCTGCAGCCCCCAGCAGATCGGTGCTGAGCTGTTCGATGAGTACGTCTGTGTCTTCAATGTCTTGATAGGGATCGTCTACAATGGAGCTTAGATTTGGCATGTTGAAACGGTGTTCTTCTGCTCTGTCTCGGTAGCGAATGCGGCCAATGTCGAGCAAAGACACGCCCAGTTTCAGTTGGTATCCATCGTCTGTTTCGTAAAACGTTTGCGTCACTCCCAAGTCCAAGGCGATGCCCCGGCCATTGCGGCGCACGCTGGAATTGTCTGGGTCAGTATTGGTGTTGGTAAAAGCGACTGTCACATCCAGGTTTTCCAGTGTGATGGAGTCGTTGACGAATTGGGCATAGTTGATCGATCGGTTGTTTCGGAAGCCCACCGCTTCGTAGCCATTGAGCACTTTGAGATTGACGCCGAAGTTGAGCTTTCCATTGTAGGTAGACATGGAATAGCCGTAGTGGAATCCAATCTCGGTCCAGGCCATGGCGGCGAGGTCTGTCTTGTCAAAGTTGACATTCGCGCCGTCGGGAATCCGATTGAGATGGTAGTAGCCCAATTGCCAGGGGAGGTTTTGACTGCTGAGGTGGACCCGCAGGTTGGTAAACATTCCAAAGGCGTGCCCACTCTGCGTGCGCACCATGAAGGATGGCCCAGTGACGAAGGTGGAAGAAGTGACGAATTTTTTTCGCTCGTTGTCAAAGTAATCGAAAAGCAACACCTCGTCGCCAATGGTGGATTCATCGGGGAAGTCGCTCACGGCTCGGATGTTTTCGGCATTGCGGATGATGCCCGACAGACTGGTATTGCGCAAAAAACCGTAGTTGTTTTCCAAAAACTGTCCAGCCGCTATCAGGTTGACATCCCATCGAAGGGGATAACTGAGTGTATTGGCCGGGTTGGCAATGGCACTGTTGATGCCTGCATATCGTTCGGTTCGCAAGCCCAGTTGCTCCTGGGCCGATAGCGTATGAACCAACGAGAATAGGAAAAGGACGGGCAGGACTTTGCAGAGGATATTTTTCATAGCACACACAATTGATTGTAATTCAAGTTTTGATCTGGTTACAGATTCCAATCTAAGATCAGTTTGAAGTGACGGAAATGATGATTATGAGTTGAACAACGGGCGGTAAGTACTTTGGAGTAGAAAGTTTTAACTCATATGGAAATGGCTACTGTTTGATTCCGTCTGGTGGTTTACGACGTACAAGGGCTTAACAATGATTTGCCCAAAAACGTTTCCACCGCAGTCACTATTGCACGCTTGCTCCCAAAATGATGGATGAGGGGTTCATTTTTGGTGAAAAGATGTAGAAAAGGTAGCTTTTCTATGAATGTGGAAAAACTGTGCCTGTTTTGCTATAACAGAGCCAAAAACTTCGGCAAAAAAATGATGGTGCCCACAATGGCACTGCAAATGGCCGCCAACAAGACAGCGCCTGCCGCGGCATCCTTGGTCTTTCCCGCCAGCGGATGAATGTCAGGAGAGACCAAATCTGTCAGGTATTCCACAGAGGTATTGAAGGCCTCGGCGCTGAAGACAAATCCGATGGCCAGGATCAGCAAACACCATTCTGTGGTCGATACTTCAAAGTAGATTCCCGCTCCAACGACCAGGATGGTAAAGACGGCGTGGACCCTGGCATTTGGCTGGGTTTTGATCAGATCGACAATTCCGTCGAAGGCATATTTAAAAGTCTTGAATCGCTGACTCAGCATGATTGGTACTGGCGTTGGTGTTGAATTGGTAGGTTCCGGTGATCCCTAGGTGGCTGGTAATTTCCGTCTGAATGTTTTCAAAGCCGATGCACTCAAAATGATCGGAATAGAGAATGTAGTCGATCGGATTTTGAAAGAGGTTGTCAAAGCTGGACTGGGAGCTGCGGCGGCTGTCCTGCAAATAGGCGGCATCCTTCAGGTTTTGGATCTCGGCCCACCAGGGCGGTGCATTGAAGTCCCCCATCGTAATCATCGGGCCATTGGTCATCTGGACGTGGTAGATGATCTTGTCCAAATGCGCTTTCATCCGTTCAAAAGCAGTACTGTACAGAGGCGGAACGGTGTGGGCGCTGATGAAGTGAATGTCTTTGTCGAAGCCGGGCGGGCGGATGCTGCCCACGATGTTGGGGATTTCCTCAAAGTGGAAAGTGTCGATGCTGCGGAAGGGGTGCTTGGAAAAGACAGCCACCCCATATGGATCCAGCCGGGTGAGGGTTTTGCTGTGTGGATACAACGCCTTGAGAGGTTCCTGAAGGGCGCGGGCCCAGTCTGGCGTGACCTCTTGTATGGAGATGATGTCCGCATCGGCAGACAGAATGGTCTCGATGGTGGTTGGATAGTCTTCGCCTGAATTGGAGATGTTCAGGTGCGAAAATTTGATCACCTGGCTGCTGGTCTGATTGGGAAACTTGAGATCGGTATTGGAGGCGTATTTCAAGAAAAGACAGAGGCCCGCACAGCAAATCATGCTGGTGAACATCAGCCGGGACTGTCCTATGACGAGAAAAAACATGCTGAGCAACAAGTAGCCAATCATGATTTTTACGGCAAAGCCAGCACCGATCTTGAACAGGTAGTAGTTGGGCGTAAAAACACAGATGACGGCCCCCAATACGATCAAGACATTTAGGGCCATTTGTGTAAAGCGGTAATCAAGTAATCTGCTGACCATAGGTTGCTTTTGAATTCGGATCACAGAAGTACCGTCGCTGCGACTGGGGCGATGTATCGTTTCTCAGGCGATCTTGTGTCTATGTGTGCTCTCCCTTGCGAAAGGAAAGGCATTTGCCTTTCCTGTAAAGGGATGAATGAATCTCTTTCATCAAATGGATGTGCGAATTTGGCCTCAGGCCGTGACACCACCCAAGACTGTTTCCTTGGTCGCATCCAATATGGCGCGAACGGCTTCCGGACTCGGTGCTTGTGCATACACCCGAAGGACAGGTTCTGTACCCGAAGGACGAATCATCATCCATTCGTTGTCGCTCAAGAAAAACTTGAAGCCATCAGTGGTCTCCACATTTTGCACCTTGTAATCGCCAAAGTGGTCGAACTGCTTGTTGCGGCAAGCCTCGATGATCGACTGCTTCTGCGATTCTTTGATGTGCAGGTCGTCCCGGTCGAAAGAAAAGGGTCCAACCAAGTCGTATACTTCCTGAATGAGTTCTTTGAGGCTCTTGCCCGTCTTGGCCATGAATTCCAAAATCATCAGCCCTACCCAGATGCCATCTCTCTCCGGAATGTGTCCTTTGACCGCCAAGCCACCAGACTCCTCGCCACCGACCAAAACATCTTCCTGGGTCATGATCTCAGCAATGTACTTGAAGCCGATCTTGGTAATCTCGCATTCCAGGCCAAACATCTCGGCCATCTTTTTCATCTTGTCGGTCACAGAGAAAGTGATGACGACTTTGCCAGTTTGCTTTTTGTATTTGTACATGTAAAGCAACAGCAACAACAAGAGGTGGTGAGAATCCACAAAATTGCCCTCGGCATCATACATACCGATGCGGTCGGCATCTCCGTCGTTGGCAATGCCCAGAGCGATGGAATCGTCGTTGGCAATCAGGGAAGACAATTCTTGCAGGTTGCGGTGGATCGGCTCTGGAGCTTGTCCTTTGAAACCGGGATTGTCATCGCAATGTAGCAAAACAGCCTGTGGAAAGAGTTCTTGCATGGCATTCATCCCCGCACCGTACATGGCATCATAGGCCATCTTGAGGCCCGAAGCGTGGATGGCATCCAGGTCGAAGTTGTTGCGGATGTGATCCAGGTAAATTTCTTCCAGGTTGATGTAGTTGAGCAAGCCGTCGTCAAACATTTGCTCCAGGCTGGGCAATTCTTCCAATGAACAAACCTCTGGCACCAATTCCTCCACAGCGGTAATGTCTCTGGGAATGGTTGGTCCTCCAAATTTGGACTTGAGCTTGTAGCCATTGTAGGAAGGTGGGTTGTGGCTGGCTGTGATGACAACCCCCAGGTCAGATTTGGTCTTGACAACCCCCAGGGATACCATAGGTGTGCTGACAAAGCCCTTGGCCAAATTGACTTTGATGCCATGAGCACCCAAAACGCGGGCCGCGGTCTGCGCAAACATGGGGCCACCAAATCGACAATCGTGGCCGATGACCGCCTTGGTCATTTCGTGCTTTTTCATCCATAAAGCGGTGCCTTCTGCTACCCGCTTGACATTGTCAACGGTATATTCTCGGGCAATGATTGCCCGCCAACCATCTGTGCCGAATTTGATTTTGGTCATAACAACGAGAGAGTTTGAAGATGATGGGCACCCATTTGATTTCCTTGACCTGTGTAAAGTTCTAACAGTCAAATCAGTGCCCGTAATTGGAAGTAGGCTGGTTTACAAATCAAAAGTATGAAAAATGATGCTATAATCCGAAACTTTTCCCCTTGGTCTGCCCACCATCCCCCCTTTGTGACAACTGTTGGGCAGCCGATGCATGCCCCACAAAAAAGAGGAAACCAAGATTCATTTTTTGAAGTCTCCCGTCTTTACGAAAAAATGCAGGGAAAGGTTTTATCTTTGGCCAGAGTACAGATTCTCCACATCTCCATCCAATATGATCAATCGCCAGCAAGACAGCTATCGGCACAGGGGGCTTCGTCGCCAATTGGTAGACAGCATCCAACGCAAGGGCATCCGCAACCAGGCCATCCTAGCGGCCATCGGGGCATTGCCGCGCCATTTGTTTCTGGACAAAGCCTTTGAAGAATGGGCCTATCAGGACAAGCCCTTTCCCATCGGCAACAAGCAGACGATTTCGCAGCCCTTCACTGTGGCCTACCAAACGAGTTTGCTCAAGATTGGCAAAAGAGACAAAGTATTGGAAATTGGGACTGGCTCGGGCTATCAGGCAGCCATCCTTTCCCTGCTCGGTGCAAGGGTCTACACGGTGGAGCGGCAAAAGGTCTTGTACGAGCGCACCCGCCAACTCTTGCAAAAGTTGGACTTCAAAGGCATCCGTACATTCTATCGGGATGGGATGAAGGGACTGCCGGAGTTTGCCCCTTTCGATCGGATTTTGGTGACGGCAGGAGCCAAGGAGATACCCGAAGCCCTCAAGGTCCAACTGTCCATCGGTGGGCACTTGGTCATTCCAGTGGGAGAGGGCAAATACCAGAAGATGATCCGCCTCACCCGCCTGTCAGAGACGGAGTTTTCCAAAAAAACCTATGACACCTTCTCTTTTGTTCCCTTACTCGGTGGGACCAATGAACGTCTCGACGGTCAGGACTGAGTACAATGTGGACTATTTAATGGTGCGGCCTTTGGCCTTGCGGGAGCGGACAGAAACCTTCTTGGTTCGCTTCAAATCCACCATCAAAGCGGCATAGGCACTGCTGGAAGGTGTGAAATACCTGCGGCCATCATAGGTGACCTCGCCTCCCCGGCGCTTCCATTCAGAAGCCAACAAAACGTAGCGATTGCCACTTCTGGGATTGGGGCCAAACATGAGGTAGCGCCCATCGCTGCCAGATTCAAAACTGACGGCAAATCGATTCTTTTTGTCGTTGGGATGAAACAGAAATACACCAGGTGTGCCCTTTGGAATGACAATCTCCTCCACTCTTTCTCCATTGACAATTTTGATCTCTCCCGATTCAATCTTGGAATCTCCAGCGGTTGCTTTGCGGCGCAAGACGATGTTGTCGGACAGGTAAAATTGGATTTTTCGCAAATCCCTTTCTCCCCATTGTTGTTCGTTTTGCAGTCGTTGGGTGAAAGGCGTGAGTTTGGGACTGCAGGAAGAAAGGCCGAGTACGATGAGGAAGAGGGCAGGTAAGAAGATTGTTGGCTTCATGATGAAAATCTTTTGTGTTATGGACACGCTGGCACAGTATTAGTTTAATGGATGGGTAGCATTCGATCCATTTTTATTTGATGCATATATACAAATATGCCGCCGAATTCTTGAACAAAAAAGTGGGTTAACGATACATTAACCCTTTTGACTGTCACAAATTTTGATTTAACTTTTTATTAATCTCTCCGCTCGACCCCATCTTACGCAAGCCTGCCTCCCACACACAAATCATCTCATATCAGTAACGGAAGCGTACCATGACGAAAAATCTCAAAAACTTTCCAACAACTTGCCTCTATTTTTGCCTCGGTCTTGCCATGTGCGGATGGTCTTCGCTGTCGGCCGAGGTCATCTACGACATTCCCCTGAAGGGGGCCGAGCACCAAATCGGCAACCTGCTGGAATGGAGCACAGTCTCAGAAGACAACAGCCAGTTGTTTGTCATCGAAAAATCAACGGATGGTCTGAGCTATTCCAATATTGGAACCCTGGAAGCTGCCGGGCAATCTGAGGTGGGCAAAGATTACCGCTTTCTCGACATCAATGCCACCAAAGACAAGACCTACTACCGGCTCAAGCAAGTCGATCTGGATGGAACGGCCAGCTACTCACAGACAGTAGCGATTGACAAACTGATGCCCAATGACTTCATGGTCGTGGCCATGTCTCAGACGCTGACCAACAAGCTGTTTGAAGTGAGCATCGATGCTGTGGAGGAGGGAAAGATGTCCTTTCGGGTCCAATCGCTCAAAGGCGAAGTCATCAAGCAGGGGGAGCAGGAGTTGTATTTTGGCCTGAACGATTTCACCTTCGATCTGGAAGATGAGCGGGCCGGTGTCTACAAGGTCTTTTTTACCAAAGGAGAAGAAGAGGAGATGTTGGTGGTACAGAAGATCGACGACGAGATCAAACAGAAGGAGAATGTGGCGAGCAAGCCTACCACCAAGGGCGGATAAGGAATGATGTGGAAAAAGCAACGGGCAACAAGAGCCTGTTCAAAATCCCAAATGTTCCCAAGCGGAAGGTTTGGGATTTTTGGCAATTGGTCACACCATTTTCCGGCGGCTTGCGAAAAATTTGGACAAAAGGGCACTGCATTCCTCTTGCATGATGCCAAATTCTACCTTGGTCTTGGGGTGCAAAATTGCTTTGCCATATCGCATGAATCCCCGCTTTTCATCACTCGCTCCATACACGAGCCTGCCCAGCTGTGACCACGCCAGCGCACCTGCGCACATGATGCAAGGTTCCAAGGTCACATAGAGTGTACAATCATTGAGGTACTTGGCGCCGAGGTGTTGGGTGCCAGCCGTCAAGGCAATCATTTCGGCATGGGCTGTCACGTCTTGCAACAGCTCCGTATTGTTGTGGCCTCTGGCAATGATGTGTTGGTTGGCGACGACAACGGCTCCCACCGGGACCTCTCCGGCGGCAAAAGCTTTTTGAGCCTCTTGCAAGGCCTGCCGCATGAAATAAGCATCGTCGTAGACTACCAGCATGGCGAAAAATCTATTTTGACAACGAAAATAGGCAATTAATCCAATTCCCACCCATAGCGTTGCCAGTCTTCTTCGTAGTCGATGTCGGAAAGCTCAGGCAGCAAAGCGTAGGTACCGTTGAGTCGTTGGATGGCGTCCAAGGTCTGTTGCAATACCTGTGGGCTGCTCCAATGGATGCCATCGAAGAGGCTGGGCTGGTAGGATCGCATGCCCAAGAGGTAATACCCCCCATCGAGGGCCGGGCCGATGACAAACTCCTTGTCTTGCAAGTGTTTAAATGCTTGTTCGATGATCTCCGTCCGGAGGCTGGCACAGTCGCTGCCGATGATGAGTGCCGGGGCCGAGGTCTGGAATACCCTCTGGAAGGCGTGGCCGATGCGCGCACCCAAGTCCTCGCCCTCCTGCAAATGCTTGTGAAAGAGATCGTTGGGCCATTCATCTGTCAGATTGATCTGATCGCTGTAAAACAAATGGCGCTCTGCTGCAAGGGGCGTGACAATGTCTCTCGTATGGGCCAACAAGGCTTTGTAAATCTTGAGGGCTTTGTCGTCGCCGACGCTGGCCGCCAGTCGGGTTTTGACCTTGCCTTTCACGGCATTTTTGATGAAGATGAGAATCGAAGATTGTTGCATGGCGTAAGCGTCAGTTTTGTCCGGTGAAAGTAGGACATGAACTGCGATTTACCAAAAAGAAAACACAGAGGGGAGAAAACCAAAAGAGCCGCCTCGGGACGGAGACGACTCTTCGGCATCAGAAGGTTCTGATGATGATAGCGTTGCTGCTAGTCTTTCTTGTACAATTCGCTTTCTTTCACGACGTATATCTTTTTTCCCGCCTCCAATTTTTTGGAGATGGCGGTGTAAGGACCACTGACCACCTCGGCTCCTTCCTCTACGCCAGACAATATCTGAATGTAGTCGTCGTCTTGGATGCCGGTGCGTACTTCCACCATGGAGACCGTATCTCCTTTGGCCAGGAATACCACTTCTTTGGCTTCTTCCTCTTGCTCATCGTCTTCCTTACCCATTTTTTTCTTGTTCTTGGCCTCGTCCTCATCCGCTCGTGTGGTGACTGATTGGATGGGCACGCTGAGGATGTCGTTTTCCACTGCTGTACTGATCTCCACAGTTGCTGACATTCCAGGCTGAAATGGAAATCGTTTCTGCTGGCTGAGCAGGTCTTTGTAGGAATTGGGGTTGATCCGAATCTTCACCAAAAAGTTGATGACCTGATTGGATGTGGTGCTTAGATTGCCAATGGAAGTGGCCGAATTGGCGATCTCGGTCACATAGCCATCGAAGGTTCTGTTGGCAAAAGCATCAATCTCGATGGTGGCCTTGTCTCCTTTGTCGACGCGAAGGATGTCGTTTTCACTAACTTCTACTTGCACTTCGATGGCATCCAGGTTGGCGACGCGCATCATTTCTGTCCCCGACATCATAGAAGTTCCCACAACCCGTTCCCCTGCTTCCACATTGAGCATGGATACGATCCCATCCATGGGCGCATAGATGGTGGTTCGGCGGAGTGTCGTCCGCATCTCTTTAAGGGAAGCTTCCGCACTTTTGACAGAGAAGGTTGCTGCCCGTGCCGTTTGTTTGGCTGCTTCCAGGTTGGCTGTGGCCGTTTTCATGGTGGCCTCTGCCGAGCGAAGATTGGCCTCCAGTGCTTTCAGATTGGACTCTGATGTCTCAAAATCTGCATCGGAGATCACTCCTTCTTTGTGCAGTCGAATGTTTCGCTCGTGAATCTCACGGGTATTGACCAACTGGGCATCGATCTGTTCCTTTTGTGCTGTAGAACGAGTGATCTCTGCTTTGTTGCGTTCGATGCCTGCCCTCGCATTGGCCTCCTGGGCTTTGGCATTGTTGACGCTGGCCACCCCGCGCTCCACCTGCGACTGGTAGGCGTCTGGATCGATGCGTGCCAAGACCTGCCCTTTGCTGACAGAGTCTCCCTCCTCCACGAAGAGTTCGACGACCTCACCGGACACATCGGGAGACATTTTGACCTCCACTTCCGGGTAGATGCTGCCACTGGCCGAGACAATCTCCTTGATGGTACGCTTTTGGGCTTTCTCGACGCTCACCTTCGCTCCCCTGGGCTTGCTGCGGGCTTTGACAGCTGCGATGCCCACCACGACGAGTGCGACAAGGCTCAATACGATGAGTAAAGTCCTGTTACTTTTTCTTTTAGTCATTGGATGAATACATTTTGAAGTTGGTGATTCGCTTGCACCGCTTTGGTGCCTCGGCGGATCAGTCGAGTCTCATGGGCGTCCCCATGTAGAAGTCAACAATCTTCAGGCGGAACAAATAATCGTATTTGGCGACGATGAGGTCTACCTGTGATTGATCGTAATTGTTCTTTGCAGTTGTCAGCTCAAAGCTGTTGATAGCACCCAGGTCAAAGCGTCTTTGGGCATTCTGGTATGTCAGATCAAGGGCCTCCACTGATTTTCTGGCGGCGACCAATGCTCGCTTGGCGGACTTGGCCTGTGCGATGGCGTTCTGAACATCGGCCTTCAGCTGTTGGCGAATCTGTTGGTTTTGCACTTCTGTGCTGATGACGTTCAATCGGTCGCGCTCCATGGCAAAGGAGTTTTGTCCTCTGTTGAAAATGGGCACATTCAGACTGATGCCTGCCCATTGACCCAAGTTGTCAGACAATTGGGTGCCATAGGACAACCTCGGAAAGGTGACGCCATCTGTTCGGAAGGTCGTCAGCGTAGACGCTTGCCCATCGACCAGGACATTGACAGTGCGGTCGGGAACGATGCTCGCATTGGTCTCGTCTGGTTGGCTGAAGTCTGAATTGGCACTGGAGTGGTTGGAAGACATACCAGCAAACAAGTTCAAGGATGGTCGCATGGCTGCCTTTGTCACTTCCACTTGCATTTCGGCGGCCCGCAGGCGCATGTCACCAGCGCGAATCTGAGGTTGTGACTGAAGGGCCATCTTATAGGTCTCGCCGAACTGGGAGATGGTCGCCTGTTCGTAAGCCTCGACACTGACCTGTGGCTTTTTGATTCTCAGATCGAAATCTGGCTCCAGCATCAAGAGGTTCTTCAGCGTCAGGTAATTGATTTCCAGATTGTTCTCCTGGATGATGATGGTTTGTTCGTTTTGTGCGATGGTGGCCAGGATGGGCAAGCGGTCGCCTACGGGCAATGTGCCTGCCTGGATGAGCCGATCGGTTTGGCTGAGCTGTTGCTGACTTTGTTCCAATGTCTTTCTGGCATTGAGCAGTTGTTCGTCCGAAAAGAGAATTTGGAGATAAGCATTGGCCACCTGGAGTGAGATGTTGTTGGAGATTTCATCGGCACTGGCTCTGGCGGCAGCTGTGCTGTACTTGCTCTGCTTGATGCTGTTGTTGATCCGGCCACCTTGGTACAAAGGCATGGTAGAGGAAACTGACATGCTGTTGTTGAACAAGCGGGCATTGGTAAATTCGTTGGTGGTAAAGTCAATCCGTCTACCAAAGTTGAATTGGCCGTCAGAATTGAAGTTCAAGTTGGGGAGGCGGGCCATTTTGTTGGCCTTTTCCGTTTCTTCGGCCACCTTGATGTTGATCTCGGCACTCCGAACATCTAAGCTGTTTTTTCTAGCGTGGAGAATGCATTTTTCCAGGTCCCAGACCTCTTGGCCGGAGAGCTGGAAGCCGAAGAGAGAGAGGGCAAACAGTAAAAAGATTGGTTTTTTAGACATAGCAACAGTGGTTTTAATGCGTACAATAATAATAAAGCTATTCATCAATGACTAAATATTTATATCAAAGCTCATGAATTGGCGATTAAAAGAATGAATTGATCCATGAGGGGTTGCTTGCTTCCAAGGCAAATTTCAGCAGCATTTTCCTTCTCCTCTTTTGCATTGGACAGAGCCATCGCCAGGCAGTGGCAGGAGACCAACCAATATGCCAAAGTTGTAATGTGTTGATAAATAGTTCCCTACGAAATGATTAATTGTTGATGGGTGTTCGTTTCCGAACACTTTGGTGTGCAGTTTTGAACACTGGACTTTCCCAAAATTCTCTTAGTCCAGCTGGCGGGCCAGCACGCAGGTCTTTTTGATCCGCTCCACCGTTCCGTTGGCCTGAAACAGCTCTGCCCAAATGATGTAGATGCCCACTGCCGCCAGATCGCCGTCATCGGTTTCGCCTTCCCACTTGAAACTGCCCTCCTGTGAGAGCAATTGGTTTTGCACCAAGTCGCGAACCAGCCTGCCCTCTGCATCAAATATTTTGACATTGGCAACGGCCCCTGGTTCTCTGAGCTGGTAAAAAATGCTCAGAAAGTCTTCGCGACTGTCGCCATCGGGGGAAAGGACGGGGTTGGGAATGGAGATGACTTCTCCTGCTTCGGGTGGTGCCACGGGGGCTTGGGAATTTTGGGAAGTGGGCGTTGCAAATCCCACACTGGCCGCCGCTGATTGCCAGTTGGTGGCAGACTGGGTGGGCACTTCCGGGTCAAGCCTTTCGAGCGATACGCCTTCGGGGTCTTCGAGAAAGGGCGAATGAAAATCCCGTGAGTACGAAAATTCATCTACGATGATGGCTTCCGTGCCGCGGATGGTGTACAGCACCACATCTCCTTCGCGGCTGTTGTAGGAGGGGACACTGTTTTGGATGAGAGCAGCTGGATTGGCCACTGTATATCGATTGGAAATGTCTTCGGGAGAAGGCGTGATGACGGCATATTCGCCTGGAAAGAGGAGGGCAGGGAGTTCGATGACCTTTGGTTGGGCCAACTCTCCTGTCTCGTCGCGGCCAGCCAATATCAGGTCCGACAGGCTGATGACTTTCCCAGAGCGATTGAACAGCTCGACGAAGCGTTGTCCTCCTGTTTCTGGATCAAAAAGGACTTCGTTGATGATCAAATCTTGTTCCTCCAACTGCTCTGCGATGGCCAATTGGGTAGTGGTGGCGGCGGAAAGGGCATTGCCAAGACAGTCGCGGAGTCCTGTATTGATGGTCAATTGGTAGATGGTGCTGGCCTCTAGGGGAACTTGCAAATTGAGGACGACAAAGTTGGGGGCACTCTGATCGAAATTGACAGTTTGGATGAATGCGTTGTTGTCCAGTGAATAGTTGTCTCTGTCGAATACAAGGGTTTCGTCAAGCGCTTCATCAAATTCCAGGAGGATGCTACTTGGGCTTTCCAACAGGGCGCGCAGCAGAGAAGGCCCGTTTACATCTGCCCCACTTTCCAGAACGGAATTGACCTGGCCAGGTGTTCCTCCCTTGGGATCGTTGGAGGCCGTCCAGTTGAGTCCCAGAGCACAGGGATTGTCGGGATTGATGAGTTCCAGTGTAAAGCCACCACTCGCCTTGGAATTGTCACCATACCATTCTGCTTGGTAGTTGACATTGTTGATCAGCACACCATCTGGATTGAGGAGGGTCAGTTGGTCTCCGCCATTGCTGAGTCCGGGGAAATCTGGCAGGGCCAAGGAGGGGCCGAGATCGTTGAAGTCAGCCGTTCCTTGTTCATACAATACCACATAGGACTTGGGAGACAATAGTAAGGGAGGCAGTTCAACGACCTTGCTGGGGTCGATGAGGAAAAATCCTTCCAGTTGAATGACTTTGTCGCTTCGATTGTACAATTCCAGGAACTCGGTTTCCGGCAGGCCAATGGCTGGACTGGGATCTGCCATGATTTCGCTGATGATGACATCATAGGGTTCTGCGGTCTCGATGTTCAGGTAGGTGAAGTTGGCCTCTTTTGGAGTGGATGCATTTCCGTTGCGGTCTGCAATTTGAGAAAAGCGAAGTTGGTAGCGTCGTTGATTGACCAGTGGAGTGCTCAGCACGAGGGTTGTCATTTGTGGGAAGGCCGGGTCGTAGAT
Organism: Bacteroidota bacterium; assembly: GCA_039821145.1. GTDB lineage: Bacteria > Bacteroidota > Bacteroidia > Chitinophagales > Saprospiraceae > JBCCSZ01. Next base: position 35,354 of record JBCBOS010000023.1, on the reverse strand, counting down.
GACAGAAGTGGGTTGGCCGATCCCTTGGTCGATTTCGTAATTGCTGGCTGTGGCGGCGCTGGTCGAGTCGAGCGCTTCGTCAAATACCAGATCGACGCGGGTTTCCGAGAAGGGGGCGATTTGGGTCAGTTGCGGAGGGGTAATGTCCTCTGTAGGTTGGCTGAGAGAAATGTCGTCGAAAAAAAATCTGTCTGTCCGGGAAGAAGTGTATTGGCAGACCAAGCCAAAAAAGGCTTCCCCCGTTCCGTATGTTCCATCAGTGACTCGGAAGTCTTCCTGAAAATCGTTGCCTCCCTGCAGGTCGGTCAACACAATCCATTCGGCGAGCGAATTCCGACGCACTTGCAAGCGCAATTCGACGGGATCACTGCCCACTGTTGCAGCGCTTCCTCTGGCCAGTTCGGTCTCTTCGCCCAGATCTTGCCGGAACAGCCGGACGGCATCATCGCTTCCCTGCTCTCCAATCTCAATGAAGTAGCCACTGGCCATCCCCAAAAAGGGCTGATCGGCCTGCAGATAGATTCGCACTTTGTTGGAAGAGGAGGGGGCGAATGCCAGGCGGATGTAAATTTCCCAACTGGCACTGTCGGCAATGGTCACTGGTGTGTAGATGCCAGCGTTGCCTGCGGCAGAAGCATTGAGCTGAAGTTCCAAACTGCTGTTGACCACAAAGGAATCCGGCTGACCAAGCCATTGAGGATTGTTGCTGAGTTCTCCATCGCTGAAGTCTTCTTGCAATTGGGCCGCCGACACAAAGGGCAGCGAGAGGATGAGAAGGAAGAGGACGCTTCGGTACATAATTCAAAAATAGCAATAAACTTTAAAATGACTTATCTTTGCTGTTCTGCACTAGACGCAGGTCTGCTGCATCATCTTTGATGGAGGCACATGCCTTTGCAGCCTCGCTGGTTGGGGTTGCCAAAACCAGTTGATGAGAATAAATTACCCTGGGTTGTTTTCGTCGAAAATCGCTTGTCGCGTTAAAAGTAGGAACCCAAAGGTCACATCAATTGGTTACAAAAACAAATTTGTACTCTTTACCTGCCAAGTAAAAGACACAAAATGGATGGCCGCGAGCCATTCTGATTTGAAAGCACCAAAATTACAACCTTATGAAAGTAGCTGTTGTTGGAGCCACCGGACTGGTAGGGACGGTCATGCTTCAAGTACTGGAAGAACGCCAATTTCCCGTGACGGAACTCCTTCCCGTTGCCTCTTCTCGCTCTGTGGGCAATCGGGTCACCTTCAAAGGCCAGGAATACACCATTGTCAGCATGGAAGATGCAGTTGCTGCCCGCCCTGACATTGCCATCTTTTCTGCCGGAGGAGGTGTCTCCAAGGAATGGGCACCTCGATTTGCAGAAGTGGGAACGACGGTGGTCGACAATTCTTCTGCCTGGCGAATGGAGCCCGACAAAAAATTGGTTGTTCCCGAGATCAATGCAAACGTACTCACCGATCAGGATAAAATCATCGCCAATCCCAATTGTTCGACCATTCAAATGGTGGTGGCCTTGGCTCCGTTGCACGAGGCCTTTGGCATCAAGCGATTGGTCATTTCCACCTATCAGTCCATCACAGGTACTGGTGTGAAGGCGGTCAAGCAATACGAAATGGAGAAGCGCAAGCACGACATGGAAAAAGACCAGATGGCCTATCCACATCCCATCTTTGACAACTGCTTGCCACATTGCGACATCTTTTTGGAAAACGACTACACCAAGGAGGAGATGAAACTGGTCCACGAGACCCGAAAGATTTTGTCGGACCAAAGCCTGCGCATCACTGCCACAGCGGTTCGGGTGCCAGTCCAGGGTGGACATTCCGAGAGTGTCAACATAGAGTTCGAACGTCCCTTCGAGATCGAGCAAGTCAAAAAACTGTTGAGCGAAGCGGCAGGCGTGGTTGTCCTGGACAACAACAAAGACTTCGACTATCCCATGCCATTGTTTGCCAAGGACAAAGACGATGTATTCGTCGGGCGCATTCGCCGGGATGAGTCCATCGAAAACGGCTTGAACCTTTGGATTGTGTCTGACAATCTGCGCAAAGGGGCGGCGACCAATGCCATTCAAATTGCGGAATATCTGGTGGCCAAAGAGTTGGTTGGCGTGGTCAATGCGAGCAGCTAGTCCGTTGCATTGGATCATCAGCAGCTCTCAGACTGGTCAAAAATGGTTGATTATCTGCCTGGTAATCAACTATTTTTGCAGTGAAAAGCTCCGGGGAGTAAAAAATTTGAGGTTTATGAGGTATTTTATTATTTTTAAATTCGAATAGTTCGCTAAGCTTCACGATTGTTGCAGTGGTTACAGGAACCAGACACGCTTTTCTAGAGACTACTTTTAGACGCATATTAACTGAATATCTGAATACCGTTATCATGAAGACTAAACTTGTATTTTGGGGAACCAACGAACAGGAGGAGAAGATTCTCATTGCCATGGCCCTACGCGCCGAGGAGAACAAGGTAGATGTTCACATTTTTACAGAGGCAATGGCCACCGAAACCTTTGCCCAACAACTCCACGATGAGTGGCGAAATGACGGAGAAGTCGCCTTCCCGGAAGGATACACGACTCTCGAAAGGGAACTGACCGTCAGTGAACCCATCTTGCCGGATACTCTCAAAGTGGATCGGGCCGACATTTTGTCCCGAGCGCAAACCGAATGGCACTTCGTTGTGCTTTCTTCCAAACTCAACCAAGTTTACCAGCAAGAGCTGGAAGTGCTCAAGGAAAAGGTGGACCAACTTTCCAAGTACGATTCCAAAGTGTGGGATTCCCTGAAATCCTTTTGGTCCAAGGTACAGGAGCAGGTCAGAGAACGCAATCTTTTCAAGGAACACGCCAACTCTCTGCGCGACAATACCAACAGCCTTTTCAGCCGTTTGAAGGAACTGAGAAGCAGTCTCGATGCAGAGTTTCACCGTCTTTCCAGCGAGCACTTTGATACGTTTTCCAACTCCCTCGGAGAAATGGAGGAGAAGATCAAGGAAGAATCCAAGCTGCAATGGGTCTTTGAAGAACTCAAAAAGATGCAGCGCAATTTCCGCGATGCCAAGCTCACCAGGGAGCACCGCTCCAAAATCTGGGAGCGATTGGATGCGGCATTCAAGCAAGTCAAAGAAAAGCGATTTGGTCCCAACGCTGGAGACAATTCTCCGATGGAACGGCTCAAACGTCGGTATGACGGACTGATCAATGCCATCCAGAAAATGGAGCGTTCCATCCAGCGCGACCGCGATGATTTGTCTTTCCAAAATCGGAAGATCGAACAAACCGATGGTCAATTGGAAGCTCAGATTCGCCAAGCCAAGATCAAAATGATCGAAGAGCGCATTCGTTCCAAAGAGGAAAAGCTCAGCGAGATGATGGTCACCAAGGGCGAGCTGGAAAAGCGCATGGAAAACCAGGCAGAAAAAGATCGCAAGCGCGAGGAGAAAGAAAAACTGGAAGCGGCGCGCAGAGCGGCCAAAGAAAAAATCAAAGAAGAAATCAAGGCGCGGGAAGAGGCCCGTTCCACCGTCGAGAATGACAAACTCAACAAGGCGGCAGATGCCATCTCTGGCAAGGAGGAGGAAGGAACGAAAGAAGAGGCCAAGGCGCCAGAGACAGAGACCTTACTCGGTGCTGTGGGCGCTACCATGGGCGAATCCCTCGAAGATGTTGTCGATACTGTGAAGGCAGTAGCGGAAGTTGTGGGCGATAAGATCGGCGCCGTTGTCAACGAGATCAAAGAGGAGATCAAGGAATCTGTCGGAGAGGTCAAAGAATCTGTTGGTGAGATGGTGGAATCTGTCACCGGCGCCGGGGAAGAAGAAGCTGCTTCCAAAGCGGATGATCTCAAGGCGATTGAAGGCATCGGCCCCAAAGTGGAGGAGGTGCTCAACGCAGCTGACATCAAATCTTTCCAGACGTTGGCAGAGACAAGTGCTGATCGACTGAAAGAAATCCTCACTGCTGCCGGCGGAAATTTCGCATCGCACAATCCAACTACTTGGCCTCAACAGGCGGCCATGGCTGCTGCTGGCGATTGGGAAAAACTCAAGGTTTGGCAAGATGAACTCATCGGTGGGGTTGTCGTTGCCAAATCTGATGATGCCAAAGAAGAGGAATAAAACCACATCACTCGTTCCAAAAACAGATCACAAAAAGAGCCCCTGGGATGTCGACGTCTCAGGGGCTTTTACATGGCAGCCGCAGCTTGTCCTACTGGATTGGCCTTGACTGTCGGCAATTCTACCTTGTTGGTTGTTCTTTATCTCTAGACACAAGCACTCTAGGTCAGGCAAAGAGGATTTTCTTTGACCAACTGGCTTGATTTGACCCCTGAACTGTATCGTATTATTCGGTTTCGTAGGGAACCGTTTTCCTGTTTTTGACAATCTGCCAGCCAATGAAAATGGCCAATGCCGCCAGCAGATAGTAGACGAAGTTGGTGTTGTTCTGTGCCGGATAGAGCGGGTGTATCGCTCCGGTCTGTACGATTCCTGCCCAATAATAAGGGTAGGTTTTGTCGATTTTGCACGTATCGAGATAGCCCATTTTGGCTTCGTGTATGGCGATGTCTTTGTCTTTCCCTCCAAAAATTCCCTGACAATAGGCTGCCACCAATTGACTGGTGGCATGGTCATCCACTTTCCAGATGGTGCTCAGCATGCTGGGGCAATTGGCAAAGGCATACCCCCTGGCAATGCTCAAGATTCCCTCTCCTCTTTTGAATGCCCCCCTGCTGGTTTCGCAACCGCTGAGGATGACCAAGTCGCTGTTGAGCTGGGTCGTGTAGATTTCGGGTAGGTAGAGGAGGGAGTCGTAAAAGCTGATCCAGGGGTAAGCGGAATTGCTGTCGGCAGAAGCATGGGTGGCCAGGTGGACAATTTTGTAGTTGGCAACCTCTCGCAGGTAGGCAGCCTTCGACGCTTGTGCCCCCTGTTGCAAGGTGCCGCCAAAGAAGTTGTGCGCCGTTTGTATTTCCTGTTCTGATGCCAGCAGATTGTTCAACTTGCGTTGGGCGAATTCGATGGGAGCGATGCCCAGGTAGGACTGAGAAGCGGTCTGCTGCCGGGTGGGTTGGTGGAGCAGCAAGCTGCCCGAAAATCCGATGCTGACTTGGTGTTTGCGCAGGAGAAAGGGGTAGTCTTTGGCATTGGCCGGTGCCTTTGGATGGGTGAGGAGTGCATCGAAAGGCAGGAAGGACAAAATGCCATCGGGGACAATGATGAGTCGGCGAGGGAGTTCTATGCTCTGTGCGATGGGCGCAAAAATGCGCTCGTACAATTCGTAGGCGAGCCGTCGGTATTCCTTCATGCTCCCTTGGTTGCTCACATTGCGAACAAAGTCAGTGACCATATTTTTGAGTCCGTTGGAAAAATCCAGTTGGATGAAGTCGGCTTCTCTTTCGGTGATCAAGATGACATAGGTACTTCGCTCGCCAACAAAGTAGGCGATGAATCCTCCCTTGGTCTCGCCCAATACCTGCTGTTGGATGGCATCCACCGAGGCTAGATTGGACTGGTAGCGGAAGTGGTAGTAGTCGCTGTGTTGGTTTCTGAGCTGGTTGAGTAGGTGGTATTTTTGGTTTTCCAGTACGTCTACTTCTCCTTGTAGGCTGTCCTTTTGAGCGGCCCATTGTGGGTTATGCTTGGCTTGCAATTCCAGTTGGTACATTTGGATATTGCGCCGATGGATTTGTCGGTCCAGCTGCTTGCGTTGTTGCCGGAGAGAGTCTGGAATGAGACTTGCGTTGATGGCCTCGATCTCGTTCAGCGACTCTTTGAGCAGGATGTCTTTGCTGCGTTCAATGAATTGGAAGGCGTTGTAGACATGTCGTTTTTCCCTGCTTTGTTTGTACATGGTAAAGACGATGTCGAGGGCTTTTTCGACCCGTCGATGGCTGGCGTCCAGGATTTGGTACTCGGCTTCTCTGCTGGAGTAGTTTTGTCGGAGCAGCTGTTCGACTTTGTGCAGTTTGCGATAACAGTCCAGGGCGGTTTCCAGGTTGTCGGGACTGCCACCAGTCTCGAGGTATCGCTTGTGCAAGACGTCGGCTTTTGCTTGTAAGGCTTCCAGGATGGTGTTTTCTGTGCGCAGCATTTCCTCGCTTGGGTTGTCGTGGATTTGCGTGGAGGTGAAGCCGGGGATGACTTCCTGCAATGCTTTTTGGTAATAGTCCAGTGCTTGATCGTATTGTTGCTGGGCTTCGAAAAGGGTTTGGCCCATGGAGATGTAGGTCTTCCCAATGCGGCGGTTGTAGAATTGCATCTGGGACCGGGCTTCGCTGAGAGACTGCTCGTACAGAGTCTTGGCCTTTTGGTAACTGCCGATTTTAGCATAGGCTTCTGCCAGGTTCTTGCGGATTGCCGCTCTGGATTTTACCCTGTCGGTGGGGAGTTTGTCCAATGACCGTTGCAAAAAACGGGTAGCAGATTCGTACCTGTTGCGCTCGAAATACAGTTGCCCCAGGTTGGCAATGACCAAGGCGGCAACGGCATCATCGAGTGGATATTGGCTTTCCAGAATGTCCTGATAGGTATTGATGGCCCGGTCGTACTCCTGCCGATTGCGATAGATGAAGGCGAGGTCTGATTGGGCTTGGAAGTATTGTTTGTAATCTTTGAGTTCGAAGCTGAGTTGTTGTGCTTTGTTGAGCAATCGCTCTGCCAATTGATAATCGCCCAGCCGCAGGTGGATGGTTGCCAGGTGTCGGTAGGCCCAGTTGCATTTTTTCTCTGTCAACTGATGGCGATCGCAGACGTCTACCACCTGATCAAGGGTTTGTTTTTTCCCTTCCAAATCTCCTGTCTTTCCCAATTTGTACGCATGTCGTACCCACAGCCCGAGACTGTCCATGAGGCCATCCGGAAGTGTCTGGGCATGGGTCGCAAAGGGACAACTCAGTGCCATGAACAGGCAATACAACAAGGGGCGAACAAGAGATTTGGTCAGGTGCATATTGGCTCAACGTCTGAATGGGAAAATCTGGATGTATGCTTGTGGCACCCACAAGATGTCGTCACTTTGACTGGCAATGATGGGCTCGAAGTAGGCATTCATGCGAAGACCAAGATTGAGTCTCCGTCCGGGCAGGTGGTAGTTGAGGTCTGCAAAGCCTCCCCAAAAACTTTGGTCAAACTTGTTGCAGCCCGGGCAAGGCTCCTGTCCACTTTCTTCCAAGTCGAGGCGGCGGTAATAACTTCCTCCCAGCCCCATGCTGAGGCGGTTGAACAGCAGGGTACGAATCTGTAGAGCTGCTTCGAGTCCATCCATTCGAAGGTCGCCATTGCTGTATGTAAATCCCAATCTGTTGTAAGTCAGCTCTCCTCTCAGGCTAAAGGGGGATCGTCCCAGTCGTTGTTCAGCTGTGAGGCCGATCAGCAGATTGTCTTGTATGGCACCTCCTTCCAACAATTGGTAGGAGAGCGGAAAGTTGACGCCTGCTCTGATGCCCAGTCGGAAAGAAGAGGAGCGACAGCCGCCGGGATTGTAGGTCGCACGAGCTGGTTGTGGGGTGATGATGGGCGGTTGGCTATTGAAAATGATTTGGGCTTCTGCTTCAAAAGGTCTCCCACTTCTCAGCTTGTTTTTGTTGGTGATCAGCGAGTAGGTCAGCAAGCCTTGGTGAACCACTCTGGGAGCACTGACACTGTTGCTGAGCGACGTGCGGCGGGCCCTGGCCTGGCCATCTCCTGGCGCCAAGGCATCGTCGGGATTGGCGGGGATGCTTTCCCCCGTTCCGGTGAGGTACAAATTTTCAATGGTAAATCTGAAATGGGCCTTTCGCTCCACACTGCCCGAGTTGATGGCATTGACAAACTCTATATTGGTGATGTTGCCAATGGATGTCATGGCTGAGATGATGGGAGACTCCTTGAGTTCTTCCGGGGCATCGGCTTCTATGACGACCCTCGTAGCTCCTCTTCTGCCTTCGTTTTTGAAGGAAATTTGATAGCGAAGTTCCTGTTCTTTTTCGGCAAAGCAAGTCGGACTGACCGCAATGGTATTGGGGTCCAGCGCTGACAAGACTTTGTCCTGGTGCAAATAGCTGAAGCAATAGGCGGCTGCATTGCAAAGAAGGTCGGCTTCTGTCGAATTGCTGCCAAACAGCTTGGAGAAATCCACTTCTGGGCTATTTGGAGGCACGGGGGAAAACTTTGGTTCTGCTCCATTAAACGAAATGACAGCCCCTTCCTCCAGGCCTTCCCGAAATGTCGTGGGATCATTTTGCGAATTCTCCACCCCAAACCCACTGCTGTTGTTATTGTTGTTGTTGGATGATCCTCTGGGAGATAGGGTACTTTTGTTTTCAAAAAGCTCTACAATATTGGGTGTATTGACCAAACTGGCCAGCTGTGTCTCTGCCATGTAAAAACAATGGAACAGGGCCAATTGATTGGTGTCGGCGGTCATGCTGGCCGGGCAGTCAAAGTTGATGAAGACCTTTCTGTGCTCATTGACTTGCAGATCGGTAAATTTGATCAGAAGATAATCCTGGTAATCTGGAACGCTGGGTTTGTCATCCGCAGAAATGATGTGGTGCTCTACGATTTCACCAAAATGAGTTCTGACATTGGGCGGAAAAGTATCCACCTCCAATCGCCGCTCCGTAAAGGCCGACAGATTGTAGAAAATGGCAATGCTGCCCGAGTCAATGACGGCATTGGGAAGGCCTTTGTATTCGAGAATCCCGATCATCTCATTGCCCGGAACCGGGGAGTGAGAGAGTTGGAAAAACAGATTGGCACCACTGGTACTGGTGATGGGATTTAGATTGAGCAATCCCAGATTTTGCAAATCGCTTTTGATGCCATTGCTGGTACGAGCGGGGGGAGGATCTTCTATGTCGCTGTAGATGGCGGAAGCTTTGAACTCCGGGGCGTAGGCAGGGATGCTTGAGTAGATATGTGTGATCGTATAGGTGATGCTGTCGGTATTGCTACAGCCGGCGGCCAGGGCAGAGCCTGCAGGCATTCGGATGGTATCTTGCAAATAGGTATTGTCACCAAACTCGAAGTGTATCTGATAGTAGGGTTCTTTGGCGGCACCGGGTAGATAGCAAAGTTGTCGAAGTGTCAGCGTAAATTCTACGGTGACAGAGCCTGGGCCTGCTGCGGCTGGATTGTTGGCGATGCTGTAGGTCAGGCGGAAGTTGTCATCATCTGCCTGTAGAGGTATCAGCCAAGATGCCAATAGGAATAGGGTACAGAGGAATTTCCCTGTTTGTAAGAGTGTGTTATTCATCTCATGTCGTTTTGGAGGCGTACACAATTTTGGAAAAGTGTTTCTATTAGTATATCTCCAAAAAGGGAGAACATGACCTTGTCGGTGCTGATTTTTTGGGCATTTTTTTAAAGTTAGGTATTTTGTTCGTTAATTTAGACACAAATAGCTCTTACTATTGCCACCAAAAGATTGGAAATACATCGAAGGGCTTCGCAACAGCGACAGTCAGGTCATCCAGGAGATTTATTCGCGTTACAGCCGGAAAATCCTAGACCATGTCAAGACAAACAGCGGCAGTGCGTCTGATGGCGACGATGTATTTCAGGAAGCTCTCATCATCATTTATCGCATGTGTCTGAAAGAGGACTTTGCCCTTACAGCCAGCTTTTACACTCTTCTGTATGGGGTTGCCTCCCGCGTGTGGCTCAAACAATTGGCAAAAAGAAAGCGCGCGGGGGAGGTCATGTTTGACGAGTCGGGGGAATACATAGATGAGGACCGCATTGCAGAAGAGATGGAGTGGTATGCAAATTACCAGTTGATGCTCCAAAAGATCGATCAACTTCCCGACAATTGCCGGAAGATTATCCAACTCTGCCTCCAGGGGAAAAAGCCTAGAGAAATTACAAAATTGTTCCAGTACAAAGCCGGTGTTGCTTCGGGAAGAATCGCGAAGTGCAAGGACAAGTTGCGCAAGCTCATGGGGGGAGGGACCAAAGAACTGTCACATGGATGATCCAATTTACAATCGCATTCAAGACTATGTCAGCGGCAAGCTGAGTGGGGATGATCTGCGCCGTTTTGAGCAGCAGATCGATGGTGACCCGGAATTGGCCGAGCGGGTGGCTTTTGAAAAAAACTTTCAGGAGGTCGTTCGCATGGAGCCAGGCATTGAGGCCATCCGGCAGGGGATACAAGCAGCCAAGGGACAACAAACTGACCATCGAAAGTGGCTGTGGGGCTTGTTGGCATTGGTGGCGCTGGGAGGATTGTTGTATTTCTTGCGGACACCATCCGTTCAGCCACAGGAGAAGATTCGAGCGATGTTGGAGCAGCAGTCTACCATTGGAAGTTTGTCCAGAGATGGAGCTGGTCAGGGCCTATTAGACTCGGCCATACAGCAATACAATGGCGGGCAGTTTGCCATGGCCGCCCAGCAATTGGAACGCTATCTACAATCTACTCCCAATGACTATACTGCTCGTCTGTATGCCGCCCAAGCCCATCGGCAAGCCAAACAATTTTCGGCAGCGGAGAGCCACTTGCGGCAATTGGTAGCTGCGGCAGACGATCATTTGTTGGGGGAGCAAGCCCGTTGGGAGTTGGCACTCAGCCTTTGGCAGTCCGGGCAGCAAGAAGAATCTCGGGAGCTCTTGCAACTGTTGACAAAGGGGGGAGGAGATCGAGCCGAGGAAGCAGGATCGTTTCTCGAAGCCATCCAATGAAAAAGCCGACCGAGACAATGTCTCCGTCGGCCTTTCCAAAGAATATTTCAATTTCCTTTACTGCTTCATCACCTTTCGGATGATGACATCATTGTCCGTTTGGATACGCAGCAAATACATGCCAGCGGGGAAGCTTTCTACATCCATCTGGTAAGATTGTACTTGAGCGGATAGCTCGACCGTGCGTTGGATCATTTCACGTCCATCGGCTGTCAACAGACTCATCGTTGCCCGTTCGTATTGATCGGTGCCAATGGTGATGTTGAGCTGCTCATTGGTTGGATTGGGGAAGGCCCGCACGCGCAGCGCCTGCAGGTCGGGATTGTCTGTGGAGACAGTTCCTTCCTTGGACTGAACGATGGTTCCTCCTCCATCTGCACGAGCACAAGCTTGGTCGTTGTCATCAGAGGTGACACAGGCCTCTCCGTTGTAGTTGACCATGTCCATGATCTCAATCTCATCGATCAACCAACCTGCTTCGGGATCATCCAAGTCCGCCGCATCATCCGTACCAAACTGGAAGCGGATGTTCATGGGACCGTCCTTGTAGCGGTTGAGACTGACATAAGTGTCCACCCATTCGTTGCTGCTGGAACCCCAGTATGCAGGGAAGTTTTCCTGGACGAAGGTGAAAAAGGAGATGGGGCCGATGTAGCCGTTGCGCAGCATGATGTTGCCCGTGGCGTCGTATTCTCCATCGAAGGAATCTTCATCATCTGTCAATTCAACCACCCCACCATCAAAGCCTGCCTCGGTCATGTATCGGTGGTAGAAGCGAAGGACGGGCTTGCTTCCGATGATCTCGATGGGGTCTTGGGTAAAGAGCGCCTGGCGCGTATCTACCGCAGAGTCTTTGGCAAACCATGCATGGTCGCCGATGAAACCTCCAACGATGTCAGATACCTGCCATCCCACTTGAGACACTTCTTCTCCTTCAATGCTGTAGGTATCAAACCAAGTGTCAGGCGATTCGTCTGGATCGACAGGATCGTAGAAATACTTGATGGACGACTTGCTGGCATCTGTACTCAGTCTGTAAGAGAAAGTGTATTCTCCTCCGGTTGCGACATCTGGGATTTCGACACTCAACATGTCGCCACTTACATCTGCCGTGAGACCATTGTCGATGGAGCCATTGATGTAGTTGCTGCCACTAACGATGTCATCCGTTACGACCAATCCTGTGGCTGTTTCCTCCTTGTCATTTCGCACGGTGATGCTGATGGTGATTTCTCCCCCTGCATCGATCAGCGGAGTGACTGTTTTGCTGATTTTGATTTCTTTGACAAACTGTGGAGGCATATCGAAGGCCTCGATGCCATCGCCAGCATTGTTTACCGCACCCTGATCTGCGCTGAAGCCCAATCCTCTGTCGGCAAATACTCTCCAGATCATTTCTTGGTGGGCACCGTCATACAGGTCTTGGTCAGCTTGTATGATGGCATCGCGAGAATCGACAAATCCAGGGAAGCAAGGTTGGTTTTTCAGTCCTTCCATGACCAGCAAGATGGCCCGGCTGTTTCCAGAATCTTTGTTGCTGATGTCTGCATCAAAACCATACAATTCGACAAATTGCCAGTACATGTCCCACAGCATGGTGCAGAAGACAAATCCAACACCGTGTGGTACGGGGAGGCTGGCAATGTCGCCATAGGTAGCGTCGTTGACACTCTTGTCAGTGGTATAAGGGAGAGGGCGGAAGCCTTTGCCATCTGTTGGCTCGCGGGAGGGATAAGTACCGATGCCGCGGATGTCCGTTCCTTTGCTGTCGGCATTCGTTGTGGTAACGAGGGTGAAAAAGTCACTCCATCCTTCACCAGCTTGCTCTCCGATGACGGCATCCCCTTCGCGGATGGTCAGACAGAGTTGGTCCGGTCCTCCTGTGAGGCGATTGGAAATGCCATGTCCATATTCGTGTGCGATGATGCCGTTGTCAAATGAGCCATCCAATTCTTCTGGGCCAGGGAAACTGGGTTGTTCGAATGTGATGCTGAGGCCATCGCCTGCGAATACGCGGATGCGGGCACAATCTTCGCGGCCCAACATCAAGACGGGAATGGTCACATCATTGCCGACGGCCCCTGGCGCCATGGTAATGACACCATCGCCGCGTACGTTGCAGATCATCACACCAATGGCACCAGCATCCTGTGCAGCTTTGGCCTTGAATCCAAACTCGCAGCTACCCCGATCGATCAGGGCAATTTTTCCATTGATCTCGTCGGCGTTGGCAATGTCTTGGCAAGCATCGGTTGTGACACCTCTTTCGTCATCTACCAAGACAACTTCTCCGGTGATTGGGTTTTGGGTAATGTCTGATCCCCAATCCCAGTTGGCACCAGAAGGACCAGCCTCGTACAGCCCAGCAACAGAGGCAGGCTCGTTGACCTTGATGAAGTCATTGGCGGCAAAGCCCTTGGTCCAAACAAACATGCTGATGTAGCTCGTTCCTCCATCAAAGGAAGGAAGGTAGGTCGCATTGTTCACATCTCTTGTTCCGTCGGCTTTCAGGAGGGAACCTGCTTGGGAGCGTGCCAGAATGGGGTCTCCTCCCTGGCCACCGTTGCCATAATTGTTTTGTTGGTGGTTGCCGACCTCTTCTGTGAATCCATATTCATACGCAAAGTCGTGCATGAAGTTGACCGCATAAAACAAGTTGATGACACCTGCGTCGATGTGTTGTTCTGGCTCCTCTGTTGGATCGTAAGGAGTGTCAAACACCATGTTCATGCCACCATCTGGTTCATTGTCGTCACTCAGGTTGTCATCGTCTCTGTCCTCGTAGGCGTGGACGTTGTTGCCTCTGGTGATGGTATATTCGTCTCCAGCCATGCCATCTGTATCGTGCCATCCGAAGGGGGAGGCGTTGGGGTTGGCCGGGTCATTGATCAGGCTCCGGCTGCCGTGGTTGGGGCTTTCGACTGGAAATTCAAAGGCATTGTATGTTGGTGCCATCAAAAGGGAAGAGGCGGCTTGTTGTCTTTCCGTTTGGACAGAAGAGCGTGGGTCTTCTTGGCGGCAATCATTTGCGGGAGCACGTCCATAGGAAGAATACAGCGCCATGTTTTCTCTCTTGAGTACGCTACCTGTATTGGCATCGATGCGGTAGCGCCATTTGTCGAGGGTGCCAGTGGGCTGCAGGACGATGTCCCAGGCCAGCTTCAGCTTGCCATCTTCTGTGGGATGGTAGCAGAGGTGGGTGCGGATGTTGTGCTGAGCAATCGCCTTGGAGGTATACTCAAAGTACTTTCCTTCTTTGGCCTTTTCAACGTTTAGTGGTGCTCGTCCTGCTTTCAGCCCCAGCTTGGATGCCACTGTGTAGACGGCAGTCGTGGGGGCGATGGAAGAGTGGGGTGCATTTGCTTTCTTGGCCAGTTCGGGAATGAATCGGTGGCCAATGTTGGATGCTTTGCCATCTTTGGAGACACCAATGTTGAGAACGGCATTGACGATCTCAACGCCTTGGTAGCGTTGTACGAAGAAAAAGCGGGTTTTTCCCGTCAAGCGGTCAGTGTAGTGGGCGCTCAAGTGTAAGTCCGACACATCTTCCGCCGACAGTCCCCATTTTTTGTGGTTTTGCTTTATGTGCTGTTGGGCAATGTCGATGGGGAGGAGGGATTGTGCCTTTACAGTCACGGCCGATACCAGGCAACCCATAAGGACGACCAGGCTGGTCCACTTTGTAAAAGTTTTTAGCATACTATTGACTAATTTTAGTTGTGTAAAGAAATTTTGCGGTTGAGATAAGGGCTAAAATACTCAAAAATGAAATATGTTGGCGGATATTGCCTGTGCAATGTGTTGAAGGTTGCCGACATTTATTGCGAATTAGCCGTCTTTTGGTCAACTGCTCGATTTTATCGATCTTTCGGGCATGCGCAAACAAAACATCATCTACGGTCGTCATCCCGTGCTGGATGCCTTGAAAGAAGGACAATCCATTGACAAAATCTTGTTGCAAAAGGGAACAAGAGGCATTTATGAGAAGGAATTGCGGGATTTGGCCTCTCGCGAGCACATTCCGGTGCAGATGGTCCCCAAAGAAAAGTTGAATCGGGTAACAGGCGGCACCCACCAGGGTGTCATTGCTTTTGCTGCATTGGTTGCTTACCAGCGTTTGGAAAGCATCCTGCCATTTTTGTTCGAACAGTCACAGACGCCTTTGATTGTGTTGTTGGACAGCATCACCGATGTGCGAAACTTTGGGGCCATTGCGCGTTCTGCAGAGTGCATGGGGGCCCATGCCTTGGTGGTGGGCGCTCGTTCGGCGGCACCCATCAATGCCGAATCGCTCAAAACATCGGCGGGTGCTTTGGGGCGCATTCCAGTCTGTCGGGAGGCCAGCTTGTCCTTGGCCATCAAGCAGTTGCAGTTGTCAGGGCTGAGCGTTTTTGCCAGTGATTTGCAGGCAGAAAAGAAGCTGCCGGATTTGGATTTGACTGTACCTGCTGCGATCCTATTGGGCTCTGAGGGGGATGGCGTACACCCCTCTTTGCTGCGCAAGACAGACGAGCGTTTCATCATCCCGCAATTGGGTCAGACAGATTCGCTGAATGTATCGGTTGCATCGGGGGTGATCCTGTACGAGGCGATGCGCCAGCGGATGGCTGAATAAAAAAAAGTCTCCCGGATGTAACAATCCGGGAGCAGGAATCAAAAAACAGCAGGATATGATTAGAGAGACTATCCAAGGGGGTAGTTGGCTGAAGCTTGCAGCCAGTCGACAGTCTGAGGAGGAATGAGGTTAAAACATTCCCGTCAGTCGTCTTTTTACGCGGAGCAATTTCCTCACCTCGTTCAATTCGATGATGAAAGGATCGTACTCCAGGTGGTTGTCTGAAATTAGTTTGAGATGGGTCCAACGACCGTACTTGTCGAAGCATCGGCGAACCCTTTTGACCCATACAGATTGATTGGAAACGACGGCATAGATGTCGTCATCCACCATTTCATTCCTGTCTTTCAGTGGTGTACAGATGACCATGTCACCAGCCAGTATGGTGGGAGACATGCTTTCTCCGTTGATGTTGAAAGCGACCAAGTCGCCTTGTAGTCCAGGAATGTGAAATCGTTCGTTCTCTTCCAACAGATCCACCCCAACCGTATTGCTGGCAAAGGCTTCTACATTGGTGAATAAGATGTTGGGAGAAAAATTGATTCCGAGCGCCATCGCTAGTCTTTTTTCAGGATCAGGTATTTTTGGTTGTTCAAAGGGAGTTCCAATTCCTTGAAACATGAATGCTTCGCTGATATTGAAGTGGGCGCACATTTTCTTGCTCTGTTCGTAGGTAATGGTTCGTTTCCCTTTCAGATACAGGTCAATGATGTGGCCTTTTGTTCCAATTTTTTGAGCAAAGGCGGACTTGCTTCTCTGCCGACAGCTTTTGACGATGTCCCCTTGGTCGACCAGTAGTTGGTATACTTCTGAGAAACGTCTATTGAGCTCTTTGCGGTTGATGTTTTCCATGTCCATCTGTGCGTTGAATAATGGGCAGAAAAAATTGATGTACAAACAATTTTGATTGCCCTTTAAGTACGCTACAAATATAAACAAAAAATTTGGTTATTGTCTATTTTTAAAACAAAAAATGTTTTGTTTTTTATTGTCAGCAGAGCGCTTGTGGAGGGGGAGAAGAGGGGAGAAAGAACAGGCTGGATCGGAGTGGACCCAGCCTTTGTTCTTGTAGTCTTGAAGACAGATGCTTTTGATGAGCATCGATACAAGGTCTTAGTGTTTCGTTTCACAGTGTGATGGTCAAATTTTGCAAATGACCCGGATCATTTTGTAGAGTCGGGTGTGCTCATTGACTTCCTCCTCGAAGGGAGGGAATTCCAGGTGATTGGCAGAGATGAGGTTGAGTCGATGGATGCGTCCTTTGCTGTTGCGAATTCCTTGGACGTGTTTGATCCAGAGGGAGCCATTGCTCTTGACGGCATAAATCGAATTGTCCTTGATCTCGTATACGCCATTGATCTGACGGCAGATAACAATGTCTCCGTCGTTGACGACGGGGGTCATACTGTTTCCTTCGATGGGGAAGGCGACCAGGCCGCTGCCACTCACGCCGGGCATGGAGAAGAGTTCGTGCTCTTCCGCTGCTGCTGCTCCTCCCACATCCACACCGGAACCTGCGAATGCCTGAACGCTTGTGAATAGAATGTTGCCTTTGCGGCGAGAGGATGCATCAGAAGTACTGGTTTGAGGCAGATCAATGCCAAAGGGAGTTCCGATGCCGTCGATGAGATAAGATTCATTCACACCGTATTCTCTGCAAATGGCTCTGGCGTGGCGGTAGTCGATCACGCGTTTGTCATCGGGATTCAGAAAAGCCCGGATGATGTGACCGTAGGCGCGATTGCCGAGGATTTTGTCAGCAAAATCCCCCATGCCACGACCGTTGCGGTCGTTGAGTATCACGTCGCCTCGTTCGAGCAAAAGTTTGAATACTTCCCGGAAACGATCATTGAGTTGAATTCTATCGTCTCTAATCATTGTGAAGAATTTGGATTAAAACAATATGTGAGGACACGCCGCTAATTTAAAACAATTTCGTTTAATAAACAAATCGTTTCAGTGTTTTTTCCTTTTTGTTGTAGTTGTATTTTGTTTGACCGGCCGAGCAATGTGCCGCAATTCATCGACCACGACAGTAATTTTTTGTAATTTGGCAGATCATGAAGATTCTGATCATTGAAGACGAAAAGCCCGCTTCGAAGCGCTTGTCCAAGCTGATTGGGGAGTGTCGACCCCACTCGGTGATTGCCTCCATACAAGACAGTGTGGAAAGCTCGGTCGAATGGTTTGGCCAAAATCCCATGCCCGATCTGGTGTTCATGGACATCCAACTCGCCGATGGGATGAGTTTTGAGATCTTCAATCAGGTACACATCGATGCCCCCATCATCTTTACCACTGCTTATGACCAATATACCCTCCGCGCCTTCAAGGTCAACAGCGTGGATTACTTGCTCAAACCCATTGATGAGGTAGAGTTGAATGCGGCTTTTGCCAAGTACGAAGCGTACTTCCAATCCTCTCAAGTTCCAGCCTCCTCCCTCACACAGTTGTTGCAGAGTTTGCAAAAACCGACTTACAAGGAGCGCTTTTTGGTCAAGGCTGGCCAGCACCTGAGTTACATCTTCGTGACAGACATTGCCTATTTCTATTCCAAGGATGGCATGGTCTACACCCGCATGAGCGATGGGCGCCAGCATGTCATCGACTACACCTTGGATCAATTGGAGGGGCAGATTGACCCTGTGTATTTCTTTCGGATCAATCGGAAGATCATCACCTGCATCAATGCCATTGGGAAAATTCACACCTACTTCAACAGTCGCCTCAAGTTGGAATTGTGTCCTGGCACGGAGATGGATGTCATCGTCAGTCGCGACAGGGTAGGAGATTTCAAACAGTGGTTGGATCGGTAAAATGGAAATCCCTCTGAATGAAAGCCACTCAGAGGGATTTGAAAAAAGCTGATTCGAAAATTTGTTTCTGTTTCTTTCCATTTATGGCCTCAGGCCATCTCGGGTTCCTTTGATGATTTTATCAGTATACACCTGGTTGTTTTGGCTGATGGTTAGGATCAATGTGCCATTGGGTGCTGATGTCAAGTCAATTTGATTGTCGTAGTTGCCGTCGAAGTTGGGGAGGTTTTCCACGTAGAGTTCTCGTCCATCGATGTCGAGCATCTTGATGACAGTTGGCGCTGCATCGGCTTGGAAACGGATGTTGACGAGGTTGGTCGATGGGTTGGGGAAGGCCGTAAAGTTGCTCAGCTCCAGATTGCTGTTGATGCGCTCGGGAAACAGAGGGAGTTCTTCCACGACAGGGGTGACATCTTCTTGAACAACTTCTTCTTCCTCTCCACACTTTCTGAAGGTGATCAGGTTGGTTTTCAGCTCGCCATTGTGAAGAAAGTTGATTTCCACTTCGTCACCTGGATTGTATTTGTTGCGCTCTGCGAGCAATTCGTTGAAGCTGTTGATCTCTACTCCATTGATGGCCGTGATGGCATCTCCTCTTTGGAGGTCAGACTCAGCTGCTGGGGTGTCGTCGAGTACTCGTTGGACGCGGACGCCTTCCCGATTGCTGGAAGAATGTCCGGTTTGCACTTCCACACCAATGAATACGCAGGGGCGTTCTGCCTTGTTGGAAGAAGAGTATCCTCTGTAGTTGTATACGCGATGAGACCGACGCTTTTTGGCCTTGAGTGTGGCAGTGGTGGTGGCAGGTTGCTCATCTCTTAGATAGCCCACTTCCAGCTGTTCGCCCACTTTCATAGAGCGCATGGTGCGGGAGACGTCCTCGTAGGAATCGATGTTCTGGCCATTGAGTGCGGTGATGATGTCGCCTTTGCGAAGGCCAGCCGCTTCAGCTGCACTGTTGGATACGACCCTGGTGATTTTGACACCTGTGATTTTCTCCGCTTGGTCGTTGCCGTTTTGGGAAATGTATCTGTGATCGCTCATGACGACGCCCAGGAAGGGCTTGTCAGAAGACTGGAAAGAACGTCTGTCGTCTTCGTCTTGCTCGATCCAAATGATGCCATTTTTGTCTTGCAATTTGATGTCGAGGTCTCTCAATTTTTCCTTGACCTCATCGGGAAGGTCTTCCTTTTCGTCCCAGTTGAAGCGGAAGCTGTTGTTGTCTTTGTCTCCACTGCCTCTGAAACGGAAGATGAAATCTTTGTCGGAGTCTTCTTCGTCCAGATCGATGTCGATGTGTAGATTTTCGAGAGATTGCAGTCCCGATAGCTTTTCGAGCTCCTTGAGTTCTTCCAGCGATTCGATTCTGATTTCTTCGCCATTGCCTTGGTAGCTGTAATTGATGTCTTGGTAATCGAATTCTACATCATCCCCTTTTTTGATGATTTTTTCCTTTACCGTCACACCGTTTTCATCTGTGTATTCCTTGATGATGGTGATGGTTTCTTCATCCTGGGGGGCATTGTCACTTTGTGCTTGTAGAGAGAAGCTGCTCATTGAGAAGACCATTGCGGCAGCTAGTAAAATGGTTCGAGGGTTAAACTTATTCATCAGATGCATTTTTATTTGTCTATCAAATTGTCTTTTTGTTGGCAAAGCCACAAGTTCCTCGGAGGGATTAACATTTGGAGGTTTGTTGTTACATGAAATGGCAGAAATCCACTTTTGGATGTACCCAGCCAGCGACCTCCTTGTGGTTACTTCCCCTTTCGAATTTCGAGCTTCCCGCTTTCCATGTTTCCAAGCATGTCTTTGTACAAGTAATAATATTTTTCGTGGACCTTGGCAGATTGCTTTTTGCCATTGACCTGAAATGTCTTGTTGTCGAGTTTGATGCTGTAGGACTTTGTACTTTTGATCAGGCCATCTTTCAAAAGCTGTTCTTCCATTTGTTCCAACCTGTCGAATTGCTTGGACTTCATCTCCAGAGCTATTTTCTTCATGATCTCGCTTTGCTCTCTCATCTGAATCAGACCGCGCTTATGTTTTTTGGCCTGCTTCAAGTATTCTTCGAGCTCCCTTTGTTCCAGCTTTTGAAGATGCTTTGCTTCTTCTTGCAGTTGCTCCGCGCTCTCTCGCAGTTCTTCGATCTGATTTTGGTAAATGGTTTGGTTTTCTCGGTACTGAGTCGCTTCCAATTCCAACAGGCCAGCATGATCTTTGAGAAGTGATTGTTCTTCCATTTTGTGCGCAAAGGCGTCGAGTTCTTCTTTCTGCAAGCGCATCATTGCCTCTCCTTCAGCAGTCACTATGTCTTGAGCTTCTGCCATTCTCTCTGCTCTGTCTTGCATCAATTCCTGGAACTCTTGGGTTGCCTCTCTGTATTGCTCCAACATCTCTTCTCTTTCGCTCAGACCAACGAGAGGGCGGATGGTGTCTGTGAGGATATATACGGTTGAGTTGCGCTTTTTGGATTTCCGCCTTTTCATTTTTTTCTTGCGAGCTTTCATTCTCTTCTTTCTTTCCTTCATGCGCTTTTTGCGTTGCTTCTTGCTCTCCTTGGGCCAGAGGAATGGGGTCATCCAATCATCCGTGGCTTCATTGGAACGAAGGGAAAAGCCAGAGGGAGAGCTCAGCAATACATTGGACTCGGGCCACAAAAAGGCAAGGCTTTCTTTGTTGTTGCTCCGGATTTTGCCATCGTTCAAAAAGATGGTGTCTCTTTTGCCATTGCTGTCCCAAATGAAGGCACTGGACTTTGTATCTGTGATGAAGGCGTCGTTGTTGTCAAACCGGAATATCAAATCGTCGTCTGTACGCGATGGAAGGCTTTGCGTATCGAGCCAGCCAAAGCCTGTTCCACTGGGTGCGGGCGGAGCCGGAGGAGCAGATGGAGCTGGCGGCGTCGGTGGCATTGGTGGCGTCGGGGGTGCAGGTGGTGTTGGCGGTACTGGCGGTGCCGGTGGCTTTGGTGGCGCAGGGACATCTTGTAGTTCTGATACGATGTCGCCATACTTGTCTCTTTCCGAAGGAGGAATGGCTTCTCCATTGATCTTGAGTTCTACCACCTCTCCATCTTCGATTTTCAATTCCACTTTTCTTCCATCCGTCTCTTTGAAGTAGTGTGCCTTGGTTTTGGACTTCTTTTTTGGGGGGGGAAGGCTGTCTGTTTGTTCAGTGGAGGATTCAAAGAATACGGTGGTGGGTTCGAAGCTTTCCACTTCTATCCATTCAGAGCTTTGTTGATTGTCTTCTTGTTGAGATGGTCCTGCGCCCATGGAGACAAATAGGATCATCATCAGTAGCAAACAGGTGGCGCCCAGTTTCTCGCGGATGTGACTGCGGTTTTGGGGCTGATTGAGAATGCGACGGATGCGGTGCAGCAACTGCTTTTTGTTGCCAGAAAACGACATGGCAAAGGCCGGGATGGATGCTTGGTGAAGCTCCTGAATGCGCACCAATGCCTTGGCATACGTAAGGGAATTGCCACATACCTGGATGGCCAAATCGTCGCAACAGTTTTCGCGTTCGCTGCGAATGTTGGCTGCCATCCACCACACGGCGGGGTTGTAGTAAAACAGTGCTTCGATCATGGCGATCAAGATGTTCAGCAGATAATCGTTGCGCCGGATGTGTGCCAGCTCATGGGCCAGGATGGCTTCCACCTCGTTCATATTGAGCTGATTGATGGCACCCAGGGGCATGAGGATGGCTGGTTTGAGATAGCCAATGACCATGGGGACTTTGACTTGAGCCGATTCCAGCAAAGCCACAGGGCGGCGGATGCGCATTCGACTGGCCAAGCCCTTCATTTTGTGTTGCCAAAACTCCTCCATGGGCCGATTGTGGCGATTGCGCAGTCCTTGAACATACGCCAGTCCACCCAGCAAGCGAAGGAGGAAAAATGCCATTCCCAGCAGCCAAACACTGACGATGAGCGGCAGGTGATCGTTGAAGTAGGTGTTGCAAGTCTGGAAAAAGCCGTTGAGCAATCCACCGCTTTCTCCTCCGGCAGGAGCGATAATGTGGACGGTGGTGGCGTCGAGAGCAGCGGCAGTCATCGTGCTGCTGGAATGGTCGTACAGGTAGATGAAGGTGCAAACGGCACTGACCAGCATCAAAAACAGGCTGAAGCTGGCAATTTCGTAGCGCAGTCGGGCAGAGCGGCCTTGCAGACTGGCCAATACGACGGCCATGATCAAGGCGATGGCGATGCCTTGCCAAAAGGAATGCAAAACGGTCCATCCCATGGCATAGATGAATTCTTCTTGAAAGTATTGGGCGATGAAACTCATGATATTTTATTGTATGGCCCGCAACACGATTGTAAAGACAAGATTCTTTGCAGATCGTTGCAAGCTAGATTTGTCAAAAAAATGGAAGGTGAAATGCTGCCTAGGCCTCGTCTTTCCCTTCGATCTTGCTAATCAGTGCTTTGATTTCGTCCAACTCCTCTTGGGAGGTAGAGTTGTTGCCGAGAGCTTGCATCACCATCTTCATGGCAGAGCCTCGGAAGGTGGCATCCACAAATTGTTGGAGCAAGTGTTGTTGGGTCTCGGTTTCGCTGGCAATGGCTTCGTAGATGTGGGTTCTGCTTTCGGTATTGCGCTGCGTCAAGCCCTTGCCCGTCATGATTTGCATCAGTTTGAGGGTCGTGGTGTATCCCGTCTTGGGCTCGCTGGCTTCTTTGCGCTGGTTGAGCTGTTCGTTGACAAAGCGCACCGGGGAGGGACCGTGTTCCCAAAGGATCTGGAGAATTTCCAGTTCCGAGTCGGTGGGCTTTGGATGTTTATGAGTTGACATAAGAAGCAGTTGTTGTCAGAAAATGATTATACGAATGATTTCGTATACAAGTATATACGAAAGTTTTCGTAAGGTCAAGTTCTTCTACGAAATTCTTCGTGGATTAGCGAATTTTAACATTTCCAGCCATTTGTTTTGTGCATTTATAAGGAGTACTGCCCTTGGGCCAAAGGGTTACGGGCGTTGAGCGCATTTTTGTTTTGTCCGTTCAAATGGGGGAGCAAACTGCTGTCAATCTCCCCGGAAAAGCCGTTTGAGGCTTTGCTTGTAAGTTTGGCCGATGGGGATGAGGTGTGTACCAATTTGAATTCGGTTGCCTTCTATCATTTTGATCTTATCGGTGGATACGATGAAGGATTTGTGGACCCTCAAAAATGCTGACTTGGGCAGCAGTTCCTCAAGGGAAGAGATTTTTTGGTGACTGACAATGGTCTCTTTGGTCAAGAAGACCTTTGTGTAGTTGCCGTATGCTTCGATGAACAAGATGTCTTCGGCATGTATCTGGTGCATTTTCTTGTCTCCTTTGAGGAAAAAGCGCAGCTTTTTGTTATCCGAGGAATGGGCGGGCGCTGGTGCGGGGCTCTGGTGGTCTACGAGCTTGTTCATCGCCTTGAGAAATCGATCGAACGAAAAGGGCTTGAGCAGGTAGTCGGCCACGTTCAGTTCATAGCCTTCCAGGGCGTATTCTTTGTAGGCCGAGGTCACGATGACTTTGGGAGGTTGTCGCATGCTTTTCAGAAGGTCGAAGCCGGAGAGCTTGGGCATGTTGATGTCCAGAAAGATCAAGTCGACCGCCTCTTGGTTGAGCAGCTGCATGGCCTCGAAGGCGTCGTAGCAATTTCCCACTTTTTGGAGATGGGGCAAGTGTTGGCAGTAGCCCTCAATGATGCGATGGGCAATGGGTTCGTCGTCGATGATGCAGTATGTCATGTCAGTACAAGAGTTAGCTGGAACTTGTAAATGGATTCTTCTTGATCGATGATGAGTTCATGTCGATTGGGGTAGGAATGCTGTAGTCTCTTTTGGAGATTGTCCAGTCCGATGCCTCTGGGTTGGTGGGAAGGGGCTTTTTCGTAGCTGTTTTCAATGGCGAAAATGAGTTGGTCATCGCGGGTGTGCATCTGTAGGTGGATGAAGGCCCCCTCTCGCATTTTTTCCACCCCGTGTTTGAAGGCATTTTCCAATGGGATGATGAACAGGAGAGGCGCGACTTGTAGATGTTCTTCTACATCATGTACAAAGGAAACTTCCACCTCTTTTTGGTAGCGAATTTTGTGCAGCTCAATGTAATTCTGTAGATAGTCGATTTCGTCTTTCAAAGAAACGGTCTCTTCCTTGCCTTTGTAGATGGTGTAGCGCATCATGTCCGACAGCCGAAGGATCACCCTCGGCGCTTCGTCAGATTTCTCCATGGCCAATCCGTACAAATTGTTCAAGGTATTGAAAAAGAAGTGTGGATTGATTTGGCTTTTGAGTAAGGTCAGTTCTGTTTTGGCCTTGTCTGCTTGTAAGACCGTCAGCCAGTGCCACTGGTCGTAGATGCCCATGGCAACCAAAAACGGAATGGGAATGACCAATAGATTGATCACCCGCAAGTGGTGGTCTTCCTGGTAGTTGGGCATCATGCGGGAGATGATGAAGTAGGACAAAACAACTCCATAGACAGATAAGATGATGATTTTGTACTTTTTGAAAAAGCGGGGGAAGAGAAGGTAGACTGCCGTGATCCAATACAGAACGATTGCCGACAGGGTAATGGGGTTGTCGGGAATGCGCATGTAATTGTCCAGTATCATGAGGGCGACGAACAATGCCACAAATCCGATGGTCTTGTAAATCCGAATCTTATAGATCAGAAAGGAGACCAGCAGCCAATAGAGGATCAGGATGTAGACATTGAAATAGGCTTGTTCTTCTCCTGTAAAGATGAAACCCAGTGCGCTCAGCACGATGGTCAGTCCAACGGTGACGATTCCGCCTGTAATGAACACCTTTTGTTTTTGAATTGATTCAGTCATGACACAAAAATAGCCTTCCTCAGATCGATTGACAATCTTTTTGATCAACAGCACGGCTTTGAGGCCCAACAGCATCTTTTTTGTGTCGAACTGGATTGGGGCATCGCAGAGACTGGTGTGTGTAACTTTCTGCATGGCTCATCACAATAAGTTGGAAGAACTGCCAAAGGAATGGATGTTTGCAGCGAATCAATCAAACTACAAAGCATCATGAAAATATTTTTGAAAATTCTCAAGTGGATCGCTGTATCAATCGGATCTTTATTGGCCCTTCTCATTTTGGCTGGCTTGTTCTGTCGCCTATTTGGACCAGAGGTACAGCCTCCGGGAAAACTCGTCGATGTGGATGGTGTCAAACTACACATCAATTGCTCTGGAGAGAGGAGCGACGAGCCAACCTTGGTTGTGGAAGGGGGCTTGGGCGTGCCCAGCGATTCGTACTACTGGCTGAGCGATGGCCTGAAGGACCGCATGCGGGTGGTGCGCTACGACCGGGCTGGCATCGTATACAGCGAGTCGAATCAGAGTCCCCGCGATGCCGAAACCATTGCCCGTGAATTGCATGAGTTGTTGGAAAAGTCCGGGGAAACGCCTCCCTACATTTTGGCAGGACATTCCATGGGCGGACCACTGATCCGCGTCTTTGCCGATCTCTATCCCGACGAAGTGGTTGGCCTATTTTTCGTGGATTCCAGCCACCCCAATCAATACCAGAACTCCCGGACCCCTGAAGATTCCTTGGCCAGAGAGACCTCCATGAAGCGAGGCCTGACCGTATTGGCAACCCTGGCCGACATGGGCCTCCTGACCCTTTACAACAAGGTCGCCGGACCGATCCTACAATTTGAAGGCCTCCCCCCGGAAATCAACCAGCGCACCATCTGTTACTCCTACAACGGAGACTACCCCAGAGCTGCCATGTTGGAAAATGAATGGATCAATCAGGTCTTCAAAAGAGCGGCTGAAACGACGGACTTTGGTTCCATACCGATCCGGGTATTCACGGCCACGCAAAAAGGCAGAAAGCCAACAACAGAGGAAGAAAAGAAAAAGTCAGCCGAGCGCCTGGCCCGATGGGTGAATCTGCAAAAGGACATCGCCACACTGTCTACCGATGGCCAGCAAGTGAACCTGGATGCACACCACAACAGCATTTACACAAAGAAGGAAAATGCGGACGTGATTTGCCAGGAAGTTTTGCGAGTGGTGGACAAGTGGAAGACGCAACAAGGCAAGGAGCAGGAACCTCATTCTTCCAGCAGCCGATTGGTTTCTGTGGCCAAGTGATCACCCACTCACCTTCTTCCTCCTCTGGGGATACATGACAAATTGAATGAAATTGAATTCGAGATGCTGCAGGCTCAGATCTTGCTCGCGATGGGAGAAGCGGAGGAAAGGAGAATAGCGCAGGTTGGTTCGCAAAACCCACCAGTCGCCCTTTTCGCTTGGTCGGATGTCCCAGCCAAATACGACTGCTGGCGAGAACTTGTTTTGGGTCACATCGCTGATGCTTGTGCCATTGTCAACTTCTGACAGTTGGAGGTTTTCGTAGCTCAGGCCGATGCCGAGGTAAGGAGCAAAGCCGTGGTAATCGCCCAAAAATTGGTAGGCTTCCAGGATGAGGCTGTTGCGGTTGATGGTTTGCTCAAAGCCATAGGCCTCCCGCTTCTGGGTCATGGGGCGAAAGGAAAGGGCAGTGACCAGGTCCGTCTTGGTGAAGTGGTAGCCCACGACCAGGTCGGGAAAGATGCGGGGCATGGCGCGATCGTCCAAGAAGGGGTACTGCTCTGTGATGTACTCTGAGGAGGCGATGGGGAAGGCAGCGGAGGGGCCGATGCCAAAGAAGAAACCATATTGATTGGTGCCGGAAAAGAGCTCGTTGGCGGCCCGGCTGGCTTTTGTGTTTGCTGGTTGGGTGCTGTCGATGGTGTAATTCAGCCCGATTTGCAAGAGTTGGGTGGGGAAGCGGTCACGGCCTTGGATCGTTCGGGAAAGGTAGGTGTCAAAGGAGGGATTGACCACCCGACCATACTCTATGGTGACATAAAAATTTGGCAACTGCCATCCCAATCCAACATCAAAGACCGACTTGACTTGGGTGAATCTGTATTTCTGCCCTGACACATCAGTCTGCCGAGACCTAAGGGGGGAGAATTTGTAGCCCAGGTAGGGCCGGATGTTGCCTGGTTTGGATGGCAATGGGTAGACCCTCAGACCTGTAAATGTGCCAAGATAGATGCTGTTTTCCAGCTCATCGTCGCCCAACTTGATGGCACTGGTATTGATGGAAATGTAAAAATCTGCATGGCCCCAAAAGTGAGTGGCCCCTATATTGACGGCCGGAGACAAGAATCCACTGCGCTCGTATTGGACCACCTCTCCACTGGCATTGGCGAAGCTCCCGTTTTGCATGCTCGGGCTGACAAAGGTACTGACCCCGAAATACGACTTGGCGAATCGGTGCCGCCTGTCCCAATCCTGGGCATGTAGGCTGTTGCAAAGCGATAGCAAGACAGTCAGCAGAAGAAATCCTCTCATGGTGAACTCTATTTTGAATGAAACTAACCCTGTGGGGCGGATTTGCGGTTTCGACGGCAGCGTTCGCTACAGTATTTGACCTCGTCCCATACCTTGGCCCATTTTTTTCGCCACTTGAAGGGGCGTTGGCAGACGATGCAGACTTTTTCTGGTAAGAATTGTTTTTTCATCTTGATCGATGGGAATTTTACATCTGAACAAGCTGGCCTGGAATATGTTGAAAAAGCAATGAAAATCAAGAAGCGATACCAGTTGGACGAGCGCGATTGCAATCGCATCATCGAAATGGCTTGGGAAGACCGCACTCCCTTCGATGCCATCAAGGAACAGTTTGGCTTGTCGGAGGGAGAGGTGATTCAGTTGATGCGGCAGGAAATGAAGCGGTCGAGTTGGAAGATGTGGCGCAAGCGGGTACAGGGCCGCTCCACCAAGCACGCCAAGAAGCGAGACTTTTCGGAGGGGCGACACAAGTGCAGCCGTCAGCGAAGCATTTCTAACAACAAGATCAGCAAGCGCTGAGAAGTCTAGCGTTTTCGGACCGCCTCTATTTCGTGGAAAAATATATCGCCATTGGGCACATCAAATTGCAATCGCTTTGGCTTTCCTTTGTTGTCGAGCAGAAATTGCAGGGTTCCAAAATCAAACCAGGCATGGGTTTCGTTCCAATTGATCTGATAGGTATTGGATTGCCAGTGGGTCAATTGGGCATTGAGTTTGGGCGCCTTGGGGAACTCCAGCAGTAGCATTTCGCCTTGCTGCTTGATTTCGATGCTGCCAAACATTGGATCGAAATATTCTCCACAAAGCTTTTGGGCCTCTACGGTGGGAGGCAGATCAGCCTGCCTGTTTTTGTGCCAATTGGCCAGCAATTCCTTTCTTCTCTCTTCCCGCGCTCCCTGTATTTCGAGCATATCGGCACTCCAATCGCGCTGGCCATCCTGCAGATAGGCGTCCAGGACGTAATTGGTCAAGGCAGAGGAGATGCCCCGCATGCCATTGGTCAGCACGACCACTCCCAGCTTCTCTTCGGGCACGATGACCACCCGAGAGTACATGCCATCGTAGCCGCCGCCGTGGCTGACAACCTTTCGGCCCTTTTTATCCGCAATTCCCCAGCCGAGACCATAGCCCGAGAAATTCCTGCTGGGATAATATTCGCTGTCTCTGCTCAGTGTGAAATTGTTGTGCGGTGTCCAGAACTTGTCTTGCATTTTCTCTGAGAAGATGGATTGTCCCTCGAAGGTGCCCCTGTCGATTTGGAGTTGCATCCATTTGGCCATGTCGTTGACCGAGGAGATGATTCCTCCGGCAGCTCCCATGTTGTCCCAATTGGTCCAGGCGATGGGACTGTGCGTGCCTTCGGCCAGTTTGTGGGGCGTTGCCACATTGGTCGTTTGGGAAAGACCTTGGACAGAGGTCAGGCTGCGGGTCATTTGGAGAGATTGAAAGATCTTTTTTTCCACAAATTCTGCCCAGCTCATGCCGCTAACAGCCCGGATCACTTCGCCTGCCGTGATGAACATGAGGTTGGAATAACCATAACCAGCCCGGAAGGGAAAGACAGCATCCATGCTGCCAATGTGGCGGATGACTTCCTCTGGATTGTACTCACTTTTGTACCAGACGACATCCCCCCCGAAGGTGCCCAAGCCAGATCGGTGACAGAGCAAATCCTCCACAGTGATGTTTTGGGTCACGTAGTCATCGTACATCCTGAAATAGGGCAGGTGTTTGAGGACGGGATCATCCCAGCTGACTTTGCCTTCCTCCACCAGCATGGCCAGAGAAGCTGCGATGAAGGCCTTGGTATTGGAGGCGATGGCGTAAAGGGTGTTGCCATCCGGTGCGGTTGCTTTTCCGGATTCCAACTGTCCATATCCCTTGGAGAGGACAACTTTCCCATCCTTGACAATGGCCACGGACAGGCCCGGTACTTCCCAGGCTTTTTGTGCCTTGTCAAAGTATCGATCCAATTGTTGGATGTCGGGAGAAGAAGTTTGTTGTGTGCCTTGCCATGCGCGGCAGGGGCTTGCTGTGTACATCAACAGCAGGAGGATTGTCAACCTATAGATCATAATTACTCTCTTATGCGCTGGTTAAAATAATTTGACGGATTGAGCCTTCTTTTTTCCGCTAGGTATAAAAATAAAAGAATAATCTAATTCGCTTGTCTTCAGAAATTTTTTTGTCCCCTTTAGGTGTACGTCGTTCGTCGAATGTCAATGAGTTGGGATTTGATTTCCGAAACAGCCGAAAATCAAAAAGTGCGTATGTTGAAAATGAGGAGGTTACATTGGTATTTATGGCGAAAACATCTGACAGCTCTGTGGGCGTACAGTCGTTTGTACTACGAATATAATCCCTGAATGCCAATTTTCATATCAAAGACAAGGTAAATTCTCTTGGCATTGATACAAAGACAAGGTTCTTTTGAAAAATCGCGCTTTTGCTCTCTTGATTGTCATGAATGCGACTTGCTCTGCCCATTGATACGGTGGAAATTGGCAATGGTTGTCCATTCTCAACCTTTTGTTGCCGATGGGGAGCATCTTTGTGCCCTCAAATGATGATGAGACCCTCTTCTGGCCTTCCAATTTGTTTGGCTTTGTTTTGCTGGTGGCGCCATCCGGACATCCAGGCGAGGATGGCATCTGCTTGGTGCCAATTGGTGGGCATGGTGTGGATGGGGTGGGGGAGCAGTTGTTGGAGTTTGTCCAAAAAGTCAGCTCGCATGGCCTTTTTTTTCAGATAGCATTCCTTGAGGTCTGGGAGGTTGCGCACCAGTTCAGCCGGGTAGGTTTCTTGGAAGACAATCTGTTGTGGACTCAGCAAGTGGCGGAGTTTCATGGCCCGGGCCGTCAGCCCACCCAAAAACATGGGAGACATGGCCCGCAGCTCCCGGTCGCAATCTCTATAAAAAAAATCCTCTCCTTTGCCGTGGTAAGCAGCGGGCAAGCTCAGGGGAGCATCGATGAAGACCTCTGGTGGCGACAGCTCCTGAATCAATTGGATCAGCCATTGGTCTGCGTCCTTTTTCTTCTCGGATTGTTGGTAGTGAAGTTGTCCATCTTGTTCCCAACAAAGGACCGTCGTACCGGCGAGTTTGGAACCATAGTCTATGCCTACATGCATCATTTGGCGAGGGGTGTTACGGGGATTTCAGAAAGTGGGGCATCTGCCTTGGCGTAGGACAATCGGCTGAGTCGACTGGTTTCGTAGTAGGCGTCGAGCCCAGAGACGGTCAGGCTGCCAGCTGCTTCCAGGTCCAAAAAACCATCGGTAGACAGGCAGCCATCTGGCAAAAATACCTCTTCTATTTCACCGATGACCAGAAGGGTGCCGTTGAGTGGAATGGGGATGGCTTCCCGGAATCGCAGGCCAAAGCGCAGGTGGCTTTCTGTGACGTAGGGAGCCGGAATTTTTTCAGAGAAAAAGGGTTGCAATCCAGTTGCTTCAAACTCTGATGTTTCCACTGGATAACGGGCTGCCGTTTGGTGAGATTGGTGACAGATCTCCTTATTCAGGTGATTAACGGTGAAATATCCCGTCTGCAAAATGTTGTTGTAGGTGTCGCGGGGGACGCTGAGGGGGCGTTGGATGAAGCCCATCAGAGGAGGATTGGCACCGATGTGGACAAAGGAGCTGAAGATGGCCAGGTTGTGGGTGCCGTTGGAGTCAGTGGTCCCGATGAGGTTGACACTTTTGAAGCCGCTGAGGGAATTGATCAGATTGGTCCGGAAGAATCGTTCCATTTGATCGATGTCGGCCCGTTGGATGTTGATCGGCATGTTTGGATGCGAGTTTGGTTTCTCATACCAAACAGCGAAAGCCACAGAGTGTTGTGGCTCGGATCAATTATCATCCCAATCGATGTATTCCACATCGTCGTCATCATCGAGTTCGGGAATGACGCGGTCTTTTTTCTTGGGCTTGTCCTTGGCGGGGTCCTTGGGATCTTCAAATCCATCTACATATTCGGTCTGATCTGCCGGGGTGCCATCGTTGTATTCGGGGATGTCTTTCCAGGCGCTGGGTTCTTCGGAGGTATCGATGCCACTGCCAAAGGTGCGGATGAGTTTTTCCTGTATCTGGCGTTTGCGGCGTTCGGAGCGACTGAATCGGGTTTTGACGCCCTTCTTGTCGGATTTGACCTCGAAATCATCTACATCGCCATAGATGCGATAGTAGAGATTGAACCAGCCCTTCTTCTTGGCGGGTTGGGGGCGGAGTCGGGGATTGAATTTTTTGAACTTGGCAAAAAGGACCTGTCCGGCGTTGACTTTGACGTTGTAGTCCATGTCGTTGTCGAAGCTGTGTTCGCCGCTGATGGTCAGGTTGGTGGCGTTGGTTTGGATGAACATGGCGGGCAGGTAGACTTTGTTGCGTTTGACCTCCAGCCAATTGCGCATTTTGGTAAAGCGGATGTTGCGCAGGTCCTGCAGTTTGATGTAGTTGGAAAAATCGTAGAGCAGTTTGAACTTGTTGAGTTCGCCATTGGACAGGCTGATGTCGCCCAGGACGTGCAATTTTTTGTCGAGGAAGGTACCGTCTTCGGCCCAGAAGGCGTCGATGGCGAGTTTGGCTTCCAGGGTGCCGTCTACGTTTTGGTAAACCAGTACCTCCTGTCCAAAATTCTCCGCTTGGCGGAAGAACTCTTTGACGTCGATGTTGTCGCATTCGAGTCGGGCATTGAGGTAGGGTTCATTTTCGAAGTATCCTTCTCCTTCCAGGTGCCAGTTGCCGTCCATGCCTTTGGCGTTTCCTTTGATGAGCAATTCGTTGTTGTCAAATTCGAACTCCCCGCTGAAATTGGATCCTTTGATTTTTTGGTAGTTGAAATCGTCGATTTTGGCTTGGAAGGTTCCTTTGAGAAATTTGGTGATTCGCTCGCGTTCCTGATTTTGTGCCACCTTGAGCGAGTCGGCCACTCCTTTTTCGATCTGGTCATTGCTGGCGGGCGGAGCGGTGATGGCGAGGAGGCGATCGATGTCCAGTTCGGGGGATTCCAGGCTGGCTTGGAACTGCAGCTCGGCCTTGCGGCTGTTGAGGGAGTCGGCGAAGAGGACGGGGATGAGGTTGAGAAATTTGCCGTTGAGGACCAATTCACTGCCAGCCCCTTCCAGCTTGATGTCGTCCACGATGATGCTGTTGTCCTTCATCCGAAGGCTGCCTTTGTCGAGTACGACGGCCTCTTCGTTGATGACCAATTCGGCATCGTCAAACTCCAATTCTCCCGACGACTTGACCCGTCCGATGCGGGAGGGGGTGCGCATGTCCTCCAGGCTACCCTTGAGGTAGAACTTTTTGATTTCAATTTCGCCATCTCCATCTGTGATCGAGGCAGCGTTCAACAAGCCGTAGATGGATTCCAGCGGAAGTACGCCATCCAGGCTGAATTCGATGCGTGGGTGGTCCAGGTCTGCGATGCGCAAGCTGGATTCGATGAGTTCGCGGTTGAAATAGCCTTTGAAGTTGTCGACTTTGAAGACAGAGTAGGCATTGTTTCGCTTTTTGCCATTGGTAAAAGAGGCGGCGAAGGTCACATCTTTGAGGCGATTGGGCAGTTTTTGGCTGCTGATGCTTCCATTTTTCAGTCCAAATCGAACGTCCACTTTGGGATTTTCCCGTTCGTTGTAGCGTCCATTGATGTTGGCATTGAAGAAAAAGGTCCCTTTGCTTTTGAAGTCGCCGAAGTAGGCCAACTGCTGCTCTGGGAGCAGTCCCAGGATGGATTCGAGGCTGCATTCCTTGCCCGTCAGTTGCAGATCAACATCCGTATTGCCCGCCTTGGTATCGACGGTGCCATTGACCTTGAAGATGTTGGACTCCAGCCCCAGGTCAAAATCCTTGAACTCATAATGTCCTTTGTTGAGGTCCACATCGATACTGGCATCGTAGACGACGTCTTTGCCCGCGAAGTACCGCTGTCCATCCAGTTCGTAAAAACCCGCCTTGAGATCGGCAAAACTATTGAGCGAAAACTGACTTTTGGAGAACTCCCCCGAGGCGACGGCCTCTTTGATGAGCGCCTTGGCCTCCTGCCGGGTTTGCTCGTTGATGAAGATCAGCTCCACGTCCTGGAATCGCGCCTCTTGTAGAGAAATGGCCAGTTCACTGTCTTGGCCCTTGTCGTCTTTGTCCTTGCCAGAGTCCGGTTTTGATTTGAAGATGTTGTAATTGGCCTTCCCCCGTCTGTTGATGTGTACAAAGAGAGCCCCATTTTCCACGAGGACGGAATTGACCTTGATGGTAGAGCCAAACAAGCTGAGGAGTCGAAACCGAAAGGCGAGGTTTTCCGCTTCGAGCAGGGTCCCCTTGAGTGCATCATTGAGCGCCACCTTTTGCAGGTTGACCGAAGCATTGGGAAAGCCCGACAGCAGCGACAGCTCCACCTCCCCGACGGTGAGTTCCGAGTTGAGTTGCTTGTTGATTTCCTTGATCAATCGAGAGCTGATCTGCTGATCGAACAAGCCAGCGATGACGACCAGTGCGATCATGGCCACTGCGATGAGCGAGGCGGTCCAGAGGAGCAATTTTTTGAGTACACGCATCATAAGGGGCTGCTTGGAAGGCGGAGCGGCGACTCCAGGTGTTAAGTGTGGTGTTTCCTGCACAAAGATATTATACGGAAAAGTAATCTGTCAGTATGCATAAGAAACGCAATAAGGTACGGCAATATTTTTGAAAAAAAGATTTAAAAAGGCTTGCCTTGAAAGGGTAGGAATTATATCTTTGCAACCGCTTTTCGAAGAAGAATGGTTGGAATGAGGATGTAAAAAGCGAAAAACATAGGAGGGCGATTAGCTCAGTTGGTTTAGAGCACCTGCCTTACAAGCAGGGGGTCGTTGGTTCGAATCCATCATCGCCCACAACTGAGAATCAAGGAGTTACGTGAAAATTGCGTGACTCCTTTTTTCGTTGGTTTACATGTGGGTTTACGTTTTTGGTTTGAATTTTTTTCCTTTCTTCTCCATTAGATTGGGAGCTAAGTCGTTTGCTACATCAGTTCGGTATTTTTCAATTTGTCTTTCGGGGAAATCTGTCCATAGCTCTTTGGATAAGAACTTGCCAATCAGCCTCCTGGATATTTGATACGTGGCAATGATTCGATTCAAGCTTTCAGTGAAAGCCTCTACATTGGTTGAGTTTCTGAGAAGTAGCCAGACGAGCAACTTGCCAACGTATGGAAAATTACCTTTTGTATTTTGATTCTTCAAACAAAGGTTACATTTCTCGATGGCTGTTTGGAATTCATTTTCCAAGTCATTGAGTACAACTGTCTTGATCCAAATGGCATGGACTTGAACTTTATAATCATCAGGTACCAATTGGTAGGCTCTTTTCAAAAGGGAGAAACTTTGTTCATGGTCAGAATTCAGCAAAGCATCTGCTTTGATTTTGTGGTACCACCAGTTGGATTCTTTGGATGGAAGGAATTCGACAAGTCGCAGCTTCCATTCTTCGGGGCATAGTTTTGTATCTATAAATTGTATGAGTGACCAGTCTTCGAGTCTGCTGATTTGATCAAAGTACTTATGATAAAACGTTTGTCCTCCAACTAGCGGCAGATGAAATTCCCTCATAATCATTCGTAGGGCCGAATTGAAGAATAGGGCATCCTTAGGCGCACTATTGAGTGACGCTAAGGTTTCTTCTTGATGGGTCTGAGCTATTTTTAAAAATGTAGAACGTAGGTATCTATTATTGATATGACTTTCATCAATGGTCTGAATGATGTTGAGTGCGTCGTTCCAATTGGGCGCTTTTGTGAGCAGCGAATTGTAAGTGACCTCATTAGGTTTAAGCCCTTCGCGTTTCATTGTCTGAATGATGTTGAGTGCGTCGTTCCAATTGGGCGCTTTTGTGAGCAGCGAATTGTAAGTGACCTCATTAGGTTT